>NZ_LZZP01000008.1:0-78077 GCF_014170215.1 Sphingobacterium sp. UME9 | reverse complement strand
TTGAAATTGGTTTTCGAAAAGAATTTGTTTCGATTTTTTGGTTTTGATATTGTTTTTTTTGACTCGGTGATTTAGGAGTTGTTTTTTTTGAAAAAAAATAGAAATTGACAAAGATTTTCCCTTTCAAATACCCTAGATTATGCCTCGCGTTGCTCTCCGTAACGCGAGTTTTTTTTGGCTAAAGTATGGGTAAAAACAAAAGCGGCTATCCGAAAGGATAGCCGCTTTTTATTATTGACTAAATAAACTGAATTATTCAGCAATTACTTCGAAAGGAACTTGAACTTTCACTTCTTTGTGTAAGTTTAAGTTTGCGATGTATTCACCTAGTTCTTTAGGTTCTACTTCGAAAGTGATACGACGACGATCTACATCAAAACCTTTTGCTTTCAACGCATCAGCAATTTGAATGCTGTTTACTTTACCAAAGATTTTACCAGATTCACCTGCTTTAGCACCGATTGAAAGTTTGATAGCTTCCAATTTACCAGCTAATTCAGTAGCGTCTTTTTTGATTTTTTCTTGTTTGAACTGAGCTTGTTTGATGTTCTCAGCTAAAACTTTCTTTGCAGATTCAGTCGCTTGGATAGCAAATCCTTGCGGGATTAAGTAGTTACGACCGAAACCTGGCTTTACATTAACGATATCGTTTTGCTCACCTAAGCCTTTGATATCTTGTTTTAAAATTACTTCCATTTTCTATCGTCCTCCTTATTTAATTGCATCAGCTAAGTAAGGTAATAAGCCGATGTGACGAGCACGTTTAACAGCTTGAGCTACTTTACGTTGAAATTTCAAAGATGTACCAGTTAAACGACGAGGTAAGATTTTACCTTGATCATTTACAAATTTCATCAAGAAGTTAGCATCTTTATAATCGATATATTTGATACCATTCTTTTTGAAACGACAGTATTTTTTACGGTTGTCCTCTACTTTAGGAGCAGTTACGTATTGGATATTTTCGTTAGCCATTAGTTTGCACCCTCCTCAGTTTTAGTTTCAGCTTTTTTGTTGAATGCACCGCTACGTTTTTTCTCGTTGTATGCTTTAGCATGTTTGTCTAAGCTTACAGTCAAGAAACGCATAATGCGCTCATCACGTTTGTATTCAACCTCTAATTTATTGATTAATTCACCTGGAGCCTTGAATTCAGTTAAGTGATAAAATCCAGTAGTTTTTTTCTGGATTGGATACGCTAATTTTTTCAAACCCCAATTGTCTTCAGCGACAATCTCGGCTCCGCCTTCTGTTAAGATGTTTTTGAATTTTGCGATTACTTCTTTCGCAGCATCATCAGAAAGCAACGGGGTAAGAACGATTACAGATTCGTACTGTTGCATTGTGTTAATTAATTTTGTTATTTAAAATTCCACTTTTGTGGAAGTGCAAAGGTAGTTATTATATTGTTATGTTGCAAAGCTTTGAAATAAAAAAGTTTAGATCCTTTGGAGGGATCTAAACTTTTCTCAACCGAACTAGGGTATATTTTAGTTCAATTTCTTTAATTCTTCTTTGATAGCTGCCTGTATTTTCTCGCTAACAGGGACTAAAGGAAGTCGTAATTGATCTTTTCCGATCCCCAATTCCTGTAGAATATATTTTACACCAGCAGGGTTTCCTTCAATAAAACACAGGTCTGTAATGTCAAGGAGTTCATTATGGATCGATCTAGCTTCCGCATAATTGCCTTCAGCGCATAACTTAGCTAATGTGGCGACCTTTTTCGGTAACGCGTTTCCGATCACTGAGATGATACCAGCTGCTCCAAGAGACATCATCGGCAAGGTAACCGGATCATCTCCGGAGATCAAGAGAAATCCTGTGGGTTTATCACGTAGAATTTCGCTGAATTGTGCAAAATTTCCAGAAGCCTCTTTGATGGCTACGATATTTGAAAAATCATTGGCCAGTCGTAATGTTGTCTGTGCTGTTATATTGCTGCCCGTACGCCCAGGTACATTGTATAAAATAACCGGAAGTGGAGAGGCGTTTGAAACAGCTTTGTAATGCTGGTAAATGCCTTCTTGTGTTGGTTTGTTGTAATAAGGAGATACGGATAAAATTGCACAGAAGCCTGTTGGATCAAAGTCCTTAATTTGTTCCACAATTTCGGCCGTATTATTACCGCCAATTCCAGCAACCAAAGGAAGTCTACCGTTCACGCGCTTGACAGTAAAATCCCAGATACGCTTTCGTTCATCATTGGTTAAAGTGGCAACTTCTCCAGTTGTACCTAAAGAAACCAAATAATCCATACCTTCGTTGATTTGCAAGTCAATTAGCTGACCTAATGCTTCGAAATCAACAGATTCATCTGAGTTAAAAGGAGTGACTAATGCTACCCCTGCGCCGTGAAGCTCGTTCATCTTGTTTTTGTATTTATATAAATTTAATTAAAAAAACTTACTTGGGATTAATGAGTTCAAAGAGTTCTTTATCATTAATCATCGGGATACCCAATTTTTCTGCCTTCGCTAGTTTGGACGGTCCCATTTTATCTCCCGCTACGAGATAGCTTAATTTGGCAGAAATGGAAGATAACATCTTTCCGCCATTGCTTTCAATTACTGCTGCTAACTCTTCACGTGAATGATCTGCAAATACACCGGAAATCAGGAAGGTTTTCCCTTCAAGTGCATTGCTCGCAAGGATGATCTCCTTTTCTTCAATTTCGAAATTTAAGCCATAATTTCTCAGTGCGACAATCTGTTGTTGATGAATTGGATTGTCTAGGTATTCTTTGACACTCTCCGCAATACGGCGTCCAATATCTTGTACTCCTTCGATTTCCTCTGTCGAGGCTTGTGCTAGTGCATCAATATTTTTGAAATGCTGGGCTAATTTTTTTGCAATCGTCTCGCCGACATGACGTATTCCAAGCGAAAATAGAACTTTTTCAAAAGGTTTTTCTTTGGATTTTTCGATGCCGTTGAGCATGTTATCGATTGATTTTTGACCGAAGCGTTCGAGTTGTTGTAGGTCATCTTGATGGTCTTTGAGTCCATAGATGTCAACGATATTGTGCAACAAACCTTTCTTGAAGAAAGTATCTACGGTCTCGTCTCCCATTCCTTCGATGTCCATCATTTTTCGTCCGATAAAATGCTGCATTTTGCCAACAATTTGTGGAGGGCATCCAGTTTCATTAGGGCAGTAGTGTACCGCTTCCCCTTCTTGACGTATAAGTGCTGTGTCGCATTCCGGACAAGATGTAGGGTAGACAAAACTTGTTGATCCTGCTAATCTTTTCTCGAGGTTTACCCCAATTATTTTAGGTATAATTTCGCCCCCTTTTTCCACAAAGACAGTGTCATCTTCGTGGAGGTCGAGACGTGCGATTTCATTTGCATTGTGTAAGGAAGCGCGTTTTACCGTTGTGCCTGCCAGTTGTACAGGTTGAAGATTGGCAACAGGTGTAACAGCGCCGGTACGTCCAACTTGATAACTAATCGAGTTCAGTTTGGTTTCTACACGCTCTGCTTTGAATTTATAGGATATTGCCCAACGCGGATTTTTGGCAGTAAAGCCAAGTTCCTCCTGCTGTGCGTAATCATTTACTTTAATAACAATTCCATCAATTTCATAACCTAGGTTATGACGTTCGACATCCCAGTAGTCAATAAATGCAAAAACATCGGTTAACGTGCTGCACTTTCTGCTATGCTCGCTGACGTGAAACCCCCAGTCTTTGACATGGTTTAAGCTATTCCAATGGTCGTGAAATAGATTTGTTCTGTTGTCGCAGTACAAAAAGTAAAGGAAACAGTCCAATGGGCGTTTTGCAACTTCAGCAGAATCTTGGAGTTTAATGGTTCCAGAAGCGAAATTTCTTGGGTTGGCATAGGTTTGCTCCTCATTATCGGCTCTTTCCTTATTCAGGCGGAGAAACGCTGATTTGTGCATAAATATTTCACCTCGTATTTCGAATTGATCTGGATAATCTCCTTCTTTGAGTTTGATCGGTATAGAACGAATGGTTTTAACATTGTTTGTGACAACATCGCCTTGTGTACCATCACCGCGCGTAACGGCTTTACTTAGCAGGCCATTTTCATAAGTCAAGCTGATGGATAAACCGTCAAATTTTAATTCACAAACATATTCGAACTGATCGCCGATAATTTTGCGGATTCGCTGGTCGAAGTCAAGTAATTCCTCCTGATTGTATGTGTTGCCCAATGAAAGCATTGGCCAGCGGTGTTTTTCCGTTTGAAATCGGGAGGTAATGTCTCCACCAACACGCTGTGTAGGGGAGTTGGGGTCGGCAAAGTTGGGATATTGAGCTTCCAGCGCTTCGAGTTCCTTTAATTTAAGGTCGAAGTCGTAGTCCGAAATAACACTGTTCGCCAATACATAGTATTGATAGTTATAATGGTTGAGCTCTGCCGTTAAGTCTTTTATCTTTTTTTCAATATCCATCACCAACATTTTGCAAAATTACAAATAAAAAGTACGTTTAAATAAAATAAATAAAGAATCTTGTCGTAATGACTGC
Source organism: Sphingobacterium sp. UME9 (assembly GCF_014170215.1). Lineage (NCBI taxonomy): Bacteria > Pseudomonadati > Bacteroidota > Sphingobacteriia > Sphingobacteriales > Sphingobacteriaceae > Sphingobacterium > Sphingobacterium sp. UME9. Next base: position 73,579 of record NZ_LZZP01000008.1, on the reverse strand, counting down.
TTTATTTTTAAAATGCGTTTTTCTGCATTTTATGTTACAGGGAAATAATACGCTATTTGAAATCCTCTGGATTTAGCTGAGAAAATTTATGTTTGTTATTTGTGTAAAAATCAATGATAATCGATTTTGTGTACTGCCCTTTTGTATTTTCTTTCACCTTGTATTTTTTTCGTTTTTTAGCATTTTTGAAAATATTCAAGAAGAAATACTGATGTGCGCGACTGATTGCCCAGGCATCCTTGGGTTTCCTGTCGATCAGAAACTTAGCAAGGGCTGCAAAGTCAAACCAAAGCCTGATGAAAATAATCCATATTGCTTTGCCCAGCGGCAGGTTTTTCTGCAGCATGACCATATTATTTCTAAAATTGAGATAGGTCTTTTTGGGATTACTTGCATTGAGGGTGCCCCCACCAACATGATAAACAATAGATTTAGGACAATAGCCTATGCCATAGCCCATTTTCTTTAATCGCCAGCACAGATCGATTTCCTCCATATGAGCAAAGAAATCTTCGTCAAGTCCATCTGCCTCTTTCCAGGCTTCTGAGCGAATAAAAAGTGCCGCTCCAGATGCCCAAAAGATTTCGGATTCATTATCGTACTGTCCAGCATCATCTTCTACTTCATGTAGGATTCTACCTTTACAGAAAGGAAAGCCAAAGTAATCAAGGTAGCCACCGGCCGCTCCGGCGTGTTCGAACTTCTGCTTGTTATGAAATGAGCGTATTTTGGGCTGTGCTGCTGCTAGGGAAGGGTTTCTTTCCAAGTACTCAATCACTGGTTCAATCCAGTTTTGGCTCACTTCGACATCCGAATTGAGGAGTACATAGTAATCAGCATTTACACGCTGCAGTATTTTGTTATAACCTCCTGCAAAGCCATAGTTTTTATCATTTTCAAGGATAGTAATCGTCGGATAGTACTGTTTCACAAATGAAATTGAATCATCATCGGAGGCATTGTCTCCAATGACAAATTCGACATTCGGATACGAACTGTTATATACGGATGGTAAAAATTTTTCCAGAAAAAATCGGCCATTCCAATTGAGGATAACGACAGCTACTTTTGGTAATTCACTCATTTTCTACGTTTTCTTTTCCAGCGATTATGTGACCATAACCAATATTCTGGGTTTTCACGAATAAGCTGTTCAGCAAATTGATTGTGTATATCGGTAATTTCATGTTCTCCAAAGCCACTTGGATCTTCGATTAAAGTAACGAATTTACAGAAATATTGCCCTCTTTTGGGCTTTCTTCCGATATAGCAATAGACCACAGGTGCTTTACTTATTCTAGAAAGTCTTTCGGCTCCTGTATAGACCAATGTTTCCTGATTTAGCCAATTAATAAAATAATCGGAATCCGAATACAGCGGTGTTTGATCGGCAACGAGTATACTGATATTGGGCTGGCCCTTCAACTTTACAATATGACGGAGTATTTGTTTCATTGGTACCATTTCGGCGCCAAACCGACCTCGCATATCATTGTATACTGTGTCAATGTCTTTGTTGTTGAGTGGTTTGTATACAATCAGCGTAGGGAAGTTTGTGATTAAGCTCAAACGGTGAATACCAAGCTCCCAATTGGCATAATGTGAGGTCACCCCGATTACGTTTTTGCCCGCTTCGAGGTGTTTTGTCAATTCTTCTACATTATCCAAAGTCATCTTTTTCTTGACTTCCTCAGCCGTAATCGTTTTCAATTTGATCGATTCGACAAGAAGATCCGGGAAAAAACGATAAAACTTTTTGGCAATCACCAGACGTTCTTTATCCGTTTTTTCTGGAAAAGCATTCTTTAAGTTCTGAAATACAATATTCTTCCTATATCCAATAATATAGTAGAGTATGTAATAAAGCCCATCGGAGATCAAATATAGAAACCAATAGGGGAGAAGAGAGATGATATAGATTAATGCGTTTAACGCTTTTTGTTTCATGCTATAGCTAAAATTCCCAGTGTTCTTTACAAATATCCTTAATTTAAGTTATTTTTGCGTCACTTATAACAAAAATCATCAGTTTTTATGGAATCGCAGTTATTACTTCCGGCATGTTATCTTCCACCAATATCCTATTTTCATACGATACAAGAGCATAATCTTCCGTTGATCATCGAGAAATATGAGCATTTTCAAAAGCAGAGTTATCGTACGCGGACCCGCATTGCTTCAGCAAATGGTGTGCAGGATTTGATCGTACCGATTCAACATGGCAATAAAGAACGTGTTCCTATGAAAGATATTCGGATAAGTTATGAGTTTGACTGGCAGCGTTTACACTGGTTAAGTATCCAGACAGCTTACCGTAGCTCTGCATATTTTGAATATTATGAAGATGATTTTATGCGATTCTATGAGGAAAAGTTTGCGTATTTGGTAGATTTTAATGTTGCTCAATTAGAACTCATTCTAAAATCGATCAAACTTAAACGGACAGTAGGGTTTACAGAAGAGTATGTGGCTGCGCCTTCGGAAATGATCGATTTCCGTAACCTGATCCATCCTAAAAAAGAAAGTGTATTGCGTGATCCAAAAGAATATTATCAGGTTTTTTCTGATAAAAATGGATTTTATCCCGATTTAAGCATTATCGATTTGCTATTCAATCAAGGACCACAATCAAAAAGTTACCTGTAGCCTGACGGTTTTTTTGAACAAAATGCGTTTAATATTGTTGTTATTCAATATTGAACGCATTTAAATGAAACATTTCTTTTTTACTTTTCTTCTTTTTTCTTTGTGTTGGACTTTCGCGCGGGCTCAGGGCGGTGTTGATACGATACATTATCGAAAAGTTTACTATTGGGGAACAACTGGGATGGGCTTCCCGATCGGAAAAACCAAAGATATACTTTCGCCAAAGTTTTCTGGTAGTATTGGTTTGGATATCTCCCTGAAAAATCCAATGTTTTTTGTATCCCCCACACTTTATACACTTTCATTCAAGTATAAGCAGCGATTGGTCGATCCTAATTTTGAGTATCGTATCGAAGATGCAAATACCAATTTCTATACCCTTTCATTTTCGGGGGGCATTAGGAAGCAGATGCGATTATTGAATATCTATGGTTTTGTAGGCCCTGGTGTAGGATTGACGAGTGAGCCAAGGGCAAATGTACTCGCGGACCAAAAGCTTATTAAGATGGAAAATAAAAATCACCTGAATTTCTCCAGCAAAATAGGTGCTGGGGCAGATTATAAATTTAACGGTTTCTTTTTAGGTCTTGAGCTTGGTTATCTCCATAATTTTAGGAAGATACAGGATACTCCTGTGAATATTTTTACCGTTATGGTGGGATTAAAATCCGATATTACACAAATTGGGGATAAAGTCATCAATGTCATTGGCATCGATGGTTCCATTAGTGGCAAAAAAGAGAAAAAATAGACGACTTATTTTAAGACCTGAATAGTATCTCCAACATGTGCTTCGGCGTCGCTGCCTGTTTTTTTAACTTTTTCCGTTTGTTCAACCGCTACTGCAAATGTAGACGGAATAATGCCTGCGCCAAATTTAATGGCATAAAATTTGGTGAATTCCGCGCCAAAGTACAATATCGCAGCCGAATAGTAGATCCATAATAACATGACAATGATAGATCCTGCGGCTCCGTAAAAGCTGGCTGTGGAGGAAAGGTTCAGATAGATTGAAATACCGTACCTGCCTAACATAAAAAGTAAGCCTGTAAAAATGGCTCCACCAAGCATGTCTCTGAATTTTACTTTAGCATCCGGAAGGAAGGAAAAGATAAAGCCAAATAAAATGACAATGACCGAAAATGTGATACCCGTATTGACCCATGAAATGAGTGCAATCGGAATAAAAGGAAAATAAGTCATGACTAAATTGGTCACGGCAACGATAACTCCGTTGATCATGAGTGAGGCAATTAGCAAAAAGCCAAGGGCGATCACGATGGAAAAAGAAATCAACCTGTTGATGATTAATTTTAACCATCCTTTTTTTGGTTTCGGTTTTACTTTCCAGATATTGTTTATTGAATCCTGTATATCAACGAATAAGGTCGTGGAGGACAGAATCAATGTAACGATACCAATCGTGATCCCCATATTAGATTTATTCTCGAAAGTTATTTTCTGAAGATAGGACTGGATCTGTGTGGTCACATCCTGACCAAAAAGAACCATGACTTCCTCCAGCACCTGATCTTGCGCCGAAGATCCACTTTGAAGATGTTCTCCATAGAAAAATCCGATACACCAGATAACAATCATAAGAAGTGGGCCGATGGAGAAGACGGTATAATAAGCCAATGAAGCACTCTTCTTCATACATTTGTCATCATTGAATCCATTAAAGGCATCAACTAAGACATGCCAAATGCTTTTCCAGTAGGCGAGTGTAAATAAATCTCGTAATGTAACGTGCTTCATAATAAGATGATCAGCTCCAATAATCGTGCAAATTGTTACTCTTGGTTTTGTTCCTGATACAATTTGTCGATTGCGGCTTCGTTCTCTTTTAAAATAATTTTTCGTTTTAGACTCAATTTTGGCGTCAATTGACCGTCATTGATTGTCCATTCCTTTGGAAGAAGAATAAATTTCTTGACAATTTCCCAATGTCCAAAGTTAGTAGATAATCGGTTAATTTCTTCTTGATATTTTTGGATTACTTCCGGATTTTTGATGATTTCTTCGTTTGAACCACTGGTAATACCTTTTTGGTTTGCCCATTTGGACAGCACATCAAATGCGGGAACAATCAAGGCTCCGGGAAATTTTCTGTTTTCTCCAAAAACCATGACTTGTCCGATTAATGTAGACTCCATGAGTTTGTTTTCAATGGATTGTGGCGCGATATATTTCCCACCTGCCGTCTTAAACATTTCTTTTTTTCGATCGGTTATTTTTAGGAAACCATCGGACGTAATTTCTCCAATATCGCCCGTCTTGAAAAAACCATTATCGTCAAAAGCTTCTTTTGTAGCTTCTTCATTTTTATAATAGCCTGTCGTGATACTAGGGCCCTTGACAAGAATCTCGCCATCTGAAGCAATTTTAACTTCTAAGTTTTTCAGGGGTTTACCTACAGTCCCAAATTTCAACCCATTGGGCAAGTAAGAGTTTACAGCAATAACAGGAGATGTTTCAGTCAGGCCATACCCCTCAAGTACTTTAAGTCCAGCGGCCCAGAATACACGCGCTAAACGCTCTTGAAGAGCTGCACCACCGGATACAATGATCTTAATATTTCCGCCAAGAGCTTCTTGCCATTTCGAAAATATCAGTTTTCTAGCGATCGCAAGTTTTAGATTGTAAAGCGGTCCATTATGCTCAGGTTCTTGAAATTTCAAGCCAAGATCAACAGCCCAGAAGAAAATTTTCTTTTTTAATCCAGTTAAGGCTTTCCCTTTTTCAATAATCTTATCGTATACTTTCTCTAGGACACGGGGTACGGTGGTGAATACATCCGGTTTGACATCGTTGATATCGGCAACAACATTGTCTAAGGTCTCGGAGAAATAGATCTGGATTCCTTTCGAATAGTACATATATACCACCATGCGTTCAAAAATATGGCATAGCGGAAGAAAGCTTAGTGCTGTTTTGAAATCCGATCGGATGAGATGATTGCATGCCAAGACGTTGCTGTATACATTTTTGTGGGACAGGTATACGCCTTTAGGGCGCCCTGTTGTACCTGAAGTGTAGATCAGTGTCAATAGATCATCTTCTGTAACAGCCTCTCGAAGTGGAGCCAGGTCGGTTGAGTCATCTTTTGCTGTTTCGATGAATGTTTTTAGCTGCGTATAATTTTCAATAGCATCAAATGTATACAGTTGCGGGTGTATACCGTGCTCCTTGATGGCTTGTTCAATACGGTCCGTCAATTCTCTGTTGCTGACAAATAGTACGTTGACATCCGAGTCATTTACAATAAACGAAAGATCCTGTGCGGATAAAGTGGGATAGAGGGGAACAGTTGCAAGACCTATTTGATTGCAGGCAAAATCAACTAAATTCCACTCGGGTCTGTTGCCGGACATGATTCCTACCCGATCACCTTTTTTGAGGCCTAATTGCAGTAATGCCCTGCTTAAGGTGTCAATTGCGTCGGTGTATTCTTTGGTAGAATATGTCTTCCACTTGCCATTTCCATCTCGCCCTGCCACCATGATGTCCTTTGCGTATTTTTCTTTATATAAGGTTATAAAGTCAAAAATTCTGCCCATATCACTTGAGTTTATTTGGTTACTACTACATGCTGTATTGACCTAAATATACAGAAATAAAGTTGGATAATTTGGGATTATTGTCATAACAAATTAAACATTGTTTCGTTATAGCTGTAATGGATATTTACCCTATCGAAAAGGTCCTTCGTAGGGGAAGTTCTAGTAAATAGTTTTTTATGTGCACTGCAATTATATTGCATATAAAAAGCAATTTATCTATGTTTGGAAAAATGTAAAGCAAAAAAAGCGTACGATTTTTATGAAAAAAATATTTTTGGCTGTCGGTGGAATGCTGATGTTTGGAGCATTATCCAATAGAGCTATGGCTCAGTTGGACAATAGGGGTGCTATTGGTGGACGATTCGGGTCTGCTCAGGGAATTACATATCGTCACACGCTTAACTCGGACCATGCATTGGAAGGAATTATGAGTATTCAGAGCAATTCTGATTTTCGCCGTTTCCGCGTTGTGGGCTTATATGAAATCTATAAACCATTGACTGCTGGGTTTAATTGGTATTATGGTTTTGGTGGTAGTATCGGTTCTTATAAGGAGAAAGACAAAATTATAGATGGTCAGCGTCATTCATTTGATTCACAGCTTAATCTAAGTATTGACGGTATCGTAGGTATTGAATATAATATTCCGCAGGCACCGTTTCAAATCTCATTGGATGTAAAACCATATTTTGATTTTCTAAACGAATCCAGTATCAAATTATTTGATCCGATCGGTTTTTCGGTAAGATATAAATTTTAAAAAAAGAATAGCGGGATTTCCCGCTATTCTTTTTTTTAATGATAATACTTCTGTGTTAGGCCATCCAGATTTTACCTAGCAATTCCTGTAGAAAAGTTTGTTCTTTGAGCGGACGGATTTCGTATATCTTTTTATTGCTCTTTCTGATTTGAACAGGGATTTCTCGCACTAAACCATCTCGTGCCACCAGGAAGTTTAATGTTTCCCCCTCTTTGGCATGTTGAACAATGAAATCAATTTCCTTGTCTTTAACATCGAGCCTGTTATTATTAATTGCAATCAGTTCGTCTTTTACACTTAATCCGGCATCATACGCACCCGAATCTTTTTCCACTGTCGCTACCGAAATTAACCCGTCCATTTTGCTGGTTGTAATGCCTAATGTCAACGTGTTATTATTAACATTGGTATCAACAATTTCATAACCAACGAGATTAAAATAATCGTTGTATTCCAGTTCTCCGTCCTGATGAGCAGCATTGAAAATGTCGTCTAGCGAAGTGCCTGCGATACGTTCAGCAAGGCTTCTCAATTCATTTTCTTCAAACCCGCGATCAAGTTTTAGGAAGAACTCCTCATAAGCCTCGCGGATAACATCATCCAATTTTAGTCTACCTTCTGTAGCGGCAATAATTTTAATATCCAACAATGCTGTCAGCATTGCACCTTTGTTGTAATAGGAAATTCCTGAATTCATCGAATTTTCATCAGGCCTATAATATTTAATCCAGGTATCGAAACTTGAGGCTGCTGCAGACTGTATCGTATGCCCTGGACGGTTTAATACAATGTTGAAATCGTTAGCTAGCAAAGCGAGGTACTCTTTTTCATCATAGAATCCACAGCGTTTAATAATTAAATTATCATAGTACGAAGTGAATCCTTCCATGATCCAGAGGCCTGTGGTATAGTTTTCGGCATCGTAATTAAACGGTCCTAAAGCTTTTGGACGTAAGCGTTTCACATTCCATAGGTGAAAATACTCATGTGCAACGAGACTCAAATAGTTTTTGTAGCTTGTCTCATTTAGATACGCATTTCTCGAGGCTCCCAATACTGTTGAATTGAGATGTTCTAGACCTCCACCTCCAGATTGGTAGTTGTGGGTAATAATGACATATCGCTCATTGGGGTTCGAACCCCAGATGCGGGTTTCCTCTTCGACGATACGTGTGATATCTTTCGTCAGGCGTTCTTTATCATAGCTTCCACCCCCGACCATGGCGCATTCATGTTCGACGCCGGCAGCTTGGAATTTCCAGACATCCTGGTTCCCAGCTTCGATGGGCGTATCGTATAATACGTCAAAATTTGGTGCATAAAACTTACGTTCTTCAATTTGTTCGAGTCCAGTTGATATACTTGCCCAAGAATCTTTTAGTGCTATGCTGACTGTCGAAGGATTGTCTATACGGCTATCTATATGAAAGAAAGTTGCCGTAGGCACAATGAAAGCATGGTCACCATCGAAAAAGTTGGTACGCACAGAAACTTCAAAACCGTATACGGCGTAGATTACTTCGATCTGATCCAAAGATTCTGTGGGTATTCGCCAGGTGTTCTTTGAAATTTTCTGGTAGGCAATTGTATTTCCTGTTTTGTCAAATGATCGGAATCGTTCTACGTTTTTAGCATATTCACGAATTAAATAAGATCCAGGAGACCAGACCGGCATTTTTAGATCGACATAAGGCTGATTGAGCTTTGCGATGCTCATTTTTACTTCGATATAATGAGCTTGTGCTTCTGAAAATGATACCTCAAAATGTATTTCGGGTATATTGAAATGGTCACTGTCCATGAAAAATGATTTTAGTATGAGCTTACAAAATTAAAAGTATCGTACGCTTAACCAAACAAAAAAATAGATTGTTGGTTCTACAATTATGAATCAGCGTGCTCCGTCATTGTTCTTTTAGTCGAAAAAGAACAATGACGGGAAGCAGCTAATAGTACCCTCCAATATACATAAATTTATTTAAGAAATGAGGTGTAAATCGATAGGCATAATAGCTGCTTTGGATGAAATACCGGTTTTTATTGGGCTGGGGAGATGAAGCAAAAAATCTGTTTTTTATCAGAATTTTTGCTAAGTTTGATACAGTAGTTTATAGGGGGAAAATAATCAAGAATTTGTATGATCTTAGTTGTTGATAGCGGCTCTTCAAAGTCGGATTGGAAGTTGGAATTGCCAGATAGTGCGCCTATCTCATTCAGTACAAATGGACTCAATCCTTTTTTTGTGAATGAAAAGGAAATCACACGTGTTATTAAGGAAATACCCGAAATTATTCCCTATGCCGATGAAGTTACTGAGTTGTATTTTTTTGGTGCAGGATGCATTACACCTGATCGTCGGGAAATGGTTTCAAATGCATTGACACCCTTATTCGAAAATGCTTACATTTCTGTTGAGAATGATCTTTTTGGGAGTGCCATAGCGACCTGTGGTAATAAAAAAGGTTATGTAGCGACATTAGGGACAGGGTCTGATTTGAGTTTTTTTGATGGAGAGGAGCTGATGCCCTCGCATAATGGCAATGGCTATGTATTGGGTGATGAGGGGTCGGGGGCTTATTTTGGAAAAAATCTTGTCAGACTTTTTCTATATGGCCGTATGCCGAAAGATCTGAACGAAAAATTTGCGAACAAATACAGAATCAATAAAGAGATCGTCATCAAAAATGTTTATCAAAAAGAACGCCCAAATGCTTTCTTAGCATCATTTGCGCCGTTCATGTCCGATAATATTACCCATCCCTTTATTATTGATCTGGTAAAGAGTGGATTCGAAGAATTTGTTCAAGCTTCGATTTTGACCTATCCGGACTATAATAAATATGCATGTCACTTTGTAGGTTCTATTGCTTATAGTTTTGATTTAATTTTACGGGAAGTCTGTGAAACACATCAGATAAAGGTAGGTACCATTTTAAAATCTCCTATCAACGAGCTTTTTGATGCGGTACTGGAAAGAGAGAGTAATTCATTGTTAAGTCTTTAAAATAATTAAATATGATTATTGCAACTATTATGGTGTATATGTCAATGTTATTTGGCAATCCCAATTTTTATGATTTTAAGTTTACGACACTTGATGGGCAAGAAGTGAAAATGTCCGATTTCAAGGGAAAGAAAATATTGATCGTGAATACAGCCTCAAAATGCGGTTTCACGAAACAGTACAAAGATCTGGAGGAATTGCACAAAACCTTTGGCGATAAGCTCGTCATTATTGGCTTTCCGGCAAATAATTTTGGACAACAGGAACCAGGGTCAAATGCGCAGATTCAAGAGTTTTGTGAACAAAATTATGGTGTTGATTTTCTAATGGCCGAAAAGGTCGATGTCAAAGGAGATCAAATATCACCCTTGTTTAAGTATTTGACCGCTCAGGAGAACCCAGATTTTAAAGGTGAAATCAAATGGAACTTTGAAAAGTTTTTGATTGATGAGAACGGTAAACTTGTACATCGTTTCCGTTCAGCGACGAATCCGCTGGACCCGGCTATTGTAAATTGGGTAGAAAACAAGAAATAGTAAAAATAACAAAAAAAAAGCTGCAAAATCTGCAGCTTTTTTTTGTTATTGTCCATTCGATCCGAGGGCCTCTGGTTTTTCCCATAAGCCTCAGCAACAAGGTTGGATTTTATTGGTTTGGCTTTTGTTTATTTGATGTAAGCTGTTGCCTATTTGATATATGCATCGTACAAGGCTCCTATGCAGTCTTTAAGCAAAGGGTTGAAGTCATCGCTATCGGGAATATTGCAGCCATTGGTTATCACAATAAATCCATATTTTTTCTTTGGATTGAAAAACAGGGCACTATATAGTCCATATGCCGAACCGGTATGTCCTGTCAGGGTAACACCATGGACAATTTTTGCATTGTTCATAATCGCTAATCCATAGCCCGATTCTTTATTTACAGCTGTCTGCATAATCTTCGCATACTTTTTAGTGATGATGTTTTTTTCCTGACTATGGCCGTAATTCATATGCATCATCATGTATCTGGCTAAATCTAAGGCAGATATTTTCATTCCACCTGTCGGAGAAAGCACAGGAGTGCTATACCCCAAGATGTACTGATTGAGTTCTTCCCGACGTGGATTATAGGCACTGGGCTCTTCATGTGGATTTCCCTTTTCATCAAAGGCATATAACGAAACCAATCTCTTCTGATCCAAGGAGTCTATACAGTAACCACCATATAAGTTGAGCGGTTTGAGGATATGGTTAACAATATAGCTGTCGACACGTGTATTGGTTAGTTTCTCTAGGACGGCTCCTGCCATATTAAAATTGAGATTACAATATTGGTATTGTGTGCCGGGTTCATAAAGATTGTAGGAATCTTTCCAATTTGGGTTCTTGGATGGATTGATGACATCTAGGTTGAAGTAACCGTTTTTATCATTGACGCTGGACGTATGGGAAAGGATCATTCGGAGTGTTATTTTTTTTCCTGGATAATTGGGGTTTCTGATTGGAAAACCTATCAAATCCCCGAAGTCGTCGTCTAACTTGCATCGGCCGTCTGCTATTAATTGCATTAATGATGTTGCAGTGAATGACTTTGAAATAGAAGCAATTCTAAAGAGGTCATTTTCTCCGAGAGCCGTTTTGGTTTCCAGGTTTTTGTAACCATAATTTTTGTGGTATTCAATTTTATTGTTTTTGACGACGACCACACTGAGCCCTACAGCATTATACCGACGCATAATTTCTGTGAGATCATGATCGATCTGTGTGTGCTGGCCCAACAAAAATGTGGGAAAGAATAGAAAAATAAAGACGGAGAGTAGGAGCTTATGCGTTCTCATTGAATTGATTGGTTGGAATGTTAGTTATGGTATAAATGTAATGAAATCCTTATGATTAATAGAAATAGTTACAATGAATCCTTGCAACATATAATAAATGCTACATAGCTGAATCATTCACATATTACAACAACAAGCTATTTTTATTTAAAACTATTCTAAACAATAAAATAATATCGTATGTTTGCGCCGACAAATAATTTTTACGAACTCACAATTTATTAACATGAAAAGAACTTTTCTAGGACTTGTTTTAAGTCTAGGATTGGTAGGAGCAATTCATTTGGATGCATCGGCGCAAAGTAAGGGGATACATGGCCGTGTTAAAACCAAAGATGGTGCACCAATTGAATCGGCTACAGTAACCATAGTTTCTTTAGGTAGGTCTACGTCGACTTCCGGTGATGGAAGCTTCCATTTTTCTAATCTTCCAGATGGAACCTATACTATTCGGATCAAAAGTATCGGAAATGGAGCTGAGGAGCGTACCATCGAGGTTAAAAATGGAAAGGCGACAGCCATTAATGTTTCTTTGAATATTTCTGAATCTCAATTGGAACAAGTGGAAGTGGTGGGCTACAACTCGCATAACAGTAAAACTGTTAATGTAGGTAAAGCAGGTATTATTGATCGGGATTTACCGCAGAGTGTACAAATTATAAACGAACAGGTTATTGCGGATCAACAGGTTAATCGCCTGAGTGACGCGCTAAAAAATGCAAACGGTGTCGCGATGGGAGCGAATCGCGGTGGGGTCAACGAAAATTTTTACGCAAGGGGCTATAGCTTAGGCGGGAATAATATATTTAAAAATGGTGCGCGAACCAACAATGGAGGTTCGATTGAGGCAAGCACCTTGGAATCTGTAGAGATTTTAAAAGGAAGTTCTGCTTTGTTATATGGCGGTGTATCTGGTGGGGCCGTTGTAAATCTAGTTACGAAAAAGCCTAAATTTTATTATGGAGGCGAGGCTTCAATGCGCGTAGGAAGTTATGACTTCTATAAACCAACAGTGGATGTGTATGGTCCAATTTCCAATAAGGTTGCATTCCGCGTTATCGGAACTTATGAAAAGGCGGGTAGCTTTAGGGATCAGGTCACATCAAAACGTACTTACGTGAATCCTTCTGTTTTATATAAAATATCCGATAAAACTGATCTCAACTTTACATTCGATTACTTAAAAAGTGATTTTACTCCAGACTTTGGAATGGGAACTGTGGATGGAAAGTTGAATAATGAAGTTGGAAGAAACACTTTTATGAATGTGCCTTTTGCTTTCAACAGAACAAATACCTCAAACGGGCAGATCAATTTGAACCATAAGTTTAATGATTCATGGAATTTAAACGCAATAGCAAGTTACCAAACATACGATCGTGATTATTATGGATCAGATCGGATTCAAGCGAATAAAAATGGAATTGCTCCGCGGAGTTTAACCCGATCTAAATCAAATGAGTTTACGGCCAACCAGCAATTGAATCTAACCGGAACTGTAAAAACAGGATCGATCAAGCATAAGATCCTGGTGGGAGCAGATGCCGATCAATCGCATTCAAATGCGTATGCCTATAATATTGATGCATCAAACAATATTAAAGTCTATGATAAGAAGCTTGATAAGTATGTGCCCACAACAACCTACGATTCTATTTATGTCTTTAATCCCTCACAAACTGCGCAGCATTTGGCTTCGGGAAATGGACTTCGGACAGATATGCCACAAGCGGATCTATTGACGAAAACAACGACGGATATCTTCCGTTATGGCGCTTTTTTTCAGGACTTAATAGAAGTTACTGAACAATTTAAAGTATTGGCTGGGATTCGCTATACGTATCAGCGTACACCGAATTCGGAAAAGTATACTTATGCGACGAATCAATCGGAAGAGATTATTAATCTAGATGGTCAAAAAAATCCGATCGGAGCAAAAGTCGACAAAGCATGGTCGCCTAAATTTGGATTGATCTATCAGCCGATCCGTTCATCGAGTGTCTATGTTACTTATGCAAATAACTTTACATCGAATTCGGGATACGATGTGAATTATCAACCCTTGGCTCCCTCCATCATCGATCAGTATGAAGCAGGTGTGAAAAATGACTTTTTCAATGGTAGGTTATCCGCAAATGTTGCTTGGTATAGAATTAATAACAATCGCTTTGCCCAACAATTATTGGTACTTCCGGATGGAACAAGCAATAGCGATGCAAATATGAAAGAATTTTCTGGAAAGACGGCTTCAAGCGGATTGGAAGTTGATGTTACTGGAACCTTACTTCCAGGATTGAATGTTATCGCCGGTTATTCCTACAATTATATGCGTTATACCGAAACCAATCCAATTTCAAGTTATACAACTATCGTTGATGGTAAGGAGAAAGTGACTGAAATCTCTGGAAACGAAGAAAATGTACGTTTGGTAGGAACTACAGCACATACGGCTAATGGAACCGTGTTTTATACCATTCAAAATGGAGCAGTTAAGGGACTGAAATTAGGTTTTTCTGCATTTTATACAGGTAGACGTAATGCAGGTTGGAATAATACAAAGATCAACGTACGCGATGGTCTTAATCGTCTGATATCCGTTAGTCCATTTACAACCATAGATTTCTCCGCTGGTTATGCGTATAAAAACTGGAGTATTTTGGGTAAATTATCCAATATCACCAACGCGTTTAACTATTATATCCATGAAAACTATAGTGTGAATCCGATTCCGCCGCGTAGTTTTATGGCAACTTTAGCATATAAATTTGAGAAGAGGTAATATCGCTCTTCAACCCATAAAAAAACGGAGCCAGCAACATGCTGACTCCGTTTTTTTATGCTGGAATTTCAATAGATATCTCTTTAGGATGCATTAAAATCAAGATACTCTTTCTGGATACATGCTATAAATTCGTCTAATGCACTGTTTTTACTTTTTATATTAGAGACCAGGATCACTTCTGTTTTGCTATCCATATCCTCAAGCTTCATGATTTTTAGGTTTAAATGCGGGTATTGTTTGATGGTGGACGAAGGGACGACTGCCAGGCCCAAGCCTTGTGACACCAACTCAAGGATGGAAGACATCGAATTGCTCTGATGTACAATTTTTGGCTCAAAGCCCATGCGATTACAGGTATTAATAACAAGTCGGTGGTATTCCGATGCGTATTTCTGATTGAAGGAAATAAAACTTTCATTAAAAAAGTTGATCGCATTAAATTCCACCTGTGAATGACCTACAATCACCATAGGGTCTTCGAAAAGGGGAGTGGTAAGCAATTCACTTGAATAAATTGGAGCACGCATAATACCCAGATCCAATTTTCCATTTTCGAGCGCCAATTTTTGTTTCTGCGTCGATGTTTCGAAAAGACTAACTCTTAAGTATGGAAATTTCTGTTGAATTTGCTTTAATACCGTAGCAAGCATTTTCTTAGGTGTCGAACTAATATAGCCCAGTTTGAATTCTCCTGAGATATTGTTGTGGATCTGTTTGGTGATCGTTTTGCTGTGCTCGATATTCTGTAGGATCTCCACAACCTCCTCCAAAAAGTATTTACCTGCTTCCGTTAGTTCGACGCGTTTGTTGGTTCGGAAGAAAAGAATAACCCCTAATTCGTCTTCTAGATCTTTAATCTGCCGGCTTAATGGCGGCTGGGACATAAATAAGCGTTCTGCTGCTCGGCCAAAATGAAGCTCTTCGGCTACTGTTTTGAAATAAATGAGATGTCGGATTTCCATCGATACTTTTTTGGTATGAATTGATGACAAAATAAATATTTTTAATGAATTCCAGTTAGTCCTACCTTTAAATTATTAAAAATTAATGGATGAAAATACGCCCGACCAGACAGTGTAAGATACTGCTGTACGGGGAATCTATCTGAACTTTAGAGAATAAACAATTTACAAATGAACAAAGCGACGCTACAAGAGATTGAAACACGGTTTGACAATGATGTCGAGCGGTTCTCAAATTTAGAAACAGGTCAAGCAACCACATTGGATGCTGTATGGAACATGGAGCTTATTACGGATGCCATTGTTAGTCTTTATCCAAACGCTCAAAATATATTGGACATTGGATGTGGAGCTGGCAATTACGACGTAAAACTATTGCAAAAATTGCAGTCTAATCCAAATGTTAGTCTGTTGGATTTGAGCCAGCCAATGTTAAATAGAGCAAAGGAACGCGTTGGAAAATTAACCAATGGAGAAATTCAGTTGATTAAAGGCGACTTTCGTGCTGCAGCTTTAGAGGAAAACAAATTTGATGTCATTATCGCAACATCCGTTTTACATCATCTTCGAGATGATAACGATTGGGAAAATGCGTTTAGCAAGCTGTTCCGCTTATTGAGAACCGGAGGAAGTCTGTGGATTTTTGATTTGATTGAGCAAAATAATGAACAGCTTCAAAAATTAATTTACAGGGAAAAATATGGTGAATACTTAACTAACCTGAAGGATGAACAGTATCGTGATCATGTTTTTGACTATATCGAGCATGAGGATACGCCAAGATCGCTGATCTACCAACTAAACTTATTGACACAAGTTGGCTTTAAAAATGTTGATGTTTTACACAAAAACCTTTGTTTTGCTTCTTATATGGGATTCAAATAGGGGCTGGAAAACGAGTGTCAAATAAATAAGGCGATACGGGGAGTATCGCCATAAAATCACACTAACTATTAAAAAACCTATAGGACTAGGAATTTACAAATTCAATAAACCAATGTATGTCTCCATCCCACGCTTCTCTACTTTTATTCCTCGTCACATGCGAGATGTCAAATAAATAATAAAATGTAATTATTAAGGTCAATACTTTAAAAAAATCAAGTATTTCCATTGGTTTACGTAAAGATATGTCTTTATTTTTTAAATACAAATAAAAATGATGAAAATTGAAAAATTATTATTATTTGACTGTTTTTAAGAATTCTTCCCAGGCGATTTGATCTGTTTTGAAGGTCAAATCTTCCGTTAAAACCGATTCAATTGGTACCCATCGAAAAGATTGAAGCTTATTATCTTCAGGTTTCTGATCAGGATCGAAATCAAAAGCTTTGGTAGTCGTTCTGATCTGAATAGCTGAGGTATTCTTTACCTGATAGTAAATCGATATGATTTGGCTATCGTTAAAGCTTGATTTCTCATAAAAGTCTGTGGTGTAAATATGCTTAACCACAGCAATGTCAAAATCACATTCTTCCTGATACTCCCGGATCAAAGCATCCAATAAGCCTTCCCCGTATTCTAAGCCCCCACCAGGGAATTTGGTAAATGAAACATTTTCCGTTCTTTCGTCGCTGATCAATACCTCTTGATTTTCATTGATCAATATTCCGTACACTCTTACGTTAAATGGAAACATGGGTTAATTATGTTTGTATATATTTAGTTTCTGTTTTTTTACAGTGGCATAAAACCATTGTCTACTGCAAATTCATCCAATCCGATATAGGAATAATGTCTGGGAAGAAACCAGCCTATTGCTTCCATGATATTTGTAAATTCTTTTTCAGTCCTGAATTGATTTGCAACGATATTGAATGCCAAATCTTGTGAAGCATTTTCTTCATCTTTATAATTACGGGCAAGGAGCATAACCTTTGCGTTCTTTACACCATAATAATCCAGAAATTCACGTAATTGGGTGCGGACAGCCTGTGGGAGAATTGTCTCGGCAGGTTGCCCCACTAATATTTCTTCATCTTTGCCTATAATGGTTTGTTCATTTTTCTTTGAGAAAACACTTTCATCTGTATAAAACTCTGCGTTTAAAAAGTAGTTAACTAAGTCGCCATAGGTGAATACCCAGTCAGGGTTTTCATTTTGTGTATTGATAGCAATACCAAAACCTTTTGGCAACACGAAATCCTTTAGCCGATTTTTAATGACAAAAGCCTGAAAGTTCTGATCCTTAGGGACACTTTCGAGTTGAAAATAGGGAAATCCGTCAGGCCCAACAACCACTTCTGTTTCTGCTAATTTTAAGGTACATTCAGCAATATTAGCCAGAAATATATCACGCCACTCTTCATCCCGTTCTTCAAAGGGAACTTCCATCAGGCTATTTATTATAATCGTTTTTTCAAGGTCTCCCAATCGATTATCATTCGCATTGTTGCTATCGTCAAATAAATGTATTGTATTCATCTCGGATTATGATTTTTTGATTTGCTGGTAAAAGTAAAAGAATATTTATTAATTAACGACGTTTTCTTGATTTCGAGGTGCCTTTTCGTTGATTGTTTTGGCTGCTGGAAAGCATTTTCTCCCAGCTCAATAAATAAGGATGTTGATCATCAATTTTAATTTGCCGTTTTAAGGATAACTGTAATTTTATCCACTTTTCATTGTCCTCTGCATCGCAAAAGGTAAACGCCTTTCCCGCGGCTTCCGAACGGCCTGTTCGACCTATTCGATGCGTATAGAGCTCAGGAGTATCCGGAATCTCGTAGTTTATAATAGCCTCTAAGTCTGGAAAATCTACACCTCGAGCCAAGAGGTCCGTCGCAATTAATACACGTACCTCTTTTTGTCTGAACTTATCAATAATCTCTTCTCGTTTTTGCTGTGATTTATCGCCATATAATGCCGAGCAAGAAATACCGTGTCGATCTAGATCGGTTGCTATCCGTTCGACAGCGTGAACTGTTCGCGTGAAAACAATTACCTGCTGTGAAATACGGTTTTCAAGAAGATAACGGAGAAGATTTTTTTTATCATTTTTATCGACATAGAGTACAGATTCTTCTATTTGGTCTTTTTTTGCTTTTGCTTCTAGGTTGATCTCAACAGGGTTAATTAATATCTTTCGAACAATTTTTTCGATTTCAACGGTTTTCGTTGCTGAACTGAAAATGGTTTGTCTCTCAGCGGGCAATGTGCCAATAATTTTATTGAGTTCTTTCGTGAAACCGAGATCCAACAATTGATCGAATTCATCGATCACCAATGTATCTATCGTTTTTAGATCGATAATACCTTGTTCAATGAAATCCAACAAACGTCCTGGAGTAGCAAGGATCATCTGGGCTTTTGGATAAACTTCAAGCTGACTTTCATAAGTTCCCCCACCATAAAAACTAGCGATAGTCAAACCCATACCATCGATAAGGCCCGATATGCGCTGTTTGGTCTGTATACAGAGCTCCCGTGTAGGAAGGAGTATAAGGACCGATAGGTGGTCTGCGGTAATCTTGGTTCGTAAGCGCTGAATAATAGGGATGGCGAAAGCCTCTGTTTTCCCCGTGCCGGTTGGGGCAATCGCCAAACAGTCTCTACCTTCCAAAATGGCAGGGATGGCTATTTCTTGAATAGGAGTAAGCGAAGAAAGCTTTTGTTTTTCAAGATTAGCGGCAAGGATTTTATCGAGTTTAAGTGCTGAAAAATTCAAAATAATGAATGTAAAACCCAAAAATAAAAATTTAAAAGGACAATGGTGTTTTTGCCTGCTTATTGGAATTAAAAATCTGCAAAAATTAGGATTTTTTGTCAAAAAGTACTAATTTGAGGAATTAGAATATTCTATTTCAAATATGAGTTATTGATTATCAATTTATTTGATAAACACCAATTATATAGAATAATATTTTTGTTAAATTTGTTGAAACAAAAAAGAATATGTTTGATACTGCATTTGACCAAAACAATGAATCTATTTCCACTTTGAGCTTTGACGAGTTCAAAAAGATTATTGTGAATGATTATCGAACTGCCTTAGAAAGTCGTTACGTGAGTTTATTGGGACGTAAAGAAGTGCTTACAGGTAAGGCTAAGTTTGGTATTTTTGGCGATGGAAAAGAATTGGCACAAATCGCGATGGCTAAAGTTTTCAGAAATGGGGACTGGCGGTCGGGATATTACCGTGACCAAACATTTATATTTGCTTCTGGCATCAGTGATGTCTACCATTTTTTCTCTCAATTATATGCCCATCCCGATGTCGAGGCAGATCCTTCTTCCGCAGGAAGGCAAATGAACTGCCATTTTTCGACTCGTGTTGTGGACGACCAAGGGAACTGGTTGGATCAAATGGTTCAGAAAAACTCGTTTTCAGATATTTCGACCACCGGTGGTCAGATGGCAAGATTGCTGGGCTTGGGCTTAGCTTCTAAGTTGTATAAGCAGAATAGAAATTTAGACTACCTATCTTATTTTTCAAATAGAGGAAATGAAGTTGCATTCTGCACTATCGGAAATGCAGCTACTTCTGAAGGTGTATTTTTTGAAGTTATTAACGCCGTAGGTGTTCACCAGATTCCAACAGTGATTTCCATTTGGGATGATGGATATGGGATATCTGTGCCCAATGAAATTCAAACAACAAAGGGAGATATCTCAGAAGTCCTCAAAGGTTTTCAGAAGGAAGAACTGACAAACGGAATTGAGATATTCAAAGTGAGAGGATGGGATTATGCGGGTTTATGTGAAACGTACGAACAGGCTGCCCTTATTGCGCGCGAGAAACATATTCCATGTTTGATTCATGTGACCGAATTGACGCAGCCGCAAGGACATTCTTCTTCAGGTTCACACGAACGGTATAAATCGCAAGAAAGATTGCAATGGGAGACTGACTTCGATTGTCTAGCGAAAATGAAAGAATGGATCTTAAGTTCTGGTATTGCTACCGTAGAGGAACTGGATCAATTGGATCAACATGCTAAAGACCATGTTCGCCAAGAACAAAAACGAGCTTGGGCCGATTATATTAAAACGTTGAGCATTGAAGCTAGGGAAGCCATTGATTTACTTCAGGGCATTCCAAATGAGCGGGCTGATTTTGCGTCAAAGAAATTACAATCGATGGTTGAGCCTTCTTTGAAAGAGGTTTACGGCCAGGTTCGCAAGGTATTGCACGAGCTTAAAGGTCAGCATAGCGATGGGCGCCAGCAATTATTAAATTGGTATAAAGAGAAGCAGGAACTGAATGAGAAACGTTATAATTCAAAATTATTTACAGATGGTGTAGATTCACCTGCTCATGTGACAGTCGTACCTGCAGTCTACAGTGAAGAAGCTAAAGTGGTCGATGGACGTGAGGTTTTGAATCTATGTTTTGAAGAGAACTTTAGACGTGACGAAAGACTATTAGCATTTGGAGAGGATGTCGGTAAGATTGGAGATGTGAATCAAGGTTTTGCAGGTCTACAAGAAAAGCTTGGTGTGCATCGCGTATTTGATACCGGTATTCGTGAGAATTCAATTATAGGAAAAGGACTAGGTTTGGCAATCCGTGGACTTCGTCCAATTGCTGAGATCCAATACCTAGATTACCTAATCTATGGTATTACGGTCGCAAGTGATGATTTGGCAAGTTTAAGTTATCGCACTTTTGCTGGTCAGAAAGCACCATTAATTATTCGTACAAGGGGTCATCGATTGGAAGGTATATGGCATTCGGGCTCGCCTATGTCGGTAATTTTAGGATCGTTGAGAGGTTTACATGTATGTGTGCCGCGTAATATGACACAGGCAGCAGGTATGTACAATACGTTGTTCCGCTCTGACGAACCGGCTATTGTTGTCGAATGTCTGAATGGGTATCGTCTAAAAGAGCGTCTACCAGAAAACGTTGGTGAATTTACGGTGCCAATCGGTTATGCCGAATGTGTTAAAGCAGGACGCGATATTACTGTCGTATCCTATGGTTCAACTTTACGTGTTGTTGAAGAAGCGGCCGTGGAACTGGAGCGCTTGGGGATATTCATCGAAATTATTGATGCACAGACATTGCAGCCTTTTGACAAAGGAAAACTTTGCGCCGAATCGCTGAAGAAAACAAATAAACTACTTATTGTAGATGAGGATGTGCCAGGCGGGGCTTCAGCTTTCATCTTACAAGAGATCTTAGAGAAGCAAAATGGCTACTATCTATTGGATAGTCAGCCGAGGACACTAACTGCAAAAGCACATCGCCCACCATATGGTTCCGACGGGGATTATTTCTCGAAGCCATCTTCTGACGATGTTGTCGAGACGGTGTATGCAATTATGCATGAAGCTAATCCAGAAAAATATCCATCTATGTTTTAATAGATGGATATCTTTTTTGTTTGACTAAGCTAAGTATTCCAACGAGGGATGATATCTTTTCTTAATTGAATATACTCGCAGCACCAATCATAGCTGCTTTTTCACCAAGTATTGCGGTGTAAATCTGAAATCTTTCAAATTCTTTTCGGTCACCAATGAAAATAGGTAGCGCCTTAGCAATATTGCCACCGATTATAAATATTTCAGAAGAATGTTTCTCTGCGAAGAACTGCATAAAATCAAAGAGATGTTTAGCATATTCATCTTTGATAATTTGAAATTCCTCAGTTTCCCGATGATTATCTAAAATCTCCTTAAGTCCCGTAACATCTTTTCCTGCTACTTCTTTGAAACGTTTGACGAACCATCGTGTGACAAGAAATTCTTCGAAAATACAATCTTCATAAGGGCTGTTCCATAGGGCGGCATCAAAGGCCTTCTCGCCTTTATTCCATACCGCAGAACCAAGTCCGGTACCCAACGTAATTCCTAATATCCGGTTGTTTGTTTGCAAGTTCTGTACGAATATTTCACCTTGTAGGAATGCTGCTGCGTCATTGATAAAGTGAATAGACGTAGGCGAAAGTCCCAATTCTTCAGCTAAAAGAGTTTTGACATCTTTATTGTAAAGATTGTCATACTTGCTTTGTCCCTGTATTTTAGATATTCCATTTTCGTAGTCAAAGGGGCCCGGCATGGCAATGCCGATGAACTGAATAGGAGCAGGAGAAGTGGCGATGATATCGCGTATAGCTGATGCCCAGGTTTGTAAAATCGTTTTAGCATCTCCTTGAGAAAAAACGTGGTTTCTGGCCACGTTTTCTAAGTATATATTCCATTGTTTTGTGTCAATGATACAGGCAGAAATATGTGTGCCTCCAATATCAACACCTACGACATAATTATCTTGCAGCATGTTTGTAACTTTGATTTTTAAGTAGATGATCCGCGATTACAAGTGCTGCCATAGCTTCCACAATAATTACTGCTCTCGAAACAACACAAGGGTCATGTCTTCCCTTGCCACTTGCAATAGCAGGGTTGCCATGGATATCCACTGTTTCTTGATCTCTCATGATAGTGGCAACAGGCTTAAATGCTACTTTAAAAGTAATATCCATACCATTTGAAATCCCTCCCTGAATACCTCCAGAGAAGTTGGTATGTGTGTGCACTCGATTTAAATCATGGTCATCTGCTACAAATATATCATTATGTTCGGAACCTCGCAACTCCGAACCTGCAAAACCTGAACCATATTCAAAACCATGTACAGCATTGATGCTCATCATTGCTTTTGCAAGGTCTGCATGGAGCTTATCAAAGACCGGTTCGCCTAAACCAACAGGGACATGTCTGATGACAGCCGAAATACGTCCGCCAACTGTGTCACCCGCTTTTCTGACCGAGTCGATAAACTCAACCATTTCATTTGCTGTTGCTGGATCTGCACAACGTGCAATGTTAGCTTCCCGTAATTCAAGCAAAGCTTTTAGATCTTTGGTATCTACATTTGGCGCCTCGATAGTGCCTACCCCCGAAACGTGGGCAAAGATTTCTATGCCAAATTGAGTCAGGAAGCTTTTTGCTACTGCACCTGCAGCAACACGGGCAGCGGTTTCCCTCGCCGAAGACCGTCCACCGCCTCGATAGTCACGGATACCATATTTCATCTGATAGGTGAAATCAGCATGGGAAGGTCTGAAGATATCTTTGATATGTGTGTAATCTTTCGAACGCTGGTCTTCATTTGGGATAACAATTGCTATTGGTGTTCCCGTTGATTTCCCTTCGAATACGCCAGATAAAATCTGTGCGGTATCACTTTCTTTTCTTTGTGTCGTGATCTTAGATTGACCTGGTTTACGTTTATCGAGCTCAGACTGGATAAATTCCTCGTCGATTGTTATATTTGAAGGGCAACCATCAATAATTACACCTATAGCTTTGCCGTGTGATTCGCCAAAAGTGCTAATTCTGAATAAATCGCCAAATGAATTTCCTGCCATAAAAATTAAATTTCAATAAACTTAGATAAATTTGCCTTTAAATGCAATTCTAAAGCACCAGACTGGCTACAAATTTATGGATCTGTAACTCGTATATGGCCTAATAGATTACATCACAATTTTCTGTCCCAGGCTAAAGGCTATCTGGGAGATTGAATAATAAAACAGAGATTAATGTTGATGTTAATCCCTGTTTTTAATATGTTAGTCAATTACAAAAGCTTGCGCTTGTAAATGTTTCCAAAAATCAGGATATGATTTTTCTACAACTTGAGGTTCAGCAATCTTGATTTGGTCAAAAACTAACGCCAGAGGTGCAAATGCCATCGCCATACGGTGATCTTCGTAAGTGTCGAAGGTCACATCTTCAGGCTGATATACCTGTGCTGTTTTCAGGTGATAGGTATCACCATCTTCGATCAATTCAGCACCGAACTTTGCGATTTCGGTCTGTAACGCAGCGATACGGTCAGTCTCCTTAATCTTTAAGGTTTCTAGACCTGTAAAGGAAACATCACGTTTTAAAGCTGCTGCGATAACGACTACTGTTTGCGCGAGATCAGGACATTCTTTAAAGTCGAACAACGTTTTGTTTGAATTGATTTCTTTTTTATTTAAATGCAATCCATCCGATTCAAAGCTCGAATAAACACCAAAATGCGCCATAATGTCTGTGATGGCAATGTCGCCCTGTAAACTATGTTGTCTTAGCCCGGGCAATATAATCGATGCATGAGCATCGGCTAGTGCTACGATAGCATACCAATAGGATGCTGCGCTCCAATCTGGCTCGACATATATGGTTTGCTTTTCAAATACCTGCGGTGCAATTTTAATCGCATTCTCCGTCCATTCATGTTGGATCCCGACACTTTTAAGCATATCTAAGGTCATGGACACATAAGGTCTGGAAGTTAATTCGCCTTCAATCTCTAACGTAAGTCCCTTTTTTAATGCTGGAGCAATTAATAGCAAGGCGGATATATACTGACTGCTGATATTTCCTTTGATCTTAACACGGTCTTTTCCTTGAAATAATCCACCTTCAATCTTCAAAGGAGGATAACCCACTTTTTTTTCATAATGGATTTCGGCGCCAATTTCTTTCATTGCATCGACCAATATCCCGATTGGACGCTGTTGCATGCGCTCTGTCCCCGTCAGGATGAAATTTCCTTTAACAAGGTTGAGGTAAGCTGTAAGGAAGCGCATAGCCGTTCCTGCAGGGCCTATGTCAATCGTATTATAACCGGGTTGCGGTTCTGATGCGATTTGCAATACGCGGTTTAGGGTAACCGTATCTGCAGCCTCAGAGAGGTTGGCTATTTCAACTTGTCCTTTACTCAGCGATTGGATAATAAGAGCACGGTTGCTCTCAGATTTTGAACCTGTGAGTTGGACCGTGCCCTGTATTTTTTTTGAAGGATGCGTCAGCGTGATGACTTCTTGATTCATTATGCTTCTGCTGTTGGTTGCTCCTGAGTATTCATGACCGCATTTTGTTTGCGGATAGATTCGTTGTGAATTAATTCGAGGAATTTCGTCGCAAATTCGCTACCTAAAGAAAGCGCTTCCGCTAATTTAGTGCGTTTTTGAACAATTTCATCCCAACGGTTAACCTGCAAAATTGTCACGTTGTTATCGCGTTTGTATTCGCCGATTTTCTCCGCTATTTTCATGCGTTCACCAATTTTTTGGATGATCAAATCATCTAATTTGTCGATGTTGCTACGTAATTCTGCTAATTTATCTTCGAATGAAGGATTGTCAGAAGCTGCTTTACGTAATGTCAAGTGGTCGATCAACTCGGCCAATGCAGCTGGCGTTACTTGTTGTTTTGCGTCAGTCCAAGCGACAGATGGATCAATATGTGATTCGATGATCAATCCTTGCATATCCATATCCATTGCTTTTTGTGCGATGTATGGTAACAATTCGCGGTTTCCACAGATGTGACTTGGGTCGTTGATGATCGGTAGATTAGGACAAGCAGTTTTTAACTGAATCGCTAAATCCCACATTGGTTCATTACGGAATGCTGTTTTCTCGTAAGAAGAGAAACCTCTATGGATAGCACCTAATTTTTTGATACCAGCACGGTTGATACGTTCCAATGCACCGATCCACAACGATAAATCTGGGTTTACAGGGTTTTTAACAAATACTGGAATATCTACACCTTGTAAAGCATCAGCAATTTCTTGTACGGTAAATGGATTGGCTGTTGAACGTGCGCCTACCCATAGTACATCCACACCAGCAGCCAAAGCTTCTTCCACGTGTTTTGCAGTAGCAACTTCAGTAGCTGTTAATAAACCTGTTTCTTCTTTCGCTCTTTTCAACCACTCCAAACCAATTGAACCGATTCCTTCAAATTCTCCCGGACGAGTACGTGGCTTCCAGATACCAGCACGTAAAATATTTACTTTTCCGGTATTTGCCAACAAATGCGCTGTCGATACCAACTGCTCTTCTGTTTCTGCGCTACAAGGGCCTGCGATAATTAAAGGTTTGTCTCCTGTGTCCAACCAAGATTTTAAAGGAGTGATGTCTAATGTATTTTTCATGTTAAGTTTGATTATCTATTTTAATATTGTATGCGTAAATTGTTAATTATAGTTTTTCGTTTTTGACATACTCGCCCATAATATTGAAATTAACACTATGTTTGAGTACTTTACGTATTGCTGCTTCGTAGTCTGTTTGTTTTTTCCATTCTACGTCAACGAAAAAATCATATTCATTGCGTTTTCCGATTACCGGCATTGACTGAATTTTGCTCAAGTTGATATTCTGTTCGGCAAAGCATTGTAAAATAGTCGCCAGAGATCCTACTGTATTTCCTGTTTGGAATGATAATGACGCTTTATTAGCATTCTTATGTTCGACAACCTCATTGGATAATACGAGGAAACGTGTTGCGTTCTTCTTATTGGTTTCGATTCTCTTTTCTAATATTTCAAGACCATAGATTTCAGCAGCCAATGTCCCAGCAATTGCCGCAGTATCCGTTAATTTGCGCTCCGCAATCATTTTCGCAGTTGCAGCGGTATCAGATCCCTCGGTTATACGTACACCTTCAAGTTCAGAAAGAAATTCTTCACATTGGCGAATGGCAATCGGATGCGATTCGATGTGTTTAATATCCTTTAATTTAACGCCTGGCAATACCATGAGATTCTGTTGGATGTTTAGGTAAACTTCCCCAGTGATATGGAACTTATAATCTCTCAATAAATTATAATTCGGTAATAGGCTTCCCGCAATTGAATTCTCGATCGCCATAACGATATAGTCGACTTTTCTTTGCTTTAGCAATTCACAAGTTTTTTTAAATGAATCACATTCTACAATCTCAACTTCTCTTCCGAAAAATTTAAATGCGGCCTCTTCATGAAATGAAGCCTTTGCTCCCTGTATTGCAATTTTTAAACTCATTGTTTTTTTTGTTCGCTTATGTTGTCTCCAAACAAGAAGAGTCCCGATCATTTGAACCGGGACTCTTCTTGTTTGTATTTTTTATGATTTATACACAATCTAATCCCGGCTCTTATTTTTAAAATAAAAGAAGTTAAAATAGAAATATGTATATGATCTGTTCATCCTGTTGTTGTTTGACATTTCAAATGTACGAATGTTTTTGAAATATCAAAGAAAAAAATAATTTTTTATTATAAATATTGAGTTAATTTCATGGTTTTTTTATGTGTTTTTATATGATTTTTTTGATTAATTTTTGGTGGTTTATTTGTAATGTTTTTAAAGTGTTTATTTTTCTTTAATTCTGGTATTATGTTGTTTTTTTAGTTATTTAAGTTTTTGTTTTGTTGTTTTTCTTTTATGATAAATTATGTTTTTGTGTTATTTTTTATGTTAAAAATAGCTGTGTTTTTATGTGATTTTTTGTTGTTTTTTTTGTATTAAATTTATGTGTTTTTAATATTAATATTTCCGTTTTTTTTGGCTGTTTTGTTAAAAAAGTATTTTACTACCTTTGGGCAAACGCTGGATTTTATGCTAAAACGACGTAATTTTTATGTATGTGTATGTATGATCTGTTTTTTATTGACAGGTTTTACTTTTAAAGGAGAGGAAAAAGACGCGAAGGTAAAGCGCGTTATCGATGGTGATACCTTTGTCATTGAAAATGGAACCTCAAAAGGGGAGAAAGTTAGGTTGATAGGGGTAGATGCCCCGGAAACGAGACGGACAGCACGTAAGGAGATCGGTTACTATGGTCAAGAAGCGAAGCAGTATTTAACGGGGATGTTGAATGGGAAAAGTGTAAAGTTAGTCTTTGACGTTGGAAAACGGGATCGGTATGGAAGGCTTCTTGCCTATGTGTATATTGGAAAGAAATTTGTCAATCGGGATTTGGTTGAACAAGGTTATGCAGTATCTTATACGCTAGCACCAAATGTACAATATGCAGATTTATTTGTAAAATTGGAACGTCAGGCTCGTCAGGAGAAACGTGGCCTTTGGAAATAAATGAATTTTGAATCATGATTTTTGTTTTATTAAGTGTCATCTGCAGCGTAACCGTTGCTGTTTTATTAAAATTGGCAAAACAAAATGGAGTCGAAACCAAACAAGTTATCGTTTGGAATTACCCCATGGCGGTTGCACTGACCTATTTTGTATTGCAACCTGATCTAAAATCGCTGGTATGGGATGCTATGCCGGTTACGTTGTATACGAGTCTGGCGATATTACTTCCTGGGATGTTTGTTTTTATAGCTTTGTCCATTCGCTATAGTGGTTTGGTCAAGACAGAGATTGCACAACGCTTATCGTTGTTTATTCCCTTGCTTGCATCATTTTTCTTCTTTCATGAAAAAATGGAGGGACATAAGATGCTTGGAATAGCCTTTGGTTTGTTGGCCATCCTGTGTTCTATTGGCTGGCAAAAAAATCAGCATAGTAGCTCGATGGCAGATAGTCGTTATAAAGCGCTTTATCCATTATTGGTATTTATCGGTATGGGCATAATTGATATCCTCTTCAAACAGGTCGCCTTGCATGTTAATATACCTTATATCAGTTCCATGTTTATTATCTTTGTGATGGCGATGTGTATTGCAATGGTGCTGTTGCTGTATTTCCTTTTGGTGGAAAAGCAACGTTTTTCAAAGCAAGCTATGGGATATGGATTGGTTTTGGGTGTATTTAACTTCTGTAACATCCTATTCTATATGAAAGCGCATCGTGCCCTACCAGAAAATCCATCAGTCGTATTTACTGGGATGAATATTGGTGTGATCTCATTGGGCGCTTTAATTGGCGTCTTATTTTTTAAGGAAAGGTTATCGTTATTGAATTATATAGGCATAGCGCTTTCTATTGTTTCAGTTTTAATCATAGCATATCTATGAGTTTATTTGAAGATACTTACCGGACTATTGATGCAAAATACGAGGGAATTTTTAGGGATAAGGGCAGTAAGTTTATTGCTTATGCTTTTCCATTTAAATCCGAAGATCAATTAAAAGATCTGATCTTGGAAGTGAAAGCGATTCATCCGAAAGCGAGACACCATTGTTGGGCTTATCGTCTCACACCAGATCGTGCGGTCTTTCGCGTGAATGATGATGGAGAACCTTCAGGGACAGCAGGACGCCCAATTTTGAACGTTCTCCTGTCGATGGATGTCACCAATGTTATCGTGATTGTCGTTCGCTATTTCGGTGGTACATTGTTGGGTGTCCCAGGCTTGATTAATGCCTACAAATCAGCAACGCAAGATGCTTTGACCCAAGCAGAAATTATCGAGCGTACAGTGAATGACCATTATGGTATTACCTTCGATTACCTCCATATGAATGATATTATGCGGATCATAAAGGAAGAGGACGTGGAAATTGAAAAGCAGGAATTTGATAATCAGTGTTATTTGGAGTTTGAAGTCCGAAAAATGCAGGTCAATCGAGTTGTTGATCGGTTTTCCAAAATAGAAGGTTGTCAGTTAACTTATTTATATACGATATGATCAACGAATCGGAATTGATTTTAAACGCAGATGGCAGTATATATCATCTGAATTTGTTGCCGGAGGATCTGGCAAATACAGTAATCACAGTTGGTGATCCAGATCGTGTAGCCAAAGTATCGAAACACTTTGATCGTATTGAACTCAAAAAAGGGAAACGTGAGTTTATTACGCATACCGGCTATCTGGGAAATAAACGGTTGACCGTAATCTCAACAGGTATAGGTACTGATAATATAGATATTGTGTTGAATGAACTGGATGCGCTGGCAAATATTGATTTTGCCAATAGAACGGTGAAGTCGACGCTCAGCTCATTGAATATTGTTCGCATTGGAACTTCTGGAGCGGTACAACAAGATGTTGAGATGGGAACTATTTTGGCCTCTGCGTATGGAATAGGTCTTGATGCATTGATGAACTATTATCAGGGATCTTACGACTGCGAGGAGCAGGCGCTTCAGGTTGAGCTAGCCGAATATTTTTCCGCATTAAACCTAAAGCCCTACGTTGCAAAAGCTGGCGCAAGCCTTCTGGATCGAATTGCCTTTGATTTACCGAAGGGAGTCACGTTGACTGCGCCCGGATTTTATGCTCCACAGGGAAGGACTGTCCGATCAACTAATACGATTCCCAATTTTATAGACTTGATAAAGTCCTTTCAATATAAAGATCAGCGTTTCACCAATCTGGAAATGGAAACAGCGGGTATTTATGCATTGGCTAACATGTTTGGACATCAGGCTTTATCCATTAATGCAATTTTGGCAAGTCGGGTAGATGGCCGGTTTTCTTCCGCACCTGAAGAAGTTGTGGATAAAGCTATACAGCTCGTTTTGGAGCGTATTTAACCGTTTGTCTGTGCTAGGCAAGGGAGTCTTTGTTTTTTTCTCAATTGATGCAGTAAAAGAGTTGAGAAGAACTAAATAGGGGTACAAATAGAAAAGCAGTTGTTTTTAGACAACTCCTTTTCTATTTGAATCAAATTTAAGCATGATAAACAGTAAAATGGTGAAACTCCATAAGGATGAACCACCGTAACTGATAAAAGGCAGCGGAATCCCGATAACCGGAACAATACCTATTGTCATACCGATATTGATAAATAAGTGAAAAAAGAGGATGGAGGCTACACCGTATGCATATATCCTGGCGAAAGCTGAACGCTGTCGTTCGGCGATATGAATAATGCGTAGCAGTAAGGTGAGGTAGATAAGTAATAAGGTAACCGATCCAACAAATCCCCACTCTTCTCCAACGGTACAGAAAATAAAGTCCGTACTCTGCTCAGGTACAAAGTTGTATTTTGTCTGCGTTCCCTGTAAGTAACCTTTGCCGAGAAGTTGCCCCGATCCAATTGCAATCTTCGACTGATTCAAATTATATCCTTTACCCTTAGGGTCTTCCATTTTACCCAGGATAATGTCAATACGGTCGCGTTGATGGGGTTGTAGCACATGTTCATACACCAAGTCCACACAGAGAACAAATACAGCGCAGGCTGCAAAAAGTATACTCAAATTAATAATGTATTTCCTTCTCTTGCGGTAGTTCCACATGACAAGGCCAATGAGCAATGCTAAAATCAAGATAAGTATCCATGGCTCGACCAATAAAGCAAGGACAAAAAGTAAAATACAGAGACCGCCAAATATTAGTAGTTCATTATTTACATAGCCCTCACGGTAGAATACAAAAATCAACGAAAAGAATGCAAGGGCAGATCCCGTATCGGGTTGTAACATAACCAAAAATACAGGAAATAAGACAATACCGGCTCCCATTGCCAGTGTCTGCATGGTCGGAGCTTTATTACTTTGTGAACTTAAAAAGTTAGCCAAGAGCAGACAGGTTGAAAGTTTTGCAAACTCAGAGGGCTGTAAGCGGAAAAAACCTAAGTCAATCCATGCCTGATTTCCGCCGACATTTCGCCCTACAACGAGCACGATAACAAGCAGGACAGCTGTTATACCATAAAATATCGGTGAAGCGGAGCTGAAAAATTTGGCGTCTATGATCAGAATGGATACCCCTAGAATAATTGCGGAAACAAGATATAAAGACTGTTTTCCATAATTGGTCCCTAAAGTAAAGAAATTGGGTAGTTCAGGATTAAATACAGCCGCACGAATATTGAATAAGCCAATTAAGCATAGCGCAAGCCAAAGAGTGATGGTTAGCCAGTCTATCTTTCCAAAGAAACTAGTTTTTTGATTATTCATATCTTCTCTTTATCTCGCTATGGTGAACAATTGTTTCCTTTGGTTTTGTTAAGGCAGCCAGCTGACGTTTTGATTTTAAGGTGTCGGTTTTCGATTTGACTGAATCCGTCTTTTTTACATCTTTAGCCTTTGGATCCACAACCTTTTTTGGTGCAGGAAGAAAATTCGCTTTATAAATGCGGTCCTGAATATATTTTGGTGCAGTTATCGTGTCTTTGAGGTATTTCTCAACCATCATACTTGCGATAGGTCCTGCCCAGGTTCCACCGTAACCAGCATTTTCAACAAAGACAGCAATGGCAATTTTAGGGTTTTCTCGAGGTGCAAAAGCAAAGAAAACGGCATGGTTTTCTCCGTGTGGGTTTTGTGCTGTACCTGTTTTTCCGCACATTTCGATGCCTGGGATACGATTGGCCCAAGCAGTACCTTCGGGTGTATTGACAGCATCACTCATCCCTTGGATAACAACAGGATAATACCGCTCATCCACGCCGGCACTGACTTTTTCGGTGAATTCCTTCTTGGCAATTTTCTGTGCGCCAATACCTTTAATCAAATGAGGTCTGTAATAAAAACCTTTGTTGGCAACGATAGCCATAATATTAGCCATTTGCAAGGGCGTTATACCCATTTCCCCTTGTCCAATAGATAAGGAGATATTGAAACTTGAACGCCATTTATCGTTACCATAGCGTTTGGTATAAAAATCTGACGTAGGTAGTAAACCTGGTTTTTCACCCGGCAGATCAATTCCTAGTTTATGGCCAATTCCAAACTGTGTTACTGCATTGCGCCATAGATCGTAAGCCTTAGGTCCCGAAAGCCCACGTCCGTCGATCATCTTAGCATAGGTAAATCCATAGTAGGTATTACATGATACAGCTACAGATCGCTGTAATGTAGTTGATCCATGATAGTGCGTACAGCCCATCCAGCCGCGTCCACCACCATAGCTATATCCATGCGGGCAGAAAAATACCGTATTGCGATCAATAACACCAGCCTGCTGCGCAGTCAGTGCTGAAACAACCTTAAATACAGAGCCTGGAGGGTAAGAGGCTTGAATAGGACGGTTAAAAAGCGGTTTGGTGTCGTCTTTCAATAATTTCATATAATTATTGCCAGACTGTCTGCCGACCATCATGTTTGGATTGTAACTCGGACTACTTACATACGCCAATATTTCACCTGTTGCAGGTTCAATAGCGACAATGGACCCCAATTTATTTTTCATGAGGTTTTCCCCTAGAATCTGGAGGTCCTTATCCAAAGAGGAAACCAGTCCTTCCCCTGCGACAGCAAGTGTATCGTATTTCCCCTCCATAAATACCCCTTTCGGGCGGTTCAGCGCATCAACCATTAAGTTGTTGACACCACGTTTTCCGCGAATAAGGTCTTCATAAGAACGTTCTACACCACTGCGACCAATATAGTCACCACTACGATAAAACCCGTTGGAGCGTTCAATATCTTTATCATTTACCTCACTTACATAACCCAAAAATTGAGCTGCTATGCTATCGGGATAACTTCTGATTGTTCTTTTTTGGACATAGAAACCACGAAATTGATATTGGTATTCCTGATATTGGGCCCATGTCCGTACAGAAAGCTGTTTTTCAAAAATGGATGCACGGTAAGGCGAGTGTACTCTTGCCTTTTCCATCCGTTTAATAAAGCCTTCCTTGTCAATGTCTATCAATTTGCAAAACAAAGCGGTGTCGATTTCTTTCACCTCACGTGGAGTAACCATAAGGTCATATACCGGTTCGTTTTGAACTAATACCTTTCCCTTTCGGTCCAATATAACCCCTCTGGCCGGGTACACAATGACCTTACGCATGACATTGCTGTTTGCGGAATGTATATAGGAATCGTCTATGATCTGTAAATAGAATAAGCGGGCCACCAAGGTCAATGTGATGGCAATAAAGATTCCCGAAACGACGTACTTACGCGCAAAAAAACTGTTCATAGAAATGAATTTCTATCCATCGATCTACTACAACCGATCTTTCTTTTTGTAGAATAATATGCTAAATAATAGCATGATAATTACTGTAAATATACAACTTAAAACTATACTCAATAAGGTGTATTGGATGTGCTGGAAGGAAAAAGATTCCAAGAGATACAAAAATGTATGATGGATCAATGTTCCGAAAAAGATGTAGGAAAAGAACCAGCGAATATTCATGAACCCCAACATCGGGGTAAAAAAAGATTCGCGTTCTTCAACTTCGAGCGTAATTTTCATGAAGAAAATACGGAAGGCTGCCAATGCAACACAGGCTGCGGTATTGACACCAAGGGTATCATAAAATGAATCTACGGTAAGTCCTGTGAGAAATGCGATCAAATACACCAGGAAATTAGGTGTTCCTGTCGGAAGTAAAAAAATAAATAAGATATAGGGAAATGCAGCGACCAGATTGTAATAACCGATATTTTGAAATAGGAAAACTTGCATGCCTATCAAAACGATAAATCGAATAATATTAAATATTAAAATCCTAGCCATTGTCCTTTGTCGATTCTTCTAGTGTCTTTAATTCTTTATTTAACAGGTCTTTTACAACGTAGACATGTTGCAAGTTGGAGAAATTGGTGCTCAATAATAGTCTAAGATCCAAAAAAGCATCTCCTGAAGAAATACCCGTCTGAATGACCGTCCCGACAAAAATTCCTTTTGGAAAATGTCCTGAATATCCTGAGGTATACACTTTGTCTCCTTTGTTGACTTTGATATGGTTTGGAATTTCCTTGACCATTGCCGCTCGGTAATCCATGCTATTGCCCCATACCAACGAGCCGAAGACCTCGGTATGACCCAGTGTAACGGATATACGCGTATCTGGATGCAATAGGGATTGAACTGTCGAGAAGTTTTGGGAAACATTCAAAACAATACCAACTACCCCGTTGGGAGCGATAACACCCATACCTCGCTCTATACCGTCTTTACTGCCTTTATCGAGTGTAATCGTATTTGCCTTTTGGTGAATGCTATTGTTGATGACATTCGCAATAATAAATTCGTAACGCCCAAACTCACTGCTATCGATTGCTGGGACAGGAGCGATCTTGATGCTGTCAGTTGATCGATAGGCTTGTAAGTCCTTTCTTAATTGTGCATTTTCCTTTGCAAGTGCATCGTTAGTCTCCCCGAGGTGCAGATAGCTTTTCCAAGAATTGACCTTTGCATACAGGCCTCCGATGATACTATTTGAAGAATTTAAAACAGAGTTACGTTGGAAAGAATTGTTGGTGATCACCAAAAATAACGAGAATCCAAAAAATAGGATAAACCAGAAGAATGCATTATATCGTCTCAGGAATAACCAAAGGTTTCTCATTTTTTAATGTGGGTATTTAATAAGCAAGCGATATAATAGTTTTGCATATTATATCGCTCTTTAATAAAATATTGTTATTAATTATCGAACGTTATGATTGCATCAAAAATTTAAATCGTCCAATATTTTTAAGTGCAATACCAGTTCCTCTTACGACAGCACGTAACGGATCTTCGGCAATATGTACTGGAAGTTTAGTTTTCGCTTGTATACGACGGTCCAAACCACGCAATAATGCACCACCACCGGTAAGATAGATACCTGTTTGATAAATATCTGCTGATAATTCTGGAGGAGTGATTTCAAGTGCTTTTAAGATCGCCTCTTCAATTTTTGATATGGACTTATCTAGACAATGCGCTATTTCGGTATAAGAAACAGTGATTTGCTTAGGAACACCTGTCATCAAATCACGGCCTTGAACAGCGAAATCTGCCGGTGGTTCCTGTAACTCAGGTAGAGCAGCACCGACTTCAATTTTGATTTTTTCAGCCGTACGTTCACCGATCATGATGTTATGTTGTCTTCTGATGTATTGAACGATGTCAGAGTCGAAGTTATCACCAGCAACACGAATGGACTGGTCACATACAATACCCGATAAAGCGATGACAGCAATTTCAGTGGTACCACCACCGATATCGATAATCATATTACCCATTGGTTCTTCCACATCAATTCCGATTCCTACAGCAGCAGCCATGGGTTCATGAATTAAATAGACTTCTTTGGCACCCGCAATTTCTGCTGAATCGCGCACAGCTCTTTTCTCTACTTCCGTAATACCGGAAGGAATACAAACAACCATACGTAGGGAAGGAAAAAACCAACTCTTACCATTGTTTACCAATTTTACCATACCTCTGATCAGGTGTTCAGCTGCCGTAAAATCAGCGATTACTCCATCACGTAAAGGACGTACTGTCTTTATATTGTCGTGTGTTTTACCCTCCATTTGCATGGCCTGGCGACCAATGGCGATCACTTTGTTTGTGGTGCGGTCAAATGCAACAATAGAAGGTTCATCCACTACTACTTTGTCATTATGAATTATTAGGGTATTTGCAGTACCCAAGTCAATCGCAACTTCTTGCGTAAACCAATTAAATAAGCCCATCTGCTAATCCTTAAGCTATTTTAAAATAATATGCAAACCTACACAAAAAAAATTAATCTTTTTGAGGTTATACATCAAAAAAAACTACATTCTGAAAGTAAATTCTATCTGGAAAAAACTGTCTTTAAATTTAACGAATATAATCTGTAATTCTTACGTCCATGGTGAAGTTATTTTTAATTGGACGCCGTGTTAAAGAAGAATTAAGCAGGTGTTTTTGAAATCATTGACTGCGAGAAGAAAGAATCCAATCTTGAAAAGGTGGTTTTGACAACTATCTGGAGAGGGCTGTTGTTTCGAAGTGTTCCCACACTCCGCTAATACATCTTTTTGGCGAGTGGATTAAACAGGTAAGATAGGGGTAAAAAAACAGCGCCATTATCGTTTGGGATAATGGCGCTGTCGATGTATTGAAATAGTTTATATAGACTCCAATAGAAAGTTATTGCGCTGTTTCTGCCTGCTGTTCTTCTGGACTCGGCTCATCATATTTGTGGAAGATCAAACGGACACCACTGTTTTTGGTGAAAAATTTGACCGACCAGTTTACGAATGTGATCAATTTATTTCTGAATCCATAGATGGACATCAAATGGACAAACATCCACGTCATCCAGCCAAAGAATCCATTGAAATGGATTTTTCCCATGTCAACGACAGCTTTATTACGACCTATAGTAGCCATGGATCCTTTGTCAAAATAGTTGAATTTCTCGGTTGGTTGATTGGACATTGTTTGAAGAATGTGTTTTGCAACATATGCTCCCTGTTGTTGTGCTACCGGTGCAACACCTGGTAAGCCACGAGGAAGATCATCTGTAATAAATGCCGAAACATCACCAATGGCATAGACACCTGGCATATCGATAACACGGCATTGATCGTCTGTCTGTATACGGTTACCGCGTTGGATAATCTCCTTTTTGAAACCATTCGGATATTGCCCAGCTACACCTGCTCCCCAGATAACCGTTTTTGTTTCAATGCTTCTGCCATCGGCGAAAGTAATTGAATTGCCATCATATCCTGTTACCTGAACATTTAATAGTATTTCTACACCCAAATCTTTGAGGTACTTTTCTGAATCTTTAGAAGATTTTTCAGATAAGTTAGCCAATACTTTTGGAAGTCCTTCAACCAGGTACACCGACATCTCAGATTTTTTCAATTCTGGATAATCTTTCTCAAGAACATTGTTTTTGATTTCTGCAATTGCCCCCGAAAGTTCTACACCTGTTGGACCACCCCCAACAATTACAAAATTCAAATTAGCCTTACGATCAGTAGGGTTTTCTATCCGTACCGCTTGTTCGAGGTTCTGTAAAACATAGCTTCGAATATTTAATGCTTCTTGTATGTTTTTCATCGGCAAAGCATATTTTGTGATTTGTTGATTGCCGAAGAAGTTCGTTGTAGCACCTGTAGCAACAATTAAATAATCATAGTCAAAATCACCAACATCTGTTCTTACAATCTTAGCCTCGTTGTCTACGCTTTTTACGTCAGCAAGTCTAAAATGAAAGTTGTCTTGGCCTTTGAACATTTTGCGGACAGGGAAAGAGATGGAGTCCGCTGAAAGAGTACCCGTAGCAACTTGGTACATCAATGGTTGAAAAGTATGAAAGTTATTTCTGTCCAGCAACAGAACTTCAACTTCCTTATTTTTAAGCTTTTTAGCAACTTCAATTCCTCCAAATCCAGCACCAATAATGATTACTCTTGGGAATTTTCTATTTGAACTATTGCTTGGCATATTTTTAATAGTTTGTTGTAAAAATTCGGTACAATCGAATTAAGCTGCAAATATCTTAAATTTTGACTCAAAAAGCTAAGAAATATTTATTTATTGTGCTGATATGTTGTGAATTTTATTGTAAAGTAGCTAATTCTTTCAATAATATGTTTTGTACTTATTTGATTTTTAGTTCTTTATGGTGAATATTGCTATCTCAAAAAAAAATCGATTAATAGTGTTATCATTGTGTATTTTATACACAATGATAACACTATTGTAGCGCGCCTTTTATCTTGATTTTCATACCGTTGTTGCTATTCTGCAGATAAAGCTGACAGGCAAGGCGGCTTTGATCATCGGCATCCGGAAGCGTATCCAGCATATCGAGCTCCTGATCACTCGCTGAAGGAAGCGTATCCAGGCCTTCGACAACTTCGACATGGCAGGTAGCGCACAGCGCCATACCACCACAAGTGGCCAGAATTTCATATTCGGATGCCTTTAAAATCTCCATGAGTGAGAGATTGATATCGGTGGGAACCTCCATTGTATTTTCGGTCCCATCACGATCAATAACAGTGACTTGAATTAAATTATCGTCCATGGCTAGAATGTATTTATACCGTTTACAGTGGTGTATTTGAATGTCAATTTTTGATCTGGGTAGACAAATTTAAAAGCACTTTGACACATCAGTGCAGCCTCATGGTACCCGCAAAGAATGAGTTTCAGTTTGCCTGGATAGGTGTTGATGTCTCCAATAGCATAGATCCGCTCGATATTGGTTGAGTAATCAAACGTATTGACCTCTATCGCATTTTTATCGATATTTAATCCCCAATCTGCGATTGGACCAAGCTTCGGCGTAAGACCATATAAAGGAATGAAATAGTCTGCATCTGTTGCGATGACTTCTTTTTCTTTATTTGTTGTTTCAACATGGGACAAGTAGTCATTGCCATGAATATTGGTCAGATTATGGGACAATAATAAGTTGATCTTACCCTGTTGGGCCAATTTGAAAACCTTTTCAGCTGAGTCCGGAGCGCCCCTGAAGGAGTCACTTCGATGGATTAAAGTGACCTGTTGCGCAATATCTGCGAGATGGAAAGTCCAATCGAGCGCGGAATCACCACCACCGGCAATGACGATTTTTTTATCCCGGTACTTGGCTGGGTCTTTTACCATATAATCTACGCCTTTCCCTTCAAAGAGGTGAAGATTTGGAATTTCGGGCTTGCGCGGTTCAAAGCAACCTAGGCCCCCAGCGATGACAATGACCTGTGTATGAACCATCGTATGATCATTGGTTTCTACAATAAAAGAACCGTCGTCCTGTTTTGTTATATGTTCCACACGCTCGCCTAAGGTGAATGTGGGGTCAAAGGGTTTAATCTGTTCAAGCTGTTTATCGATCAACTCCTGCGCAGTGATACTCGGATAACCAGGAATGTCGTAGATAGGCTTATGGGGGTAGATCTCTGAAAGTTGACCGCCCACTTGGGGGAGCACATCAATCAAATGGCAGCGCATTTTTAAAAGCCCAGCTTCAAAAACTGCGAATAGGCCAACAGGTCCTGCTCCGATGATACAGATATCCGTATTTATCATAGCTATTCTATATTTAAATTGTTATATATTGTATTCAAAATCCTTGTGAAAGCTTCGAAATCTTCGTCTGCTAGATTTTCCCAGGCCTTCATGCGAATCTCCGTAACAATTGGCGTAAGCGATGCTACTTTCAATTTTCCTTCTTCTGTCAAATGGAGGTAGAGACTCCGACGGTCTGTTTCGTCAGTGATCCGCTCAGCCAGGTTTTTCTTAAGGAGGATATCTACGATCCGTGTCAGTGTGGGCTGGTCTTTTCCGCAGCGCTTGGCCAGTTCTTTTTGTGAGAGTTGATCTGTTTCGTACAAAGCCTTTAAAATGGTCCATTGGTCTACAGTAATATCAAATCCTTTCTCGGCAAAAGAAGATTGGGCGAACTGTTTTACTTTCTTGGCTGTTTGGTCCAAGATGAAAGAGTAGCGGTCAAATTTTTCGTTTAGCATA
Source organism: Sphingobacterium sp. UME9 (assembly GCF_014170215.1). Classification (NCBI taxonomy): domain Bacteria; kingdom Pseudomonadati; phylum Bacteroidota; class Sphingobacteriia; order Sphingobacteriales; family Sphingobacteriaceae; genus Sphingobacterium; species Sphingobacterium sp. UME9. Next base: position 33,251 of record NZ_LZZP01000008.1, on the reverse strand, counting down.
CAAATATTTAGTACAACAAATATATTTAAAATATTTAGTGTGACAAGTAATTTGAATGCAATAAAAAAGGGCGTTCATTCGAACGCCCTTTTTTATTTTATCAATATCAGCTATTATGGTCTTACGACTTCAGCTTTTTTAGCAGTATTACCTTCTGCCAAATGCTTTCCTTTACGTAAGTCATATACTGAAGGTGCAGCTAAGATAATAGATGAATATGTACCTACGATAACACCGATTAAGATCGCGAATGAGAATCCACGGATAACTTCACCACCAAAGATAAACAATACAGCAAGAACAAATACGATTGTCAATGATGTGATAATTGTTCTACTTAATGTCGAGTTGATCGCATGGTTTACGACATCACCAAGATCTTCATTATGTGCATTTGGTTTCGATACGAATTCACGTAAACGGTCAAATACAACCACTGTATCATTCACCGAGTAAGCAATTACAGTTAATATCGCTGCTACAAAGTGTTGGTCAATATCAAGTGAGAATGGTACGATACCATCCAAGATAGAGAATAATCCCAATAAAATAATCGCATCGTGAATTGTTGCAATAGCTGCTCCAACTGAATATTCCCATTTATGGAAACGGATCAAGATGTAAGCTGCAACAATGATGATAGAGAAAATTGCTGAGCTGGTTGCTCTGGATTTGATGTCAGTAGCGATACTTGGTCCAACTTTTTGAGACGAAAGAATCTCATGTTTATTGGATGCATCTACTTTCGATAAACCTTGGTTTAATTTGTCCAATACTTCTTTATCGGCAGTATCCGAAGTTTCTTCAATATGGTAAGTTGTTGTAATACGCAATTGATTGGCTGCACCGAATACTTTTACCTCTGTTGTTTTCTTGAAGATATCATCCAAGTTTGTACGCACAGCTTCTAAGTCCACAGGTTTATCATAGCGAACAGTATAAGTACGTCCACCTTGGAAATCCACACCTAAACTGAATCCTTTTGTGAAAATTGATGCAGCAGAAATTAACACAGCAACGATTGAAATCGCGTAAAAGATTTTACGTTTCTGCACGAATTTGAAGTTTGCGTTATGCAGAGTGTTTGCAGACCAAGGGAAAGAGACTTTGATTTTGAAATCTTTCGCCAACATCCATTCAAAGATGACACGTGTAACTAAGATCGCAGTAAACAATGAAGTAATAATACCCACCATTAACGTTGTTGCGAAACCTAAGATCGGACCACTACCAAATAAAAATAGGATAATACCAATTAAGAAGGTTGTGATCTGCGAATCCAGGATGGACGGTAAAGCATGTTTGTAACCATCGGCAACAGCCTGACGGATCGATTTTCCTAAGCCTAGTTCTTCACGGATACGTTCATAAATCAAAACGTTTGCATCGACAGCAGTACCCATTGTCAATACGATACCGGCAATACCAGGTAGGGTCAGTACAGCATTTAAGGATGCCAATACCCCCATAATGATAAATACGTTTAACAATACCGCGATGTTCGCTACGATACCCGCAGTATTGTAGTAAGCGATCATAAAGATCATTACAACGATAATACCGATAACAGCAGAATTTACACCGGCGTCAATGGCAGCTTGACCTAAAGTAGGACCAACAACGGCTTCTTCAACGATTTTAGCAGTTGTCGGAAGACGACCTGCCTTCAATACGTTTGCTAAATCTTTGGTATCTTCTACCGTAAAAGATCCAGAGATTGATGAGCTACCATTTGGAATTTCACCGTTTACAGAAGGAGCAGAATAAACTACATTATCAAGCACGATAGCAATTGCATCTCTGTTTTGAGCTGCTTTTGCTGTAATTTTCTTCCATTGATGAGCGCCTTCACTGTTCATTTGCATACCAACCACAGGTTGATTTTTCTCATCAAAGTTTGCTGTTGCGTCAGTGACCACATCACCTGTCAATACAGCACCATTGTCCTGTCCAGACCCCTTAATTGCATATAATGATAATTGCTCAGGTGTTTTTTGTTCAGGTTTAACAGCCCATAAAAGCTTTAAGTTTCCTGGAAGGATTGATTTCACCTCAGGACGTTGCAAGTAAGCATTTACTTTTGCCGTATCTTTTAATGAAGCAATACCGACCATTGAACCTGGCATAAGTGCCATTTGTTGGTTCTCGCCCATATAAACAGCTGGACGTAATACTTCAAATAATGGGTTTTTCTGACCTAGATTTACAGCAGCACTGTCTTTCTTAGCATCTTTTTTACCACCGGTTAGATTAGACAATAAATCATCTGATTTTTTGCTCGTATCTGCAGCAGCATTTGTCGTAGCAGCTGGAGCAGCTTTTAACGTTGATGCTAAAGTTTTATCGATATTTTCCAGTATTGGATAAACTTCCTGGTTTGTATATGTTTCGTAGAATTCCAATTTAGCCGAACCTTGTAATAGGTTACGAACACGGCTTTCATCTTTCACACCAGGTAATTCGATCAAAATACGGTTTGTACCTTGTTGAATTTGAATGTTTGGAGATGCAACGCCAAATTTGTCGATACGTGTACGAAGTACTTTGTATGAATTTTGGATAGCATTGTCTGCTTCTTTTTGAAGGAATGATTCAACTTTGGAGTCTGAATCACCAGGTTTAATTAGAGCAGCATTATCTTTTGTTGAAAAGAATGTCGAAAGTGGAGTTGTAGCACCGATGGATTTGTACTCTTCCATAAATAAAGCAACGACTGTTTTTGCACTCGTTTTGCTTTTTACCACTGCTTGCTCCAACGCTTTGTTGAATTTCTCATCTTTTGGATTGTTCGCCAAATTGCGGATCAATTCGTCCAATGAGATTTCCATTGTCACGTTCATACCACCTTTCAAATCCAATCCCAAAGCGAGTTCATTTGCTTTGGCTTCCCGATAGGTGTATTTTGCAAAACCTAAATTGTACACTACTTCACCGGCCATTGAGTCGAGATAGCTTTTCTCTTTCGCCAAATCTCCTTTGGCAAAATTCTCAGCATCTCGTTCCACATTGCGGGTCACCCAAGTAAATGATAGGGAGTATAGACACGCTAATGACACCACTATCACTAAAAGTTTAATCAGCCCTTTACCTTGCATCGTCTGTTATAATTGTATTAATTTTAATGTTAAATACTGTTTATGTAATTGATAATTAGTTCTCGTTTAATCACATTTTACCAAGAATGGCAAAGGTATAAAATTTTTGTAGAATGAAAAGTTTTATTTACGCCAATCAGGTCAATGGCATAAAAATAGGAGAATTGAAGAAAAAAAGAAATATTTATTGATTTTATTTATAAAAAAAGGTCCTGCTCAAAATAGAGAAGGACCTTTTATACTGTTTAGTTGTTTTATATTACTTCAATGTATATTTGATACCAAACGAGAATGTTGATGCATCAAAATCACTGTTGTGGTTCAATCTCCAGTCGGGTTTCCAGTCTGCGTGGAACGCAATCGGAGCAACTGGAATTTTAAATTCCAAACCTAATTGAGGGCGCAAGGCCACGTTTGTAATGTTATCACCTACGTCAATAAAAGTCAATTGTGCACCAACACCTGCATACCATCCCAAACCATTAACGCCCTGGAAAGGTCTTGCATATTGGTAATCAGCACCTACAGCAACAACATGGTCGTCAAACATCACTTGTGCTTGCCCCATGTTGGCGCCACCAAAAGATTGCTTATATTGAACACCCCATAAGTCAGTTGTTGTACCATCGAATACAACACCTATCGCTGATCTAAATGGAGACTGAGCTTTCGCTTCCTGTGCGCCAAATGCTAATGCTGCGACGGCAGCTAATGAGAGTAATGTCTTTTTCATAATTATCTTATCTTTATATTTTCATTAATTAAAATAACTTTTCGTGTTACCAAAAGCAAATAGCCTGCCAAAAAATGATAAAGGCTGGGACGTACCCTAAGTGAATGCTTAATTCATAACGGTTCTAATTTGTCTTCCGATTGTAATTTGTATCTTTTATTTTTTATTATTGCTTATTTTTCTTAAATTTGCCTGGCAAATAGAAAACCCAATACATATTTGCCATGCAATTAGATCCACAAAAATTCGTAGCAGAAGGTCTCACTTACGACGACGTCTTATTAATTCCAGCTTATTCTGAAATTTTACCCCGTGACGTTGATACGAGCACTTCGCTAACAAAAAAAATCAAATTAAATATTCCATTGGTTTCTGCAGCAATGGATACGGTAACCGGTGCTGATTTGGCGATTGCGATTGCACAAGCTGGCGGTATTGGTATGTTACATAAGAACATGACGATTGCAGAACAAGCTGCTGAAGTACGCAAAGTAAAACGTTCGGAGAGCGGTATGATTCAGGATCCAGTAACGTTATTGGCAACAGCAACTGTGGGTGATGCCTTCAATATTATGAAGGAACACAAAATCGGTGGGATTCCTGTTGTGAACGAACAAGGTCAATTGGTCGGTATTGTAACGAATCGTGATCTTCGTTTCCAAAAAGATATGAGCCGTCCAATCAACGAGTTGATGACTAAGGAAAATCTTGTCGTTGCTCCCGAAGGAACGGATTTGGTGAAAGCGGAAGAAATTCTTCAGAACGAAAAAATCGAAAAACTTCCAGTAGTCAATGAAGAAGGTATTTTGAAAGGCTTGATTACCTTTAAAGATATCCAAAAATATAAGCATTACCCCAATGCTGCCAAAGATAGTCATGGCCGTTTATTGGTTGGTGCGGCAGTAGGCGTTACTCCAGATACCCTTGACCGCGTTGAGGCTTTGGTGAAAGCAGGTGTGGATGTGGTCACAATCGATACGGCACACGGGCATTCTAAAGGTGTAATCGATAAGTTGAAATTGGTGAAATCGCAGTTCCCTGAGCTACAGGTAATCGTTGGAAATATTGCGACAGGTGCAGCAGCAACAGCTTTGGCTGAAGCAGGTGCAGATGCCGTAAAAGTAGGTATCGGACCTGGCTCAATTTGTACAACCCGAATTATTGCTGGTGTCGGTGTTCCTCAGCTTTATGCTGTATATGAAGTTGCCAAAGCACTTAAAGGAACTGGCGTGCCATTGATTGCAGATGGTGGTATCAAACAAACAGGTGATATTGCAAAAGCAATTGCAGCCGGAGCAAGCACAATTATGGCTGGATCTTTATTCGCTGGTGTGGAAGAAGCTCCAGGCGAAACAATTATCTATGAAGGACGTAAGTTTAAATCTTACCGCGGTATGGGCTCAATCGAAGCCATGGAAAAAGGATCTAAAGATCGTTATTTCCAAGACGTAGAAGATGATATCAAAAAATTGGTTCCTGAAGGTATTGTTGGTCGTGTTCCTTACAAAGGTACATTGGCTGAGGTCGTTTATCAATATATTGGCGGATTACGCGCTTCTATGGGATACTGTGGTGCTGCAACAATTGAAAAATTACAGGAAGCACAGTTTGTCCGTATTACAGGAGCAGGGTTGAGAGAGTCCCATCCACATAATATTTCCATTACAAAGGAATCACCAAATTATAACAGCAGAGGCTAGATGTTGCTTGGATGATATAAAAACCGATAATCTTGATTATCGGTTTTTTTTGTGTAAAAATATTAGCAAGATAGCCCCAGTGATCAATAGGAAATTTGTACTTTTATACCCTATTCTCAGGTTTTAAAATTTAAGGAGTTAATTTGGATTATTTAGCGGGTTTAAACCCTTCACAACGAGGAGCCGTAGAGCAAACAGAAGGTCCTGTGATGATTGTTGCGGGAGCTGGTTCAGGAAAAACACGGGTAATTACCTATCGTGTAGCACACTTGATTCGAAAAGGTGTTGATCCATTCAATATCTTGGTATTAACATTTACCAACAAGGCCGCCAAAGAGATGCGCGCACGTATCGTTTCTGTTGTTGGGAGCGAAGCGAAAAATATTTGGATGGGCACATTCCACTCGGTATTTGCAAAAATACTCCGTGTCGAAGCAGAATTGATCGGTTATCCCAGGAACTTTACCATCTACGATACGGACGATACCAAAAGTTTGCTGCGAGCAATTTTAAAGGAAATGAATCTCGATGATAAGCTGTATAATGTCAATCATGTGTACGGACGTATCTCACAGGCAAAAAACAACCTGATTTCACCGCAGGAATATAATAAGAATGAAGCCATATTGGCCGAAGATATTTCCAATGGTCGTGGTCAATTGGGACAGATTTATATGACCTATGCACAACGCTGTTACCGTGCTGGGGCAATGGATTTTGATGACCTCTTGTTTAAAACAAATGTCTTGTTAAATAAGCATCCAGAGGTACTGCATAAATACCAGCATCAATTTCGTTATCTGATGGTCGATGAGTACCAGGATACCAACTTCTCTCAATACCTTATTGTCAAACGCCTGGCAGGAGTCAACGAAAATATCTGCGTGGTAGGGGATGATGCACAATCGATCTATGCATTTCGTGGTGCAAATATTCAGAACATCCTGAATTTCCAAAAGGATTATCCTGATGTGAAGATCTTTAAACTGGAGCAGAATTATCGATCGACTAAAATGATCGTGAATGCAGCCAATTCGGTGATTGCGAATAATCAGAATCAATTGGAAAAAAATGTTTTCTCGGATAATGAAGAGGGCGAAAAGATCAAGGTTTCACGTGCTTTCTCTGACAATGAAGAAGGTAAGATCGTTGCCGACCAGATCATTGAAGAGAAATCGTTAAAAGGGCTTAATTATAAAGATTTTGCTATTCTGTATCGTACCAACGCCCAATCCAGGGCAATGGAGGAGGCCTTACGCAAAATTAATATCCCCTATAAAATATACGGTGGTACTTCTTTCTATCAACGCAAAGAAATTAAAGATCTGATCGCGTATTTCAGACTCACCTTCAACCCAAATGATGAGGAAGCACTAAAGCGTGTTATCAATTATCCACGTAGAGGGATAGGGGATACGACGATAGAGAAGATAATGATCGCTGCAGATCAGAATCAATACCGTATATGGGATGTTGTTGCAAATGCAGCCCAGTTTCTAGACGGACGTAGTGCAACTTCTGTCGGTGGTTTTGCACAGATGATACAGAGTTTTCAGGCTCTTGCCAAAAACAATAACGCATTTGATACAGCAATGCATATCGCGCAGCACTGTGGTATTCTGAAAGAATTGTATGAAGACAAATCTGTGGAGGGATTGGCACGTTACGAAAATATCCAGGAACTCCTCAATGGGATCAAGGAATTTTCGGAACGGGAAGATATCGAAGAGCGTGGACTTGATGTCTATATGCAGGATATCGCCCTGTTGACAAACGACGATAATGATAAAGATCCAAATGCTGATACTGTATCATTGATGACCATTCACTCTTCTAAAGGATTGGAATTTCCGATCGTTTTCATTGTAGGCTTAGAAGAAAACCTATTTCCTTCCCAGTTGTCGTTGAATTCCAGGTCGGAATTGGAAGAGGAACGAAGACTTTTTTATGTCGCTGTTACGAGAGCTGAAAAAAAATTACTACTTTCGTATGCTACTTCGCGATATCGTTGGGGAACGCTGAATAACTGCGAACCCAGTCGCTTCTTGGATGAATTGAATCCGGCATGTCTTGCATTGGATTTTAAACCACGACAAACTTCTGCCTCAGCCGGAAGTTTTCAAGGCGAACGAATTGCATGGCAACAAAAGGACAGTGATGATACGTTTTCTAAACCTAAGCCTAAGCCTATGGTTAAAACGACATCAATACTGCCGAAAGCCCACAAACCTACTGCGGGTTTTGCTCCTTCAGATACATCAAATCTTCAAGTCGGCATGGAAGTTGAGCATGAACGCTTTGGATTTGGGAAAGTTGTTAATCTCGAAGGAAACAAAGGAGATATAAAAGCAACTATTTTCTTTAAAGAGTTGGGACAGAAACAATTGTTGCTTAAATTTGCAAAACTTAGAATAATTCAATAATAAAATACCAAAACGGCATCTTGATCGTTTAATTAGGTACTTATATTAGCTATATGGACTTTGACTACAACAGCACTAGACCAAAATTGATCCTTGCAGAATATGGTCGCAATGTGCAAAATATGGTAGATTACATCTGTACTTTACCCACAAAGGAAGAAAGAAATAAACATGCGCAGATTGTAATCGATATGATGGGGGTATTGAACCCACATTTGAGAGACGTGTCTGATTTTAAACATAAACTGTGGGATCACCTACAGATTATTTCTGATTTTAAATTGGATATTGACTCGCCTTATCCAATTGCTACAGCGAAAAGTGTGAAACACGAAGTTGAGCATTTGGGCTATCCGCAGCATTCCATTAGATTCAAGCACTATGGTTTTACCGTAGAGAAAATGATTGAAAGGGCTTTATTGGCTAATGACGAAGCCAAAAGAGAGCAGATGGTTATCGGTATCGCCAATTTTATGAAAATGGCTTACCTGACCTGGAATAAGGATTCTGTTTCGGACGAGTTGATCATCCAAGATCTAAAAGAGTTATCAGGTTATCAATTGACCTTGCCAGAAGGTACCGTATTGACCAAACTTGACTTTAAAACCCCGCCTCCGGGAAATCGTGTTAAAGGTCCGGCTAATAGTAATTCAGGCGGAAATAATAACAATAACAATAATAATTCGGGTCACCAGTCGAAAGGTGGAGGCAAGCCTCGTATGACAAGTAACAATAACAATAATACGAAGCGCAATAACTACGGAAGTAACAATAACAGCTACGGAAGGGACAACAATAACAATAATAGTTACGGAAGGGACAACAATAACAATAATAGTTACGGAAGGGACAACAACAATAATAGAAACAGAAAGCCTCAGGGTAATTATAATAATAAACGAGGCTAGTTCTTAAAGATTTTGTTTAAAGAAGCAGGCAATTGCGAAGTGATTAACAGATTTCTTTACAATTGCCTTCTTTTTTTTAAGAACCGCACTGCTTTAATGGGTAGCATGGTTCTTTGGCCTTCCATCTTTGTATGTTAGGGGGAAGGCTAAATATCCCAATGCAAATACAAAAACAGGGATATGATACTAAGAAGATATCACTTATATATAAATGAACGCATTTGAAATAATCGGTGGAAAACCGTTAAAGGGAGAGATTATTCCTCAAGGAGCAAAAAATGAGGCCTTACAGATCCTTTCTGCAGTTTTACTGACAGAAGAACCTATGACCATCAGTAATATCCCAGATATTAAGGATGTCAATAAGTTGATCGATTTATTGGCTGCTTTAGGTGTTAAAATTAATCGCATAGATAAGGACACATACGTTTTTGAAGCTAAAGATATAAATATAGACTATTTCCAATCACCCGAATTTAAAGAAAAAGGCGGTGGATTGCGTGGCTCTATCATGATTGTCGGCCCTTTGTTGGCTCGATTCGGAAAAGCCGCTATTCCGAAACCGGGGGGGGATAAAATCGGACGTAGACGATTGGATACACACTTTTTGGGCTTTGAAAAATTGGGTGCTAAGTTTGTGTACGATGCGACTACCCATTTTTTTAACGTTGATGCAACGGAGTTAAAAGGAAGTTATATCCTTTTGGACGAAGCTTCTGTAACGGGTACTGCGAATATCGTGATGGCTGCTGTATTGGCAAAAGGGACAACAACGATATACAACGCTGCTTGTGAGCCGTATTTACAACAACTATGTAAGATGTTGAATCGCATGGGTGCTAAAATATCCGGTATTGGATCTAATTTGTTGACCATCGAAGGAGTAGAGCGTCTGGGAGGAACTTCACACCGCATGTTGCCTGATATGATTGAAATAGGTTCTTTCATCGGACTTGCCGCAATGACAGGTTCAGAAATCACCATTAAAGACGTCTGTTTCGAAGAACTTGGCGTTATTCCATCTGTATTTTCACGCTTAGGCATCAAGTTTGAATTACGTGGTGATGATATTTTTATTCCGGCACAAGAATCGTATGAAATCGATACATTTATTGATGGATCTATTCTGACGATTTCAGATGCACCTTGGCCAGGTTTTACGCCCGATTTATTAAGTATAGTGCTTGTTGTGGCGACTCAGGCAAAAGGAAATGTATTGATTCATCAAAAAATGTTCGAGAGCCGTTTGTTCTTCGTGGACAAATTGATTGATATGGGAGCTCAGATTATCTTGTGCGACCCACACCGTGCAACCGTTATTGGACTGAATAAATCACACCACCTGAGAGGTATTGAGATGACTTCGCCAGATATTCGTGCCGGGGTGTCTCTATTGATTGCAGCGCTATCTGCCAAAGGAAAATCTGTGATACACAATATCGAACAGATTGAACGTGGCTATCAAGATATCGAAGAACGCTTGCGTAAATTAGGAGCAGATATTAGACGTATCGATGCCGAACCAAAAGGTCATTAATTAAAGCGACTAGCCTATGTGCTAGCGCAAGATAAAAGGAGCCCCGGATACAAATTCTGGGGCTTTTTTTGTGATATCTGCATCAAATAAGGTAAATTTGTCTAAACTACATTTAAACAGCTATAGATATGAAAAAATATCTAAAAAAGTACGCCTTAGTTTTCCCATTATTAGGCATAGTACTTCTTTTTCACAATTGTCAATCCTCTACACCTAAAGAGGTTAAGCTACATGAAGAATCAAATACAACAACGGATATCCGCTCTTCTAAACGGATCAATGCTGCGGTAATCGTACAAAAAGTTACTTTTCCCAATATGCCTTTTGCTGAACTAATCAGGTTGATGAATCTTACCAAAGATAGTTCACCTGCTGCATTGTGGAAAGCAATATCCACACTACCCCAGGCGGAACAAATGAAGAAAGATAGCTTTGATCTTGAAAATCCTCTGCAGCGTATGGAGCTGATGCTTGCTCCTTTACGTAAGATGGAAATTAAATTCGATCAACAACAAGCGAAATCTGATGCTGAGGGCCTGACGTACCGCTTGGAAAATTATGTGAATTATAGCAAAGGTTCAGGCGAGTTTTTTTTGGCAAATAGCGACAACGCTGCTATCAATGTAGGACTGAACTATCCAGAAGGGAAACTTAATGGATTGGCGAAGGTGCAGATACGAATAAATCCCAAAGAGTATATGATCGATAAGACCGGAAAAACAAAAGTAATTGCCGGAATTACCTGTCAGCAGGCCATTTACAATAAAATTGATGCAATGGATAAGACACTCCCTAAATTTGTCGTTTGGAAGAGCCCACGGATTCCGAAAGGAATCAATCTGCTGCATCCTTATGTGTTTGATGAAAACGAAGGAATTCTTGAAATTGATGCCTATCTCAATGCGGATGAAAATTCCCTATTGCGTTTTACAACCACAGCTGTCGTCGAAAAGCAATTTGAACCCAAAGAATTTGAGGTAGCAAAAGCACATGCTAAGCTTGACGGGGCCAAGGATCAAAACAACATCGAAAAAAAAGTACTTGATGTGGTGTTTCATTAGAAAACACCATAAAAAAGGAGTTGATCACATGATCAACTCCTTTTTTATTTGGGATATATGTCAAAGTTTACATTAAAGGAGCCGGTGCTTCTTCTTCAAATAAAGGAAATTCCTTGATAATGTTATACCATGTGATAACCTTTTTAATATCCGAAGAATAAACACGTGATTCATCATGGCCAGGAGCTACTTCACGGAAGAAATCTCTTAATGTTGCGCCATCAGATTTTGTATCTGGCAGAGCGATGCCTTTCTCTTTGATTGTTTCAAAAATATTCAATAGACGAATTTCTTCTTCTTCACCATAGATTGTGATATCTTCCAAAGTCGCCATTTTTGTAGAAGATAAACTTACTACAGTTTTGATTTTTGCCTGATCAAGGGTTTCTAAAATAAAACCACCTTTATTTTGTCCAACCAATTTGAACAATCCTGGTTTACCAGTTACGGATACTAATGCTCTTAAATTCATTTTAATACTATTTAAATCTCCAAGAATTAATCTTCGATAACTTCAATTGATAAAATACGGTCACCTTGTCTGATATCGTCAACAATGTCTACGTTTTCGATAACTTTTCCAAAACAAGTATGGTTACGATCTAAGTGAGCAGTGTTGTTACGGCTATGACAGATGAAAAATTGAGAACCACCAGTATTACGGCCTGCATGAGCCATAGACAATACACCTCTATCGTGGTATTGGTTTTCGCCTGTTAATTCACAGTCAATTTTATAACCAGGGCCACCTGTTCCAGGGATTCCTGCAGCTCCTTCACGTGAATTTGGACATCCACCTTGGATAACGAAATCAGGTATCACACGGTGAAATGCTAATCCATCATAATATCCTGATTTAGCAAGTTTGATAAAATTGGCTACTGTATTTGGAGCATCAGCTGTGTAGAACTCCACAGTCATGTCGCCTTTTTCTGTTTTAATAATCGCTTTACTCATATTCAAAAATTTTTATGAAATACAAAGATAACGTTTCAGAGTGAAATGTGAAGTAAATCCCGATTGCCAATTTTTTTTAATTGATAGATTGTGTATTTCTCAGGATATTAAGTAACAGTATTTTTGTATATTTATGTACGCTAGCCAATTATAATTAACTGTAGATGTCAAATCCGTACAAACTAGTCATCCGGGAGTGGGCAGAGGCCGATCGTCCGAGAGAGAAGCTGTTGAGCCAGGGGCGTAGGGCGCTTACCGATGCCGAATTACTGGCTATCTTGATCGGATCTGGTTCCAAAAATGAAAGTGCTGTCGAATTATGCCGGCGCATATTGGCCGATGTCAATAACAACCTGCATACGCTTTCGATGATGGAGGTATCTGAACTGAGCATGTATAAAGGGATAGGCGAAGCAAAAGCCATCGCCATTCTCGCGGCATTGGAGCTCGCCCGCCGCAAAAATGACCTGCCCGCAGAAGAACGTAAGCTCGTAAATAGCAGCCGCTTCGTTTATAACTTTATGAAACCCATATTACAGGATCTACCCCATGAAGAGTTTTGGACCCTGTATCTCAATACGGGGTATAAAATATTAGACAAACAACTGATCGGACGCGGCGGTAATGATTTTACGCCAGTCGATGTCCGGATTATATTACGATCTGCACTTAGCCTTAAAGCACATGCAATTATATTAGTTCATAACCATCCCTCGGGCACCTTGTATCCAAGCAATGCTGACAAAATTCTGACGCAAAAAATTGTTGAAGCCTCTAAAATTATGGATATTAGAGTTGCCGATCATTTAATCTTTACCGATAACGGATATTATAGTTTTAAAGATGAAGGTATAATCGACTAGTTACAGCAATTCTTGGTATGAACAAAAACAGTATTGATAGATTCACAGACAGGGTTGTCGATTACGAGAAATTTAGACCTTGTTACCCAAAAGAGATTATTCAGGTGCTTAAAGAACAAATAGGGCTTGATAAAAAGTGGTTGGTTGCCGATATCGGTAGTGGTACAGGGCTATCTACGCAACTTTTTCTCGAAAATGGGAATGACGTTTTTGCTGTTGAACCCAATCGGGAAATGCGTGAATCTTTACTGCATCATTTTAAAACCTATCGGAATTTAATCGCGCTTAATGCGACAGCCGAAAATACATCTATTGAGTCTGGATGCGTAGATCTTATTTTTGCAGGGCAATCGTTTCATTGGTTTGACCGGGAAGCATGTAAAAGGGAGTTCGCTCGCATTCTCACAGAAAATGGACGTATTGTACTGGTCTGGAATCAGCGTGATCCCGGCGACGCTTTTCAACAGGAGTACGAAGATTTTCTGCTCAGTCATATACCAAGTTATCAATCTGTCAGTCACAAAAATATCAGTGATGATGATCTCAAACAATTTTTTGGATCACGTTCAATGACCAAGGTAACCTTACCAAATCAACAGATATTGGACCTTCGGTCGTTTTTGGGAAGAGTACGTTCATCATCCTATTTTCCCAAAGAGCAGGCTGAAAACAAAACGCTCTATGACGATCTCCGTACACTTTTCGATAAGTACGCAATCTCTGAGCGCATCGTATTCAAGTATATAACCGAAATTTATATCAGTTAACTAAGAAATGGGAATTTGCAAAGCTTCTTTCGTTGCATTTTTTCTCTTCCAGTCGAAAACTCTTCGTATAGGCGAAGAATGAAAAGGGAAGATTAAGATGAATAACGTTAGGATTATCCCGATAATAAATAGCCCGGAGTAGGCGTCGCGTATGGATAGTAGCGAGGCTTGGACTTGGACCGATTTCATTATATTTCCTCTTTGTAGCACCAAGCTATTTGTTCGATCGATTATACCAGCAAGATTATTGGCATTAAGGATCTGTAGGTGGTAATACCAATTAGTAATGATGTTTGACCAGACTACAGGCACCAAAAATGAACGTGTAAGAATCAAAAATACTAAGCCAGAGAGGTAATATTTGCTGGGAATATTACCGGCCATATATACGCCTATTCCAATGTAGGAAGTGATCACGCCCATTCCTCTTAATGTCAAAGGGAGATAGAACAAAGCCGTGTTTGTTTGTTGGTCGATAATCCTTGCAAAGAAAAAGCAAGATAGGGCATAACACGCTGCGGAGAATGCCAAAATGAACTTGCATTTCTTTGTTATTTTGAAATATATATAAGCGATTACTGCGCCGATCATATAACCAGGAATTACATAGGTATTTATTTCGGCGACTTCCAAGGGGTTTGTACCAAGCGTAATTCCCAAAAGGGAGGAGTACAGCGAGGTCGAGCTATAAAAAATGCCGAAAATAAAAATTGTTCCAATGGAGATAGGCAGAATCCGTGTTGAGAAGGCTTCAAAATTTAAGAGTGATTTTCGGATTAGTACACTTCTATTTATAAAAAGTATAAAAAAACAGAGCGATGCGATTCCGGTGACCAAAATAAACCTGGAATGAAACCAATTTTGTGTCAGACCATATGTGCTGAAATAGGCAAAATTCAATAATGAAATACAAAGTAAAATACTTCCAAACCAGTCATATTGATAGAGAGGTACTTTTTTAAAATCTGACGATTTCATAAAGATGATGCAGATTAACAACGCTACTGCAAGTAGTATATTTTGAAATAAAAAGACAGTTTCCCAATAGAAACGTGTTGCAAATAGAACAGATACATAACTTGCCAAGGCAGGAATGATCATTGTCATGGGGTAGTAGACTGCATATAATTGATACCGTTCTCCACGTGGCATGAGAAAAGGGATCATTTCCCCAATGATAGCCATAGTGACAATAATCTTGGCACTTCCGATAAAAAATGTGGCCATACAGATGTTGACACCATTATTGGCCTGTTCCAAAACCGTATTGGAAGCGAGGATAATGAAGATAGATACGATTAATATCGTCTTTTTGGAAAATAATTTCAACAACCTAAATACCAGTGGTATGGCACATACCATTCCCGCATAATAACAATATGTAGCCATACTCAGATCTGCGGTGATACCGGCGTATCCATTCATGACATACGTGTTAATGGATGTTGGGATTCCATTATTGAACGAAAATAAAATATTGAGTACAAACAGAAAGAACAATTCCCAGCCTGAACTCAACCAATCTCTGAATATACGATCTTTCATGATTATTTAATACGCATGATAGCATTCATACCTACGCGAAGCATGGCGAGATCTTTTGGGGTATTGGATGCTGTAAAATTAATTCTAACCGGAATGCGCTGTTGTACCTTAACAAAGTTCCCCGTAGAATTGTCAACCGGAACAGCAGAATACTTAGATCCTGTTGCTTCGGATATGGCGGCTACTTCACCTTCAAATGTCTTCCCGGCCAATGCATCTATTTCGATGTTGACTTTTGCCCCGAGGGCAATATTTTTTAGTTGACTTTCGGTATAATTTGCGGTAATCCATTTCTGCTCATCACGTACAATATTGACCAATGGCGTGCCGTTTTGTACCAATTGGCCCTCTTCTATCGTCCGCCGTCCCAATACACCATCGTATGGCGCAGTGATAACCGTATACGAAAGGTTTAACTTGGCTAGATCAATCGCAGATTCGGCCTTTAGTAATGAGGCATCATTGATTGACAGCTTCTGTTCAGACTCATGTGTGTTAAGTTTCGATACACGCTCTTGCGCCAAAAGTGCCTTATATTTGGCTAACATGGCCTCATAATCTGCTTTTACCTGATCGAATTGATATTGCGTTACTGCTTCATCTTTCACCAGACTCTCGTAGCGCCTATAATTCAATTCCATATTATCTAGCCGGGCTCTCATCTCATCGATATTGGCATTTGCTATCGCAGTACTATTGCCGGCAATGGCAATTCCAGATTGCGATATTGTTTTACTTGCTTTGGCATCGGCAAGGGTGGCTTGTGCATTTTGTAATAAAATTCTGTACTCAGCATCATCAATAATGACGAGTGTGTCGCCTTTGTGAACTTTTTGATGCTCATCAAATCGAATTGTTTTGATATAACCGCTGATACGCGAATTTATAGGGGTAATATGGGCATCTACCTGGGCATCATCTGTATAAACAGATTCGTTGATGTGGAAAAAGACTAAGATACCCCAGATAATTGTAACTACAATGACGACTGCAGATAGGATGTTGATGATCCATATCTTCCGCCTTCGTTTTATTTCTTTCTCACTTAATGTTGAATTACTCATGATTCAATTAATTATCTTCTTTTTTTCTGAAAATCAAGGCTCCCGATACTATTGCTTATCAATAATTGCGGTCAATTTTTCGAGTGTTTCTGTAATTTCCAATACTTTTTTTTCTGATATCTCCTGCAGGATCACCCGGTAGAGGTCTTGCTGGACAGGGTCTAATAATGTCCTATATTCGTCTCCCTTTACCGTTAATTCGATTAAATTATTTCGTCTGTCATTGGGATCGCTGACGCGTCTAACCAGATCCCGTTTACAAAGATTATCGATAAGCGGAGTGACACTTGCTTTGTTCTTCTGTATTGCTGTGGCTATATCTTGCTGATTCATTTGCTCCTTTTTCCACAGTGCTGCCAATACTTGCAACATTTCATAGGTGATATCCAATTGCTGTTCCTTTATTTTCTGGATATAGTATTGTTTTAAGCCCGTTCGCAAGGCAATGATACTATCCACTAAGGGTTTTACTGGATTCATGAATTCGTTTTTCATAGCACAAAGTTAAATATAAAACAGTTAAATATCAAACTAATTTATTTTAGTTAAAAATGTGTTAAAGATGAGTGCTTTATAGAGAGATGGCATTTTATTTGGAAGCACTTAAACGAAAGGAAAAAAAGATATGTTAAGAGTTGAATTAATCTTCTTTAGACGTTGCCTACTGCCATTGCTGATTTTAGGAGGTGGGATAAGTGTTGTAAGGGCACAGCAAATGCATGCTTTTAATAACTTAGAAACCGATTATCATTTTGTATATCGCTGGGTAGATCCATTCTTCCCTTTAAGCCCACAGGTCGATATGATTACCTTGGACGTTGCGCCGATCGATAAAGAGTCCGAGCAGCAGGAGAAAATAAAAACGTCAACGGGAAAACAGCGTTTTACCGGCAGGGTGAGTGAGCGCGTATATGAAGGTTCGGAAGTAATTGTGAGCCCTGGAGAATCGGTTGGCAATATAACCTACAGCTCCACTAGCTCCCCCACCCGGTATCGTGTTGCTATTGATCGACGCAGTAATGAGCACTACCATGGAAAGCCTGTATTTATAGATGCGAAGGGCGTAAAATATATAATTGATTCGAAATTTAGAAAACAAGTTGTCGAATAATTCCTTGGCTAAGTTAAAAATTTGTTAAAAATATTTTTTCAAGTAATTAAATCGAAATATGGCATTTGTATTGTACTTTTATTTACAATTATTTAAATAACAATTGAGTTATGAAAGCAATAAATCGTTTCAAAAAAATCACAGCTGCATTAGCTTTGATCGCTGCAGTGGGATGGGGACAATCCTATGCACAAACGGCTCCTAAAAAAATGGAAAAAGAAGCCAAAAAGTCTGAACAAAAAGCAAAAGAAGTAAAGACTAAAGCCAACGAGGCCGAAACGAAAACGAAGGCAGCGCCGGTGAAAGCTACAGCGAAGAAGGAAGCTGCAGTCAAGGAAAAGTCCGCGCAGACGAAAAAGATGGCTGATACAAAAACAGCGCCAGCAGCACCAATGGAAGCGAAGGAAAAAGCCGTGAAAAAAGAAAGCGCTAAAGCTGAAAAACAAGCCGCTGCTGTTAAAAAGGATGCCGTAGCTACAGCTGATAAAGCAACAAGTGAAAAATATAATGGACATACAGTTTATCTCGGTCCAAAAGGTGGCAAATATTATATCAACGGAAATGGTAACAAAACGTACATTTCTGACAAAAAGTAAAGAGCAGCTGAAAACGAATTATATCAAAAAAGGGGACATCGATCGATGTCCCCTTTTTTCATTTCAATAGTTTAGCGTAGCAAATTCATTAAATAGCTTTTGTCGAGATAAAAGACATCTAAACTTCCGCCGTCATCCAGAATACTGTTGCTAATCTCCTTTTTATGTTGCTGTAAGGTTTGAATTTTATCTTCGACCGTGTTAGGGCTGATTAATCGGACTGCGGTGACCGTTTTTTGTTGCCCCATGCGATAGATCCTGTCGATCGCCTGTTGTTCAACAGCAGGATTCCACCAGGGGTCTACCAGGTACACGACATCGGCCGCGGTAAGATTAAGTCCGGTACCACCGGCTTTTAGGCTAACCAGAAAAACGGGGATATCCTTGTCGGATTGAAAATCACTAACCAATTTACCTCGATTTTTGGATTGGCCTGTGAGCATTAACGCGCGAATACCCTGTTTATCCAAAGCCTCTTTAATCAGGTTGAGCATACTGACAAACTGTGAAAACACGATCATTTTGTGCTGGTCTTTTTTATGCTGAATCTGCTCGATAAGCATTTCTATTTTGGCAGAGTCCGCAGCGCTAGTCAGATCTTCGTTTTGGAGCAGTTTGCTTGAATTACATATCTGACGCAATTTTGTTAGACCTTTTAGGACATGCATGGGGCTTTTCTTGATTTCATCGCCATCTTTGGCAGAGATAAAATCCCGAAACTCTTTTTCATAAAGATCATAAATTCGCCGTTGGGCAGTTTTCATCTCACAGTAAAGGACCAGTTCATTTTTTGCAGGAAGATCACGTAATACATCCTGTTTTGTTCTACGGAGAATGAAAGGCTTTATTTTCTCTTTTAGCATTTTTTTTCTCTTGCGGTCATGGAAAGCATCAATAGGAGTCGTATAGACATCTTTGAAATATTTTTTGCTTCCTAGTAGACCCGGCACAATAAAGGAAAGCTGGGCATAAAGATCCATCGTATTATTCTCGATAGGAGTTCCTGTTAAAATAATGCGATTTCTTGATTTTAATAAATTTACCGTTTTGTATCGCTGGGAATCCGGGTTTTTGATTTGCTGCGATTCGTCCAATATGACATAATTGAAGGTTATTTTTTTTAGCGTATTAATATCCGTCAGCAGGTTGTGATAAGAAATTAAAACAAGGTCATATTGTTCAAACTGCATCCCTCTTTCTATTCTATTTGGACCATCTAAAACCAACGTTTGAAAAGATGGAAGAAATTGTTGTATTTCATGCCGCCAATTAAAAATTAAGGTCGTGGGAAGTACAAGTAATGTTGGTGCAGATTGTCCCTTTGCTTTTTGAGTAGCCAGAAAGGCTAATATTTGGATCGTTTTGCCAAGTCCCATGTCATCGGCAAGACAGCCACCAAAATTAAGCCCATCCAAGAAATGCAGCCATTGTAGTCCTTGTTGCTGATAGGGGCGTAAGTTTCCGACAAAAGTTGGTGGTACCTGGACCTCGGATAGCGAAGAAAAATTAGCGAGCTGCTTTCTCAACATGCTGAGCTCCGCCAACACGATAGGGTCTAGCTCAGCCTGATCAAACAGGTGATCGATCTCATTGAATTTGTATTTTGGAATTTCAATGAAATCATCAGCTATCGATTCTGCTGCATTAAAATAGGCCTCAAATTTATCGAGCCACTGTTGCGGTAAAATGCCCTGGGTGCCGTCATCCAAGGTGATAAATTGCGAGCGGTTCCGTACTGCCTTTTCAAGTTTTTTTAGGGAGACACTTTTGGGGCCAAATTTGACCTGTATATTGGCATTGAACCAATTTTGTCCACTGAGGACCTCCACATGTATTTTTCCCTTAAAACGGCTTAATTTATTTCCACGTAACGTATTAAATCCAATGATCTGTATACCCTGATGCTGCCATTCCTCAAAAGCATCCAGAAACCAGTTGCTATTCAGAAAGTATTTGCGATGCAAATAAAAATGCTGAAAGCTTCCCTCATCCATTTGCTCCTGAAAATAGGGATGCTGCTTCAGTAACAGGGAAATAACTTTTGTTTCAGCTTCACGTTTCCGATCGACCAAAAATTGTGTACCCTTGCTGTCTGTACCAAATATATTCCGCTTACTTAAAATAGGAATTTCGACCTCACCATAACGCATGACAGGAATAAGGTTGACAAAATCTTCCGATTCTTCGAGAAACAAAAGAGGCTGCATGTCCTGATAATACAGATTTTCCTTCAGCTGTGGCTTGCTTGCTTTGGGAATATCTTTAAAATTTAACTCCACGGAATGTGCTATCTGTTCCAAAAACAACCTGTTGAATTCTTCGAACTTACGCTGATGGATCAACAATTGCTCCCCTTTGTTGCCAAACAAACGGATCAACTTGAGGTGAAACTTATTTTCAATCAGAAAAAGCTGATTTTTGATGAGAATGAAATGGTCCAAAAGAACAACTAAATCCTGTAAATTGTAGGCTATCGTATGAATATGAATTTCTCCCTGAATGGCATAAAATGTACCTTTTTTTGTAATAAAGAGCTTAATATCACCTTTGTTTAGGTTGAATTGAACCGGCGATAAGGTGGAGGCTGTTATATTGTCGGATTTCTCATAGTCATGCAGATAAAAATCGAGGTGTAACGGGTTTTTTGCAACCGCCTTCAGGCTGGAGCTGATTTCGATATCCTGTTGCACAGCTTGAGAAAATTGGTAAACAGCTGTGTAAAATTGCATTTCCTCAATCGAGCTGCTTTGCCAGATACGAGACTGGCTCTCACTAGCGGAAATCGGGTTTTTAGGCACGCCGGATTTTGTCATTGGAGCTTGGCACAGGAGTATTTGTAGATTTTTGTAATACCGGTTGCGCGTTAACACCACAAAATGATGATGCTGTTCGGCTGTCGTCTTGGCCTTTGGGGCAAGAGATTCCTCCACTAGATCAAAGTCATCAATGGAGGTTAGCTGTTTGTCTTTTAATAGAAACTCAAGCTTCCCTGCTTTTATCTGGGCTGAAAAATAGTTTTCTAAAGACGATTCCTTTTCCAGTCCATATTGTGCCGCAACCTTCTTGAGGAGATGCTGATAGCGGTTGTGATCAAAAAATGCCAGCCAATTCTCCTGTGTAAATAGTTTACTTAAAGCCGCCTTTTGATGACGGCAGAATCCTGTTTGTGGACAATTGCAAAAGACGGCTGTTGTGGGCAATGTATGGATGATCATCACTTCAAAATCGGTATAATTCTCCAGTACCTGAAAAGTTGCCTGATTGACCTCCATTTCCATCGCATTGACCTGAAAATGGGCCAGTGTCAGGTCCATCCAAGGAAAATAAGAATAACGGCTCACCTTGGTGAAATCGATATCGGTCAACGTATACTGATGGAATTCCATGATGCTTGGTTAAAAATTAAAACTCATTCCGCCATAATAATTACGTAAAGGGGCAGGATTAAAATACCGTCCTCCAAAAGCATTGATATCGTTTCCAAGACTATATTTTTCATTGAGCAGATTGTCGGCCCCAACAAAAAGCCTGATTTTATGCCGTGAACAGACAGATTTGCTCCAAGATAATTTGGCTTGCAAAAGATGATACCGTTTGGCATAAACAGTGTTTGCATCATCCAGTGGTATTGCTGCAGTTAAATTGGAAATAAGATCCAATTGGAATTCATTCGGGAAAAGTATATCCAACGAATTTACCCATACTGTTTTAGGAACTGCGGGGAGTTTATTGTCCTTATAGTTTTTGTCGCCTACCTGATAGGTTTTGAACCTGTAGTCATTGAGGGAAAAATTACTGGTCAGTTGTAGGCTACGGACCATACCGGTTGTTTGAGGCCTGATCAAATACATGAATAGCGAGGCTTCCAATCCCTTTTGGTTTATTTTACCCGCATTTTGAAAATATTCAGCACCATTATCCCGTACCTGTCGGATAATGGCATTGTTCATTTGATACGTGTAGGCCGCTACATCTAAAATAATCCGGCGATTCCACAAATGCCAACGAAGCCCAAATTCATGGTTTGTACCTGTTTCTGGTTTCAGCATCGTATTAATTGTATTGTCTGACGAGCGGACTTCAGCAACAGTTGGTGCAGAGAAACCTTTAGAAATCGATGCTCTAAGTGCAAGCATTGGTGTGATCAAATAGGATAGTGCTGCTCGTGGCATCCAGGTACTTCCGAAATCAATATTTTCTTTGTTTTCTTGTGCGACAGGATAACGTTGCTGGTAGCCAATTTTATTCTCATTTAATCCGAGCGACAGCTCTACCTGGAGGCGCTCTAGCCACTCCAGTTGGGTGCGTGCAAAAAATGATTGCTGACTGTTTTCCAATTTGTCCTTGGCCTGAGGATCGGTAGCGACACCTTGGGCGTTGTCATAATTGTCAATAGCATACCAGCCCTTTTGTGCTTCCAAGCCCAGTTGGACTTCATATTTTAAATCTTGGCTCAACAGATCGGCATAAGATAAATACAGGCGCGTTCCTAAATTCTTTTCATCTCTTTTCTCGTAATTGGTGATGAAGGGATTTTTGATCTGATTGGATGAACCAAATACACTGGCGAATAAGGTCATCTTAGAACTGAGGTGCGTCTGGTTGCTCAGTCCACCAAAGAATGTTTTATCGTAGATTGCTGCTTTTTGTTCAGCAGCACCAGGATTTGGTCCGCCCTTAGGCCGGGCCTGTCTGCGGTCGCTCTCCATTTGTGCTGCGGTGAGCCCTCCCGGAGTTTGGTAACCAAGATCCGAATAGAAACCGGTGAATTTTAATTCGGATGTTTTTGCATATTGCCAATTGTAATTGAGCTGTATATTCTTTTTGTTTAAGGCTGAATTCTGGCGATAACCGTCACTTCTTGTCCAACTTTGATTGATGGCAAGTTGCTGACTCTGGCTGAGGGGTAATATTGCATTGAGCTGTTCCTGGAAAAGACCGTAGGAGCCCCCCGTTAATTGGAGGTTGACTTCAGGTTTGTCAGATCGATCAAATCCCTTACTATAAAAGGAGAGTACACCGCCTGAATTGGCCCCATAGATCGATCCATCTGGACCTTTTAATATATTGATTTGTCCTATTGCGGATGGATCTATCAAGTTAAGATAGGTGTTCCCGCCTGCGTCAGTAAATGGAAAGTCGTCCAGATAGATTTTGACATTGCGAACACCAAAAGGTGAACGGATCATACTCCCACGGAGTGCTAGCCGGTAACTCCCAGGGGAACGTTCTTCCATGCGTAAACCCGGCACCCTGTTCATTGCTGAAACAAAGGAGGGCGACTGCTGGGATTGGATCATTTGGCTGCTTAACACAGCCGCAGAAGATGTCAGTCGCAATAGTGGTTGTTTATTGAAGTAGGCTTTAACTTCGACTTGTTCTAGCCGATTAGTCGTAGTATCCACTTCCTGCGCATATAATTTGCTACATAAACCAAGGGTAGCAAGTAGGTAATATCTTTTCATCGTTAGGGTTTGGTCGGCTTAGTCTGCAAATTCCTGACTGAAATAAATTTCAAAAATCTGCTTTTTCTTATTGTATTTTAGGCATTGAAAATTCGCATATACGGAGCTGGTCGGCACACAAAGACTGTTGGCCATGGCTTCTTTTGAGAATTTTTTGTTCAGACAGCCCTGCTGCAAATCAAAGTTTTTGTTCGTCGAAATATCGGTCACATCAAAGGAATTGTCGTCAATCAGGTAATTTGAATTGTTTAAACGAATATAATCCTCTTGATAAATCAGTTCGGAAGCAACGAGATAATCGAGCGATCCAAAGCTGGATGAACAATCTAGATTTTGAAGGGTATTGACAACTTTTAACTCTTTATACAATGTGTTGTATGTATTGCGTTTATGATCGAATAAGGTGATCTCGATGTGATGATTATCTTTGTTGTACAGCAGATACCCAAGGTCTCCAGAGCCATTTTCGAAGATATTCCCTTTCGCGATCGCTAAAACAGCCAAGTTAGGATGCCCAAGAAAATAATCCTGCTGGTCTGCACTTAGTGTTGTCGTTAACTTCTGGTGAAGTTTATCGAAGAGGCCGGCGTCGTTCATTTTTATTAACTGCTGCGTTTGTTCTTCAATTCTGTCTGCAAAACGCGGGCTATCGTAGCTCGAAGTATCCGATGGGAGCGGTGGTGATGCAGGAGGGACTACCTGTTCTTTCTTTTGTTCGTCATTTTTCGTTGTTTTTGGCGTCTTTGTCTGATGACAGGAAACAAGAGCCAATAATAATACAATGTATAGAAAAAAGGTTTTTAAATTCATGATGAAGTATCGTCAATGCCAATTCAGTCACTCTTCGTGAATAGAAAGAGCAACAACATCGGCTAATTTAGTTATTTTATGGCAAACAAAGCTGTCGCAACCTGGAATTAGAAGGCTTCATTCAGCCCTAAAAAGAAACCACGGGAACCATATTTTCCAAAGGCATAGTCCAGACATAGATTTGTGCGTGTTGCTTTGTTAAAGAGCACCCGTAATCCGGCACCACCCCCAGGTTGCCACCTTTCAAAAAGTTTGGTACCCAGTTCGTCGCTGGCAGTCTGTAGGTTAAAAAAAGCAGCTCCGCTCAAAAAGCGATTCTTTAAAATTGGGAAGCGGTATTCTGTTTCGGCATAACCGAAAGAAATTCCTTTGAAATAACCAATGGTATAGCCGCGGCCGCTTCTGACAGCTACGTCTCTTCCCGTTCCTGGGAGATCAAAATAGGGAAGTGTACCACCAAGTTTATAGGAGCCCCAATACCAGAAGGCAAGTACATGAGCCGGGTCGGACTGAGATAGACTAAAGTATTTTCGAAAGTCGGTGGTAAGCTGTACAGCACTTTTGCTACTGCCCAACAGCGTTGTGTTCCATCGCACACCAATATCCGAATAGATACCCTTGTAAGGCCTATTGGGATTGTCTCTTGTCATATATTGCATATTGAGCAATAGTCCATTGGAATTATAACTGTCGGGATCGAAGCCATGTTTTTCGGTGTAGATGGTATTGGGCGTAATGTTGCCATTGGGGCCGCTGCTGGTTATTTTTCGTCGTAAGTCAAACGCCAATCCAGCTCCAACAAATAGTCCGTCGGCGATACGTTTATAGACTTTTTCATTAAATGTAAATGCGTTATATTTTGCTCCGTATTTTTTATGGTCGGGGTTGGCAAGGATCTCTTCATCGGCATTGTTCCATTTTCCATGGGGAGTCATGCCCAAACCCGCATCTAAAGCGACCATTTTGACAAGTGCAAAAGCGCCCTGAAAATTTAGTTTATTGTTGGGGGTAAAGATATTATGGCTGATATAGAAGACCATGATGTTTTTTGTGGTGATTGAGGCGGATGTCGCTGCGATCGACATGGTCGTTGTTTTGGGGTCACCCAGTACTTTCCCCGCGACAGCCTTGATTCCGATCTGACCACCAATGGTTGGGTTGTAGGCAATGTTGGGCATTAAGGTGATGGGAGAGCGTTTACTCGCGTGTTCCTTTTTTCGTTTGGGATGGATTATTCGTCCGATTAAATCCGATATATCGTATTGACTGGCCATGGCCGAGTCACGCTGATGTTTGTACTGTGCAAGAGAGTCTGTTTTTGCATCGGTTTGAGCAGCGAGCAGCGTAGGGATTGAAATTAAAAGTATTCCTAAAAAAGCATGTCGGAAGAAATCGTTAAAACGTAAAAGTTGATGCATACATTCGGGTCTATCTTAAAACTAAACGTCAAAAAAAATAAAATGTTTTCTCAAGTACTCGGAGCCTGTCTTTTTTTGATCTTTGAACAAATGCAAATACGGTATTGTGTTGAAGAAGTTTATTTTTCTTGCGAAGCAGGAGAATTAAACTTGCAAATCACAGCAAATTTATCTTAGTTTGATTATTTAAACTAGGATATGATAGGACGCACTATATTTAATTATGGATTGACTTTGCTTTTATTGACAGGGGTAACTCATGCGCAAGAACTGTATACCCCAAGGAATATTCAGCAAGCGATCGAAAAGGGAACCCGTACCAAAACGGGTCTACCAGGGAAAAACTATTGGCAGAATTTTGGTAAGTATGATGTGCGGGTGCAATTGGATCCGGCCACAAAGATGGTGAGTGGAACAGAGACTATTGTGTACACAAACAATAGTCCCGATACATTGAAACGCTTGGCTATCCGATTTGTGAACAATGTACACAAACCTAATGCGGTACGTGCTGCATACGCTTCGGACGACTACCTGACTTCGGGCCTAAAGATTAAATCGTTTAAACTGAATGGTCAAGTTTACGACGTAAACAGCAAGGACTGGGGAACGGTGAAGTTAGGTGATTTTGGGCAGAAAATCCTTCCGGGAAGCACTGCAACATTGGACATTAGCTGGGAATATCCGTTATCTGTCGAAAGCGACCGTGAAGGGCTGTTGAATGCTTCCACCTTTTATTGTGCTTACTCTTATCCGCGTGTGTCTGTATACGACGATTATAATGGCTGGGATCTTCTGGAACATAATGGCCGACAAGAATTCTACAATGGTTTCAACGATTATCAATTTGAGATATCCGTTCCGAAGAACTTTGTTGTTTGGGCGACAGGTGAATTGACAAATGCGGCTGATGTACTGCAGAAACCTGTTCTGGACCGTTTCGAAAAATCAAAAGTCAGCGACACGCCAATACATATCGCGACAGATGCCGAAATGAAAGCGGGGAAAGTGACAACACAAGAAGCCTGGAATAAGTGGAAATTCAAAGCAACCTATGTGCCTGATTTTTGTTTCAGTGTGAGTGATAATTATATCTGGGATGGCGGGAGTGTAGATTTGGGAAGTAAGCGCGTGAGTGTGCAGTCAAGCTATGTCGCTGGAACAGCAGATTTTGAACAATACATTGGTTGGCAGCAATATTGCATTGACTGGTTTTCTAAAAATTGGCCTGGTGTCACCTACCCATACCCAACAATGACAGCCGTTCAGGGATTTGCAGACATGGAATATCCAATGATGATCAATGATTCGAGTGTCCCAGATAATCTCGTGGATGCGCGACAAACAGCAGACCATGAAATTGCACATACCTATTTCCCTTTTTACATGGGTATCAATGAGACGCGATACGGTTATATGGATGAAGGCTGGGCTACTGCATTGGAATTCTGGATTGGAAATGCGGAGATTGGTGCCGAAAAAAACAAAGAACTTTTCAAAGATGCCCGTGTAAAGCGCTATATCTTTGACCCTTCTACCGAAGAAGACCAACCCTTGATTACCATGACCTCTCAGTTAAGTGGTTTAGGGTACGGCAACAATGCCTACATCAAGGCCGCATTGTCTTATATTGCATTACGGGATTACTTGGGCGATGAACTGTTTAAAAAAGCATTACACCATTACATGGAGCTATGGCATGGAAAACATCCGACGCCTTGGGACTTCTTTTATAGCATCAATGCTGGAGCTGGGCAGAATTTAAACTGGTATTGGAAAAATTGGTATTTCACCAATAATTACATCGACCTTAAAGTGAATGATTTTAAACAACTTGCTGGCAAAAATACCCTTAAAATCACTAATGTCGGGGGATTTGCAATTCCGTTTGATGTGTTGATTACCTATACGGATGGATCGGTGGAGACAAAACATCAAACTCCGTCAATTTGGCAACACAATGAAAAACAGGTAATCCTGACTTGGACTTCGACTAAAAAGGTGAAAAATATTACCTTGGACGGTGGCATTTTTATGGATTACACAGCTAAGGACAACCGCTGGGACGTTATTAAATAACCCGATCGATCGTGTCAGCCTTTATGTTTGAAAAGGTTGACACGATTAGTGACTGAATGCTGTTGAAGTCTGCTTACAAATAGGTGTCCATTCCTGGAAGCCTTACCCTGGGCCTGTAAGACTACAGCTGATCGATGCTTCGAAATGTCAGATTAATTCGTGCACTGAACGCCTTTTTTGTCGGTGGAAGCCGATGCAGCCAATACGTTTGTGTAAGACCTTTCATTACCAATAAACTTCCATGGCCCAAGATGATGTCTATTTTTTCTTTGCTTGTTTTGTGTTTAAAGGCAAACTTTCGTTCAGCACCAAAGCTTAAAGAAGCAATTGCTCCATTTTTTTTGAGGTCTTTTTCACCGTCGCTGTGCCAGGCCATTCCCTCGTCGCCATTGTGATATAGATTCAACAGGCAGGAATTATACGTCTCCTGTGTTTGTTGTTCGGCAATCTTTTTCAGCTCAAGAAGCTCTTTTGTCCAGGGAAGCGCCCTTTTAGTGGTGTTGGAATAGCTATATTCGAAAGCCTGATCGCCATACCAAGCCACTTTTCGTTTGGTGACGATTTCGTTTCCAAAAATAATAGCACGGTCATTTACCCATTCGATCGAGTCCATGAGTCTATCAAAATAGTGGTTTGCTTCCTGTGGTGGCAGTATTTTACCATAATAATTGACAGTTCCATCGTAAGGAAGTAGATTTCTATTGCCATCGAAGAGATTGTCGAAAAGTTCCATGTTATCGTATTGTGTGTATTTACTAAATTGCCGTATGTAAAGTCTCCCATCCGATCATCGCTGTTTTCCGCATTGGATCCCATCGGTAACCACCAAATATACCGCTGTTTTGTATAACACGATGACAGGGGATAAGGTAAGCTATCGGATTGCTTCCAACAGCTGTGCCGACAGCACGGGAAGCTTTGGGGTTTCCGATTTGAGAAGCGATAGCACCGTAAGTGCTTAAGTTACCCATAGGGATTTTTAATAAAGCTTCCCAGACTTTCAATTGGAAATCAGTGCCTTTTAAATGTAATTTTACCTGACGGATATCTTTATCTTGGGGATTTAATGCGCTGAGTGCATTCTCGTGCATGCTGTTCCCCTGTTGTAGGTATGTTGCGTTCGGAAATCGTTGCTGAAGAGCGTCAAAAGCTGTTATGTTATCATCCGCGTAGGCAATATGACAAATACCTTTTGAGGTGGATGCAATTAGCATTGTGCCGAATAAGCTCTGATAATACGCGTAGGAAATCAATAAATTGGAGCCTTCATTTTTATATTCAGCGGGAGTCATCCCCTCAATGTTGATAAATAGTTCATGAAGTCTACTGCTGCTGGAAAGGCCAAGCTGGAATGTTGTTTCAGCAATGTTATTTTCCTTAAGCAATGATTTTGCATAATTTATACTTACGTACTGTAAGAATTTCTTGGGGCTTGTACCTGCCCATGCGGTAAACATGCGTTGAAAATGAGCTTCACTCATGTAAACATGAGAAGCGATCTGACCCAATGTAGGTTGAGACTTAAAGTTTTCCTGTAAGAAATGTATGGCCTTGGCGATACGTTGAAAATCTACTTCTTGTTGAATAGTCATGATTGTTCATTTAATTTATACAAAGTTGCTAATAAGAAGAAGTCTTTAAAATCCGATTTATGCTAAATTAAATGTTGGATGAAGGAGATTTGTCCGAATGACCTAAGGATTTATCTGGTGCGACTAGATCACGGATCAGTTGTTTGAGTTCTTTTATTTCGGGGAATCGACCGGCTCTTTTTCGATCGAATATCTCCTTATCCGCTACCCGTATTGTATAACGGCCTGCAATTTCGCTGGGGACCAGCATCACTCCATGGATCTCATCCGTGAACGAACTCAGTACCTCCTGCGCCATATAGGCGGCGCGCAGCATCCAATTGCATTTTGGACAATATTCAATTTCAATAACAGGTTTTGTTGCCATGAGTTAAGTTCAAGTACGTTGTTTTTGTTTCAAACAAATTTATCAATCCTAGCGCTGCAATCCTAACGCTTTTTGTCATGGAAATTTCGAGATTATTTCCAACTCAGCGGAGTACTGTATACAACAAGCCCCTTCCATTGGCCTTTTTCTCGGTTAATGGAAGGGGCTGGTATTGTTGGATATTCCTGATAGGTATGCTGGAAGCTTAACCGATTTTCAAAGAGGTCATGGTCAGCGATCCAGCCACTGAATTGTCGTTGAAGAGAAACAACTCGTCATTTTTCTCCTGTAAACCCAAGGTATAGATTAAAGGGAGGTAATGTTCAGGAGTTGGAATTGCCAAGTCGAACTCTTTGCCCTGTTTTCTGAAATCTATGAGCGCTTGATGGTTGCCGTTCTGAATAAATTTCTTCATTTTTTCATTGGCTATAGTAGCCCACTCATACGCATAGCCTGCCGTATCGAGTTTGTCCCAGGCGACCATCCGTAAGTTGTGCACCATATTGCCGCTACCGATAATGAGTACCCCCTTTTTTCTTAGCGTGTTTAATTGCTGTGCAATCTCATAATGGTATGCTGCAGGCTGTGTGTAATCGATGCTCATTTGGATAATAGGAACGTCTGCATCAGGGTATAGATGTTTGACGACAGACCATGATCCATGGTCCAGCCCCCATTTGTCGTCGAGATGAACATCTGCTTTGCTGACAATACGCTGTGTTTCTAAAGCGAGTGCAGGGCTACCTGGAGCTGGGTATTGAACATCAAATAACGCCTGAGGAAAACCGCCAAAGTCATGAATGGTGGTGGGATGCTCCATCGCTGTGACAAATGTTCCACGTGTTTCCCAGTGTGCCGAGACAACAAGAATCGCCTTCGGTTTTTCGAAAGTTTGGCCAATTTTTTTGAATCCCCGGACAAATTCGTTGTCCTCTATGGCGTTCATGGGACTTCCATGTCCTAAAAATAAGACCGGAAATTTGTCCGTTGCCTCCAGTTCTCCGGAAAATTTATATAAAGAGTTTGCTTTATGAGCTACTCCAGCTAATGGTAATGTTGCCATAATTTTAATAAAATCCTTTCTACGCATTTGATATGATGTGGCTGCGTCAATTTTTACTACAAAGGTAGGGGTTGGGCTTGGCTAGGCGGTATCATTATCCTGTCAATCTGTTGTACTATTCGGAAATCTGTTGTACGCTATTCGGAAATAAGTTTTTGGATTTCATTTCTAAATTCCGAAGGCGTCATGCCTGCTTTCTTTTTGAAAACATTGGTAAAGTAGGCTTTATCTTGGTAGCCGAGTTCAAAACCAATTTCCGAGATCGTTTTAGTCGTTGTCAACAAGAGGTTTTTTGCTTCAATAAGTTTCCGTGTTTCGATAATCTCAGAAACGCTTTGTTGTAATATGCTCTGACAAATTAAATTTAGGTTTCGTGTCGACATAAAAAGCTTTTCCGCGTAAAAATTAACGCCTTCGGGACGGCGGTAGTTCTCTTCCAGTATAGATAGAAAGCTTGTGAACGTTGTACTCTGATTTTTCAATTGCTGTTGGCTGTCTGGAAATTGCTTTTTCCGTTCAGATTCAATCATGGTAAAGATGGTGCTCAATAGCTGCTTGATAACCGCATAATCTACGCTATGTTGTAAGCATTCCTGTTGCATTAGCTGACACAGGACTATTAATCTCCCGAAGCAGTTGGGGCTGGCGAAGGTCAATGTCGCATTTTCATGAAAGTGGGCGTAGAGCTGGAAAGTCGTTTCGGGGATAAATTCACTTTTAAATCGAACGACCCAAAATTCAATGTTATTATTATGCAAAAGAGGTTTGACGCGGTGGGTTTTGCCCTGAGTGACAAAACTTATAAATGGAGCGGTGTAGGTTTTTGTTTTAAAATCGATAAAATGTTCGAGTTTTCCTGCCACACCAATAATCAATTCCTCGAAATCATGTTGATGTATTTCGTTTTTGGATTGTTGTATGCGCAGTGCCTCGTCGGCGTCAACTTTGTAAATTTTGAAAAGTCCGTTCAAAATAAGGAAGATTTTAATTTGCTATTTACGAATATACGGTTTCATTTACATTTTGTTTGTCAAAGACCATTTGGCTTTCTATATTGCTATTTTCGCTTGTTTCAGTAGCAGTTTTGACAAAGAAGAGAGGCCTGTCGTTACGTTGCTTATGTTCAAATTGAATATCGATTTGTAATTAACAGCACTATAGCACCGCTTTAACAGGGGGTTAATAGGGGTTGTACCCCTGCTAACCCCCTGTTATCCCCCTGTTATCCCCCTGTAATACCCCTTTTAATTAGGAATAAAAGTTGAACGAAATTGGTAATAGATCCGATGCGAAGCCTGTCTCCATACTATATATGATGACCTGGGGTTCTCCGAAGGCCCAGTCTGGTGGCCGGATCAGTCATTCCAGCCCTCCGATCACCTGTTTTACAAAAAGAATCTTGCACCGTTACAGGTAGTTAGGGGCAAAATGAAATAAATAAGAACAAAAGGCTTGGAAGTGATTGTTAAAACTCCCTATCTTTGCACCACTCCGCAAGGGAGGAACGGTTGCCTCGAAAGAGGGAATCATGAAAAAAGAAGGGTTTAAGAGAAGCCTGACAGGATTTAAAATCCCGCTCAGTTTATTTTAAACGCGGAAATCGAAAAAAAAGAAAAAGAAAAAAAACTTAAAAAAGTTTTTGGAAGTTCAAAAAAGATTTCTACCTTTGCAGTCCCAACGGAAACGAAGGGAAAAACAAAACGATAAAGAGGGGCGCAATGCCCATCGGAATATAGCGGATACGGAAGTTGAAGCGACAAAGTTCTTTAAGAAAACACAATCATGTAAGCGTGACGAGTAGACAAACGAAAGTCATGAACAAATTCAAGAATTAGTTCAATTCGATCCAAGATCAGAGATATAAAAAAAGAATTCTGATTATGTAAATAGTTGGAATCAAAAACTTCATTTTACAATGGAGAGTTTGATCCTGGCTCAGGATGAACGCTAGCGGCAGGCCTAATACATGCAAGTCGGACGGGATCCGTCGGAGAGCTTGCTCGAAGACGGTGAGAGTGGCGCACGGGTGCGTAACGCGTGAGCAACCTACCTCTATCAGGGGGATAGCCTCTCGAAAGAGAGATTAACACCGCATAA
>NZ_LZZP01000007.1:0-44374 GCF_014170215.1 Sphingobacterium sp. UME9 | reverse complement strand
AACCAATTTGGGAGTTGAAAATAATCTCTATTAGCCTTAAATCTATATGAAGGATTAACAGAAACATGCATTTTTGTAATTCTGCTCAAATTTTTATTTAAATTTTTAGGAATATTTGCCCTTTCGAAGTTTAGAGTAGTTAAAAGCAAGTCGGGAATACCATTCTTACCCACTAATGTAGTAAAACCATCACTAAATAAAACGGAACTGTTGTCATGTTCACCTGAGTGCATATTTATACTTACACCTTGAATATAACTTTTATCTTTTTTTTTCATTTTCATTTTAAATCTAGGGAAACAGATATATTAAGTTAGATTTTGCAGCGCCAATCCATTTATTTGGTCTTCTTAATTGAGCTTCACCTCCTCCAAAATTGGCCTTTATTGCAACATTTAAACTCTTTATTAAATAATCAATTGCCTCATCATCAACAACAAATTCTCTCTTAGAAAACTTTCGAAATATATCATATCGTATTTTTGTCATTATTAAAGCTAATTCAATCTTAGTCATAAGTGCACCTGCAAATTGCCCATTTCTTTTTCTTGAATTAATCCTTATATTTAAACTATTTATGAAAACCTCCAAAATACCTATCCCTCTGTTATTAAAATTATAATCATAGAATATCTCCTCATAAGTTACATTAGTGTAATAAGATTCGCCAATTTTCTTAAAATTAAAACTAAAAGGATTAGTCGGAACACTTAATATTAGTCCACCGTCTTGCTGTGCCCTATTATTTTCATTACCACTATTATTTTCCTTGTCATATATTGGCTTGCTTTCAGGATTACTGTCGTTTATGAATCCCCCATCTCCTTGATTTTTCCACGTAGTCTCATTTCCTTTCGATTCTCGAAAAAGTTTATTTACAAATTCCTTAGAAATCCTACCGTCAGGATCAATAAATCTAATTGGGTTATCGAAGGCATAGTTATAAGGAGACCATCTCCTGCTAATCTCAGCCATCGGATCTACTACATTCCACCTACCTATCTCCGGGTCGTAGAACCTTGCGTCATAATCGTACTGATCCCCAAGCTCGCCCTGGATCTCCTTACCATTATAAAGATAATTATTATTTCCGCCTGCCACAACCTTACGCTTACCAAAGGGATAATAATTGTCCCGCTGCGCTACATCAACTGCTGTAGGGCTGCTACCACGTTTCAATGTAGCCCGTACATTGCCCAAATGATCAGTCAGATTATAATGGTACACATAGTTTGTTCCATTCCGTTGGGCATAGCCCTCCGAATTATGGATAATATCAATAGTACCATTATTGTATTCGATACCACCCACATAATCCCTGGTGGTGGTGATTATGTTAGGTGCTGTGCCGATCTTCGAAAGCTTCTGCAGCTTCACTCCAGCCGAATTATACAAAAATGCTACGTCCACCCCTATTTTTTTGGCCGTTTGCGGCAGGTTCAGGTAATTATAGGTAATCGCCATCCCCATACGGTCAGTTTTGGCATTACCGTTAGCATCGTAGGTATAGCTTCCTGTCAAGCCGCCACTCAGGCTCATCAGTTTATTGCCGGTATAGGTATATGTCGTGGCAACAAGGGCATCTCGTTTCAGGGTCTTGATATTGCCCATACCAAGATCATCATAGGTAATCACCTCAGCTATGCTCGCTACCCCTGTCTGGCCATTGCTACCACTGGTCAACCTGTTCAGCTTATCATATTGATAGCTAAACGTGTTGGGTAGCGTCGCATCATCGCCCCAAAGCTGCTGGCTGATATTGCCGTTCCACTGTGGATTTGTCCCATCCTGGTATTTCAGCTGCTGGCTGAATTTGGGCGATGTACTTTTACTTAGCCAGCCCCGCTCATTGTAGGTATAGTTAGTACTGTTGACAAAGGAAGTCTCCGTGCCAGCCTTGCCCACAGCTTTGCTTTTCAGCTGGCCGATCTCATTGTAGCTATTGGATGCCAGAGTCACCTCAGTCTGAGAACCGATCTTCTCTTTGGTCGAAACCAGTCTACCAACATGGTCATATTCATTGGTGGTCACGATAGTTGTTGTAGCCCCTGTCGCCGGTGTATGTACCCGGGTACTAGTCAGCAACTCGCCCGGAAAATTATAGGTATTGGTCACATAATCCGTGCCCCCAAGATGGTTTTTCGAAGCGCTCTGGATCACCCTGCCGTAGTCATCGTAATATAATACTTTGAGCAGCGGCTGGGTACCATCTGTCCTATAGATTTTGCTACCGGTCTGCAGTGACTTGATCTTGGTACTTTTGGTGATTCCGCTGGCAGGAAGTGTAGTCGCTTCGGCAAAGGTATAGTCATCGTAATAATTGACAATGAGCGGCGTAATCGAAATACCTGGACCAGCAAGCGGAAAAGTAGTTGCAAGAGCTGGATAATCATCTCCCACGCGCGTCTCCCAGAGCGGTCCTGCCGTCGCATTCACAAGCCCGCTCACATCCGCTCGGGTTACCTTTGCCGTATTGATATAAAGTCCACTGGAAGTAATACGTCCAAATGCATCATATCTGTTGTAGGCCCACTCTTTTCGTACCCGCTGCTCGGCATCCTGTGTAAGCACAACCTGATCATTTTTGTTATACGCCAGATATTCCCATCCTTTTCCAGGGATCTTTTTCTCGATCAGCCTGCGACGTTCATCGTACCTGTAAGCATAGATATAATTGTCAAAATTAACATAAGTAGCATCCGTTAAAAGCTCACTAAAACCCGTCCCCGTCACTGCCGGCGGGATCACATAACGCAGGTCCCCAAAATCATCATAAACATAATAAGTATCAAGTGCCTTGCTTTCGCTCTCCCACACACGCTTGAGGACAACACGTCCTTCAACATCCTTGTACTCATCCACCGAACCAATACGTATAGCCGTATTTACAGTATTCTCATCCCTGACAGTGGTACGATAGAGTTTCCCAGCACCATAGTTCGTCGTACCACTGGCTCCGCTTGCCGTTACCGTCCATAGCTTAACAACATCAAGCCCCGTGGCCGTATTGGTGCCATAGTCCGTTTTTACCGTATGCCCTGTTCCTACAACTGCCAATGGCTGCCAGGCCGACCCCGGTGCCCCCTGTTCCAGTACACGATTCAGCGGGCTGTTCTCAAAGACAGTAACGGAATAGGGATTTGCCGTCTTCACCACTGCTGCATCCCACCCTATACCGTCCTTGTAAAAGTCCGACTGTGTCGTTTTAGCTCCCGTCCGAAAACTGCCATTGCCTGACTTCTCGCCATAGGGAAGATATTTCGTCGACTCACGTCCAAACCCGTCATATTCTATATACTGCACGATATCTTTGTAAGTTGGACTGGCCATAAGTTGCACCGTCTGACTCGGTCTACCCAGCCCGTCAAAGTATTGGATACTCTGGTTCTCCTGCCCGATCGTGCGCTGGTTCCCAAGTTGAGCAAGCTTTACCGTATCTCGAAAAGTCCGTGTCAGGATATAATTCTGACCTGCTGTCGGAGTGCTCACAAGATTCTGAAAGCCGGCAATACTGATCGTTACAGTTTTACCTGCTGGCTGTACTGGAATATAGAAGCCATCTTTTAAGGTAATGCTCTTGAGGGCCTGGATATTTGTTTGACCATTATAAGAAGTCAAGGGAAGATCATCTACCAGTGCCTGGCCATGGACAGCCCCCAATACAACTAATGATAGTAAGATTAAAAAGTTCTTTTTCATAACTGAAAAGCTTAGTTGGGTCTATAATGGTAATCGATGGACTTATTCACATAATTAAGATGGTCAAGGATCGCCCTCATACGTTGCATGCCATCGTACGTATAGGTCTCTTTTATCCCACGTGCATCTGTTTTGCTGGTCATGCCGACTAAAGGCTTGTACGTATAACTCGTCACCAAGGCATTTGGAAGGCCGGCTCGTAGCTTATCGGCGGCAACCTTGACCAGCGCCTCCATAGTGGCTTCTGTCTGTGCGACTAGGTTCAGGTTGTCAATAGCCGCTTGCGTAAGCGCTGTTGCAACTTCCGCATATGTTGCGTTCTTGATCTCCATCACTGGATATTGGCCCATATAGCCCCAAAGGTAAACAGTAGTAGGATTCTCTAATTTTTTAAGTTCTTGTAGCTTATTAAATGAATTGTAAGAAAGTATCTTAATTTCATCTGAATATCGAGTATCAGCGCTAAATATAGCCGGGCTTCCCAATGGAGGCTGTGTTCCTAAGGAACGATTACTGAATTTAAACATATTAAGCGGCACAGGATTAATAGAGGATAGGGCCTGTCGAGACTCGATAAGGCCTCTGCCTCCTGGACGATATTTGTTAATTGTTCCCGAAACAATACTTTTTACCGAACCTAAATCTCGATACGTTATACTTTCAATCGGAAGCCCCGTGATATAGTTTGAGGCCATATTGTCAATGAAAGAAGTACCAGGGGCATAATCATTTGGATACAATGTATGGGTAACAAGTCTATTCGATTTGCCATCGAGAATAGTATGGCGAGACAGTAATGCATTTGTTGGGTTATCATAGAAAAAAGCCTCCACAGTTTCATTAAAATCAACTCCATTCGTTGCATAATCTTTTGTCCGAATAGTATCGGGATATATCCACCCTTGATTATGATCATAGCCCATAAGGTCCAGAGGCTCCCAATCGCTGCTGGGATCTATTATACTCTGATAACGTTCATTGACAACATATGCTCTATATGTAACCGATTTTCTATCATCTCTATTATATGATGTACTCACCCTCTTTACCGGAATCCTTTGACCGTCCACATATTTATATACAAGACGATCCAGTTCCAGTCCGTTCAAATTTGCATTACTGGTCCACGGTGCATTGAATTCCTGCCCTCGAAAAAGTATTGGCCTTGCATTTGGAAATTGATTGAAAAGATAAATGGTACCACTATTGTCAAGACTATTCTCTTCAATGACATCGGAATAATATTGGGGGGCAGAATCATACAAATCATATGAATAAAATGGATTCGACTGTAAAATATGCTTTTCATATTCACCATAATATACACCGCTTTCAACTGAGCATCGATAGCTCCCTCTCAAATGCCACTCATATATAGGATCATAGGTAGGTGATCCAGTTGATTTTTTATCAGGATCACCTACTTTGTGATAGCTGTATTTTTTTTCGTAAACGGAACCATTTTCTTTTGTAATTACTTTTTGAATTCTAACTCCCCCACTATTTTGATTCTTGAAAGACTGTACATCAGGTGTAAGTTTATAGCTAAATAAAGCAGAAGCTGTCACAAAACTCCCTTTTCCAGCTTCAACTTTTACCTGATAATTAACCCCTGGAGCCAAAGTCTCTTCAAAAACAGCTGTTTTATAAGCTTGTACACTGTTTATGGACATGACGACCCCATCTCTGATGAGAATTACACGTCCAGTACCTGGATAGGGTCCATCTGTTGCTGTTATATCACACAAAATTTCAAATTTCACCCTTTGTTGCATTGGGACCGTAAAAACACTGGAAGTATTTGATCCTGTACCTATATTTCCTACTCCTTGAGCGTCAACCCTCTGAAACGTAGAAGTTCCGGGAATAGTGTATTCTTTCCAGACAGTATTAGGCTCATAAATTAAGCTGTCCTGCCCACCAGTTGGATAAATTATTCGTGAAAGCATCCCCGCTCCAACATACTGACCATCAGGACCCCTGTTCGCTGTCGCATATTTAAAATATTGTTTAAATGATTCATTTTGTGAAGGGGGAATCAAGGTACTATTTGATTTACCATTGTTATACCCAAAATAATCCTGACTATTGGAATACCTTGCGGTTAACTTATCCATATCCTGATAGGCAAACTTATATTTTGAGTCAGCTATGCCGTTCGCATCAAAGAATTGTACTTCGGTCAGAAAACTTCTACTCGGCAAACTAGCTTTAACCATTAAATTTGGATTAAGGCTGGAGGCACCAGCGCTATGATCCAGATAAGAAAGACCGATTTGCTTAATTGGGCTGGTAGAACCTGTTTTGTAGATCTTGATATTCTGCAATATTTTACCTACCTTTGCATTATGGTCAATATAACTTAACTGAACTTTTCCTATATTTGAATTGATTTCTGTCAATAGATAGGTATTCGTATACATAGCAGAGGTACAATTATTGGTAGAAACATCGGGCGCGCCCGAATTGCAGGGTACAGTTTGGGGTATATTATCAATCCTATAGGTCTGGGATTCGCTAACTCCTGTTACATAAGTGTAATGTATCCCTTCATAGGACATATTTATTACGGAACCATCAGGATGTGTTATTTTATATAAAAAAAATGCTGTATTGGTCGGATTTGGGAATACTCTACCGCAACCGCTCCCCATTTTATAAGTATTCTCAACAACCTGATCTCCAAACTCGTATTTCACACCATCTGGGGTATATATTTCAAATATCGTCCCCGAAATTCGTCTAATCTTCAAGCCATTATAGTTCAATAAAATTACATTGTTATTTTGATCAAATATGAACTTACCCGAATAGGTGCCAAAATTGAAACTATATATATCGGGCTCACCATCATAAGAACTTGCAGTTATATTGTAACTGATCATTCCCTTGACATAGTTGAATGTCTGCTGATCAGCTCCATAAGGATCAAAAGTGCTCGGCAACCGGGTAGTATTTCGTTCATCATCCTCACCCAAAACAGTACGGCGTATTACTCCACCCATATTGGCCGTCCATCCGGTTCCGATAATGCCCCCGTTATCGTTCACCCTAATTCCATTACTTGAATAATTTATCTGCAGCGGTACCTGCAGTGATCCCTGGACAAAAGTATAGAGATCAATAGTCTTATTAACGGTTCCAGAAGATAAACCGACATTAACACCTCCATACTGGCCCAAACTACTAGCAGTGGGGGAAGCAGGAATAATATCGAATCCGTCCTTTACCCCTTTTCCATCGGGAACTTGACCAAACAACAGGGCCGAACTTCCCAGAATAAATAAAGAAAATAAAATTCTATAGACTGTCCACATATATTTCTTTTTAATGATAAACTTATATTCTATTAATTAGTTACCGGTACTTATTTGGTAGGCTTTAAGGATCTGATCTCTTTATCTTGTTGCTGAACAGTTTTATTTAATTGAATTACCTGTAAAGTCAACTCCTCAATCTTCTTCAATAGTATTTTATTCATCTCACCCAATGAAATACCATTGGCTTCAACCTCACTTGCTTTAGGAACATCGGGAAGGTGACCGTTTTTCTGGATAAATTTTTCAGTTTCTTCCAGAGATGGTAGTTTATAATCTTCTTCAAAGACATAGTCTGCCCATCCCGCAGTTTCCACTTTTATTTCCTGGCTGCGGATCTTTCCGTTGACAGCCAGGTCGTAATCCCCTGGAGCCTGTGTCTTGATGCCGACTTTTCCCGAAAAATAAAAATCGCCCGCGCCTACCGGATTACCCAAGAGCGCACTTATCGTTGGTTCATTGCCGTTGACTTCTTCCAGTCTTGGCCCATAGAAATACTGTCTGTCATTGACATTTGGATCATAAAATAGAAAGCTTCTCAGACGAGTTGAAGTTGCTGTAGTCGGAAATTTAAAATCGGTTATTGAAACGACTTTCTTACCGGTAACACCATCATAAATTCCACCTGAGCTTGCTGTAGAAGCATCTCCTGAACCATGAACATAGCCGACCAATAAATACCATCTGTTCAATTCGGGCAGGTCACCATACCAAAAATAAGGATTGTTATTGGCGCTTCCGTCCAGGTTATTTACCCCAGCTTCACAACCTAGATAACTATAACCGTCCGTCGAATTTGTTTTCTTAAGCCATATGGTATAACGATAGGCTTTCTGATTATTAATGGCAGTAGTAGGCGCCACAAAGCCACCATCTCCATTTTGATCGCCACTCGGTTTGGCAGTCCAAAGCACTACCTGAGTACCCGATGGACCTATTCCCCATTCGCGCTCATTTTCGGAGACAAGCCCATTTAACGAAAAGCCAGTAATGCTTCCGCTGCCGGTTACCCATTCGTTGAGATTTATTAAATTTTGTGCTTTGCTTCCTAAAGCACAAACACTAAGGAGAAGGAACAGTCCTAATGGTGACTTTTTCATAATTGTTAATAATGGGTAAATAAAGATCAGTTCCCTTTGAACAAAATCTAGGTTAATTACTTTTCATCAATACAGTCTATTTGTTAGCTAAAATCAAGAAAAGGTCTGTTTTCTTAAATTTTAATG
Source organism: Sphingobacterium sp. UME9 (assembly GCF_014170215.1). NCBI lineage: Bacteria > Pseudomonadati > Bacteroidota > Sphingobacteriia > Sphingobacteriales > Sphingobacteriaceae > Sphingobacterium > Sphingobacterium sp. UME9. The sequence continues at coordinate 36,132 of NZ_LZZP01000007.1, read as the reverse complement.
AAAATTACAACAAAAAAATATTTAAAAAAAGTGTTCTCAAAAAAAAATCGCGTATAAAAAATTTCCAGAAAAACACATTAATTAATAAGTGTAACATATATTATATATTTCCATATCCTTCACTCAATGCATCTTGAAATAAGGACTAGTTATAAAATATTTTTAAACTGTAAGTAAGTCCCTTACTAACTAAGGGACTTAAAGAAACAGTAACCGTACATTTATTAAGGAATATTTTTAATCCATTTGTCGCTAAAATATTCCCAATATTTTCGACTGAAGACAATGAGATAAACACCATTGACATTAGTTCCCCGCTGCGCATTCAACCAGGTTAATCCTCCATTTGAGGTTGACACTTCAAAGCCAGCAGGTATAGTACCTTTCAGCTGGCGGTCATACTGCCACCATCCCGAGCTATGCCAATAAGGATTGATCAGGTAATAACCTTGCTCGTTGCGTACAATTTCCTTAAAATTATCGAACCCTCGGCCGTTATCTTTATTAGTCCCAACCAAGACGGCAAAAAATCCCAAACTTTCCAGAAAACTTCGTGGTATATAATTACTCAGATCGATATTGCCACTGCCAACAAATGGGATATAGGTCTGAAAAATATCGTCAGCTTTCGGAAATATATTGGATACAACATATTTCTTCGTCCGATCTTTACCGCAGGTGTACGAATCAACCTTGCTTTCGCTTTTACAATCATGGAAACGTAGATACTGATTGTCGGATTTAAAATATCGATTACTATTATTCAGAAACGAGCAATTGTTAAAAAAGTAATCAGCTTCATTGGCCACCCATCCCGAGACTGAATATTGATTGGCATCTTCGCTACCAAAACCATTGAATACACAGCTATCAAAAACAACATTTTTACCATCGTAAAATCGCAGGTTGTTTCCATTACTGTAAAAATCGACTCCCTGAAATAGTACAATACTTCCAATCTGTGCGTTACGGTTTGTGACGGTCGTCATTTGGCTGATCCGCCCACCGATAAACTTCGTCACGGCATCACCTGAACTTTCGATATACGATAATATCGAAGCTTCCAATTGTTCTAATCCGTCGACATTCTTTTGTTCAACATCACAGTTTAAGTAGGTAATATCCGAGATACTGGCTGCATTTGCAGCTAACATATTAAAGTTAAAAAATTTGACATTTTCAAAGGTATTCTGAAAATAACCGGTCTGCTCTGTATGAAAGCATTTGGAAAAGTTTGCGATCGTTGAATCCCGGACGATCATGCTTGATTCACGGTTATTATAATTGATCATAAATTCGTGAACGATACCACATCGGGAAAAATTACCAGAAGTTTGCTTACCTACAAAATGACAGCCCTCCAACATATACCTGGCTCCGGATTTGGTCCCCATGATATGCAAAGCATCCCCATAGCTATCGGGCAATGTCATGGGAAGATTCTTGTCGCGGCCTCCAAAATTATTCACAGTGATATTTGAAAGGTTAAGTCGTCGGCTTCCCATTAAGCGAATCGCACTTCCTATACCGTTATCGATGCGAATATTTGATAGTCTAATCCTTTCTGCAGAGATTTGAAATGCCGAAACAATGTCATTATTATAAGGAGTAGCAGACGGGACCGCATCGTATGCCGAGAGATCAAATTCAAGTCCGTCTATCTCGACGCTATGCCCAACGTTATTGTCGAAAATATTGTACAAATTTGGTGGATAAGGGTATATTCCATCAGCCCCTAAGCTGAACACATTAACCTCCCGGTTTTGAGTCACGTTCCAAATATTCTGACCTTTACTATGGGTAAGCTTTTGATTGGGCTTAATCAAGGCACCATTAGATAAAATGACAAGCCTGACTCTGCTGCCAACTTCAAACGGAACCCGGATATTTTTGGTGATGTTATAATGCGCAGCTGTCTTTGGGATATAAACAGGAGCCTTATGATATAATGCACTTTTGATGCAGCGGATTAGTGCATCCGCATCGTCAGTTAGACCATCTCCTTTGGTACCAAAGTATCTACTATCAATTTGTTGGGTGAATTTATGTTCCAGCTTTTTACCACCGACAGCTATTACGCTACCCGCATTATCCTGCTCAGCAGTGTTACTGATATAGTAATTGATCGGGTGCGGTGTATCATTTGCCTGGTGGTAGCCCAATAGTCGCAGTCCGTCATAGGTACCGTTTGTTAATGCTGTAAGTTCTGCCGCCGATAGAGTCCTTATATCGTCTAGCCTGTTTTTAATAAGAAATTGATTTGCCATTATGTTGTTGTTTTTAAATCTTACACAAACTTAGGCTTCATCTAGGGGCTATGGCAGGAAAAGAAGGAGTATGTTATCGGTAGGATGAAACTACCGAAAAGTCGATTTTAAGGATGACTAGGAAAAGCAAAAAGCCAGGTCACACAACCTGGCTTTTATAAAATACTGCAACTTAGGCTTACAATAACTAGGGAGCAGCTTTATCTGCCCCTTAATTTATCGATCTCGACAGCCTGTTTCTTCACCGTCTCATTCAATTGAATCATTTGCAGCGTCATCTCCTCAATCTTTTTTAATAAAATTTTATCCATTTCATTAAGCGAGTATCCTTCCTTTTCCACGACTTCAGCTTTTGGAACATCGGGCAAATGGCCATGTTCATTTATAGGACATTTGAGGTATAATGATAGGTTGATTTACCTTTTAACCAAATGACAAAATCACGGCTACCACTGGATTTTGTAGCGTCATGATAACCAGCTACAAAAGGAACGATTACGACCATATCCTGGCGTCCCTGATAGATATTGGTTTCTATAAAATGAGATCCATGTCCCCACATCATCGTGTGGATCCTGAATCTTGCCATTACCGATCCATTCCAGTTGGCGTCTTCATGCGCATCAGATCGGCCGATTTGAATTTCGGTAGGTTGATGTCCCACCCAGCCATAATCGTTAAAAATTACGGGATAGTATTTATCAATATCACCATTAACAACAAACTTACCACTACTAGCCTGTCCAAATACCAACTGCGTAACGCTTAATAACAAAGCGAAAAAGAATATTTTCATAAATTTTAATATATGCTTTAAAATAAATTTGATCCTCTTTATAAAAGACAACTTTTTAATGATCTACTATCTTTTCATTCTTTTTGTCGATCACAGCTTTCATCTCTCGAATCTGCTTTTGCTGGTCAATCATGTGTAGTGTCATTTCCTCCATTTTTTTTAACAGCAAAAGATTCATTTCGGCTACATCCAAACCATCAGCTTGAATCTGTTTTGCCGATGGAATCTCGGGTAAATGCTTATTTTCTTTCACATAACTTTCAATCTCCTCCAGGCTTTTTAGTTTATAATCAGGTTCGAAAACGTAGTCAGGAACAGAGATATCTGTCTTAACCTTGATTTGATTGGCTAGGATATTACCGTTTACAGCGAGTTCGGCTTGAGGATCAGCAGTGCCTATTCCAACTTTACCCAAGACATTAAATCTTGACACGTAATTGGTGATTTGTCTATTTGCAGAATAATCTACGATTTCACTCAAAACATCTGTATTTTGAGGTGTATTATTCTTTTCGTAAATAACAAACTCTAAGCTCATTCCAGAAGACTTTGCCCAGCCAATAAACTGAATCCCATTACCATGCCATGCAGCATAAGGCACATCCAAGGCAATATATTTTTTTCCCTTATACCGACAGGTTTTGAGCTGCCAGCGAAATGATTCTTCATCATTGGACACCAAATTGGCAAATGTTGCGTTATAGGAAGATGAGCTATTTACATTTGCAACGTTAAGACGATTAAATGCACCTTGGCTTCCCCGTCGAGCAGCTAATGTACCAATCAGATAGTTATCGGCTAAAAGTGTATTATCATATATTTCATGTAGAAGAATTAGCGACTTAGTAAAGTCCCCGTTTCCTGCAGTATTAATAATTTTGTGTACATAATCACCAGATACAGTTGTGACCTGGGCCATCGAAATTCTGAGATTGAATAAAGCTGTAAAAAGTAGTAAAAATTTAAAAATTTGACGCTTCATAAGGTTGTTTTATACTTATAATTTGATTTTAATTATTTCCCTTCTTTAACTCGTCGATCTGCTTTTGCAGTGAAATAACATGTAAGGTCAGTTCTTCATTATTTTTCAGAAGCTTCTTGATCATTTCGCCCAATTGAACACCATTCTGTTCGACTTCTTTTGCCGTTGGCATGTCAGGTAGGTGCTTATTGCTTTTAACAAAAGTTTCTATCTCCTTTAAACTATTCAGTTGATAATCTTCCTCAAAGACATAATCGGGCCACTCGGTTGCTGTAGTTGTTACCTTAATTTCCTCCGCTTGGATTTTTCCTTTGACGGAAAGCTTTTGCTGTGGGTTATCGGTGCCAATTCCAAGGTTTCCTTTGGCATTCATGGTCATGTAATTACTCTCATAGCTACCCCAAGAGAAAAGTGGCCGATTTACAAGTGGTCCCGAACTCCTACGGGCGTCGAAACGTACCATGGGCATAATACCGACATCTGAAGTCTCAGGCACACTAGCTCCTATACCAAGCGCAAAATCGTCATTATAGGTCCTGGAAGCTTGGATCCAAGGTATAAATCGTCCATTTATGGCCGTACCATTTGCAATCGTCAGGCTTTCATTAGGGGCATCACTAACGGTATATTGAACAATTTTTTCCCATAGGTTATTTTCTGCTGCCTTTCGGACATCAATTTGATAGACCGGGTTTGTTATACCGATTCCAACATTTCCTGTTGCAGGAAATATATTTGTTTGCGCATGGCCTTGTGACAGCAAAATTCCAGAAATAACTGCTGTCATAAAAATAGATTTTAAATTCATATGGCTTGTATTAATTCGAAGCGAACACTGTTGCTAAACTCAGAGAGAAGGAAAACTTGACTTTAGCTATAAGCTAATCTAAAAGCAATAATGCTTTTATTAACAATATTTCTATATCTGTAAGCAAATAAGCAACAACATTTAAAGGTTAAAACAATTATTAGCCAAATATACAAACACTTTTAATTAATAAATCTCATTATTTTAAAAACATGATTAATGTATAAGATAAAATAGCTAAAAAAAATCGGTTTACATAAAGGTTGACAAATCAGAGGCTTAAATACTTTCGTCCAACTATTTTGGAAATTCAAAAATGGCTAAACATTATTTTCAATTAATTAATCACCCCTTTTTAGATCTCACACCGATGCAGTACAAGTTTTTCATCGCGCATTTAGATCACTGAAAGGCACCCACTGATTACTAGCGATTAGTATTTTTTGATTCTAACAGTTTTATTCGTTGATCCATACGTTCAATTAATTTTCGCTGTTGCTCCAAAAGGTCCTTTTGTTGTTCCGATTTTAGGTTTTGATTTTTTATTTCTGTCTCTTGTTTGATCGCATATAACGTGAGTTCTTCTATTTTTTTAAGCAGTTGTAGATTCATACCCGCTACATCGAGGCCATCCCTTTCGATCTCTTTGGCAGAAGGAATTTCGGGGAGATGCTTATTCGATTTAATATATTGCTCAATAAAATCCAGACTGTTGAGCTCATAATCCGGTTCAAATACATAGTCTGGAACCGATATATCTGTTTTAATTTTGATCTCTTTTGCGAGTATGTTACCATTTACCGAAAGTTTCGCTTGAGGAGTTTCCGTCCCTATACCAACATTACCACTGGAAAAAATATGATTACCAGTTCCAGTTAACAAGAGTCTGCCAGTAGATTTAATATCACTGTGCGAATCCAATAGCGTCCGCCAATTATTAAATTGCCCAGTACCATTCTCACCGCCGCCTCCACTCCATGTACTCGTCCTAAAATACATCCGCTTATCGCTGGCTCCAAAATAAATATTCGACTCCCAATGAGATATTCTACCATAAATTGCCAATAGAGTTCCATAACTGTTGTTACCAGGACTTGTTCCCCCAGGACGATAAGTAACATAATCATCAAATAGCTTTAAACTCATTGGCCCCAACTGTGTACGCGGAGCACTGCTAAAATCATACCCGATGGCCGGGAAATTTATCTCATTCCCTTTAATGGTTCCAACCACGTCAAGTGATTTGGTCGGACTATTTGTTCCGATCCCCACATTGCCCGAAGTGGGGAAGATGTTTTGGGCAAAACTATTAAGACCGGCCAGCAGAAACAGCAAAGTGACACAAAAAATAACTTTTTCTTTTTTACAAAATTCCATAAGTTAAAACATACAGGTTTATTACTATTTTTACGATATTCTCATGTTTTTCTGCCGAAGATCTTCGATGACTAAAACCGATATCATCATCTCTTAATTTTAAAACATCCTAAGCACACAAAAACAAAATACGGGTCATCCAAGACAAACAATAAAGAGGAAATTTCAGACACACCTCTGTAGGTGGCATTTATTTAATAAAATTATTTGTACTATCCGGCTTTATTGATAATGGTCTAAAATTGAACGTATCTCGTCTTGTTTCAAGCTTCCCTGTTTTGATGTATTTTCGTGAAGTTATGATAAACTGTCTTTCATCTATTATGTGTCCTTTATCAACATAGGTTTGATATTTTTCAGCATAGATTGGGGTTAAGTATCGTTCTAGCGTGATATTATTTCCGTCAACTATATATAATCCCCAGATATATCCCGTCTTTTTATCATTAACATAAGTTTTCGAAAAAGTATCATCAATATTCTTAAAACCCTCTTTAATTCTTGGGTTCCCGCCTTGATAAACTATTCCGTTTTTATACAAGAAGATAACATCAAAAAAAACGCTATCTAATTTAGAATAATAATATCCGTTCAACAAAAGTTTTTCACTACTATTCTCTTCCAGCTGTAATGTCGGAAGTTGTCGACGAACAGAACATGAAACTATTAAAATAAAAATAACGCAATAAAAAATTGTCCTTACCATACCGTAAATGGATTAAGTGTGCGATAATAAACATCTAAATTGACCATATTGCTCAATACCGGAAAAATTGGATAGTTCTTCCCATTGCCATGCGCGAATTTGTTCTGAAAAATATTTCTGTTGTCCTCACTATTTGTCCCGATATTAAATCCCTTATAGCCAAAAGTCCAGGAGCCCAATCGAAACATATTCGTATTTTCTCCATCATATGTTTTTTTTCCATTAATTTCACTCGAAGGCCTCTTTGTCAAATTTAACCCATCGGATGGATCTCCAGTTACCATTAGTAGAGTCGTCGATACATCGCCAACCGTCGCCCTAATACCCGTCGTTCGCCAGCGGTCTCCTCCATCACCCAAGGGTAGAGAACCCAGCTTTGCATGTCCAAGCCAATCGTTTTCATAATGTACAGCCCAATTTTTGCCGTAAAATCCGATTGAACCGGTCCTTTGATCCACATTCCCGCCCTTGAAGCTCATCGTTCCCAAACTAAGCTTAAAGCCCTCTCCCCCGATACCAATTTGCCCTCCCATACGTCGTTCAACAAAACTGCTTCCTGTAAAAATATTCTTGTTCCAGGCGGTAAAGCCAGAACTAAAACCAATATCAAAATTTTCCGAAGAATATCCAAGTGAATAATTTAAGCCATATCCCCAGCCGTTCGTACCCATAAATAGTGAAGGACCGACGCCGAAACCAAAATTTCCTATGGACATGGAAAGACTATATTTAGATAAAATAGAACTGCTCATTGAATTGACCAACGTGCCTGGATAGGTGCTTAAAGACGCCATAGACGAACTCCAGCTCGAACTAAAAATACTTGCTCCTTGCATTCCCGAAACTGCTCCGTATGCAGTGACCGCTCCCATTAGTGCCGCTCCTGTCCATCCCTTAAAAAAAGAATCACCTTTTATTGCATTACCCAGCCCGTTACCTAACACACCCACGGCAGCTCCGATGAGAACAGGCACAATCCACTCACCGTTCGGATCAATATAGATTGCCGGATTATTACCCATCGCTAAATAGGGATTGACAAATTGACTTGCTGGATCCATCGCAGACCATTTTCCTGTCGCAGGGTCATAAAGCCGCGATCCATGATCATACCAATTTAGCCCACCCTGATCGTACAGTTCTTTGCCCGAATATAAAAATTTACTCTTTTCTCCTGCGGCATAGGCTAAATTCAGACCATTTGCAGCATCTCCATACATCGAAAGTCCGTAGGCATAGTAGCTATTCTGCTGCACAACCTTGGCAATGGAGTGATTAGCATCCGGAACAAAGGTTACCCGGACATTGCCCAAATGATCTTTAATATCGTATTCGTAAACATATGATCCGGCATTTAGTCTCGCTCTGCCCTCTTCTGTATGAATGAATTCGATCTGATTTTGCCGATATTGAATACCATCCACATAATCTATCTTATAGCTAGCAGTACCATTGATATAATTTGCCTGAAGTTTTTTCCCAGTTCGATCATACATAAATTCCAAACGGTGCCCCGTACCAAAGATAATGACAGCTGGTAAGTCCAAATCATTATAAGCGATTTCAATTCCTTTACCACTATCTTTAATCATATTGCCATTGGCATCATAGGTCTGTTCAACGGCTTGTACAACTTTGTCATCTAATCCCAAGGCCTTACTCGAAGCATTACTCACATCATCTATCTTAAGACTTCGATACCCTTGATAAGTATAAACCAGGCTGTCTATTTGCTGTATGGCATTATTCGTAAATGCATAACGTCCCAAATTTGTGATACTTCCACTTGAATTGTATTTGACAAATTCGCTATGCGCATTGTCCACTATATCATTCTTTTCGGAAATTGCAGCAGTCATTCGATTAAGTGCATCGTAGCGATATTGATAGCCCATTTTTGGCGGAGCGACGGACTGAGACGCCACTTTACTGGTCTTCCACTGAAATGATGCGACATTGCCATTAAACTGAGGAGCCTTAGCATGCGTGTTATATTCGAGTTTACTCCCAAATAAATCCGCATTGCTATCTGAGTCACCATCATTCATCGTAGAGGAAGATGTCAAATTGGGGTCATTGATCGAGGTCAACCAGCCACGCTCATTATATCGATAATCAATACTTTGCAAAAACTTCGTTTGTCCGGGGGCTTGATGCAATTTTTTATCTACCAACTGGCCAAGTTCATTGTAGGTATTGGCAACAACTTTGATTTCCTCCTGGTTGTTTATCTTTTGACTTAATGTCAATGCTCTTCCATTTTGATCATATGTATATTCATTTTTTACGTTAACGGCCTGCCCCGCTGTTCCGCTATGTTTTCGCTCAGCGGACACAAGCTCCCCTGTAAAATTGAATTGGTTGTCGACTTGATCGATCCCGCCGAGATGGTTCGTTGATTTTGTCTGTATGCAACGCCCATTTCGATCATAATAATTTGCGGTCCATAGTACTGTATTGGCATTATTTATTTCCCATGTTTTGGTCACAGTCGCCATCCCTGTTGGGTAATCAACTTTGACATTTCCGGCGAACGCAGAATAAGACAAACTTGCAGGAAGAGCATTTACATTATAATTATCATAATAGTTGATGATAGCGTAAGACGCGATCCCAGATGTCGGCCATGCAGTATTTGTATAACCTGTACTGGATGTACTTGGTTTTTCATAGGTTACTGCCGCTGCTTCTGCCGCAGTTCTTAACGCTGTAAAAGATTCTGTGGACGTGTAAGATCCAGACATAATCGTACGTCCCTGTGCATCATACTTGATGAAATTCCATTGATTTTTCAATCTTAATTTTGGACTTTGGGACGCCACCAGTTGATTTTGGTTGTTATAGATATAGTAATAGGCTGCTATCCCTGGTTCCTTTTTCTGTATAAGTCTCCTTTTCCAATCATAGGTATATCGATATCCCAAAAGATCAATATTGGCACTTGTCATTGTTGCCACATCAGGGTTTAAAGCAGGCGGCAAGACGAAGTATAATTCGCCTAGATCCGAGTACACATAATACGTGGAAAGAATAACGGTTTCACCTGATTCAGCCTTTATGAAAGCTCGGCTTAAAACAGTTTTCCCATTTTTGTCCAAATATGCTTCGCTTGTATTGATACGCCCATCGGAAGCCACCCAATTATTATTTTTACTTATTGCAACCTTCAATTGATTGTCGGCGTAATAACCGTCCGCTGTTGGTATCGCCAATGCGCTTGTGTCCTGGCTATTGACTGTAAATTTTCTCACTTTTCTCGTTGCAGCCGTATTTGACAGATCGACGTTGTTGTTGAGTGTTTCCTCGAAACGTGCTGTTCTGCCATTCGGTTGCCAATCTGCCCCTACGGCACCCTGTTCCTTCACTTTGTCACTTGGAGAATTATCATATACTGTTTTACTATAAGGAAATCCCGTTTTCGCAGTAAAAGGATCAAAGCCAGTTCCACTATAAAATGTACTTTGTGCTGTTAGATCATTTGATTTATAAGATCCGTTGATATTTCCCTGTTCGACATAAGGAAGATAGTCAACTGCTTTCCTTCCCTGTGCATCGTATCGGACAGGAATTACAACATCTTTAAAACTGCTGGACCCCATTACGTCTATCCCCTGTATCTGGCGACCTAAATTATCGTAGTAGGTAACTTGTTGGGACTCTTCAGATAAGTTGCGTTTTACATTTAAATTCCCTGTATTGACACCCGAGACCTTAAAATTTCGGACCATGACAAAATTCCGGTCGCCGGTAGGTTGGGTGTTTGGATACTTATCTTGTGCAGTGGCCTTAACCGTAAAAACACGAAGATTACTGCCAAAAGGCACCTGAAAACCATTCTTCAAAATGACCGTCTCAAATGCGGAAATATTGGGTTCATTGTTATACTGGCTTAACTCGAGCTTATCCACTTGTGCAAAGACATCCAAATGAAGGCTCAAACAACTGATTAATACGATTAGATAACGCATAATTCAAAAATTTACTGAAACACAATATTGTTAAATGTCCCCAAGTAACCCGGCTGCGGAATAGATGAGGTAGAATTGGTCAAACGGATTTTGATATCACCATTTGGATGTACCGTAAATTCATACTCCCGACCGTCCAGTGAGGTGCGCTGTGTTAATATGGAAATCGGGCGACAATCTTCAAGAATATTTGCGACCACAATACCATTAGAATACCAATCCGAGCTTGAGTAATAGATAGTACCCTGAAGTCCGAGGGCAATATAATTGATCTTGAACTCCGTATTGGATTTGTAAATATAACGGGAGATAAGATCCCAACCTGAAACTGCCTGAACATTACAATCTCTATTAGTTTCCTCTACAAGATTCGCAAAACAATCCACCCGCTCACCACCGATATTATAGCAATAGCTTTTTAAAATATTATTATCCTGATCCATAACAAGCTGAAGGCGATTATACATATCATACTTGTAAAAAACGGTCTGTCCAAAAGTATTGGATTCACTAGTTTTTAGTCCCAGCTCATTGTAACCAACCGTCTTTATCTGTGCGTCCTCAGGATAAACCCGTACCTCATCAATCCTTGTGCCTTCAGTCAGAATCATATTATTTGAATAAGGTTTCTTCACATAGGCCCATGTACCATTCGCATTCAAATACCAATAGTCGATCAAATATTTTCGAGAAGCAGTAGCTGCGAAAGGCACGGTAAAATTGGTCTGCCCCGACCCCAAACCAGCATAGCTGGCTACCGAAGCCTGACTTTCAAATCCTTCGTAATAAAACTCATAATACTTACCGGGTGCAGTTCCAGTTAAAGGAAGCGCCATGGCGTTGTTGATCTCTACCGAAACCCGATCATAGTCATCATAGCCGATAGAACTATAAATTCCATTATTTGATTGCGTCATCGCAAGCCTGTTACTACCACTTTCATAAAAATTTAATTGTTGCGCAACTTTATGGTCTATGGATCCAGCTGTAATCTTTCGGTAATTCGTTGTGCTCATTAGCTTAAATGGTGCCTGAAAAATGTTATGGGTATGTAATAATTCATTTTGGGCAAGCTGTTGCGACTCATGTACAATAACGCCGAGAATATTCTGTCCTTTCAGTGTATTCAGGGTATTTACTTCGGCAGTATTGACCATCGGAATGTTGTTACCGTCTTCTGGATAATAAAGTGTCTTTTTCTTCACGACTGCTTTCGAGTCCTTTGTTTCGATGGACCGGATATAGTTTTTATTTGTATGGTAAGCATACGTTGTGCTCTGTGAGACATTTTTAGAGGTATCACTCGTGCTCTCGTCATATGCTCTATTGATCACATTTGCCAATCTATAATTTTCGATAGGCGTAAAATACAAGGAGCTATGGCCAATATATCCGGACTGCCCAGCAATCGAAGCTCCCGTGACACGGCTGACCACACCATAACTAGCCCGTATTTCGTTTGCATTCAATGCAAGATACTCGTAATCTGACTGGTTCAACAATTTGTTTGCACTATTATAATGGCTAATCCTGGACAGCAGTGCACGCTTATGTGCATAACTGATGGAAGACCCTGTTAAAACCCCTCCAAAAAAAACAGTGGATCCCGACTGATACGTGGTTAATTTATCAGGATATGACTTAAAGTCCTGGTAATTGTAATCTGAATATGAATTGTTGGCATTAATCTCCCGGACACGAGCATATCCAACAAAATAGCCGTTCAGATCCGAATAATTAGCTAATGATCCAGAAAAGATCTTTTGGATAGAAGAACTCCCATTATTAGCGATCAAGGAGAGTGTACTATAATTTGAACCATAAACGGATCCTGTGGATCGCCCGTCAAACTCATACTGAAATCTTCTTTTAAGGGAAGAGACACTGCTTTCGAATGTCTGAATTTCCTGCACCCGAAGTCCCCCCAAAATATCCGCAGGTTGTGAATCATTTTGATAAACCGTATTAAAACCATAGGCGATCTGCGTATAAGCGTTGGTACGTTCCGTAATTTTAAAAAGCATATACGTACCCGCCGTTGCCAGTGAATGTGGTTTTCTCAATGCTGGATCCTTCATTGGGTCTCCGCTCTGGAATGTTGTCCGAAATCCAAAATAGTCCGTATTATTGTCCTTTCGGTCGAATGTACTACCCGAATTCTGATACTCAAATTTCTTATACCGTTGTCCAACCAGATCTTTTTCTCCTGAGTAAACCCGAATACTATCCAATCTCAATCGACATCTATCCGACAATCTTGCACCAGCTGGAGGTGATGCCACCGATCCAAAATAGGATGTCCCGAATACTATTTTTTGATTGAGGCGCTCACCTCCCACCGTATTTACAAATGAACTTATGGTACTCAATCTCGGTGCGCCACCTTCTACATCTTTTCGGTCTGATTCGTAGGAAAAGTGAATACGTCCATATTTTGTATTTATATTGGCCAAGTAATAGTTGTCCATTTCCTGAACATATTCGTTGAATTGTAAATTATCAGTTGTCGTAAACATTAATGTGGTATAGTCCCAACTATATTGATAATATTTCTCCTTTTGTCCCGAGCTTCCCAGTTTCCAATAATAGAAAGAAATCGTATCCGTATTGTCCGCGTTAACGATTCTTTCCAAGTACCAAGTGGAGGTATATGTCGTCTGAACACCACAAAGTTTTTCTGAAGTTGTATTTCGATAACCTAAAGTGGCCCCAAAATAATAGCTGTTTCCCTGGTCGTCTTTGACAACAAAGCTGGAATTGGTATAATTAGAAGAATTATTAAAATTTGTCGAGACAATTTTAAAAGCGCTATTGTTTGAAGTCACGGGGTTTCCGTTTTCATCAAAAGAAAATTGAAACGAAAAGGTAGGCGTATTTACAAAAAATAAATCGGGTTCCGAATCATAAACCTGATCATAATATCTAAGACCATTTGAAATAGTTATTCGATTGAAATAATTTTCATGAAGGGCTGTATTATTGACCGCAGCATCACGAATCGTTTTACCGTGTTGCCCGGGGCCCAAATAACCTTTGGTATGTTCATCTGGTAATGCGCGGACGACTCTTGTGATGCTTCCACCCGCTATAAGCTGCCAGCCTAATCCAACTACACCTGAATATTCCTGATGCCTGATTCCACCGCCTGAAGAATAGCTCAATTGAACAGGTATAACCTGACTTTTACCTGATATCTGTGTAAGCGGAATATTTAAAACCAATCTACCTGAATATCTATCAACGTCAATACCCTGGCCGATATTACCGATATTGCCCAAGAATTTATTGTCTGCGGCAGGAAAACCATAGCCACTCTGAGCAACAACCTTTTGCATAAATATTAAAAAAAATATAGTAGGAATTAACGTAGAAAGGATTTTACTTACACTTTTCATAAAAACTATTTTTTAGTTCTCCGATATTTCGAAAGAAACGAGATTCTTTACGACAAAATAAACAGATTAAAAAAAGTACGACAAACAAGTACTCATGGTTAACAATAGCTACAAGATAAAAACAATAATCTATCTAAACAATAAAAATTAAATAAAATTTCTTAAAAAATACAACTTTTTAACCTACAACATTACAATATTCCAAAATTTTAGATCGAGTATACAAGGTCAGAATAGCTTCAGCTTTAATCGGGAACCGGCCTATGCGAAGCGAAACAGCGAGAGAGCATTGAAACAGAAACTCGGCCTGAAAAAGAGTCCCTCCCTTGAAGAATTTCTAGAAGACTACTTCAAACGGCAGAAAGAAGTTTTTACACCCCGAACTGATATCATTATGGATTAATACGATCATGCTGCTTATTATCATAACTTCTCTGAAAATCAATCCATTTATCATAGGACATGCCATTCATTAAATAATCACCACAAGTTGACGTGAGATCAAATCGTTTCAGGTCGTATTTCATGTTTGTTTTATGAAGTTCAATAATTGAAGTCCCGCTACGTTTAACAATAGTATCACCCAAATCGCATAAAGGATTTAGGTGAACAAAGTACCTGGAGGGCAGCAATTGAACAGTATCCCTCGTGGTAATAGGGTCAATTCCAATAAGGATAAAATCTTCAAATCTTATCTTGGGCTTTTTTTGAAGGATTATATTAGTTTGAAGCCCACTTATATACTTCATATATTTCTCACAACCATTATCAGAGGAAGTTGTGCATCCTGTTATAGCGATTAGTAATATACTATAAATTACTTTCATACTGATTTCTCTACCTGAAATTATCTGTTTCATTAAAGATATACATCATTAAATAATAACATGCGTTACTTTCTTGTCGTCAGGATGACAACTACAAAAAAAAGCTGATACACAAACTAGAAGTAACAATCGCAATCCCATACGTTCCTATTTATATTTTACATCGACTTCATAATAAGTTTTTGGTGGACCTGATGGATTTTTTATGGCCTTATATTTATGTTTATCCAAAAATGCTGAATTTCCAGATAAATAGATCAGGTCGACCTTCTCAAAATAATTGTAATAGTCAATCAGCGATCTGATTTTATCTCCAAAATCCTTATCCCGAAACGTGACGATGCCGTTTTTGCTCTTATAAAAAATATCGTTATCATTATTAATCAATAAGATATCGTCTTTAGAAGTAATTAGGTAAATTTTATAGTCTCCATAGGGGTACATTTTATTGTCATCGCGATTAACGGTATCTCCCTGGGTTCGATATTTATTTAATATCGTTTTATACAACTTGTCGCATTCCGCACTATCTAATAGTTTATCATGCGCCTTTGCAACAGCATCGTAATCAAAGATATTTCTCTGAAATGTTGAAAAGCTAAACTTGTCATCTTGGATAAGTCCTTCTTCAAAGATAACTTTAATATAAGGACTGTCTGTCCTAAATGCGCGGTCTATCTTTTTATTTTCAACAACAGGTCCATTGCAGCTTGATATAAACAACAGGCAACTTATCATGCTGGCTAGCAAACAATGTAGAATCTGTTTCGTTTTTTTCATTTCTGACTTCTCATTTTTAAATATATTTTCATAATGCTATGTTTCGGAAGTTTATTTCTTACGATGTTTATTGTTCTGACTTTCCATAACTTCACCACTACCTATTTCTCAGCGTATTTCGTATATAAATCAATAATTCTGAGCATACATATACAATAAACATAAATATGAGAATGATTTGAGCCCAATCATTCAAAAAAGCTAGTTTATCCGTCATATTTCGGTTTATTTTTAAGTTTAAAAATATTTTTCACAATCTTAACAAAGAAATAAATAATCAAAATTATATGGAGAAGCAGGCTGGCAGGGGTTAGTATACCTCCATCACCTGGCTCATACCTAACTACGGTATTCATTTGTGGATTATGCACCCCAATCCCACCGTAGGGTACAACTACTTTATGATTATATCCTTCCAGACGAATCAATGAATCATAATATTTGACATACTGCAATGAATCATAATTCACAGTTTCCTTTTTATCCATATTTAAAATTGACTTGGTCTAAAATAAATTGCGGTACTTTCTTATCCATGCTATTTCCATAAACTGTCCATCGTACTCATTAATATTTTTCAATCGTTCGGGTAGATCCTATAAGGAAGTTCCTCTATAGGGCTTTAATAGAAAAGAATCCGACTTGTTTTCAGAGACAACTTTGCGCAGCAGCTTTTCATCCGTACTTAATAAATCGATATTCAGATGATCCAATACTTTTATCACGAATGGCAATTCACGATGTGAGATATCAATATTCGAATAGAACAAGCCCTCTTCCTTATACAACCCATAGGGATAAGAGATCAAGTCCTTTGATAGCTCCATCAAAAGATCTTCGCTACAAATCAATGCACCTCTAAAATTAGCTGAAATATCATTTTGCTTGAACAGGTTTCGCAAGGAGCGCAAATTATCCTCATTATTCGGAAACCACTCGAGATCTATCTTATCGTGATTTATGATCCATGAAGAGCCCCGCTCAAACGTTGATATAACTTTCTTGAACCAGGGGTCATATAACCTAATAAAATCAGCTAAATTAAATTCCTTTCCTTTTTCCCTTACTTGAAAGGAAACACCATACCAGTTGACAGATGAAATAGGCTCGCCAACAAGGAAGTCATTATAATGATTCCTATCGTAAGGGAGTATATCTGTCCTATTGCTCGTTATCATAAATATTTCTAATTATGGGTGGACAACCTTCATGTAAGTGTAGCTTATAAGATTTGCGCATACCAATTTTTTATGTTCGGTATTGTATAATGATCCACAATTAAAAAATGTAACGGTTTTTTGGCCTTTTTTTTACTGAAGCAAATTTATAACTTTATTTACTTTGAGACTTAAAAAAATGCAATCATTTAATGAAGATCTGGCGCAATGCACCAACAAATAATGATATTCTCTAAAGTCGATTATTTAACATGCCAGAGAACCGCATCAGCAGATTGGAATATTGATATAGCCAAATTAGAGATAAGCACATGAAAAATTTCGAAAGAAACGGAAATGAATACAAAATGAAACCCCAGTTAGGAACCTATGTTCCTTTGGTTGGTATATTTTCCATTATGGCCCTAGTAGGTTTCATCAAAATGCCTGAATCCTCCTTAAAATGGTGGATGCTGGGTATTGTCGTTATCTTGATGATTTCCCTGCTTAGAGCCTATTTTATCATTGATATGGACAATAGGGAGATCCGTACACGTAAGGGACTTTTGGGTAAAGAAGTGACCATTCCCCTGGAGAGCCTACAGGGTTTTAGTATCCACAAGCTTAAACAATATGGCTTTATCACAATCAACGTCGCCCTGATCGCGCGTTATAAGGATGAAAATGGGAAAGAAAAAAAGGTGCAGCTGGCACAGAGCTATTTTACAAAACCCATTAACCGTATTATTAATGATATCGATGAAATCATTGCCGAAGATAATAATCGATAAATTAAAAACAGTATTCAGGCGCGTCCCCTATCATTGAGTTTCATCTAAACCCCATTTCTTCTGATATATACAAGTTTATTACCTTTAGGAGTATAAAACATAAAATAGCTTTCTCCAGAATCAGCATAGATATAGGCATAAAAATTTCCAGGCTGGTTGAGCTTTCTATTCAATTCTTGAAAACAGCTATTTTCGAAATTCGTACTATTCAGTTCCAATGAAAATAATGCTTTGGTTTCCTCGTCAATAGGGCACTCTCTCCATTGTCCAATTTTTGCATCTCCGGCAATAGTTCTATTTCCCCATTTTGAAATTGGTTTTATATCTTTCTTTAATAGGACGTTTTCTGCCTTATATTGTATTACATCAAAAAATTCACCCCGCATACTAAATCCGATAAGATCCACTGCACATTCCTGTTTTAAGGTTGGAAGCTGATCAAACACGGCCAATTGATCACTTTTCTTAAAGAAATCAACGGACTGATTTTTAACCATAAAAAAGATCAGTAGGCAGATCAATAAAACACCAATTTTTTTCCAAACATTCATAAAGATAAGCTCTCGGCAAACAGACCTCCCTTTAAAATTAGTAATTCAGCGCTGAATTTTCTAATTTTAATCATTAATGACCGACATAGAAATCCTAAAACGACAATTTCTACATGCGCTGAAACGCGGAACAGGTGAAGCATACCTGATCGTAAAAGAGCATCCGAAAATTGACTTTTCAAATCAAATTATACAAGGAGCATTAAACATTTTCGCCTATGACGGACAATGTGAAGGCGACCGGGCAACTTATATTTTTGATATTATTTCTATTTCAAAACAAAAAGACAAAATCCGTAAAGCCGTCTTGCAGGGTTTGGCAAGGGAACAGGATGACACCTGGAATTTGACGCATTTGTTTGCCCTGGCAAAACTTTACGCGCAGCAAAATGACACCGAAGCAAAACAAGCTATTTATGACCGCTTTTTAAACAATCCGATCGCCGGAGCTGATTGGGCCGGCGCTTATGAAATAGCACAACTTGACGGACTAAATGGCTTATTTTACGTTGCCGAGAAATTTGGAAAATACATTGAACAACATCCTGAAGATTGGCAAGACGATGGCATCATTCAGCATTTTCAAGCAGAACACCAAAACATACAGGTTTCTGAAGAACTTCAAAAGAAAGCCCGGACCAATAAGTTCATACGTCTTTACCTTGACAACATACAACGGACAGTAATAAACCAGAATGCACAGCGAACAAAACCCCAAAAATACAAAGACATCATTGATGAAGTTTTAAATAGTAAAGCCCGTATTTCTTTTGCAAGAATGAGAAAGCTAACAGAAGAAGAGATAAACACTATCGCAAAGCATCTTTTGAAAGAAACAGACCAGGAAAATATTGAATGCCTTTTGGATATTTTTGGCTTTCACAAATTTCCTTACGATAGCCAACTCATTTTAGACTATGCTAAACAAAAGGGAACAGGCAAAAACAGAATAGCTAAAAATGCCATTAAAGCACTAAAACATCTAAAAAGCAAAGCCATTAGAGATTTTGCCGTGGACAAAATACAAACTGCCAAAAATCCGATAGACTATTTGGAATTGCTGATTTCTAATTACAGAAGTGGCGACTCGAAGCTACTGACCGAAATCGCCGAAAAGGCAAAAAATGAACACGAAATTGAGCGATTGGCAGGGATATACACAGATATTTTCAATGAAAACAAAACCAAATCCTGTAAAAAACCCCTTGAAATCCTGTATAGCAAAATGAATTGTGCGCTTCACAGAAAAGATATCATAGAAGTTCTGCTGCATAACAACGTTCTCTCCGACACGATAGAAAAAGAACTTCACTATGACTGCAACCCGGAAACAAGGATGATAGCTCTTCAAGCTAGGTTGCAGCATCCTAGTGACCGTAATTTCTGATTAAATTCTCCAGCACCTTATTGTTCAAAGCCGTGGAGCACTTAGATATTATTATCTTTTATCTTGAAAACAGTTCATTAGGCTCAACAAGGATATAAATCCCTATATAATCATCAAACTGCAAAAATTTATTATTGATAAAGCAATAGTAACTTATAGACATGAGCTGTGATTTAGCATATCCATCTTTAAGTCTCCAACCACTATTTTCCTTGGTGAAGTATTCGAGTAGAAAATCTTCCAAATTATGACTTTTATAATAATTAGCTACTTTTGAATCCAATAAAAAACAATCAGCGCTACTTAAAATACGCGTATCATCTACCTCTATTTTTTGGTTCAAAGCTAAATCCAAAAACTTTTCATAAGACAAGTTTTTCGGATTTTCACGATGAATTCCCCACAATGCAGGTTCATTAATCATAGCGACTTTGCCATTTTTGCATCGAACAAAAAAGTCAAAATCAAATCTTGAGGGCGTTGTTCTGTCATCATAAGCCATTTCATAAATTATCCTTGAGTCAATGCGCTTTGTATTCTTATTTCTAGAACAAGAGCTTAAAACGATGAACGCTATCAGTATAAATTTTAACAAAATGCAAAAGTTATTTAATTTTTAAATAACATATCGGCTCACCTTTGTCATCTTGATAATCCTCCATACAAAATTTAAGCTGCTTATAGTCTTTTACCAAATCCACCACCCATCCTCCTGCAGTATCTGCTAATAATTCAGGAAACACATCAAGATCTCTATCCAAATTTGTAAAATAAGGCCTAAAATGGATCGAATTATTATCCTTGTTATAGAAGTTCCATCCACCTTTCATACTCAGTAATAGTTTTCCATTTCTGTTATAAATCTTCCGAGAATAATGACCATTTTTCATTATGTTCAAGGTGTCTTTTGTATTAACGAATTGTTCAGGGACATAAACTCCTATAATGTTATCTTCAGTAAATTTCTGTGTACAAGAGATGCAAATAAGTATGGAAGTCGTTATTGATAACAATATTTTAATCATATCAGCTCACGAGTTAACCGCTTATAAAAGATAGTAAATATCAGCATTCCAATAATCAAATTGTAAATCCCCGTAATTTTATTGCTTGGGGAAAACCAATAGGTATACAAAACATATTCTATGGTAAAA
This sequence comes from Sphingobacterium sp. UME9, assembly GCF_014170215.1. NCBI lineage: Bacteria > Pseudomonadati > Bacteroidota > Sphingobacteriia > Sphingobacteriales > Sphingobacteriaceae > Sphingobacterium > Sphingobacterium sp. UME9. The sequence goes on along the minus strand of NZ_LZZP01000007.1, from coordinate 15,186 downwards.
AATGCGATCATAGAAAGCATAAAATAAGTTTTACTCTTTATTTGCAGTATAAAGCAAAGAGGAATACTGAATAATAAAACTAGAAAAAACACATAAAATAGGATATACAGTACATATCCTAAGGACAGTTTCATGAACTCCGATAAAGTATTTGCATTGTTAATTACCGCATTTTGAAATCTGTCGCCGATAAATGCAAGGATAAAAAAGAATACAACATATTTTAGGAGCAAATAGCAGATACTATTTAAAAAGCTTGCTTTAAACATATTTCTACAGCTTATATAATCCTCCTCACAGCACTACCAGCTCGACAGTTTGATCTTACCATCGCTATCAAAATCCGTATTGTCCGTCACTCTTTTTAGATTCAACTGCTTCAATGATAAACCTTCCTGCAAGGTCAAATCTGAGGCTTTCATCCGAAATAAGGGATATGATAATGGCTTCTCGTTCCATTCCAGCACAAACTCGTATCCATCTACGATCTTTTGTTGGTCATCTGTTTTGATGATCAAGATATTGTGAAAGGTTTGCTCCTGCTTGGCCGGATCGCTATCTGGTGAGATACCTCTTCCTTTATAGGTGGCTATAAACTTGTAATAATGGTACTTGCCATTTATGGGATTAAATACTAATTCGCGGCTGTTATTTTCCTTGATTAAAGCTGAAAAAGACTGCTCAAAATCATCCAGTAACTTATAATTAAAATCGGTATTGATCTTATTAGCGACCAATATATAGGTCTTTTCATCTTTACTGGCACTATTTCCCTTCGCTTGATTTTGTGCAGCGACCGAATAACAAGTGAACCAGACTAACAATAGGACTATTAAATATCTCATCCTACTAATTTATTAAAATTCAAAGAATATTACCTTAGCTGGCCAGCAATCATTTCATTTTTCGATTTCTAGGTGACACAAGCGGAAAACTTTTACACTGCTTCAATAAATTTTCCAATCGCTTATCATGTATTGGTCAATTGAGGGACATTATCCTCGCAAATGTCCAATCATTTGTGATCAAATTGTATCTTTTAGTGTCTGACGCGAACTATTAACTTATATTTATTAAAATTGTAGCATTACGAATACTATTTCCGTATGTACTGGTGTAGCATCAAAATAAATTATGAAAAGACCTATTTTGACGAAATACAAAAGAAAATCTGACACACTTATAAGTTTATATTTCTAGTGCGAATTTGCAACAACGAACAACAAGAAATCAATTATAAAATCTATAACCATACATTCATGTGCCTAAAAATTTACTTTTCAGGATATTTCTTTCCGTTTTAACTTTATCAGGAACTAATCTCTATGCCCAGCAAAGAAATGGCAGCGATTATGACATCGAATTTTCTATAACTCCCCTAGCTGAGCGTACTATTGGACCTCGGATGGGCCTTATGGGAGCCGGTAGCGACGACAGTAAGAATTATATCGCTGGATTGCTCCGCATAGGCTATCACTATAATGAAACATGGTCGTTTGGTGCAGGTGTGGGCTATTCCCACCAGAATATAACGACAACATCGGCAATAGTCGATCCCTCGGTGGAGCGGATCCAATACTCCTCAGAACTTTCTATTTGGGAAATCCCTTTAGATGCCAGGGTAAAATTTTTAAAATATCTCTACGCAAATGCGGGGCCTATGTTACACTTCCAGCAGAACGCAAACAGTTATGTAGACAAGCAGCATGGCATAGGTTTCCATATTGGACTAGGCGCAAAGGTTCCATTATCCCAACAGTTTGCTGTCTTGCTGTCGCCACACTACAAAATGTACTCACTCATCCCTTTCCAATCGGAGAGAAATTATGATCGTGTGCGGGTTTTGGGAATTGCGGCTGGATTAAATTATAGGTTTGCCAAGAATTAATATAAATCACAGTTCAAACAGCCTCTTTTTCCATTTTCTCTACTGAAGAAAATTTATATCTTTATAAACAGGAAAACCTAAAATTATACTATTATTTACCGCAGGTTGCATTTAAATGATCATGAATAAAATACTATTTACCATCCTCTTTGTTTTGGTTTCTACTTTCGGCTTTTCACAGACCTTGACTAAAGCAGACTTTCTTGAAGACCTCGATTTTTTAAAAAGAACATTGCCCGCCAAACATACCAACCTATTTGCTAAAACCACAAAAGCTACCTTTGAGAAGCTCGTAGATGACATTGCCAGCAAAGCGGATTCGTTGAATTATGAGACCTTCACCGTAGCGCTCTTCAAGCTTATGGTAAGTATAAAAGATGAGCATACATTTGTTGAAGCAAAATTCAATCGGATACTTCCCATTCAGTTGGATATGTTTAATGATGAAGTATATATAACAGCTATAGATCCAGCTTTTGCATCCCTATTGGGGAACAAATTAGTAGCAATCAATAACCACAGCTTCAATCAGATTAATGCTTTGTTTAAGGAGGCTATCTTAAGTGAAAACCGTTCGTATTTTAATGATCACCTGCTCCGTTTCATCAACAATCCGGCTTTTTTAAAAGGCCTTGGCATCATCGATTCGGACAAAGAAGCTGCATTCACATTTGTTGACCGGAACAATAAAATCAGTAAGATAAAATTGACGTCATCGAAAGGCAATGACCTAAAAAAATTAAACCTAACAGCTGGGGCAGTCAATCTACTATCAAAGAAGAAAAAAGGGAACTATTGGTACGATTATGACGCTACTCACAAAATCCTTTATTTTAATTATACGACATGCCGGGAAGATCCGGCTCAGCCTTTCGATCAATTCAATCAGGAGTTGTTCACATTGATCAATGCCGAACATCCCAATAAAATTGTGCTAGATCTAAGGTATAACAACGGTGGGAATTCCGGTATTTTAACACCATTTATTGAACAAATAAAAAACAGCTACCTCAATAAAAAAGACAGCTTTTTTGTATTGATAGGTAAGAATACCTTCTCCTCGGCTGTGATGAATGCCGTTGAACTGAAGAAAAATTCTAATGCAACCTTTATTGGTGAAGAAACCAGTGGTTCAATCAATCATTACGGAGAAGTAAGGGGATTCAGTTTACCAAAATCAGGCATCGTGATTGCCTACTCCACGAAATACTGGGAAGTATGGAAAGGAAAAAAAGGACCTTTAAAACCGGATATAGATATTAAGTATACGATCGAGAATTATATGAAAGGAAAAGACGAGGCGTTAATGAGCATTTGGCCCCAAAGATCGCGTCCTAAAGGAAAGCCAATAAGCAGTAGACTAATACTGCGATAAAAAGAGCTACCAGCTCGACAGTTTGATCTTGCCATCGCTATCAAAATCGGTATTGATCTTATTGGCGACCAATATATAGGTCTTTTCATCTTTACCGGCACTATTTCCCTTCGCTTGGTTTTGTGCAGCGACCGAATAACAAGTAAACCAGCCTAACAATAGGACTATTAAATATCTCATCCCACTAATTTATTAAAATTCAAAGAATATTCCTTTAGTTGGCCAGCAATCATTTCATTTTTCGATTTCTAGGTGACACAGGCGGAGAACTATTACACTACTCCAATAGATAGTTCCAATCGCTTATGCTTGACGAAACATCCCAGGTTAAAGCCGTTTTTTTGTAACGCTCAAAATTGTCCTTTTTCCATTTGGTGATATGGTATCCTTTACAGAGCCTGCAATAGTAGGCTCTGCGGCAAGCCGGTTTTCCCATACGGTGTTTGATGCGTTTACCATTGGTGACATTTTTGACGCGCGAGCGTAATTTAAACCGGAACATTGCATATTGGGCATCAAACCGGGACGGAAATGCCACCTTTCCAGTGGCCCGGCATTTCCAAGTGTTGCTTTTCATGCTTTCCATAATCAATCTGTTAAAGGTTATTATTTATTGTATTCTCTTTTTCAATAGGTACCTGGAGCATGACCCAGTCTTTTATCCTGCGGGAAATGGTCGACGAAACCACAAAACTGTCGATATCTCCAAACGGTACAAGCAAAATGATGCGAAGCCGCCCGCCCTTCATTTGATAGCAGGCCTTGATCATGTCCAATGGAATCGCGTGATGTCGGTCTATTTTCTGCACAAAGCCCTGGGTATCGCGCACAATTTCGTTCAGGCTACGCTGCTCGCAGCCTTTGCTATCTTCCATATCTTCTTTTAGGTATAGCTTAACGATAGGCGTATTATTGGTCTTCTCAAATAGAAATATCCCCAGCTCCGTGTACATAATCTTTTTTGTGAGGTATTTGTTGTTGATCACAAACTCCTCCTCTGCCGGATTTATCGATTTGAGCAGCGTCAGATCAATTTCCTCCACAGCATCTGTTTCCTTCCCGGTCTCATCGGCCGATGCCGGATCTATAGTATCATACAAATCAAAAGATTCTGCGTCAATTTGCGCATCCGCATTGACAGCTAAGTTATTCTGCCTTTGTAAAGTACGTTCCAAGCGGATCAGGTACCGTTCCCTTTTCCGATAAATACTCCAATAAAAAAAGGTGATATAGAGCAGATTAAAAAGCAGTATACAGACAAAAATCACCAATAAAGGCAGCCATATCCATTCACTTTTAGGTGCTGCAACAGGCTTGAGGATACCAAATAGGGCTACGGTTGGCAGCAGTACACAGAAAAAGAACTGTGTGCCCAGCCGATCGCCCATGTGCAGCAGCCAGCTTTTCTTTTTGTCCAACAGCTTGATCCCCCATCTTATATAAAAGAGTGTCAATGCCGCGATAATTACATTAAATAGATAACTTACAATCAGTGGTCTGCTATCAAACCAGCCTGACAGCGCTGTTACCGCACCGATATACCAACAGATGCCGCCAAAAAGAAACGAAGCGATCCACACCCAGATGAAATCTGGATAATATACGTGCATCTCCGTATCTTTAGCATACTTGACCTGTTGGTTACTTTCCATAATGTACTGTTAATTTCAACGATTAACCTTGAACTGATCGATAGATAAATGCAGGCGAGGCTAATGCTTTCCAAAAATCTCCTATTAAAAAAATTTCTGTATACTAAATTTAGCCATTAATTCTTTTAAACAGTACCATCAGATCGATAAACCACCCTTTTGTGTCCTGCCAAATACGCAGAAACACACCTTTTTAGCTTATAAACACGTTCTTTATTGTATAAAATGAATGCTTCGTTACAGAAAAAGGGAGTTCGATGCGAAAAACATACGCTTATTGAAATAAAGATAATATTCAAACCAAATAGCATGCGTTATAGGTAATTTTAATTTGATATCAAATCATTGATTTAACAGCCCTGCGTATGAGACCTCCCATGCATTTTTTCAGACGGATCAGCCGCAATCACATCCTGATTTTTATCGCGATCGTGGTGACTGTATATGGATCCTTTTTAGCGTCGGCATTTTACCTAAAGGTTTATAGTATCGGTGTCCTAGTCCTGCTGATTCCTTTTTTGGAAATTCGTAGCCATCATGTCATACTCCAGCTTTTTGCTCTATTTTTTATCTGCATTCAGATCTGCAGTATAGCGGTGTATGACCGCTTACCTTATGAGCTGTTGCTGAGTTCACAGCCACTTAAGCCAGCATTTAAACATGCCTTCCCCATCGCCCTTGGCAGCTGTGCGGTGGCCAATATTATTTTCGTCAAACGTGCCAATCTGGTTACGCTTTACGCCATCCAATTTCCACTGATGCTCCTGGCCTGTACCTGGTATATCCGGATGAACCTTATTATGAATAATTGCCAAAAGGTCGATAGCCCCAAAGCGGTCTATATCCAAGCCGAAGTGGTACAGAAATGCCCAGTCTGCTGCGACATACATGAATTATTGGTGTCATTTACGTATGAAGATGAGAAATACCAATTTCCGGTCGAGGTACATCCAAAGACTTTTGAGCAGGCAAAAGAGGGCGGCAAGCTGAACATGACGCTGCATCCGGGTGTATATGGCTGGCCATGGTATCACAAAGAAATGAAAAGGAGGTACAAATGATCACAAGCTTATATCCCCTGATGCTTTTAATAGAGACCTTTGCCCATATCAGCCCTTCCAGCCGAACCAAACAACTGGAAGCCATTGCTTCTGCCTGTACCGAACATTTGAACGATGCCCTGGCCCTCCATCGGCAATATACCCATGCCGATCAGGCGATCCGTGGCATACAGCTCTACCATACGCAGTTACTTCGCCTGCATGAAGTATTATACACCTGCTGCGATCTGTCCATTTCCGAGGAACTCAACACGCTTCATCGGGTGGAGGAACTACTGGAAAGTATAGAATTTTTATTTAAGAAAGATATCAATCCTCTGACACCGCTACCGCAGCATCATGAAAAACGCATCAGGCAATATATAGATCTTCACCTCGAAGACAGCTTAGAGAGGTTAAGGCTTAAACAGATTCCCCAAGCTTATCTGGATGAAGTGCATTCCGCCATTGAGAGCCTTTTCCAGCGGGGCAAAATACCCTACCTACAATATCATCATCAGCACTACCTTGTTCAGCTGATCGATGCACTCAGGCAACTGGCTCAGGACGAGCGTCAGCATAAAAACTGGCCTTCTCGCTTTTTGATCTTGATGATCAATTTTAATTTTAACCATATCGGCTTTTTAAATCGCTGGAAGGAGTTCTACGAAGCTGACCCGGCCGCTACCGACAATCTATTGCGGTATCCGCAGCATTTTTCCGCCATCCCAGGCTTTGCCTATGATCCCAACCGCAGCACGCTGCTCATGCTGATGTGCCAATATATTGAAATGGAAACGGCAGATGATAAGTCATCCAGTGCTGTTCCCTATCGGTTTATCCATAGCAATCTGAATGGCAAGGAGCTCAAACTCTGGCTACATTTATGTGTGAAGGCCAAAGTCATGCGCTCGTCCGAGAAAAAGGAAGCTGCGGAAGAATTCTCAAAACTCGTGAAAACCAAGGAAGGCATACTGCTTTCGATACACAGCCTCACAAAGATGGACAGAGGCAGCGAATTTCCCGCTGCTGTACACCTACGCAAAGTATTGAAAACGATGCTGAATGAATTGCACGAAAAATTCCCGGAATTAAATGGATAAAAATCCATCCAAATTTTAAAAAGCAGGGGTATTCCCACGTTACCCCTGCAATCGCAGGATTGACCAAGATTTAAATCTTGTTTAAAATCATTTCTGTCGGCTATTTTGCTCCGCCATGCTTATAGCAGTTATTTCGTCTCTAATTCCCCGCCCCCGTTCATACAGCTATTTAGAACGGTATTCGCTGGCTCACTATGCCCTATTTACTACCCCTGCGGTCGACTGATATCCGATCTATCTTTGTTTTGAAGCGTACGAGAGGTAGAAGTTGACGCTGAATCAGGCCGCTGTACCCGAGCAGGGCGCACAGGTATGGCGCCCTGTTTTTGGAAAGAAAAAAACAGCGGAGAAAATAATAAGTGACGCTGTACAAATAATTAAAGCTATGGAAGCGAACAAAACCAATACAACAATTTACAAAATCCTCCGGGCGGCCATGATCCTCTTTTGGGTTTATGCAGGTATTGAAAAACTCTGGCAGCTCAGTGCATTTCATATTGCGCTACAGCAACAACCGGTCATTAGCATCCTTGCGCCAATACTTTTTTGGCTGCTTCCGCTGCTGGAAATTAGCATCGGAGCTTTGCTTGGGTGGCCTGCACGCCGTTTACAGCATTTGGGCTGGATAGCATCGACTATCATGATCACCTTATTTTCGATTTATATTGCCCTTGGCGTCCTGGATGTATATGACAAGAAACCTTGTATGTGTACCAGCTTTCTCAGTCATATCTCGTGGACAGCGCATCTGATCTTTAACCTCGTTATTCTTGGTCTATCGCTAGCAGGGCAAATACTCAATCGTAAGGTTTTCCTTCACGGCCAAAGCAATTTAACCAACAAGACCGCTGTCGGCCTCTTTCTCACGTTTATTCTAGCAACAGGAATTGTAAGCTATAAAAACGCAGCAATTAAACCAACATATGAAATTTGGTTTATGCCAGACAGCATAGACCATGCTCCAGTATATGACACCGTCAGTAGGCTTATAGTAGGCAGCCTGGCATACAGATACGATCGGTACACAGAACCGTACCGACAACAATTATTTACCAAAAGTTTGCAGGCCAACAACTTCACCAATCAATTATTGGCTTGCAGTACAGAAAGGAGGGTAGCATTATGCTAACCAAATTTTTAAACAATTATGGCTACATGATATTAGGCGGAGCCATGATTATCGGATTCTCAGCATTTAAAGGTGCTGAGGCTTATACAGGAAAAAGTTTAGCTCCTGTAACTGTTTATTTTCACGGGACTCCAACGGATCCCACACAGGTAGAAGATTTGTCGCAATGGAGCACATCTCCTAATGGCAAAAGTTGTAATAACCAAGATGAGCTCGCTTGTGCAGTTCAAGTTGATCCAACAGACCTTAACAGTTCTGGAACTTCTTTCGACTCGAGCAAAATAGCGATCGAAGCGACATCTACCAGCTCCGGATACATTCCATCGTTGGAGCCGGGGTCTAACCCTATGCAGTTTAATCCGATTAATCGAAATTAGAGATTCGACTTGCATCAATTAATAGTGGCCCTATACAGGGCCGCTATTATCGTAAATTAACGTGGATTTTGAGGAATTCCTGCTATCCTCACAATATCTGCCGGCAGAGGTAATGCATACCGGTTTTCGTTGGGCACAAGCCTGTATTCTTTCCCATCGACTAGTCTTTTTAAGACGCTCTCCTGCCCTTCCAGATTTAATCGTTTGATATCCATCCACCTCAGCCCTCGATAGACCAGCTCTTTCCGTCTTTCACTTAATATCAATTTCAGCACCTCGCCCGCCCCCGTCAAAAGATAAGGTTTATAGGTTCCTGCTTTATATCGCGTCGCCAAAAGTTTATTAAGATCTGCTTGCGCTTCCACCAACTTGCCCGCTCGCGCCAGACATTCCGCCCGGATCAGGTATATTTCATCTGTAGCCACGCCGCCAAATAACAGCGCACTTCCTGAGTACTGCCCTTTAAAATTGATTACATTATTTAACACTTTAAAATACGCTTGCTTCCGCAGGTCATTGGAATCATAAGAGCGATAGAGTACAGAATCGATATTTGAATACGCATTACTCAATATCGTTGCCTTCAGTTCCATATAAAATGTAGTCTCTTTATTGAATAAACTAAAGGGAAAAGAGGCCGTCAACTTCACTTCATTGCTGTTATTATAATCAAGTAGCTCGTTTCGCCTTTGCAAATACAGCTCAACATATTTTAATGCCAGATCATATTGACGCATCGACAGATAAGCTCTTGCCAAAACCCCATATACAGCTGGTTTACTTGGCTGTACCATATGATCCGGTTCCAATGGCAGAAGCGAAATCGAAGCTTCCAGATCTGTGATCACCTTTCTATAGCTATCTTCCACGGAGGCCCGTACGGATTTCACATTAAAATCCGATGTTTCCCGAAGAACAATACCTAGATCCGTCTCAGCGGCATTCTGCTGATAGGCCTTGGCATAGGTCCATAACAAACTGAGATAACTATTGGCACGAAAAAATAGGGCTGCGCCTTTAATACCGTCCCATTTTGCAGCATTCTGTTCATTTCTATCAATTTTATCAAGACGCTCCAGTACGAGATTAGCTATATATACAACATTGTACATGCTCGACCAATCGTTGGAAAAATTATATTGGGAGTCTTCCCAGATATAATCCAGCTTCTCCACATCATTCAATGCTTTGTAATTGCTTTCAGGAATAAAATAATCGTCACAGGCCTTTTCACCACGTGAACAAAAATTATTGTTCATTACACGTACATTGTCCAGTAGTTTCTGTAAGTCATCCAATTCTTTGGGTACAACCAATTTATTATTGGATTGTACATCCAAATATTTATCACAAGCCCCGAAAATTAGTGTAGCAAAGCCCAGGGTTATACTTATAATTATTGTTTTCATCTCTTAATAATCTATTTGAATTCCCAATGAAAATGTTTTTGGAGGTGTTAGACGATAGGCAAATTCAGGATCAATATGTTGCCTATTGGTCCTCCAGATTACACCTAGGTTAGCAATATTCCCATACAGCCTAAATTTCATTTCGTTCTTACCGGGTAGCCTATGTTCCCAGGCGGCATTAATATATTCCAAGCGGATATGGTCTCCTTTGAGTACATGAATTTCCGATTGGGTATAAAATGTACTGAGATTATCATTGATCGGATATTCCATTTTAGGCATGCTGGTCTGCTTTTCATCGCCAGGCTTCATCCAGCGATTTTCAAAATCGGGATAAGCCACGCCCTGCTCGAAGAGTGAGTAATAAGAGGTGGACGGCTTCTGAAAATAATAATCAGCTTTAAAGCTCATGTTAAGAGACATCGAAAATGCTTTCCACGCAAAGGTATTGATGAGATTGCCAAACAGCTGAGGTTTGGAAGAGCCGACAAAGACAATACTTTCTGAATCCGAAGCGCTCTGTAGAGACGCATTTCTGATCTTGAGATATTCTGTACTGACTTCACCGTTCAGGTATCCCTGTGGCTGCCCCTGTTCATTCAGTCCAGCCCATCGATAAGCCGCTATTGCATTTAAAGGTCTTCCTACTATCGGCGTGATGCCATTCCCATTGCCGAGAAAATTGCCGAGCCCTTGGTTCACGCTTCTATAATATGCGGTCGTTTTGTTTTTATTCAGGCTTAATACCAGACTCGTACTCCATTTGAGCCTATTGATTGTATTGATACTATTCAAAGCGAGGTCGAGTCCATGACCACGCATGGCGCCGACATTTTTGACTACTGTTGCCTGTGCTCCCCAGGTTGTGTAATCATAATCTGTGGTACCATACAGGTCTTTTCCATTTTTCACATAATAGTCAACACTGCCCGAGATCCGGTTTTTAAATAAAGCATAATCCAGCCCTAGATTGAAAGTTCCGACCTTCTCCCATCGGAGCGAAGGATCATTTAGGTTTCGGATATTCAACATGGGGTAATTCGTATAACGAGCGGTCTCAATATTTGCAATGGGTTCGGGCGTCCTGGTCAGATCAACGTTACCACTGTAACCAAATGTGGCTCTGAGCTTGAGATTATCCAACCAAGGCAGCTCCATAAACTGCTCTTTGCCGAGATCCCAAAAACCACCCACAGACCATAGGGGTGACCATTTATCATTTGTATTGGCTCCAAATATATTGGCTCCATCCTGCCTAAAACTGAAAGAAATGCCATATTTCTCCTTCCATATATCAGAAAAATTGATGTATGTCGAAACAAACCTATTGACCGTTTTTGTGAAATCCGGACTTCCCCCTATTGTCTGTAATAGTGCATCAGGACTGGTGCGGTAAAGGTTTATAAAGTCTACAGCCTGCGACGTCAGGGGGATGCTGTTGTATCCATACACAGTATAGGCTGTTCCGCTCTGTGTATTCTGCCGCATCTCAGCACCAAAGATGCCGATTAAGTGATGCGCACTCAATCGTTTATCTAAAGTGAGCTGACTACGCACCGTGTACGACTGCCCCTCACTTTCACCAATTTTGTTAATTCCCGCACGCGGCACCGGATAGCTTACTTTTCCAGTCACCGGATCCACCTGTGTAAATTTATTGATCAACAGTCGAGCACTATAACTTTCCATTTCACTTAAAAACTCACTCTTGGAGGCCTGCTTTTGATATTGTCCTGAAGCGGTAAACTTGAGGTAGGGCAAGATCTGATAAGATATACCGGCCGATGCAAAGAGCTCATTCAAGTTTTTGGTAGTCTTCGAATAGTTATATTCCGACAGCGGATAGTAAGACCAGTCTAAATAATTAGCACCAAAATTCTGGTCGAGATACGACCTTCTAAAATCCCCGTCAAACGATATTTCCTTACCGTTATTATCAAAGAACTGCATATAGGGAACCGATTTGCTACCATAGCTCAGGCTGGAATAATCAGGTCTCCCCGATTGATCCCTATGATCGGTATAGTTCACATTCAGATCGACCTGCAAGTTTGCGATCGGACGATAACTATTTGAAAATAGCAGATTCCATTTTCTATTTCGGCTATCCAATTCAGTTGTTGTTTTCGTGTAGCCTAATCCTAACCCATAACTGTTTTTTGCATTGCCACCAGCGATATGCAAGTTATACTGCATGGACATCGGTGATCTATAAAAAGCGTCTGAATAATTCTTCAAACCGTCCTGCGCCAAGAGGTTATTGATTGCCTCTGCGGAATCCAATGACGAAATCTTTCCATTTTTTGTACGGTCCAAAATATCAATTACGGGGGTCATTGCTACATAAGGAAATGATTGTAGAAAAACATCATAATGTCCCCCATCGAACAGCATCTTTTCAATAGCTATAAAATCGGCATTCGGAACCTGATATAGCTGCGACAGATTTGGGCGATCTTTAAAGATCATCGTACTTCCAAACGTAGTTTTATTGCGGGTATTTGTACCTATCATACCTTTCTTGGTGGTCAGTACAATTACACCGTTTCCTGCCCGGGCTCCCCATATTGCACTCGCCCCGGCATCTTTCAAAACCGTAGCCGATTCAATCATCGCAGGGTCTATGTTGGTAATATCACCCTCATAGATAAACCCGTCCAGCACAATTAAAGGATCAAGATTACCGTTAATGGTACTTAGTCCCCGAACAGAAACATTTAGCTTCTGCTGCATAGCATTTTTGATCGGCTGATTGTCAAAGCGAATAGCGGGTACAACATTGTTAAGACGCTGCAGGATATTGGCACCTACCTGCTGATCCAACATTTTTCGGGAAATTACATTTATAGCCCCCGTGACTTCGTTTGCCCGAAGCGTCTGATAGCCGGTATTTACCTGTACCTCCTGCAAATAGTTTTCTTCCTTTTGAAGCAATATCACTGCATTATCTCTAAAATAACCTCCGGCCACGGTGCGGCTGTGGTATCCTACCGAACTGACTGCCAACGAGTCCCTATCGACAATACCATTTACAACAAACTGCCCCTTGTCATCAGTACGCGTTACCTGCTGTTTATTGATCACGCGAATATTGGCATTTGGCACAGGAGATCTATCCGTACTATTTAGTACGCGTCCTTTAATCTCCATACGTTGCACTTGCTGAGCCTTGCCCAGCAAGATACTTACGCTGCATAGCAGCGTTAATAATCCTACTTTCATTACTTCGGACTAGTAGATTGGATAAACTAAAGGATAAGTTCTGTATTCTTTCACAGCACTAAACACTATCCCTCTTTCGTTCAGAAAAGATAACTTTTCTTGTTCTGTCCAACGGACAAAACCAGCAGGTATGGTGATATCGATATTAAAATTTTCCTTCTCCTTTAGTTCAGTCGGAAGATCAAAAGCATAAAAGAGATTCTGCAGAAACAGACCGATAGGGATATTCTGATAGAAAGCCTCTTCACCTATCCCTTGAAACCGTGCAATTGAAGCCTTTCCACTGGTAAGAATGTTTTTGATCTTATCGGAGAATCGTATTTTATACAGTTCAATGCTGTCGCTTTTACGCGCGACAGCAATTTTAAAATAGTTCTGAAATTCTCGACAAAAAATATCCGCAAATTTTGGGCGGGATACCGAGTCATCGGTATAAAACTGATACCAATACTTATTTTGGGTGCTATTTACATTCAACAACTTTTCTTTGAACTGTCTGCCGAGACGAGCATCTATGACCAGATCATTTTGTCGGAATCCTTTGAGCGCCTGCCCATAGGCTTGAAAGAGCATAAACTGTAGACTCTGATTGCCCATTTGAAGGAACGTTGTCCCATTCTTATGATTCAGATTCGGGTAAACAGGCAAATAATGGTTTCTATATCCCCCAAATGCAGAAATGTAATACATGCCCACAGTATCCAGTAGCGGCTCAGCAGCACTCCGAGTGAGGTTTTTATAAACGCCTTCGTTCTTTAACACGGCATTTCCATCCAACAAAGCCTGAATATTTTTGTCAGTCAGTGAATGTGAGCTGGTCATGGCGACAAATGCACCATTTGCATCAACTACCGCCAATGCAGGCAGGGTATTATGCGCAAACAATGCGGTAAACACGGTATCATCTAATACTGTGGGTAGAGAGGGCGTAAAATTAAAATCAGCTTTAAATTTCTCAAATCTTGTCTTTATCCGTTTTGCTGTATCTTTATTCCGCTTACTATTGACCATTATGACCTGTATGTTATTCAGAAAACGCTGCTGGATCATTTCCATTTTGGGAATACCTTCAATGCAACTGGGGCAGCCCGTGGACCAAAAATCCAGCAGGATCAGCTTCCCTTTCAGATCAGCGAATTTGATCATCTTCTTTTGGCCATTGAAATAGTTGAGTTCGAGCGACTGGTTCCAAACCGCATCCGGGATCTTATCACCCGGTTTTAGGGCAACGAGACTGGATAGCCCATCGGCCCCGCTGTCCTTGCGGGGCGCCTGAGCTGATAAACTAAACATAGAAACTAAACATAAAAACAAGCATGTCAAAATCATGCGATATGCACGCTTATAATCTGCAACGAATAAAAAGCATTTTAAAGCCCGCTGAACAACTGGACCTAGTAATCCAAGCAAAGTATTGGCTAGAAACACCAAAGCCTTACAGATCGACTTAAAGAACCTTAAAACAGATCGTTCACATTCTACTCTATACGTCAATCTAGCATCTCCCACCTTTTGAAAATCTTCGACCATCTTTTGAGCAATTCCTGCCGAATTTTTACATTTCATCGGATTTTCATCGGGTCGGCATCGGGTTTTGATCGGTGTGGCCCGATGAGATCCCGATGAAAACTTGATGCCAATAGCATGAAAGGCAGAAGCTGGGGCGAAGTTGATTAGGCAAAAGTCCGAACAATGTGATACCTCTTCCGCTCTTCGACTGACCTTTGGCTCAGCTTCTGTCCATTCCTGAAAAAGGTTTACAAAAACCGAATATTAAAATCTTAAATTTAATATTATGAAAAAGCGTATGACAAAACGTAAATCAGGGGGACAGCAAGTTTACAGCGATAGCTTCAAAATCCTCGTTTCCAGAGAATACCTTGCGGGCAAGCTGAGTTATTCGCAACTTGCCCAGAAGTACAATCTTCCGGGGGAAGCCACTCCGCGGTATTTTATGAAATGGTACCAGCAGTGGGAAAGCAATCTGGAGC
>NZ_LZZP01000006.1:0-175746 GCF_014170215.1 Sphingobacterium sp. UME9 | reverse complement strand
GTCCATTAAATACTTTACAAATGACAAATGTTAAGATACAAGATATTGAAAATGTAATAATTGACATTTTGGCAATTTCAACATTGGAATTATTTATTTATGATTCATCTTGTGTTGAATTAATGAAACAACTAAATAGAATCAAAGAAATTAATTTAAGATTTCAAAATTATAATATGGCCTTGTAAAGATTAATTTTTGTAATTTGATGATTTGTGCAGGTGCAAATGTGCTTAATTTGCAGTTGAATGGAGATTTTGAAACTTTTGTCAGACAGTTTTGACAATTTAACTATTAATCTGAGAACCTTCAGGTCCGTTTTTATTTATTTTAATGGTTTTATTTCTTTTAATTTTGAACCTGCTCTAAAAGGTTCAGTATATCCTTTCAAAGCAGGAGTACAAGGTGGGCTTCTTAAAGCAAAAGTTGGAGGTAGTATTTTAGAAGGGAGTTTATCGGCGAAGAAAGAGAAAACAACCGCAACATGTAAAAAATTACACTCTTATCTATTCAGAGAACTATTTTCCAACTACTAAGACTTAAATAATTAAAAAATTCCGAATCAAAAGTTCAAAAGAATCTCCAATAGTAGGATAGAAGTACTGTCAGAGTTAAACGAAAATATTTATATTAGCGCTGATTAAATTAACTTGGGAAAGAAATTGTTATGAAAAGATTTTATAAAAAGCGGTTAAAGGCCTATAGTCTCACGGAAATCCTTGTGGTTATGGTGATTATCGGTATACTGGTGTTGTTGGCGTTACCTAACTTGATGCCATTGATTACCAAAGCCAAAAGCACCGAAGCCAAAGTACAGCTCCAACATTTGCAGACTCTGGAGAAAAATTATTTTTTCGAAAAGTCCAAATACAGTGGCAATCTGGATGAGATCGGTTTTGTGCAGGAGAAATTGAGTACTGACGGGAAAGACGGAAAAGCCAACTACCGCATCGAAATTGTGCGCGCTGATCAGAACACTTTTCTAGGAAGAGCAACTGCTGTAGTGGATTTCAATGGCGACGGCAAGTTCAATGTGTGGGAAATAGACCAAGATAAAAACCTAAAAGAGGTTACCGCAGATTAAGATGTGGTGGACCATATCCATTGCTGTTCTTTTAATCGGTATAGCTTATCAGGATTTTAAACAACGCGCTGTAAGCATTGTTCTCTTTCTTTTACTAGCCATACTGCTTTTGGGACTTAAGTTGACAGAAAATTATTGGCTGGACTCTTATCCGGATATCTTGGCCAATATCTTGTTTTTGACTTTTCAGATGGGTGCCATTCTGGTCTATTTCAGAATCAAAGAAGGGCAATGGGGACGGATCATGGATCGAAAGCTGGGCTGGGGGGATATTGCATTTTTGCTCTGTATATTGTTGTATATGCCCTTTCTGAACTTTTTTCTTTTCCACATCGTCAGTTTAATCACCGCATTGTTGGTTGCTATGGTCAACAAAAATTGGCGGAATCCGCAAAAAGGTATTCCACTGGCTGGTTGCCAGGCTTTACTTTTTTTAGGGTATTTTATTGCCGAACGGATGAATTGGATTGATTGGGATTTGATCGGTCAATCGTTTATGTCATAGCATAGAAAAGTATACCGAATTATTAACAAAGAAGCATTGTGGGGACAGGTTATCATTTTTCAACAGAAATACTGCATGCAATCTCCCGGGATATCGCATGGCACTACCGTATTATTCCATTTGACCGGAATAGTAAGGAAATTCATTTTTATACAGATCGGTCCACGGACCTTTCCGGACTGGAGAATGAGTTGGCTATTCTCTTTGATGAGCATATTATCCTGGAGATTACTTCATCGGCCCAGATCGAAGAGTGGCTCAATAAGCATTACTTTGGCGAAAAACAGTCGGAAGGAAATGAAGCTGTCAAAAATCTAGTCTTCAATGCAGATTTTCTTGATAATTTAATCTACGAAGCAAAACAGCTCAAAAGCAGTGATATTCATATCGAAACTTATGAAAACCGCTGTCGTGTACGCGTTCGTATCGATGGAATGATGGTAGAGCGTTATGTGCTAAAAAGAGGAGATTATCCGGCTTTGATCAATAAGATCAAGATCATGTCCAATCTGGATATTGCCGAAAAACGTCTGCCACAAGATGGGCGTATTCATTACAGACGTAATCAGGATCAGTTTGATATCCGTGTATCGGTGCTACCCACTCTTCACGGGGAAAAGGTGGTACTGCGTCTGCTGAACAATAATGCCACCAATATCCAACTGGATAAATTGGGGATGTCTCCGGAGGATTATGAAAATTACCTCCACGGAGTGAAAAAGCCCAATGGTATTTTGCTGATCAGCGGACCTACTGGTTCGGGTAAGACAACTACCTTATACGCTACATTAAAACACTTAAATAAGACCACAAATAATATTCTGACCATCGAAGACCCTATCGAGTATACACTGGAGGGTATCAACCAGGTGCAGCTCAAGGAAAATATCGGGCTGAGCTTTGGTGCTGCACTGCGTACGTTCTTGCGTCAGGATCCGGATATTATTATGGTGGGGGAGATCCGTGATCCCGATACCGCCAATATGGCCATTCGGGCAGCTCTAACGGGACACTTGGTATTGTCTACCATTCACACGAATTCTGCATGGGGAACGGTATCGCGTTTGATCGATATGGGTATTCCCAATTTTTTGATCGCGAATACCCTGAATACTTCTGTAGCTCAGCGTTTGGTGCGTACGCTTTGCCCCAATTGTAAACGGGAGGAGGAGCTGACAGCCGATCTATACCCCAGACAATTTAAACCTTATTTTACGGTGCATAGGCATGCAGTTGCCGTGGGTTGCGCATCTTGTTATTTTACAGGTTTTAAAGGGCGAAAAGCGGTCTATGAGATTATTCCGATGGATCAGGGGCTGGTGGACGAGATCAAAAAAGGGAATATGCGGGTGGACGAGCAACTAAAAGAACGAAAAATAAAAACACTTGGCGAAAATGCATTTGAGCTTTTCGCTGCCGGGGAAACAACGATAGAGGAAATCTATCCATTACTATTCAATTATTGATGATGAGTTTGAGAACATTATATTTAACCTTATTGCTATTACTGTCTTTTAGCATCAGCACTTTTGCTCAAAATGCGACAGAAAACTATGCGCGCGTGGAACAACGGCTTGAAGCATTGGCAGGGACGGTACCTGGATTACAAAAGAAGGTGAAACTTTCCGTTTCGGGCGTTACGGCGCAGGAATTTCTACGGGCTCTCGCGCAGTCCAATGACCTGAATATCAATGTGGATCCTACGTTGAGTTTTTCCATCGTCAATAACTTTACAGGCGAAACCGCTAAAAACGTACTGCTATTTCTAGCGAAAACGTATAGTCTAGATATCGATGTGATCGGTTCGATTATGACGATCAAAAAATTACCGGAGCCCCAACCTGTTCAGATCGAGAAGGATATCAAGGTACAGTACAATACATCAAGCGATGGACTAGGCTATGAACTGCAGAATGACCCCTTGGGCAAAGTGGCACAAAGGATCAGTTCACTTTCGGGTAAAAACTTAATCGTGCCCACACCCTTGCTCCAGAAGACGGTGACGGGATTTATGGCTGAAGCGCCATTTGAAACGGCATTGGAAAAGTTAGCCTATGTAAATGGGTTGAAATACCGCAAGACCAATGATAATGTGTATGTATTTGAATCCTTGATACCCGGAGAGGAACTGTTTATCAATGACGACCGGCAGACAGATGTTCGTTTTAGACCGGACAATGTAAGTAATCCTGCAAATGGAGCGAATGGAATGAATCCGGGTATGGGTGGCGGGCAGCCAGGTAACTACGCCCTTTATGGAAAAACGGAAGAGGGTAGAGGAAAGCGTTTCACAATTCAGGCAACCAATACGCCAATTATCGAATTGATTAAACGTGCTTCCGAGGAAGCTAACGTTAATTATTTTATCTATAGCCAGATTGACGGAAATATTACGACCAATGTGAAGGATATTTCTTTTGACCAGTTTCTGACCTCTATTTTTCAGGGAACACCGTATACCTTCCGGATGGACAAGGATACCTATTTAATTGGAAACCGTCGCAACGAAGGGCTACGTGATAGTAAGATCGTGCAGCTGCAACACCGGTCGATCGATACCATCATGATGATGATTCCGATGGATTGGCGGAAAGACGTTGAGATCAAAGAATTTAAGGAGCAGAATATGTTATTGCTTTCGGGATCGGGACCACAGATCCGTGAAATTGAAACTTATGTGAAGCAGCTGGATAAATTAGTACCGATGGTATTGATTGAGGTGACGATGTTGGACATACAAAAAGGGAATACCATTAAAACAGGGATCAAAATGGGAGTCGACTCCATTTCTCCTAAAGTAGGGGGTAGCCTTTCTGATGGCTTTACCTTTGGTTCCGGATCTATTAACCGTTTTCTTTCTCAGCTCGGAAAGAACAATTCCTTTAATCTCGGGCGTGTAACCCCTAATTTTTATGTGCGTCTACAGGCCTTGGAGGAGAATAAAAACGTAGAAATTAGATCTGTACCTAAACTTTCAACCCTAAATGGGCATAAGGCGACATTAAGTATAGGCAGTACACGGTACTATGAAATCAAAACACAAAACGTATTTCCCGGATTAACAAATACAAATGTCTTTACCTCTCAATTTAACAAGGTTGATGCGGATCTGGCCATCGACATAACGCCGGTTGTTTCGGGGGATGATCAGATTACCATGAAGATTAAAGTAAATATTTCTGACTTTATTGGAACACCAAAAGATAATCAACCACCGCCAACATCCAACAGTAAATTTGAGTCAATTATTCGTGCCCGTAACGAAGATATGATTGTATTAGGTGGAATTGAGCGTACTGAAAATAGTAATAGTGGGAGAGGGTTACCACTTTTATCCCGTATTCCTATTTTGAAATGGCTATTTAGCAGCCGGGAGAAGACCACACAGAAGGTTGTCTCAGTCGTCTTTATTAAACCAACGATATTGTATTAATCCATGTTAAACAGGATCAAGGAAAAATATCAATTACATACTTGTGTCGGCGTTTCTCTTCGACAGGATTCTGCCGGTCTTTCCATTCGTTGTTGCAAGGTCAAGTTGGAAAAAGACCAACTTGAAATTGAAGATACCTGGGAGGTAGACGACTGGGAACTTATCACAAACAACAAGTACAAAGATACACCTGTTGCACTTCACCTTGATTCGAGACAGATCCTTATCAAAGAGACTACACCGATGGATCTGGATGAGGAGCGGTTGAAGTCTATATTCCCCAGCTATGATGCGGATCGTTTTTATCATGGGCAGTTGCAAGGAGAATCAAAGCAATGGGTGGCTTTTGTGCGAAAGGATTATATTGTGGAGATGATCGACAGATTTGCTGTTAGCGGATATCAGGTTATCAAAGTGTTTGTTGGTCCCTTTGTGCTGGACGCGATACTTGGTCAGATCAATAGTTATGGTGATGCTTACACTTTTGACGGACATTCCATACGGATCGGTGCTGAAAACAAACAATGGCAAGAATATCGGTATGGGCAGGAGTTCGAGAGCCGATTTGCCTTAAAAATTGGCGATAACCCGATTAAACCGCAGTATGTGACCGCTTATGCAACTGCTTTTTCAACTTTGATGGCCGATTATATCCCAGAGTATGGGCTGTTTATTCCCGAAGTTGAAGAACAACGTCAAAGCTGGCTCGAAAAACAAAAGTTCAAAGTGAACTTGGTGATACTAGTTGCTGTTTTTTTTCTTTTGCTGTTGGTGAACACGTTCTTATTTAGTCATTATTATCAGGAAAATATGGCCTTGGGAGATCGGGTAAGTAGTCAACAGAGCACGGTGCAGGATTTAGGAAAGTTAGAAGGGGGAATAAAGAGCAATGAGCAGCTATTGGCAGAACTAGGTTGGAATGGTGGTGTTTCCAAAGCCTGGCTACTGGATCAGATCGGCTATTCCATCCGGCAGTTTACGCAGATCAGCCTGGCACAGATCCAGGTCAATCCGCAATCAAAAGGACTCGGGAATACAGTGATCCAACAGGCTGACCAGATCATCATTAAAGGGAATAGTCCAACTTTGGAAATGCTCAATCTGTGGCTGCGTGAACTCAAGAATAATCCCTGGATCGCAAAGGTCAGTATTGAGGAATATGGCAACAAGCAACAGGACGAAACGATGGATGCCTTTACCATAAAGATAAACTACAATGATAAAGTGGAAGGAAATTGATTATAAAAAACGCAATAAGCTGCTGTTTGCGGGTGCCGGGACTCTCCTGGTGCTTGCATGGTTTTTGGCCTTCCAAAAGACCTATCTGGCCTATCGTGAAAATACACGTTTGAATAGTCTGATCGGCAATGACATCAGTAATAGTACACAGTTTGATTTTACACGGAAGAGTAAAGTTTTGGATAGCCTGAGTAAAGTGTATCAAAGTGACTCGGCAACCTGGAACGATAATTTCCTTTCAGAAGCAAGCCGGGCGATTAATTCACCGCGTATTCAGGTCTATTTCAATAATCTTCCTAAGAATGCTATGCAGGTGGATAGTGCTGCTGTCAAATCCAAGAGCTTAACCTTAAAGGGAGACTATCGGTCTATAGTCGCTTCCGTTGCCGAGCTTGAAAAGATCAATACTTTGGGCTATCTGAGCACGGTGACTTTAAAATTTGACAATAGGAGAGTGTCGGCCAACGAACGTAAAGTAATTGAAGGAGAAGTGGGATTTAAGGTGAAATTGGAGAGGTAAAGAGTTATTCCCGAAATAAGCTAGATTAATAATATTATATGAAAGTTTTTTTATTGAATTGTACTGCTATTCTAGGAATAGTCTCTTTTGCTCAAATAGCCTATGCACAGCAAACTAATGTTTTTCCAACTACTGGAAATGTCGGAATTGGAGTTACCAATCCATCGTCACTTTTGCATATAAACGGCGAAGTTCGCTCGAAGAAAAATTGGATTACTGATGATGGCCAAAGAGCTGCTGAAATAACACCCCAGGGAATCTATTCAGGTGTTGGGAATTGGTCACCGACTTCGCGATCAATTCATTATGAACTTGCAGGTGGTTGGGATTTATCTCAAATTCAGATAAGAGCAGGAGGATCAGATTTAAAAAATACGATTCGATTACAAACCGATTGGAATGGAAGTGGAGTCGATGGAACTGGCGGTGTTTATTTTGGATTGAAAAGTACAGATACCCATGTTATGCTATCCAATGGAAACGTAGGCATTGGTACGTTAAAGCCAACTGAGAGGCTGTCTGTCAATGGTAAAATTCTTGCCCAAGAGATTAGAGTAACAACTGCAGCTGCGGATTGGCCAGACTATGTATTTACCGATGGGTATCAGTTACCAACTCTGAAAGAAACAGCAGAATTTATCGATAAGAACAAGCACTTGCCAGGAGTGCCCAAAGCCACTGAAGTTGAGGAAAATGGACTGTCCTTGGGTGAAATGAATAAGATCTTGATGCAGAAGGTGGAGGAATTAACGTTACATCTTATAGAAAAGGATAAGAAAATCGAAAATCAAGACAAGAGACTGGAAAAGTTGGAAGAGATTGTTGAAAAATTAATAAACAGAAAGTAATCTTTTAATCAATAAAATTTAAAAATTATGAGAAAAGAAAATCTATTGAAATTGGGTGCTTTATTGCTTTTTTGCATTCCGTTCATATCGAAAAGTCAATCAACTTATTTAGTTATTCCAGATACGCGTAGCGTCGCTACAGCGCCTGGTGATTATGTTAGATCCTTAAAGTCAGATTTTAAAATGGGCACATCTGTCGGACTTCCCGATGCTACATATCATACACTTGTTGGTCTCAGAGGCTGGTCTGATGATTCCGGAGGTCCTGCACATGAAATGGCCTTCTCCAACTCAAAGGGGATTTACTACCGTACGGGCACGCTAGCTGCAGGCTGGGGAATCTGGCGAAAGATTTTGGTAGAAAATACGGCCGGTAATGTAGGCATTGGAACCGATGTACCGAAGGAAAAATTGTCTGTAAACGGAAAAATCCGCGCGCAGGAAGTCAAGGTGGAAACAGCCAATTGGCCAGATTATGTATTTAACGATGAATATCAGTTACCAACCCTGAAAGAAACATCGGAATTTATTGAGAAGAACAAGCATTTGCCAGGAGTGCCCAAAGCCACTGAAGTTGAGGAAAATGGGCTTTCTCTAGGGGAAATGAATAAGATACTGATGCAGAAGGTGGAGGAATTGACTTTGCATTTGATAGAAAAGGATAAGAAGATCGAAAAGCAAGATGAAATTTTGAGCAATGTGCTCGAGCGTTTGAAAAAGTTGGAGAGATAAATATAACTATAGACCATAAATTCAATCATTACCAACATTGATCAATTATGAAACAGAAAGCTATCTATTTGAGTAACGTTTTGGAAAATATGTTGTTTTCTAAGGTTGCGGTCCTATTATCATTATTAATGTTATTCGGGATGAACCGAATACAAGCGCAAGTATTTCCAGATATTGTTCGCTATCATACGAGTGTTACTCCCGTAAATGGTTTGAAAATAAAGACAAATATTCCTTTTTCGTCCGGAGCTGATATGATTTCTCTTGAAATTAAGGGGTATAGTTATGGACTTTCGTCGACTTTGGACCTGCACCTCTGTTTTTATATATTTAACAATGCGAACGGTCCATATATTCATATGCCAAATATTTCCTCTTCAGGTTCACATACGCCTACAATTCAGATAGCCAATGAGAACAATTTAGTAGTTATTTATTTCTCTGATAAAGTTTATCATCAGAAATTCTATATCAATGCACATTCAGGGTTGAATAAGCCTACTTATTATCAAGGCTGGACAATTGTAGATGAGCCTTTTACTGGTACGATGGTGGCGGATGCCATTTATAAAAATAGCTTTAGGGGAGAGGTTACACTTCCGGGAGGAAAATGGACGTCTGCGGGCAATGTGGGCATTGGAACAGATGCTCCAACAGAGAAATTGTCTGTTAAAGGAAAGATACGCGCTCAGGAAATTAAAGTGGAAACAGCCAATTGGCCAGACTATGTATTTGCCGAAAGTTATCAATTGCCAACATTAAAGGAAACTGCCGCATTTATCGAAAAGAATAAGCACCTACCTGGGGTGCCAAAGGCTACTGAGGTTGAAGAACATGGACTCTCTTTAGGGGAAATGAATAGAATTTTGCTTCAAAAGATAGAGGAACTGACTCTTCATATGATTGATAAGGATAAGCGGATAGAAGCGTTGGAGAAGAAAATAAAATCAATTGAATAAATAGAATTGCTGTCGTCTTGAAAGGGCTTCCTGTCTTGTGTTTACTATACGTGTACGAAATGTAGCGATGATGAGAATTTAAATTGCCGAATGTTGTTGCTCGATAGATAATAATTTAATCCGAAATTTTGGCTTTAACCTGTTGAATTCAGTTTTTTTAGTAATTGTCTTTAGTGTAGGTTAATCTATAGTAAGGAAATTAGAATCAAAATTTCTTTGATATATTTTTTTTGTGTAAATAAATATTTTTGGAGATGTTGAGTTTATACCGTCGATAATCTCCGTTGATATTTTTGAATCGTTTGTTTGTTTTTGTTTTGAAATTATCAGATATTATTTATATTTGATATTAAGGATTTATTTTTACGTAAATTCTCTCGAATATTAACCGTGTTTTATGAAAAGAAAATTCTTGTTAACTCAGCGTAATTATGCTTGCGGTGTATTTTATAGTGTGAATAGAAATATTTTTTCACTATTAGTTTCTTTGATCTTCGTATTTGCCGTCCCTATTGGCTTATATTCCCAGCAGACAGCAAAAAGCACACCGTCAGGAGAAGGATATAAACAGATGTTGAGAACAGACGTTGTGCCGCCTTCACCAAATGCAGCGAGTCTTTTGGCATACACAAATGTAGGTAATAATTTTGCTAAGGGAACGGTTAACCTCTCAATTCCACTATTTGATGCTGGTAATGATGAAATAAAGCTGCCTATCTCTTTAAATTATAGTTACGATGGCTTCAAACCTAACCAGCAGGTGGGCTCTTCAGGAATGGGCTGGAATCTAATCGCCGGAGGATCGATCTCAAGAATCCCGTTTGGTCATTTAGATGATACTGATGCATCTGGAAGTAATTATAAAGATAGCTATGTTCAGTCGAATATTAATGTTAATCCGACGGAACAATTTATGCTTGCTGTGATCAATGGTAATTATGATACTGAACCCGACGTCTATGAATATAGTTTTGCTGGTTATAGCGGTAGATTTATCGCTTATAAAGGCAAATTTTATTGTATGCCAAATAATAAATTTAAGATTACAGGGGGGAGTACAGGTTATACCATTATTACAGAAGATGGTACCCGATATAGTTTTGGTTCCTATGAGTCGACTTCTCATAAAGTCAATGGAGAATCGTATACTTTACCCAATTATAATTCGACTTATTATCTGACCAAAATTGAGAGCCGTTCTGGCAAAACAGCCATTTTATTTAAATATTCGTCTGATGGACAGATCGAGCAAGGTGGAGCAATATCGCAAACCTATACAAAATTTGAGATGCCCTATGCTTACAACTCAGTTTTGTCTCCAATTTCTTCGACATTTGCCTCTCGAGTGAATGCACTAAGGTTATCGTCCATAGTGACTCCTGACTACACTATAAATTTAAAACCTGGGGATGTACGCGAGGATCTTCGGACAGTATCTGGAAGCTCCTGGATGTTGGGAGGTATCGATATCTCAAATTCTGCTGGAGTTTTCTTAAAAGGTTATAAATTCAAATACGGTTATTTTGGTTCTGGAACATCCAGTGGGAATAAATACCTAAAACTAAAATCTATTATTGAATTGTCGAAATCTGAAAACTTAATGACACCCGCGGAAATCGATGCACTTAAGAAAAATATGCACGTATTTTACTATTATGATGAAGAAGTAAATTACCCCACAAAATTGTGGGCCAACGTGGATGTTAATGGTTATTACACTGGACGTGGTGATTTTATAGGCACCTTGGTTCCCAATATTTATTACACTAATGGCCCGGATCGCTCTTCTACACTAGAGGGCACAGTCATGGGAGCACTTCAGCGTGTTGTATATCCGACGGGCGGTAATACTCACATTGAATATGAACTGAATGATAAAGGACTTGGACTGAAATATAAAGACGTCTTTACAGGCGTCCAATTACAGGCAGGAGGTTTCTTTGATGAAAACATGCCCCCTATACGGAAGCGTTTTGTGATTCAGCAAGCACAAGATATCACATTTTTTATTCAGCGCAAAGCATACTCACCTTATGGCGACAATATAGCAAGAAACAATGTGCCTGATCTATATATCTATTTGATAGAAGGCGGAGATGGTTTGACGTTGCAGAATTCTATCAAATTAGGACTGGAGTCTGACGGCGCAGGTTACAATTGGAATATTCGTCTCCTCCCAGGCGAATATGAGGCTAGGGTAGAGAATGATGTGAAGGAAGAGTATGTAAAATGTGAATTTAATTACAAAAACCCTGGCACAGAACTGATTGTTGGCGAGAAAACCTCGGGATTAAGAATGAAAACTATAGAAGTTGATCCTTTGATTGGGCAAAAAATGCGGAAAGAATATAAATATCTAAATGCCTTGGGATATTCTAGCGGGTCGGATATGCGGCCGAATTTTTCAGCCAAAGGCTATACCCAGCTCGTATGGGAGAATGGATCACCTACGGTTACGATTATGCCGGGAATAATCTATAGTTCTTCAATAGCTTCATCCGGTGCTTTCGGGCAAACCTATTATTATAGTGTGGTCGACGAACTACAGGTAAAAGGAACAGATACCTTAAAGACACGCTATAGCTACAAGGATTACGACAGGGTATTTAATCTCGATGCTGATCTGGATTCGGTTGTTACCTACCGCAAAGTGAACAATAAATTTGTGCGACTCACCAAAAAGGAGATGGATTATAAAATTCAATACGATACTATATTCAATTTCTTAAGGGTTGAACAGACAAAGGGTACACTTGGGATGAGCGGTCCATCTGCCGAACCACCTTATGCTTTCAATCCTGAAATAGGGGTTCATTATCAGGTCTGGAAGTCCCTTTTCAAGGAAAGAGAGTATAGTTATGAAACCGGTGAGCCAATACTAAATACAAAGGAATATATCTATGATAACAATCATAGAAACCTAAAATTACAACGGAACACAACCTCTGATGGTAATCTTTTGCTATCCAAATATAAATATCCGGAAGACTACGTTGGAAGTATTTCAGCTGGTTTCCTGAATGCAAATGTGAGAAATGTCGTACTTGAGGAACAGATATGGAAAAAGCGAACTTCAGACTCCTCCCTTGTGGATATGACTGTCACTCAATATGACAATAGCATTTTTAAACCAATTAAAATATTTAAGCCTGATGGAGTGATTACTGCACTGAATTCAGAATCTAAAACAGGACAACTATTCAATAATCTGTTAAGCGACACTAGGCTTTCTGATCGGGTTATTTTTACCTACAATGCAAACGGCCAGCTGATAACACAAAAGTTGAAGCAAGGATCTTCCACTTCTTATAAATACGGTTATGCATCGAATCCTTTGCTGGTGGGATACCCTTCAGTTGGAATGGAGGTTGTTGGACAAGTTGTAAACGGGGAAGAAAATGAACTGTTTTATGAGGGGTTTGAAGAAAACGGTCTTTCAGGAAATGCACATTCAGGAGCCAAATATTTCTCTGGATCATATGCACTATCTTGGCAACGCCCGAATAATAAATCATATACGCTTGAATATTGGCTATTTCAAAACGGAGTTTGGAAATATATGAAGCAGGCCTATACGGGCAACATCACTATTGCTGCTCCAAACGGAATTGACGATGTACGTATATATCCTCAGGACGCTTCCGTCACAACCTACACGTATTATCCAGGAATAGGTGTACGCAGCATAATATCACCCAGTGCGGAAACTAGTTATTTTTTCTTTGACGAATTCAACAGATTGAAGTCAATCGAAGACGATAATCATCATATAAAGAGTGTTTACGATTATAATTATGTAGAGGTTGTAAGCCCTTCTGCACCAGTGGTACAACCTTAATTTTACATTGTAAGAAATTATGAAAAAGAACTTTTTAACCATATTATCTTTAATAATCGTAGTTGGTAGTTACGGACAGACACTTTCAGATAATATATCGCTAAGCGCTTACAGTGGTCAGACCTCTATTCAGGCGCTTAAGAGTATTACCTTACAAGATGGCTTTCATATCCCAGTTCAATCAAATAAGTCTGTCACAATTAGCATAGCTGGTTTTCAAAATATTCTTAGCACCCCTACGGCTGGACAAAATTATATATTGACAAGGACTTTCCGAAGTCCAGGAGTGACAACCGCAAATCTTAATACGCAACGTACTATTGGTGATGAAAATCAAACAGTGCAATATTTTGACGGGCTGGGCCGTGCAGTACAAACTGTACAGCTAATGGCGAGTCCGACTTATAAGGATATTGTTCAACATATTGAATACGATGGACTTGGTAGGGAAAATACAAAATATTTACCTTATGCAGAACTATCTGGCAACGGAAGTTTTAGGAGTGCAGCGAAGACTACCCAAGCTGATTTTTACAAAGTAGGTGGTGGATGGGATCTCACAGTGATGAAGACAGGTAATCCCTATGCTGTTGCCGTATTTGAAAGTAGCCCTTTGAATCGTGTGCAACAACAAGGAGCTCCAGGTACAGCTTGGCAACCTGCAGCTAATCGCAATACTGTTCCTTCAGCTGCGAATGAAGGGCGTACTATAGTTACGGAATATGGTACCAACGGTGTCGACGATGTCCGCTTGTGGACTATCAACAGCACAAATAATGGTGCTACATCAACTTATTACGCTGCAGGAAGGCTTTACAAAACTGTGTTGAAGGACGAAAACTGGATCAATAAAAATGGAACTGGACTTTCTCCATCCAAAGAAGGGACAGTAGAGGAATTTAAGGATTTTGAGGACCGTGTGGTTCTTAAGCGAATTTGGGAAACAGAAGCCAAAGCATTAAATACATACTATGTTTACGATGATTTTGGTGATCTTCGCTATGTACTGCCGCCAGGATTTACTGAAACCACATTTTCCGAAACAGTTAACGGAGATTTTTTTGAGCTGATTTATGCCTACAAGTATGATGTTCGAAAACGGGTTGTTAAGAAAAAAATACCTGGAAAAGGATGGGAATATTTTGTGTATAACAATAATGATCAGGTCGTGTTCACACGTGACGCTGAACAGTTAGCACGTGGGGAATGGAGTTTTACCAAATATGATGCACAGGGCAGGGTAGTATTGACCGGAATAGAAAAAGGACATACGGGTGATAACCAAAGTAGCCTACAGTCAACACTGTCATCCTTTACAGGGGCTTTATGGGAACAGCGTGGCACGACGATGGAAGGATATACTAACAATACGATTCCACAGAATATAAGTAATATTACCGTTCAGGCAGTTAATTATTATGATGATTATACTTCCATACCAGGTTTGCCATTTACAGACCATAGTGCTTATAGTATCAGGACACAGAGTCTACCCGTAGCCAATAAGGTGCTTGTACTCGATTCAAGCCCCGCAAAATGGTTATGGACTGTCAATGATTACGATGATCAGGGCCGGATTGTGCGAGTAAGTAGCACAAACCATCTTGGCGGTAACGATATCGTCACAAATGAATACAATTTTACGGATCAACTTGTCAAAATTACGAGGGTACACACTCCAGCAACCGGGACTGCTGTTACTCTTGCAACGGGCAATGATTATGACCATCAGGGGCGTCTAGTTCAGATAAGGAAAAAGGTGAATAGTCAAACAGAGGTTATCCAAAGTAAACTGTCTTATAACGAGATTGGCCAGCTTACGACCAAATCACTTCACAGTGAGAATGGCGGTGGTAATTTTATGACCAGCATAGCTTATGCCTACAACGAACGTGGCTGGCAGACCAAAGCCAGTTCGGCGCAGTTCACCTCATTACTGAACTATAATGTCAACGGAAACACAGTGCTTGCAAATGCGCAGTACAATGGTAATATCGCTCAGCAACTGTGGGGATATTCCGCTACCACAAGTAGTACTTTTAACTACAGCTATGATGTCCTAAACAGGTTAAAGAGTGGTGTAAGTTCGGGAACAGTGATGAGTGAGGCTCTAGAATATGACGATATGGGCAATATCCGGACACTGATCCGGGACAATGGTACAGCTATCACGTATGGTTATAACAATAGCAATAAAAGTAATCGGTTGAATACATTGTCGGGAGGTCTGTCAGGATCGTTTACCTATGATCTGAACGGGAATGCAACCAAGGACCGTACTGGTATGCTATTGAGCTACAATCAGCTGAACCTTCCTAAAACAGTTAGTGGAGGAGGAAAGACTATCTCTTACACCTATGATGCCCTTGGAACAAAACTAAGCCGAACGTCGGATGTAGGAGGAATCAATGCGCAACGGGATTATATCGGAGGAATAGAATACAGTAAGACTGGAACTGGTAGTCCGGTCATTGAACGAATTGGTACTGAGGATGGTTTTCTGTTGAACAGTTCGGGGGCATATAGCTATTACTACAATCTGACGGACCACTTGGGTAATGTACGTATAGTATTGAAGAAAGAAGGCACAGCTACCGTGCCAACTGCGGCAGTAATGCAAAAGCAGGATTATTATCCATTTGGGAAGACGAAGAGTATTGCAACGAGTATCGATAATAAGTATCTTTATAATGGCAAAGAGATGCAGGCTGACCTAAATGGCGGTACGCATACTTTGGGAAGTTCTTATATACTTGAGGGGCAATTGGACTACGGAGCAAGATTCTATGATGCGGAGATAGGACGGTGGAATGTGGTGGACAAATTAGCAGGCCACATGAATCAGATTGATAAAAGCCCATATGGATATAGTTGGAATAATCCAACAAATCTAACGGATCCTGATGGAAATTGTCCTATTTGTCCTTTCATAATACCGATATTAGAAGGCCTTACAATAAGACAGGTTATTACAACGGGCACTGTAGTATTAGCGAGTGCAGTTGTTGTGTCTAATCGAGATAAATTCGTGGGGAAAGATTTCTTTGCCAGAAGAGATGGGACAAGAAATAATATTCCATTGAATCCTATGATGCTTAATTCGAATAAGAATACAGGTGATAACAGTGGTGGAGATGGTCAAAATTCTAATATAAAGAAAGGTGACTATTCTCATTTGAAGGAGCCAAGAGTAGTTGGAGAGGGTAATAAGACAACAAGAGCTCAACGTAGAAGGATATTGGAGGAAAATAAAAGGCAGAATGACGGAGAACTTGTAAGCGATGGAGATGGCCGGAAACTAAATCCGCCATCACGAACTAAGAAAGGCGAGAAAGCAGATATGAATCAAGCGGAAGTGGATCATAAAAAGTCTCGTAAAAACGGCGGTACAAATTCAAACTCAAACCAGAGGCTTATATCAAAGGAAGAAAATTTAAAAAAGTCAAGCAACAATTTGTAATGGAGTTAATTAACTATTTTTCTGATCCCAACGAGGCAGTTTTGACAACATCATTTGTCTTGAATAAGACGGATCAAATATCTAGAGTGTATCATCATTTAGAGGATGGAATGTGGGAATTTATTAGTGAAAGAGCGGTTAAAGAATCGGACTATAAAGTTATTTCTATGGAAGAGATATTGTACATAGATGAGGGGCTGTTGTCTCTTTCTGATATGGAGCCTGGCTTTTTTGCTTATAGAAAAGAGCCGAATGGTACCTTTGAGATAAAAATTATAGAGGAATAAATCTTTATCTTTGTATCGGCGCTCATTCTTTATTGGATTGAGCGTTGTTGTTTTATCTGAGTATCGCCTGTATCTTGCTTTTGGGGACAGCTACAAAGTGATATACAAACATTACGATGCCAACCAGTGGAACTACTATTTTTACTGTCAGTTATTACGATGACTATGCAGTACTCGGTAATGCCTCGCTGAATCCTTACAGCACATATTTTACCCTACCAAATGGGACCGCCGGCGAAAGTCAGCATACAAGAGGGCTGCCTACGGTGACTGCGACGAGTATATTGGGAACCAGTAAATTTCTGACCGTGGCGACATACTACGATAATAAGGCGAGAATAAGTAAGATCGTAAAGGAGCATCAACTGGGCGGAGTAGATCTTACCACCAACAGCTATAATTTTGTTGATGAAGTAGTATCCACAACCAGAAAACATTATAAAGACGGAGCTCTGGCTCTGATACTTAAAAACAGTTATAAATCGGAGGAATAGAATACAGTAAGACTGGAACTGGTAGTCCGGTCATTGAACGAATTGGTACTGAGGATGGTTTTCTGTTGAACAGTTCGGGGGCATATAGCTATTACTACAATCTGACGGACCACTTGGGTAATGTACGAGTAGTATTGAAAAAAGGAGGTACCGCTACGGTGCCAACTGCGGCAGTAATGCAAAAGCAGGATTATTATCCATTTGGGAAGACGAAGAGTATTGCAACGAGTATCGATAACAAGTATCTTTATAATGGCAAAGAGATGCAGGCTGACCTAAATAGCGGTACGCATACTTTGGGAAGTTCTTATATATTGGAGGGGCAATTAGACTACGGAGCAAGATTCTATGATGCGGAGATAGGACGGTGGAATGTGGTGGATCCTATGGCGGAGAAGATGCGGAGATATTCCCTATATAACTACGCCTTTGATAATCCTATACGGTTTATTGATCCCGAAGGAAGAGTGCCGATAGTGCCAATTATTTTAATAATAGGGATATTTGACAACATCTCAACCAGCTGTCGCTCCAACAAGGGATCTTGCAGGAGACGCTGCAAAAATTCAACAGGCATACGATAGTTACAATACATCAATAGTAACAAATTCACTGCCTGGCGAGCAGCAAAGTCAACCTGTTTCGAAAGTTCTTTATCAAGCAGTTAAAAAGGAAGTTGTTAAGAAAGTAAGTACTGAGGCCAAGAAAACGTTTCAAACTTATTTTAAAGGTGCGTTAGATCCTAAAAAACACGGAAAGTATTCAGGTAGGACGAGTGGGACTAATACCCCTGAAAAAAACATAGCCAAAAGGGACAAAAACCATCATATGAATGAAACTCATGGACCAGCTTATTTGGATAAAACCTTTACAAACTCTGATGATAATAGGGTACGAGAGCAGATAAATATAACAAATAGCGGTGGGGCTAAATCAGTGGGAGGGACGTCAGGAAATCGCATTAATGGTATAAGTCCCCATAATAAAAGATTACAAAAATACATGCAGGAAGCTTTAAAATTGAAATGAAAAGACAAAGAATAACGGAAGGTGCTATATTAGAGATTAATATAGAGAATGAGTATTTCATTTATGCTCAGATATTATTAAAGGGGCTGGGATATGCTTTTTTTGACTATAAGTCAAAAGATAAGATAAAAGATTTAAATTATCTTCTCGAATGTAAGGTGCTTTTTATAATAGCGGTATATGATGATGTCGTCACAAAGGGGGTGTGGAAAAAGATAGGAAAGCTTCCAATTAGACACGATTTACTTATCCAACCAATGAAATTTATACAGGATCCTTATAATTTTAATAAATGTGATTTATATGACCCTAATACGGGAGAAGTTACACCTGCTGCAAAAGGAGAATGCGCTAATTTAGAACGAGCCGCTGTTTGGGAAGCTAACCATGTCGAAGATCGAATAAAAGATCACTATTTAGGCAGACCAAACGTTTGGGTAGAAAGACTCAAACTGAAATAGATTTTGAAATCTTTCGATATAAAGTGCTCGAATAGCTTTTTCTTTTTCGAATGATGATATTATAAATAGATAAAATTATTTGTTTTTTTCTAAGATACGGATGACTTGGTTGCCGAAGGAGAATAATATTAATATGAAAACTATAAAATCAGGAACAAATTTGGACTTATAAAACTAGGGTCAATGAATATGATTATAACGTTACAGTTCTTGCGATTGAAAAGGGGATTGATGAGCAAAACATTATACATGTTAAAATTGATAATTTAAGACTTTTTGATAGTTATAATAACTTAATAAGCGATAGTATTGATGATCTTCCCGTCTCTGAGAGCGCTTTTTTAGAAAGTATGCTATTTATGGAAATCGGATTTTGATATCGGTAAAGGTGTTATATGGGATATCCACTTGGAGCAGGTGATTTCTTCAATAGAGAGCAATTTTTCTTGGTATGAACACTAATTTGATTCTTTAGTATTGCTCGAAAACAAATGTAAATTTAACGATAGAACAACAAGTATACGTCTAGGCGAGGCCGCTCGAGGAGCTATTGTAGGTAGCGCTGGGGAGGCTAGCGCTCAAACAAATAGATGATTTTAATATGGATTATTTTTTTGAACTATCAAAAAAGCAGTTACTAAAAGACAGAAACGATATTTTTAAAGAAGTTGGTATTCCATCGCTATTGAAAAATGGTTTTGAAATGTCAGTATTCAATAATGATTCCAATGGAGAATTTGATCCGGCTCACCAAGAATTTAACTACAATTTTTGTCGTCTTACTGAAAATACTTATTTAGAAATGCTTTATGTGACAATTAATAAAAATGAAAATAATATATGTTTTTACATCTGCGCATTCAAACTAGTTCCTAAAATTGATTCACTTATTTCTATGAAAGGAACTGATGGAATGCCATTTTATATGACAATTAATAATAAGAATAAGTATATGCAATTAAGATGTGACGATTATAAAGGTTCACCACTGTATCATATGCTTTTTTCACCATCCTATGATATAAAATGCTATTTCACTAAATCTGGTTATGAATACAAACGTCAAAGATTAAAACATCTGGTCAAATCAGATATGACAAATATTGATCGTTTTGTAAAAAGATGGTACGAACTTCACAAGCCTATCATCAAAGATCCCGATGGAAATAATATCAGCATTTGAGAATGATAATTGAAAGTAACCAAATCAAAAAATAGATAGTGACATAGCTGCTTTTCAAACTAGGCAAAAGAAAATAGAGAGAGTATGTAACTAAAATTAAATATGCTGCTAAAGGTTACGTGAGTAAAGGTAAGGCAAACGTTGATACAGGACGAGCGACAGCCACGGGACGTGTTCAGGTGGCTAAATACGATCATAAAATGAAAAACGTATTTACGCGTAAAGAATTGACGGTTGAAAGTAAATTTAATACATCTTCTTTGACTCCTAATCAAGTGGCTGCAGAAGGTAATGTTCAGACGGCAGGAGGCTTGATTGTTGATAGGACAACCAGTAAAGGATTGGGTAATTCAGCTAGAGCTGTGACGACT
This sequence comes from Sphingobacterium sp. UME9, assembly GCF_014170215.1. Classification (NCBI taxonomy): domain Bacteria; kingdom Pseudomonadati; phylum Bacteroidota; class Sphingobacteriia; order Sphingobacteriales; family Sphingobacteriaceae; genus Sphingobacterium; species Sphingobacterium sp. UME9. The sequence continues at coordinate 155,303 of NZ_LZZP01000006.1, read as the reverse complement.
GGTGCAGGCGCAGGAGTAGGTTCACAAAATAATAGATAAATGGGATTAACATACAACGTGTCGAAAAAAGAGCTTTTAGTTATAAGAAAAAAAATCTTCATGGAAGAAGGTCTGCCAAAGCTCGAAAAACAGGGGTTTAAAAGATCTACATTCAGCACTTCCTGGTTTGGCTGGAATGCTGGAATAAACTGTTATATTTTTGAAATCGGTCGTTTATTGAATAATTCAATATTAGAAAATCTTAATGTTTATATAAATCGGGACGATAGATGGATTCAGATATATTTGAATATTTTTAAATTGTCACCAGCTGTTGAGAATATTGAACAGCTAAAAGAGTTAAATGGAATAAATTTTGGAATCCCTCCTAATAGTCTTACTAAAATGAGGTTAAGAGAGGATGGGAATAAAGGTATAGTTTTGATAAATGAACTGTTCTCACCGCATTATAAATTGGGTATAAGTTTTTCTTCAAATGGATTTCAACGGGAGGTGGAAAAATTGAAAAATTTAATCTCTAGCGATATGCAAAATATAGCTTTTTTATTGAGAAATGGCATTCAATTTATCAAGTAAGCGTAACAGATTGGAATGGAAATAGAAAATAAAATCATCTAAAATTTGTTGCCAAGCTATATCTTTTGAAGTGATATTTTTAAACTTCACAAGGTAATCGTATTTCAAGTAAATGTTTATGTGTTTTATGGCGCCGGAGATCGAGTCAAATTACATGTATTGATAGCTAGTTTTAAATATTAAATTGAAAATTGGAATTTCAATGAAAAGTTCTTACGGCCTAACAGTTATTAAATTTTTTTGAAAAATGATGATAAAGAAAATTTATGAAGGAGATCCAAAAAACAACTAGGTCCAATCTAGTATAAGATTGGGCTTGGTTGTTTTAATTTATCTTTTAGGATCTTTACTTAGTTAGAGGAGACACTCATAGAATTCTATGACCTTCACCAGGGAATTGAAGTTGAATTCTAAATTGTAGGCGTGGGATTTTGATCTCGGTAAAGCTGTTATATGCGATATCGGCTTGGAGCAAACGATTTCTTCAATAGGAAGCAATTTTGTTCGTGTGACACTAATTTGACTCATTAGTATCGCTCGAAAACAAATGTAAATTTAGCAATCGGATATTTGAACCTAGATAACCTTGATTGATTGCTTTTTTTTCTTGAAACTGTCTCATAAAGTGTATTCATTTAAAAATCATTAACGATGACCTTACAACTATGGCGTGACAACAGCTTTTGTAGATATTGTGAAGTTATTTTAAGGATAGTTGTCTCAAATGAATTAGTGCGAATAGTTTATTGAAGTTTACTATTCGCACTAAGATTTATATTTGTTTGGAACAATTAACGTTGTTGCGTTTTCAAAGCCTGAATTTCATTTTTCAAACTTTTGATTTCTCGACTTTGATCAATTAAGTACAGCGTCATTTCCTCAATTTTCTGTAGTAACTGACGGTTCAGCTCCCCCAAGGCGACACCATTCTCCTCAACAGATTTTGCAGGAGCTATATTTGGTAAATGCTTATTTTCTTTTACAAAACTTGCAAGTGAATCCAGGGGCATCAGTTGATGATCGTCATTGAAGACATAGTCAGGCCATGGATTGGCTTCAACCTTGATCTCTTTAGCACGAATTGTTCCATTCACAGCTAGTTTTTCTGTAGGATTGGCTGTACCTATGCCAACATTGCCGTTAGAAGCAGCCTTGATGGCTAGAATACCTTCTGAAGAAGTAAAAGTGTTGCCAACAACCAAATCCCAATCGTATGTCATAGGTAGCCTTTTTACTAAATTAGGCTCATTTCCTGTTGTTAGATAAGTATTGAAACCAGTGTTAAAATTAATAGAACGTATTTTGATATATACAACTAAAGGCGCTGTAACACCAAAAGTTTCGATCGCTCTAACACGAAAAGCTTTTGTGTTAGGATTATGGTCTATCGTGAAATTTACGGCACCTGTTGTATATACGTTATTGTTGACCCGACCGGCCTCCTGCCAGCTTGGACTATTTGCATGGGAGGAAGAAACTATATGTGTCGCTGCTGCGGCCATATTACCTCTCGTATAGGTTATTGATACTTCATAATAAGCCGATGCACCGGCCGAGAGCGGTTTTGCTGATGCAAATTCAATAAAATCCCCAATCTTATAATTAGCTGGGAAAGTGACATTGGTTTCCAAATAATCATTTACATTTTGTGCCTTTACAGCATAGCCAAATCCTGATAAAATCAGAATAATGAATAAAATAAATTTGTTCATAAAATATACTTTAATTGTGATTAAAAAACGGGACCTAAAAGAGGTGTTTTATCGGTTCATTTTTAATACATCAATTTCTTTTCTTAAACTTTCAATTTCTTGATTGAGCGTTTTCATGCCCTTATTTTGTTGAATAAGGTACAAAGTCATCTCTTCAATTTTCTGTAGTAGCTGACGGTTTAGCTCTCCTAAGGCAATACCATTTTCTTCAACAGATTTTGCGGGAGCTATATTTGGTAGATGTTTGTTTTCTTTTACAAAACTTGCAAGTGAATCCAGTGGTATCAATTGATGATCGTCATTGAAGACAAAGTCTGGCCAGTCCGCAGCAGCAGTCGTCACCTTGATCTCGTGAGCGCGGATTTTACCGTTAACGGATAGCTTGTCCAGTGGAGCGCTAGTCCCAATACCTACGTTACCATTGTTAGCAGCATGTATGGCAAGGATACCAGGGATGCTTTCAATGGTATTTCCTACAACTAAACTCCAATTGAATGTCATGGGCAAAAGTCCTATTGCGTTTGGTTCGTTGCCAGTTGTAATATAGCTGTTGTATCCAGTGTTAAAATTAATAGAACGAATTTTTACATCCACAGTCAAAGGTGTAGCTACTCCTAAGGTATTAGTTGCTCTAATGCGAAATGCTTTTGTACCCGTATTATGATCAATCGTAAAATTCAGGCCTCCAGATGTGTATACGTTATTATTTACACGACCAGCTTCAAGCCATCTCGTAGGATTGGAGTGTGTAGAAGAAACGATATGTGTGGCTGCAGATGCTACGTTGCCCCTCGTGTAAGCTATTGAAACTTCATAATAACCTGACGCACCTACTGCGATCGGTTTGGCTGAAGCGAATTCAATAAAATCGCCAACCTTGAAATCTGCAGGAAAAGTAACTGTAGTCTGGAAATAATCATTCGCATTTTGCGCTTTGGCACAGTGGCTACATCCCAATAGGAGTAGGACGATTGAAAAAATAAACTTGTTCATAAAATATACTTTATTGTGGTTAAAAACTATTGCTCATTTGGAACATCGGCAGGTACATGGCGATAAGGATCAATCCAACGACCAAGCCCAAGAAGATAATTATAAAAGGTTCAAGCAAACTAGAAAGGGTTGAGGTCTTGTATTCGACTTCTTCCGTCAGCTGCGTGGCGATCTTTTCAAAGAAAAAATCCAACCGGTTTACCTCCTCCCCAACACGGATCAATTGTACCGTTTTGGCTGGGTAAAAAGGATATTTGGAAAGTGCAGCGTGTAAGGATTCTCCCTGTAGGATTTCCTTCTCGGCTCCCTCCAAAGAATGTGCTATCGGATAAAAATCGGTCATCTGCTGCACCAATTGGATAGATTGCAAGAGCGGCGTATTCGTACTGACCAACAAGCGCATGGTATTAGCGAAGCGTGCCAAATGCACCTTTCGGATAATATCGCCAAATAAGGGAAGCTTTAACATAATCTTGGAAGACCACTTGCGCCACCACAGCTGCTTTTGGTTGAAACGGATAAATACAATAAGACCAATAAGGAATAATACACCCCACCAGAACGTGCGGTCCATAAATTGGGAGACTTTTAAAATAAAGGCCGTAATGGCAGGTAGCTCGCCGCCGAAACGTTTGAAAATATCGGAAAACATCGGTACCACAAACTTAAGCATAAATAGTACTGCGCCCATCGATGTGCTTAAGACAATGACGGGGTAGGTGAGTGCCGAGATAATTTTACGGCGCTGCCCAATCTTACTTTTGTAGAACGAGGCCAATTCTTTCATAACCTCGCCAAGTTTCCCGGTCTCTTCTCCAATCCGTAAACTGAAAAATTCGTAATTGCTGAATTTTCCGCTTTTACGGATGGCATCTGATAGGCTGTCGCCCACAAGGACATTGCTCTTGATTTCTTGGAACAATTTGTTGTCCTTGCTATTTTTCTGATCCAAAAGAACAAGATCAAATGCAGTCTTGAGGTCAACACCCGATAAGAGCAGGGTACTGAATTCGACATAGAACTCTTCTTTTTTCTTGTCGGGAAGCTGGCCGTTTCCAAAGCTGATGTCTTTGTTCAGAAAGGCCAAAATATCGCCAGGCCCTTCTTTTTTCTTAGGGGAAGTAGGCTGTTCAGGCTTTTTCTTATATTTTGAGATATCAATTGAAGGCATAGACGAAATACATTAATTAGTGATCCCCGATTCAAGCTGTAAAAGTTGCTGAGCCGAATAGATCTTATGGTAATCAAATTGATGTTCTTTATTTTCAAACCGGATATTCAGGTTAATATGGTCTGTCAGTTCTTCCGATGGAAGATGCTGTATCCTTGGCGTCATATCCAGATTGACAGTTTGAATCAGAAAAGTATCTTTTTCTACGGTATTTTGATTTCTTACAATGAATTTAGGTGCAAACTCATAACTGATATTTCCGAATTCATTTTCGCAGATCAGACCATTTTCGCTTGTTTTTAACCAAAGCGATCTATTGATGTCCTGTTCCAGCAAATGTTTGAAGAGGCTGTAGGAGAAACGCTCCTGTCGTTGCTTTTGCTGCCGTAGGAAGAGCTGTTGAAAATATTGAAACATATAGAAAGCCATACCAATACTGATGGCTGAAATCAGCATGGCAATGGTGAGTTCCATGAGGGTAAAAGCCTTTAATTTTTGTTTGCTCATCGCTGATCCCTTTCCCCTGCTTTATTCTCAATATAGCGTACTAGGCTATCTGTTACTTTGCCTTCCTCGGAGATTGCATAAACGGCCAGGCGCAGGCGGTCGGGATACCCTTCGGTTTCCTTGAGCTGGTAGCTTAATTTGATACTATCCTTCAGGCTTTCTCCCATAGTGTTGCCATCAAATCCGCTTGTCTCCAGCTGACGGCTCCAAAGCATCATCTGCTCCGTTGTGCTCTTTCGTGTTTCACTTCTAGAAGCTTTGGTCAGGTTGACAAAAATAAGCATGCCTATGCCGAAGACGATCAGGATAATCACCATGGATACAAGTGTTTCCACCAAGGAGGAGGCTTTGAGCCGAAGAATGTTAACTCCCATGATTATACCATTTTAAAGGTTTATTGATCTGTTTTTTTTGATCGGCGATCAATAAATAAGAGCTCAGGAAATGGGGAGATAGCTTGCTTCGGTCAAATTTAATATTGACCAAAAAATTCTCGTACATGGATGAAGGGCTTTTGTAGAGGAACCGGTAACAGGCTGTGCGGCCTACTACTTGTAACCCTTTGCTGTAGTCTAAAAGACCATAGACAATGAGATCCCCCTGAATCTTGCAGTCTTTTCCGAGGCTTGCTGCCGATGGCATATCGGAGCGTTTGGGCTCGTATAAGAGAACAGTTCCTGCGATATTGCAGTTGTTGCCTATTCTTAAGCTTGTTCTTTTGCCTTCTGCGCCGATTACTGCTGCTGTCGATGGATACTGGAGGGAAACATTATCTTCCAATATCAATGAGTCGGTGGCAAAGAACTGCGCAGCGCCTTTAAATCCTTTTTCGATCCGTATGCATGGCGCGATCACCAAAATATCCTGTAAAAAGGCTGTAGCGGGAATGACAATTGTGGTGTCCGATAGCAATTGAATATTACCCATCAGACTATCGCTGATCTGTCCCTGGCCTGCACGTAGATGGTAACGTAGTGTGCGCTGATGAAAAGGGTTTTTATTAGTGGTACCGATAGGCAGCATATTGCCCTTCAGACTGTCTTGTTTCAGCAAGGCTTGCAGCGCTGTCAGGCGCTTGGTATTCAGTGCCTGCATCTGCCGATCGCTGTCTTTACTCTTTCCTTCAACGATCTTCTCATTGCCTTTAAAATATTCCCCATCAACATAAGATGGTCTCACACCAGATTTGGGGAGAAATGCCGTTCCCTTAATGACCGTTTCACCACTTACTGAAACCGGCCGATCTTCATCGGTGATATACAGTACCGTTGAGTCTGTGGGCGCTGGACCTAATAAAGCAGTCTTCATGAGGGAATCGCGTTGCATATGTGCGCGGACGACGGCAATATCATAAAGTCCCCATTCGTATCTCGATAGATAGACCGAATCTCCCTGCTGGGTGATATTGGTCAGTGCGGTATCCAGGACATAGGGGAAATTGGTGGAGGTAACCAGACTATAGCCGGCATCAATCTGCTGTCTCAGCTGTTCTTTACGGTTAAAACGGGCATCTTGATCCCGAAAAAAGAAAGCAAGATAGATCAAACTCCCCAAAAGTACCGACACGATAAGGGAAATGACCAACACCAGATATAATGCTGCCGCCTTGAGCATAGTTTTGGGAATTAGGGTGTTACAGGTTCGGGCTGATTCTCTTTCTTTTTAAACCATTTATTGATCTGGTCACCGATCAGCTTTCCAGTCTTGCGGAAGATATTGTTATTTTGGAAAGCTTCTTTGGAAATTTCCTTTCCCAGGTCAAAATATTGGTAACTAATGGTATCGCTTGTTTTGTTCTCTATGCTACCGTGCAATTTACCCTCTTTTAGATATCCGCGTTGGATCCAATTGCCCTGCTCATCGTATCGTACAAAAGGACCTTCTTCGATGTTCGCCATCCATTGGGATTCACTTTTGAGATTCCCATTCGCATACCAGTGGCGCCATACCCCCTGTTTGAGTCCTTTCACATATAATCCCTGGTCGGAAAGATTCTTGTTGGGGAAGTAGTGTGTGAACTGTCCATTGAGAAGTTTTCCCGAATAGCCACCCATAGTCTGGTGCAGCTGATTGCTTTCGTACCAAACGTAGGTTTTGTCACTATTAGGGCTGATCTTGATGTTGTCGGCATAGCATATTGTCTTGCTCCCATCATTGGACGAAATAGTGAATCTCCGAAAGATGGCGAGTTCTTTAACCTGTGCCTGACAGATGATAGAAATCATGAAGAAGAAGATCGTATACAGAATTTTTTTAGTTGTCATTTTTAAATATTGTCTTGTTTTTACCGTGGGCTTTGATGGTAATCTGCCCTTGGTTAATAGCTGTCAATTTAACCCCATTCTGTTCATCGCCGACATTCATCATATATTGTTTGTCCATGATTGCGACGATGGCCGTAGGTTTCTTGTCGTTTAGATTTTCGATAAACCCGATATAGCGCACATTGATTTGCGGTTCGGGCTGATAAGACTGAACCGGTGGCGCGACATAGTTGTTTACGGCGGGCGTTACCGGTGCTGAAGGGACGCTATCGGCAACGACATTTTTTAACATGGGATCGGGATAGTTTAATAGCAAAGCGGTTGTTTTCTTTTGATTGTAAAAACTGAGGTCGCTCACATTTTGGACAAAGTTCTTTTGTGCCTGACGAGGGCCTTGATCATCATCAGAAACTGCTGCAAAAATCTTATATATAATATAGCCCCAAAGTCCAACGACCAAGGAGAGCAATATATATGTCATCGCTTTGTTTTTCATCTTTATTTCAAGCTCGGCAAAATGGTGATCTGGCGTTGTTTGAAAAGACCTACACTGCCCGAATTTTCCGGTCGCACGCGCCAGGTATATTTTCCTGGACTTACTGTAAGATTAAGGTGATCCAATGTGGTTACCGTGTCTACTATTACTTTTTGAATAGAATCAAAGTTTGGACGTGCAATTTGAAGCCGATATTTGTCTGCGTCCTGGTGATTTTTCCAATAAAAGCTCACGACACTGTCTTGTGTGGAAAGGCTGTCCATCGGCGCCAATAGTTCGACACTTTCTTTCTCCAAAGGATATTCTATAAATTCGGAACAGGCGGCAAAGCAGCAGGAAAATAGTAGAAATATAGCTAAAAATCTTTTCATGTAATATTAATGCGTTAAGTGTTGTAAATCTACACAAAATTTTACTTAAAGGAGGGGGGCTGGGAATAAATAGATCGTTCTGTCTTTTAAATATAGGAGATAATTTTTAAGCATAATTGGCAGTAAGCTTTATATAATTAATTTAAAAATAATAATAAAGTATGTTTGTGAATTTATAAATTTGTATTTGTAAATATATTAATAATTTATTAACCTGTAGCGAGTTGTGTTTGTTTGAGGGAAAGTTAAGGTCTATTGCAATTAGGCTGAGGAGAGATGACAGGGGGCAGTTGCCGGAATCGGCTGGTGATCCATTCCGCATGACTTAAGCTAACCGAAATAAAAAAAACGTATGAATAAAATTCTAGTTTATCAGATCATTTTTCTGTTGCTTTTCTTAGTTGGTATTTCCAATTCAATGGCACAGACATCAACCTTTATCAAGACTGTGAGTGTAAGCGCTACGGCTAAGGTTGAACTTACAGATGCCGGTGGGCAACCATTGAAGGTTGGTGGCCTGTACCGTGTAAAACTAGCTGTTAGTCCGACAGGCACGCGCACCGGTGCTGAATATCTGGTGTGGTACGACTCCCCGACAACAACTTGGCAAATCAGGGCAGTTGCACTCGCAGGCTCAACTTCCAATCATCCTTTGCTTATCGTGGAGGATAATGTTGTTAAAGTGTATACCAATCATGCTAACGGGTATGCTGTTAAAGTATTTGTTGAATTTTACGATACAGGCAATGGTACCGTTGTGCCGCAATTTTTTGGTTCATCTTTTCAGTGGCAGCGTAATGCCGCCAGTTTATTTTATTTGGATGGTAATGTCGGTGTTGGGACTGGATCTCCCACAGAAAAACTGTCAGTAAAGGGTAAAATACGGGCGCAGGAAATTAAAGTTGAGACAGCCAATTGGCCCGACTATGTGTTCAAGAAAGATTACGGATTAAGGAGTTTGGATTCATTGCGGTTGTTTATACAGGAAAATGGTCATCTACCGGAAGTACCGAATGCTGAGAGTGCGGAAAGCGAGGGAATATCTTTAGGCGAAATGAATAAGGTGTTGTTGAAGAAAATTGAGGAGCTTACTTTATATTTACTGGAAAAGGATAAAGAGATAGCGGAAATAAAAAAGGAACTTGGAAAGACTAAAAATTAAAATTTATGAAGCATGAAGAATATGTCGAGAAATATTGCGGGAATTGTTGTTTTTGTAATCCTGCTTTGGAGCAAGACTACAAATGCACAACATTTTTATGAGAAATCATTTACTATTACCTTTAATACAGGGGCTAAAATAGTTTCTTATATCAATATTCCTACAGGTAATCAGGTATCGGGCAATATAGAAATCCAATTGACTGGTGGGTATAATAATCAATTAAATAGGGGCGTATTAACGAAACGGATTGACATTGTTTATGCGGGTACCCCAACGGCTTATTTAAATCAAAGCAGTGAAATTGTTGCTGCAAGCGAGCCTTTGGCTGCGCAGTGGGCAATCGGTGATTTCGATCCCGTGAACTCAAGGATACCGATTTATCATCTCGTTTCTACATCAAATATGCTGGGCGTTAAAGTTAAGTTTCATGTATTGCATTCGGCATTAATTGAAAGTTTACCTACGGGACTTACGATGACGGCGCCTGCTGTGGAAGATAATACAGCGGCTCGTTCATTCCGTAGCTTTACTGAAAGTCGTATAGGTATAGGAACGAGCAGCCCGGAGTATAAATTGGATATTGTTGGTACAGCAAGAGCACATGAAATTCGTGTGAATACCCAAAAAACGGCAGATTTTGTGTTTGATCCCAGCTACCAGCTACCGGTATTGGATTCGGTCAAAACTTTTATTCAAGAAAATAGACACCTACCAGGCATTCCGAGTGCTAAACAGATGGAGAGAGATGGTATTAATGTGGGTAGTCTGCAGATTGATCTATTGCAAAAAATCGAGGAACTCACCTTACATCTTATTCAAGCAACTGAACGAATTAATGCACAAGAAAGGCGTATTAAAGAATTAGAAAATAGAATGTAATCTCGAAAACGAGTTGCATTGATCTTCAAAGGCTTTTTTTATTTTAAACCATGACTAATAGCATAGGTGACTAATATCTGGTGAACGAACTATAATTTAACAAGAAAATAATTTTGCATATTTTGCTAAATAGTTTAATTTTGATTAGAATAAATTCTCTTGATAACCTTGTGAGGATGTATTTCTCAGCTTAAAATTAACTTATTTTATTTTCTAAACGTGATTACCAGGTATTTAATTGCTCTTTTGAGTCTACTGGCCTCCCTACAGGTGGAAGCTCAGCATTTTTTTGAAAAATCTTTTCAAACGTCGTTTAATCAGGGTGTATCCAATGAGGTTTGTTATATACAGATTCCTCCGAATGTTAATCTTTATGGAACAATAGAAATAAAGGTTACGGGCGGATATAATAACCAGTTAAATAGGGGAGTTTTAGTGAAGCGTATCGATATTGTATATAATGGTACTTCTCAAAACTACTTAAGCCAGTCTAGTGAAGTTACAGAATCTTCCGAACCATTTTCATCCTATTGGGCTATCGGAGATTTTGATCCGGTAAACTCGCGAATACCGATATATCACCTCAATAATATACACAACAATATTAATGTCAAAATAAAGATGCAGTTGCTGCATGAGCTTTCGATACCTGTTTTGCAATCGGGTCTCACATTGTCTAATCCTCTAGTTGGCACTGGAGGAGTTGGACGTCAATATCGTCATTTCAATGATCAGCGGATCGGAATAGGTACTACCAGCCCCGAGTATAGATTGGATATTGTCGGAACAGTGAGAGCACATGAAATTCGCGTGAATACCCAAAAAACGGCCGACTTTGTATTTGAACCTGATTACCAGCTCCCTGATCTTGATTCAGTGAAAATGTTTATTCAGGAAAACAAACATTTGCCAGGTATCCCGAGTGCTAAACAGATGGAAAAAGAAGGTGTCAATGTCGGCAATCTTCAGATTGATTTATTGCAAAAGATAGAAGAGCTCACCTTGCATCTTATTCGAGCAACAGAGCGGGCCGAACATCAGGAAAAAAGAATTGCGGAACAAGAAAAACGGATCAAGGAATTGGAAAATCGACTGTAAGTATTGCCACAAATCTTTGAGATTTATAAAAATCTATAACCAATTTAATAATAAGATAATGAATAAGATGGTCGTGCTCGTCCTAAGCTTGATAAGCTTCCAGTATGGCAAAGCACAAAACAATAGTTTTCCAACTACAGGTTCAGTAGGTATAGGAACTACTACACCGCTGTCCAAACTAGAAGTAAGGGGTGGCAATTTTTTGATTAAGAATCTATCGAATACGGCCGGTGAATCTGTACCCATGATCAGTCAGTCTTTGAGTTTTGGCGATTACACGACGTATGGTACTTCAATCAATACGTTTACGGAAAGTGCTGATTATAATGCGTATGGTTTACAAATACTCACACAAGAGACGTATGCAACCGGATTAACTGAAAAGTTGAGGGTGATGCCCAACGGAAATGTTGGAATAGGCAGTAAAAACCCACTGGCCAAATTAAGCGTAGAAGGAAATATATTGGCTAAAGAAATAAAGGTCAAAACGGATATTGCTGTGCCCGATTATGTTTTTGAGGCCGAATATAAGTTACCCAGTCTTCCAGATCTCGAACAATATGTGAAGTTAAATAAACATTTGCCTGAAGTGCCATCCGCTAAGGAGATCGAAAAGAATGGCTTGGACTTGGCAGAAATGAATCTCCATGCTATCGAGAATGAAAAGAAACGGAATGAACTAGAGGCAAAGGTGTCGAAGCTGGAGCAACTTTTAACCAAATAAAACATGAAGAGCTTTTTTTGTTTACTTATACTATTAGGAGGGGCTGGTTTGGTTAATGCCCAGACGAACGTTTTTCCGACCACAGGAAGTGTTGGAATAGGCACAACCAGTCCCGCCGATAAATTGGAGGTCGCAGGTGGATTTATGAGATCGGGCAACTCTTCATTTGGAAACTTTAATTTTCAATCGCCGAAAGGCTTTGTAAATTTTGGAGGGGATAATCATGGATCCCTGATTGTTGGGTCAAACATATACATCGATAATTCTGTTCAGTTAAGCACAAATTTGCGCATCGCAAATACTCACCCAACAATGGCGGGTGCTGGAATTTTACTGCCTGGAAATGGGCAGTATTTTCAAGGATCCATTATTTTTCATACCAGTGAACCCGGGCCTACTACGGTAGAGAAACCATTTTATAGTCCAAGGATGATTGTACATGCCAACGGAAATATTGGGATTGGTACAATGGTTCCACAAGCCAAATTAGCAGTTGATGGGAATATATTGGCCAAAGAAATTAAAGTCAAAACAGATATTACTGTTCCAGACTATGTTTTCGAACCGGATTACGAGCTTAACAGCTTGGCCTATATTGCCGATTACGTTAAAACCAATAAGCATCTTCCAGAAATTCCATCTGCGAAAGAAATTAAAAAGGATGGTCTAGATCTGGCTGAAATGAATCTGCTTTTACTGAAAAAAGTGGAAGAACTGACTCTCCATGCTATTCAACAAGATAAAGAAATAAAGAGCCAGAGTTTGAAATCAATGGAACAGAAAAACTTGTTAGAAGAGCAGCGTAAGGAAATTGCAGACATGAAGCGAATCGGAAAACTGTTGGAACAACGTATCAATCAATTAGAATCAAAAAAGTAATTTAATAATAATGAATAAATATCTTAGCCTATTCTCTTTTCTGATTAGTTTTTCAGCTTTTGGACAGACGAATACTTTTCCTACCAGTGGAAATGTGGGAATCGGCACTACTGCGCCACTGAACCCATTGACAATCGCAACTCCAGCAAATAGTACAACAAGTACTATTAAGATTGGAAAGTCAGGCGATTCGGGAAATATCAATGTGCCTTTGGGTAGTAGCACAGGTGGTTACAACCTAGATTTTACGACGTGGCGGGACTATAATCCAGATTACGTTGGTGCTCGAATTCGTGCAGAGAGGATTAATACATGGGTCGCAAATAATGCATTAATTCAATCGATGGACCTTGTTTTTTCAACGGGTGGTCCGGTAGATTATAGCCCACTTGCAGAACAATTTCGTATCAAATATAATGGTAATGTGGGTATCGGTACTCCTAATCCGCCAGAGAAACTCTCTGTCAAAGGTAAGATCCAAGCAGAAGAGATTAGAGTGACCACAGCAGTTACTGATTGGCCGGATTACGTTTTTGAGGAAGGATATAAACTGCCAAACTTAGATGAATTGGAGTCATTTGTCAAATCAGAAAAACACCTTCCAGAAGTACCTTCAGCTCAGGATATTCAAGAAAAAGGTATTGAACTAGGTGAAATGAATAAGGTTCTTTTAAAGAAGATTGAGGAGCTCACTATGTATGTAATCCAACAACAAAAGGAAATTAAAGACCTGCAAACCAAAATATCAGCTCATCCAATCATAAAAAATTAATATGAAGAGAATTAGAATTTTATTTGCACTATTGGCTTCCACGGCCATTTTTACAGCACAGGCCCAAAATACATTTCCTACGAATGGAAATGTTGGTATTGGTATTTCAACACCTGGGGCTGCTTTACATCTTAAAACCAATGGCTCAGCTGCCTATCCTTCGATGGCTAGTCGTGGTAATATTATGCAGCTTTTTCAAGCAGATAACAATGGTCTTGAAATAGGTGTTTCCAACGGTCTTAATACCCGAAAGGCATGGCTCCTGGCACGTCATCTCTCTGTGCCTGAATTTGGACAATATTATTCTACATTACATTTGCAACCGAAGATTGACAATATGGGACTTTATCGGGGAGTAGCTATGGGATATGAGGCATATGCCGACGTTCCTTATGGTGTGGGGTTAGCAGTGGAGGGAAATGTTGGTATCGGAACAATTAATCCCCAGGACAAACTTTCTGTAAACGGCAAAATACGTGCACATGAGATTCGGGTAACGACTGCAGTAGCGGATTGGCCAGATTATGTTTTCAAGGCGGATTATAAAATACCTCTTTTATCGGAGACTGAGCAGTTTATAAAGACATATGGCCATCTTCCGGATGTTCCCAAAGCTGAGGATGTAGAATCAAACGGCCTATCGCTGGGCGAGATGAATAAAATACTTTTGAAGAAGATCGAAGAGATGACGCTGATTATTATTGAAAAAGATAAACAGCTTAGCTCACAACAGCAGCAGATAAATGAGATAAAAAAATTCGTAGGCTTAAAAGATTAGCTTGTTCCCAAATTGGGTTTGTATGTTTTAATACTTCAATGACCACAATCTGTTACAGAGTACAATCGGATAACACAATTTAAAAACTATCCGATTGTACTGTTTTTGGTATAGCGGTTTTATTTCAGAAGCCTGTTACAATTTCGCTTTTATCTGTTTGACTTCATCCCTAAGTTCTTCCATTTCTTTTTCTTTCTTGATCAGATGTAATGTCAATTCTTCTATTTTTTGAAGTAATAAAATGTTCATTTGACCGAGTTCAATCCCATTTTTTACCATATTTTCAGCAGATGGTACAGCTGGAAGATGCTTGTTGTTGCTAATAAATGTTTCGATCTCTTTTAGAGAGGGCAGTTGATAGTTTTCACTAAAAACAAAATCAGCCCCAGTCGTTGTGGCTACTTTTATTTCCGTCGCTGCAATTCCGCCTTTTACGGTCAGTAATGCGTTGGGATCCGAATTTTCGGTTCCAATATTTACCTTGCCACCCGATGTTTGGATAAGAAGTGGCTTTTCGTCCAATCCAGCTAAATAAAAACCATATTTTAAGGATTGCAATATGAATCTATTTTCCCCTCCGGGGCTATGTATTTCCATAAGCGAGCGATCGCCAGCACCATTTTTTATCAAAATACCGGGTTGTGCAATGTGTAGGTTACCCGTACCTGAGCCAATGTGAAGTAGTGCTGTTGGATAGGTGTTTCCTATACCTACATTGCCATTTGCCGGTAAAATATTGGTCTGCGCCAAGGATACCTTTCCGGTACTGAGTACCATCAAGAAAGCCAGTATTTTTTTCATACTAATAGGATTGTTAATCTTGAATAACGTTGTTTATGGTATTTTCTTCTCATGCTATATCGCCTACGAAGCGGAAAATAACGAAGTATGTCGCAAAATAAAAAAAAAGCAACCGAGTAAGCTAAATATTTAATCTAAATTTTAAGAAAAAGCACAACTTATATTGTTTATGATTTAATATGGATGGTGTTTTTTTATATTTGAATATCTTTTACTTTTTTTTAAAATTAATAAAAGATCTAGCCATATTGATATTGCATTTTTGGAAATAATAATGCTCGTTCAATTTATATTGCTTTTTTTACCTATTAAATAAATTGAATCAGTAATTGCATAAAGTTCTATTAACCAGATAGTATATTTTACGAATCAATGGAATTTATAAAAAATACACATTTAAATAATCAATGATGAACATCAAATTTATTTTATTGACCTTTTCGGTTTTAACATTTTGTAGCGCACAGGTTTATTCCCAATCAAATACATTTCCTAGTTCTGGAGATGCGGGGATAGGGGTGCTTAATCCCTCTTCCTATTTTCATGGTGGGAACAACAGGGTTATGGAAATTTTTAACAATAATACTACCTTGCATAGTCAGTCTCATATTGTACTAAGCTCTGGCGCCTTGATGCGGGAGAGTTCAATCGGTACAATCTCTTGGGTATCTCGAAATTCATCGGGGTTTAAAGGGGTGGCCTATATCGGCGGGCTACAGGCTACAGATGCAACAACGAATGCAATGGGTAACTTGGTTTTTGCAACCTCTAATGGATCTTATTTTAATAAAATCACCATGGACCCCAACGGTAATTTGGGGATTGGTATTGAGACACCGGGTGAGAAACTTTCCGTCAATGGAAATATCCGTGCGCGAGAGATTAAAGTAGAGACTAGCAACTGGCCTGATTATGTTTTTAAACCGAGCTATAACTTGATCCCATTACATGAAACTGAGCAATTTATTCTGACAAATGGACATCTTCCGGGTGTTCCCAAAGCTGAGGATGTAGAATCAAACGGCCTGTCGCTGGGCGAGATGAATAAAATACTGTTGAAGAAGATCGAAGAGTTAACCCTGCATGTGATCGAACTGGACAAATCGAATAGAAAACAGCAAGATCTTATTGAAACACTACAAAAGAAAGTTAAATAGCAATATGAAATATTTAAAGCTTAGATTTTTTATCCTCACGATAGTCTTTGCATTATTTTGGAGCGTACTAAACGCACAAGTTACGACGCTCTCTGGAGATTATGTCCATAAGGTGATTAATTCAACCGAAAATGCGGACTATACCAAATCGTTGATTCTATTGCATGAAATTTATGATGGTACGCTGATTTCCGACAATTACTTGGTCGGTACAATTGCAGCCCGACGGGGGAGTACGAGTGCGGGAAATAGATTAAATGTGGCTAATATCAATAGTTCGTCAGCCTATAGCTCGACCTATGCTAACCTCATCTCGAATGATGAGGCTGATTATCTGTGGAAGCTTAAAACATGCCGATACAACGGTAAAAAATATCTTGCTTTGGAAGTACCTTATTTGGCTGCTTATCATCAGAATGGGTTTCAGTTTGTAGGCTGGGTTAAATCGTCGGCGCTCAGTTTGGAATTTGTTACCTATGAAAAGAATGGAATAGCGCAAAATACCAGCATTTTGAAAGAGATAACAGATTTTGTTCCCAATAGAAAGATCAGCAATCATGTGTCTCGATTTAATGTACTGGGAAAAGTGGGGATAGGGACAGATGATCCACAGGCTGATCTGGCGGTAAATGGTGATATTTTAGCAAAGCAAATAAAAGTTAAGACGGATATTACCGTGCCAGACTATGTATTCGAGCCTGGGTATAAAATGAATACGTTAGAGCAGATCGAAGAGTTTGTTAAAACGCATAAACATCTTCCAGAAATTCCGTCTGCCAAGGAGGTAGCGGCCGATGGTTTGGATTTGGCAAAAATGAATCTATTGTTACTGAAAAAGATGGAAGAGATGACTTTGCAGATGATTCAGATGAATAAGACATTAGTGAAACAGACTGAGGAACTCAAGCAATTGAAAGAGAATCGTTCTATGGTTCGATAGATAATCCAAGGGCTTCAAACAGGGTTGGAACCCTTGGATTATTCAATGATCATTGTATACCAATAGGTTGATTAGTTGATTTCGCGGGAAGATGATTATTGATTAATTCTTTTAATGCACTGATTTCTCTGTCTTGTTGCTCTATATGCTTTTTTGTTTGGATAGCATGAAGAGTCAGTTCCTCTATCTTCTTCAATAATACTTTATTGAGTTCACCCAATTCGATGCCGCTGGATTCCACTTCGCTAGCAGTAGGAACCTCAGGTAAATGTCCCTTGTTTTTAATATACTGTTCGATTTCGGATAAAGGTTTTAAATCATAATCTGCTTTAAATACATAATCTGGCCAATCAGCGGTTGCGGTTGTTACCCTGATTTCATGTGCGCGTATTTTACCATTTACGGAAAGTTTGTCCTGTGGATTTTTGGTTCCGATTCCTAAATTACCTTGCGAAATATAATGATTGTCGATTCCTTCGACGCGTAAGCTGCCTGTCGTCCACATTGGCGTATTGGCCATGGTTTGTGCAGTGAAATCAGGTATAACAGTCCCGGACGTGTTACCGAAAGCTATTTCGGCGTAATTCGCTACCGAAGCTACTTCATTATAGGTATAAGTCACTTTCACCCGACAGGAAATATAGGCTTTGATTTTCAACATAACGGGAATTTTTGCGTTCGGATATCCTGAATATTGGGTAGCTAGATTTGATCCCGTTCCAAATGCTACTGCAAATTCGTGGCTGCCGAAGTTTTCTACCTGATAGAGCTGCCCCGTCCCGTAGTTGGCTCCTTTACCGTAGCCAAAGTTGATGACATATTTGGCGTAAGCAGGTGAATAAAAATCCTGGAAAACTTCTACGATCACACTTGCGCCATTTTGCCAGTGATGGGTATTGTAAGATAGATCAAACAATTTGAATTCGCGTGCCTGGTTATCAGAAGACGAAAAGTCTCCGAGGTTTTTTGTTTTAATACCAGCTTCTTGACCGCTTAAGGTATTAAGGCAAATGAATAGTGCCGATAATAGTGTTAAAATGTTAATACTTTTCATAAATTGTTAATTTTTGCAAAGATATATAATTGTTTTTCTCTCTATTGTTTTAGTTTAGTTGTAATTATCTTATGAAGAATGTTTTTTGTTTATTTTATGGTTTAATCCGCTTTGTTACACTGTTTTGTGTGTTTTATGATATTTTGTACCTTTTCTATTTGAGTGCCTTTAATTTCTTTTATAATCTCTTTATGGTTTTTTAATAAAAACTTTTTAATTCTTAAGGATTGTTTGTTGGGAAATATGTAATTTCGGCCATTCGTTTAAAATGCAGTGTGAAATATTTTAATCGGACGTCAGCTTAACTATTAACTTGTGGTATTATCTTTTTTTGATAATGTTAGCTATGTACGTATTTAACGTTTTAAATCTGAATGATTTCTGTTCGAAGTGCTGAAACCAATTAATTCTTTAGTATTTCTAGATAATTGGGGCTTGTATTTCTTTAAATACCTTTTAATAGTAGCTATCAATGGAATAAACGAAAATTAGCTATATAAATGCCAACATATGAAAAGAATATTAACCTTATTGGCTGCCGCGTGTATGGCAGTTTCTGCCTATGGACAGGCATATGAATTCCGTTATAACGGTGCTGCGGATGTTATTTTTTCCTATCCACCACGAGGATCAGGGGGGAGGGCATTTGTGCATGATATGAGTAATGTGCTCACGATCAATTATGAAGGAGATTTTACGAATGGAGTTAAAATAGGAAACTCATTTTGGGTTGCCAATAATGGTACGCTGAATACGTTAAGTGACGCAGGCATAGGTACTTCGATAATAGAAAATAGTGAAGGTTGGAACAGGGTTTTGCAAGTGCAGGGGATTGGACATGCAAAAGCTATTGTAACCACAAACAACATTCAGAGTGGACTTTGGTCCCATGATGTTGGCTGGTATGGTGCTCTCGCGGGTGGTATGGTCGGCACACGAAGCAATCATCCCTTTTCCATTATTACCAATCAGACAGCTAAGGTTACAATCCTTCCCAATGGAAATATGGGCATAGGTACGTCAAATCCGCAGGCGAAGTTGTCCGTGGACGGCAATATTTTGGCAAAAGAAATAAAAATTAAGACAGATATCAATGTTCCAGATTATGTTTTTGAACCTGATTATCAGTTAAAAAGTTTAGCGGAAATTGAAAGCTATATCAAAGCAAATAAACATTTGCCAGAGGTACCTTCGGCCAAAGAGATTCAAGCGGATGGACTGGATGTAGCTGGCATGAATCTACTTTTGCTCAAAAAGGTGGAAGAAATGACTTTACACCTAATTGAAAAAGATAAAATAATCAATCGGATTATGGAAAGACTTGAAAAGTTGGAATCGACAAAGTAATCCAAAACTACGCATGAATTAATCAAAAAAATAATAAGAAGTTATCAATTATGAAAAGAAAATCGTTGCTCGCAACTTTATTGACTGTTGCTAGTTTTCAGCTGTATCAAGCTCAGGCGCAAACCTCTTTTAATGGTATCAATATCAACAATGGACAAGATTTGGTCTTCAAGGGTTTCAGTAATGGGGTAAATGATCCTACTGATGCCGGAGATGTTGTTTTTCAAAAAGCGAATGGCGATGAACTTACACGTATTAGAAGCTTATATGATGTCGCTACCGGGCTGGCATCGATTTGCTTTTCAAGTAGCCCCCTGATTAATACCACTTTTTTATTCACGGGTGAAGGAAATCTTGGTATTGGTAGTTCAGTTCCCCGAACTCGATTGGATGTTCAGCCACCTTTAGGAAATATTTCAACGGGAGTTTTCCGTTCAAATGGTGAGCAGTCTTGGGGGCATGCCTTAGCTTTGGTAACCGACAAAGCGGCTGGTGATGATCCAAAGTTATTATTCAGTTACCGTAACCGTACAAAACAATGGGCCATTGGCGGAACCCAGAATTCAACTACGTTTAATATTATGGAGGATGGTGGAGATGGTTTTCATGGAAGTGGTTTTGGGGCCGCTAGATTGACCGTGATGCCGGGGGGAAATGTCGGTATCGGAACTAGTAATCCGCAGGCTAAATTGGCTGTTGAAGGCAATATTCTGGCAAAAGAGATCAAGATTAAAACAGATATCAATGTGCCCGACTATGTTTTTGAACCTGATTATAATTTAAAGAGTCTCGAGGAAATTGAAAGCTATGTCAAAGCAAATAAACATTTGCCTGAGATACCTTCGGCTAAACAGATCCAAGCTGAGGGGCTCGATTTGGCCGAGATGAATTTACTCTTGCTTAAAAAGGTGGAGGAAATGACTTTACAGCTTATTCAAATGAATAATGAGATGAAAAAACAGGCCGATAAAATTGATAGGCAAGCGGTGAAAATACAGTTGTTGGAAAATAAATAATGATTAATCATCTATCGATTTGTTTTAGGAGATAATTTGATTATTTACAGTAAAAAAGTAATAAGTGAGATGGTGAAGTTTTTTATTGTCTAATGAGATAGAATATCTTTTTGTAATAAATAGCTACCTTATGATAGAAAATTAACCACCTATTTTCTAGGATGTTGGGTTTTATTTATATTGTTTATTTTTTTTGTTTGTAATTTGAAAGTTTGTTTTTTTATTTTTGAATTAATATTTAGTTTCGTGAGTTTCTCATCTAACTAGACCTATTTTTAAAGTATTATAGTATATCATTTTATGAAAAGTATCCAAGCGCTATGGGCGTGTTTTATCCTCGTATTGGGATTGTGTGTTTATTTATTGTTCTTCAAAGGTGAAAAGATCGCTTATGTCGAGTCTACCCGTATATTTCAGGAGTATAAGGGAGCAAAAGTTGAACGCGAGAAACTTGAAGCAAAAGGAAAAGAGTTTAAACTTAAAATCGATACGCTGAATTTCGAAGTGCGTGAGGCTATTATTAAGTATGATGGCCAATCAGATAATAATGCCAAACAGATTATTCAGCTTAAGCAGAAACAGCTTAATGATTATCAGCGTAGCGTACAGGAAAGTTTTCAGTCGGAAGAATCAGCGGTAATGGCAAAACTTGCTGCCGAATTAAATGCATTCCTAAAAGATTATGGTAAACGCAACGGATACAAATTTATCTTTATTGCCAACCCATCAGGCACCATCGCCTATGCAGCTGACGGAACCAACGTCACCGACGATGTTCTGAAAGAGATTAACAGTAAGTAAACCTCATCATGCGAAGTTTATTCATTTTATTTATTTCCTTGACTTTTTTTAGTTGTGGAAATCCTCCAAAACAGTTTACTACCGTTAACGATGGTCTTCAATATATCTCTGAAAGTAAACATGGTTTTGTGAAAGACACACTTTTGGGGAACGGTGTGGAAGTTAAAATACAGTTACTACCAGCATCTCTCGTTCAAAAAAGCAATAATCCCGGTAAGCAAAAGTATTTCAGTATACAGTTTTCGCTCAAAGGACATGAGTTGCTAGCGCAGCTTCCGCGGGAAGAGTATGGCGCTTATGTGCAGCTTTTTTCTTTTGGCATGGAACGATATATCTTTCTTCAGTCAGAATCAGGGAAGGAATATCCTGCCAGTATGGTCAGTTATCAACCTACCTATAACATGGGTAAAAGTAATGAGCTTATAGTTGTTTTTAACGAAGATTTTTCCTCTTGTAAAGCACTTAAATTAGTCGTAAAAGAATTTGGATTAAATATTGGGCAAATTGATTTTCCGCTAGATCTGGCAAAATTTAATTATTCGCCTACTATTGAACAATTATAATATTAACCGAAAATGAAATTTATTCAAATATTAAATAGGCATACACGAAAGATTGCAGCTATATGGGGCGGTGTATTTCTTTTCGAATTGATTAGCCCTATGGCAGCGATGGCGTTGACGGCAGGGCCGACAGCACCAGAGGCCACGAGTTTTGAACCTGTGGATACCACAGACATGGTAAATCCATTGACAGGAAGTTTTACCTATAATTTACCACTGTTGGAAGTTCCAGGGCCAGAAGGAGGATATCCGCTCTCCTTGTCCTATCATGCGGGTATACGCCCAGATGTTGAAGCATCTTGGGTCGGTCTTGGTTGGACACTCAATCCGGGAGCTATTAATCGAAATGTTGCCGGATTACCTGATGATTTTAATGAAGTAAGTTTGAAGCGTAGAGATTATTGGGGAGGAGGAAATAGTAAGGAATACGGACTTCAGGTGGGATTTGCAAGCGTGGTCAATGTCGGATTGGTATTTGCGAGTGACACATATCAAGGATTTGGTGTAGGTGCTACCATAGGATACGGGATAAAGGCTGGTCCGGTAAACCTTGGTGTTGACGTCGGGATTGGTCCTTATGGTGGCGGGTATGTAGGGATGGATATATCTTCAGGTATAAATGTTGCAAATGGAATCGGAGCAGGTGGAAAAATCGGATTCTCTACTAATTTTCAAAGCCTAAGAAGTGATGTAGGAACATCTTTGTCTAGTCATGGGATAAGTCTTATATCAGCGTCTATGAGTTCCTCTTCAAATAAACCAAGTCTTTCGATATTGGGAGCTACTGGATCGGTTTTCAATAGAAATGGGCATAAGATTAGTACAAGCAGTTCAGGTTTTGGTTTTACTATTCCTTTAGGCATCGTTAGCATTGGAGCTTCTTTTAAAAGTAGGCGTTATTGGACCGACGAAACATCACAGGGATTAAATTCCGGAAGCTTGTACTCGCCCATTATTCCTGTTAATACCACGCTATCCTATTGGGATGATAAGAATTATGACAATTATAGATTACTTCCTGACAATATCAACATTGCAGATAATCCTCAGGATTATGAGATGCTTGGTGGCACCTTTCCTGAATATGACAATTATTCAATTACTGGCCAGGGGATAGGTGGACAGATTCGTCCTTTTCTTTACCAGCGAGTCCTCTATCTTCAGAACAGCGAATCTGGCCAAAGCTCTGCAAAGATGAATAATGGGAACGTATTATTGAAGCAAGGCGTAGGTTTTCGTTTTGTTAATGATTTCTCTAATTCCTTTGACCAAGGGCTTGATGATGTCGTTGATCAATCCGGAACGCCGCAGGATCCCAATACACTACCTTTTAGCATGGGAGGTAAATCGGACACGCGAATAGGCAATGAGCTCGCAGCTTCTAAATTTATAAAGTACTTCACAAATGACGAGATCCGTAGCGGAAATGCAAAGACCAAAGGCTTTATTGACGTTGGGAGTACGACAAAAGGATTCAATAGAATTACAAATGGTACATCTTTTGGAAATGCCACAGCTACCAAAGGTGGAAGCCAGATTGGTGGATTTATGGTAACTAATGAATCTGGCGTAACATATCATTATGCATTGCCAGTTTATTCTTACAACGAATATTCTTATAATTACACACCTAAAGATAATGTGAGGTTTACAGAAACAACGCGTAAAGAACCTTATGCCTATACATGGTTGTTAACCGCTGTGACGGGCCCTGATTACGTAGATCGAAACGGCAATGGTCTGGTCGATGAAGCGGATTGGGGGTATTGGGTTGCCATGGACTATGGTCAATGGAGTAGCAATTATGTGTGGAGAACTCCGGCCGAAGGTGTGGATAAAGATCTCGATCAGAATTATTCAATGTATACCTCCGGGCAAAAAGAGCTATACTATATAAATAAGATCAGGACACGTACACATACTGCTATATTCGAAAAGGAGGTTCGATTTGACGGTAAAGGAAGTTCAATTAATGCGCTAACCCCCAGGTATTTTAGTGGTGGCCTCCCATTGTTTGATGAAACATCTAGGAAGAGTCTTCGATTGAACAAAATATATCTAGTAAATAATTCGGATGCTAATATTGTCTCAGAAAGCAGCGAAACAATAAATAGGGGCGAGAACGGTGATTTCCACTATAATGTGATAGACAATTTTGATTTGGAAAAGATAGGCCGAAGTGTAATTGAGGCGAAGAGTATTCGCGTTATTGATTTTGGGTATAGTTATGATCTAAGTAAAAAAACGTCGAATAGCTTTAATTCGCGAAAGCCAGACATTAAGCTTGGGAAGTTAACCTTAGATGGTGTGAAATTTAGAGGTAAGGGCGGTGTAGACCTACTGCCGACGACCCAGTTTGCTTATAAACAACCGGGTGCGATTCAATTTGATGCTACTAGAAGTGCAAATAATGAATTTTCAGCAGACAATTCTACCGCGCTACAGGTCGGAATGATGATTGAAAGCGCGGATGAGAATCCTGTGTATTATGGTATGGTTACCGCAGTCAGAAGTGGTGGAAGAGGTAAAATTTATACATTGATGAATGGTGAGGTATTGGCTGATAATATCACGAATATAACACTGAGGGAAACAAAAAATCCTAATTATTGTAGGGAATGTCAAGATGTATGGGGATTTTATAAAGGGGATCTTAACTGGTCTCAATTGTGGGTAAATGCTGACCTAGCAAAACGTGTAACCACAACATCGGCAAAAGGTACTGACGCCTGGAATCTACGTACAGTAAGCTCTCCTACTGGAAATACGATTGAATTAAATTATGAAAGCAATGAATTTAAAGAAGCAGTGTTTGAACGCTTTTTATCATTTCCAATTAAAATTATCCAAAGATTGGATAATCGAAGGTATGAGGTAGAACTTCCTTTCAGCGTCGCGGAGTTGGAGGAGCGTTATAGTGTAGGAAATACGATCAATGGCTTCTTTTTAGGGCAAGTCGGTTCTATGCCAATAACAATTATAAAATCGGACAATGGGAGTCCAAGCTGTTTTTATGAAGGTCGACAAGGAACAAGTAACACGAATATTATTTTGCGTTTTAATCAGGATATTCTTACTCTTACAACGGGTAATATTCGATTACCTCTTAACTCTGTAGTCAATAATGGAGGCGGAACAAGGATTAAAAGCATCAGCAATAAAGTTCTAAATGGCGTTACCTATATAACGGAATATGGTTACCGTCCCAATGGAATTTCTTCTGGTGTAACCTCTTATCTACCTTATAATATGGAGACAGGTAATCTCAATGATATTACCGGAGACTATTATAAACTTTGGTATAAGAAAGCCCTTAACCAAGATATCGAAAATATTCTCAAAATTGCGAGGGAAATTCCTGGACCTGGAATTATGTACAGCAAAGTGCAAATTCGAAATAAGGTAATACAACCCAATGGAGATAGTCAGAATGAAGGATATACGGAAAACGTATATCGAGTTTTGGATAAACGAATGATCAATAGGGTGGTTACGCAGGATATGCCGGGCAGAACTGGATATGCACATGGAGTAAACTTACGTATAAGTGATTTTACAACAAATATCGGCGATGTTTTGTATATAAACTATTTTGATGCGGAAGATCGATTGATAAAACAGACAAAAAACAAATATTTATATGACGAGGCGACCGAATCCAGCGATTTGAGAACAAAGTATAGAGATATACTTGGTAGTAGGTTCAATTCGCAGGGGCTTATTACCGAAAGATTTGCTGAAGCTCGTTATCACTATGCCAAACAGTATAGTAACCGCACCAATATTATAATGGCAGCACGTGAGCAATACCCTTCAATACTATTATCTTCGACAACTCAGGATTTTGTTAATAAATCGTCTGAAAGCACTGAAAATCTTGGTTTTGATTTCTATAATGGTCAACCTAATAAGGTGTTAAAGAAAGATTCTTATGGAAACAGATTCCTAAGTGAAACGGGATATGCGTATCTACAGTATGGAGAGATGGGGAACAGACTTGCCAATATCAATAACAAAAATATGTTGACGCAGATTTATAGTCAGGCTTCCTACAAGGTTGACAATAACAATGTGAAGGTTGGTGTTGTCAGCGCGTCTAAAACAATCTGGAGTAAAGAAGTCAATGTTCTGGCGCCTAATGGTACTATCGTTAAACAGAATAGTGCTGCAAATGGCCAAGTTTGGCGCAAAGAACGTGAAGAGGTTTTAGAAATTCCTGACAATTATGGCAGTTCAGGTATTCTTCCAATCGCTCAATTCACGTTTACTAATGGATACTGGAAACTAGTTAATGGAATTAGAATGTACAATGTATATTCTAAAGCGCTGGAAGACTACGATCGTAACAATAATTATTCTGCAAACCGCTATGGATACAACAATGGTAAGATCATTGCTGGAGCGAATTTTGCAAAATACGGTGAACTTGCTTTCAGTGGGGCTGAGGATGAGCTGATGGGAACTTCAGTGTCAGGAGAGGTTTCCAAGGGACAAGGTACAGTATCTACCGGAGCATTTCATACAGGAAGCAAAAGTCTGTCCTTGGTAGGAGGAGCTACAGGTTTTGAATACAGTGTCCCGATCACCAATCTCACCGCAAATAGGACCTACGTTGCAAGTGTTTGGGTAAAAAATGTAACAAATGGTAAAGTTGGTCTTTACTATGATGTTGATGGTGTTGCAACAGCAGCCCCGATAAATTCAGCACAGAGCACGAAGAAGTCTGGTGACTGGAGCCTTGTAAATATTGAGATTCCGATTTCAGGTGGTACTCAATTAAAGGTGTACGTTAAAAATGAAGGTACAGTTTCAAGTTTTGTAGATGATTTTCGTTTTCATCCCAAGAATACAAATGCTATGGCCTATGTCTACGATAATTTCTCTGGCGAGCTGACCTATATTTTAGATCACTTTAATCTATATACCAGATTTGAATATGACGGAATGGGTCGTTTGGTGAGAACTTATAAAGAGCAATTCGGAAGGACGCCTTACAAAACCAATGAGTATCAACAAAATTATGGATTAAGCAGCAGTCTATTTTACAATGATCAAATCACGGAGGATATTCGTAAAAATGATTGTACAACCGGTGAAGGTACGCTGGTGGGATATACTGTGGCACAAGGGAAGTATAGTTCAAGTATTAGTAAAGGAGATGCAAATAGTAAAGCGATGGCAGAAATAAATCAATTTGGCCAGCAATATGCAAATACTAATGGACGCTGCGTTAGCTGTAAACGGTATAAAGTGAAGATTCACCGTATGGATCTCCAAAATTTAAACTTATACGTTAATTATCGTGATTGTTATAATGTGTATCAGTCTTCGAGCTACCAAAATTTTCAACAAGAAGCGAATACTGGAGTGTATTTAGTCTTTTATGTGTGTGTAAATACCTCCGATCCTAGTATTCGATTTAGTCATGGGCAAAATCAGCAAAATATCAATTTGTCTGCTGAAATTGAATTAGTAGGTGACTGTAATTAATTAAACCATGATAATGGAAAAGAAATTTTTAGACAAGAGTCTCAGGAAATTATCGGCATTTGTTCTATTTGGCTTATCGCAATTAGGTATTGCTCACGGTCAGATTACTAATCAGAACGCTATCGTGTTGCCTTCTGGCGGTACAACATCTTTTGTGGTGGAATCGGGTCAAAGCTATAGTGCAATCAGTGCTGTTGGAATTACACTCAAACCAGGAGTCCATTTTAAAAGCGGATCCAATGTAGTTCTTCGGATCGACAATAATATGACAGGTCCAGCAGCACCTAATAATCCTAATGACAACCTAGAACTTAATTGGACCCTTGCGCGGTCATTTGATGCGAGCGGAGCAGTAATCGGCGAGACGAAAACATTTTTCGATAAAATGGGCAAGCAGCTTCAGACGCAGACGCGTAATATAGAAGCAGGGCATGTTCTTGCAGTTCAGCCCTTGTACGATGTTGGCGGGAAGCAGATAGGATCGACCATGTCAGCTCCAATCAACAATGCTGCCTTTAGTTACAAGGCTGATTTCACAACACTAAATTATCGGAACTACGGTCGTTTTACCAGCACATCGGGCCAGCCGGATAAAAGCTTTGCTCCGGATGCGCTTGATACTGCAGGGAGTTCGATAGGAAGTCTGGCATATTATTACAGTAGCCGCAATGCCTGGGAGCGCCTGCAGGATCATACCAATATGCCTTATAGTACGACGGCCGGTGCCAAGAACGGAACTAATATTTACACAGTGAGTGGAGGAGTTGGCCAGGTAATGAAACTGGGGGGAGGACATGAGGTACGTCAATTCAATGTTCCGGTGAACAAAGAGCTTGATTTTTACAATCTAGTTCGTCGCACCTATTTTTCTGTATCCGATATCGGAGACACAGTATTGGTATCCAACGGTCAAAAAATGATGTCCGTTAGCTTTGATGCAGACAGTCGGGCTTCGGTGAATATCAGTATTGATGGACGTACGGTGATGACAGGACGCGGCGGAAATGAGCTGATGTTAAAGGGCACGCTTCTTATCGATAGCACCCAAACGGGCTATTTCGGGATAGTCACGCCACAAAATGTGATTTTTACCTCCGGAATGCTAAAGGACTATTTCCGTTCAGAGTCAGAAACTGGAGTGTCTGGTACAAAGGCTCTACAATCGGGTTTATACCAGTTTACAAACAATGCCGGTAATTCTGTGAATTATCAATTAGGCCTTTCCGATGTAAGCTTTACATTCTATGATCAACTTGGACGCGTCAGGGCAACGATCCCGCCAGAAGGTGTAAAGAAATTATGGGCGAGCGGAGTTAGCAGTTATGCAACCTTGGCGAGCATCCCATTTGTAAAAACATTCAAGTATGATGGCAAGGGTAATCTGATCGAGAGTACAGATCCCGATGCAGGTAAGGCCGAGATGAAATATAGCAGTGATGGCAAACTTCGTTTTTCACAGAATGCGCTGCAGAAATTGACAAATAAGTTTAGTTATACGAACTATGACAGTTACGGACGTAGTATTGAAAGTGGAGAAATTACACCATCAGGTGCACTCAGCTTTGGCACCGTAAGTACAGCTGGTCTTGATGCTGTCGGTACTGCGGCTTCGAGTTACCTAACGGGTACCCGTACAGATGTTACGGTGATCAATTATGATAATCCGGAGAGCATTCCAAGTCCGGCAGGCTATGTACAGGACAGTTATTTTCTTTCAGGAAGCGCAGTTTCGAGTAAAGCAAAATACAGTGGGGATCCGGCAACAGCGTCCAATCTAGTGAGCAAAACCTGGTACAATTATGACGGGGATGGCAATGTTTTGTGGACGGTCAAGTATGTTGCGGGACTTGGATACAAGACGATGGATTATGTGTATGATGATCTGGGCAATGTCACAAAGAGCATTTACCAAAAGGGTACAGCAGCTGAGACGATGGTCCATTATTTCGAATATGACACGAATAAACGATTAGTTGCCGCATATACCAATACAACGGATAACGAAAGCACCAAAGTCCTTCATGCGAAATATAGTTATTACCTACATGGTCCGCTTAAACGCGTAGAGTTAGGGGATAAGTTACAGGGGATAGATTATGTGTATGGTATTGATGGTAAGCTCAAGAGCATCAACAATGCGAATGCGACTAAAGATCCTGGGGGTGATGGTGGCAATGGTTTTGCTGCGGATGTTTTCGGGATGAACATGGAATATTATGCAGGAGATTATAACAACCGTCAGGCCGGAATACCAACGATCCAGAATGGTGTTAGCACTGCAAACTATAGTGGGCTGATCAATGGCATAAGTTGGTTTTCTAAAAAGCCAAACTCTACGGATGTTGCGCCAATAATGAACACTTATAGCTATGATGTGACAGGACAGTTGACTGAAAACCGTTGGGGTGCTCCAAACTTTACGGGGTCATCTTTTGTCTCTGGAGGTGAGATCAACAGGGAGCGTGGTCTTAGCTATGATGGTCATGGTAATATTAAAAGCCTTATACGTACCAATGGTGCCGGCGGAGAGCTGGGTAATTATACATATAATTATCAGGCAAACAGCAATAAATTAAGTTCAGTAAATGGATACGCTACTTATACCTACGATGCAATCGGTCAATTGACATCCCAAATCAAGGGGAGCGCTGGAATGTATTTGGATTATGATGTTAGTGGAAAGGTCACAAAAATCTACAGTGATGCAGCTAAACAGACAATAATTCTTAGCTTTGTTTATGACGAGGATGGTAACCGTGTGATGAAAAAGGATCACCGGACGGGAGCAGTTACTTGGTACAGCTACGATGGCAGTGGGACGTTGACGGCGGTCTTTGAACAGCAGGGTACGGGGGCAGTACAACTGAAGGAACAGCCAGTTTATGGGTCTGGAAGGCTAGGTACGTTTTATAGGCTTGGCAGTAACTATCAATATACGATCACTGACCATTTAGGCAATACGCGTGTTGTGATCAACCGCAATAAGACGGCAAGTGGCACTGCCGACATTGTTTATTATGCAGACTACTACCCATTTGGTATGGAGGTACGTTCGGGTGGCGTTGAGAGCAGATATGGTTACCAGGGGTTGTATGCGGAGAAAGATAAAGAAACTGGTTGGAATAATTTTGAACTTCGTAATTATGATGCTGCTATAGGTCGGTGGTTGACAACGGATCCTTACGGTCAATACCATTCACCTTATGTGGGGATGGGAAATAATCCGGTAGGTACAGTTGATCCAGATGGCGGAAAAGGGACAGACTGGTATTTGCCAAAAGGAGCCAAATTAACATCGGAGGCTGTTTGGTTTGACGGATCTGGAAAAAGGGAAGGTTATAATAGAATACCTAGTCTTCCAGAGGTGAATGTGAACAGTCCATCATTTTCCAAATGGGAATCTCTGTCAGCAACAGAATCTTACCGGCGAGAAAATCTTTTTTACTTACGGCAAAACCTGGCGAATGTTGATTATAACGATTTGTCCAGAGCATCCACCAGTTTTGCAATTGTTGCAAATGTAGGTGAGGGGATTGCGGGTGAGCTAGCTTCTGTTAAAATTGCAAAATTTATTAAGTATATTTGGTCTCCTGCCGCTAAGGGGGTAGGGAATAGTAGTAACGTTCTTTTAAATACTTCAAGGCAACTGCAAGCCAAGTTTAAGCATGCAAGCGACTTTGGTGTAGTGGGTAATTATAACAAGTTAAATGCAGTAAAATTTAGCTCGGCATTAAATCAACATATTAATGCATCAGGAACGCAAATAATTCAAGGGGCATATAGGAATTCAAACAATCCTGTAACCTTTTATTTAAATCCACAAACGGGATTAAATGTTATTGCTTCTCCTTCAGGACAATTTATTAGCGGAGCTGCTTTAAGTCCTGTGCAAGTTCAAGATATTTTAACAAAGGGATTTCTATGGTAACCGGTATAAAACTTTTAGATAAAATAAATTTACAGAGGTACATTTATCTTATTAGCATTTTTCTGTCTAATAAAATTACGGCTTCTGTTTTTGTTGAGCATTTTCTTCAAATTAGAAGAGAGGATACTTATTGGTTGACTTCATCATTTGATGCTGAAGTCAACTATATCATGGATGCAATTTTTTTGGACATCGATGAGTATAACCCTGAAGAATTGTATGATCCCAATGATAATTTTAATATTAACGAGAATGAGTTAAGGAAGAGGTTAGACAGCAAACTGTCTGTATTAAATATGCTTATTTCGTAATGCTGCTAAGGGAGTATATATAAATTTGGCAAGCTCTGGACGAACAGCTCACATTATAGCTGGGGACGCCACTGGAGGGGGGCATGCATGGTTTGGAAGTTTAAATAGTTTTGCAAACGGATTGACGGGATCTAAAAGTATGTTCCCTGCAACATGGAGTAATTCCCAAATTATGCATGCAGTATCTGATGTCGCTTTAATAATCAGTGGATTCAGCAGACTGGTAAGGCTGGTGCAATGTTTACCAAAATTGGGCAGCCAGTAAGGTTTGTGGTAGAAGGCACCTATCAAGGAACAAAAATGAGAGTAATTACAACACATACAGATATAATAACCGCTTTTCCAATTAAATAGGTTCATGAAAGCACTAGTAAATGTTTTGTTAAGGCTAATTGAGATTGCAAGAATTCTTGGATTAGATAATCGTGATTTAAAAAATGCTGAAGATTTTTTAATGCATAATGAGTTTGGTTTGTGCTTTGACACAGTAATAACACAGATGTATGAATACGATATTGAAATTGATAGTGAGTTTTATGAGTCAATTTCTAAAATTGGCGAAAGCATGGATTTGAAACAGGAAAGTTATTCTTTTATGAAAGACCTAATCAGAGACGAGAGTAATATTCCTAAATCTTTGAAGGATGAATTGACGAAGATTATTGCAGGCTTAATAGAGTAAAAATGTAGTTGCCGCTAAGGGGGGCGCGGTTTTAGATGGTTCTTTCTCAGTTACTAATTTCGGCTGAAATGGATATCCTTCAGGAGGAGTTAAGCCAACCGGGTCTTTCAGACTATTAGAAGGAACAGGATATATACTGCTCGAAAATTAGCAAATTCAACTTTCATGTTCCGGCACAGCCAGAAGAAAGCAGAGTACAGGCAGAAGGCAGGATCCCTTTTCATCGGATATCCAGATGACCTGTTCCAGCAGACGTACATCGAGGGACTTGAAAGATTCAATGGCTGGGAGATCGACCACTTCACCAAAAGGCCTACAGGAAATGGTGTCCTGATAGATGCGAACTGGATCATCGATCTTGGAGTCGGTGAAGTCACAGGTGCCATAAAAGCACTCTCGGCAAGATCAAGCTCAATTGTCGCGGCTGAACCGGTAGATGATATTGCCGCTAAGACGGGAAAGAGTTTATTAAGCGCAGGAGAATTGGCAAGAATAGAAAATGCTGCAACCCGTATAGGTAAGCCTATAAATGTGGTCCGCAGTAGGAGTAGTGGTACAGCTAAAGCTACTTCGGATTGGGATTATGTGATAGAAGGCTTGACTAATAAGCAGTGGAAGCAGGTTTAGAACTCATTGCCAGTAGCGCCGTCTAGAATTGATAATTTACCAAGGATGATAGATATTTTCAAGGGGCCTGTCAATCCAATTAAACCATTCATTACAATTTTTATAAAATAAATATGGTGCTGCAAGATGAGATACTGGTAAATAAGTTTGGTCAGGGTTTGGCTAGTTATGAAGTTTTACTCAATAAATTTCAGTTGTTTGATCTGGTGGACAGGAATAAATTTTTAAATGACCTGCTCTTTTTGGTTTTACAATCAAAACCTACCGATGAAGACATCGGCGATGCGATACGTGAAAGTGGGCTAAAGCCAACATTTACGCCCAGCGTTCTTTTGCGCAAGGGGGTAGCTTATCATAATTTGAAAAAGATAGCAGAGCTACCAGTAGGAGAGCAGGAAAAGGTTCTGAAATTGTTTTTAAGCTTATTTAGAGTTTCTTATCAGCGGAGATTTAAATTAGAAAGAAACGATCCTAATAAATGGTGGTATTGGGATCTGTCTAAAGATGAGAATATCAAAAAAGTTCTAGATCAATTGCCTTAAATAACAAAGCCCGATTTAATCGGGCTTTGTTATTTAGCGTACGCCTGTGTATTTTTAAAATCCCTGATGAGTGCATCGAGGGTAACGAAAATATATTCCTTATCCTTATCGGAGAGCTTGGTCACTTCCTGCAACCTGTCGAGCGTGGCCTTGTCGAGTTCGATATCAGAATTGCCCGTTAGGTAATCCAAAAAGACTTCTAGTGTCTGTGCGATCTTTACGGCCATCTCGATTGTCGGGCGTACCTCGTTTCGCTCGTACCTTCCGTAGGCATCCCGTTGATAACTATCTTCTTTCGCACATCCATCTGGGAAAGGCCTTTCCTTTTTCTTACCTGTGTCAAAAGTTTACCAAAAGTCATTTTTGTAGGATTTAATACAGCAAAAGCTGTGTTTTTACAAAAAAAAGAAACAAAAAATGTAAGATAAAAATGAAGAATGTTTGTTTAAGTCATCCACCTTTGTAGTTTTACAGCAAGTTTGTAGGGATTTTAATTTTTTTACTTATGGCAAAGAGCAGTAACAAATAGGTCAAGGTACAGGCGAAGTACCGCCCCAGTCAGAGCCGTTGTATGGGAGCATTGGGTAAGGATGTTCCGTGGCTGAACCTGAGCGGTGTATGGCTGTCGGAAGCAGGATTGGAAAAAGTAAAAAATTGAAATTTGATTTTCAGTATGTAAGTTGAATACGCTTTTTGACTGTCACCACTGTTAAACTAAAATAACTTTAATATGGATTTCGAAGAAGTAAATAGAATTTTGTTTTTTACCCTCAATGATATTTATCCTATCGCGACAGGTAGGGCGGGTATGCTAGCCTCAAATAATCCATATGTGTCATTTCCCTTTTTAAGATTCCGATTTAAAGACAAAGGCAAAGACGACCCGATATATGGTCAAATTCGTGAAACTGTAAAAAGTTTTAAAGGCCTATTGACATGGGAAATGATAACCTTTGATGATGTGCCAAATTATTTAATTTTGCCTACTTATGTCTATAGTGACGGAAGGCCAACGAGCGGTGATTTAAATGAGCATTTAATAGCAAAACATGGAGAAAGTTTATATCGACAAATGATTGATCAAGCTATTGTTGATATTCCAAATTTAGCAAAAGCAATTAAAGATAAATTTCCTGAACAATAATTGTATCGCGTGTAATGAATAATTTCGAATGTTAGCCCAAAAATTATCTTTTGGGCTAACTTTAAAAATGTTTAATCATTCATCTCATCATAATAGACGTCTGTCTTGCTGAGGATCTGCTGTACCTGTTCGTACTGTTTTTTGCTAAGCCCTGTATCGTTCAAAAAGAAGAGACCGCTCCATTTTATTTTTTTGACAGAAGCCAAAAACGGTTCCCATTGGAGGGGATTATTTGTAAATGGCACAAACACCAGTTTGGGATTATTGTACAATGCGGCGGGGAAGCTTGTAAATTGATTGAACGAAAAATTGGCCTTTTCCAATTTTTTTAATGCAGCAATAGATTTTGGCAGTGTCGATAGCCCCGCATGTTCTATGCCAAGTTCTTTTAGTTCGGGCAACTGCTCAAATAGATCGGGCATATCTGTCAGCTTGGTCTCCCCTTTGTAATTGCCCGAAAGGTATAGGAAAGATAGCTTGTTCAAACTAAAAATTTCTTTGGGAAAAGTGCTGAACAGATTCCCGTTAAGCCCGAGCTGTTTTAAGTTTTTGAGTTGTGCAAAGGATGCCGGCAGACCCGTCAAGGGATTATTGCAGTCAAATTCTTCCAACGCTGTCAAATTGGAAATACTTGCGGGAAGTATACTGAGATTATTTCTGCTTAACGCGATCTTTTTAAGTTTAGGATGGGCGGCTGTGATTTCAGGAAATGTGCTAATGTCTAGATTGCTAATTTCCAGTGACTCCATTTGATTGCCTTCGTCCATAATCTTTTGCAGAATTTCGCTGCTGAGCTTCTTTCCGGAGATGGAAGAACCCAGGGATAAGGTTTTTACCTGAGCTAGGTCTGTGCTTACTAATTCCTCCAGTTTCTCCAGATTGAGTTCTTGCCCATCCGTCTTTTTGATGCGCACCTGATCTGCCGCCCGCATGGGCATGGATATCATAACAGGCATGCTTTCCGAAGTACCTGCCTGTTCGATCACCTTTGGTGGCTCGGGGATAGGTTTCACCACGGGTGGCGGGCCCTGTTTTTTCTTTTTCTTCTGCGCTGATACGCTTAACGTAAGTAAGGATAGACTGAATACGATAATATACTTTTTCATATGTGTTTTATCTTTTGTCGTTGAAGCAAAGATGCACATTTTAAGACTAGTCTTTTCTGTGGATTTATATCCGATCGCTTTGGCTTACGATTCGTTGCACCTGGATGAATAATGGTTTGGGCTTCTTTGTGAATCGTAAAAGCTCCCTGATAATTTAATGATCAGGGAGCTTATTGTTAAAGGGAGTAAGACGATTTGTGAAATAGGCGCTGGGCTATTTCGTTTCGATCTTGTATACGTAAATCGGGATTTCTGGGTCTTTGACAGTGGGTAAAGACAGCTGTAGGATATCTTTGTCCTGGATCCATTTCACCTTTGAGGAACTGCCGAGAAGCGCTAAACTTTTGATGTCGAGGCTACTTTTTGCAAGCTCCGGGATGTCGATCGTGGCCGTTGAAGGACTACGCACAAAAAGATAAACACTTTTCCCTTTCTGCGTAAAGCGGTAGTCTGACACGATTTCTTTCGACGTTGCATCATTCACAGCATCTTTCATACTGGCTTTATCCTTTTCGGTTGCTTTATTGTCCGACGGCAAGGTATGCAGCGCTTGTTTGACTCCGCTCCAGACCGTGGTGCCGTAAATCGCTTCACCATTGGTTTTCATCCAGCTTCCTATAGCATGTAGGTTTTCCTGGCTTTCGACTGGCCAGGTACCATCGCCTTTGGGGCCTACATTGAGCAGCAGGTTGCCCCCCTTGCTCACGACTTCAATAAGGTCGCGGACCAACAGCTCGGGGCTTTTCCATTTTGTGTCATGTTTATTGTAACCCCAATTTTCACTCATCGTGATGCAGGCTTCCCAGTTCTTCCGTGCAGTAGAAACCAGCGACTGCTCAACAACAGCATAATCGCCAAGCCCACTGCCTATCCGGCTGTTGATGATACAGTCGGGCTGAATGGAATGGATCAGATCTTTGATTTCCTGACTTTGTTTTTTGGTGATCAGCTCGGGAGTATCAAACCAGATAATATCGATAGGACCGTATTGTGTCAGCAATTCGCGCAGCTGCGGTTTGACCTTGTTTTCGACGTATTTGTTGAGGTCTTTGGCATCTTCGTCGGGATAGTCCCAGGTATTGCTGCGGCCGGCTTTGACAGGCCAGTTGGTGGGCACATCGGGGTTTTCCCAGTCGCGCCCCAGTGAATAATAGAAGCAGAGCTTGAGGCCGTATTTCTTACAGGCCACGGCGAGCTCCTTCATCGGATCTTTTGCCCAAGGGCTGCGCTTGACGATGTTATAGTCGCTGACGGCTGAGTTATACATCGCAAACCCATCATGGTGCTTGGCCGTGATCACCAGGTATTTCATGCCGGCATCGTGGGCCTTCTGAGCCCAACGGTCGGCATCAAAGCCTGTTGGATTAAACTGATCGGCGATCTTTGCATAGGTCTTGACGGGTATGCGTTCGTAGAGCATAAAATGCTCGCCGCCTTTGGTGGGATGGCCGTCCCAGTCGCCTGCGGTCTGGGAATAGAGCCCCCAGTGTAGAAACAGACCGAATTTCCCGTCGGTGAACCAGGGAGCGGGCTGGCCCGACACTTTTAATGCCATGAAGGCGAGTACCAGAGCCAGTAATCTCCTCGTGTTTGTTAAAAATAATTTATGCATCGTATTTCCCAAGTTTTCTAACGGTTTTGTACTTTCATGGACGAAACCTTATCGTTAAACGTCGAGAGATAGGTAGACGAAGAGGTGACGACAAGACTGTCGCCCGTAAAATTATCGTTATTGTATAACGTCACTTTAACATTGGCCCCAACTTTAATGGAAGAGACGCTATTGTCTGTCACCCCTTTGGCCAATAAATCTGCGGTGGTATATTGCCCTTTGCCAAAGCTTCCTTTCACACCGGCATAGGACGCATTGGAATAGGTATACACCGAATCCTGATTGGTTGTCATGAGATCGTTGACATAGTTGAATTCGTAAACATTAGAAGTAGTGTAGCCATTTTGCAATAATAATTTTACCTTAAGTTCATAAGGTGTATTGCCTTTGTAGTAAAGCTCATTCAGATCTATAGTTCCTTGGATGACTCCAGAGGAAACGGGGGCAAATTTCCAGGTAACTGCATTGTAATCTTTGTTGGCTCCTGTGCCTTCGTTGTTTACATTGGGATCCATATAAACCAATATCTCACTCACAGGCAAATTGGAAGTATAATTTCCAGTAATAAAGATTTTTTGCTGGCTGTTGTCAATGGCAAATTGAGGTTGTACCGAATATGTAGGTGCCTGATAAGGGCTAGCTGTTGCCACTGCAGGTTGAAAAACTTCATTTCTGTTGAGAATTGCTGCATCAGAGCCGGTTAGAAAAGTAGGCTGTCCCTTGCTAAAACTCACATTTCCGCTTCCCATCAATGATGTACCCAGTGTAGGTTCTTCACTGACATATTTAGCGCGGTTATGGGGCAAATTTAGTCCATGACCCAATTCATGCAGCATGCCACCGAGATAGTTTGAGCTAGGGTTTGGAATTCCATTGACAGACATGGAGGAATTATCCACTGCAAAGCAGTATTTGCCATAACCATAGAATGGTTGGCTGTTATCGCCATCTGTTCTTGCTGGCAAAAGTACCAAATAGTGGTTGTTGGATGAAAATTGGCTTGGATGGGCAGCTTTATATGTATTGATCTCATTTATAATTTTACCAGCGGATACGGCCGAGCTATAGGGGTAGTCCGCTTGAGCTCCTGCGGCAGGGATTTCAATGATGTTAACTAGGCCTGCAGAATCTTTTGCCAGACCCAGATAACTGCTGTAACCATAATGTGCCATCTCATTATGCAGCCAGTCCTGGAAATGGACAAATAGTTGAGATAACCGTGTTTTGTAGCCGGGTAAGGCTGGATTGTCTGTGGGGACAAACATGACGATATTGAGATTTACTGGATTAGTCACAAAGGTAAGGTTGGAAAGAGTGGTGTCTATGGCACCATTCGATGACGCTTTTAAACGTTGAGTTTCTGCTGCATTTTGCTCTACCAATGGCTTTGAACAGGCGAAAAAAAGTGAGAGGACCGCGGTGGACAATGCAAATCCTTTCATGATCTGCATCCATCTTTTTGTTTGTTTTGTCATAATTTTTGAAGTAAATAATTTATAATTGTTAATGTATATTGGTGGCTTATAACTACTCAAAATACAAGCCTATAGTAAGAAATAGGGTTTGTTTTACAGGGGTTTGGAACTAAGTAAACCGTTTCTATAAATTGAAAAACAGTCAAGCGAATAAATGTTATTTGGTCAGAAGAAGACTACCAGACGGGTTTGTCTGATAGTCTAAACTAAACACTAAACTAACAAATGGTCATCTCTTACCATTATTCTTTTGACTTGTTCATATGTCCGCTTTTATTTGGTTACATTGACAATATACCAAACATTGAGTTCGCCAGATCGTATGGTGATGGTATCCTTACCGACGGTTAAGCCGGTAACCAAGCCTGTATTGCTATATGTTGCGATTTCTGGATGTTTACTGGTATAGGTCGCCTCAGTGACACTGCGGTTTCCCGGATTGACTGCCAGATTGATCTGAAGCGGCGTTCCGATTTTAACAGGAATCTGCATGAAACCTCCAGAAAGTACAGCTTCCCGAACAGTCAAATTGTCTTTAATGGGCCCCAGGTCCTTTTTGCATGCGTTCAATCCCATAGTTACACATAGGAGGCTAATCGATAGGTAGATATATGCTTTAATTTTCATAATGTTATTTCTTTTTAATACGTATTATTTTGCACCCAGCCATCCCGGATTTTGAACCAGCTGATTACCATCTAAAGTGAGATCGTATAAAGGTAACGGCCAATAGTAGCGGTAGTCTGCCCATAAGGCGACACCATCAGCAATGTTGGCACTCCGCGGATAAGCGATGATAAATCCGTTATTATCTAAAAAGATGTCTTTATTGACTTCTTCTTTTAGGGCAATAACCGGTTTGGCAGTATGCGTACCGTCGTAGAGTTTACCTTTTTCTGCTGTAAATTTCATACCCCGTAACGGAACTGTCATCAGGTTGCCGGCTTTCCAACGCATCAAGTCTTCATATCGACGGTCTTCCAGGACCATCTCGATACGACGTTCCCTTCTTATTTCACGGATGATGGGGCTAACGGAATAATCAAGTTTTGCAGCATAGATCTCATCGAGCCTTGGATCGGCAGGGAGGTTGCCAAGCTCGAGTTTGCTGCTCGGATATTTCGCAAAGTCAAATCCCGCGCGTTGACGCAATAGATTGATTGTTCTATCTAGGTCGTTCTGCGTCAAGGTACCTAAAATGGCTTTTGCTTCTGCTAACATCAGCAATACCTCTCCATAGCGGAATTCAATAGCCGTTTGTTGTCCGTTTGTTGTCGCTTCATTTTCGGTACGGTCACCCATCCAGTGCTTAATAGGTAAGTAGCCGGTTACTGTGGTACCACCACTGACATTATAAGATAGCCGAGGATATGTTATACCATTTTTTTCGAGGCTGGTCGTCCCATCTGTTCGATTAAACAAGGAACGATTTTCACCGGGATAATTAATGGTCTGTTTCAGACGTGGATCCCGGTTTTCGAGTTCGGACCATAGGCCGTCGTAACCTTTGAAAAGTGGGTTGGCGGTATAGCTGCCAGCGGATCCTGACGTATAGATCGGTTTACCGTCAATACACAGATATTCATCGATCAGGCCCCGTGTTGCACCTCCAGCAGGTCTTCCGCCCGAAATACTGTTGTTCTGATCCCAATAACGCTGCGTTGCGTGACCGACAACAGTGCCATCATAAACGCGGGCTAAGATAGCCTCTTTATTGCCGTCGGAATTTGGATCCTTCTTGAATGTAAACAATTTCCAGTAAGGAGTTTCACCTGTAGCATACAATTGATAGCGACCTGAGGCGATGATTTTTTCGCAAGCATCCACAGCTGCCTCCAAAAAAGGTTTTGCTGTGCTTTGTAGAGACAACTCGTTATGGTAGGTCCTAAAGGAGCCTTCGAAAAGGCCAATTCTCGCTTTTAAAAACAAGGCCATATCCTGATTGATACGTCCGTCTGGACGGCCAGTAATGCCTGCAAGACCTGCAATAGCAAGATCGATTGTCTTCATTAAAGAATCAGCAACCACTGTTCGCTTATCCCGAGGTTTGTAAAGGTCCTTGCTGTCGATATTGAGGTCGCTTGAAAACCAGGGCACATCTCCAAAAAGCATAAGCTTGCGGTAGTAATCCATCGACTTAAAGAAATAGGCCTCGCCCACATATTTGTTCAGTCTGCTGATGTCATTGTTGACGGCGGGCAAAGCATTGCTGTAGTTTTTGAGGAAATAATTGACTGAGCGTAGGTTTTCCCAGGTCCAGTCGACCGATGTACCAGCATTTGGTGGAATAAAGGTGTTGTCCATCATACTGCTGATATTGCCGTAGCGGACCATATTGTCGGTCATAAAGTCGGATGCCAACAAATGGCTGCCGCCGACAACATTGGGGTTTACTTTAGCATCGGCCCAGCCTGAACCGTGTCCTAGAATATAGCGGTTATAGAGATTATTGAGGTATAATGTCAACTCCGTTTCGGTATGTAAGGAGTTGTCCTTCGATAAATCGGTCTCGGGACTTAGCTGTAAAAATTTATCGTTACAAGATTGTGTCAGCAATAAGGAGGATGCTGCGGCAATGACGATTAATCTGGATATATTTTTTTTCATAGTAGTATTAGTTAGAAAACAATTTGAGCACCAAAAGCAATTGATCTCTTTTGTGGATAGTCTGCAGATATCTGGTCGACGTCAAAAATTGTAGGTATTTTTGTGAGCTCAAAAATGTTGTAACCGGCAAGCGTGAAACGGAGGCGCTCTACACCAAATCGTTTGGTCATCTCCTGCGGTAGGGTATAGCCCAATACCGCCTGTTTAAGTCTCAGGTAAGCGCCATTGATCAAGTATCTGTCCTGGACATTGACCGAAGAACCATACATCGGAAACTCAGCATCTGTGCGGTCTGGTGTCCAAGATCTCTCATACATCCATTTTGAGCCTGCTCCACCGCCCCAGTAAGAAGATAGTCCGGCCCAGATATCACGTTTCAGCACACCTTGGAACAAAAAGTCGAGATCGAAATGTTTATATTGGACATTTCCAGTGATACCAAATCGATAACGTGGTGTAGAGTTTCCAATAACGACCCGGTCGCCTGGATTTGCCAAGGTGTTCAGTCCGGCATCTATCTTTCCATCAGGAATTCCCTCCGGTCCGCCAAGATCCTGGTACCAGATATAACCTGGATATAGCGTGCCCTGGTAGGCTCCGTTGTAGATCCAGTTGCCATTGCTTGGATTGCGACCTGCGAAATCACTTTCCTGTAGTATACCACCGGTACGGTAACCCCATATTTCGCCGATCGTTTTACCATCATACATCACCTCCCTGCCCGAAGAGTTCGTGATCATCATGCTGGTGTTGGCAGCGTAATGCTGTACTTTGGTGAGGTAGTCGGATAGGTTGAGGCCTACACGGTAGCGGAGGTCCGCATTGATCGTTTGCTTCCAAAGGAAAGAAAGTTCAAATCCTTTGGTTTCGAGTATACCTGAGTTTTCCAGTGGCGCAGCGGTTCCCAAAGTGGTTGGAAACGAGGCACTGCCATCGGTCAGGATATCGGTGGTCTTTCTATTGTAATATTCAAATGTTACATCGAGCCTGTTTTTGAGAAATGTTCCATCAAAACCGAGGTTCCATGTTCTTGCTTTCTCAAATGTAAGGTATGGGGATACGAGTCCCGGAGGATCGATATAGACTATTTGCTGCCCGTTGATTAAGTAAGGCGCTTTGCCGGTATTCATGGTTGCCTGATAGGGATAGATGGATGAAGGCTGATTTCCTAATTTCCCCCAGCTTCCACGCAATTTGAGTTCGTTGAGCCAGCTCTTGGTTCCGGCCATAAAATTCTCCTGCGATATGCGCCAGCCGGCAGAGAAGGATGGAAAAGTGACAAATCGGTCTTTTTCCGTAAACTTTGCGCTTCCATCATAGCGCAGATTGCTCTCAACGAAGTACTTTTCTGCAAAGTTGTAACTGATACGCCCAAATAGTGCTCGTCCCGCAAGTGTGTAAGCATTTCGGGAGACCGTATGCAAAGATGGATCCTCAGCGGCATCAGGGTTTTGTATATCTGGCGAGATCAACTTTCTGAATGTGTTCGTGATCTGATTATATTTTGTCTGCTCCTGATTGTAGCCGACTACAGTAGCGAAATTATGTTTCTCTGCCCAGGTTTTCTTATAATCAGCATAGATGTTGACCAGATATTTGTTGGTGTTATTATTGTCAAAATACGCTCTGTTTTCAGCCGCTTCGGCCTGTTGGGACGTATACTGCCAAGAGTCTACGACTTGGTTGAATTTGGGGCTGTATCGGCTCAAACTATAAGACTGGGGCTGATAACTGAGGTCTGCCTTTAATTTCAGCGCATTTGGTATCAAGGTAAATTCGGGCGAAATCAACAAGGATACTCTTCTGTCCATGGACTGGTTGTTTGCACCATAGCTCAGCCAGGCAAGAATATTGTCTGTATAGGTATTGGGGAGCGGATCATTGGGACCGGTTTGGATAGGCATATTGATGTTTTTGTTCGTCTCACCCATCATAGCCGACCAGATGCTGCCTTTGCCCCCAACGATATAGGGGCTATTGAAATTTGTTTGGTCGAAACCTATTTTTCCAAAAACGCTGAACCAGTTATTCACTTTGGCGTTGATATTCATCAGGGCGTTATAGCGTTTCAGTTTATCGGTATTGATCTTGTACATACCCGATTGATTCTGCATACCACCCGAAATATAATAGTTAATGGACTCGGCTCCACCGCTGAGGTTGAGCGTATGTTTTTGCATCGGCGTCCATTTTTTGACGGCTTCCTCAAATGGGTTAACGTTAGCTACCCAAATAATGCTGTTCCCTTCCTGATACCATGCATTTTCTGGAGTGGGATTGTCCATGTACTTTTGGATCATTTCCAGCTTTTTTTCGTCGGAAGTACCTGGTTTGCCGTTGGTCCATAATGTCCTGTCCATGCCTGATTTTTGGATCTCATACGCGTTAAGGATATCAGGTAGCCCAGAGGGGGTATCAAAGTTGGAGTCGAAGTTGTAGGCGATCTTGCCTTTCTGATTGAATTCACCCCGCTTGGTACGTACCAGTATTACCCCATAGGCTGCTTTTGTACCATAGATTGCAGCAGCAGATGCATCTTTGATAAAAGACATGTCCATGATATCATTTGGGTTGAGCTGATTCAAGGCACCGGTAGAACTCTCCACGCCGTCTATAATCACCAAAGGGTCTCCGTTTACGGATTCGAATACTCCTGTATTGCTATTGTAATTCATGGAGGTACCACCCCGTAAGTTAAACCCAGGTGTGCTGTTTGGCGAACCATTTCCGAAGGTGATGTTTAGATTGGGAACAAGACCCTGTAAAGCCTGCCCGATATTGGCTACCGGTCGATTTTCAAAGGCCTCTTTGCCAACATGTGAAATGGCTCCTGTTAAGTTGACTTTCTTTTGTGTGCCGAATCCGACAACAACTACTTCCTCCAATGCACTGTCATTCTCCTCCAATGCTATTGTCAAAGCACTGGCTGTTGCACTGTTAAACCGCACAGTCTGTGGTTTGAAGGAAAGGTGCGAAATGGTCAGCGTACCTTCCGCTTGGACTGTTTGCAGGGAAAAGTTTCCTTTACTATCGGAAGAGGTCCTGCTGTTGCCGCCGTTGATGCTGATCGTTGCGTTTTCGATGGGCTTGCCATCTTTTTTTGCTACCAATTGCCCTTTGATGATATATTGTTGTTGCAGCGTTTGGGGCATACTCTTTGGCGCACTTGGCAATACAATAATATGGTTTTTGTGCATTTCAAACTGCAGGGGCAACTCGTCTGAAAGCTTTTTGAGAACGTTTTCCAGATTTTGGTTGGAGACGTCTACATTTACCTGCTTGAGATCATTAAAGAGACTTT
The DNA here is from genome assembly GCF_014170215.1 of Sphingobacterium sp. UME9. Classification (NCBI taxonomy): domain Bacteria; kingdom Pseudomonadati; phylum Bacteroidota; class Sphingobacteriia; order Sphingobacteriales; family Sphingobacteriaceae; genus Sphingobacterium; species Sphingobacterium sp. UME9. Next base: position 110,414 of record NZ_LZZP01000006.1, on the reverse strand, counting down.
CGTCATAAAAGAAATGATATCCGGTCTGTTTTTTGATTTCTGTAAAGACCGATTTTAGATTTCCTTTATTGATATGCAGGGTAACCTGTTGGGCTTCGGTTTTACCGTAGACACCATAGGTAAATAGTAAACCCAGGAAAAGGGTGGCTTTCACCTTTTTGGAAACGAGGGGTGCAAAGCTAGGTTCAGCCATTCGGTTCCCGAATAGGTAATCTTTACATTTGATAAAGTAATTCATATTTTCAGTAATAGGGTTGGTTTTTTGTTTAATTCACATATAGATGTTATTCAAGCACTGCTGAATAGAGTAATAGCAATGTTTCTTGGAGTAGGTAAATATTTAAATCATCTTTGGTCCTCCTTTGGTTTTTAAAAATTGGTTTATCTTTTTAGTTTTTGTTCTTTACGGTAACGGTTTTTCTGTCAATTTCAAATTCAAGGCCGGCCCCGCGTTTAATGAGTTCTAAGGCTTCGGCGAGGCTTACACTTCGGCTCATGCTCCCGCCAAACTTTTTCTTACTGATCGGTCCTTTATAGATAACCTGGATATCATACCAGCGTGCCAGCTGTTCCATGATGTCCTGAATCTGGTCGTGTTCGAAATAGAAATAGCCATGCTGCCAGGCGATTTCTTTTTCAATATTTGCCTGAGAGACGCGCATAGCGCTACCGTCGAATTCGACTTTCTGTCCAGGTACGATTTGTTTGGTCGTATTATTTTTATTGGTCAGCTGGATGCTGCCATTGATTAATGTGACATTGGAGGCTGCATTGCTGTAGGCCGTCAGATTAAAGGCGGTCCCCAGTACCTTAATATCACCGTGGACCGTGCTGACGATGAAGGGCCGATTTTTTTCGTGGGCCACTTCAAAGTAGGCCTCGCCCCGTAGTTCCACATTGCGGGTCGATTTACCAAAGTCCAAAGGATAGCTCAGCTCGGAAGCTGAATTGATCCACACTTTGGTGCCATCGGGCAGGACCATGCGATAGAAGCCCGATTCGGGTACTTTCAACGTGTTTTTTAGGCTTGCAAGTTCGGCCTGTCCGCTGTTTGGTTTGTAATGCAACTGGCCATCTACGATCTGAAGCTGTTCGCCATGCGTTTCCTCTATAGTCGTCTGCTTGTCAGAAAGAGCGACAGTTTTACCATTGGAGAGGGTAAGAGTGGCTTTCTGTCCTCCTGGTAATACATCGTTGTTATACCGATAGACTTGATCGGCGACAATTTGTTTGTCCTGAGGAGCAGAGTTTAGAAACCATGCGACACCTAAAAAGATGATTAGGCTGGCTGCAAGACCTGCATAGATCTTTAGTTGGCGCATGCCGCCGATATGTAATGGTCGTTTTGCTGGTTTGGCCGACGCATAGTGTAGTATCTTCGCTCTAGCCTGATCCAGGTCCAGTCTATCCCAGAACTCTGCATCGCTAGATCTGGGCCCCTTACTGGTATATCGTTCCCATTGGTCGTGCAAGCTAGGATCGTCGTCAAACATTTTTTGTAGAACCTCCTTATCGGTTTGGCTCAGTGTTCTACTGAAGTGTTTTACTAAAAAATCGACGAGTACAAATTGGTCATTCTTCATCCTGTTCAATTGGCTGTATAAGGAGAAGAGCCACAGGGGGCGCAAAAGGATGGAAGGAAAAAAAATAAAAATTATAAATGCTTGTTATTCAGTTATTAAAAATAACAAAAGGAGGAGTGCTCGTGTATCTAAACGTGATCTTAGAAGCTGTATCGCTCGTTTTTTCTGACTTTTGACGGTGTTGATGGAGATGGTCAGGTTGCCCGCAATTTCTTCGTTTGAGAGTTTGTCGAAAACGGCCATATGCAATACCTGTCTGCAGCCCTGAGGAAGTTGATGAATGGCTTTCATGAGCTGGTCGATGACTTCGGCCTGTATCATGGCATCCATGACGGTCTGCTCATCGATCATATCTTTGTCAAGCTGATCGACGTATTTACTTTTTATTTTTTCACTGCGGATGTGTTTGAGGCAATTGTTTCGGACGGAAACGAAGAGGTAGCTTTTGCGTGTATTTTCATCATCGGGTAGGGTATTGCGTCCCTCGCAGAGTCCTGCGAAAAAGCTCTGAACAACATCTTCAGCCAAAGCTTCGTCGTGTAGGATATTGTTTGCAAAGAGACAAAGCTGTCGGTAGTATTGCTGAAAAAGAGATTCAATATCGTAAGGTAAAGCTATCTGCAAATTTTCCACCTTGTTTGATGATGTATAAAGAAATTGACATAACAGGAGCTCTGGGAGCACGGGTATAAATATAGGGAAATATGCTCAGGTTTTGGATTTGAGAAAGGCAGCTGTTCTTATATTTCTTCGAAAACGTTTGAGTACCCGCTACTGTTCTGTTGCCGACATCGATCTGATCCCTAGGGAAGGGCCATGATGTGGTAAAGTACCCTTTGTCTATCTGAAAAAGCGGCCCGCTCTTCTTAGACCGGCCGCTTTTTTTATTCCTATTTGGGCTGTTGTTGTGTAACACAGTGGATCATTCCGCCATTTGCAAATAAATTGCGGCAGTCGATCCCGACGACTTTTTTATCAGGGTACAGTTGTTGGATCTTTTGATTTGCCACCGCGTCGTTAGGATCGTTGTAATTGGGAACCAGTACGCGATTGTTGGCAATGTAATAGTTGATATAGGAGGCTCGACCCACATTCTTTCCGTAAGTAGTCAATACATCATTTTTGGTCAGCGGAAGTTCTACAAATTGATAGGGTTTACCCTGTTTGTCGCTTGCTAGGTACAGCTTTTCGATATCACGATCTGGGACCTGCCAGTAGGCCAGATCATCGAGATTCATTGTAATAATGGTGCCGGAATTGGCAAATCGTGCAAAGCCATCGATGTGCATATCGGTGATGTCGAGGCCGGCCTTTCCATCCAGCCAGATAAATTTGCTGACGCCAAGGTATTTTGAAAATATGGCTTCCGCCTGCTGTTGCGTCATCCCTGGATTTCTGTTGCTGTTGAGGATAGCGCTTTTGCAGGCCATCAGTACACCATTGCCATCAATTTCTATACTTCCACCTTCGTTGATCATCACATTGTTGAGATTGACAACAGTGGTATGTGTAGCGGCGGCAATTTTCGTTGGGATAGCGTTGCAGTTGTTGTAATCAGCTTTATTTCCCCAACCATTAAAACCCCAGTCCTGGATAACGATCTGTCCATTTTTATCTTTTACAAAGATTGGCCCATTATCCCGTACCCAAAAATCATCGGTAGGATATTGCATGAAATCAACACTGTTGAGCATAACGCCAGCTTCGTTGAGTAAATTTATAATACGTTGCTGTTCTTTCTCATCATAAGCTATGATATGGACGCGTTCACTCTGTGCGAGTTCCTTGGTCATGGCTACCCAGGTTGCATCCAGCCGATTGGCGTAACTGCTGCCGTATTGATATTTGTGCGGCCACTGGAGCCAGGTGCCTTCGTGTGGAGCGGATTCTTCGGGCATGGTATATACCATTGCACTGTGATCGAGGGTATCCGTCAGGTCCATTTTTGACGATGGACTACAGGCGAATAGCATTAGCGGGAGTATGGTCAACATGATCATTTTCTTTTTGTGCATGATTTATTTGTTTTTTGACAGCACAAAAGTAGTCTGCCAAACTAGCTTAAAGTTGTCCGAAATTGACAACTTACTTCAACGGCAATAAAATATAAGTCAATTGATCTTCAGTATGAACGGTATCGTCGGCATGGGTTTCATATTTTTCGATAATCGGACTATGCGAAAACTCAAGTCCGGAATCAAAGATCCAGCGTGTATAAATTTTGGTATAGGTTTCATCTATGGTTTCATAACTGCCCAGATGCTTGAAACGGGCATATCGACCACCCAAGAGCATTTTTGAAGGTAATCTTTTCGTACAGGAATCTACCGTTGTACAAGCATCATAACGGCAACGGATGGTGGTTTTTATCAGGGGTTCGTCTGCAATAACACCATAATAAGAAATAGCGGAACTTTTAAAATTATCTTGAAGCAGCCTGTCCCACAGCCCTTCGATGGCTTCGGGGTCATAATCGCATTGGATGCTCCGGTAATAGACCTGAGTCGGGGCGAGATAGACGATTTCGGGTTTTAAGAGTTGGTCGGACCAAGCCGGTACAGGACTTGGGCCGCAAAGCAGCGCTGCCTTGCCAGCTCTGGCTTCTTTGGGTGAAATGCCAAAATGTTGTTTGAAGGCCTTAGAAAATGAAGCAATATTAGCAAAACCAACCTCGAGTCCAATGGACGTTAGGGGCTCGCTTGTATAGAGAATCCGTTTATAGGCATTTTCAATTTTTAGCCTTTGCTGAAAAGAGCCAATGGTCTCTCCACAGCTGTATTTAAAAATACGCTGGATGTTGCGGTAGGAATAATGGGAAATATCTTCCAGTTCCTTTATTGCAATAGGTTGATCATAATGTTTTTCGACAAAATTGATTACGCTGTAAATGCAATTTAGCTGGTTTTCCATATCCAATATTTGTTGGTATCCTTTGACAAGCTAAAAATACGTTTTTTAGAGATATCAATCACAGCAGTAAGATTATATGAACTGCAAGGGTATGAAAAATCAAACAATTTTACATCGAATGATGTACTTTAAGAAAAAAGTTATGGATAAATCACCTATGCAGAAGATTGCACGAGTTGGATTAGGAGCCTTTTTGGTTGTAGCCGGTATTGGACATCTGTCCTTCGCCCGCAAGGAATTTCAGGCTCAGGTGCCCGACTGGGTTCCGATCGCTAAAGATGATACGGTTGTATATTCCGGTATTGCGGAAATTGCTTTGGGTGCTGCACTGATTTTCGCGCCTACTAAACAGCGATCGAAAGTCGGAAAAATCGCAGCAGCGTTTTTTGCAGCTGTGTTTCCCGGAAATATTGCCCAATATAAAGACCATCGCGACGGCTTTGGATTGGATACGGATGGAAAGCGGCTTGCCCGTTTATTTTTTCAGCCCATATTGGTTGCTTGGGCTTTGAAAAGTACATGCAAAAGTTGATCGGATGAAAACTGATGGAAACAAACTGATTTTTTGAGACACCAAACCTAAACGATCGACCAGATGGATGGCTGAGGAAAGAGCAGGTTTGTTCTTTATACCAAATTATACCTAATCGCAATATTCAACCAATCTTTAGACAGTGATTGTTCAGTGTTTATTCAGTTTACACTGAGCAAGCACTGAACAATCACTGAGCAATCACTGAACAAGCATTGAGCAAATTCCGTAATAGATAGTAATTTGGTTACTCTTCGATCCTGATTTTTAACACCTAAATATTAAATTTAACGGCTACTATTTTTCATTTTCTTCCTGTCCGTTTAAATAATTATATTCGCATCAAACATATAAAATAACTAACCTATAAAAGTACAGACCAGATGGAAGAAAAGAAATTAAATGAACTGAGCAATGAAGAGTTATTGGTTCTCAAAAAGAAAGCTAAACCCACGAAAATAATCAATGCATCGATTATTGGCTTTTGTTTGGGGATCGCTGCCTACAGTATATTCGTAGCCGGTTTAACCTGGCCTACAATTTTCCCATTGATATTGGCCATTTTGTTCTTTAAATATTTTGGAAAAAATGAGAAAGCACTGGATGCGGAGTTGAAAGTCCGAAATCTGAAATAGAAAAAGAAAACCATTGCAGCTGCGCTGTTGTTTATTTTAAAAAACAGCTTAAGATGAGAAGGGAACAAATAGAAGCATGGGTAGCGCAAGGTTACAATGTGCTTGAGCACAGGAAGCCCAAAGTTGTACAGGGCGATATCTGGTCGTATCTCAATCAGTGTGATGGCCATGGTACCGATGTATATGCGCTTTCTGAATTGCAGCAATGGTCGGATAGGGAACTTGCAGAAATGGAACTGAAAAAATACGCTAATCAGTACGGACAGATGGGCGAGAAGCTGTTTCTGCGAAATGATGCAATCCGAAATAAAGAATTTGATAAGTATGAAGCCTTCCTGTTGCTTTTTTTTCCGGACAGTGTCGAAAAAGAGCTGGAGGAAGCACGGTTTTTGGCAGAGCGTGTGAAACGTGTTAGCAAGGAAGAAATGGAAAAATGGACGCTGGCCCACACAATCAATGTGCTGATATCTGATCTTCATTGCCTGGACTATGGGTCCATTATGAGCGGGATGGTGATGCCATCCGAAGATGTGGTCACTTATACCGACGACGGGCTCAGTGATACCATTGATTGCCATGTTACGCCGATGGAGTTTTTCGCTCATACCAACCATGACTATTACTGGATCGATCCTGTCATAAGAAAATCCTAATGGAAGCCCTTATAAGAGCCTTTTAGGCTTATTTTTCATGCAGAATAAGGTAAAGCATCCCGATAGTGTTCGGGATGCTTTATTTTTTGAACTATTTAAGCTACAATTTCTATTGGATTTCCCTCCGGATCAAGCACGACGCTTTCATAATAACCATCCCCCGTAGTACGGGGCTCGCTTTCGACGATATAACCATCCGACCGTAATTGCTCGGTCAAATTATCGACAGCCTCCTTTCCACCGACGCTAATGGCCAGATGAGTATAGCCTTTGTTCAGGCTCCTATCAGCCGCGGCAGTAGTAATATCAATACGATTCATAATCTCCAAACGCGCGCCGGATTCGCGGAATTTAAGGAAGTAGGATGAAAACCCTTTCTTCGGGTTATGGTACTTTTCTCCGCTTACAGTACCAAAGTATTTGGCGTAAAAAGCACGTGTTTTCTCAAGATCATCGACCCATAGGGCGAGGTGTTCTATTCGCATGGCAAATCTTTTTGTTTAATTATATTGCAATATTATGCGAATTTGCATAATATTGCAATATAAAATTTATGAGATATGTTGAACGAATCGATATTAAAGGCTAAGGTAGCGACACAGGTTATGTTTTTGGTATGCGGCCTCGTGTTATCAAGCTGGGCACCGATGGTACCATTCGCCAAGGACCGTCTTGGTCTGAATGACGGAGAACTGGGGCTTTTACTGTTATGTTTGGGTGGTGGTGCTCTATTAACGATGCCGCTTTCCGGGTTTTTCATCGGGAAAGTTGGGAGCAGAAAGGTGATTTTGATTTCAGGTTTGATAGCTGCCGTAGTGCTCCCTGTATTGTTGATGGTAAGCAATAGCTATTTGATGGGCTGTGTTCTTTTTATATTTGGCTGCAGTATAGGTGGTATAGATGTGGCGATGAATGCACATGGTGTGCAGGTTCAAAATGCAATGGGTAAACCGATAATGTCATCTTTACATGGGCTGTTCAGTGTAGGAGGACTATTTGGATCGATCGGCTTGGGTTTTCTGATAAAGATGGGGTTAGTTCCTATTTATGCAGCCGTTACTATAGCCATTCTTTTAATACTGCTACTGATCTTACAATATCGAAAGTTGCTGAGCTACCAAAAGGAAAAAGAAATCATTGTCCAGTTTTCCCATATTGATGAAACTCAGGTTTCAAAAAAAAGATTTCAATGGCTTAGGTGGAGTGTGCTGATACTTGGGCTGATGTGTTTTATTGCCTTTTTGTCTGAGGGAGCGATGTTGGACTGGAGTGCGATTTTCTTGCGGGATCACAAAGGAGTATCTCCTGAGTTTACGGGAATTGGATATGCGGCATTCTCAGTTGCGATGGCGGTCATGAGATTGCAGGGAGACCGATTAGTAAGTAAACTGAATAGTAAGGTTGTGGTGATAGGTGGTAGCTTGTTGGCCTCGTTGGGCATTTTGATCGTAGTGTGTAGTCCTTGGTTATCGTTAACGCTCATTGGATTTGTCCTTTTGGGACTGGGAGCCGCCAATATTGTCCCTGTATTTTTTAGCGAGGGTGGACGGATTGAAGGACTTTCGCCGACGGTAGCCATTCCGGTTATTTCAACAATGGGTTATGCCGGTCAGTTGGCAGGGCCGGCGCTTTTAGGAGCTATTGCGCAGCATTTTTCTTTGATCATTGCTTTCGAAACAATAGCTTTGCTTTTTCTAGTGGTAGCTCTTATCTATAAAATCAGGAAGTAATAGCATGTTAAAAGAAGAACGTTTTGAGATAATCCTCCGCGAATTAGCGGTCCGGAGGAAGGTGAAGTTTGAAGAGCTAGCGGTGTTGTTGGCGGTATCGGAAGATACTGTCCGCCGCGATATAGACCTTCTCTATCGGAACGGCTTGCTTTCCAAGACCAGGGGTGGTGCTATATTGCGAGAAAAAGATCCGCTGACTTTCCAGGATAGGCAATCGTTTCTGACCAAAGAAAAAGACATTATCGCATTAAAAGTACAGCCATTTCTGAAAGATGGCATGACCCTTTTTGTGGATGGTGGCACCACGACATGGGCCGTAGTGAATGCTATGCCATTGGATATCCGGATTCGGATGGTTACAAATAATTTTTCCATCGTGCCGCTGCTCGAGAAGTTCAAAAATGTGGAACTTATTTTTTTGGGTGGTAATTTTGAACCCGATCTGGCTGTAACTTCAGGTATCACAACCTGTATGGAAGTTGCTAAATATAATGCCGATATCTTTATCATGGGAACTTGTGCTGTAGATCCTGAGCTCGGTGTTTCGGCAGCGTCAGCTGCAGATGGAGAAACCAAAAAGATAATGGTTCAATGTGCAAAGAAAACAATAGCCTTAGCCAGCCAGAATAAGCTTTACCAAGGTGAACTGTTTAGGGTATGTCCAATAGATTCGCTCACGGCATTGATCACAGACCTGGACTCAAATGATCCTGAATTGAATCCCTTTAGAAATATGGATCTGCAGATTGTCTAGCCAATTGACAGAATGAGGAATGTATCCGACGTTTCTATAACCATCCGACAGGTGAGGAAAATATATGGAATTGGATGAACAATTGCATCTGAATTTTAGTAGGTGCGTTGTTAACACATTCATTTGAAATCAGCATTTATTGTTTTCTTCCGTTTAGTGTAAAGACCAATAGTATTATGAAGCTAAGGACTTATTTAATTTTTGTTGCTTTTTGTTGTCTCTTGACGCTATTTTTATCCTGTGGTTCCAAAGAGAAACAGCGGGAAAAGGAGTTACGGATTTTGTTCAGTCGCGAATTCGTTGATGAGCAGTATGGTCAAGAAAGATACTTGAGTGATTCTTATAGAAATCATGCGGTTGATTTTTTTGCGGCCAAGAATGATACAGTTCCATTAGCGAAATGGGATATTCTTCTTGATGAAATGGATAAGTTAAAGCGGTACAAACCTGAAATGAATGATGTAGGGCATAAACATAATTATTGCGCGAATCTAGAGATTGAGTTTTTTGATCATGAAAAATCCTTATGTCAATTATGTTTGAATCCAGATAATAGAACTTTAAGGCTGAATTATTTGGTGTATGAGGCTTCTCCTGAACTGATTTCTTTTTTTTGTAATTACATTTCGGCAGATTCGGCAGCTCTGGCTTCGAGTGGAAAAAGCAACTATGTGAAAAAAGTAATGTTTAATGACAGGAGCGTAAAGTGAACGTGGTCAACAAAAACCGATGGATGCGTGTGGAGCTAATTGCTTAAAAGATAAAAGGTTATATAGTTATGGTGAAAAGAAGAGCGATAAAGATTTTACAACTGTTTACTGTTGTTTTTTGTGTGTTTTTCTTGAGTTGTAGCCATCATGTCGAAAAAAAGCTAGAGGCAGTAATCGATGACCTCAAAGATCTGGAACTGCCTCGGAAAATAGCTGATTCGCTTTGGCGTCGAGCAATTAATGCAGGGGATTTCAAGGCTTATAATGAAGTGTCAAATAATTATTTGCTTATCTTAAAAATACCTGAGTTGTATTATTATGCACAATTGATGGCAAATAGACAGGAATGTCCAAAAAAATCAGGACGATGAGTTTCTGTTAGTCCACCTTAAACCGTTTGGGATACTCGCCTGTGGTATCTAGGCTAAAAAAATCATCGAATTTTTCTTTAGGCGTATGGGCATAATAGTCATTAAGTAGCCCTAAAAAACCGTCAAGGTTAGGTGCAATAACATTCCGGTCATTGTCTTTATTCCAGTATTCAATCAATTGACCTGCCTGTCCCGTAAAGATTCCACCTAGATCATAGCAGATGTAACTTCCACCGCCGTTGTGGAATATAGGGATCCAACGTTCATTCCACCAGTTTTCGATTTCAAAGTCCATACCAATCATATGTGTCAGTTCCTGCGCTGTATCCAGCGCCTCTTCTAGTGGGATGAAAGTCGAATTGTTAACAAAGGCTTCATAACTTGTATTGCGTTGCCCATTTTTCCAGCGATAGAACGCTTTAAGATCGTGAGGTATCTCAATATCATATTTCTGTTCAAGGGCCCTAAAATCTTCTGCCGATAACGGGGATTGTAGATCGGTATACAGTTCAGGTCTTAGATTTTGGATATAACTGTCTAATGTCGCTAGCGTCTGTTGCATAATGGTCGATTTTTGATGCATCCATAAAGTTAGTCATAATTGCCTGAGTATGCGAATTATCATGTGCGCCAAGGATCGTAAGAAAAGTTAAAAATGTTAATAATTATTTAATGGGAATAAGTGTAAATTTATGTCAGCATAAAGCTGTAGCTATGTTCATCATTGGATAAAACGATAGCAGATGTTCAAGTGTTATTTATGCAGGTATCCTTTTTATAATTTACTGAATACGCATGAAAAAGATCGAACTAGTCCCACTTGTTGGGATTCAAATTGAAGGTATTGGTCAGGTTAATCTCGGTGCGGGCCGTGCTGAAGTTCAAAGTGTACTTGGTGCTCCTTCGGATGCGCTGGACGACCAATATTATTATGATGAACTCGAATTGAGACTTGATTTTAATGATCAGGGAACATTGGAATTTATAGAAAGCATTAATGGACCCTATCCAGAAAAAACTGAAATCAGTATCTATGGTGTTAATCCGTTTCAGGTCGAAGCGACCGAACTTGTAAGCATCCTGAGTGATAAAAACGCGGGTGAGGTTGATGATGCCGAAGCGGGATATTGCTATACATTTTTAAATAGCTCTGTTGGTGTCTGGAGACAGATTACTGAAGAGGATGTTCAGGAGGAGATTGAGGAAATCAAAGCCGATGGCGAATACGAAGACAATGCGGATATGCTGCTGGAGGACCTTAAAAAGTCAAAGTTCTTTTGGACGATTGGCATTGGAGTAGCGGGATATTACGCGGAATAAAGTAAGTCGTGGAGCAGCTCAGTGCAGGTACCTACTATGGTGCTATAAATAGGAAATTTAATTCCAATGAACTACTTGTTTCAGATGCTATTTATACACTGGAAAAAGTGGACTGGCATTACCATGAAAACCCTTATTTCACGTTTATTTTGGAAGGGAATTTGCTCGAGGGAAGCAAAAAGGGGATTCATCATTGTGCTGCTGGGGACCTGCTTTTTCATAATTGGCAAGACCCTCACTACAATAGAAAACCAGATGGCTGTACCCGGGGTTTTCATATTGAACTAAGCCCAAACTGGCACTGGAACGAGATGGCGGCGCTGCATCTGCTGGAAGGCAATATGGATATTCATCTGCCAGAGGTAAGGCTGCTCTTCCATAAACTCTTTTGGGAATCTTTTGATCAGGATAATAGTTCGGGACTTGCAATGGACAGTTTGTTGTTACATGTGTTTTCTGTTTTGCATCGCGATCGGATAGTGAGCGAACGTAAAGTTCCGCAATGGGTTTATACGTTGCGGGATTATTTGCGGGCGAATTTTAGCAGTGAGCTGAATCTGACGACTATCTCCCATACTGTCGATCTACATCCTGTTTATCTGTCCCGTGAATTTTCCCGATATTTTGGTGTAACGATGGGTGATTATATCCGCAAATTGAAAGTGGAAAATGCAGTGCTGCTGCTGCGTGAACCGACTCTTTCGCTAACCGAAATAGGCTATCAATCAGGTTTTGCGGATCAAAGTCATTTTATACGTTGTTTTAAAAGTTTGTTTGGATCCACACCTGGGGAATATCGCAACAAGATAAACGCTTAAAAAGTTAATTTCATTCTATTTTATTCATTTGGCTAATGCTATTTTTACACAAATAGATTGGAAAAAGCCTTATGAAATATCTTGTTTTATTTTTTTTATTCTGTTATCCGCTGTTGATCAATGCGCAACAACAATCGAAGCGGGATACATTACAGGTTCACTTTGATCAGGAAATGCCTGGTGAAATTTTGTTCACAAGCTCGCGGGAGCGGTTGCAAAAAGAAGAGTTTATGCCTAATTATGTGCTCTCACCGAAAAGTAATCTGTTTTTTGCTATCAAACTTCAAAAGCCATTGCTCTATTATCAAAAGATCCTAGCGCCAAAGCTTACGGATACCGAACTTTTTCAACAAGGTAATTTTCAGTTTACGTTATGGATAGATGGAAAAGTAATTTACAGAAGCAATTTATCTCCTGGCGCACCTCAGCAGGAGATACAGCAACAGGAGACGATCTTGAAACGTCCCCTGATCGATCAAATCAATGGACAGGGATCCTGGTCTGAATCTTTCTGGAACCGTTTTCTTTTTAATGGTGGTGAAAAGGCGTTAGCGGATGGGAAACATCATCTTAAGATGGAAATCAGACCTTACGTAAATACTGATAATCTGGTTGTTGGTGATATCATTGCAAGTGGTGAACTGCAGCTTTCTGTCAGCATGAACCCGGATATAAATCCGGATAAATATATGCTACAGTTGCCGGCGTCTTATCCTGGATTGAATTTATCAAAAGCAAAGTTTGACCGCCGTAGGATGCAGCAGCTAAAAGGAATGATTGAAGAGGGGATTTTTAAAAAGATAAACGGAATTGTGGTATTGGAACATGGGAATCTCCTGATAGAAGAATATTTCAATGGTGAAAATAGGGATAGCCTGCATGATCCCCGGTCCGTCGGCAAAACCTTTGCGTCGACTTTAACCGGGATGGCCATTGCGGATGGCTTTGTCAAGGACGAATATCAAACACTGGATCAATGCTATGATTTTACAAAATATCAACATCCTGATCCAGGTAAAAATAAAACAACCATTCGTGAATTGTTGACCATGAGTGCTGGCTTTGATGGTAACGATGAAGATCCCAATAGCCCCGGTAATGAGGAAAATATGTATCCCACAACAAATTGGGTAGACTTTACGTTAGATCTTCCTTTTCGAAAATCTCTGCAGGGACAATGGCATTATTTTACCGCTGGAGTCGTTGTATTGGGAGATCTGCTCCATAAACAAGTAGAAGGTGGATTGGAATCCTATGCAGACAAAAGACTGTTTGCCCCATTGGGAATACGGAAATACCGCTGGGAACACACCCCGCAAGGGCTGCCAAATACTGCGGGTGGTATTCGTATGAATGCACTTGATTTTGCGAAGTACGGCCAGCTCTATAAGAACGGTGGGCGCTGGAATGGCAAGCAGATCCTTCCGCAAGCCTGGGTTCAAAAGAGCCTTTCGAAACAGCTTATGATTCCTGAAAGGGAGAAAGAATATTATGGTTATCTGTTTTGGAACAAGTGCTTTAATGTTGGAAATAAGGCGTATGAAGCATATTATTGCGCTGGCAATGGCGGGAATTACATTATTGTTATGAACGACATTCCATATGTGATCGTTATTACAGCCAGCGCCTATGGTCAAGCTTATGCGCATAGGCAGGTCGACCGGATCGTCAGCGAATTTTTGCTTCCAGCCTTAATTAATGCTGGTAATTGATCGCTTTACAAAGTAGTTTTTTACTGAAACAGTTGCCTAAATTCCACGGGACTTTGTTGGGTATTCTTTTTGAAGACCTTACTGAACGACTGTGGATGTTCGAAACCTAGCTCATACGCGATTTCGCTGATGGAAAGGGAACTCGTACTTAGTCGCAATTTGGCATACTCGATCATTTTATGCTGGATATGCTGTTGGGTGTTCTGTTGTGTATAGATACGTAACAAGCTGCCCAAGTAGTTTGGCGATAAATTGAGCTGCTGCGCCAGAAAGCTGACTGTCGGTACACCATGCTCCACAAGTATGTGTTGCTGAAACTGTGTTGACAGTAACTGCTCAAATTTGGTGACCAGCTCTTGAGTCGATCGTTTGCGGGTGATAAATTGTCGTTCGTAAAATCGTTCGGCGTAAATCAGCAAGCGCTCAATCTGTTTGAGAATGAGTTCACGACTAAATTTATCGATATTAGACTGATACTCTTTTTCGATATTCTGCAGAATATCGACAATGATGGCTTCTTCTTTGTCTGAAAGAAAAAGCGCTTCATTGACCTGATATTGGAAAAAATCGTAGGAGTGAATATGTTTTGCCAATTCGCTGTTCCAGAGAAAATCGGGATGGATCAACAAAATCCAGCCGCTGGGTTGCGCCTGTACTTCCTGATTGATCTCCACTTTTAGAAATTGCAATGGTGAGACAAAGGTGAGTATGCCCGAGTCGAAGTCGTAGTGCTGCTGTCCATAATTGAACCTGGCATTTACATTTCGCTTTAAACCGATCGAATAAAAATGTTGTATCCAATTCAATTTGCTATCATTCACAGGGTAATGTACTTGACTATAATCAACCAGGCTGATCAATGGATGTTCGGGTTTAGGTAGTCCGCAAAAGCTGTGGAATTCCGAAAGGGAATGAAAGCGAAATGTATTCTCCATGTTGTAAATTTACTGAATTTTTAATTTGATTATTGTGAAATATCCTTGGAAGCACCTTATGCTGAACTAAGCTGTTATACGGATTGCTCGAAACCTGTTGACACGGTATAACTTTTCCATTTTTCGATTTCTGCCCTAAGCATGTTGATCTTGTTTTTGGCCAGTTCATACGCATCTTCGCCCATTAAAAAATGGACTGGAGGCTGCTCCAGCGTACTAAGCTCGATTAATAGGGTTGCTGCTTTCTGAGGATCGTTTGCCTGATTCCCGTGGATCTGATGCAGATGGGTGGCTTCGTTTTCTCGGGCAGTTACATAAGCTGCGATCGGATTGGCTGCTGTATGTAAGGATCCTTCAGATAAAAAATCAGTTCTGAAGTAGCCGGGGTAGACCAAGGTCGTGTGTACACCAAAAGGTTCCATTTCGACAGCGAGGGCTTCGGTAAAGCCTGCGACAGCAAATTTGGTGGAGCAATAAACACCAAAGGCTGGGTAATTTCCTGCGAGTCCACCGATAGATGCGATATTGAAAATATGTCCCGATTGTTGGCGTCGCATATGGGGGGCGATATGCCGGATGGCATTAAGGGATCCAAAGACATTCACTTCGAAGTTGCGGCGTGCTTCCCAATCACTGAGCTCCTCTAGGGTACCTGTCTGACCATATCCGGCATTGTTGACCAGTACATCAATCCTCCCGAAATAATCAACGGCCGATAGTACTGCCCGGGCAACGTCTTTGTCATCGGTAATGTCTACCTCAAGTGGGAGAAAATTTTCATGATCGCCGATTTCATCTTCTAGCGCCTGTTTTGTTCGTGATGTGGCAACCACAAGATAACCTTGGGCGAGCAATTCTTTAACGAGACTGAGACCTAGCCCTTTGGAAGCACCAGTGACGAACCATACCTTTTGTGATTTCATGTTTTTCTGTTTTTAAATAAATTGATGATACAAAGGTGGCCAATCGATCGATTTTGGATGTAGGCAGATCAACGGATCTTGTAGTCAGATCGTGGATAAGCTATTTTTTCTTTAAAACAATTTTTGCTTTTAAGTGCTTTATTTAAAGGTGATGCAGATCTTTTAAGGTTGTGCACCTTGAGATGGCAGTTAAACTTTAAAGACGTTGATATGTTAAAAAAAAATGATGTTGCCCCTGATTTTACTTTGTATGCGACCCCCGATCAAAAAATTAGCTTATCAGAATTTAAGGGGCATAATGTGATATTGGCATTTTACCCTGCAGATTGGAGTCCGGTATGTAGCGATCAGATGGCACTATATAATGAAATGCTCAAGTATTTTAAGAAATATGATGCCGAAATTATGGGTATTTCCGTTGACAGCAAATGGTGTCATATGGCGTTCGCACAGTCGCGAAAGCTACATTTTCCACTTCTAGCCGATTTTGAAGCTAAAGGAGAGGTCGCCAAAAAATATGGTGTTTACGATGAAGAAGAAGGTGAGTGCAAGCGCGCACTCTTTGTGATTGATAAGGAAGGGGTTATTGCTTGGAGTTATATGTCTCCGACGGCGGTCAATCCAGGTGCAGACGGTATTATCGAAGCATTGGAAAATCTTAAATTAAAATAATTATGTCATTGAAACCGAAGGTCAGCAATGCTGACCATATATTGGGAAATGGCCAGGCCGATCTGACCATCGTTGAATATGGGGATTATCAATGTCCACATTGCGGTGCAGCTCATCCCATAATAAAAGAAATGATGGCCGAACTGGGAAGCCAGATCAGGTTTGTATTCCGCAATTTTCCACTTTCGGAAATGCATCCTTATGCTCAACCCGCGGCATTGGCGGCGGAAGCGGCAGCACTGCAGGGAAAATTTTGGGAGATGCATGACGCTATTTTCGAAAACCAGAACTTGCTGAGTGCGAGATTGCTGTTGGATATCGCCGAGCAACTGGATTTGGACATGCCAAAGTTTAAATCTGATTTGCAGGACGAGGCGTTACAGGACCGTGTGGATGGTGATTTTGAAAGTGGTATGCTGAGTGGCGTTAATGGGACACCGACATTTTTTGTCAATGGACAGAAATTTGACGGTGGCGCGGAAGATCTGGTTCAAATATTAGGTGAAAACTGAATATATGATTACTATTTAAACACAGGTGCGCACACGACGAGAAGCCTTTTGCAGGAAAATAGGACCTATCGTAAAAAAACGAATGAACCGACTGTATAAATAACGAAATGTCGTTGTTTGTAAAATCACTTTTTGTTTTATAATGCGTTTAAATACAGTTGTATATGTTTTTTGGACTGCAAATTGCAATCCAATTAGCATATCATGTAAATAATAAAATTCTTAAACTAATCATCATGGCAACATTCAAAGTTCAAGACGGAACAGAAATTTATTACAAAGACTGGGGAACAGGACAACCGATCGTATTTCATCATGGTTGGCCTCTATCCAGCGACGATTGGGACGCGCAGCTGATGTACTTCCTCGAAAAAGGGTACCGTGTGATCGCACACGATCGCCGGGGTCATGGTCGCTCGACACAGACGGCGACAGGAAATGAGATGGATACCTATGCGTCGGATATTGCACAATTGGTAGAAGCATTGGACTTAAAAGATGCCATCCATATTGGCCACTCAACAGGTGGCGGCGAGGTTGTTCGCTACATAACCAATCATGGTACTTCTCGGGTGTCAAAAGCTGTATTGATCAGTGCGGTTACCCCCACAATGGCTAAGAGTGCAACAAACCCCGATGGTGTACCTATGGAGGTCTTTGACGAAATAAGATTGAATACTGCAACACGTAGACAACAGTATTTTCAGGATTTTACCCTCGCTTTTTATGGCTATAACCGCGATGGAGCAAATGTACAGCAAGGCGTGATGGACAACTGGTGGCGGCAAGGAATGATGGGCGGTATTAAGGCTCACTATGATTGTATCAAAGCTTTCTCTGAAACTGATTTTACGGAAGAACTTAAAAAAGTAGAGATTCCTGTCTTAGTATTGCATGGTGAAGATGATCAGATCGTACCGATTGATATAACGGGTAGAAGAGCTGCTGAGTTGGTCCAAAATGGCACGTTAATTACCTATCCTGGCTATCCGCATGGAATGCCTACTACAGAAGCGGAGACCATCAATAAGGATATTTTGGATTTTATCCAGAAATAAGATTTCTGTTGATCTAAAAATAGTTTTTAAATAGTTGTATAAGCCATTTCCATAAACGGGAATGGCTTTTTTTCGTTTTATTCCTTGGAGTAAGAAAACTTCTTGCCAATGCCCAGCTTTTTCATTTTGGATTGAAGCGTTGTGGCCGGAATACCGAGTATGGTCGCCGCTCCATTGGGGCCAGAAATACGCGCTTTACAGTTGTGCAATACCCAAAGAATATATTCTTTTTCAAAGTTTGCCAAGGTTTGTAGACGGAAATCGGGCACCTTGCTTTCTCCTACAAAATCAGCGTCAGGCAATAGTGCAATTTTTTTTATAGTTGAATCTTCCGTCAATAGAATCGAACGTGCAATAACATGTTCAAGTTCGCGAATATTGCCAGGCCATGAATGTAAATGGAGGCGTTGCAATACCTTTTTACTCATTTGCTTAGGTGGATTTTCTCCGGCATGTTTTAAGAGGAAGTGCTGGACTAAATGAGGAATGTCTTCCCGTCGTTCACGAAGGGATGGAATGGTAATTGGAAATGCACTGATCCGGTAATATAGATCGGATCGAAAGTTGCCGGCCTTCACTTCAGCTTGTAAGTCCTTGTGTGTGGCACAGATTATACGGACATCGATAGGAATATTTATATTTCCTCCCACGCGCTCAATTTCTTTTTCTTGCAACACACGGAGAAGTTTTGCCTGAAGTGTTAAAGGAAGATCCCCGATCTCGTCCAAAAAAAGTGTTCCGCCGTGGGCTTGTTCGAACTTGCCGATTTTACGCTTTACAGCACCGCTGAAACTACCTTTTTCATGTCCAAAAAGTTCACTTTCGATCAATGTGGGCGCAATAGCCGCGCAGTTGACTTTTATTAGGGGACGAGCCGATCTGAGTGAAAAATGATGTATTATTTGAGTTGCTACTTCTTTGCCAGTTCCGCTTTCACCTTGAATAAGCAGATTCATTTCTGATAGTGCTACCATTTTGAGCTGCGATTTTATGGCTTGTATCAGGTCACTCTCGCCAATCATCTGCGGCTCTGAGGCCTCTGATTTCTTACCATAACCCTCGTTCTGCTGGAGACCCTGAGGCTGTGCATTGAGCTGCGCTGGGCTGTTGGCCGTGTTTGTTAAGGCTGTATGTGTCGATCGTTCGTACATCAGAATATTGCCGACGCTGATACCAAGCTGTGGGATAAAGTTTTTTATCCGATACTCAAGCTGAGGATCGATATGTTCCAGCCTTTTGTAGCCTAGACTTAAGATCGCCCAATAGTGGTCATGTACACGAAAAGCTTTGGATACAATTGCTTTATTTCCCTCTTGAATGGCGTGGACAAAGGTTGCCGGAAAGGATTTATCTGCTTTTAAAATCTCGCTGGCTCGGAACAGGATGGGGTCAGCGGAAAGGATACATTCTTTAAAGAATTTGTCTTTACAGCTACGTGATTCGTTCTTGCTTGTTTTTGCCTTATTTTTGGATTGAAAAAGAAGGCTATAATTAACTTCGCGATTATCCGCAATAAATAGCGAAAGCCAATTTTGTTCCAAAAAGATTTGGATTTCGTTTTGAAGCAAATCCAATGCGGCTAGGGTATGAATAGGAGCCATTTTCTGCTGAATAGCAATTTGAGCAAGCTGCTCTATTTCGCGTTGCTGAATGCGATTATAAATCGCTTGCGGATCTGATCCTACGGCTGTATGCTGCATGATGGTCATTTGCTATCTTGTTATCAATAAAAGTCGGATTTAATTCCGAATTTTTTCATTTTGCTGTATAGACTGGATGAACTGATCTGTAAGATTTCTGTTGCTCCACTTGGGCCTGAAATTTTGCCCTTACATGATTCAAGTACACGCAAAATATGCTCTCGTTCAATTTCTTCAAGGGATGCTAATTTTTGAGATGAAAAATCTGAGATTTTACTTTCCAGGTGTTCAATAAATACCATGTCGTTGATGATAGGGTCTTTTGCAAGCAGAACCGTCCTTTCAATAAGATGCTGCATCTCCCGAATATTTCCCGGCCATGGATAAGCTTGCATATTGGCAAGTACATGAGCAGAAAAGGCTGTGACATTTTTCTTGAGTTTCGTGGCGTAAAAGGCTAGAAAATAATTGGCCAGCACCTCAATATCTCCAGTTCGCTCTCGAAGTGGCGGAATAGCAATTGGGAAGATGTTGAGCCGATAATAGAGGTCTAGTCTAAAGTTGCCTAAGGCGACCTCCTGTTCCAGGTTGCGGTTAGTCGCCGCGATAATACGGACATTGATCTTGACGGGCAGCTCTCCACCTACACGGTCGATTTCTTGTTCCTGAAGCACACGGAGTAATTTGGTCTGCGCTTCTAACGGTAGTTCACCAATTTCGTCCAAAAAGATGGTTCCCCCGTCCGCAAGTTCAAATTTACCAATTCTTCTATTTTGTGCCCCTGTAAAGGCTCCTTTTTCATGACCAAATAATTCAGACTCCATAAGGGATAATGGTATGGCCGCACAATTGACTACAACCAAAGGCTGCTGCTTGCGCAACGAAAGCTGATGTAATGACTGCGCAATCTTTTCTTTACCTGTGCCACTTTCGCCAAGGAGCAAGACGGAGGTGTCTGTAGGAGCAACCAATTCGACCTGTGAAAGTACCTCATTAAGGGCTGGGCTTGTACCGATGAGCTGATTTTTTAAGCTTCTGTTTTCAATGGACTTAATTTTCGGTTCCTCGGCCTTGTTTTCCGAATGGAGCCTTTCATTGGCAATATCGAGCATAATGAAAAGATCCTTTTCGCGAAATGGTTTTGTCAAAAAACCATAGGGCCTTGTCTCTTTCACCGCTTCTAAAATACCTTGGTTGGTATTGGCCGATATAAATAGGAACGGTAGCTCCAGCTTGTTCAGTTCAATAGCGAGGTCGATACCTGTTTCACTTCCCTTTAATAGGATATCGAGTAGTATCCAATTCGGTTTTGTTGTCGCGATAATTGTCTTGGCCTGCGACACAGAAGACGCTATACCAACGACCTCATAACCGTTTTTTTTGAGGATCATCCTGAGATCATTAGCGACGATAAATTCGTCTTCTACAATTAAGATCTTGTTTCCTTTTTGCATAAAATTCGTCTTAAATTTCGCCTTCTTTCTGTGAAAATTGAATGGTAATGAAAACACCTTGGTCAGATGTCAGTTTAAATTCTCCGTCAAGCTGGGAAGTTAGCCCTTGCATGAGATTCATGCCGAAAGAGTCACTATCACTACTGCTAAGATCTTTCTGTATTCCGATACCATTGTCGGCAATGCTAAGCAAGAGATCGTAAGGAGTAGCTCTGATTCGCCTGAAGTTGATAAAAACAGTTCCCTCTCTTTGAGCAAAAGCATGTTTGATTGCATTATTGATTGCTTCATTGAGAATAAGTCCAACTGGGACCGCTTGTGCAACATCCAGTGTAATCGAATCTACCTGAATCTCAAATTTAACTGATTTTTCGGATTGAAAGCTATCTTTGAGATATTCGGTCAGTTCCTGGATATACCATTTCATGTCAATGCGAGAAAGGTTGTCTGTTTGATATAGTTTTTGATGGATCAGAGACATCGCATGCATTCGATTTTGACTATTTTGAATTGCGCTGATGGCGTCTTCGTTTTCAAGATAAGCCGATTGTGTATTGAGCAGACTGATAATAATCTGCATGTTGTTTTTGACGCGATGGTGAATTTCTTTTAGTAGCCATTCTTTTTCAGCGATCAGCTGTTTTAGCTTTTCATTCTGGGCATTAATTTCTTCCTGTTTGAGCGTTAGTTTTGCATTACTTCTTTTTTTTATGGCATTTTGGATATACAAAAAGCCTGCGAAGATCAACAGGACGACGAAGCTGCCTATGAACACGTTTCGTATAATAGCCTCCCGTTCAAGCAGTGATTTTTGCAGCTGACCTTTTTGTTTAAGGAGGACGATATCATGGTCTTTTTTTTCGGTATGATAATCTAATTGTAAGGCGGTAAGCTCCTTGGCCCGCTCTACACTGTTAATGGAATCGCTGATAGTTTTGAAAGCCGCCAAGTTTTTGAATGCGGATTTAAAATCACCGCGGGCGGAGTCGGCCAGATAATAGAGTTTCCGCAATTCGGAGGCACGGAGCAGACTGCTTTCTTTGGTCATTGATTGCTCTATTTCTTCAAGGTAAGGATACATCTGTTTGATCTGTCCATCTGCAAAAAGATAGCTCGTAATTCCAATCATCATGATATGTCTTTCCTGCCCAGTGATATTCCCGGTCTTGTAATAGGTTAAGAGTTCCTGATAATAGGGATAAGCTTTTTTTGTGTTTTTATTTCTTGTGTATAGCATGGTATACAGATAGGCATAGCGTATGGAATAGATATCGGACGCGTAATCTTTGGTGACATTATCAAGCAGATTCAGTGCATCTGAAACGCGATTGAGACGCGATAGAATGGTCGCTAAATTGAGTGTGATCGTATGGATGCCATATCTGTCACCTTGACTTTTGGCGATTTCAAATGCCTTTTGATAATTTTCTAGGGCTTCTTTATTGGATTTGAGATCGTAATAGATCAATCCCACAATATTGTACACGGCAGCTAAATCATCTTTGGTTGTCGTTGTGCTTTCGTTTTCCACTACCCGACGGGCTTCGAGTGCATATTTTAAAGCTTCTTTGAGGCGCAGGAGCATCCGGAGATTGCCGGCAACGGACACAAGCTCCTGGCTGATATTTTTATCGCTGGTCTGTTTTTTTAATACAGCGGCTCGATGAGCAGTTGCTATGGCACCTTTATAATCCCCATAATTGGAAAGGAAGCTGGATTGTTCCATCAGGATTTTGGGCTCAAGTGATTTGTCACTTGTCTTTTTGGCTTGTTCTAACGCTTGCTGGAATAAGCTGGTCTTTTGATGAAAGTCCACATCTTTGATGTCGTTAGCCATGGACAGGTAAATCATGGCCGAGGCTTTAGCAAGCTGATGAGCGTTTGCAAAAAGTAAACTAGCCTTTTTCTGGCTTTTTGCAAGGTCAGGTTTACCCATTTCCTCTTGTATTCGGGCATCCAGAAGCATATTTAGCGCGGCTTCGGTTTTAAGGTTGACTGAGAGGTGCAGTTTTTGGGATGTCCCATTAAGCCATAAGGCGCTGTCTAGGTCTTTTTTTGATTCACCTGGTTTTTCCAGATAACATTTAGCGGCTTCATAAAGCATACGAGCTTTTTGTCCGGGATCCTTTTCATGCGATATGCTGTCTAGCAGACGATGAATAGTCGTGTTGTCCTGACCGAATGTATTAAAGATCGAAAGGATAAAAATGCTAAGTATTAGATAAATTCTCATTAAGGTGACATACGTTATAAGATAGAGCAAGCTATCTTTCTACCGGTAACTTGCTCTATTTGCTTGATGCTTTTATCCTAATTATTGATCCTTGTCCTTCGAAAGGAAATAACAGACGAGCATCGCTATACCTGCAAATATAATAGAAGTTAATCCAAGTTGTTTACCAAAATAGGCTCCAGCCAAACATCCGATGAAAAAACCTGATAAGGTGATCAGCTGCTTCCCAAAGCTGACGTTGGTGTCTGGATTTTTAAATTTATTGGCGATAAGTACACAGAGGTCTAGCGACGCTTGGGTCACATTTCCGGTCATCATGGTTGTCGGTCCGTGAGTTGCTTTGGTAAATAGTTTTCCGAATGCATTTTGCATGCCCAAAGCGAATACGACGAGCATAACCAAGCTATACATTACGGTTTTGGAATCCTCTACCGGAAGAAAAATTGCCAGCAAACCTGCAATAACAAGTAATAGGGCTTCGACAAAGAGGACGGTATTTTTCTTATGGGAGCGTGAGGTAAGCCATCCGCCTGCCATCACTGCGGTGACGAATACAGGGAAGGTTGCTAATTTGATCCAGGCCGTGATATCTCCGCCATTGATAAGCTGATAGGCGAAGACGATAAAGTTCCCTGTCACGTGGGCCGAGAATATTTTGTCAGCTGCGACAAAAGTAACAGTGTCACAATACCCTCCAACAAGTGTGAGAACAAGTGTCGTTATATGTGCTTTGTTTTGATTTTCCATGGTTTTATGATAAATGCGCACGTAGCATCCAAGCCATTTTTTCGTGAGTTTCCAGAAGTCCTGTTGCGTAGTCGCTTGTTCCAATGTCCTTTAGTGCTACGGCAAAATGGTCGATGTTTTCGCGCAATGAAACAATAATGCTTTCGTGGTCCATTAATAATTCTTTGATATAAGCAGTACTGTCATTGCCTGACCTTTTCTGTTCGGTTAACTGTGTCAGCGCCAGAAACTGATTTAGGCTGGCAGGTGCATAATGCCCTAGGCTGCGGATGCGCCCAGCAAGACTGTCAATCAGCTCATCGAGTTCGTTGTACTGCGCTTCAAAAAAGAGATGTTTGTTGTAAAAATCGGCTCCTTCAATGTTCCAATGTGCATTCCTCGTTTTCGTATAGAGCAGGTATTCATCGGCTAAGAGTTTAGAAAGAATATGTGCCGATTCAGCTAGATTATTTTCGTGTATTCCGATATGGGGTTTCATATGTTTATTTTGTGAGTAGTTGGTAAATGTAATGATCGATTGAATAAGTTCCAGGGCCGATGAGCAAGAGGAGCAAAAGGCATAGTGTGTACATAAATGGAACATCGCGCACTTCGCGTGAATCGTGACGGTGTACGACGAAATAGCCAACTGCGGTGACTCCTATTGTCGGTAATAGCGCTAACCTTCCAAGTAAGCCCAGTGCAACAAAAAAAGGAACAATAGTGTCTGCAAACTGGGCTACTGCGGCGTTTAGTTTTTCGGGTAGCTGCAAAGGATTTGGGATATGTTCAGGTTCAGCTTGTGGGCCTTTCTGAATTTTTTTGAGACCGTGCACGGTCAATAATTCCCAGGCAAATAGAACTCGAAAG
This sequence comes from Sphingobacterium sp. UME9, assembly GCF_014170215.1. NCBI lineage: Bacteria > Pseudomonadati > Bacteroidota > Sphingobacteriia > Sphingobacteriales > Sphingobacteriaceae > Sphingobacterium > Sphingobacterium sp. UME9. The sequence goes on along the minus strand of NZ_LZZP01000006.1, from coordinate 85,663 downwards.
ATCAGTATGGCAATGTTATTGGCCGTATTGCCCAAATCGGTGTAAAAAAGTTTTTGAAGTATTTCCATCTTTCCAGTGTTTTAAAATGCAAAACATGAACAGCCTAGGGCTCCCCAGAATGCGGTGTAATTGTTTATCGCGATGTTACTCATTCGGGCTTGATTGTGATCGTGTGCATGTACCTGACAGCTGCCGCTACACAGATGGATGGAATTTACAATGCTACTTTGAGCTGTTGATGCAGTTGTAATGCTTTTTTGAGCTGTTTTCGAAACACTATAATAGCCACCGTAGCTTTTTGTAGGTGACCAATCGGGTAGAATGGGGATCGGTAGGGGAGAGAAGGAACTGAAATCACCTTCCGCATAGACAATTTTGCCCGCTACGACAGTAAGTTCGGATTCGATCTCCTTAATAGCTTCATCTTCTACCGTAAAATAGTCATTGTTAAGTACCGTTAAATCAGCTAGCATTCCCACAGCAATATCTCCCTTTTTTTGTTGTTCTTGTGAAAACCAAGCACTGCCTTTGGTATAGAGCTGTAGCGCTGTTATGCGGTCAAGCTTGCTGTCTTGGTATATTTGGAGTCCACCAACAGTTTTTCCTGCGGTAAGCCAGTACATGGACACCCAGGGATTGTAGCTGCTCACGCGGGTTGCATCGGATCCACCTCCTACAGGAACTTCCATGGCCAGCATTTTTTTGACAGGGGGTGTTTGTTCGGCCGCAGTAGCGCCATATCGATCTGCAAAATATTCACCTTGATAGGCCATGCGGCTTTGGATGGCAATACCACCACCTAGCGCTTTGGTTCGTTCAATATTACGTTCGTCTATTGTTTCGGCGTGGTCGAAAATCCAGGCCAATCCGTCAAACGGAATGTCGCGGTTGACTTTCTCAAATACATCCAAAAAGCGGCTGATACTTTCGTTGTATGTGGCATGTAATCTGAATGGCCATCGGTTACTCACGAGTAAGCGAACAACTTTTTCGAGTTCGGCTTCCATATTTTCACTGAGATCAGGTCTAGGCTGCAGAAAATCCTCAAAATCTGCTGCCGAAAAAACAAGCATTTCACCAGCGCCGTTGTGGCGGTACATGTCGTCGCCTTGGTGGAGAGGAACGCTGTCTATCCATTGCTGGAAATCTTCGTATTCGTGCTTGGGCTTTTGTGTAAAAAGGTTGTAGGCGATACGAACCGTAAGCTGGTCTTCGCTATGTAAATCACGGATGACTTTATAGTCGTCGGGATAGTTTTGAAAACCGCCACCAGCATCGATAACGCTGGTAATTCCAAAGCGATTGAGTTCCTTCATGAAATGTCGGGTCGAATTAACCTGTTCTTCGTAGGGAAGTGTAGGTCCTTTTGCCAAGGTTGAATATAGGATCATGGCATTGGGCGCTGCAATCAGCAATCCTGTGGGATTGCCATGGCTGTCCCGTTCAATGGTTCCGCCTGGAGGAGCGGGTGTGTCTTTGGTGTAACCTACGGCACGCAGTGCAGCAGCATTTAGCAGTGCGCGGTCATAGAGATGAAGGATAAAAACGGGGGTATCGGGCGCAATGGCATTGATCTCAGCCAAAGTTGGCATACGACGTTCGGCAAATTGAAACTCGGACCAGCCACCCACTACGCGAACCCATTGGGGATGTGGCGTACGGTCAACTTGCTCTTTGAGCATACGTAATGCATCGGCCAATGATGGAACACCATCCCAGCGCAATTCAAGATTATAATTGAGTCCACCACGGATCAGGTGGATATGCGAATCGTTGATGCCCGGTACAGCACGTCTACCGCCTAGATCAATCAATTTTGTCTGTGTGCTGGCAAGCTTAAGGACATCGCTGTCCGAACCGATTGCAACAAATTTACCATCTTGGATCGCGACAGCGGTAACAACTTCCTGGTTGTGGCCGAAATGGGTTATTTTTCCGTTATATAGAATAAGGTCTGCTTTCATAATCTGGTTTGTTTAATTGTTTAAGGAAGAAATCGCGTTTTTGATGCCTTCGCCAGCAGTTTCAAAAAATGCCGGTCCGGCTAGTAACGTGATCTTGTTTAATACCGGTTGTTGATCCATATTTTTTTCGCCCAACCATTTTTGGGTTCTGAAGGCATCGATACACCCGAGAACAACATTCTCTGCGACCAGAGCAGTCGGCGAATCCACACCTGCATCTTTGAGATCACTCGCAAAACTAAAATCTTTGACACCTAATCTAAGCGCTTCGCGCATGGCAACATGGGCTACATCCTTCATCAGTTCAGCATGGAAGTCCTCCCGTTTGCCAAGCCCAATCAACAACAGTTTTTTACTTGCGAGCGTGCCCTTTTGGCTTGGAGCAAAGAGGATGGTTTCAAGTGCATGTCCTTTAAATTTTCCTGTTTTACGTATTTCAGTTAACGTACCATGTAAAGCTTCATCTAAATGTACTAGACCATTCAATGCGGCAGGCAATGCCGGCGGGGAGATAAAGATATCGCCCTCGGTATATTCAAATACACAGGCTACCTGCAGATCACTTGCAGCAGCCGAAGGGCCTTGAACGAGGCCTTCAATAGCAAGTCCATCGACATTTCCCCAGATGGTACTTGTGCCTATTGCTGTGGTTTTAATAGGAGCTGCCGCCGTTGCTTGTGCATAGGATTGTATCGGAGTGACCGCCAGGGTGCCAAACAAGGCGATCAGTGCCCATTGACATGTTTTCTTTTGAAAGAGTCTCTTTATTGTTTTCATGATTTTAGAATTTAAAGGCGATCCTGCTATTGAAGAAAATTCCATTTTTTGGTGTGCTAATGATGTCTTCAATGAAAGTGCCGGTTTTGAAATATTGAATACCTGTTACCAGCGACAATTGCTTACTGGCGGCGTAGGTAAAGTTGGCTAGATAAGCCGTGCCGATATAGCGTTTACGCGAAGCAGATCCAGGCAGGTTAAAAGATCCGCTTGGCCTGTATAAACCGTCTTGTAAGGTATGCCGCCAGTTGAAAACCACGTCGACCTGCATCTTGAGTTTGGAAAGAAGGTCTAGTGTGGCATAAGGGTGAATGTCAATCAAGTTGACGGGACCGATCTGTGGACTAAAACCGAAGTATCCGCCTTTGGGATAAATGGGGTTGAAAGTTTGCAGATTGCCATCTCCAGCCTTTTTGTCCCCTGAAATATAGTCGTTACGTAGATTGATGGATGGTTTGAGTACCGTATTCTCAAAGAGGTAGCCGATATCGACGGAAGCAGTCCATGCTGATATCTTACCGTGGCCAAAAGATCCAAATTGATAAGCTCCTTCAAGGTTGTAAATAAATCCACCGCCATATTTCCAGATCCGGGTTCCTACGGTATGGCGGGTTTCCTGTGCTATACCCTCCTCAAAAGCAGAACGGTCGCGATAGATGCCGATGTAATATAAGTCGAGATTGGCCTGTTGAGGAACAATAAATTTACCGTATGCTCCCCACAAGTTCACCTGTTTGGAAGGTTTGTTGTCAAATATGCCCGGTCTAATGGTATCTGCCATCATGGCAAATGCTTCGATATTCACTTTACTGCTGTTGTAAGCTAGTTTTGCTCCAGTGAAATATCTTCTGGCATTTGGGCCTTCACCTACGGAGATTAAGCGGCCGGAGCCATAGTCAAGCTCCTGCCTGCCAAGGCGAATCAATACTGATTTATCATTTTGTTTGAACAGCGTTCCATCTATAAATAGGTTCTGTACATTCAGTTGGTCTTCATCGATCTGGCGTGAACCATTTTTGCGGCCATGCTGCAGGGCTGAGCGAAGTTGGGTGAAAAGACGGAGACGCGTCCCGAAATGTAGATCGGCGTGCAGACTATAACGTTGCAGTAGAAAGTTGTTATGCCCAAGCTTTACGCGTCCCCAGTCCTCATTGTTAAAATCGACATATTCCAACCGTGCCTCGCCACCCATCGAAAGCCATAATTTTCTGTCAGCAGTTAAAGGGCTATATTTGAGCTTTTGATAACCATAACGTGTACTGTCTGCGAGAGCGCTGTAATCTTCCTCGAAACGCATTAATTTGTACGTTTGACCCTTGGAAAAATGCGGAAATAGGCTGAGTATCGACAATACGAGCGCCGCTTGACGGATGTAATTGAATATGGTCTGTTGCTGTTGCACGAGGTACGATTTTGAATAAATATTTTTTTACAATTGAATTAACCGTGTTTTAGCATATTGTGGGCGTAATGAATCCCTAAGCCATAGCTGCCGCCATGTTTTTTCATGAGGTCTGTTACAGCTACATAGGTTTCCTGACGGGCCCAGTCGCGTTGTAATTCCAGAAGGTATTGTACAGCAGTGATCGGTTTTACACCCATATGAATCATTCGTTGCATAGCACGCTCATGTGCCTCTTGACTTACATCACCACAGGCATCGGCAATGACATAAACTTCATATCCCTCCGCTAGTGCAGATAAGGCTGGCCCAACGATACATACACCTGTCCATAGGCCTGCCAGTACCAGTTTTTTCTTACCTGTGCCTGTTATGGCTTGATAAGCGGCCTCATCTTCCCAGGTATTCATACTAGTTCGGTCGATATAATCTGTACTGGCTTGTGGATAATATGTCTCAATTTCCGGAAAAACAGGACCTGAAAAGCTTTCTTCCGCGACTGTGGTTACGATGGTCGGCACATTGAAAATCTTGGAAGCACCGCAGATTACGGCGACATTATTGCGAAGCTCTTCCATGGTAATGCTTTTTGTGGCAAATGCCATTTGGCCTTCGAAGTCGATCAATACCAATGCATGGTTGCTTGGCGACAATAGTTCTAGTGATGGTTTCATAAATATGAATTTTTTGTTGTTTGATAATTGTTGAGATTCAAATCTTTTACCTTTTTTCTTATTGTTTTGATTTTTAGTTTTCTATAGTGTTTTGTTGGTTTTTAAAATTGACGATATATCGTCAATTTGTTTTTCGTATTAAAATAATCTGATAAGTCAATGATCTATGCACCGCTTTGGAGTTGCTGTTATCCTTTAGAGATACCCAAAGCATTTGTTGTATATCCAAATTTAGGCGGGCTAATTTTGCTGTTCATTGAACTAGTTCAAGAAAAACAGGGAAAGAAAAAATGTACTAAACAATGGCTATTGCGTAATCCCTTCGCGGTCAATTAACGTATTTCTGGATTCTGAAAAATGAGACTTTAGGTTTTTGAGTTGAATAGATTAACTTTTAGATGTCTCAAGGCTTGTTTTTATGATTTATGTTATCTAAAAGATAAATTTTGATTATTTAATGGTATGCTAAACCTGTTTAGGTACTAATGTTGTTGATATTAATTAAATATTTGTTAACATTACGGTAAATTATAAACCAAGTCAAAGCATCAACTTTGATGCAAAATTCTAAACCAGACTAAAAATGCAAAAAACATTACTAATCAGTATGGCATTGGGTCTCTCATACCCCACTTGGGCTAATGTAGAGCGTGATTATGTCAAATTGAATCAAGAGGTGCACAGTATTGCAGTTCAATCTACCGTGAAAGGGGTGGTAAAAGACAAAAACGGAACAAGCTTGTCCGGAATTACCATTACCAATTTAACCAGCCAAAAAACAACCTCAACGAATGTAGCGGGTCAGTTCACGATCGAAGCCACTATGGGGCAAAGACTCAAATTGACAGGGATAGGCTACAGTGAAAAGATCGTCAGCGTGACGGGAGGGCAGATCGATATCATCATGGAATCCAAAGATACCGAACTGGAGGAAGTCGTGGTGGTCGGTTATGGTACGCAGAAAAAAGTGAATCTTACCGGTGCAGTAGACCAAGTGGGATCAGAAGCTTTTGAGGGACGCGTACTGGGTAATGCAAGCCAGATGCTCCAAGGTGTAATTCCCAACTTGAATGTAACCCCAGCAGATGGTAAGCCCAATCGTGCACCAAGTTTCAATATCCGTGGTACAACTTCCATTGGTCAGGGTGGAAGTGCACTTGTGCTTATCGATGGTGTCGAGGGTGATCTTTCGGCGATCAATCCCAATGATATTGAAAGTGTAACTACACTCAAAGATGCGGCTTCATCTGCGATTTACGGCTCCCGCGGTACCTTCGGGGTAGTTTTGGTCACAACGAAACGTGCCAAGTCCGGAAAAACTTCAATCAACTATTCAGGAAGTGGCTCTTTTCAAAAACCTGTAACCTTGCCCAAATTCGTGACAGATGGTTATGAATATGCTTCGCATTTCTTTACAGCTTATAATGCCTGGAATAATTATTCTTCGATTCCGAGCAAGCTTAACAAGACACAGATCTTTACAACAGATTGGCTGGAAGAGTTTAAGAGAAGAAAAGAACAGGGCATTACCGAACAGGTCACTGTCGACGATAAAGGTAATTATGTATACTACGGTAATGAAGATTATTACGGTACGTTGATCAAGGATAATACGTTTGTCCAGGATCACAACCTTTCCATCAGTGGTAATTCAGAAAAAATGGATTACTATATTTCTGGACGTGCTTACGACTACAATGGCCTGTACCGCTACAACAGTGATAAATATAAGACCTATAATACACGTGCAAAAGCGGGACTTCAGGTCACCGACTGGTTACGGATAAGCAATAATATCGATTTTAATTATGCCAAATATAGAGACCCATCGACTGCTGGTGAAGGTGGAAATATCTGGCGCAATATTGCCGATGAGGGACACCCTTCTTCGCCGATCTTTAACCCTGATGGATCTATGAGTTTCTCTGCAGCCTATACGGTAGGGGATTTTATCTACGGTAAGAATGGTACGAATACGGCTAATCAGGATCTCCGCAATACAACTTCTTTCGAGACTAAGTTTTTCAACAATACGTTCCGCATTAAAGGGGATCTGACTTTTAGAAATCGCGATTTTAATTCGGTAAGAGTCCGTGTGCCGGTTCCATATAGCACACAGGAGGGAAAAATGTTGCGGTTGGAAACAAGTATGAACGACAATATTTATCAAGTAGACCAACGCTACCGTTACTTGTTTGGAAATCTCTACAGTGAATATGAACGCACAATAGGCGATCATTATTTTAAAGGTTTGCTCGGATACAATTATGAACAGCGTACGTATAATTCAACCTATATTACCAAAACAGGTCTACTCAATGATGATGTTGAAAATATCAACCTGGCAGTAGGGCAGAATACCACAGCGACAGCGGGATATAACAAGTACCGTAATGTCGGAGTATTTATGCGTGCCAATTATATTTTCAAGGACCGTTACCTTTTTGAATTTAATGGCCGCTACGATGGTTCGTCCAAATTTCCGACAAATCAACGATGGGGACTATTCCCTTCCGCATCCGTGGGCTGGCGTATTTCTGAAGAGCCATTCTTCCAGGTGGACAAAAGAGCACTTTCTGATCTGAAGCTAAGAGCGTCCTATGGCTCATTGGGTAATGGTAATGTCGATCCGTATTCGTATTTGGATATTTACGAGATCAAGATTATGGATCGGGTATTGAACGGACAGAAGCCGGCGTATACCTCGGTGCCTAAGGTGATCCCCGATAACTTAACTTGGGAAACAGCGCGCACGGCAAACTTAGGTCTTGATCTATCGTCTTTAAATGGAAAACTGACTTTTACGGGCGATATCTATCAACGCAAGACCTTAAATATGTATACCTTAGGTGTAGCTTTGCCTGATATCTTTGGTGCGGAGTCGCCGAAAGGAAACTATGCTGACATGACCACAAAAGGTTTTGAAGTGAGCCTGACTTATAAGGATAGATTCGATCTGAACGGTAGTCCTTTCAATTGGTCCGTAAGGGGTACTTTGGCTGATTATAGATCCAATATAGACCGTTACGAAAATAAAGAGGGTTTAATCAAAGATGGATCGTATTATGAAGGCCAGCGCATCGGCGAAATATGGGGCTATGTAACGCAGGGTTTATTTCAGAATCAGGCGGAAATTGATGGTGCTGCAAAGCAAAAATTGATCAAATCGTCAAACAATGGTACAATATATCCAGGTGACGTGCGTTTTGCGGATCTAAATGGTGATGGTGTAATCGATTATGGAAATAATACGATTTATAGCCATGGTGACAGAACTGTTATCGGTAATACCGATCCACGATATATCTATAGTTTTAACCTTAATCTGGATTGGCAAGGTATTTATTTATCGTCTTTCTTCCAGGGTGTGGGTAAGCAGAATTGGTACCCGAGCAATGAATCTATTTTTTGGGGACAATACAATCGACCTTACAACAACTTGCCGGAATGGCACCTCAACAATTATTGGACTGAAGACAATCCAAACGGTTATTTTCCTCGCTATGCTGGGTACAATGAATCTATCAAAACAACGCCACAGACAAGATATCTGCAGAACGTTGCCTATATACGTATGAAAAATATACAGATCGGATACAGTTTTCCTAAATCTGTAACCAACAGGTTAAAAATTAGTAGTCTTCGGGCTGGACTTTCGGGCGAAAACTTATGGACCTGGTCGCCTCTTTACAAAAAAACGAAGGATCTCGATGTCGGTAATCTAGGCAAATCTGATCCGGAGATCGGAACGGGTTCTGGCGACGGATTTAACTATCCAATTATGAAGAGTGTTAGTTTTAATTTATCTATTGGCTTATAGTTTTTTATTATCATGAAAAAATTATTTTATATACCTATTGTTGCGCTTTTGTTCTCCTCCTGTGAACTAAACGAGCTGCCGAAGGCAGGTGCCACCGAGGAGGATATCTTCGGGAGCGAAAGTGGATTAAAAAATTACAGCAACTCATTCTATCGGAATATCACTTCTGGTAGTGACGCTTATAAGGGTGACGCTATGGCTGACTATTCGGCTGTAAATAGTCTCAATGATTTTATGGTCGGCGGCGCTTACAGTGCTGAGATCAGTTCGGGGTGGTCCTGGGCTACCCTGCGTAATATCAACCAATTGATAGCTAAATGTAATAGTCCCAAATTGAGCGATGCTATCAAAAATAATTATATCGGCTTAGCCCGCTTTTTCAGAGCTTGGTTCTATTATGAGAAAGTAGTTCGTTTTGGCGATGTGCCTTGGGTAGATCACCCTTTGGCGGTTGATGAGACGGATATCCTTAAAGCACCACGGGATTCGCGCGAAGTGGTCATGAAGCACATCATGGAAGATCTGGACTTTGCCTACGCCAATATTACAAATACGGCGGGTGACGGTAGTACGGTTAATAAATGGACAGCACTTGGTTTGAAGACCCGAATCGCGCTGTTCGAAGGAACATTTCGTAAATACCAAAAGCTCAATTTGGCTACACAGCCGGAAGTATTCTTCCAGATGGCGGTAGACGCTGGCAAGATTTTAATGGAAAATGGTCCTTATGGGCTTAATATCTCCGCAGACCCTAAAACATCACAGCGACAGTTGTTTACCAGTAATACGCCAGTGACAAAAGAGGTCATGTTGGCCGTAACTTTCAGTAAAGATCTTGCGCTTTTGAACGATGCCAACTGGTGGTGGACATCAGCAACCTACGGTCCACGTTTAAGTTTGGTAAGGCCTTTTATCAATAGTTTTTTGAATGTTGACGGTACTCCTTATACGGATAGACCGAACTTTCAGACTGAGGAATTCTATGAGGAGTGTCAAAATCGCGACTTGCGCTTGGCGCAGTTGATCCGGACGCCAGGATATTCCCGTAATGGACAGCCTGCTCCCCCAAATTTTGCAAGTTTTACCTATACGGGGTATCAACCGATCAAGTATACTTTAGACGATCCCTATTACGACAATGGCGGTTACAATACCAATGCAGTTCCTTTAATGCGTTATGCGGAAATATTATTAAACTATGCTGAAGCGAAACAGGAACTAGGTACTTTCAATGATGCGGATTGGTCGAAAACTATTGGAGCATTACGTTCAAGGGCAGGAATAACAAGTGGAACGAATGCACTGCCAACCAAAGTGGATACCTACTTGAAAAATACATTCTTCCCCGAAGTCAATAGCCCCGTGCTTTTAGAAATACGTCGTGAAAGACAGGTGGAATTAGCTCTGGAGGGTTTCCGTTTCAATGATTTGAAGCGATGGAAACTTGGACCGCTTATGGCAAATTTGCCTTGGACGGGAATTTATATCCCTGCTTTAGATAAGCTGATTGATATCGACCACAATGGAACTCCAGATGTCGTGTTCTATGATGGAAGTAAATCAGCTCCTTCGATAACTGTTCCTGCAGGAGTAGCCAAGGTCGCTATAGGGGGCAAAAGTACCAATTTCCAGACAATGACTTCGGACAATCACCTGGAATGGTTTAAAGCTGTGAAGCGTACCTGGGATGACAATAACAAGCAATACCTTTACCCAATTCCGTCTGCAGCGATTGTGCTGAACGGAAATCTGACACAAAACCCAGGTTGGAGTAAATAGGAATTTAACTTATTCGTCCCCATAAAAGAGGCTCCTTGCAATGCAAGGAGCCTCTTTTATGGGGACTTTAGATTATATGGACGCTAGATCTAGGTAATTTTAATTAAGTTTAGGTGGAGCAAAACCAGTATATATGAACTTAGAAATTAATTTACCCACCTATTCCGAAGAGTTGGGGCTACAGGCGTCATGGGAACCTGGATTTGAAATAGCAGTTCAACTTGTTGCCAACGAAATTGTAATTCGAGCCAACAAACAGGGGCTTATCTCATTGGCCAAGCAACTTTTGATACTTGCGCAGGATGAAGTGCCAAAAGGTGCCCATTTCCATTTGGATGAAACGAATTCCCTTGAAATGAACGCTGTTCCGATGATTTTAGAAAAACGATAAAGATCATGAAAATACATCACCTCATAAGAAGCAGCCTACTTTTTTTATTTTTAAACTGTATGAGGCTGATGGCTGTTGGGCAGGAAATTTTGTATGTATTTCCAGATTCCGTAGAGAGAATACTGGAACAACATTTAAGTGAGTACAGCCTAAATAATGATAAAGAAAGGGTTTATTTGGACCTGGCTAGAAACGATGAATTTTATCGGTTAACAATCGGAACCTATTTTGTTGACCGGGATGATGATTTGACCCGTTGGATTAAAGCGAGCAATCGCTTGGGTTTAGTTAATACAAAGAAATATCCCCTGTTGATTGATGTGGATTTTGATTTCGGCGCACCGGAAGAGACGGCTTTGGGGACTTTTGGAAAACGAGAAGGAAAGGTCAAACGTACGCGGGTTCTGATGCATGGCTTTAGCGTGAAATTCACTAAAAATGGAGCGATTTTGAAAGAATAGGATAACAGGCCATGGGTACAAATCTCCCCCTATAAAAGTCGGTGGATATAGACTTTTATAGGAGAAGAATAGCAAAGACGTTTTTGATTCTTTGTTTTGTGTTAGCGTCTTTCTTGGTAAACGCCGATTTCGTTTACGACCGCATGGCCTTTTTCAGGTTTGATGCTGAAGCGTAATTTTTGTCCCAGTACTTCATCAAAGCGGAAGATCTTGATGCGGCCCTGTTGTACCGCTGTAACCACTATAGGATGCCATTTTCCATCTTTCAGATAGGATAAGTTATACTGTGAAGGATTGTCTTTTCCTTCGGTAATAACAACACTATTGAAAGCTTTACTACGTTCAAAATCCAATTCATACCATACTTCATCTTTGACTGCCGGATTGGAGACCCAGGCACTACCAAAGTTATCGTCGTTGGCAAAATCCATAATGTTCATATCTTCGCTCCAGCTACTGTATGAAGGTACTTGTTTGGCCATATTGTGGTCGACTATTGGTGCCTGGTAACTTGGTAATGAGTTGTAGCTGGGTTTATTTTTGTATAATGTACCGATTGTCTTCAGTGCATCAAGCGCATTTTGATCCATCAGACCATCACTATTTGGTGCTACATTGAGCATAAAGTTGCAATACGCGTTGTTGTACGGAATTACAAATTTCTCGACCAATTCATTGACATTTTTAACTGGGGTGTTCGGAAACGATGTTTTCCAGAACCAATTTTGCTGTAAGGGAAGACAGGCCATTGCCGGCAATTTGTTATGCTCCTTGGAGATAAATTGACCCGCGCCTTGTTCGTACGATTTGATATCGGTGTAAAACAACGCATCACCGGGGTATTTTGCCGAATTGAGATCCATCAACAAACATTTCGGTTGGAGTGATTTGACAAGATAATAGATGTCATCGAAAGGAACATCATCGTACGAAATACGCGACCAAGGGGCGTCCCATCCATCAATGACCAAGGCGTCGATTTCTCCGTATTGGGTCAACAATTCCGTCAGCTGATCTTTGATCAATTGGATATGCGCTTTGGTAATGGTATGTGGACGTATGCCCTGATGCATATCCAAAATGGAATAATAAAGCATAACACGCAAACCATTTTTGCGGAAAGCATCCGTAAATTCTTTAACAACATCACGATGTAAAGGCGTGTTCATTACATTATAATCTGTTGTTTTGGTATTCCAGATCGGGAAGCCACTATGGTGCTTGGTGGTTAGGCAACCATAGCTCATATTGGCCGATTTGGCAGCTTTAGCCCATTGATCTGCGTTGAGCTTCGGAGATTTGAACAGTTCAAGTGCGGCGTTGGGATCGGACCAGTCTTGTTCCATAAAAGTTGGCATGCCATAATGGATGAACATACCGAATCCAAGATTGACAAAGTCGAGCTGACTCTGCTCAAGGACCTTCTTTGAAAAACCGGATTGTGCCAATAACGTGTTGCCCAGTAAAAGAAAAGATAGGCAGTAAAGTAGGGGCTGTAAAATTTTGGACATAATTTGCTAAGTTGTTATGTTGTAAAGATAGGTCAAGGTTGTGTTATTTAAGCCTAATGGAAACCTAACGAAAGCCTAATAAAAGCCTAATAGATATCTTGATTCGACAAATTGATGTTATTTTTAAACCATGAAGAGTACCGGTAAAAATATATATCCTTGGGCATTTGGAACAAGCTTCTTGATCTTGACGGGGTTGATCGGTTTTCTGATCTTCAATACGTATAAGCTTGAAGACAAGAATTATCAGATTGGACAGCTCAATCGGATCCAGAATGCTTATGGAGCTGTGATTATGGATGATAAGATATTCCCTGGGGGAGATGCCATATTCCAGACAACATTGGTACCCTGTTTGCCGAAATGGTATGAAAAAAAAATAAATAAGTCCGCAGACGCAGACCAGTATGGTAACCATTGTATGAATGGCTTTCTCGATCAGATGCGTAGGCAGCAGTCGTTAGACAGTATTTTTCGTCGGATCGTACATCAGCAAGGGCTCGATACGACACTTGTTTACCTATTCCATTTTGATAAATTGGAAATATATAATGCAAGAGACCGTGCCTGGACGACTTTCTATGCGTTAGCAGCCGATGATCGTGCTGGTCTAATTAGTGGCAAACTCAAGCGCGGAACAAATAATAATAGGGTATTCCAACTGTCTGTTAGTGACAAGAATCCTATTCCTTATCGTTTTACCTATAGCCTGTATGTTGATTATGAAAACAGGGGCTGGCGTCTTGTCCAACGGATGATGCCCGTGTTTTTACTCTCCTTAGCTTGTATTGTTGTGATCGTATTATTGAGTTATCGAACCTATCGTAATTGGATCAACCAACGTAAATTGGCAGACCTGAAAACGAGTTTTCTAAATCATATGCGCCATGAATTTAATACGCCACTGACGACAATTTTGATCAGTGCACATAGTTTGATCGATCGTGAAACAGGAAAAGACGATAAGGAGGTGGCACAACTTGGGCGCATCGTGGAAAGGCAAGCCAAACGACTCAAAGCTTATTTTGAACAGGTCATGGGATCTGTGGCATTACAGGAACAAGAGGCTAAAATTGTATCCGTTTCTATTGATCGGCTTACACAGCAAATACTGAAAGAACTTCATTTGCGCTACCGAGGTGAAATTGAAATTCAATATGAACCTTTAGCTGCCGATGTGGAGATGAGTCTTGATGAAGATTATTATTTTTCAATCTTAGATAACCTGGTATCCAATGCGATAAAATTTAACGATAATAGTAAGAAGACGATTCAGTTTAGCTGGGAGCAGCAAGGTCATCATTATAACCTCAAAATAGTGGATAATGGGATTGGGATCGCCCCTGCAGATCAGGAAGCGATATTTACAGCATTTTATAGAGGCAAACTATCCGGTAATAAACCTGGACTAGGACTGGGGCTTTACTATGTCAAATCTTATTTGGACAGGCTGGGTTGGACGATCCATGTAGCAGGCGGTAAGTCTGGTTCCGGTACAATTTTTTATATTTACATGAGTAATGTGGCATTCAATGGCAAAAGATAAGATTGACATCCTTTTGATTGAAGACGAACCTGATTTGGGCGAAGTTTTCTCACGTTATTTGCGATACAAAGGCTTTACGGTGCGCTGGGAAAGCACGGCGCAAGGAGGCTGGGCGGCTTTTCAGTCCTGTGCCGTCAAATTACTAATTATTGATGTGCAGTTGCCCGATGGCAATGGTTTTGACCTGGCGCAACAAATGATACAATTGAATCCTGGGCAACCTATTTTCTTTTTGACAGCACTTCATGAACGCACATCGCGGCTCAGAGGACTTAGTCTCGGCGCTGTTGATTACATCGCGAAACCTTTTGACATGGACGAAATATTGCTCAAGATCCGCAATTTATTGAACGTGGCAAATGCGCCCGAAATGCCGACGAATTCGGAAATCGAACTCGCTATCGGTTGTCTGTTGCTCAACATGGAACGTTATAGTCTGCGTGATGGGATGGGAAGCATACAAAAGCTCACAGTCCGTGAAGCTGAGTTGCTGCGACATCTGGTCCTTCATAAAAATCTATTGGTCAATAAAAAAGATCTCCTGCTGCAGTTTTGGGGTAATACGGATTTTTTTAACGGTAAAAGCCTAGAGGTTTTTATCTCCCGACTTCGTAAATTACTGCAGATGGATTGCAAACTTCATATCGAAAGTATCTATGGAGCGGGTTATATTTTACACGAAAATGAAGGTGTTTAACGACCGGATCTATTTAAAGAAATACTATGTTATACGAAAATATTCTTAAAAATGTGTCCAAGTGCATTACTTTGACAGCCGAAGAAACCGAACAGTTTACTGGTTTATTGACAGCAAAGAAGGTTCCCAAAAAAACGATGCTATTGGAAGAAGGGGAAATCTGTCAGTTTGAAGGATATCTTCAAAAAGGTTGTGTCCGGATTTATTATCTGGATGAAAATGGTTTTGAAGTAACGCTGGCTTTTGCTGTCGAAGATTGGTGGATTAGTGATATTGCTTCATTTCATTATCATACACCATCTAGTTTATACATGGAAACATTAGAAGACAGTGAGTTTTTGATGTTAACACCCGAGACCAAGGAGAGATTATTAGAGACTGTTCCAAAGTTTGAGCGGGTTTTTCGTATGCTAGTGCAACGTCGGCTCGCTGTTCTGCAAAATAGGCTGATCCATACAATGGCCAAACCAGCCGCCGATCGCTATCTCGAATTTATTGAACTATACCCGACTATTTCCCAAAGGGTACCGCAATACTATATTGCATCCTACCTGGGGGTTTCACCCGAATTTGTCAGTATTATACGTAAGCGGCTTGCTGCAAAGAAATAATAAGCAGTTCGAATGGCTCCATGTTGAAACACGTAGGTGATGACATGGGCCATTCGATTTAGAAAAGAATTTCATTAGGTGTTCCAATCAGTTGCGTGGACGATTTCGGCTTGCCTTGGAAAAACTTTGTTCATTAAGATATTATGTACTTCCACATCATGATCCATGCAACAATCATCGATCACAGTAAGAACGTAGTCCTTATCTGCGGCCTCGCGTAAGGTAGAAAGTACTACACCACTGGTCGATATACCCGTGAGAATAAGATGTTGAATACCCTGGCTTCGCAGAATAAGCTCAAGGTCACTACCCGCGAAGGCGCTGAATCTCTTCTTAACAAGCCGAATGTCCCCATTTTGTGGGGCTAATTCTGGATGAATGGCCATCCATTCTTGCATATCCAGTGCCATCAGTGTTTTTTTAACGGATGAAAATGCCTTGTTCTGTTCACTTATTTCGGGCATGCCCTTTGAAAAGCCAACCACAACATAGATAATTGGCAGTTGCTGTTCACGTGCCTTGGCGATGACCATTTTCGTGTTTTTAATCAATTGCTCGGGATTGTTCAATGTGCCCAGGATTGCGGATTGCATATCCATGACAAGTAGGGCGCTGTTCATTTTTTCCATGGTATTATATATTGTTTAAAAATTGTTCTTCTGATTCTTTCTCTATTTTTCGATCCGCTTGGATTTTTTCTTTTGGTTTTGGAAGTAAAACTTTATTAAAGAAGTATGCGATAGCCAAACCTGCAATTCCCTGGAAAAGGAGGGTGCTTGGTGCACCTATTTTTTCAGATAGGGCACCAATGAGTAAACTCCCCAGCGGAAGCATACCAAAGATCGCTGTCAGTAGGATACTGATGGCCCGCGAACGCATTTCAGGAGCGGCTTCGGACTGCACGATGATATTGCAGGCGGTAAATTGAACAACGGAACCAAACCCTGTAATTGCGGCAAAGATCATGGCCGGTACAAATAACTGTATCTGGGAAAAACAAATCAAGCCGAGACTAAGGATCAGTGTGCTTCCAATCAGGACCTTGCGCATAGAGGCATTTGCACGAAGTGAAGCAAGCATAATCGTGCCGATTAGTGCTCCGACACCAATAAAACTAGTGATGTAACCAAAGGTCTGTGCGTCACCTTTAAATATTTCCTTGGCGTATACGGGAATAAGTGTATCGTAAGGAAGTACAAGGAAACCTACAATACTTAACATCAATATCACCCAACCAATTGTAGATTCATTTTTGATATAATGGAATCCTGCGGCAAGCTCCTTAAAGACGTTTTTGGATGGACCAACGGTTTTTTTAAGTTTTGGTATTTTCATGAAGGCGATAGAGACCATAACAGCTGCAAACGTAGCGGCGTTGATGAGAAAGCAAACCCCAGCACCAAACTGCTGCAGGACAATACCCGATAGTGCTGGTCCAAGTAGCTTAGCTAAACTCGCCATGGCCGAATTGAGCGACAGTGCACTGGGGAGATCTGAAGGTTCATGAACAACCTCGTTGATCATAGATTGCCTCGCTGGGACATCGTATGCATTGATAATTCCCAATATTATGCTCAATCCAAGGATCGTCCACACATTGTTGTGGCCATGCATGACCAACAAGGCAAGTAGTGTCGCTTGAATCAACGATGCAATCTGTGTCAGCTGTACAATTTTGTAACGGTCGTAACGGTCCGCTGCAACGCCACCGAGCGCAGAAAAGAGAAAAGAAGGAAATTGTTCAGCAAAAATCGTCAGGCCCAACATAAATGCAGAATGGGTGAGGCTATACACCACCCAAACTACCGCAGTACGTTGCATCCAAGTGCCAAATTGAGAAACCGATCTGCCAAAAAAATAAAGCGTATAATTGCGGCTCCGAAAAGCCCTGAATGTACTGAGGTTGCTGATCTGCTGCATGTTTTTTATTTATTTTACTATTTGACATAAAATGTATAAGTGTCAAAATAGACTCAAAAAAAATTACCTAAGCCATCTCTCGGTCATGTCAACTAAGGTATGGATGGTTTCGTTTAAGCCTTTAAAACTGTTTTTTAAGAGCATTTCACGTTTTATTCCGCGGATACCACTAAGGAGAATAAAAATAAAACTGTCGTGCTCAATTGTTGTGAGTTGACGAATTTCCTGTCGTTGTGTACTTAATATAAGCGCTTCGCTGAGCAGCTGAGTTTCGGCCTTCATGAGCTGTTGGTGAACTAAACCCATGGCTTGTGTATGTTTGCTCTTTTCTGCTGCGTTCATACCGACTTCAATCGCGGTAAAGAATGGTTTTTTCGCTTCGGAAGTCTTAATCTTGGTTTGACAGAAAGCTTCTATTTTTTCATGGATTGTATGCTTGGAATCCATTGCGCGCTGAATTTCCTGAACAACTTCTTTGACAAGGGAGTCCAATACAGCATCAAAAACTTCTTCCCGATTTTTAAAGTAATAATATACGGCTGTACGGGTTTTACCTATTGCTTTTGCAATATCATCCATAGTCACTTTCTTTAGCCCATATTGTAAATAAAGCCCTGAAGCGGCATGAAGTATCTGGTCGGCAAGTTGGTCCCGTTCGTTGTTCATTGTTACTAGTTATTGGTACAAAAGTACTATTTTTTGACAAAATAACAAAATATGTCAAAATGTTTTTTTTTGACAGACGGGATGAATGTGATGAGGTAAGTATGGAACTTATTCCTATGTGGCAGCGAGATCGGATAGGGGGCTGTTTTAAAATTGGTGGATGTCAATCTTGAGTTTTTCGGTAGCTTGATTTGAGCTGTGTACCAACTGTATTTTGAGCTTTCAGACAACTAGGCTTTGCAAAAGGTATGAGATATTTGCTACCTTTAGGCTGGGACTGATTTTAGCTATCGGTACCCATAGTCGCACAGCCGTTTAAAATAAATCGTATTGAGCATGGAAGAGAAAGATTTTGGGAATGCCTTTTTGTATTCCTGTTATGTCGAGAAAGCATTTGGGCACGAACAGTTCATTCCCGAACATGTCGTTTTTTTTCAGCTATCTGGTGAAACACATCTGGACCATCAGAAAGGAAAATTGGTGGCGACAGAAGGGCAGATTGTGGTTGCCCGCAGAAACCAACTGGCCAAAGCTTTTAAATATCCCGCGAAAAATAATGTTTACAAATCTGTTTCAGTATTGCTGGGGGCTGATCGGCTGAAGCAATACGCGATGGACCATCATCTCAGTTCGGACAAAAAGTATCAGGGTGAGTCCAATGTTGTTCTGGAAAGTAACCTGTTTATAAAAAGTTATTTTGAGTCATTGACCCCCTATGCGGAAGCCATCGACCGAGTGAGCCCGCAGATGGAAAATATCAAGATCTACGAGTTGATCACTTTGTTGTTGGAAAGCTATCCACAGTTAAAAGACCTGCTTTTTGACTTTTCGGAGCCGCATAAAATTGATCTCGAGCAATTTATGGTTAAAAACTATCGGTACAATGTACCTTTAGAAAACTTTGCGAAACTAACAGGACGGAGTTTAGCAAGCTTTAAACGTGATTTTGAGAAAATATTCCAGACGTCTCCCCGAAAATGGCTGCAAGAAAGACGTCTTTCTGAGGCTTATTATCTAATTGAAAATAAGCGACAAAAACCTGCAGATTTTTATCTTGATCTGGGTTTTGAAAACCTTTCTCATTTTTATGCTTCTTTCAAGGAGAAGTTTGGCATAACACCAGCGACTATCAATTCCGTTGCTTAAAATTATTTCCGCCACCAATAACTAGGTGTTAAAGGGGGCTGATCGAGGTCAATGACCTGGCCGATCATGGGGGTAAGCAAAGGCTGTTGTTGTCGTATTGCTTCCTTGGAAATACGTTCTAGAGGTTCATTCCAGGCGTGATTGGCCAATACAAACTTGGACGAATGAACCGGAAACAGTAAAGAAGCTTTGAGATCATGTGCCGCTTGGACAACCTCCTCCGGCATCATGTGTATGTGTTTCCAACTGAGGTCGTATTGGCCATTCTCCAATATAGCCAGGTCAAAAGGGCCCAATTGATTACCTATCTCTTTGAAGTGGTTATCGTAGCCGCTGTCCCCGCCTAAATAGAGCCGCATGGAAGGTGTCTGGAGCGCATAGGATGCCCATAATGTGTTGGCAGTAAATATACTGCGGCCTGAAAAATGTCTGGCGGGCGCAACTGTTACACGGAAACCATCACCCAAGTTGATTTCGTCCCACCAATCTTTTTCGATGATCTGTTCAGGACGATATCCCCAATATTCAAGATGGGAGCCAACGCCAAGACCAACAATGACTTTTCCAACCCGGGGTTGTAGTGCCTTTAACGTCTTATAATCCATGTGATCATAATGGTCATGTGATATAAATAGATAGTCAATCGGCGGTAGAGCAGATACGGTAGAGACATCGGCTCCTTTAAACGCTTTTACACTTCCTGGAATAGGAGAAGCACTGCCACTAAGGACAGGATCGACGAGTATGTTCTTACCATCGAGACGAAGGAAATAAGAGGAGTGACCAAACCAAACAAGCCCATGAGGCTGACTTAATAACTTTTCCCAGTCGATATACATTGTTGGTATAGTATGTTTGGGACTTGTTTCGTTGGAGCGCTTAAAAAAATAATCGTATAGGGCTACGGTCCAGGGCTGTGTGAGCTGTGGTGTAGGGCTGCTATTCTGGAATTTTCCGCCTTTAAACTGTTTCGATAGCTGTATGCGTTGAAGTCTTTCACCCGAGGGTCTTTTGCCGAATTGTGGATGCATCATATATAGTCCGATAAGAGCGATGAGAACTGCCAGTCCTAAGATTGTTCTTTTCAAAAACCGAAGCCACTTCTTCCTGTTGTTTCTTGTTGTCATCTGCTTATTGTATAGCAACAAAGATAAGACTGCTGAGACAGATCTATTTTTGTTGATAGCTCAAATTTATGTGCTGTATGGCTCATTTCGGCAGATTCTCCGATCCACATTTAGAAAGCCTTAAAGCCCACAAAAATTCTTCTTTTACGCTCAGGAGTTGGCCGGACTACAGTTGGCTGGATTATAAAAAGAAGGGGGCTGTTCAATCTTTTTGAACGCCCCCTTCTTTTTAGCCTTTATAAGGTTTTTTAGCAGCTTCGATGAGCTCTTTCATTTCTAATTTAATATAATCTACATTTGGAGTAGATCCCGTAAGAAAATAACGTATATTTCCTTCCTTATCAATAATAAATTTTGCTGGAATTCCTTTGACTCCGAATTTCGCGGCCATAACTTCTCCGGTTTGTGGATCTTTTTGATCGTCATAGAGCACTTCAAAAGGATAGTTATTCTTGCTGATAAAGGATATCACATTTTCTTTATAGTTCTTATCGCGCTCCCAGGTATTCATGAATAAGAATTGTACATCCTTATCATCTGCGTAAGAGTCCTGTGCTGCCTTCATTCCTGGAAATGAACGGATACATGGCTGACACCAAGTTGCCCAAAAATCCAATACGACAACTTTTCCCTTTAAACTGGCTAGGGATACTTTTTCACCTTTAAGATTGAGTAATTCAAAATTAGGTGCAGGTTTAAAAGTTGCCATTTCTTTGATATGGTTGCGAATGTTTTGCGTTAACTCTATTTTTAAGGATGCATTAAAATTCTCGTAGCCTTGAACAGATCCATTCAATTCAGTATATAATTTTTTAAGATCATTTTCGACCGCAAATTGTCCTTTAGCATATAACTTGGTGAGAATATTATATGCCTCAAGCTTTCTTCCTGTGCCCATTAAAGATTTGTAGTATACCATTGCTAGACCATCCGCTTGCTCTGGTGCTGCATTTAATGCATTTTCTATATAACCTAGCGCTTCAGTAAATTTTTTCTGCGAAACAAGTATATTTACATAAGCTGACATGGAGCTTGCATACCCCATGGCCGCAAACCGAGCCTTATTGTCTTTTTGATCCTCTGGAAGGGTTAAATAGTAATAACTATCATCCATAGCAGTTTTTAAGAGAGGTGCTGCAGTAGTCGTATCACCTGTCCTCAGGAGGGTTTGACCAACAGGGATATATCCATTTCCGCGCCAGAATCGTTCTTTCATTTCTCCTAGATAATATATTGCTTTTTGTGCATTTCCATCGTTGGCGAAACTTTGTGCTAAATTAGCCAATACATAATCATAAGTCAGTGGTTCTTCCTTGAAGTTTTTAACTGGCCATTTTTTGATAAGGTCGTTATAAGCTTTTTCTTTTTGTACTGGCGTACTTGCATTGTAAAAAACATCTGTGATAAAGGCATCACGGGTTAGTGATCCTTTTGGATATTTTTTCTTAGCCAGTACTTCTGCAGATGCCTGCAGATCTTCCTTCCCTAAAGAACGCAAAATGTTGATTGTAGTACGGTAGTCTTCTTCCGATTTATAAGTCTTTAATTCGCTCATTAATACATTAGCAAGCGAATCCTTTTGTACCAACGTACCTTTTTCTATAATTGGGAGATACTGTTGGTATTTGTTTTTTGCTGGTTGTTGTGCAAAAGATGCTGTTAGCGAAAACACCAACGCAGCCGTTAAGATTTTTGTTTTCATTTTTTGTCTGTATGATTTTTTAAATTCATTAATCTTCGTATCCTGGATTCTGTGTCAGTTTATTGTTGATCAAAATCTGGGCTTGTGGAATAGGATACAAGACATCCGTGGCCTGCCAGTTTGATTTGATTGGAGACAATACAGCGGTAGCACGATCGGTCCGCTTGAGGTCGAGCCAACGATGGCCGAACTCACCGAAAAATTCGTGCATGCGTTCCGTCTCTATTGCAGATAGTATTTGTGTTTGGTTTAAGCTTGAATTAAGTCCTGCAAGTCCAGCGCGAGAACGGACAGCATCCACATCTGTCCGGGCTTCGGCAAGTTTCCCCAATTTAGCCCTCGCTTCCGCGCGAATAAGATACTGCTCGGCTAAGCGAAGCATAATATGGTATTCGGAACCTGTTCCCGAGGATACTTTATATTTGGTTATGGCATAATAGATTTTGTTGGAGACCGTCTTTGGACTTGTCCAATTTGTTTTTCTTAAGTCAACCGTCGGAGATGTCTCAAAGCTATTGTACACAGCGTCCGGTAGGGTGTAGCCGGGTGTAGCTGTAGCCGCGGTAATATAATTGGAGCCAAATGTCGTTACTCCCGTTTGATTGCCAAGTTGAAGGATAACCTCATTACTTGAGTTTACAAAATTCTTATCTGGTGTCGGCATGCCATAATCAGATGACTGTAATACTTTGGTCGCATAAGATTCGGCATTTTGATAATCCTTTTGGTAAAGATAAACTCTTGCCAATAGTGCACTTGCAGCAGTTTTGTTAGCTCTTCCTCTCGGGCTTGCTGTTGCATCATAGGCCGTCGCCATCTTACTTTCCGCATCTTTTAGATCAGCAATAATCTGATCATATACTTGCTGTGCAGAAGTTCGTGGAAGAATTGCATCTTCAAAAGCGTGGAGGTCATCACGTAATTGCAATGGCACATCACCATAAAGGTTGACGAGATAGAAATAGGTATAGGCCCTAAAAAATTTCGCTTCGCCCAGGAGCTGGTCTTTTACGCTTGGGGTAAGGCTGGTGGATGCGTCGAGACCTGATATCGCATTGTTTGCATTCTTGATAAGTTGGTAACAATTTGACCAGAAATTAGCGACATTCCCATTTGTGTTCAGCAGGTTATTGCTGGCGAATTCCGAGGTATTTGCATCAGCCGCATTGTATTGAAGGTCGTCTGCAGCGATTCCCGTATAAAAGGTTGAAGTCCCGGCGAGATTGATGCTTAATGCTGTGGTATACAATCCGCGTATGACACTATTTGCAGAAGCATCTGTGGAGAATGCTTCGCCAGCTACAACTTGTGTCGGTGGAGCGCCCAATTCCACAAATTTTTCGCAGGAGCTGGTCAAAAGAGTTCCACTGGTAATTGCTAATAATAATATATTTCTATTGATGTTTAATTTCATGATCTCTAGTTTTAAAATTGACAGTTAAATCCAAATACAATCGTCCGCAATGGAGGCAATACCTGGGCAATCGTTCCAGTTCCTAAACCAGATGGACCGCCTTGCACGGTCGTTTCGGTATCCAGGACATATTTGTTCTTGGCCCATGTAAAGAGATTTTGCCCTTGCATAAATACATTACAATTAGACATTTTTAATTTCGAAGTCCAGCTTTTGGGCAGGTTGTAAGATAAATTGACAGACCTCAACTTAATATAGGAAGCATCCCCATAGACAGCATCAGAGCTGGTATATTGATTATAAGAGTTGCTTAATGCAACTCCATCAGCTGAAGATGCCGGTACTGTCGGGATAATTGCTCCCGGGATATTGGTATTACTGTTATTTGGTGTCCATCTGTCCAACCAGTAATCATTTTGGTTGAGCATAGCACCAGGTCTTGTATTGAGGATTTTAGTTACTCCAAAGCGGTGGTTAAATTGAAAAAATACGCCAAGCTCGAAGCCTTTGTAGGAAAAAGTATTGTTAAATCCGCCATAGAAAGGTGTACCTAAGTTAGCAACGTATCGGTCATCGCCCGTTATAGCCCCATCGCCATTGCGATCTTCGTATAACGCTCTTCCTGTTGCGGGGTCTACACCTTGATAGTGATACAAACGGACCATATTGAGCGGCTCACCAACTAGAAAGCTACTTGAATAAAATGTGTTTTCAATTCCAGGAAATTCGACAAGTTTGTTTTTATAAAACGTGAAATTAGCAGATGTTTTCCATGTAAAATTTTCATTTGTAATATTTGTGGTGTTTAACTCCAATTCCAAGCCTGTATTTTGGATCAATGCCGGTAGGTTTTCTTTGTAACTGTTGTAGCCCGTTTGAGTACTTAAAACTAAATCAGTTATCTGATCAGAAGAACGATTTCTGAAAAAGTTTCCAGTAAACAAAATTCGATCTTTCAAGAAACCTAGATCTAAAGCAAACTCCAGTTTTTTGGTTGTTTCCCACTTGATATATTCATTTGGAAGTGTTCCAATATTCATGGAAGGATTATTTAGATACGCGGTTGTTGAAGAGTAGAGTGGAAGATAAAGGTAATTTGAAATTTGATCATTACCTGTAGTTCCATAGCTCGCTCTCAATTTACCAAAACTTAAAAACGTTAGATTATCTTGTATAAAATCCTCTTTTCCAAAGACCCATCCTAGACCTATTGCTCCAAAATTTCCGAATCGGTTTTTAGGTCCAAAACGAGATGAGCCATCTCTTCTAAAAGTTCCATTAAACAAATATTTCTCTTTCCAGTCGTAATTTACTTTTCCGAATAGTGCATTGTATTTGTAATATACGAGGTTATTGCTGGCAGTGAATAATCCTGCGGCACTGAGCGAACCTAAAAGTGCATCGTTTGAATAATTAGAACCATTGGTTGTCTGTGAACGGGATGAATTTTGCTGAAAACTTGTTCCAATTAATGCCGTAAATTTACCTTCGCCGATACTTTTTACATAATCCAATGTCGGTTCAATAATCCAATTTTCGGCCTTTGTATTAGAGAAACTAGAAGAACCAAGCGGGTTGGAAACGGTATTGTTTAAGGAAGTAATTGGCCGTTGATTATTTTGATTCAACTGTGTGATGGTATAGCCAAAATTTGCTTTTGCTGTCAGTCCAGGTATAATTTTGTAACTCAGATTGGCATTTGAGATCAGATTATTGGTATTACCAAAGTATTTCCGTTCGAGCAAGGCGATTGGGTTGTCAATAAAAGCTGATGACGGTAACCAATAGTATTTTCCATTGTCACCATAGATTGGATAATTGGGGGGCAAATTGTAGAGTGAAGTGACATCAGAGGAAGGCATATCCGAATTGTCGTTGGCATAGCTAACTGATAAAGCGGCATTGAATTTTTTGTCAGAAGAGGTGTGATCTAAGTTTAACCGTGAGGTAAAGCGACTGTTTTTGCTATCCCCATAAAAAACAGTACTCTCGCGTCTATATCCCGAATTAAAGAAAAAGCGGGTAGATTCGTTTCCACCAGACATATTCGCTTGAACGTCGGTAATATGTCCTTTGTTTCCAATCAGCATTTTCTGCCAATCTGTCGATTTGTTCTGATCCCATAACATAAGATCTGGAGCGTTATCGGCTGTAGGTGTAACTCCAGCATTAGCAAAAGCCTCTTTTCTTAGCGTGAGATATTGTTCTAGGTTCAACATAGGGATAAAGTGGTTGACCTCGGTAAATCCGGTGTTAAAGTTGACACCAATGCGAGTACGACCTGCAGATCCTTTTTTTGTGGTGATCAATACGACACCATTTGCGCCCCGGCTACCATAGATCGCTGTAGCGTCGGCATCTTTCAAGACATCGATACGTTCAATATCCGCTGGATTAATCATGCTGAAGGGACTTAAGCCGCCTGAAGAAGCTGAGATCCCAAATGAATTGAGGTTATCCGTTGCAGGTTGTCCGCCGTTAAAATTGGTAAAGGGAACTCCATCAACCACGTATAGCGGTATTGAACCTGAGGTCGTTCCACTTAATGACGCCTGATTCCTAATCTGAATCTGAACAGCACTTCCGGGCACACCATTGTTTTGGGCGATCAATACACCGGACATTCTTCCCGATAGTGCGGCAAGTGGATTACTTACAGGTTGAGAGGTTATGTCCTTCGCTGTGATCGAAGCAACTGATCCCGTATTCAGTCTACGTGTTGTCGTACCGTAACCAATAACAACCACTTCTTCTAAGCTTCCTTCTTCCGGTTTCAGTTTAATAGGAGTAGAATTGGCAATAAGCTGCTTCGCAGTGATATCAACCTTCTGATAACCAATAAAAGAAAAAGTAATAATGACATCGTCATTTGGAATACGCAGTCCCCATTGTCCATTGACATCCGTTGCGGTGCTCGTTTGCATATTGCGGTATTCTGCTTTTTGCCAGTCCTTTATGATAACAGATACTCCTGCCAAAGGCGTTCCATTTTCATTGACGACTTGGCCCGCAATGTGTTGCTGATTCTGTTTTTTTTCTTTTATAGCGATAATATCATTGTCCAATACTTCCCATGTTAGGTTGCTCCCGGCCAGAGACTGGGAAAGAAGATCTTTTACAGTGATTTTCTTTATAACAATATTGATTGTCGAGTTTGGGAGAGTCGATTTGCTAAAGAACATTTTGTATTTGCTCTTGTCATTGATTGTTTGAAATACATCTTCGAGTTTTCCTCCCTGAACGGAGACATCAATTTTTTCAGTTTGAGAATAGGCGAAGCTCTGTATATGCATGGCGCTAAGACAAATGAGCAGTAAAGCCAATCTCGACTCTTTTCTAAATTTGGGTTTTGTTTTGTTCATGTGAGTTATATAGGTTGATTGTTTTTAGAGTAGTTGTATTTGATTTTTCCCCGTTTTTTTAATTTGAAAGTAATTGACAGTTTGTAATGCTTTTAGGATATTTTCTAGTTGTTCGTTTTCGAATGTTGCTGAGTAGCGTTGGTTGGCAACTGCTTTGTTTGTAATTTTAATTTCCACGCCATACATGCGCTCTAGCTTTAAGGCGATATCCAGTAATCTATCATCTTGAATGGTAATCCGATTTAATAACCATTCGGTTTCTAAAGCGGATCCGTCTTTTTCAGAGATGGAAAATGGCTGAATAGCTATTGCCATGGGAGCCGATGCGGTTTTAGTAGTTGTAGATGGGAATTCCTTTTCAACTCCATATACCTTTCTGATCACAAACTTTTCTTTGGGCTTTAATATAAATTTCTGATTGTCAGTTCCTTTTTTCCAAATGGATACTTTGCCACGTACCAAAGCTGTTTGGGCATTATTTTCTTCGGCATAATCGCGCACATTGAAAGCGGTTCCCAGTACGCTAATTTCCATTCTTGGTGTATGAATAAGGAAGGGCTTGGATGGATTTTTGGCGACATCGAAAAATGCTTCCCCAATCAAAGTAACTTCACGTGTGCTGGAATCTTTGAATGAGGCGGGATAGATTATTTTGCTCGAAGCATTAAGTGTAACTTTTGTACCATCTTCTAGAACAATTCGCTGCTGTTGTCCGTTTGTTAGCGTAATTTCTCGATTGTTTGGTTGCGCAATTTTGTAAAGATAAAGAGATGTAAAAGCGATACAGAGGATAGCTGCAGCTGCTGCAATTCTAGGGAAATTGAATGTTTTCTGATTCCTCCGAGTCAGTTTCTTTATAATTCTGCCATGAATGCGTGCTTTGAGTGCTTTCTGTACATGATCGGGTAGTGTTTTGATTAAATTCGGTCGGGATGAAAATGAATCAAAAAAACGTTCCACGACGTCTATTTCTTCCGAATTGGCTTCGCCTTTTAAGTATTTGTCAATTAGCTTTTCGAGCTCTTGGTTAGGATATTGCATATGATTAGTACAATGTTCACTTAAATAGTGCCCCTAAAAGGGAAAAATGTACTAGTCTAAATTGGTGTTTATTTGTAATTTGCTTATTTACAGTTGTATAAAATTAAGAGTAGAGTCAAAAAATGTTGGATAACAAGTTTTTTTAATTTTTGAATTGATACTCCGAGGTGATTTTGAACTGTATTTTGGGAAGTTTCTGTCAAATCACTAATTTCTTTTGTGGTAAGTCCATCTAAGTATCTCATTTTAAAGATTTCTTTTCTTTTTTGTGGGAGATGGGCTACCCATTGTTCAATTAAAGATTTTAAATCCTTTTCGGCATACTGATCTCCTTCCAGAATTTCATAACTTCGATAAAGGTGATGATTTTCTTCGATAAGGATATTTCTGCGTTTGTTTTTCTTATAGGTTTCAAAGACTTTGTATTTCATGCATGCAATGAGGTAGGATTTCAGGTTGTGAATCTCTCTACTGGGACAGTGTTCCCAAAGTTCAATAAATACATCCTGAACAATCTCTTCACAGGAAGCCAAATCTTCGAGCCTTTTGTAAGATTCATCTAAAAGTAAAGACCAATATTTATCATACAAAATATTGAAAGCCTCTAAATCGCCTTCTCGGAGCCGAGCTAACAAGCTTGCATCATTATGAGCTGGATATTTATCGTTTTTCATGATATGATAGTGTGAAGTTGAATTCCTTAGATTGGTCGGGTTGAGGAATGTAACTTTTTTTCAATATTACAGATTTTATTAAATAAGGTCAAGATCTGTAAGTATTTTTTATTTTTTGTATTTAATCTTTTGAAATTCATTAAACATTTGACATCATCATTTGGGCTTATATTCATAAGAAATTGGTTTTTGAGCCGTAGTTAACTCAAAATTAGGTTGAATAAAATTAAAATAGAATTCACTTTTAATTTTTCGAATAAATAGTCAAAAGTACATTTGTTTTTGGATGAGTACTGAAATTTATCTTGTTTTATGCTTGCAGGGCAATAAAAATTTCGGTTTTTATTGTCAAGGTTTAATAATATTTTAAATTAATAAATCTTTATGGAGAGGTTTTTAGATAAGAGCCGACGACCAAATTAATTCGACAGGATCGACACCTAATGTCGATTACATTAAGTTAGAAATGCGTGAACTGATTGAATCTGCAAAAAAAGAGAAAAAAGGATAGTTGTCAAGGATAGCAACATATTTTGCTAAATCGTATCCTCAGAGGAGAGGATAAACCAGCAAAGCCCCGATATATACTGTCGGGGCTTCGTTGTATCGGGGCTTCGCTGTATAAGTCATCCAAGCAGGCCCCTTAATCCATCGGCTTAATTTGATCAGGATAGGGGATCTGCTGTCCCGTAGCTTTGTAGGTCGGCAACTGAGCCTTCCAAGTCCGGAGCTGATCCGAAAGTAATTTGCTGAGCTCGCTGGTTTTTCCCTTCATTTTTGGGGCAAGGTTGTTGAGTTCACCGATATCTTGCTGCAGGTTGTAAAGTTCAAGCTTCCCATTTTTCATGTCGTAAAGTAACTTATAATCTCCTTGTCTTATTGCCGAGAAAAAGTTGATTCCAGGGCCGTCGGGCACTGTCCACTTGTTGGGGATATTCCATACCAATGGACGGCTGTTCCAATTGTCGGACCTATTACCTTCCATTAAGGGCAAAAGATTTTTTCCATCTGGTTTTTCCTGTACGAGCTGATAGTGATCTATTTTGGCTAAGCTGAGGATTGTTGGAAACAGATCTTCGACCATAACAGGGGTAGCATCTGTGCTTGCAGGGTGCTGCTTGGCCTGTTTGATCAACAGAGGAACCCGGATTCCACCTTCGTAAACCGACCCTTTCCCAGCTTTTAATGGTAGGTTCTGTGTATGGCTTGGTCCGGAGCGCATTGGGCTGAGGCTAAGTCCGCCATTGTCGCTAAGGAAAATAATGACTGTATTATCGTATAGGTTTTTGTCTTTGAGAAATTGAACGATATCACCCATACTTTTGTCATAACCTTCGACCAGTGACGCATAAGCTGCTTCAGTGGAATCTAAGCCGCGGTCAAGGTATTTTTGTACAAAACGTGGATCGGGTTGGATCGGGACATGCACCGCATAGTTGGAAAAATTAAGAAAAAAAGGCTCCTTACGGCGTATAGGCTCCTCCAGTGCCTTCAGCGCCTCCCGGGTTAAGGCTTCCGTTAAAAATGTGGATGTGCCATGGTATTCCATAAGATCGGGAACTGCCTGATACCCTGCTTTACCAGGAAGGTTACCGTAATTCTGCTCGCCATAGTAGTTTTGTGGGTGCCCAGCGGAGTGTCCTGCAATATTGACCATAAAACCCAAATTTAAAGGGCTGGCACCAGGTGTTCCGGCAGATCCCCAATGTGCTTTGCCCACATGAATGGTATAGTAACCATTGGCCTTAAGGATGCTTGGAAATGGAGTAGCATATATCGTATGTGGTATATTGGGCACAGGGCTTAGTCCGTTGATATTCCAATCCGGTGGATTCAACAATTCATCTTTGCTATCGGTCGGGGTGTCAGCCTTGGGATGGGTCCAATTGGTGACACGATGATGAGCAGCATTTAAACCGGTCAGAAAGCTCACCCGGGAAGGTGTGCACACCGGTGTTGCATACGCATTGGTAAATTTAATGGCTTCTTTGGCCAATGTTTCCAGATAGGGGGTATGAAACTTTTCGTTGATTGGCGTTTTGACCTTGTAAAATGGTTCGGACATGTCCTGCCAACCGAGGTCATCCACAAAAAACACGACAATATTGGGGCGTTCTGTTGTGGGACCAAGTTGTGCCTTGCTTTGGCTCTGCGCCTGCAGCAATAACCCCATATTTGTAAATAGGGTCGCTAATAGGATAAATTTGCTATTTTTCTTAGAAAGTATCATAAGCATTAAAAGTATGAATAATAGGTTGGCCAATGGCCTTATCTATTGTTAATTTAATTTGTGTACAGCGAATGGGGCCTTTCAATTGAATGATACATTTGTTACCAACGGACGAACCCGTAAATAGTGTTTGCCATCCCTGCTTTGTTTTCGCAGTAATGTGGAAAGCACGTATACGTTGTCCTTGATCAAGGCTTTCTTCAATTATTAACTGGGTAACAGCTTTCGCCTTTTTAAAGCGAATAAGCTCTTGTTTTGGGTCTAGATCCTTTATCGGACTACCATATTGACGTTTGATCTCACTTCCAAGTTCTTCTAATCGCCGCCGATCTATTTGTGGTACAAGCCCCATGGTGTCAGGTGTAACTCCTAAGATCAATGTTGCATTTCTGCCGACTGACTTTTGATACATATCCACAAGGCGGTTAAGAGAAAATACCGAATTTTCGTCATTTGGCTCCCAAAACCATTCGTGTCGACCGTTTGCTCCGCGGAGCGGGGCATCAGCCATTGCAGGCATAAAATAGGTTCCATTCGGATCACCGGTTTTTAAGAGTAAGAAATCGTTTGTGGAAATTGCCCTTGGACAACTCTCTCCTGCACCGGTATAAGGAAAAGGAAACATAGACCAGCACGGATAATGTACTGTTCCAGACTCTGAACCGCCCCATCTTGCTTCTGCCAGTTCGTCGTTATGATAGAAAAGGCAATTAGGTTGATATTTTTTTACAATTTGGAGCACATTTGGAGCACCTTTTTCAGGGCTGCTGGCTCCACCATCAAACCAAATCTCAAACAGTGGACCGTACCATGTGCATAGCTCCTGTACCATTCCCTCGACCATTTTATTATAGTATTTTTGCCGTTCTATTTGCTGCTGTCCAGTACCGATTGCTTTAAAATCGTGAATACCAAGGTAAGCGTTCCAACGAATCCCTACATAAATACCTGGTTTTATCCCGTGTTTGATACAGGCTTTTATAAAATCACCAACAAGATCTTCTTTCCCGTTTTTCCACCCTAAAGCACTCGTGTTATAGGGATTGACTTTTGAGGGATAAAGGGCAAATCCAGTTTCATGAGTCGCGGTAATGAGTGCGAATTTAGCCCCGGCTAGTTTTGCGCTCAGCACCCATTGTTCGACATCCAGTTGTTGCGGCTGGAAAATGTGTATATCAGGAACCGGAACAATACGATTGGATTGCTGTTGATATGCCTTCCGGTCAAAGACATGCAGATCATAGTGAAAGATGATACCAAATTCGGCTCTCTGCCAAGCAAGCTGCTGTTTATTTGGGAGGGCGACAACTTGGGCATATATGCTTGGACAGGAAAGCCCAAGCATGATAATAAACAGCAATAAATCGTGGTATGGTTTAGTAACCCTCATTTTGCGTTAAATTTGGGTTTGCATCAATTTGTTGGAGCGGGATAGGATAAACGACCTGGTATTCTTTGGCTGCATAACCTCGCTCTTTGGCTGACTGGATAAATTTTCCATGTCGAATCAAGTCTTCGCGACGCAATCCTTCAGAAAAGAACTCTCGCCCACGTTCCGCCAGTAGAAAATCACGCAACAATAATTTGTTACTATAGTCTGCTAATTTGAGTAAAGTTGTATTGGCACGTTGACGAACCTGATTAATGAGGTCGATACTCTCTTGATTAGGACCATTTAGCTCATTAAGTGCTTCAGCACGACTTAAAAGAACATCGGCATAACGTATGTAGACAATATCGTTACCCATATTTTCGCCCACACCGTTTGGATCTGGCCAGTATTTGAAGCTTCGTACATCATTGAGGGCTTTACCATTGTTATCCTCGAGCAATTCCACATTTTTACCAGAGATATCGGTATAGTTTCGTATGAGAAGTTCACGTCTTTTATCGTTCGATTCAAAGGTTTTGTAAAATGCACTATAGGTACGGAATTGTGCACCAAAATTGACCCAGTTGGTGAGAATAGGGTAGTTTGGCGGGAAAGCATGTGCCATGTAGTTATTTTGATAGCCTGCCTGCGCGATACAAGGTGCCCTAAAGATGTATTCTTTATTGCTTTCACCTTCAATGGCAAAAAGCCGTGGATAATTACTATACAGTTCATATTGATGAAGGTCTATAATTTCCTGAGTGACATCGGTCAGCTTTTTCCAATTTTTTTCTTTGAGATAAATCTTCATTAAATACCCAAGAGCGGCACCTTTTGTTGCCCTGCCTATTGGACTTTCTGTAAGCGGTAAATATTGTTTGGCAAATTCAAGATCACTGATGATATAGTTGACAAAGACATCTCGGTCGGCTCTTTTGGCATTTTTTCCAATTTCTTCGATCTCTTGGGGACTGGCGCCGACGGGGATATCAATCAAGGGGGTAGGGCCGAATAAATTATAGAGGAAATAATAAGATGACGAACGGATAAACTTGGCTTCGGCTTGTATTTTGTTGAGTTTGGCCGGGTCTAAGCCGTTGAGCTGATTGGATAGAATGATAACCGAATTTGCACTGGCAATGGCTTTATACATTTTCTCCCAGAATGAGTTTAAAAAACTATTATTGACAGACCAATTAAACTGAATAAATGGAGCGGCATCTTTTTCAAGGCCACCGCCAGTTTCAAAGGCAATATCTGTGTTGAACTCATTCATCATATAGGTATAGTTACGATGATCATAAGCAATAATACGGGATTGCGCATAAGCTCCTGTAAGCAGTGCATCAATGCCGGTCTCATCGGCCAAGAATTTGTTGGGGTCGTATTCTGTATATACTTCTTCTTTCAAAAATGAATTGCAGCCTATCGTCGATAGGGACAGCAATAGTATGATGAGATATTTAAGTTTTAATGTTGTCATGTTAGTCGAATTTAGAGTGTAAGGTTTAATCCCAATCGAATCGTGCGTGCTAAGGGGTAGCTATTGTAGCTCACTTTGGAAACGGCATTGGTTCCTGTCGCACTTGCGTCAGGATCATAACCTTTATATTTGGTCCAAGTTGCCAAATTCTCTAGTGCCAGAAATATATTGACGCGATTGACTGATTTTCCATTTTTCAATACCTCGTAGTTTAAATTGATATTTTTGAGTCTTAAAAACGATGCGTCTCTTATCGTCATTGAATTGATAATATAGTCGCCACCATAGGCTGTAGGGTTTACGCCGCTCGGATATTGATTGGTTGGGTTTTCTGGTGTCCACCTATTCAGGTAGTATTCGGATAACCTGTTGCGGTATTCGTTGGTAGGATAGAGGGTTTCGGTGATATTGGCGTCTAACATACTAATTCCGCCCACGTATTGAAGTAGGAAGTCCAGTGAAACATTTTTATACTTGAACGTATTGGAAAGGCTCAGATTGATGGAAGGAAAAGGTTTTCCTAAAATGGTTCGATCTTTTAAGTCTATTTTCCCATCTTGGTTCTGATCTTTAAAGCGAATATGCCCCGGCTTTGCTTCAGGTTGTGCTGAATTTTTTATCTCCGCATCGTTCTGAAATATTCCCTCCGTCTCATACCCATAGAAAGATAACATGGGTTGACCCCGTTCTACAAGTTGATAGTTGGAGATAAAACTGGCAATAGATCCCGTAATAAGTTGTGGAATAAAATCTGGTAGTTCTTTGACTTCATTTTTTAGTAAGGCCAAATTAAATAGACTGTTCCATTGCCATTGATCACGAATAATATTTTTGCTGTTTAACTGAAAATCAATACCACGGTTTTCAACATTTCCAAAATTGACCATGTAGTTGCTAAAGCCCACCACTGAAGAAATGGGTTTACTGAATAGTTGATCCTTAGTGTTACGTTTGTAAGCGTCGACAGACCCCGTAATTCGCCCACGCAGAAGCTCAAAATCTAATCCTAGATTTATTTCTTCCGTAGATTCCCACCGTAGATTTTTATTAGGTAGTCTCGCAGGGACAACACCCTGATAAATCTTATCACCAAAGACAGCATTTCCCGACGCGACAAGGGTGTTGATTGTTTGGTAATTGTCTATTCCTTGGTTTCCTAATCGTCCATATCCAAATCTCAGTTTAAGCGTCGTACCATTTTCTTTCAAATGGGAAAGAAAATCTTCATCCGTTAATTTCCAGGCAAAAGCTCCGGAAGGAAAAAATGCAAACTTGTTTTCTTCCGAAAAGCGCGATGTACCATCTGAACGCAAAGAGGCTGTAATAAAATAACGATCGTTAAAATTATAATTGATACGGCCTAATACACCATTGAGTCTGTTTCGGCTTTTACTAGAACTTACATTGTCGCCTTTATCACCATCTCCACTCTGTAAAAGGTTGTAGGAAGTGACGTCAGATAAAAATTTCATTGAACTGGCTCCCACGCCTTCACTTTGAAACTCTTCAAATGTTGTTCCCAACAAGAAAGCCAATTGATGTTTTCCAATTTTTTTATTGTAGTTGAGTAAAAACTCGCCCAACCATTGGTGGCCACTTGAGGCATTTTTTGAACCCAATCCGCCATTGGCAAGACCGTTTATGGTCGATCGGTCCGTATAACTGGAGTTCATCATGTTGGCGGTACTTCCGCCAACACGTAATGTTGCTGTAAAGTCGGTAAAAGGTTTAATTTCTGCGGTAATCAATCCATAAAATGTATTGGAGATATTTCTATTCTCCTTACCATTGATTAGGGCCAGTGGATTGTCTAAAGCGATAAAATTATTAAGGTAGTATCGACCATGATCATTGAGGTATGCCGGTAGCGTGGGGTCAAATTGCAGTGCGCTATTGAGCGGGCCCGCGGCTTCATTCACTCCATTGGATGTATAGATTGTTTGCTGGTTACCACGGGTATAATTGCCGTTTATATTGAATTTTATATAATCCTTTGGTCGAAATTCCAGATTTGTTCTGAAATTAATTTTAGCGTAGCCCGAGTTTTTTACTAGACCATCCTGGTTGAAATAATTTAGAGCGGTATAGAAATTACTCTTATCCCCACCGCCGGAAAAGCTAAGTTGATGATTCTGTACGACCGCATTTTTTCTAAATATTTCATTCTGCCAATTGGTTCCTTCTCCCATGTTGTTGATCTGGTCTTCCGTAAAAATGGCGTCTTTGTTTGCATCTTTTCGGATAGCATTCAGAACTTGCATGTACTGCTTTCCGTTAAGGACATCCAATTTTTTTGATACATTTTGAAACCCGATATAACTATCATATTTCGCTATAGCTGTGCCAGATTTTCCTTTTTTTGTTGTAATAAGCACTACACCGCTAGCCGCACGAGTACCATAAATAGCAGCTGCTGAGGCATCTTTTAAGATGTCTATTGATTCGATGTCATCCGGACTTAAACTACTAGGGTCGATACCAGGTAGCCCATCTACCACAATCAGGGCATCATTACTACTGTTAATGGAACCTGCACCCCTGACCTGTATTTTGGTTCCTGCCCCAGGCGCCGAATTGGTTTGGCTGATGGTTACACCTGGTGCCTTACCATTGATCAACTGAAGGGCGTTGATATTGGATCCTTGTGTGAAATCCTTAGCTTGAACGGCAGAAATTGAACCTGTGAGGTCTGATTTTTTTTGAACACCATAGCCCACAACAACGACTTCCTCCATTTCATTGATTTGAGGCTCTAAAGTAATGACGAGCTGTTGGGACCGTTGAAAAGATATTGTTTTCTCTTTAAATCCAATAAAATTAATGCGAAGCTCACCACTGGGCGGAGTCTTGGCAAATTGAAAATCACCATGTTCGTCTGTCGCCACAGATTGTCCGGTACCGACGAGCAGAATAGTGGCTCCGGCAATAGGCTTTCCAGTATTATCTTTTAATTTGCCCCGAAGATCCTGTTGAAATGTGTTGTCTTTTCCAGCTGTGGTTGACGCAGAAGCATTGGGATGGATCAAAATTGCATTATTACGCACGCTATAGGTCAATTGCTGATCGGCTAGTAATATGCGTAGAGCTTCGGCTAAAGGCTTGTTGGTAATGCTGAGATTCATTTTTTTGTCTTCATCAATTTGTTGAGAATTGTAAAGAAAGTCTTTGCCACTCTGTTTTCTAATCTTTGTTAAAATAGATTTGAAGCTTTCCCCTTTCACATGTAGCGAAATGTTTTGTCCATAACTATTTGCACTGACATGGAACGTGGCTATTACTAGAAACAGGATAATCAGTTTCATAAAAATCATAGTTTTTACGATAATCCTGGTCGTAGGATATCGAAATGAATAAGAAGTTTTATACATTTGAACTGGATAAATTGATTAATAATTTTCGTTTTGTTGGTCGTTATCTAACTGCGGGAGTGTTGGAGCACTTCCGTTTTTTTATTTAAAGTTTATTTATTGGTTACATAAATGCCTCCTTCTTTTATGTTGAATCTTAGGTTGGAAACTTCCTCTAGATTTTTGAGTAGATCACTTAGATCATTGGTGCGTCGATAGGTTCCTGAAAATCTATCCTCGCTTTGTGAGTTGATCTTAATAAATTTAACATCATACCAGTCTCTAATTTGTTCGGTTAATTGATAAATATCCACATTCTCGAATTTAAAATAGCCTTGCTGCCATGCCAGGATATCCGTTGTATCTATTTCGGTTTTTTTAGGTGTTGTAGTTTCTCCGTATGCTTGCTGCCCAGGAGAAAGGTGGATCACAGTCTTTGGACTACTAACCTTTACTTTCCCTTCCAGTAATGAAATCCTTTCTATACTGTTAGGGTAACTTTGGATATTAAAATGTGTTCCCAGCACCTCGGTAGTATAATGTAAACCTTGTACAGAGAAGGGCTGTCGATCGAGATGAGTGACCTCAAAATACCCTTCGCCGACTAATTGTACCTGACGTTCCTTTTCATTAAAGCTTCTCGGAAACGTAATCTGTGAATTGCTATTGATCCATACTTTTGAACCGTCAGGTAGAACAAGTGCTTGTGTTTGCCCTTTTTGGGTTTGAATAGTCAATTTCGTGTTGTTGGCTAAAAGATGTTTGTCATCTTGTCGAAAAACAAGAGTGCCCGCTGAATCCTTGACAATCCCATAGGTTTTGAACTCGGATTGCTTCAATGGGATGTTGTTGCCGTTAGTATTGTTGCTGGCATAAATGAGACCGCTATGTTTTTTCAGAAAGATTTGATTTACCGTAGTGTTGTGTTGAGGGGTCTCATCCTTATTTTTGTCGGTAAGCGTAAATAAAAGTGTCGCAAGAGAAATTATACCAATGAAAATGGCTGCATAAGGAAGGAAGGTTTTCCAACGGCTATTTTTTATGGTACCGGTTTGATACGGGGTATCTTGAACTAAATGCGCGTGGATATTGGACCAAATCTTGTCTTTTTTATTTTTTTCTAGCGCGACTTTCTTGGAATATTTGAGGTAAAATTTGTCAAATTTAGCCAAAAGATTGGCACTCGGATTAGTGGTCAGTAGAACTATTAATTGTTGTTCCTGTTCTGGACTAAGCTTATTTTCGAGGTAGTCTTTGACTAAGTTTTCAAACTCAGAATTGGTCATCATGATATTGGTCTTTATTATAAGAACAATATTGAGTTGGGCTAAGGACTAGTCGATGAAAAAAAAAGTAAAAAATAATAGGGGATAGATGATCGAAGAATCTCCAGGGGTACGCTTGAGTTCTTCTTTGATAAATTTTAAAGAAGACACCAAATGATTTTTTACGGTATTTGTAGAAATGGATAACTGTTGCGCTATTTCCTGATGTGACAGTCCCTCGAATCGACTCATACGAAATACGAGCTGCTGTTTTGTGGGTAGCTTTTGAACCAATTGTTCCAGTGCTTCGTTCACTTCTTTTTCCGCCAAAGGGTCTTGTTCAAAAATGCAATCATGAGATCCTTCGGAGCATAGGGGTTCGAAGAGGCTATGGTATCTTTTAAGCTGTTTGAGCCTATTGAAGCATTTATTTCGACTGATTACATAGATAAATGTTCGAATATTGCTGTCTATATCTATTTTTTCTCTTGAGTCCCATAGCTGGAGAAAAGTATCCTGTACAATTTCTTCCGCAATGTGCTCATCCTTTAAAATATGAAGAGCAAATTGGTAAACCATTTGCGCATATTTATCATAAAGTACCTTCAGGGCAATTTGATTACCCCGGGATAATTTGTGCAATATGGCAATGTTGTCTTTCAAATGCTGTTATAAATGTTGTGTATAGCGTGCCTAGATAACTCGACTATTACACCTGGTTAGATGTTTGCTTTATTGAATGTAAGCTATTCTTCACGAAATTCGGTTGTTACGAACTTCGCGAAGAATATACTAAGATAGTAAAATCTCTATTGATCCAAGGTTTGTAAATCACTTTGTTTGCCATTTACCGTATTGTTTGAAATACTGCTATTTGCGACACGTTCAAAAAATAAGGGCTTTTTATTCCAATGAAATGCAGGGTATTCTTTATTGGTCTTGATTTGGTTGTTGCGAAAGACCAATCCATCGACTGATTTGGCATAAAGAATAGGCTTATCGAAGGTTTCAAAGCGGTTGTCTTCGATGACGATATGGCTATGGAAGTATTTCTGCTGATTTTTTAAATCCGGAATTTCTGGATAGATCGATATAATCGCATTGGTAAATTGGAACATATTGGTCAAGGCATTGATGAAAGTATTGTTCCGGATGCGAATATCGTGGCAGCTGCCAGTTTCATACCAACCATTGGCATCGCCACACAGGAGAATAGCCGTACCTGAAGTATGATCAAAGAGGTTGTTTTCTACCAGGGTCTTTTTGGGCGTACTGAATAAAGCACCTCGTGCTCTATTGTGACGTATGATATTACCACTAAATAGTACACTTGGCGTCCATGTGAGGTTTTCGATGCCAATATCCATTTTTGTTGGGTCAATAGCTGGGTCCAAAGCACTACTTAAAGTAA
Source organism: Sphingobacterium sp. UME9 (assembly GCF_014170215.1). Lineage (NCBI taxonomy): Bacteria > Pseudomonadati > Bacteroidota > Sphingobacteriia > Sphingobacteriales > Sphingobacteriaceae > Sphingobacterium > Sphingobacterium sp. UME9. Next base: position 45,870 of record NZ_LZZP01000006.1, on the reverse strand, counting down.
TCTTGAATTCGCGGATTGGGTCTGAGGCTTTCTCGCGTAAAACGCTAATGGATTGGATCTTATTTTTCTGGTCCCAGAGTTCCATTGTATTGGATCGGATAAATTGGACCGTATCCCCCTGGTAGCCCCAGTCAAATCCGTAGGATTGATCGTGCATATAACGACCGATCAATGTTTTGTCATCTAGTCGTTTGGTGATCTTCAGGTAGGTACCATGGATATTGATGGCATCATCCATCATATTTTCATAGAGTCCATTTTTCGATACAATAACACCCTTGCAACCCGAAAAATGTGTTGCGTCAGCCTGAGCCGTAAAATAACGCGGATCCTGATCGCTGCGAAGTGCAATTCGGAAACCTTCCAATGTGATGTTGTCCGTTAATTGAGCTAACAAACCCATGCCTTCGGCGTAATGGACGGCAATATTTTCAAGTCGTATATTTTTTCCTTTATGGACAAATACGCCCGGGTTGGGACGAAATCCAGCGCGCATGGCAACGACGGTACCCGGTATAAGCTTGCTGTTCTTCCATTGCTGCGCTTGAATAATACCCGGAGAGAGCTCTTTCACTTTGGTTGTGCCCACGCGAATATCGCTTGTATTATAGACAATGCGTTTGGTCTTTTCTTCAAAGGCAATCCCCGATGTCGGTTTCAGTTGCCAGCCTTCACCGATATTGTAAAATATACTGTCTTTGATCGTATAGGTTACCCAAGGTGCAGTTTGATAAGTAATTGTACCGTTGATTGTATCGTTTTGTAAAATCTTGACCTGGCAGATCTGGGGACGCTCAAAATCGATGTGGATGTTTTTCAACGTGAGGTTTTTATTCTCGATCAATGCAATTGGTAACATGCGTCCATGATAGATAAAGTCTGATCCTTGTCCATCAATTGTGATGTTGTCGCAATTTTCAAATGCCATACCTACGGTCTTGGGGTTGTCCTGATCGTGATTGGAGATGTAGTATTCGCGGGTTAGCGCCCCTTCTGGATGAAAGTCATAACGTCCCTTTTTGAATTTTAAAATAATAGGTTCTTTCTTGCCAGTCTTGCTGAAGATGGATTGAATAGCTTTATTGACCAATGCAGTACTATTGTTGCCCGTGTTGGGAACAACACCATAGGTGGAAAGATCGATAATCTTTGTTGCGGACTGCGCAAGGCAGTTAAAATACATGAATGGTAGGAGAAGGATAAGCAAATAAGGTTTTAGGATGTTCATGATGTCCTGCTATTGATAAATTGGTTTATATCGCACAATTCCCTATGGGATTTGGCTTGTCGAATATAGGGATAATCGCCCAACATCCAAATTAAGTCGTGAAGCGTAGCGTTTTTTTTACGCATGTGAAAACATGGTTTTACTCATAAATGGAAGCAAAATACACGATGAAGAAGAAATTTGGTGCTAAGCAAAAGATCGCTACACCCACTGAGGTAATAGTTGCAGAAATTCTAGATTTCTATTTAAAATTTTATATTTTTGAGATCAGGCTTAATCTAAATTGTGAAGAAAAAATCAAGACATCTTTTTCTGGTTTTATGGTTCGTACTGATCTGTCAGATTGGATCGGCGCAATATGGGTTAGAATTTGCCAGTCACAACATGGAAGCCGATAAGCGGACTAGCCTGCAGATCGGTGCCAAGGAATCGATTTCTTTTCAACATAAACTGTCTGTTTCGTTCGATCTTTCCTTTCTGCCACTCCAACAGGATTATTTTGGTTATATCTTTCGACTGATTACGGATGATGGTGTCAATGTCGATTTGATATACGATCGGCGGCTTGATCAGGACAAACATTTTAAATTGGTAGTGGGGGAGGACTTTACCCCGGTATCTTTCAATATCACAGCCTTACAGTTGTATTATAACTGGACGCCAATGCGCCTCGAGCTCGATATGGATAAAAAGGAGCTTTATTTTCAGGTTGGAACGGCCCGGTATTCCTATCGACTCAATAAACAGTTTGCGCCTCAGTTTAAGCTCGTTTTTGGCGCAAATATGATGAAAAACTTCCAAACGATGGATGTTCCACCCATGCGCTTAAAGGATATTCGAATTGCGGATAATGGCAAACTTAAATACTATTGGCCATTGAATGAGTCTTCAGGGACCAAGAGTTTAGATGAACAAAAAAAGAGTGCAGCGGAAATCGGTAATCCGATCTGGATCAAACGGCAACGTAGTGAATGGAAAACACAGTCTTCTTTTACACTGGAAGGACAAGCTAGTGTGGCCTTTGACAAAAATGAAGAAACACTGTTTTTTGTTGGAAATAAGCGTTTAATGATCAGTAAAATTGGTGGTAGTGACTTACGTTCGCAGGAATATGCGGATGGCAAGCTTTTGCTTGTCAATGGTAGCCAATCGCTTTTTGATCCGATCAAAAAGAACGTCCTGAATATCTCCATCGACCAAAAAATAGTTGCTGCTTATGATTCCACCAGTCGAACATGGAATAAACAATTTGATTTTCCTGCTGTAGGCACAAACTATTGGCTGTTCAACAAATATTTTAATTCGTCCGACACGAGTATCTATATGATCGGGGGCTATGGACATTTTAAATACAAAGCGGGCGTATTGCGTTATCATCTGCCCACACAATCTTGGGATAGCATTCCTTTTACAGGTGATGAAATTTTTCCGCATTATCTTGCGGGAATGGGGCAGGGAAAAGATGGTGTATACCTGGCCGGTGGTTATGGCAGTTCCACAGGAGATCAAATGTTGAATCCCCGCATTTCAAATGATTTTCTTAAGCTTGATTTTAAAAACCGCAAGTCTCTAAAAGTTTACGAATTTTCATCTGCATTCGCCGATATGGTATGGGCCAATAGTCTGGTCGTTGAAGATAGTAGTGGACTGTTTTATGGATTGATTTTTCCGAACAATAAATTCAAAACACATTTACAACTGGTGGCAGGCAGCCTCAAAGGGACACAATACCAGTTTCTTGGGAGCAGTATACCCTTCGATTTTCATGACATCCGTTCTTTTGCCGATCTCTATTATGCGCCGAAATCTAAGTCTTTCGTTGCAGTCACCTTGTTTTATGATGACAAGACCGATCTGACTAAGGCAACGATTTATACCTTGTTGGCTCCCCCTTTACCGTCTGAACAGGGTATAATGCCTTTGGCTAAGCCTGCGCTGCTTAAATACAGCCTTTATGCCCTCGCTGTAATGGGATTATCGCTCTTGATCTGGTGGTATCGAAAAAGAAGCAAGCAAAAAAAACAAACTATTTCCGTCATGGAAACCGATAAAATAGGAGAGCCGCACCTACATGCAGCTGCCTTGAAGGAGACTGAACAAGATAAGAGCGCGCAATTGGTTGATCTTCCGCAACCCAAGAAAGTGGCCGAGGGATTTGAAACCCGACATGGCGCCGGAATCTACCTTTTCGGTGGCGACTTACAGATTGTGGATCTTGCTGGAAAAGAAATCACAAAGAAGTTTTCGCCATTGCTTAAAGAAATGCTGCTGATTTTTATTCTCTATACCGTACGATGGGAGCGGGGAATTAGCTCAGAGAAGCTGACTGAGCTATTTTGGTCCGATAAGAGCCAGTCCAGTGCACGCAATAATCGATCAGTGAACATCGCTAAGCTCAATAGTTTACTCGAGCAATTGGGTGATTTTAGGGTGACCAAAAAAAGCGGTTATTGGTGCATTGAGCCAATGGATACAGTATATATCGATTACCTCCGCTTCAGCAGGATGGTATCCAATAAAAAACATTTTACAGAAACTGAAATTAGAGAATTACTCGATATAATTGACAAAGGAGGCTTCCTTTTCGAAGTGGACTATGAGTGGCTCGATAATTTTAAAAGTGAAATGTCTATTCTGGTGCTCACCACGTTGGGCAATTTTATTGAAAATCTGAATGTGCAGGATAATGCTGAACTGATTATTGAGATCTGCAATAAGATATTCTATTTTGATGAAATCAATGAGGAGGCGATGGTTCATAAATGTCGTTCCTTGTTACAGCTGGGCTATCACAGCCTGGCCTTACAGTGCTATGAGAATTTCTGTCAGATCTACGCTCGTTTATATGGTGAAGCTTACCCCAAAAGTTTTAAAGACTGTCTAGATTAAGAAAAAATATTTAAAATTTTAATGTACTGATATACAGTTGTTAATGGTGTTTTTGGATACCTGTTAATCTTCTGTTAATCTTCTATTATACCCCTCGTCAATATATTCGTTTTCATACTTAATAACCAATCAAATGAAAGCGAAAAATTATCTTCAACTCTTCCCTAGGGAATAGTGGTAATGGACTGTTTGTAGCAAACAGGTCCTCCCTAAATACATAAACCTAATATATAATTCAATAACCAATTTAAAACAATACATGAAAACAAACTTCATTTTTAATGAAAGGCCACTGCCGTGGAACAAGCTCCGTAGTTACCCTTGGCAGTGGGCATTGTCCTCGCTGCTGCTATTGTCTCCAATGGCAACCATCGCGCAGCAACAGCAAATCGAAGGTAAGGTGCAGACTTCAAAGGATAAGCCGATCGCTGGGGCTTCCATTACAGACCTCCGTACCGGGCAGACAACATCGTCTGATGGTCAGGGACGCTTCAAGATTAGCGCATCGCCGGGAGATAAACTCGTGATCACTTTTGTCGGTTACCGCAAGACTGAAATGATCGTTGGGCAACAACGCCTCATGGATGTGTTGCTCAACGAAGATAATACAAGCTTGGAAGAGGTCGTGGTTGTGGGGTACGGCACGCAGAAAAAGGCTTCGTTAACAGGGGCGATATCATCGGTGAACAATAAAGAAATCACAGTAACAAAAAATGAAAATGTGGTCAATATGTTAGCCGGTAAGATGCCCGGTGTGCGTATCAGCCAACAGTCGAGCCAACCGGGATCATTTGAATCAAATATCGACATCCGCGGAATGGGTGAGCCCCTGATTGTGGTTGACGGAATTCCCCGTGATAAAGATTATCTGTCACGCATGGATGCCAATGAAATCGAAAGTGTATCCGTATTAAAGGATGCTTCAGCAGCTGTTTACGGTGTGCGCTCGGCGAATGGTGTTCTTTTGGTGACCACACGCCGAGGAAGCAATGAGGATGGAAACTTTGAAATAAACTATTCCTATAATCGTGCCTGGCAAAAGTTTCTTTATGTTCCCAATACGGTGGATGCCCTTGCCTATATGCAGCTTAAAAATGAACAGATAGGTCGCGATTTTAATAGCAATTATCCGGCGAAGATGCCTAATATTTTTGGGCCGGCAGATTTTGAAGCGTATCAGAACGGCACAAAAAAGACATCCAATTATGTCGATGCGGCATTTGACAATGTATCACCACAATACCAGCACAATCTTTCCATCAACGGTGGCGGCAAGAAAGTTAATTATTTCTTCAACCTGGGCCATATGGATCAGATGGGGGCTTACAAAAGCAAGAGTCTCAACTATAACCGTTGGAATTTTCGCTCCAACATTGATGCGCAGATCACAGATCGTCTGAAAGCGTCTTTGGATGTGGGCGGCTATGCCGATGAGACCAATCAACCACGTACGGATATCTAGGCCGTCTACAAACAGGCCTGGAGACAAAGACCTATTGTGCCGATCTATGTCAACGACAATCCCCTTTATCCGAATTTTGAGATGATCGATAACGAAAATCCGGTCGTGGTAACGGATTCCAAACAGACTGGCTATCGTAAATTTTTACGTAAGCAATTCAACGGTATTATCTCTTTAGACTATAAAGTACCCTTTGTGGAAGGCTTAAATGCGAAGGCAACCTATAATTATGACTTCAAGTACAGTGACAACACGGATTTCAAAAAGTCCTATTTTTTATATAGCTATACACCACCGGTGTATGATGGTAACGGCCAGATTATAACCCCTGAAAAGTATAATGCACATGAGAAAAATGCCCCTACGACCGTGAGACGGAGTTCCTATCCGGATACACATTCCCTGATGCAATTCTCGTTGAATTATAACCGTCGTTTTGCCGAAAAACATCAGGTCTCCGGTTTATTGCTTTTCGTCGAAGAATATAACAAATGGGACAGCTTCTATGCACAGCGCGAGATCATGGTCAATTCGGAATATCTATTTGCTGGTGAGGACAAGAACCAATTGGCAAATATGGAAGGTATTGGCGAACGTACAGCACGAGGTTTGGTCGGTAAGTTCAATTACGATTATTTGGGTAAATACATTGCCGAATTTAGTTTTCGCTATGATGGCTCATCTAAATTTCCAAAAGAATCGCGCTGGGGATTTTTCCCGGCAGCCTCGGTGGGCTGGCGTATCAGCGAAGAAGGGTTTATTAAAAACAACTACAATTTTATCAATAACTTAAAAATAAGGGCATCCTATGGTAAGCTCGGGGATGACCGTTCGGCAGGTAATTACCCTTCAACCATCGTTGGTTATGCACTGGAACCCAATGAAACGGGATGGATCTTTGGTGGAAACCTCGTGAATGGGGCCCTGCCTACTGCAATTCCCAACCCTAATCTCACCTGGTATACTTCCAAAACTGCTGACGTGGGTTTGGATATGGATCTATGGAACGGCAAGCTGGGCTTGACTTTTGATTATTTTAACCGTAATCGCTCAGGCCTTCTAGCGACAAGCCTTGACTTGATCCCTGGTACTGTTGGTGCCAACCTACCGCAGGAAAATCTGGAAAGCGATCGGACTTTCGGCTATGAGCTCTCTTTGACACATCGCAATAAGATCAATGATTTCAATTATTTTATTAATGCACAGGTTTCTTCTACCAAGAGTCAATTTGTAAACCGCGTAGAATCAAAAGCGGGTAATTCGTACGACAACTGGCGTAACCGCTATTCTAATCGTAATAAGGATATCTGGTGGGGCAAGGAGTACGCCGGACAGTTTGGATCGTATGAACAGATTTATAACCACCCAACATTGGTAAGCAGCGGCACATTGCCTGGTGATTATTACTATCAGGACTGGAACGGCGATGGAGTGATCAACGATGCCGACAATCATCCTATTGCAACGTATAATATGCCTTTGATCAACTATGGTTTTACGTTAGGAGGATCGTGGCGCGGTCTGGATCTGACGATGAATTTTCAGGGTGCAGCAAAAGTGTATGTACAGTATAGTGAGGTACTGGCAGGACCATTGCAGTTTGACGGCGGCGCTTTGACACAGTTTTTGGATCGCTGGAGACCAGCTGATGCCGGTGCCGATCTATTTAACCCAAGCACACAATGGCTTGCTGGATATTATCCTTCTACTGGCTCAGCCATGGCCGAAGGAACCCGGGCAGTTCAAAATGCCTCCTATCTGCGTCTGAAAACCTTAGAACTGGGTTATTCTCTCCCGCAACAATGGTTGAAGACACTAAAAATAAAGAATCTAAGGATCTATGCGAGTGCTTATAACCTGTTGACATGGACGGGTCTCAAATATACCGATCCCGAGCATCCAGGATCTGCCGGAGGTTCTTCATCGGGTGATATTGATGTGTACAAATATCCCATCAATAAAACTTACAACATTGGAGCATCCATTAAATTTTAATCTCAAAACGAACAAAACATGAAAAAATCAATCGCTATAGCAATCATTGGCCTTTTTCTGTGCTCGGGCATGCAATCCTGTAAAAAAATGGATCTGGATCCACTAGGGGTATTGGGTGAAGATGCGCTTTTTGGAAATGAGGCTGGAGCACGTAAATATGTTGCTGGAATGTACAGCTATCTACCCATAGAAGACTTTGTATATCATCCTGAAAGAGGATTTAGATGGGACAATTATTGGCAAAATTCGGAAACGCTTGCGGCCATGAGTGGCGAGATGACCGGACAATTTTGGGGCGTAGCTGGGGCACAGGGCTTTGGTTACTGGCCATATGATCGCATCCGGAATGTCAATACCCTGATTGCAGGCCTGCCTAAATACAAAGCCAATTATACCGAGCAGGGGTACAACCAGATCTTTGGGGAAGCCCATTTCCTACGGGCTTTCTATTATTTTGCTTTGGTTAAGCGCTACGGTGGGGTACCTATTATAAAAGACGTACAGGATCCAACAGCTGATAAAGAGCAGCTTTTGGTTAGCAGAAATAAAGAATCTGAGGTTTATCATTTTATCAATGAAGACTTGCAGGTGGCTATTTCAATGATGTCTGGAAGCAGCGAACGTGGCCGCGCCAACAAATATGTGGCAGCAGCTCTACTTTCCCGCGCCATGTTGTATGCCGGTAGTATTGCTAAATATAGTTCGTATAGCAATCTCTCTGGCGATGCCACAGACAAGCAGTTGGTAGGTATCAAAAAGGAAGAAGCGGAATGGTTCTTCAAACAGGCTTATGATGCTGCAACAACCGTGCTGGCGGGACCGTACAGTCTGTACAATAAAAATGCACAGGATAAGGAACTCAACTACGTAAATTTGTTTTTGGACTTAGACAGCCCTGAGGATATTCTGATCAAGGAGTACAGTATGACCGCACCGCACAACAACCGTCTCAAACATAGCTATGACGCCACACACTTACCCAATCCGACCTTTTCGAGTGACAATGAGTCTGCGGCATACCCCGTATTGAATGTCGTGGAGTTATTCGGTGAACTTCCAATCACTGATGCCGGTGGAAAACCAGTACGCTATACGGACCGTAAACAGCTGTATGCCGATTTGGAACCTCGTCAGCGGGCTACATTTTATTTCTCGGGAATGGAATTACGCGAAGGCGCCGAAAGACGGAGTTTTGATATTCAGCGTGGACTCTATAAAACCTTTCCCGGTAAGGCTGCTGATGCACAGATGGGCGCGGGTACTGCGGCGATAAATAGCGAGTCAAATCGAATCTTGGCTGGCCCCAAGAATAGCCTGTTTGATTACAATGGTACGAAGATCAACATAACAGGCGAGCACGGCATGTGGAAAGATGGACATGCCAACAATACCCGAACTGGATTTTACATCCGTAAATACATTAACTATAAAATGTCTACCAAGGATGTGAAGTTATATAACAGTACACAACCCTGGAAGGTCTTTAGGCTCGCAGAGATACTTTTGAATAAGGCAGAAGCTGCTTATGAACTTGGCCTGATCAAAAATGATGAAGCACTTAAACAGGAAGCTTTTCAATACATCGCGCAGATCCGTAATCGTGCTGGTGCCAAGCCTTATCTCTACACAGCTGCTTCGGCAAACCTCTCCGGTAAATATGGTTATCCCTTGGATGGAAATCTGCAATTTATACGCGAGGAGCGCGAACGTGAACTTTGCTTTGAAAATCACCATTGGTGGGATATGCGGAGATGGCGCATTGCAGATGTGGAGCTCAACAACTTTGTACCCAATTCGCTGATGCCTTACCTTGTATTGGATGAACTGAAATACGCTCCGGGCGGCGAACGGATCAACTCCTTTATTTTTATTCGCGAAAAGGAACCTTGGAATAAGACGTTCAACTTTGAAAAGAAATGGTATTATGAACCTATTCCGGGTGGAGAACTGAACAAAAACCCTAATCTATATCCACAGAACCCTATTTACTAATCGAGCGGAAATGAGAACGATATATTTATTTACAGCATTGACAGGCTTGTTATTTTTAAATGCCTGTTCGAAAACAGATAATTACGATGGCCCGAATGCGAGTATGAAAGGGCAGGTCATTGATAAGGTAACGAATAAACCCTTCCTGACCGGACAGGGCGAATTTAGCATCCGTTTGCTAGAAACCAGTTGGAGTGACAATCCCGCACCGCAGGATATTGCCGTCAAGCAGGACGGATCGTATAATCATACAAAACTCTTTCAGGCAACGTATACCCTCCAGCCCTATGGCGGTGCATTTTGGCCAGCACAGAAGATCGAAGGTTACCAACTGGGTGCTAATGCAGAGCAAAACTTTGAGGTGACGCCCTACCTACAGATCAAAAATGTGAAGTGGACCTTAAAAGCGGAAAATAAATTGGAAATCTCCTGTACGCTTGCCGCACCTATTACGGGTGGATTGCCGCAAGTGATTGAGGTTCGCCCATTCCTGAGTCTGACACCATACTGTGGGGCTGGCAACCGTATTGATGCGTATTATAAGGATGAATATCGCGCATTGATCAATCAAAACTGGGAAAATATCGGCAATATGCAGACCGGAGAAGGAAAGGAAACTTACACGATCAAGGATATTCCATTGAAATCAGGGTACACCTATTATGTACGGATGGGTGCAAAGGTGCGCGACACTTACGAAAAATTCAATTATTCGGAAGTGGAGGTTATTAAAGTACCTTAAGTAAAGAATCTAAACAATGAGCGGGACTTGGTGCCCGCTACTACTACTCAATACTAAATAATTATTCGGATGAAACAATTTATTAAAGCAGGTTCCAGATGCCTATTGGGCATGACATTATTTTTTGCCACACACTTGCAGGCGCAAGATAATCCATTTATCAAACATATGTATACCGCAGACCCTTCGGCACGGGTATGGGCCGATGGCCGCCTGTATGTGTACGCTTCACATGATATTGCTCCGCCTCAAGGTTGCGATCTGATGGATCAGTATCATGTGTTTTCTACTGCGGATATGAAAACATGGACCGATCATGGCGAAATATTACGCGCCTCACAAGTCCCTTGGGGTAGAAAAGAAGGTGGATTTATGTGGGCTCCGGATTGTGTCTATAAAAATGGTACTTATTATTTTTATTTTCCACACCCAAGTGGTACCGAGTGGAATAAGACCTGGAAAATTGGTGTAGCTACGAGTAAATCACCAGCAAAAGATTTTGTGGTACAGGGCTATGTAAAGGGTGCCGAAGCACTTATTGATCCGCATATCTTTATCGATGATAATGGACAGGCCTATTTTTATCAGGGGGGCGGTGGTGTCTGTAAAGCGGGTAAGCTCAAAGACAATATGATGGAGATTGATGGTGAATTGCAAAAGATGGAAGGTTTGGAAGATTTTCACGAAGCTTCATGGGTACACAAGTATAATGGGAAATATTATCTGTCCTATTCTGACAATCACGATGAGAACTGGAAAGATGGAGTAAAAGGAGATAACCGCATGCGCTATGCGGTAAGTGATAGCCCAATGGGACCATGGAAATCAATGGGCATCTATATGGATCCGACGAATAGCTATACAAACCATGGCTCCATTGTCAAGTTTAAAGGTAAATGGTACGCTTTTTACCATAACAGTGAATTGTCACAAAAAAATGGCGAATTCAACGATTGGCTTCGTTCCATCTGCGTAGACCGCTTGGAGTACAATAAGGACGGCAGTATCAAGAAGGTAAAGCAGACTGGCTTATTGACAGGTCCCAAATAATCGATGGACACGAAGACGATATGTTGCCAAAAAAAATTAACTTTAGGGGCGGAACAACTGTTTCGCCCTTAAACCATCGAACACTTAATTGTTTAAAATGCTAACGAAGAATATCAAACGTAAAACCAATACATTGTTACGCACAATATGTTGCTGTTCTCTTCTTTCGGTCAGTATGCTAAAAGGTTTTTCCCAAGCTAAAATGACGAAAGATTATGTTGACTATGTCAATCCTTATATGGGAAACATCAGCCATTTATTGGTGCCAACCTACCCAACGGTTCACTTGCCAAACAGCCTTTTGCGCGTTTATCCTGAGCGGGGAGACTATACGTCGGACCGTCTGTTTGGTCTGCCGCTTATCGTTACCAGCCATCGTGGAAAATCGGCTTTCAATCTTAGTCCCATGGTGAAATTGCCGGGCAGTTTGAAACCGGTACAACTGTATAGTTACGATCAGGAGGAAATACATCCGTATGCCTATTCGGTGCTATTGGATCAAGAGAATATTCAGGTAGACTATGCGCTGTCGCATCAGTCGGGGATGTATACCTTTACGTTTCCGACAACTTCGACAAAATACCTTCAGTTCAACTCACAGGAAGGGAAACTTCAATGGGATGGACAGGGACTTTCGGGTACACAGGATATTGGTAATGGTACGCACGTGTATATTTATGCTATTCCCGAATCCAAGCCTGTTGCGGTAAAGCGACTGCAAGGCCAACAACTGGAAAATGCAACAGAAACTGCCGGTAAGAATTCGTGTATGATATTGGAGTTTAATCAGGCAGGGACTAGCTTGCGCATGAAATATGGTGTTTCATTTATCGATGTCGCACAAGCAAAAGCCAATTTAAAACGTGAAATCAGCGATTTTGACCAAAAGAAGCTAGCTGAAAAAGGGCGTAAAATATGGAACGATGCTTTAGGTAAAATTGCGGTGGAAGGCGACAATGAGTCCAATAAACATGTGTTTTATACCTCCTTATACCGCACCTACGAACGGCCAGTCAATATTTCTGAGGATGGACGTTATTATAGTGCGTTCGACGGTAAGGTACATCAGGACGAGGGCAAACCTTTTTTTACCGATGACTGGATCTGGGACTCCTACCGTGCACATCATCCATTGCGGGTACTATTAGAGCCTGGCACAGAATCCTTGATCCTCAATTCTTTTGTCCGGATGTCTGAACAAATGGAGCAGCCTTGGTTGCCTACTTTTCCTGAGATTACCGGCGATAGTAGACGGATGAATTCCAATCATGGTGTAGCAACTTTGTTGGATGCTTACCGCAAAGGCGTGCGTAATTTTGATGTCAAGAAAGCCTATCTGGCAGCAAAAGGTGCGATTACAGAAAAGACGCTGGCTCCTTGGTCGGGTAAAGCCGCGGGGAAATTAGACGAATTTTTTAAGGAGAAAGGCTATATTCCAGCATTGTACCCAGGTGAAAAAGAAACGATACCAGAAGTAAACGGTTTTGAACGGAGACAACCTGTCGCTGTAACCTTGGGTACCTCTTACGACTTATGGTGCTTGGCACAGCTTGCTCAAGAATTGGGTATTCAGGCTGATTATGATCTCTTTATGAAGCAATCTTTTAATTATAGAAATCTTTTCAACGAACAGACCAAATTTTTTCATCCCAAAGATGACAAGGGAAATTTTATCATGCCTTTTGATTATGTGTTTTCTGGCGGACAGGGAGCACGGGAGTATTATGGTGAAAACAATGCCTGGATCTATCGCTGGGATGTACAACACAACATTCCGGATCTGATCAAATTGATGGGGGGAAATGAATTGTTTGTCAAGTACCTCGATGAGATGTTTCAGCAGCCTTTGGGTCGGTCGAAATTTGATTTTTATGCGCAGCTTCCCGATCATACAGGTAATGTTGGACAATTTTCTATGGCGAACGAGCCGGCTTTGCATATTCCTTATCTCTACAATTACGCCGGACAACCTTGGATGACACAGAAACGGATACATAAACTGATCGGTGAGTGGTTTAGAAATGATCTAATGGGGGTACCGGGCGATGAAGACGGTGGGGGGATGTCAGCTTTTGTGGTCTTTTCCCAAATGGGCTTCTATCCTGTAACACCAGGTCTGACTTCCTACAGCATCGGATCTCCATTTTTTCAGAAAGTGAGCATACAGCTTCCTAATGGCAAGTCTTTTGTAATTATCGGCAAGAATGCATCTGCAAAAAACAAATACATTCAATCGGCGAAATTAAACGGGCAGCCGCTGAACGTTCCACAATTGACCCATGCCGATGTGCTGAAAGGTGGCACATTGGAATTTGTGATGGGGGATAGCGCAAATCGAAATTGGGGAAACTAACAAAGCTTGCTTACCAGCATGTGTATGCCAGAAAGTAAAAAAAGTAAAAAGCGCTGTTGATCATCGATCAACAGCGCTTTTGTTTATGGATAGCGTTGTCCTATTGTCTATACGCGGTAGGATATTCGCCTTGCTTTAAATCGAATAACCAAAACTTTGATAAGCAGCTCAAATATGGATGAACACTCCCTTATTGAAACATATCGGGGGTAATCAAGACTGCTGTACCTTTTGTTCCATTCCGTTCGATCTGTTTACCTGCATAGCTGATACAGACCGGATCATTACTGCTAGGTAGGATTTCGGCTTTCTTAAGCTTACCGTTTTCCCACTGTATATTCACCGTACGATTTCCTCTTGCTTTAAGTCCGGTTACGCTTCCCTGATCCATGTTGTGGCTTAAAGCGGGTAGCAGCTCGATGAGGTAATTGTTGTTTTTGTCCCTGACCTGGCTTTGCAGCAGCATTTCGGCAATCGCTGCGGTCGCGCCAAAGTTCCCGTCAATCTGGAAGGGTGGGTGATTATCGAACAGATTGGGCAGTGTCTTATCACTGATCAGGTTATACAATAAGCGGTAGGCATGTTCTCCATCGTGCAATCTATTCCACATATTGATTTTCCAGGCCAGACTCCAACCTGTACCATGATCGCCCCGACTTAATAGCGTCTTTTTTGCAGCTTCGGCTAGTTCGGGCGTATTAACGATTGAAATCTGGTTGCTCGGATGCAAACCAAATAAATGTGACGTATGCCTGTGATTTACCTCAGTCTCTTTATAATCTTCGATCCATTCCATAATGCGGCCTGTTTCTTTGCTGATTTGTGTTGGAATAAGTTTGGTTAAGGCAGCTTGACAGCGTTGTCTGAAATCAGGATCGCAATCTAAGAGCTTTGTGGCTTCAACACAATTTTGCAGGAGGTCGCGGATAATCTGTGTATCCATGGTGGCACCGTAGGTAAAACTGGAAACTTCACCCGATGGTAGGATAAAACTATTCTCAGGGGAATGTGAAGGGTTGGTGGTCCAATAACCGGCAAATGATTTACCTTGGGGGATTTTGACCATAAAATCCAAAATAAATTCAGCCGCCCCTTTCATAATAGGATAAGCCTGGACTTTTAAAAATTCTCGGTCGCCAGTATAGTTATAATGTTCCCAGGGGTGCTGCGCCATCCAGGCCGATCCCATGGGCCAAATGCCCTGTACGCCGTCGGCTGGAGCTGTGTAGCCCCAGGCATCGGTGAGATGATGTACCACCCAGCCTTTGGCTCCATAGAGCTTGCTTGCGGTACGCTCACCAAAAGGGATTAATGCCTTGGTCAGGTCAAATAGGGGTTTATGCAATTCAGAAAGATTGGTTACCTCGGCAGGCCAATAGTTCATTTGCAAATTAATATTGGTATGAAAATCAGCATTCCAAGGTGGATCCATCTGCCAAGCCCATAAGCCCTGCAAATTTGCCGGCATATGTCCTGGACGGGAGCTGCTAATTAAAAGGTAACGACCAAACTGAAAGAATTTGTTGACTAAGGTATTAGGTACCTTTTGCAATTCTTTTGTCAACCGAATGAGTGAATCGGTGGGTAGTTTTGCGAGTTTATCTTGTTCTGGATCTGGAAGATTCAACTTGACCCGATTAAAATACTGTTGGTAATCTTCTATATGAGCCTGTTTTAACTGTTGATAATGCTGTTTGTTCAGGCTACTGATTACCTTGCGGCAGCTTGCAAGTGGATCAATATCCACCGGGGTTTGTGGATAGGCGATTTGTTTCAATCCGGGATAATCCGTAGCAGCGGTGACGATGATGGTAATCTCATCTGCTCCGGTAATCGCTATGCGGCCGTCGGCATTGATAAGTTTACCGCCTTTAAGGATTACTTTTGCAATTGCGGCAAACGTTGTTCCGCGCTCATTGGCATGAGCAGATTGGCCAATCTGCCCCTGAAGTAGCAATTGTGTGGGATCTGTCGGATCAGCGGTGCAACTGAAATCCTGGGCTCTTTTCCAGGTGAAGTTTAGATCGAGTGCCTGTTTCTTGTTTGCTGTATAATGGATGACCATCGCGTTGGCAGGAGCTGAAATGAATGACTCGCGAAAGAACTTGACACCATTATACACGTAGCTTGTTTGTTGCAATGCACGCTCAAGATCAAGCGAGCGCATATACTGTTCAGCTTTAAGATGGGGCATATCAAACCATAGTTCGCCAAGCGACTGATAGGGTTTGATGTTTTTGGGTAAGCCCATCAAAGTTGTGTCTGCAAGGTCGATTGCTTCTTTATTTTTACCTTCAAAAAGAAGTTGTTGTATGCGGGGCAGATACATTTTCCCCTTGGGATTATTGGGATCCTGCGGATGACCGGCCCAAAGCGTACTTTCGTTCAGTTGGACGCGTTCATCGGCGACACCACCAAAAACCATAGCACCGAGCTGACCGTTACCGAGCGGTAGAGCTTCCTCCCAAACTCCTGCGGGGCGTGCATAGCATAACGTTAAAGGGCCTGCCGAAAGACTTGCTGCCGATTGAATCTGTGTGCGGTCTGTCCAGAATTGCGTGATCTTATGTTGCCGCTGACTAGCTGGGGCATCTATTATTTTAGTAGACTGCTGTGCCTTAATTGTTGTGTTGCCCATCAGTAGCAGTGCGCAGTATAGGAGCGTTTTTATTTTCATCTTTTAGTTTCTTTTTGGTTGTTTTACGGGGACTGAGGTTTTGGTTTTTAGGTATTTGCTTGCCTGTCCGGTTAACCAAAGATAATGATCATTTGGAAGATTATCTTCAATACCGACAAATGAGCCTGTTCCATTAAGTGGGACATCTTTTTGATGCAGTGTCTTGAATATGGCGGTACCTTCATCGACTTCATCAAACATGGCGATGTAGAGCATTTGGGCACCAATTGAAAGGTTATACTGTAATTGTTTCCATAAGAAATTTCCGGAATCACGAGGGACGAAGGCACGTGAACTCCCAGTCATGTTAGTCCAGGAGAATCCAGGGAAGCAAAGTGGAGCATAATCGATTTGATGTTGTTTGCACCAGTCCATATCATCTTTGATCAGGGATTTGAACTGATCGAATCCGGCCTGATTATATCGACCAACAAACCAAGGCATAATGATATCTGATTTTTTGATGAGTTCATGCAAAAATGGATCGGATTCAGTATCCTGGCGTAATTCACGCCAATAAGTCGGTACGCCAAGAAGCACGCTATAGCCGTTTTGTTTGAGGTAATTGACAATACGTTCGGCTGTTTTGAGATTATATTTGCGACCGTCGTTAAATCCGATACCCCAAACGGCAATCAGTGGTTTGCCATGATGAAAAAGATAGGTTTTGGCGCGATCACGCTTTTTGAGGTTCCATTCTTTTTCAAGGGCGGCTACATCGTCCATTAAGATTTTGTCGTCACCATCTTTAATGCCACTAAGGTCGTACATCACGCAGATTGCGCGGTCAAATTCATTGGCTGAACGAATAGCCGAAGTCAACACTGTGTTGAAGTGGTTGCGACCACTGGGGTTAGCGATCTCACCCACGAATCGTTGCATAAATACACCATCGATTCCGTATTGTTGCATCCATTTAAAATGAAGGTTGACGGAAGAATAGTCATGTGCGCTATAGAGTTTAGCGGGCTTTCCATCTTTTGTCATAAAAGGACTGTCATAGGTTATTTGATAGGCGCTGACGTCGGGCCAAAAATCGATATTTGTAGAACCGGGTTGGAATCCGTTTTTTCCACGGTAATGGTACCATCCGCGGTCTGCACCATCCGTAGGACTATTGAACCAGCCTTGGTAGCCGGCCATAACAAGGCCGCTATACGAGTCGTATTGTTTTTGTGCGAATAGTAAGCCTACCGAAAAAAGTAGACAGATGCCAAGAAGATGGAATTTGAGCGTTTTAGCTATCATATCGATTTATAATTAAGTTATGCCACTAAATATCGATTAACCCAATTAATAGTCCATTAATAAAGTATTAATGGAACATATAAGTATTTGTTTTTAATATAACAACAGCGTTTCAGCTTGGATGCAGCCGGTTGCATTGTTTTTTATACTAAAAAAGTGACAAAGTGAATTTCAATAAATAAAAGTCAATCGATTGCGTTATTTGCGCAATCGATTTCGTGACACCGTTGTTTTGTTCCCATAAAATATCCCTCTAATTTAATGGGCTGAACCAGTCAATCTAATACTAAACTGACAGACTCAATTTTACTAACTATTTAATTATGATTTCAAAATTTACAAGTAACCAAAAGGTAAGCCTGCTTGCTATTGCTCTTCTTGTTGCGTCTTCGCAAAATTTGTGGGCCGCAGAAATGCCGATTGCATTTAAACATACAGCAAACGAGGCCACTCAGAACCAAGTTACCGGGAAAGTAACTGCAGAAGATGGTCCTCTTGCGGCTGCGACTGTTTCGGTCAAAGGGACATCGGTATCCACATCTACAGATGCAAAGGGAACATTTGCAATTCGAGCTAAAGCGGGTGATATTTTGCTTGTTAGTAGCGTTGGCTACAAAACCAAAGAAGTGACAGTTACAGGAACGACCCTATCAATTCAGCTGGAAAGTAATAATGAGGCTTTGGAGGAAGTGGTCGTTGTGGGATTTGCTAAACAAAAGAAGGTAAATTTAACCGGTGCGGTACAAGCGATCACGTCAAAAGATCTACAGGATCGTCCGGTTACCAATGTATCTTCTGCGATCCAGGGTAAATTTTCGGGTGTAACGATTACCCAAAATTCAGGACAGCCTGGTAAAGACAACGGTACGATCCGTATTCGTGGGCTGGGTACCATCAATAATGCGAATCCACTTGTTATTGTCGATGGAATAGAAAGCTCGATGAATAATATCAACCCCAACGATATTGAAAGTGTTTCGGTATTGAAAGACGGACCTAGTGCAGCAATTTATGGCTCTAAGGCTGCAAACGGGGTTATCTTGATTACGACCAAAAAGGGCGGTAGTGGCAAGCCGCAATTGAATTATACAGGCTATGCCGGTATTCAGGATCCAACACGTCTACCGGAGTATATGAACTCTTATGACCATGCTGTTATCTTAAATGAGGCCCTTAAAAATGAAGGGAAGACACAGCGTTTTTCCCAGCAGGATCTTGAACTTTTCAAAAATGGATCTGATCCGGACGGTCATCCCAATACGGATTGGTTAGGACTGCTCTACAAGGGATCGGGCTTTCAACAATCACATAATTTGCAGGTCACAGGTGGAACAGAAGATGTGCAATATATGGCTTCGGGAGGCTACTTAGGACAAAAAGGCGTTATCAAGGTAGCGAGCTCTGACCGTTATAATTTACGCACAAATGTTGGTGCAAAAGTATCTTCAAGACTTCGATTTGATTTAGGACTGGCATATAATTACCAACGCATCACCGAACCCGTAAACCCTTATACCGGTGATATGGCGCAGATCTTTAGACAGGTAAACCGTATTCCTAGTTTTATTCCTTATAAATACAGTAATGGTGTATATGGTCGTGGTAGCGATGGTAACCCAATTGCTTGGATGGATCTCGAAGCCAAGGATAATATGACCTATAAACATACTCAGGTCAATTTCTCCGGTGAATTTCAGATTATGGATGGACTGAAGATCAAGCAGGTTGTAGGCTTTCAACCGATCGACAATATGTCTTCCAAATTTGTCAAAGACATCCAATACTACGCGCCAAATGGTGATTTGGGACCTAAGCAAGGGGTGAATAATTTGACTGTTTATAACTTCCAATCCGAACGATTGACTTTTCAAACCTTGTTGACCTATGACAAAAAGATTGGTAACCATCAGATCAATGTTTTAGGTGGTTTTATGGATGAAACATTCCGTGCAGATTACTCCAGTGCTTATGCACAAGGTTTCTTGAATCATGACTTTCCGGAATTAAATTTGGGCAGTAAAGATGGAATGAAAGTCGACGGAGGCGCAAAAAAGCTAATTTTACGCTCTTTCTTTGGCCGTATCAATTATGCATTTGCGGATAGGTACCTTTTGGAAGCCAATGTGAGACGTGATGGGACATCGCGATTCTTGGGAAGCAATCGTTGGAGTACATTCCCGTCGTTCTCAGCCGGCTGGCGTATTTCTCAGGAAGATTTCTTTAAAGAATCTTCTTTGTCCGATGTAATCTCAGAATTGAAATTAAGAGGCGGTTGGGGTAAACTAGGAAACCAACAATTAGCGGCAACATCAGACAATTCATATCCTTCTTCCGACGCTTATTATCCAGGCCTATTTACAATTACACCCGGTTATAATTATCCTTTCGAGGGGACTAAAATTAGTTCCGGAGGGGCAATTGTTGACGCGGGAAATCCACTTTTACGATGGGAAGCAACAACCAGTACGAATATTGGTCTTGATTTAAATTTCAAAAATAATTTAGGCTTTGTATTTGAATATTTTGACCGAAGAACGGATGGCGTCTTGTTGAAATTGCCCGTTTCAAACCTATATGGTTTACCTGCCCCTTTTAAAAATGCTGGAAAGGTTCAAAATAATGGGGTAGAGCTACAAGTAAACTATCAAAATAGCATCGGAGATTTCAAATATAGTATTGCCGCAAATGGTTCTTATATCAACAACCAGATCAAAAAATGGGCTAGCGATGAACCTCAGGTCAATGGAACTTTTTATATCTATGAGCAGGGCCGACCAATCCGTTCGTTTTATGGCTACGAAACAGCAGGAATCTATCGTTCGGACGAAGAATATAAAAACAGTGGCATTCAAGGTGTAAACGGAACTGTAGGTGCTGGTGATATTATCTATAAAGATCAGAATGGCGATAAAAAAATAGATGGAAATGACCGTGTATATCTAGGTTCGCCCGATCCAAAATTTATCTTTGGTCTGACCTCCAATATGAGTTATAAAAACTTTGATCTGAGCCTATTCTTCCAAGGTGCGGCTAAAGTACAGGGCTATCTTTGGGGTGAAGCCATTGGCGGGATCTCGGGATCGGATAAACCGACAACCATTTTTGCAGATCGTTTCAATGCAGAGACCAATCCAAACGGATCTATGCCGAGGGCATTGACCAGTTGGTCACAAAATAGTCCTTCAGGCACTCCTTCCGATTTTTGGATCCAGAATGCAAGTTATGTCCGCTTGAAGAATATCACCTTCGGTTATACCTTACCAAAAACGTTTACGGATAGAATCGGTATTAAGGGAGCCAAAATATACTATAGTGGCCAAAATCTCTTGACTTTTACCGGTTTTGCTAAAGGATTTGATCCGGAGGCGCCAGCGGATTCTAGAGGTAATTACTACCCACAGGTGAAAACAAATGTGTTTGGTCTTAACGTAAACTTTTAATTGAAAATCATGAAACTTAGAAATATAACGATCGCATTGAGCGTAGCCACCTTATTGTTCTCTTGTCAAAAACTCGATCAGGAACCGTTGGATGCTTATAATGCCGATAATTTTTGGAAGACTGAGGCGGAGGCTGACTTTGTTGTGGCTGGACTTTACAGTGGTACGCGCGGAAGTGACGGAAAATTGGCCGAAGGGTCTGCTTGGGAGGACGGTACACAGATCTTTTACATGGACTGTACTTCGGATAACTCCAATAGTGATTTCCCTTGGGAAGGATTCCAGGCTTTAGGAAATGGCACGGCAACACCGACAAACTCTGGAAATGCAGAGGCACGCTATACGTACGAGCATATCCGTCGTGCCAATTATATTTTGGAAAACATTGATAAAGCTCCTTTGGCAACCGAAAAGAGAAAGCGACTAATTGCAGAGGTACGTGTTATTCGAGCGTATAAATATTTTGATATGGCAACCTTATTTGGCGGTGTACCAATTATTACTAAAACCTTAAAGCCTGAAGAATCTTTTGTTCCTGCAAGTACGCAAAAAGAAGTATTGGAATTTGTGGAAAAAGAATTGAAAGAAGCGGCTGCAGATTTGTCTTATGCAACAGGAGGAATGCGGATGTCTAAAGGTGCTGCCCTTGGTTTATTGGCCCGTTGTTATGCTTTTGAAAAGAAATATCAGGATGTCATCAATACAACACAGGAGATCATTTCTTCGGCTAATTATAAATTATTCGATGATTATGCGACCCTGTTTGAAGAGGCAAATGAAAATAACAGTGAGGTCATGATGAATATCGAGTATGTGGCTAATAATCAAGGTTATACTTTGCTTGGTATTATGTTGCCCAATTCGATGGGGGGATGGGGTTCTATTGTACCAACACAGAGTCTGGTAGATGCTTACGAAACTGCTGATGGGCAGACTATTGGCGAGTCGAAATCTTATGACCCTGCCAGTCCATATGAAAAAAGAGACCCACGCCTGGGCGCAACAATTGTTTACCCAGGAGCACTGTACAACGGTAAATATTTCGATCCATTAAATCCGAAATCGGAAGATTATCCATCTGGTCCAGATAATGCATCTAGCACAGCTTACAACTATAAAAAATATATCCAAAATCCGAGCAGTTATGATAACATTTGGAACGTAGGTACCAACATTATTGTGATGCGTTATGCCGAAATGCTTTTGTTAAATGCGGAATCAAAGATTGAATTGGGGATTATCGATAATACTGTATATGATAATATCGATCTAGTTCGCCAGCGCGCTAAGATGCCAAAAGTAGACAAATCCGTATACAGTGGCCAGAGCAAATTGCGTGAATTGGTACGTCGTGAGCTCCGTGTAGAATTCGCAGGAGAAGGACGCCGTCGCTTTGATATTATTCGTTGGGGAATAGCCAAAGACGTAATGAACGGTCCTGTAAATGGCGCGCTGTCCAAAGGTACGGTGGACCCTAAAACAGGCAAGGTAACTTATACTTCGTTAACTGATCGTTTTTTCTCTGAAAATAGATCGTTCAAAGCTGGAAAAAATGAATTGTGGCCAATTCCACAAGCTGTGATCGACAATAGTAAAGGAACGTTGAAACAAAATGTAGGATATTAATTTTCTCCTGCTATATTTTTTACGAAGCAAGCAAGCAAGCAAGGCGGTTAAGTGATATACTCACTTAACCGCCTTTTTATTGTCATGTTATATTTCTAATTTTTTTGTGTAATTTTTTGTGGAAAAAGAAAAAATGATCATCTTATATTAAAATATATCCTACTTTAGTGTGATACGCAGTAGATAGATCAATTATGAATTATATAAACTAAGATAAATGAGAAGTGTTCTATGCGCACTTGCGGTAACGATTGTCCTAATCCTATCGTTTAATAAACTTGTTTATGATGATATGCCCGTAGCCAACGCTACGATAGTATTAACCGAAGTAAATCGTCATAAACAAGACGTCAAAAGTATCTTAATGACCGATAGTAATTTTTCGGATTTAAGTTTTTTTGATACTATGCTAAAAAACAACAGAATCCTGATGTTGGGCGAAATGATGCACAATGATGGCGAAACTTTTAAAGCGAAAGCCAGGATCATCCGTTATCTCCACGAACATCTGGATTATGATGTTGTTTTATATGAGGCAGGGCAGTATGATATGTGGATGATGAATGCACAGATGGACACCCTGATGGATAAGTCGCAGGAAAAAGCGATCGGTGGTACCGGACTATTTGACTTCTGGTGGCAAAATCAGGAAAATCAGCCCCTCTTAACGTATTATAAAAAAACAAAATCAACAGATCGTCCAATGATCCTCGGCGGATTTGATATCCAATTTTCAGGCAGCGGATTATCAAATAAACGAACAAAATTATTGGAAGATTTTCTGCTTAAAAATGGGATAGATTCGACCAAATATCCGTTATTGAAAAAAAATAGCAACAGGCTGGAGTATCTAACTTATGAACCTTTTGCCAGTAAACGGCTCAATGCGAACGAAAAAAAACAGTTCCTGGCAGAACTGGATGAGTTGAACCGTAGGATCCGCAGCGGGATAAAAGACTCGGAGCATCTGATCTATAGCCGATATCTGTCTGATATGAAAAACAACTTTGACAAATCTTGGCGCTATAAAACTGGGTCGATGCAGAGCATGCATTTTAGAGATTCACTGATGGCGGAAAATCTAACCTATCAGATCGATTCGCTTTACGCCGGCAAAAAGATTATCGTCTGGTGTGCCAATATCCATAGCTTTTCTGCGCCATACAATAAAGATTATCGGCCCCTCGGGACTTATCTAAAACGTAAATACGGCGCTCAAGCGTATAGCCTGGATTTTACTTCCTATGGACGATACGATAAAACTGGCCGTGTTGTCGATAGAGTGGGTAAGTTGGCCGTGGAAAATGTATTTCATGCCACTAAATCACCCTATTTCTTTTTGGATCTTCGTCAGTTGCCCAACAATAGCATGTTAAAACAGCGTTTTAGTTCAGTCATTAATCAGGGGATTGATGAAGAAAGAAAATGGCACGAGTTTATCGATGGCATTTTCTATATCGATATCAATAAAGATCCAATTTACCGCTAACAGCATGGAAAGTATCTTAACACAACAACTTAGCTTTAAAATAGGCGCAAAAACAATCTTGGATAATATTAGCCTACAAGTCCCAGACAGGAGTATTTATGGATATCTCGGCCGAAATGGGGCGGGAAAATCCACAACAATCAAATTGCTTTTAGGTCTTTTGGAGGATCAGGCAGATACGATTTTTATTCAGGGAAATAGTCTAAAGGCACATCCCACAGGTGTTTATGCCAATGTTGGGAACTTGATTGAGGCCCCATGCTATTATACGAAATTGACCGTTTTTGAAAATTTAAAGTACTTGGATATCATTCACAAAAAAGGCAACAAACGCATTGATGAAGTATTGGAAATGGTAGATCTTCATCGGGAAAAGAAGAAAAAAGCCAGTGCCCTGTCCATGGGGATGAAACAGCGGCTGGGAATAGCGATGGCGATTTTTCATGATCCGCAATTGCTTATCCTGGACGAACCATTAAATGGTCTCGATCCACAGGGAATTGTCGAAATGCGCAATTTGTTTTGTCATCTCAACGAACAGGGAAAAACGATCTTTCTTTCGAGTCATATTTTGAGTGAGCTTGAAAAAATAGCGACACATATTGGTATCATTGAAGGGGGGAAAATGATTTTCCAGGGAACCAAACAGGAGTTGCTGGGACAGGTTGACCGAGAGGTGTACCTACGTACAGCCAGCCCCGAAGCAACGGCTTCGGTTTTGCGAAATAGCGGGTTTTCTGGTGTTAAAATCGATGGAGAAAGCGTTGCCGTCACTATCGGCGATGATCTGCAATTTGGTCTTATGATCAAATCTTTGGTCGAAAAGCAGATTGATATTTATGGATTGGAATCCCGTAGTGCTGATCTTGAACAAATTTTTATAAACCTAATCGCTCGTGTAAATGGCTAATACATGCTATACCGCTTTCTTGTCGGAAAAGTACAAACTCCTACGCAATAGGGAGATTTTTGGGGTACTAATCGTCCCTATGGTGCTCGTTTTTGCGATTGCCGGTTATATTATTTATGATGTTATAGATTCAGGAGGGGCAGTGGCGGTTCCTAACCCTTGGAAACTTCTGCTTGGCCGATATGTTTTTCAGTTTTTTTACCTGCTCTATCCCATCCTTGTCGCTCTGTTCGTCTATGCCTGTTGTGATGTCGAGTATAAGAATAACAATTATAAAATACTCTTTACCCTACCCATCAGTAAATCGAATATTTTCTTTTCCAAAGCCGTCTTTATCCTGCTGACCTTACTGTTTTCAATACTCTTTGCTTACGCTGCATTTCTGATCAGTGGTTATCTGCTCAGCCTGATTTACCCCGTACTGGGGTTTCAGAATTATGATTTTAGGGTCGTAATCTTTTATACGTTTTTGAAACTTTTTATTACGCTATCGGCTATCGCCATGATTCAGCTTGCCCTGAGCCTATTGTTCAGAAGCTTTATCTACCCAATTGGAGTAGGCATGTTTATGTTGGTCTTTTCCGTGCTTGTCGCACAGAAAAGTTTTTCGGATTTTATCCCTTATACAGGTGCCTATAATGCGGTAATGAATATCTTATCTGAGAATGATTCCTTTGCACGGCTAGACTACAGCAACTTACTGATGCTCGTCATATTTCTATTGATCAGTTTTTACTTATTCAAGCGGAAAGGACAGTTTTAATTTGTATGCACACCTGATCGGCTATTTTTTGTCAAGTTCTTTTTTATAAGTACTTGGGGACTGGCCATATTTCTTTTTAAAGGCCGAAGCGAAATAGGATGCTGAGGAAAAACCGACACTGCTAAATATTTCGTTGATGTTTAGTCCTTCAGCCATAAGGCTTTTGGCTTTCTTTAATCTTCGCTCGATAATGTAATCATTGACGCTGCAGTCAAGTAACTGTTTGACTTTACGGTAGAGCTGCACGCGGGAGAGATGAAGCTCGTTGGCAATGCCATCGACACTCAATCGCGGGTCTGATAATTTGGATTCGACAATCGCTGAGAAATTGTTCAGAAAACGTCTATCGTTATCATTGACCTGTTCAGCTTGAGCGCTATCAAACTGTTCCACATTGCTGCTGTATTTTTCTTTAAGCTGATGGCGTGACTGTAGGATGTTTGAAATGCGTGTCCGCAGTAATTCGGCGTTGAATGGCTTAGTAATATAGTCATCGGCCATCAATTTACTTCCTTCGAGCATCGTATCTTCATTGGCGAGCGCACTCAGTAAGATGACGGGAATATGTGCGGTCTGATAAAATGCTTTGATGTCCTTTAGAATATCCAGACCGCTACCATCAGGAAGCATAATATCCGTAATGACTAGATCTGGAAAATGTGTCTTCAACATTCCATTGGCTTGTTGCACATCTTTTGCTAGGAAAAGATTGTAATCCCTTTCTAAGAGGGAGCGGAGATAATCTCTGATTTCATCATTATCTTCGACGACCATGATACTTTTTGATTTGTTGGATCGAAAAGAAAGACTGTTGTCTACAACCTTTCGTGTTGCCTCCAATAGGTCGTCTTGTTGAAACAGCGGTTTTTCTCCCTTGTCGAAATCGGCCAGTTCAGCAGGCTCGTAGTGACTATTTCCAATTGGCATACGTAGGGTGAATATCGACCCATGACCGGGTTTGCTACTCACAGTGATTTGGCCATGATGCAGTTCGATGATCTGTTTGGTGTAGGCGAGGCCGATTCCGGAGCCATTACGACTACTGGCGCCCTGATAAAAAGGATCAAAAATATGCTCAATATCACTTGGGGCAATCCCCAGGCCATTATCCAATACACGTAGATAGAAATAGTCTTTGAAATTGTTTTCTTCCAATATAATTTCAATTCTGCCACTTGTCGCCGTATGTTTGATCGCGTTGGACAATAAATTGGATAAGACCTGTTCCATGAGGTATTCGTCCATCCAAACCTCTTTCAAGCTTGTTTTGTTGACATAACTGACGGAGATCCTGTTTTTCTTAAACAAGGGTTTGAAACTACCTATTACCTGCTGAATAAATGGGTCAATGTAAACGATGGCCGCATGTAGCTTAATCTTCGATTTACTGATGCGATGGATATCAATGAGGTCGCTGACCAAACGTTGTAGTTTTTTTGCATTCCGTTTGATGCGCGACAACTGTTCTCTGACCTCTTCGCTAAGATCTTTTCGTAATTCAAGGTCCTCGATAGGCGCGATGATAAGGGTCAGCGGGGTTTTAAATTCATGCGAGATATTGGTGAAGAAATTATTTTTGATTTCTGCCGCTTGCTGAATTTGACTGTTCATTTCGACGATCTGTTTTTGTTGCGCAAGAATCTCGCTATTCTGGATTTCCAGGTGTTTGTTCTTTTCCCAGTTGCTCCTGATCACGATAATAGAAATTCCCCCAAAGACAACAGCTAGCACCAAACTAACGACCAATACATTAAGAACGGACTTTTGGCTTTGGTAAATCTTATTCTGTTCCGTAATGAACTCCTGTCTTTTGTCAATATCGAGCTGCTGTTGTTTTATTTTATCCGACTGCAGGGCAAGCAACTCCGCGTTGGTTTTATCGATGACAGAGGTTGCGAGTATATTCTCGCGGCGATAGTTTTGGTGGTTGATGATAGCCAAGGCCGTTCGAATGGCTTCGGCCCCGCCAGTGGGATAGAGTATGGAAGCAAACATTTTGCCCTGTATGATCTGTTCAAGGCCATTTCCGGGACCAGGAAGAGCATCAACACCAATTATCTTAATGTCCTTTTTGATCTGGGCTTCGTCCAATGCTTTTTTTACCCCCATGGCCATCTGATCATTGAATGTAAAGATGATATCACTCTGGCTCATGACGTTTATATGCTTACGCATTTCCAGATAGGCTTTATTTTTCTCCCAGCCGCCGTGAATGACGCCGCTCACCCGAACCGCTGTGGCATATCCAATTTGCTGCATAAAGCCTTTTTCACGCTCTATTGAAGCCGAGGTGCCCGATAGCCCTGTGACTAATCCGAACGAACCCTTTCCTTGCAAAATCGTGCTGCTATATTGACCGGCCAGTTTCCCGATGGCGAGATTGTCGGCGCCCACATAAGCATTGTATTGGCCGGAGGACGTCTTACGGTCTGTTACGATGACAGGTATATTGCGTTGGAATACAGAATCTACAATTGGCGTGAGTGGCTCGGCCTCATTTGGGGATACAATCAGAAGATCGATATCCTGTTTGACTAATTCGCGAATTTGATTGATCTGTACATTATTGTCGCCATGTGCGTCGCGATAAAGAAAGTCAATATCGGGATTGAAGGAAAGTTCCCTTTTCATTTCCTCGAGCATCGTTTGTCGCCAGGCATCGTTTCCGATACACTGCGAAAAAGCGATGACCTGCTTTTTCTTCCGGACCATTGGTTGACATCCGCAAAAAAGAAGCAAGGTCAATATGCCACTAAAAATGAAATATTTTCCCATGATTTTTTCCCCTTAAATATCCGAATATACATTATTTAGATTTTTTGGGGTAACAGTGGTCGTGTTAGTGTATATTTTACACTTAAATAGAAGCCTTCAAAAATGTATCATTTTCTAAATTTTCTGTTTAAAAAGTGAAAGTTTTGAAAAGTGAAGTGAGTGTAAGTGTTAGATTTTTAGTGTTTTAGTGTTTTTTGAAAAATGTTACATAAATAAATGTTTTTGCGAAGTCCAAATTTAAGTTAAGATGAAGCACGTGTTAAATTTGGATTAATCAATTATAGATCATCACATGAACAAAAACACGGTATTAGCTTGGTCCTTTGTAGTGGCTTTAGGCGGATTTTTATTTGGATTTGATACAGCGGTTATTTCGGGAGCAGAAAAGGCCGTTCAGGAGCACTGGCATTTAAGTGAGTTTCAGCATGGACTGACAATGGCCATCGCCTTGATAGGGACAGTTGTCGGCGCAGCATTAGGTGCACTGCCTTCCGATAAATTAGGCCGTAAAAATACCTTATTTGCTGTTGCAGCCCTTTACTTTATTTCAGCGATTGGTAGTGCACTGGCGAATGACTGGACGATATTTATTTTATTCCGCTTTTTGGGTGGCATAGGAGTTGGCGTCTCTTCGGTAACGGCACCAATCTATATATCAGAAATCTCCCCGGCAGCATCTCGGGGTAAGTTGGTAGGGCTTTTTCAATTCAACGTTGTATTAGGTATTTTGATAGCCTATTTGTCCAATTATTTTATCGGTCAGGTTGGCGAAGAGTCCTGGCGCTGGATGCTGGGGGTACAGTGCTTTCCGTCGTTGTTATTCTTCTGTTTGATCTTCCTCATCCCGGAAAGTCCGAGATGGTTGCTGCTGCACAGGGGGAATTTGGCCGAGGCAAAACGAATTATGAAAAAAATTAATTCGGATGGTTACGAGCTGGAGATTTCAAAAATTCAGGAGTCCAAAAACAATTCCACAGGAGAAGGCAAACTCTTCGTTCGCGAAAATGCCAAACCTATTTTATTGGCCTTTTGTTTTGCGCTGTTCAATCAAGTTTCAGGTATCAACGCGATTATATATTATGCGCCCCGCGTATTTGAAATGGCTGGCCTGGGCTCGCAGAGTTCATTGCTTTCGACAGTAGGTATAGGGGTTGTCAATTTTATTTTTACGTTGTTGGCGATCAATTTCATCGATAAGGTGGGCAGAAGAAAATTAATGTTGGTGGGCTCGATCGGGCTGATTGTTTCATTGGCACTCGTTTCCCATGCTTTTTATACCAACCAAACGACGGGTTTTGCAATCACAATCTATCTAATGAGTTTCATTGCCTTTTTCGCATTCTCGCAAGGTGCAGTGATTTGGGTGTTTATTTCGGAAATTTTTCCGAACGACGTACGTGCCAAAGGGCAGACATTTGGGAGCTTGACGCATTGGGTGATGGCGGCGATTATCACTTTTTGTTTCCCCGCCTTGACGGAAATGCTCGGCGGCGGTGGTACCTTTTTGATCTTTGCCCTATTTATGGTGCTACAGCTTGTTTATGTACTCAAGTTTATGCCGGAGACAAAAGGGAAATCATTGGAAGATCTTGGGCATACCATCAATTTACATTAGTCTTTAGCTAGACTACACCAATGGGTGTCGGAGTAGCTATGACGCGACTGACGCCTATCGAAAGTTATTTAATCAATGACAATGTGATAGCATGTTGTGTGTATCTATTGTCAACATTGAATTTAAAGGGAAATATAATAATCAATTTGTTACTTGGTTTTTGGCGCTCGGCGGAAGCTTTGTATAAAAAGGAGAAAATATGAAAAACGGAGATAAATCAATACAGGGTATTTGTTTTGGCGAGGTTCTTTGGGACAATCTTCCTACAGGTAAAAAATTAGGCGGTGCGCCTTTGAATGTGGCTTATCACCTCAATAAATTGGGGGTTAAGACACGTATGCTAACGCGCATAGGGCGTGACGATAATGGTTACGAGCTGCGCAACGTATGTGAAGATCTGGGTATCCCGACCGATTTCTTCCAGTACGATGACTTGTTACCAACTTCAACAGTAGAGGTTTCGATCGATGCAAAACGCGACGTACATTACGATATCGTTTATCCTGTAGCTTGGGATAGAATAGTGGTGGATAATGTTGTTCTAGACGCAGTTGCGGCGGTGGATTTTTTGGTGTATGGCAGTCTGGCCTGTCGGGATGAGGTAAGTTTTCAAAGCTTGTTATTATTGCTGGAAAAAGCCCGCTTCCGGGTGATGGATGTCAACCTGCGTACACCTTATTTTGGTCCGGAAAAAATACATAAACTGTTGGGATACGCTGATTTTGTGAAAATGAATGCCGAGGAACTGCATGTTATTTCCGACTGGAATGGCGCGACGGATGCCTATAGCGATCAGCAGCGTGTAGACTTGATCATGGAGCGTTTTGCAGTTCAGGAGGCAATTGTAACCTATGGTGCAGATGGAGCGGTATATCATTATAAAAAAGACAATATCAGTTATCATTTTCCCGCCTTGAAAGTTCAGGTAGAAGATACCATCGGAAGTGGTGATTCTTTTTTGGCGGCTTTCCTGACCAAAAGGTTTCAGATGCAGGAAGGTGTTCAGCTGGAAGAAGTACTGGAATTTGCGGCCACCTTAAGTGGATTTGTGACACAGAGCCGGGGGGCTTGTCCTGAATATAACGATGAAGTCATCAATCGATTCCAATGGTTGCATCCGATCTTCAATGGAGCTCAGAAGCAACAGTAAGTAGACTGCTTCTTTACGAAGCAGTCTACCCGCTATCATAATCAAATAATCAATCTAAATCATTAACCATTTACTTATAACCAATTATGTTTACAAGACAGAAAGCAATGCTGCTCCCGTCTTTGGCACTTTTTTCTGTTGTCGCATTTGCGCAACAGACTGAAATCCGGGGAAGAATTACGGATAGTGGGACAGCAGCACCTATAGTAGGGGCATCTTTAGTGGTGAAGGGAACCACAATAGCCACCAAGACAAATGAAAAGGGAGAATTTGTCCTTCAGACTTCGGGCAATCAGGGTACATTGGAAATAAGCTATGTCGGCTATGCCTCCCAGGCGATTGCTGTAGCAGGAAGAAAGTTCCTCGATATTCAGCTTGCACCTACCGAAAAAGGGCTCGATGAAGTGGTTGTTACAGGATATCAAACAGAACGGAAGAAGGATTTGACGGGTGCAGTGAGTGTTGTTAATGTTGCTGAGATGATGAAGGCTCCGGAAAATAACCCGATGAAAGCGCTTCAAGGAAGGGTAGCTGGTATGACAGTAACTTCGGATGGTAGTCCGAGTGGAGCGGCAACAGTGCGTATGCGCGGAATCAGTTCCATCAACAGTAGTCAGGATCCCTTGTATGTCATTGATGGAACCCCCACACAGGGAGGAATGCATGAACTCAATTCGAATGATATCGAAAGTATTCAGGTTTTAAAGGACGCTTCTTCGGCGAGTATCTATGGCTCACGCGCAGCGAATGGTGTTATTGTTATCACGACAAAAAAAGGAAAGATAGGTGCCCCTAAACTTACAGTAGACGCCTATGCCACCAGTACTCATTTTAATAATCGCATGAAAGTGCTGGATGCCCAACAATATGGTCGTGCATTGTGGCAGGCCACCATCAATAATGGTGGAAACCCCAACGGAAATAATATTGGTTATCAGTTTGAATGGAATAACGACGCAAATGGCGTACCTCAGCTCAATACTGTTTTTGTTTCCAAGTATATCGACCGTGAACATACCATGTACGCTTCCGATACCGATTGGTTTAAGGAAGTTTCAAAACCGGGATTGCAACAATCTTACAATGCGACATTAAGCTCCGGTACAGAAAAGTCCAGTTCCTTTTTCTCCTTAGGTTATTTGCACAACAATGGGACACTCCGTTACACGGATTTCCAACGGATATCAGCCCGGATGAATGCCGATTATAAATTATTTGATGGACGCTTGGTGGTGGGCGAGAATTTTACGGTAAACAATACCGGTGAAGTGCAGGTACCGGGCGACGTGCTTGACCTTTCGTTAAAAGCATTGCCCATTATTCCTGTCCATACAGTAGATGGAATAGGATGGGGTGGGCCAGCATTGGGGATGAACGACCGCCATAATCCCATGCGTGTACTTTATGACAACCGGAACAATAAATATAATTATTGGCGGTTGTTTGGAAATGCCTATGCCGATCTACAGCTTATAAAAGGTCTGCATGTCCGCACCAGTTACGGCTTGGACTATAGTAATTTTTACAAACGTAATTTGGAAGTATCCTATCGTTCGGGATTTATGAATAGCAGCCGGAGTGGGGTTAATATGGAACAGTCCCATGGGATGAAGTGGACTTGGTCCAATACGGCGACTTATCGGAAAGAGATTGATAAACATACCTTAGATGTGCTAGCCGGTATGGAAATGAACCGTCAGAATGATATCAATTTTAATGCCTATACTGCCGGAGATGGCGCCTTTGCCATAGAGACACCTGAGTATATGTGGCCAGGTGTGAGTACGGGCACAGCGGCAGTAGGCGGTGGCTCTACGGGATTCTCGCTGTTATCCTATTTTGGAAAGGCCAATTATTCCTATGATGACCGCTATCTGGCTTCCTTCACCGTGCGACACGATGGCTCTTCCCGCTTCGGTAAAAATAACCGCTTTGCAACTTTCCCGGCGGTAACAGCGGGGTGGCGGATTTCGTCCGAGCGTTTTATGGCAAGTACAAAAAACTATATTTCGGACCTCAAGCTGCGTGTTGGATGGGGGCAGACAGGTAACCAAGGGATAGGTAATCTAGCTACCTATGCGCTGTTTGTCCCCGAATATGGTGTTGCTGATCCCACATGGAACATCGTGGATGGTACAGCCTACGATCTCACGGGCGCAGGAACGGGAAAATTACCGTCGGGATATCGCAAAATCCAAACAGAAAACAATGACCTGAAATGGGAAACCACAACGCAGACGAATATCGGTTTGGACTTTTCATTGTTTAATCAAAGTCTATATGGTTCGATTGACTGGTATGTCAAAGCAACCAAAGATATGTTGATCAATCCAGCCTATATCGGTGTGGTCGGAGAGGGCGGTTACCGTTGGGCGAATGGTGCCTCCATGGAAAATAAAGGTTTGGACCTATCGGCCGGATATCGCAATAAAGCATCGTTTGGACTGGATTATGATGTGATGGCTGTGTTCTCTACCTATAAAAACAAGGTGACACATTTGCCCGAAGCGGTAGAAAACTCCTATGGTGGTCGTCAGGGGGATAATATTATCGGCCGGCCGCTGGGATCATTCTATGGCTATGTCACCGACGGTATTTTTCAGAATCAGGACGAAGTGGATGCGCACGTCAATCAGACCGGTAAGGGGATAGGGCGTTTACGTTACGTCAACGTCTATGATGCGGACAAGCAGATTACGGATATGGACCGTACCTGGATCGGTAGTCCACATCCTGATTTTTCCTATAGTCTCAATATTGTGCTGAAATATAAAGGGTTTGACCTATCGGCATACTTTCAGGGGGTACAGGGGATAGATGTCGAAAACTGGCTGAAAAAACAAACAGACTTCTGGAGCGTTGATGACGTCAATTCCAATAAAGGCCTGCGGCTGCTGAATGCATGGACACCACAAAATCCAACGTCGACGATTCCGGCCTTACAAACGACAAACAACAATGACGAGGGCCGCCTGTCAAATTACTTTATCGAGAATGGATCTTATATGAAACTCCGGAATCTGTCTCTGGGCTATACCTTGCCAACAGCAACAGCCTCGCGCCTGCGTATGAGCCGGCTAAGGATCTATGTGACCGGTCAGAACCTATTTACCGTTAAGTCAAAGAATTTTACAGGTGTAGATCCTGAAAATGTAGGTTGGGGGTATCCAATTCCAACGACCTGGACAGCTGGGGTAAATATTGGATTTTAAAAAGGGGAGAAATAAGGCTATACACTTATAAATAATTTATACGGATGAAAAAAATAACCACTAAAATAGCGATACTTATGGTTCTTGCTGGACTACTTCCAGGATGTACCAAATTTTTGGACCAAACACCCAATGGTGTGCTGAGCTCCGATCAGGTTAAGGAGCCAGAACGATTATTGACAGCGACCTATGCCGCTTTGGGTAATGATCATTATGATGTCCCTTTTAGCTTATGGCCCTATGGTACGGTTCGGTCAGACGATGCTTATAAAGGTGGATCGGGGCCACAGGATATCCAGACCTTTCATTTTCTTGAGGTCTCAAATAACATTACAACCAATTTCGCGGAGTTGGATAAGTTATGGTTTCAGTTGTACGTTGCGATTTCGCGTGCCAATACAACAATCAAGACCATACAGGAAATGGACAATTTCGACGGGAAGGAAGAAAAACTGGGTGAAGCACGCTTTCTGAGGGGGCATTTTTACTTTATGCTCAAGATCCTTTTCAAATATGTGCCTTATATCGATGAAAATGTACCGGTAGACAGCTATGAAACCGTATCGAATAGAGCCCTAAGCAACGATGCGCTATGGCAAAAGATTGTAGCGGATTTTCAGTATGCGGTAGATCATCTTCCTGCTGTGCAAACGGAGGTCGGTCGGGCCAATCGTATCGCCGCTGCGGCTTATCTCGCCAAAGCTTACCTGTATAAGGGATACCGTCAGGACAATGCCGAACGTAATTTGGTGACGGGTATCGATGCGGGAGATTTGGAAAAGGTTGTACAAAATACGGATATTGTGCTTTCATCTAACCATACGTTGGAAACCGACTTTGCATTTAACTTCTTGCCGGGCAAATATGAAAATGGGACAGAAGCGCTGTTTTCAGTTCAGTTTTCAAAAGATGATGGGACAAAATTTGGGCGTGTTAACTTTTCTGATGTGCTATCTGTACCTATGGGGGTGGGCTGTTGTGATTTCAATAAACCGAGTCAAAGCCTTGTCAATGCGTTTCGCACAACAGGTAAAGGTCTACCACTGGATAATTATAATGCGTTGAATAGCTTTAATACCTCCGAGAAGTATGACCCGAGGTTATTCCATACAGTTGCAATTCCGGGCTTACCGTACAAGTATAGTAGCAAAAGAACATACGAAGAAAGCTGGAATCGTAATCCGGCGGAGTATGCTGTTTATGCCTCGTTAAAAGAAAATGTTGATCCCGACTGTGATTGTTTCGTCCCCATGGTACCCTTCTATGCGAATACAAAGAATCGAATTGTATTGCGCTTTGCCGATGTGCTGTTGATGCGGGCAGAGGCGCTTATCGAGCTGCATCGTTCGGCTGAAGCACTGCCATTGATCAATCAAGTGCGTACGCGCGCAAAAAATAGCACCTCACTTACGGGCTATGCAAATGATAAAACGCTGATCGAAACCTACAAAAATGGAGATAATATTGTGTGGACCGAAGAAAATGCCCGGAAGGCGTTACGTTGGGAAAGACGCTTGGAGCTTGCAATGGAAAATGGAAGATTTTTTGATCTGGTACGATGGGGAATTGCGGACCAGGCTATGAATGCCTATTATGATGCCGAAAAGTCACGTCGATCTTATTATTCTTCGGCACATTTTACAGCAGATAGGAATGAATATCTGCCGATTCCCGAAGCACAGATCAGATTAAGTAAGTATCTGTACAAACAAAATCCAGGCTATTAAACAGGCATTTATTGTTGAACGATTAGCATAACCAATTATTCCAATGAACACATTAAACAATTATATAAAAGTAGGGATTACCATCCTGTTTATCGGGCTTCTCGCTGCCTGCAAGCGTGATGCTGAGAGTACACTCAATTTGAGTGCAGATGTAGATGTACTTTCTTTCAAGGTCGGCAATACCATTGGGAAAGTAGATCAGGCAAAAGGTACCATTCTTGTTATGGTTCCTGAAGGTACAGATCTTTCGGCGGTGGCTCCGACAATTGAATTGCCCAGCAATGCAAAGGTTTCTCCAGCTTCAGGCATCGCCCAGAATTTTTCATTTTCTAGCACAACACCGATTACTTACCGTGTGTTTAATGGTAATCTATTTAATACCTACCAGGTAACCGTCAAAGAAATCAAAGCAGAAATAACGGCATTCCGCATCGGAGAAAAAGCAGGGATCATTGATCAGAAAAATAAAAGCATTAAAATTTACCTACCCCTGGGGACAGACCTAAAGAACCTATCACCTGCTATAGAATTTACAGCTGGAGCAAGCATAACGCCCAATCAGAGTGGGCCCGTAGATTTAAGTTCCCCCATAAAATACAGCCTTGCGTATATGGGGCAGACTTTCCAATACACGGTAACTGCCCTATTGGGTACAGAACCCAAACAAATCTTTATGATTTATAATGGCGAAACCAGCGTTCCACATTTCGACGGGTTAGGGGTGAGTACGGTAGATTCACCTTATCCCAATCCGAAAACCACTGGAATTAATGCAACACCCTTCTGTGCGTCTTTTGTACGGGACAATAAAACTGGTGAAGGCTGGCACGGTGGAGCACTCTGGAATGCAAATAAAGTGACGATCAATCCGGCAGAATACGGGCGTTTCTCGATGATGGTATTGAAAGATGTTGCTGGTGATGTGCAATTGGAAATTCAATCGGATGGCGAACAGAATAAAGATTGGTTGCGTGCCAATTATTCGAAAGATCATGTCGGTGAGTGGCAAGAATTGGTTTTTCAGATTCCTGCCGGAAGAAAAGCGATCATTAACAATATACTGGTAATGCCACATGAGC
Organism: Sphingobacterium sp. UME9; assembly: GCF_014170215.1. Classification (NCBI taxonomy): domain Bacteria; kingdom Pseudomonadati; phylum Bacteroidota; class Sphingobacteriia; order Sphingobacteriales; family Sphingobacteriaceae; genus Sphingobacterium; species Sphingobacterium sp. UME9. The sequence goes on along the minus strand of NZ_LZZP01000006.1, from coordinate 8,448 downwards.
ATCCTAATGGACAGCCCGTGGCATTTCCTACCCAACGGATGTACTGGGACGAATTGAAGGCATTACCTAAAGAGTAATCGAATACAAACAAAACAAGTTATTATAAAAGCAAAAATGATAGCTAATCAGGGATTAATAGAAAGATTTAAATCATGAGACCAAAGATATATTTGCTTCCGACAGTATTCTTGCTAAGCTTGTTGACAAGTTGCAAGAATGGGGACGAGAGTTCGACAGGGCTGGATAGGCCCATGGAAATACTGCCTGTGGATAGTTCTACGGCATGTATTTCGGGGCAGGAGGCGGGCCCTTATCAAAGGTTCTACAGACCCCAGCAGGGGTTTGTGGGCGATCCCATGCCTTACTACAATGCCAACGATAACAAGTTCTACTTGTTTTATCTGTATGAAAATGCCAACAGGCATCCGATTTATAGTACGCGGACAAGTGACTATGGAACATTTGAGGGCTATACCGAAGTCTTGTCGTCGGGTGCTGTGGGGAGTCAGGATGAATGGATCGGAACAGGAAGTTTTATTAAAAAAGGAACATTGTATTACTGTTTCTATACCGGTCATAACAATGTTTTTACGCCTGCGGAAAAGATTATGTTGGCTACGTCAACTGATTTAATGAATTGGACTAAGCAACCAGCAATGGCGCTGCAGGCTGCAGCGGGATATGATCAAAATAATTTTCGTGATCCACAGGTTTATTGGGATGAAGGCCGCAATGCCTATGTCATGCTAGTCACGACACGAAAAGACGGAAAAGGAACGCTGGCACGTTATCAGTCGACAGATTTAAGCAGTTGGTCTATGATTGAACCGCTCGTTGCGACCACAGGGACAGTGGAGAAATATGGAATCGAAACAGATGCAGAACTATTGGAATGTCCGGATCTATTTAAAATGGGCAATAAATGGTATCTCTTGTTTTCGCGGATCAACCGGGATGAGCATCGCAAGTCATTTTATCGTGTTGCGGATTCTCCGGATGGCCCTTGGACGATCTGTCGGGATAGCGAAGGTCATCATGAAACCTTTGATGGACGCTATCTCTATGCGGGCAAAACAGCTAGCGACGGTACGACACGTTATCTTTCGGGATGGTGTTCAACCGGGCAAACAGTAAATAATAACAACGAACTGTCCTGGGCTGGAAATTTAATTTCACACCAGTTGGTTCAGGGAGCTTCTGGACGTTTATATCCTAAAATTCCGGAAGCCCTAAACAGTAAATTCAATAAGGAAGTCGCCTTTGAAAAACTGAGCAATGTTGGTCAAGTTTCCGAATCGAATAAAACTTATAGTTTGACAGCGCAATCGGGCGGAAGAAGTTATGCACAATTTAACCGGAACACTTCATCCGTGAAAGTGACAATGACGATTGATGCTTCCCAATCCAGCAAATTTGGTTTTTCATTTGGCGCATGTGATGATCCGACCGAAGTGTATAGCATTGCTTTTGATCTGACTTCATCCAATCGTTGGAACATGCCAGCACTGTTTATGAACAAGGAGGCGCGCGATGGCGGCGGAAGCAAAACAGAACTCAATTTTACGCCACTTACAGTACCGACCAACCGGATTTTTAACGTGAAAATTATTATTGAAAAATCGATTGGTATCGTATATGTGAATGACCGTGTTGCTTTTACCAACCGGATCTATAAAATGGATCAAAACCCTTGGACTATTTTTGCGGATCAAGGAACAGTACAAGTGAATGGGTTGAAAATAGAAAAATCTTCCTAACAATTGAGACGATATTTGCCTATTGAAGCGGACAATAACCTAATTAGAAATGTAAATAAAAGAAAAATGATAAGATTAAAGAAATACGGTGTTTTAATGCTCCTGCTAAGTGTTTTTGGTACGAGTCTGGCACAGACGGGACAGCATAAACAAGGAGATCCCGAAGAGAAGTATCGCCCACTTTACCATTTTACCCCACAGCAGGGCTGGATGAACGACCCCAATGGACTGGTTTATCTGGACGGTAATTATCATCTTTTTTTTCAGCATAATCCCGAAAAACCCGTTTGGGGGCCTATGCATTGGGGCCATGCGATCAGTAAAGATTTAATCCATTGGGACGAGCAGAAGATCGCATTGTACCCCGATAGTTTGGGGACTATTTTCTCCGGTAGTGCTGTAATCGATAAAGATAACACGGCAGGTTTTGGAAAAGGTGCTATGGTCGCCATTTTTACCCATCACAATCATCAGGAAGAGGATCGAAAAACAGGATTGCATCAAAATCAAAGTTTGGCTTATAGTTTGGACAAGGGCCTTACCTGGACAAAGTATAAAGGCAATCCGGTATTGCCAAACCCTGGTATATGGGATTTCAGAGATCCAAAGGTGATGTGGCATGTGCATAGTCAGCGTTGGATTATGACCTTGGCTACAAAAGATTGTATTACTTTCTATTCTTCCAAAGATTTAAAAACATGGCAGAAGGAAAGTGAGTTTGGCAAAGAGGTGGGGGCCCATGGCGGTGTCTGGGAATGCCCTGATCTTATCCCCATGGATTACAAAGGAGCTACAAAATGGGTTTTGCTGGTGAGCATCAATCCAGGTGGACCCAACGGTGGCTCGGTGACACAATATTTTGTGGGTGACTTTGATGGGCATCAGTTCCGAACAGCGGATACTAAAATAAAGTGGTTGGATTGGGGACCCGATAACTATGCCGGCGTAACCTGGAGTAACCTAGGGGATAGGCACCTGATGATTGGCTGGATGAGCAACTGGCAATATGCCAATGTGGTTCCTACCACAAAATGGCGTTCTTCCTCAACCATACCCCGTGTTTTAACTTTAGGAAAAGTTGGACAGTCGTTCTACGTTGCGAGTACTGTGCCCAAAGAAATTGAAACCGCATTTCGTCCGCTAAAAAAATACCATGGCGGTGGAACGAAGGAAGTTTCGTTCGAGCAACATCTCCCACAAGCGTACCGTTTGGACCTCAAAGATTTGAAGCAGCAGGCTTTTAAAGTCATCTTATCGAATGAATCTGGTGACGAATTGGTTATTGGTTATCGTGAAGACCAAAATACCTATTATATCGATCGTTCTAAGTCCGGTGAAGTGTCTTTTAATGGAGAATTTCCAAAGACAGCTTTGGCACAACGGCTGCAAAATAAGGGAGCACTTTCTTTCAGTTTGTATGTTGATGTGAGCTCTGTGGAACTTTTTGCAGACGAGGGGCTAACGGTAATGACCAGTTTATTTTTTCCGAACAGGCCAATAACCAAGCTGCGTATCGTGGGAGATAAAAAGTTGGAGTTTAAAGAACTGAGTATCTCCAAATTTAATACGCAATAAGACTTAATTGCTTAAGAATATAAGCCTGTCCGACTTGGTTGGACAGGCTTTTTTTTGCCTTTTGGACAGCCCTTTTGTTATCAACAAGTGTTCTTAAATAACTGATAGAAGATGTAAATGTAACAATCTTCTGTCTTTCAGTAATTTAATTTGAATTCATGTGCTTATTGATTAATTTAATGACCAAAATAATCAATTATGGACAGCGCTCAATAGTTATCTAATAAGTCTTTTGCGCATATTGGTATCAACCTAAACCAATGAGATATGTAAGGTTTGATACTTGTCCAACTGATCCAATATTACAATGTTAAATTTATCATTTCGTAGAAAAGAACTTCGTTTTTTTGTATTGCTATTGTGCTTAGGCCTTTTGTCTATGCAAGTAAAGGGGCAAAGTCATGTTAAGGACTTTAGTTTGAGTGATGGACAAAAAGTACTTTTTTTAGGCAATAGTATTACTTACGCGGGGCAATATGTCGCCATGACCGAAAGTCTATTCCTGAGCAGTCATCCGAAAAGGAAACCTGAGTTTATTAATTCGGGGTTACCAAGTGAGACCGTTTCTGGACTCAGTGAACCGAATCATGCCGATGGAAAATTTCCACGCCCCTGTCTATTTGATCGACTGGACAATGTGCTTGATAAAATCAAACCTGAAGTGGTTTTCGTCTGTTATGGCATGAATGACGGCATTTACCTCCCTTTTGATGCTATCCGTTTTGAAGCCTATAAAAATGGAATTATCCGTCTGCACAAACGTTTGGTCGATCAGGGCGTCAAACGCATCCTATGGATGACACCTCCAGTGCATGATGATCCGCAGCTTCGGCTCAATGGCTACAATAAAGTATTGGATCGTTATGCCGAATGGCTTATCGGCTATGCCAAGATGCAGTCCTGGGAAATCATAGACCTGCATTTTCCCATGCGTCGCTATTTGGAAGCTGGGATCGAGAAAGACGCTCAGTTTAAGCTGGCTGCAGATGGGGTGCACCCTGGAGAGCTGGGGCATTGGCTAATGGCAAAGGAAATTGTACAGCACCTGATGCCTGATTTCCCTATTGGAAGCACATGGGATGACAATTTGCGCAGTCAACCAAAACTTCGCCAGTTATATACGCTTGTTTTGAAAAGGCAGACGATGATGAAAGACGCATGGCTAACCTATACAGGTCATAAACGACCTGGACTATCCAAGGGAATTCCAATAGAAGATACAAGCAAAGCATATGATGCTATTCAAGATGAAATTCAAGCGTTGGGTTTCTGATCGACGATAGCTTGTAATCCGAATAAATGAACTTTTATGTATAAATCTATATCATGATGAAAATCAAATTTTTTAAGTGGAAGTGTGCAGCAGCAGTGGGAATGTTGCTGTGCATGACCGATGTTGCTATTTCACAGACCAAATCACCACCTTATGAAGGTGTTGCCGGTTGGCAGGAGACGCAAGATAAACGCATGGAATGGTTTAAAGAGGCCCGTTTTGGACTATTTATCCATTGGGGATTGTACAGTGCAGCAGGTGGTTCTTTTGAAGGGAAACAATATCCACAGCATTATGCCGAATGGATACAAACCTGGGGGAAAATTCCCAGTAAGCACTATGCTGAAGTACTGAAACCAAAATTTACTTTAGGTTCTTTTGATCCACAATCCTGGGCACGCCTTGCAAAAAAAACGGGAATGAAGTATATGGTGCTGACCTCCCGACACCACGAAGGCTTTAGCCTGTTCAATAGCCAACAGCCTTATGCCTTGAAAAATGATGTCACGGGTACGGCAAATTTATCGCCGAAAGGAAGAGATCTTTACCGCGAAATTATGGATGCTTTCCGTCAGGAGGGAATGAAAGTAGGAGCTTATTATTCGCTCCTGGATTGGCAACATCCCGATTCTTATGAGGCCTTTCAGCTGAACCCGAATGTGGATAAGCACCAGCCAGATCATGAACGTTACAAAGCCTATCTCTATGGCCAAATTAAAGAACTTGCACAAAATTACGGGCGTCTGGACATGCTGTGGCCCGATTTCAGCAGCAAACAGCATGAGGGGGAAGCCTGGGGGACAAAGCATATTTTGACAGATCTGATCAAATGGCAACCCAATATTATTATCAATAATCGATTTTGGAACGGACTCGAAAATAAGAACGGAGATATCGGAACTCCCGAAAAATATATTCCACCAACAGGTTTGCCGGGTATGTACTGGGAGGTAAGCCATACCATGAATGAAAGTTATGGCTACAGCGCCCATGATCAAAATTGGAAAAGCTTTCCCAAGATCATGCAATTATTTGTGGAAACGGTGAGTAAAGGGGGAAATTTCCTATTAAATGTCGGACCCGATGGTGACGGAGCCATTCCTGAATCTGCGGTGCGGATTATGGAGCAAATCGGGGAATGGATGAAGATCAATGGCGAATCTATTTACGGTACCACCGCGAGCCCTTTCCAAGCCTTGGATTGGGGGTATTGTACCCAAAAAAATGGGAAGCTGTACCTGCATGTTTTTGATCGTCCGGCCGATGGAAAAATAAATTTGCCCATCAAAAATAAAGTGACGGCTGTCTACGCCCTAGCTTCACCTAAAATGAAGTTAAAATCTACTTTAGAAAACGGAAGACCAGCAATTCCCGTCGATATCTTCGACAGTAAGAAAGGACCGAAGGTTATTGTTGTCGAAATCCAGGGAAAACCAATTGTTGAGGAAAGCCTGACCCAGACACAGGCAGATGGACGCATCGTGATGAACGCAAATAATGCAAAATTACAGGAAGGAAAGGGATTAAAAATTATTGGTGCACATACCCATGATCCAAACCGCCCGAACGCCATCGGTCAATGGAAAGACCTTGCGGATAAAGTTTTTTGGGATATCAAAATTCAAAAACCAGGGAAGTATCGTGTGCTCGTCAATTATCTGGCGAATAGCAAGCAGCAAGGAAAAATTGTGCTCTCGATACTCGGACAGCAGCTCCCATGGACATTCGTCGCTGAAAAAGAAGCTAAATTTAAGGAGGTGGCTATGGGGAACATTGAGGTATCCCAGCAAGTAATTGGTGAGCCTAGTACGAAGGTGATTTTGCAGGCTACAGCCATCGAAGGCGATACTTTGCCCGAGATTGCTTCGATTACTTTGGTGCCGATTCAAGAATAAACTTTTTATAAGAAAAACTGAACAAATCATCCATACATAAACCATTTTGCCGTCAAGGACTGAGGAAGTACCAATAAAGACGAGCAGAAAAATAAACTATCCATAAAGAATGAAAAGAAGAGAATTTATAGCCAAGGGAATTGTATCCTCTTTGGCTTTTACAATTGTCCCGCGCGTTGTGTTGGGAGGCAATGGATTTCTTGCGCCAAGTGATCGTATCAATCTTGGATTTATTGGTGTCGGAAAACAATCCTATACCTTGATGAATGGCCTCAATCATTGCAAGGAAATTGCAAGTCTGGCTGCCTGTGATGTAGACCGTAATAAGTTGGCCGCATTTATTGCGGCGACAGCGAAAAAACAAACGGAATTGTCAAAAGCACAGACCGAGATCAAGGCCTATCATCATTATCGGGAACTATTGGATCGGAAAGATATTGATGCTGTTGTCATTGCAACGCCCGATCATTGGCATGCGCAGATTGCAGTTGATGCGGCTAAAGCTGGCAAAGATATTTATTGTGAGAAACCCCTTGCATTGACCATTGCCGAAGGTCGTGCGATGGTTGATGCAACCCGAAAATATAAACGTGTATTTCAGACGGGTAGCATGCAGCGTTCTTCCTATAATTTTAGACAGGCAGCAGAACTGGTTCTCAATGGCTATATCGGCAAAATCAAGGAAATCAATGTTTCTGTGGGCGAACCGGTCAAACAATGTGACCTTCCCTCCATGCCAGCCCCCGATTATCTCGATTGGGATATGTGGGTAGGACCTTCACCATATCGGGGTTATAATCCGATATTAAGCCCACCTTTGGAAGACGATAAATGGGCCTGGTGGCGTGGTTACCGTGATTTTGGTGGCGGTTATATCACCGATTGGGGTGCACATATGTTTGACATCGTGCAATGGGCCTTGGGCATGGATGAATCGGGCCCTGTTCAGTTTAATCCACCCAAGGAAGCCAATAGCAATAGCGGACTCTCGTTTAGCTATGCCAATGGCGTTCGGGTAAACCATGTGCAGTGGGGAGTACATAATGCGATCCAATTTATTGGTGAAAAAGGTAAGATTGAAGTAAGCCGCGAATTTATCCGCTCGAACCCGGAAAATTTGGCGAATCTTAAACTGACATCTTCTGATCGTCGTTTGTATTATAGTGATAATCACTATCAGGACTGGGTTGATGCGATTAAAAAAAGAAGTAAGCCTATCTGTGATGTTGAAATAGGTCACCGGACGAGCTCAGTGTGCAATGCCATCAATATTGCGTATGAACTTCAAAAGGATTTAAAATGGAATCCACAAAAAGAACAGTTCGACAATGACTATGCTAATCTCATGCGCAGTCGCCCTTATCGCGGGGAATGGGATTTTAGAAAGTTCTAGTAAAGAAAATGGGCGATTAATTGTGAACAGGCTTAGCAAAATACGCTAAGCCTGTTAAGCACCTGCTCACAATTTTTTGATCAAATAGTGGGGAAAGATTCGTACCTGCTTCGTACCTTATTCGGATGGGATACAGATATTGTACAGGTGCTGAACAGATATCGTACAGACCCTGAACAGGAATTACTTGGTCAACTTTCGATCAATAGCCGTAGCAGGACTCTCCACATCCGAAGGTGGTACGAACACAATACGAAGACAACCCGAAGACAGCATTAGCGCTGTAGACACAAAAGGCCATATGTCTTATACTGAAATAGGTTTACATATACCGAACAGATTACTATATAGATTTTACATTCTATTTTTTTCTACTGGATATAGTTGTCATTGTCTGTTTTCTTACTATTATCAGTTGTCCGTTCCCTGACCACAGTTTCCCTGGTTTTACTGCGGAACTTTTTTGACTCAGCGTTACGTCTTTGAAACACTTTGGGAGTTTTTTGGTTCTGCCATTCCAGATGTGCCTGTTGGGGAGACATCATATTGCAGGAC
>NZ_LZZP01000005.1:0-835101 GCF_014170215.1 Sphingobacterium sp. UME9 | reverse complement strand
TAGGTGTAAAGGTTGAGAGACCAAAGCCAAGTGGTACTAATAGCCCGAAGCTTTCTCAAGCAGACAGACACTGTTGTCTTCCTCTTTAATTTTTGAAACAAACAAGAAACGTAACTCTTTCAATAGATATGTCATTTGGCATGAATAACATGATATCAATCATGATAATGTCAATAAAGATTTTTAGGTGCCTATATCGGCGGTGTCTACCTCTTCCCATTCCGAACAGAGCAGTCAAGCCCGCCAGAGCCGATGGTATTGCCGTAACAGGTGGGAGAGTAGGTCGGTGCCTTTTTTTACACGGAAGCCCTTGCTGGAAACAGTCAAGGGCTTCTTTCGTTTAGATACTTCCGTATTTCCATGTACAGGCTATTGCCTATCCTCCGCATATCGGTTATCGCAGTACTAAGCTTGAGTTTACTGTATGATAATTTTCTAGTGCTAAAACTTGAACAAGGGAATTAAGCCTATTGTAACTCATTCTGCTTACTTGATGTAGAATTCTGGTATGGCTTTATATAAACAAAATGCATACGTATGATCTTCTTAGTGAGGCTATTATTGGGTTTATCAAATTCGCAAACCGATACTGTTCGTTTTGCCGAGCAGGAATGAGGTTATAAAACTAGTAATAGAGAAGTCCAAGTTTAGAACATTTTATATGTAATTTTAACTTAAATATTTATAATTTTTTACTTAATATTCCCTATGCCTCGGATGTCCAAAACATGAACAATGAGACAATTATAATACGCTACGTATAGATATTTAAGTTAAATGTTTAGTTTTTTAATGTTTTGCAGGTGGTAAAGTGAATTATTGGAATGAATTGTATATTTGTGGATATTGACTTATATAATGAAAAAAGCTAAATTATTAATGTTGGGCCAAATGATGGCAGTTATTGCTCTACTTATATTTTCCGAAACACTTTGTGCTCAAAAGAAATCTAATAATACAGATTATATTGTTTTCATGAATGGAGATAGCTTATATGGGAAAATTTCTTCAGTTACGGATAGTAAATTGTCATGGCGTGATGGAGATACGCAGATGGATTTTTTTCCAGACCAAGTTTTTCGTGTTTATCAAAATAGTAAAAGCAAAATTTTCGCACCTTCTTACATCGAAACAGGGCTAGAAAAGGTTAAAAATACAAAACTTCAGATTTTTCGGATTAATAAAGAAAAATCAGAGGAATTAAGATTTGCTGAATTAATTCAGGACGGTGAAATAATGGTCTATTATTTTAAAAGCTCTGGCTTGGCGGTGGGAGGTGGAACCTCTGGACCTATTCTCGGTTTCACGACAACGAAATATTGGTGTGCTCTTAAGCGTTCTTCTGGGGAGATAATTGAATTGAATGATGTTGTAAAAGATATTTTGGGGAATGATGTAAAACAAAGGGCTAAAGCGCTATCAGCGTTAATAGAAGATGAACCAACCATATTAAAGCAATTTCAGCTTGAACGAAAATATAGTTACGAGTTGTTTTTAAATTATATAAAAAAGTATAATGAAGCTAGGTTATCTAAACAAAATGGGGCCAGCATCGTTTCGGAACGTATAATATATTAGCTTATTGGCGTCATAAATGACGCCATTAAGCTAATATATCATCAAAAAGGAATTCTGAGATAATAGACTTTAATCTTCTTCTGTATAAAAGTCGATCAACGAGGAGATATAAGGATCTTCCCATCCATCCGAGATATTTTCAAAGTCTTCATCAGGTATATTCGTTTGCCTAATTTCCAAGGAAGTCCCTTTTTTATGCTCATGCAACTTTAATGTAACAATAGAAGGGCTGTCTGTTTCACCGAAATACCATTCTTGTACAATTTTTGTCGATGGTTCTAGCTCCAAGAATCGGCCAGTTATAGCACCATCCCACAAAGAGAATTCTCCATTGACAGTAGGGTCTATTGACACAAGGTCCCCTGTCCAAAGACGAGCGGTAATTTCGGTCGTTAATGCAAGATACAGCTCCTCTGGAGTTGCAGGAATAATAGCATATTTCTTGAATTCTTTCATGGTGCAAAGTTACTCTTTCTTGTAATTTACCACTTATTTTGACTTCATTTTTATTTATCTTAATTTTATCGCAAACTATTGGGACAACATGAGTAATTTTCTGCCAAATTCTTTAGTGAAAAAGTTAGGAGTGAATCCGCTATTTGATACTGATGCATTTATTAAGATACATGAGGAAGGTATTCGGGCGACAGCAATACGCCTAAACCCTAATAAATTAGACGATTGTCCGTTTCCTAATGCAGGGCAAGTTCCCTGGTGTAATGTGGCTTACTATCTTCAGGATCGTCCAGTGTTTACGTTGGATCCATTATTTCATGCTGGAGCATATTATCCACAAGATGCTTCTTCCATGTTCATCGATCATATCATTCGAAGTTTGAAGTTACATGAGGGGAGTATTCGGGCGTTGGATTTATGCGCCGCACCAGGAGGAAAGTCTACCTTATTAAACAGTAGCTTACATCCGGAATCACTCTTAGTTACAAATGAAATTATTAAAACAAGGGTTACAATCCTGCAAGATAACTTAATGAAATGGGGAAATGCGAACACAGTAACTACAAATAATGATCCTGCAGCGTTTAATCGTCTTCCTGGATACTTCGATTTGATGGTTGTTGATGCGCCATGTTCTGGATCTGGAATGTTTAGAAAGGATGCCGATGCCATCGATGAATGGTCCGAAGCTAATGTTAAGCTTTGTAGCGAAAGACAACAACGGATTTTGGTTGAAAGCTTGAGCGCTTTAAATAGAGGCGGATATTTGTTTTATTCAACCTGTTCTTATTCACCGGAAGAAAATGAAGATATTGTCGATTGGCTATTGGATAGCGGCGATTTTGAATCTGTTGAAATAGCTATTGAAGAGCATTGGGGAATTGATCATACAAATTCTAATAAGCATCGTGCACACGGTTATCGATTTTACCCGCATAAATTAGGTGGAGAGGGCTTTTTTATTGCTATCCTTAAGAAGGTTGGTGAACAGGAAACATTCAATAGAAAGCGAATTAAACCAGAGAAATCAGATGTACCCAAGGGAATTTTAGATAACTGGATTTCCGATAGTACTAGCTTTCATACTTTTCTTCATCATGAGGATATATATGTTTTCCCAAAAATGTACGAACATGATCTAAAGTATCTTCAAAATGTACTTTATCTTAAGAATGCGGGAACGAATGTCGGCAAGCTTAGCAGAAAGGAGCTAATACCAAGCCATGCACTGGCTTTGAGTAATCATTTGACCAGAGACTTTCAATCGGTAGAATTGTCGCTTGAAGATGCACGTAATTACCTTAGAAAGGAAAATATAGCTGTGGATACGATTGGCGAAAGTCTTCAAGGATGGACAATAGCAAGTTTTGAAGGTAAACCTTTAGGCTGGATGAAGGTATTGACCAACCGAATCAATAACTATTATCCAAAGGAATTGAGGATTGTAAATTTATAAAATTTAGAAGCATTGAACGCGGAGAGTATGTTTATAAAAGCTGAGCTTAGGAAAGGCTCACTATAATTGAACAGATATCTTTAGCAACTTCTTCTTTCGATTTTAGGCTAAACTCACGGGTATTTCCAGCGCGATCGATTATAGTGACTTTATTGGTATCTGTCGCAAAGCCGGCCCCTTTATCCTGCATGGAATTGAGCACGATAAAATCCAGGTTTTTTCGAATCAATTTGTCTTTCGCGTTTTCGAGCTCATTATTGGTTTCCAATGCAAACCCAACGAGTAATTGGTTTTCTTTCTTTTTAGCCCCTAAAGTTGCCAGAATATCTACCGTTTTTTTCAGCTCAATGGAGAATTCGTTTTCTTTCTTTTTTATTTTTTGGCTAGCGACTTCAACTGGTGTGTAGTCTGCCACAGCAGCACTCATCACAACAATATCTGCGGCTTCAAAATGTTCTTCACAGGCATGTAACATCTCAGCTGCCGAGGTTACTGAAATGGTATCGACGCCTTTGGGTAGTTTAAGGGCGCTGGGGCCTGATACTAGCGTGACGTCTGCGCCAAGTTCTTCAAGTTGTGTGGCGATAGCATAGCCCATTTTTCCACTTGAATGATTGCCAATGAATCGGACTGGGTCTATAGCTTCATAAGTAGGACCTGCAGATACTAACGCTTTCTTTCCTGCTAAGGGCAGTCCTCTCTCCGAAAATTTAACTAAGAAATCCATTATTTCTTCTGGTTCTGCCAAACGTCCCTCACCCACTAGACCGCTAGCCAATTCCCCTTTTCCCGGAGGGATTAGGATATTGCCATAAGAATTAAGCTTATTGATATTGAATTGTGTGGAAGGGTGTTTCCACATATCTAAATCCATTGCTGGAGCGAATAGTACCGGACATTTCGCTGATAGATACACAGCTGTTAGAAGGTTGTCACAAAATCCATTGGCCATTTTGGCCAGTGTATTTGCCGTTGCAGGAGCGACTAAAATGTAATCCGCATTTAAGGCAATTTCGACATGATTATTCCATTCCCCCGTATTCGGTTGATAATAATCAATTAAAACAGGATTTTTAGAAAGAGTGGAAAGCGTAAGCGGGGTAATAAAGGCTGTCGCTTCTTTTGACATGACTACGTTAACTTGGGCATCTGCTTTTACTAAAAGGCGGATGAGGAATGCAATCTTGTATGCGGCAATACTGCCGCATACAGCAATTACAATATTTTTCCCAGCTAAAGCCATCGTTTAAGGATTAGTCCTGCTCTTTTGAAGGATTTCTGTAGTACACTTTGTCGTGTAAAAATTCATCAATAGCAACCAAAGTAGGCTTTGGCATGCGCTCGTAATGTTTTGAAATCTCAATTTGTTCACGGTTTTCGAATACCTCTTCCAAGTTATCGTTGTTACTTGCAAATTCGGCAAGTTTTCCGTTCAATTCTTCTTTAATGTCTACTGCAATTTGGTTCGCGCGTTTAGAAATAACTACAATAGATTCATAGAGATTGTCAGTGCCTTTGTCCAATTGTCTCAAGTCACGTGTAACTGTAGAGTTTGGAATTGAATTGTTATTTTTTTGACTCATCTTTTTGGGTATTTTCTTTTTCTTTTTTCGCCTTTTGTTCTTTGATATATACTTCCTGCTCTGCAACGGCTTTATTATAATCCTTCACTTGAGAGAGGGCGGTTTTAATCCCTTTTTCAGAATTTTCACGAAGAGATTCTGCCTCTTTCATATGTTTGCTATTCGGAAAATTACTTGCGAAGCTACGGTAATAGTCTAAGGCATCATCAAATCTACTTTCTTGTTTCAGGAAGAAACTTTTGGATGCATAGATGTATTGTGCTTTTAAGGATAAAAACTCAATCTCTTCTGCATATTTTGTATCAGGGTATTCTTTTAATACATTCTGTAATGCGATGACAGCTGCCCTATAATCATCCGTAAGACCCATGTCATAGTACAGTCTTGCATTAGCAAATGCTTTAAGCTCAAGCTTATCTCTTAATTTCTGAATAAGATCTGCAGCTTCTTTGGACCGCTCCGATTCGGGATAGAGATTGACAAAGAGCTGTAATGCATCAATTGCTTTTCTTGTATTTGCTTGATCTAACGTTGATCTCGGAGAATCCAAGTAATAGCAATAGGCATGCATAAACCGACATTCCTCTGCTCGTGCACTGTTTGGATAAACATCCGCAAAATCTTTAAAGTGAAATGCTGCAGATGTATAATCTTTCAGACGGTAGTTGGCAAATGCCAAATAATAGTAAATATTTTCTGCTTCAGCTTGTCCACGGAACTTGGTCCGCAAGTCATCAAACAAAACTAACGCCTTTGTATATTTCTTTTTCTCATAAAGTTTTACGGCCTCTTCGTACTTTTGAGCGATATTATTGCTTGCGCGCAATTTCTCAAATTTACTTTTACAACCAGTAAATACCAATAGAAACATCATGCCGGCACAGATAGCCGCTATACGCCTATTTAAAAACATTTTACAAAGATAAGTGAATTTGTTATACTAATCAATTAAATTTTACTGTGCAATATAGTTTAATAATTATTTGATCGCAAAAACAACATTTCTTATTAACATTCTTTAACTCGATAGGTGCTATGAAGAGGGGATATTGTCATTTACTTGTTGTTTTTCCATTGGTAGCGAGGCTCAAAAATACACATTTTAAAATATTTGATTATCTTTACATATTACAATCATTGAATAGCATTAAGAGTATGACTTTAAAAGAAAAAGTTGAGCAAGCATTAGATACCTTGAGACCATATTTGGAAACTGATGGCGGAAATGTGAGTGTTGAAGAGATTACAGCGGATAATGTCGTGCGTTTAAAATTATTGGGAGCATGTGCTTCATGTTCAATGAGCATTATGACCTTTAAAGCTGGCTTAGAGCAGGCAATTAAGCGGGCTGTTCCTGAAATTACTGCAGTTGAGGCTATTAATTTAACGGATCCCGACTCCCCAGACGCAACTTTACCCTCTGTTAATTAGTTGTTCTATTAACACAATTTAACGGCTAGTTCGGCTACTTTTGTTTAAATTTGTTCTATGAAGTTGCTGGTTTCTATATTATTTGCTGTATTTGTACTTTTCTGTTCCTCTTCTTTGCAGGCTCAGGAAAGGAAAATTATTCAGTACTCCGGTGTCGTTACAACGGTGGGGTCTGGACTTTCTGTAGGTTATGCGACTGTCACTAATTTATCTTTCCGAAATGAAGCATTTGCTGCAAGTAACGAGGGTTATTTCTCTTTTGTAGCGCATGTGGGCGATACAATTCGTTTTACTTCTGTCGGTTTTGATCCTTTAGTTGTCGTTATTCCTGACGTTCCTGGAGATAAATATACCGCAAACATCGTTATGCAAAATTTAGTTACCGAACTCCCGATGGTAACACCCTATCCTTGGGCAAGTATAGAAGAGTTCAATCTTGCATTTATGAATCTAGACGTTTCTGAAGATAACATCGTACGCGTAAGAAGGTCCTTGTCTTATGAGTCCTTGTCGGCAATGGCAGCTGTAATACCACGTGACGGAAATGAAATGCGTTCCATTAACAATGCGCAGAGCTTTAATACGATGAATAATAAAGTCATCAACCAACGTTATGCTAATCCATTGTTAAATCCTTTTGCATGGGGCAGCTTAATCCAGCAGATTACAAAAGGTAGTCAGAGCCGAAAAAGCTCTAATTATTAATCAGTCGCCTTCAGTTTATTGAGTTCTCTGACACTTAGTTTAGCGGAGAAATAGGAAACTAGACCAGAGATACTGGTGACTGTCATGAACACCAAAATGTAGTCACTCCAATTACTTACCATAGGGTAGCTGTCAATAATTGTATTTGCTCCATCTTCTACACGAATGATTCCATAGGCTGACTGGATATAGTTGAATATGCCGCCTATCAATAGGCCCAATACACACCCAATAATGCCGATCATAAGGCCTTCATAAAAGAAGATACGTTGAATTAGATCATTCGCTCCACCGAGACCTTTCAGTATCGTCATATCCTTTTGTTTGTCTAGTACAAGCATGGTTAAGGAACCTACAATATTAAAGATTGCAATCACACTGATCAAGGTCAGTATAAAAAAGACAACCCAGCGTTCAACACGTACATTTTTATATAAGGTAGGGTTTTGTTTTTCCCTATTCTTTACAATGTAATCCGGTCCTATTTTCTTTTGTACTGCTTGCCCAAATGAATTAACATCTACACCATCTTTTAGATAGAACTCGATCGATGAAACGCGCTCATATTCTCCGAGAACCTCTTTAGCAAATGAAATTGGTGTAATAATCAAATTGTCAAAATCTTGTTGATAGCGCAATACTCCTCCGGGAGCTATGGATCGTATGTTGAATTCTTCGGCAGGATTGGAAGAATTCTTTACTCCTTTTCTCGGAGAATACACTTGAATTTGTTCAGCAGAGTTCTGCATAGGAATTGCCAGATTTGCCTGTACGCTTGCCCCTATAATTGCAAGGTTAGTCGAATCATGGGTAAGTTTGTACTGACCATCTACGAGGATACTGTCTCCGGCCTTTTTACTTAGCGATTGAGGTTCGACGCCTTTTATATTTGCAATAAATTGTCTATTTGAATATTGCAGCAATACTTTCTCTTGTAGAACCTCTGTGTAATGAATCACATTGGAATCCTTCCGTAATTCACTGAAGACAGCCTGTTTACTGTCAAAAAGTTTTCCTTTCTTGGGTTCAATCTTCAGTTCAGGAGCAAACTTACTGTACATAGATAGTATCAGCTGCTCCATTCCATTGAATGAAGACAACAAAATGATTAAAGCGGCACTACTTACCATTACGCCAATTACACTAATAGAAGAGATGATATTAATGGCATTAACTGATTTCTTAGAAAACAGATATCTTTTTGCAAATAGAAATGGCAGATTCATGACTTTTATCCTCGGATAAATGGATTAGAATTTTTTTCGAAGCCAATCGTTGTCGATGGCCCATGCCCAGGATAGACGATCGTGTCGTCGGGCAAGGTATAAAGTTTTGTTTTTATGCTATCCAAAAGCTGCTGGTGATTTCCCCCAGGAAGATCAGTACGGCCAATGCTATTGCGAAATAGGACATCTCCCCCGATCAAGAATTTTTGATTAGCTGAATAAAAGCAGGTATGTGCAGGGGAATGTCCAGGTGCAAGAATGACCTTTAGCTCATCCTTATCCAAATAAATGGTATCATCCTCATTTAGAAATGTTTCTCCGATTGGGGAGATGTCATATCGGATGCCCATTTGAGGAGCGTAATTCTGAACCGCTACTAAAATGGGTACTTCGCCTTCGTGGAACTGCGGGAGCAAGCCAAATTTCTCATGGACAAAACTGTTCCCCAAAACATGGTCAATATGGCAATGTGTATTTAATAGGAGTGTCGGCTTGAGATTATTGTTTGCGATGAAAGCTAATAGTTCTTGCTGATCTTGCTCGCCATACATCCCAGGATCAATGATAATGGCATTTCCTGACTCGTTATAGAGTAGATAAGTATTTTCCTGATATGGATTGAAAGTGAATGTTTTGATCGTAAGCATAGTGGTAAAATTACAGTTTTTATTGATTTCTTACTATTGAAAGCTCAACTATTCCAGATTTCCCAGTTTTTTTCTGCTTGTAGAATCAGCATTTCATATCCGTTTTTGATTCTGGCGCCTTTTTCTTTACTTTTTCGAAGAAATGCTGTTTCCTCTGGATTGTAAATGAGATCATAACAGAGGTGGTTCTCAGTTAGGAATTCGTAAGGGATTTTTGGATATTCTGCCGTATTGGGAAATGTACCAACCGGTGAACAGTTGATAATCACTGTATGGTCAGCTAGGATAGCAGCATTAAGTTCATTATAAGTTAGCTGGTCTGCCTGTTTGGTTCTGCTTACTAAAGTATGCATTATTCCAAGTTGATTCAGGGCATAAATGACAGCCTTTGCAGCGCCTCCATTACCTAAAATTAAAGCCTTCTTATCCGCCAGGGGATTTAGTAGCGGCCTTAGTGATTCCTCGAAACCATAAGCGTCAGTATTGTAGCCTTTTAGATGCGTTGCGCCATCTGATGTATGACTGATTCGAATACAGTTTACAGCTTGTATTGTACGAGCTTCTTCCGAGAGCTCGTCCAAGTAATCCATAACCTCTATCTTGTAGGGAATGGTCACATTGACACCATAGAAATCTTTATTGGAAGCAATTGTTGTAAAATCGGCTATTTGAGCAAGTGGATATAAATCGTAATCCACATCGGTAATATGTTCTTGATGAAATTTTTCTAAATAATATTTTTTTGAAAAAGAATGCCCTAACGGGTATCCTATTAAGCCTAATTTTTTCATTTGAATTGCGGAAAGTACATTGTGGGGATAGGAATATATCTTCATTTTTAGTATCCGGTCATTGCGTGGCAACAACCGGATGTGGCGCCTATTGTATGTTAATCTTTCGGCTTTGTATATTTTTTTACAATTTCAGTAATGATCTGATTCCCTTGTAGCTGCGGGAGGTAATCAAAAAGAATATGATGCTTATCGGGATCAGTCGCTAAGCCAAGCTCCAAAAAGTTAAGCGCTTCGTTGTATTGTCCATTGGCAAATAGATAAGCAACCACACGATAGTACAGTTCTGCGGCATTTGGATTTTGTGTGATGGCATCGGATATTACATTAATAGCTTCTTCAATTTTACTTTGTTCAAATAGAATTGAGGAATAATCGAGCCACGCATCTATATCTGTTGGGTTCAAAGCTACTACCTTTTTATAGGCTTCTTCTGCAAGATCTATTTGTTGTAGTTTATATCGGGCATCGGCAATCGCAAACCAGTAATCGGGGTTTGTGTCCTCTAGTTCCAATGCTTTTTTATAAAAATGAAGTGATTCAAAATAGCGTTCTTCGAAATCTAAGGTAACCCCAATACCGAACCAAGCATCAGCAAGCTCCGCATCTAATTTGACTGCCTTTTTATAATAATTGCGGGCTTCTTCCATCTGCTCAAGTTTTTCATAACATTCGCCTATCGCACAATAGGTATCAGCACTTGGTTGTTCATATTCAAATGTTTGTTTGTAAACATCCAATGCTTCTTGATAGCGGTCTAGATTGACAAGAGCGTTACCCTTATTGAAATAAGCTGAAGAGAAGTCTTCCTTAATTAATATAGCATAGTCGTATGCGTCTAAAGCTTCCTCAAACCGGCTGATTTTATGGTAAGAGTTTCCTAAATTGTACCAAGCATAGTAGGAGTATGGGTCTGAATCAATGTACTTTTTATAAAAGGAGATACTTTCCTCTTGTCTATCCAATACATCATAACAGTAGGCCAATTCATAGAGTGCTTCCTGGTAATCCATGTTGAGCTCAAGTGCTTTCTTTAGATAAATTATTGCCTTGTCATAATTCATTTGCGCTTGAAAGATCATCGCAATATGGAAATAGACCTCATCTTTATTATCTAATAGCGGAAGTGCTTTGAAGAGCTGTTCCAAAGCATTATCAAACTGGCCGATACTGCCTAATATGCCACCACGGATCAAGAAAATATCCCCTTCTGAAGCCTCTAATAATTCCGCTTTATCCAACGCTGCAAGCGCATTCTGATATTGTTGAATCGTTGAAAACAGTTGTGCTTGTTTCAATAAAAAGGTAATATCAAAAGGGTGTTGGCTGATAGCAAATTCTGTAACCTGTAAGGCCTTTACAGGGTCATTTTTTTCAGCATAGTAATCAATAATTCCTTCAAAAGCTTTGGAGTCAAAAAAATACTGATCCTCGTTTCGAAGCATTTCCTCATATCTGTCCACCGAGATTTTTCTTTCCTCGGGGTTTTCAAATTCAAAATCCTCTTCCATTCTCAAAAGTTTAAAACCAGTATTCTGTTACTTAATTCAAAATACTAATTTCTTATCTAATTTGTTCGAACTAATTTTCCACAAATCGGATATCCTCCACAAAGTTAAGGATAAATACGGGTAAAATAAAAAAGCCGGCTTTAAAGCCGGCTCTTATTATAATGTATAAGTTATATACGATTATTTTTTGATCTCAACACGACGGTTTTGAACGCGACCTTCTTCAGTAGCATTAGATGCAACTGGATTTTTCTCTCCGTAACCTTTAGCTGTGATGCTTGATGAAGAAACACCAGCATTTACTAAATATTGTTTTACAGAGTTAGCACGGTCTTTAGATAAAGTCATGTTATAAGCATCAGAACCTTCTGCAGATGCATAACCATCTAATTGTACAGCTGAATTGTTATCACGTAACTCTTTAGCCAATTTGTCTAATGTAGAGTAAGATGAAGTTTTCAATACTGAGCTATCAAATTCGAATTGAATTGGAGCGTAGTAACCGTTAGAAGCTACAGTTTCAATAACTGGCTCTGGGAATTTGATTGGACATCCTGAACCATCTACTGGAGTACCAGCTGGAGTACCAGGACATTTGTCAAATTTATCAGATACACCGTCACCATCAGCATCAGCGCTTAATGTGTTAACAGTACCTTCTAAAGTGCTTACACGTTGTTTCAATGCTTCAACTTCGTTTCTCAATGAAGGATCTTTCAACTCATCGTACAATGTCGCAACCGGGTTAGCAAAAGTCAAGTTTTGTTTGTCTTTCGAACCTAAAGTGAATTCTAAACCAGCCATAACTGAAGAGAATTTACCTTTGTAAGAACCTTGACGAGCTGGACCGTAAATTTGATCATCCGTAAAGTTCATTGTGTAACCTAAGTTCAACGCAACAACTTCAGATAATTTGAATTTAGCACCAACACCTACAGGAACGAAAGCTGTCAATTTGTTGTCGCGATCGTTTTTGTCTTCGCGGTCACCAATGATGCCTTCACCCCATTTACCTTTGTTGTCATAAACAACAGTTCCTGAGAAATCATTGTTTGCATATTGAACAGGGTTGTAAGCCATTGCTCCCAAACCTACTTTAGCGTAGAAGTTAACCGAGTTCTCTCTTCTTAAGAAATCGATTGTACCCAATTGGAATACACCATTTAAGCTAGCAGCCCAGTTTACACTAGTTTCTACTGAACGAGCACCTAATTTGTTCTCGATAGCAGGACCAGAAAGATCATGGTTGTAAGTTTTGATCTTACCACGGTTTGCTTCAACTTCTAAACCAAATAAGTGAGAGAATTGTTTACGTACTGTCAAACCATAGTACTCACCTACTTTATTTTGGAAGTAACCTACTTTTTGACCAAAAGCGTTACCACCACCGATTACGTTGTTCGGTGTAGTGATACCACCTTGAACTCCGATAGACCAAGTTCTGTATTGTGATCTACCACCGAATACTTGTTGAGCTTGTGCTGTACCAGCGAAACCTAAAGCGGCAACTAATGTAGCAGCAACAGCTGTTTTTTTAATTGTAGAATAGTTCATACTCTTGTTTTTAAGGTTATTATTAATTTTAATTGTTTTCAAACTTAATTATTGTATTAACACATGGAACAGTACAATTGCCGTGCCAAAGTCTTAAAATTATGTTAAAATTTTGTTTTTGCTATATTTTGTACTAAATTAAGTATTTAATGTGAAACAACAAAACAAAAATCCGGTACGAAAGTACCAAATTTTTGTTTTGTTTCAATAGGTTTAAGAAAAAAATTAAGTATTTTTTTTCTAAAGCAAATAATGTACGACCAATAACGACAATGCGCCCAACAAAGCTGAAACTGGAATTGTCAATATCCAAGCCCATAACAAGCTGATTGTTACCCCCCAACGTACTGCCGAGACACGTTTGACAACACCAACACCGATGATTGCACCTGTAATGGTATGCGTTGTTGAGGCTGGTATTCCAAAATGTTCTGTTATACCCAAGGTGACAGCTCCTGCAGATTCAGCACAAACACCTTCCAATGGTGTTACTTTTGTAATCTTGGTTCCCATCGTTTTGACAATTTTCCATCCACCGCTCATTGTTCCGGCAGCGATTGCTGCATAACAGGTCAATGGAATCCACTCTGGCATGTGTTCAGTCGTTGGGACATAACCACCAGCTACCATAGCGACAAGGATAATTCCCATTACTTTCTGTGCATCATTACCTCCATGTGCAAAGCTCAAGGCGGCCGAAGAAACAAGTTGCAATATCTTGAACCATTTTTCGGCAACACTTGGACGGGAGTTTTTCGCCAGATTGATTACAATCAATGTGATGATAACAGATATCGTCATACCTATGATAGGCGCAAGTACGATAAATGCAATAATTTTTAAGGTAGCATCAATATTGATAGCGTGAATAGGATCTGCGCCAAGGATGAAAGCGTAAGCCATACCCGATCCTGCAAAACCTCCAATAAGTGTATGGGATGAACTTGATGGTACACCATAGTACCATGTAAATAAGTTCCAACCAATTGCTGCAAGTAACCCCGCAAAAATAACTTCTAAGGTAATATATTCTTCCAATACTGTTTTTGCAATGGTATTGGCTACTTTATGATCTGTAAAGTAGAAGTAAGCTGCAAAGTTGAATATCGCAGCCCATAAGACGGCCATTGCTGGCGTTAAAACTTTTGTTGATACAACTGTCGCAATAGAATTGGCAGCATCATGGAATCCATTGATGTAGTCAAAAGCAATCGCAAGGACAATCACAACAACGAGTAATGTTGACATCATAATCTCGTAGAATTTTTGTGTACTTAAATCGAATGATTATGCGTTTTTAACTAGGATGCTTTCTAATACGTTAGCAACATCCTCACATTTATCGGTTGCATCTTCCATTGCAGATAACACTTCTTTGTGTTTAATTAATGAAATTGCATCTTTTTCAAATTCAAAAAGGTCAGCTACAGCTTTATCAAAGATATAATCTGCTTTGTTTTCTACGCTATTGATGCGAACACATGAATCCGTAATATTCCGAATATTTTTCAAATCTCTAAGCTCATGAATAGCTTTTGATACATGTTCGGTAGCTTCAACCAGTAAGTCAGCAATTTCAATCATTGGCTCGGTGGCCTTTTCAACCTTGTAAAGGTCCATTCTATTGGCGGCACCGTGTATAAAATCTGCGACATCGTCCAATGAGCTTGCCAAAGAGTGTATATCTTCGCGGTCAAAAGGAGTGATAAAGTTCTTTCCCAGCTCCAAATGAATTTGATGCGTAATGTTGTCGCCTCTATGTTCCAAATCTTCCACTTTGCGTGTTAATTCCTTTTTCTTTTCAGGGTTGCTTGAGTTAACAATATCTTTTAACAACTTTGACATCTCGATCAAGTTGTTGCCGGCTTGTTCAAACAAAGGGAAGAATTTTTTATCCTTTGGAACGAAGTATTGAAAAATGCTATTTAAAGACATATCTTAAATTTATTTTTGCAAAAATAATACCTTAATGTTAAGTTAATGTTAACATTGATTTTGTTTAAACACAAAAGTGTCATCAATTGTTTAATTTCCCGACTGAACTTTTTGTAAAGTGAAGCCAAATGTTGTCCCAATACCTTCTGTACTACGGACATTGACGTTTTGTTGATGTGCTTCGACAATATGCTTTACGATAGCCAATCCTAGTCCTGACCCTCCGATATCGCGTGATCGACTCTTATCAGTTCGGAAAAAGCGCTCGAATACACGGCTGAGATTTTTTTCTTCGATGCCATAACCGTCGTCTGTAATCTCGATAAGAACCTGTTCAAACAGCGGAAAAATCTTAATTTTCGTTGTTCCACCCTCTTTTCCATATTTCAGGGAATTGTCAATCAGATTGTATAATACCTGATGGATTTTATTGCGGTCTGCTTTAACCCAATGTGGTGTACCCGCTTTTGGCTTGAATTCTATTTTGATATTGTGCTGTTTAGCTTTATCCTCAAGAGAGTATGTAGTGTCTTTAATAAGATCAACGATATCGAATTTCTCTATATTCAGGACCATTTTTCCAGATTCCAGTTTGGATATCTCATCTAGATCCTGAATCAGGTAATTTAGTCTGTCTAGATTCCGGGCAGCCTTATCTAAGAAGTTCTTGGCCATTTCCATATCTTCTTCTATAAGGCCATCCTGCAGGGTTTCAATGTAACCTTGGGTAGCAAATAAAGGCGTTTTGAATTCATGAGAAATGTTGGATAAAAATTCTCTACGGAATTTTTCTTGTGATTTTAACTGCTCTATCTCGTTTTTTTTATCTTTTGCCCATGCTTTGACTTCGTTTTCAGCATCCGTAATAGGATCCTCACTGACATGTTCTCCGATAGCATCTTTAAGATCCTTGCCGAGTTTAAGGTTATGAATTAATTTATACATCGTATTGAGTCTACGATATATATATTTTTCAAATAGGTAGTTAAATAGGAGGAAACTCGTTACCACAGCAACAAAGAAAATGATCAGCGCTGTCTGCAGGTCATGTTTATAATAAAAGCTGATCGTGGATATTGCAATGCCGACAGCTGCGGAGTTTGCGAATAGTAATTGTTTAAAATTCATTTGCAGAATAAAAAAGGCCCCTGATTTGGAGCCTAAGTTACTTATAATGATATTAATAAATTGTTAAAATTTTCCGATAATTGTCCTTGCTCCAGTAACCTTATCACCAATGTTAACATTGATTTCAGTTCCTAAAGGAAGAAACAAATCTACGCGGGAACCGAATTTGATAAAACCAAACTCATTGCCTTGCACGACTTCGTCTTTTTCTTTTACATACCATACAATGCGGCGCGCTAATGCTCCTGCAATCTGACGGAAAAGAACCTCCCGTCCAGCCTTATCTTTGACAACGACTGTTGTTCTTTCGTTATCTGTAGATGATTTAGGGTGCCAAGCCACTAGAAACTTGCCGGGATGGTATTTAAAGAACGTGACTAAACCACTGATTGGGTTTCTGTTGACATGCACATTGACAGGAGACATAAATATAGACACCTGTATCCGCTTATCATGGAAATACTCATTTTCCTCAGTTTCTTCGATAACAACAACTTTTCCATCCGCTGGACAAAGAATCACGCCATCCTGCGGGTTAACCACTTTTTTGGGACTTCTGAAAAACTGAACAACTGTAATGAATAGGAATGCTGAGAGCACATAAATAAGCCATTTAGCATATTGCGGAGCGTCATAATAATCCGCAACGGCATTGATAATGAAGATAAAAAGTACAGCGATCGCTAATGTGGTATATCCTTCTTTATGAAATTTCATATCTATTTATTTCTGCAAAGATAATTATTTACTCGAATTGTCTATTTGTCTTTCGATTTTAATTGAATGGGTATAGATTTTTCCGTCATTACCCTGTGTGATTCCGCCAGATACTCTGATAAGGTCGTCTTGAGGCTGATTGTCTTTATATGTAGGGAAATAGAAGTCAATACTTCTCGCAATACGGCTCAAAATGCCATCGAAAGGCTCGTCGCCGGAATCTGATATTAACTTAAGGCTCTTTAGATTAGCCATTCCGGTTTTCTTTACTTCCACTAAATAAGAAAAGTTAACCTGTTTGGTGATGTCTAGCCCGGTTTTATTGAGATTGTCGTTAAAACGTTTGGTTAGGAATGCATAAAAATTGGAATAATCATCAAAGCTGCACGACTTACCGTTAAATAGTTCCGCTCGTATAAAATAGTCATAAGGGAGGATACTTAGCGACATGAAATCCTCATTATTTAGGTCTCCATTGTCGTCATAGGTCGTTGTGAGTATACCATTGGCAAAGCGTTGTGTCATGGCGTAAACAGGTTGCTGACCTACATTGTAGAAATATGTATTCCAGTTTCCCTGCGGTCTACCGTTTTTCACCTTTCCTTTGCGTAAATAGAAATCAAAACCAAATTCAGTAAAGCCTTCAAAAGGAATAGAAAATTCATAGTTGCCTTCGCCGTCTATCACCTCCTGTTTGCCTCTGTTGTCCCAGTAATCTTTGATAAAATAGCCTTGCTCATTATATGTAATGGTTAATAAGGGTTTTCCATCCGGGTAGTAATATTTCCAGTCACCGGTTGGATGGTTGTTTTGAAAATTTACTTCCCATTTTAGCACTCCATTCGGATGGAAGGCTTTAAATAAGCCTTCTTTTTTACCATCTTTATAGGAACCAACGAGTATTCTCGATCCATTGGGAGCAAAATCGCGAAACTCACCATCAAAAACTTGCTTTGTAAAATCAAATTTACTCACACGTTCGATCGTTTTAAACTCGCATTCTTTTGAAACTAAATAATAATATTTGTCAAAATAAAAGCGAATCAATCCCTGGTCTAGTTTTTCATAGAATACAGGTTTGTCATCTTGTGCATATAGCTTTGTAAAGCTACAAACACACAATAATAATAAGATATGGATGAGTTTTCTAATCATAACTTTAATGTGCTTCTAGCCAATTTTTGCCTTCTCCAATTTCTACGATCAAAGGAACACTTGTTTTTATAGCATTGGACATTTTATCCAAAATGATTTTTTTGAATACCTCGATCTCGTCTTTAGGTACGTCAAAAACCAATTCATCATGCACCTGCATGATCATTTTGCCAGATAAACCTCGCTGCTCAATTTCCTTTTGAATGGCGATCATAGCAAGTTTGATTAAATCTGCTGCTGATCCTTGGATCGGAGCATTAATAGCGTTTCTTTCTGCGAATCCGCGGACAGTCATGTTTGCGGAATTGATATCTCTCAGATAACGTCTTCGTTTTAAAATTGTTTCAACGTAACCATTCTCTTTTGCAAACTCGATGGCATCACTCATGTATTTCTTTATCCCTGTATATTGGTTGAAATATTCATTGATGATATCGGATGCTTCTTTACGTGATATGCCAAGATTTTGAGAAAGGCCAAACGCCGACTGACCATATATAATGCCGAAGTTAACTGCTTTCGCGTTGCGGCGTTGTTCAGAAGTAACAGCATCAAAATCCACATTGTATACTTTCGCGGCTGTTGCTCGGTGGATATCATGACCTTGGCTAAATGCTTCCATCATATTTTGATCTTTACTTAGCTCTGCAATTAGGCGAAGTTCAATCTGCGAATAATCGGCTGAGAGGATCACATTGTCTTCAGATCTTGGGATAAAGGCTTTTCTAACTTCTCTTCCCCGTTCGGTACGGATCGGGATATTCTGCAAGTTCGGATTAGTTGAGCTCAGACGGCCTGTTGCGGCAACCGCTTGATTGTAGGACGTATGAATTAGCCCTGTTTCGGGGTTTATTAACTCAGGTAGCGCATCAACATAGGTTGATTTGAGTTTTTGCATTTGCCTAAAGTTTAAAATATCTTGGACAATATCTGATTTATGGGCCAAAGCTAATAACACATCTTCACCTGTTTTATACTGTCCCGTTTTTGTTTTTTTCGCTTTAGGATCCAGTTGCAGTTTATCGAATAAGACTTCTCCCAATTGTTTAGGGGATGCAATATTGAAATTTACGCCCGCTTTCTCAAAGATGGATTCCTCGAAATTTTTAATGTCCTGCTCCAGTGTTTTTGAAAACTCTCCAAGTGCCGGAACATCTATTTTTACACCGTTTCGTTCAATTTCAGCGAGTATATATACCAATGGGAATTCCACATCCTGAGCGAGCTGCATGGTGTTGGTCTCGACAAGAAGAGGTTGAAATATATTTTTTAGCTGTAGGGTAATGTCTGCATCTTCAGCAGCATATTCTTTTATTTTTTCGACTTCAACGTCACGCATATTCCCTTGCTTCTTTCCCTTTTCACCGATAAGTTCGGTGATTGATACCGGGCTGTAATTTAGGTAATTTTCTGCGAGCACATCCATTCCGTGACGGGTATCTGGATCAATTAGATAATGTGCGAGCATGGTGTCAAAAAGGGGGCCCTGTACTTTTACACCATAACGTGCCAATAACAAAATATCGTATTTGATGTTTTGTCCTATTTTCTCGATGTTTGGGTCTTCTAAAGCTGCCTTAAAAATATCGACTATAGCCTGAGCACTCTCACGATCGGCAGGTGTTGGAACATAATATGCTTTTGCGTTTTCAAAAGAAAATGATAATCCCACGATGTCGGCAAGGTTTGCATCCAATCCCGTTGTTTCTGTGTCAAAACAAAAACTATCCAAAGAAGCAAGCTGTTGAGCGAGCGCTATTTGTTTTTTCGTTGTATCAACCAAAACATAGTCATGTGCTGTATTATGTATGTTATTTATGGCGGCATTTTCGACGCTAATTTCAGTAACAATTTCGGTCGTGGTAATTGTCGTTGTTGTTGTCGAAAATAGATCCATTTGTCCATTTGTAGGGCTGCTCTTGTCAAGGACAGAGAAATCTTCGCCGAAAACTCGTTTTCCAAGTGTTCGGAATTCTAATTCAGCAAATAGTGGTTCAAGGATTTCTTTGTTTGGATCTTCCAGTTCTAGCGATTTTTCATCGAGTTCAATTGGTACATCCAATAAAATAGTGGCTAATTTTTTGGAAATGAGCCCTTGCTCTGCAAAATTCTCTACGTTTTCGCGCATTTTTCCTTTGAGTTGGTCCGCGTTAGCGATAATGCCTTCGACAGATCCGTATTCCTGAACAAGTTTTTTCGCTGTTTTCTCTCCAATACCAGGTATACCAGGGATATTGTCTACGGCATCACCCCAAAGACCGAGAATATCGATGACCTGGCAAACATCAGAAACTTCCCATTTTTCAAGAATCTCTTTGACACCTTGTACTTCTGCTCCATTACCCATGCGGGCAGGTTTGTAGATAAAGATATTTTCAGACACAAGTTGCCCAAAATCTTTATCGGGTGTCATGCAATAGATTTGAAAGTCTTGTTTCTCGGCCTTTTTTGCAAGTGTTCCGATAATATCATCGGCTTCGTATCCATCCATCGTGATAATTGGGATATTGAAGCCCTCGATTAAGCGATTTATATAGGGGATAGAGGCAGCAAGGTCCTCAGGCATTTTCTCACGATGTGCTTTATAAGCTTCAAATTCAATATGTCGAGCGGTAGGTGCCGCTGTGTCGAACACTACTGCTATGTGGGAAGGTTGCTGATTTTTCAATACATCCAATAGGGTATTGGTAAATCCCATGATTGCTCCTGTATTTAACCCTGTTGAGGTAATTCGAGGAGTTTTGCTCAAAGCAAAATAAGCTCTATATATGAGAGCCATTCCGTCTAGAAGAAATAGTTTTTTCACAAAATTGAATTTTAGTCTCCTTACAAAGGTAAGAAATTCATCAAAGGGTAAGTTTAATAAATTTTTCCGATTTTTGTACTATGACACATTTAATGCAACAGGATTTATGAGAGGACTGGTAACTAAATCGACAGGTAGTTGGTATCAAGTTTTGGGTGAAGATGAAAAAAGATACGATTGTCGTATCAAAGGAAAGTTTCGTACCAAAGGAATAAAAACGACTAATCCTGTTGCTGTGGGTGATTGGGTACATTTTGATGTGGAACCTGATCAGGAAAGTGCGGTCATTCACGAACTCGAACCTCGTCGAAATTATATCATTCGAAAATCCGTCAATCTGTCCAAGCAAACTCAAATTATCGGAGCAAACCTGGATCAGGCTTTTTTAGTGGTGACACTTGCCTCGCCACCAACTTCTTTAGGTTTTATCGATCGCTTTCTAGTAACAACAGAGGCGTACGGAATTCCTGCCGTAATTATTTTCAATAAATTGGATCTTTTTAGTGATGAAGGATTGGAGATATTGGCAGACTATAAAGCTATTTATGAACATATTGGTTACCCCTGTTTCGAGGTTTCTGCGTTAACCGGTACAAATATCGACGTTGTCAAGCAACTGCTTAAAGATAAAATAACCTTGGTATCAGGCCATTCTGGGGTTGGTAAATCAACGTTGATCAATGCAATCGTTCCTGAATACGGGTTGAAAACTGGTGAAATCTCCGATTGGTCCGACAAAGGAAAGCATACAACTACTTTTGCTGAAATGTTCGATCTTCCTTTTGGAGGGAAGCTAATTGATACGCCTGGTATTCGTGAGTTGGGAATTGTCGATATAGAAAAACAGGAGCTATCTCATTTTTTTCCGGAGATGCGCGCGTTGTTGAATCAATGTCGATTTCATAATTGCCGGCATATCAATGAACCCGGTTGTGTCATTATGGAGGCTGTGGAAGAAGGCTCTATTGAGAGTTCGCGCTACGATAGCTACCTCAGTATATATCATAATGAGGATAGTAGATCTTAATCTATATAAAAAAATAGCGCCTTCTTACATCAGGAAGGCGCTACTTTTTTGTAAAGCGAGGAAGGAAGGCGCCCTTAATGTATCGCTTGTGTCAAATTTAAAAAGTCGCGAAGATAGGTACATTCTTTTGAAGCGATGGTAAAGAATGGTGTATCTTTATATTGCGTGCTCAATTCTTTGAAATACTTATTCTGCATTGAGAAACGGTAAAAAGGATTTTTCAAGGGTGAATCATAATACTGCCAACGCGATTCATTGGTATAAACAAAATCTTTCTGCTCGCATTTGGCAAGCATAAAGGTACATTTCGCTTTGAACTCTTTGTCTGTGCTCAGTGTACGCGCTTTGCTGTACCATTCTTTTGCTGATTTTGTCTGTAGATAATTTCGTTGCCAGTGAAGTGTCGAAGCTGCGTGGTTGTCTGTGGACGACCAGTCATAGGACACCAGGGACCAAGCATTTCCATAGGTACTTGTCTGATAGATACCTGTGGCCATTTGGAAATAATACTCGGCTTTTTTCTGGTTGTTCTTTTCCGTTTTTATAGCATTTTCCAAGCGTGCCATGCGTTCAGCATATTTTAACTTAGTGGTGGACTCTTTACCATATTTTTTTGGGTAATCATTTATAGTAACAATAAATGGATTCGGTGTAATATCGCTTTCATCCGCATCGTACCAGTTTTTAATTTCTTTTATTTTATGGTCTTTAGGAAGTCCCGCTAAAGTTTTTGCTGCTTTTTGGAAATTCAGTTCGCGCAGGTAGGTTGTACCCAGTAATTCTGTGAGATAATCTTTGTTGAAATGTTTGATATCCTTCAATAAGAATTTAGATAGGGTATTCTGTTGGGAATTGTCCGACAGCAAATTTCTTATTTTTAACAGCGTTTTAGGTGTAAGGCTATTTTCCCAGAAGTGCATTGTTGTCCACTGCATATTATCTTCCAGTGAGTCTTTCACAAAGCCATAGTTGTAAAAGGCATCCGCCTTTACAGCAGCTAAACTAGCCATAGCGGTATCTTGGGTATTTAAATAGTGTTTTACGACAAGATTTTGTAGAATATTCCGACAGATTAAACTATAGTTGCTATATTCAAAAGCACTATATCCCCAATTTTGTTTGCGGATATCTTCTTTACCATCAAGTTTTGCTTTTTCTTCTAACCAAGATAGCGTTTTGGTCAATTGAACTTCATCTAGTTGCTTACTGCTTTGCCAATCAGTTAATTGCGTGAGCAATCGGGTAATTTGAAGCTGATCAATCAATTTTGGACTGAGGTCAGTCTCTTTTATTTCGGAAAGGTATTCTTTTGCTAACGTATTTTCCTTATTCATCCAGCTTAGGTAGGCAGCAGTAATAAGGCCTAACTGGGGTTGAATATATTTTTTGTCGCGATAAAGTTTTAGGGCAAAATTGCGGAGAGAATCCAGATGTAGTTTAACCTTTCCTTTATCGTCATTTTTACTGTAGTAATTATAATTATCGCTACTGAGGTAAAAAGACTCGTTCATTTCTGTTTCTATCTTATTGACTTCGCGTCCCAATAGTACGGCATTTACGGTATTGGCCGGATCGAACTGATAGCAGTCGCTCAGATATTTCAGGGCATAGTCACTTGTGCCAAAGCCTATGATAGCATTGATATTGAACCGATCTGCATCATTTTTTGCATATTGAAATATCTCGGCATCGCTGGCTGTGATATAATGGAAATTAGCATACGCTAGGATGCGCCTTTCTGGACTGGCAGTGAATAATTTGGAAAAGAGATAAGCGGCCTTTGCTGCATCGCCATTTTTGCGTACAGCGCCAGCGTAGTTGGATAGTGCCCAATTGAGGATGGCTTCATCTCCCTTAGCCGATTGCAGGTACTTTTCATAGATCGTCATGCTCTTGACGTATTCCTGTCCAAATAGATATAAGCGGGCGGCTTGATAAGCATAACGGATATAGAGAAAGCTATTTTTGGGGTACTTCGTGATCTGCTGTTCGGCGAGCTCAGCAAATTGAGTAATTTCTTTGAAATTTCGGGTATCCGGATCCCAATAGTTATGTTGAATATTCGTGATAGGTTCCTGCTTTTTGGTGAACATAAAATAAGCACGTTCAGCTTCATGTTTTCCGTCAATCAACGTGCTTAGGAACGTATTTCCCCTAATGGAATCGGGAAGGTTTGTCCAAGCCGACTTTTGTTGATTGCTCGCTAAATTAGCAGTTGCATCGTTGCTATTGTACATCAATTGTTCGATATCCTTAACCTTGACCTGTGAACCTAAGTGTTTAGCCCAGGTTTCGGCATTGATTAAACTTTCTTTGACTGGAGCTTCTTCCGTATAAAGAAATTGGTATGGGATAAATTGAAAGGCAGAAAATCCATTGTCCTCCAGATTGGGGAGATAATATGTCGTTTGATTGTCGTAAGGATCCATTTCAGGACCACAGGCGATATTGGTTGCGATCTCCCCAAAGAAGAAAGCTAATGTCGTGCTAGAAAGCAGCAATAATTTTTTGTAATTCGGCATTGCCATGGTTTGCTAGTGTAGCTTGATCTAAATGATAAAAAATAATCCGGTGTTCTTTTCCTTTCAGCTCTCCCTTCAAAAATTTTGCCGTTTGTAAGAGTTCCTCCTGATTTATCGATTCAAAACGTATAACATCTCCCTTTTTAAGGTTTGCTTTTGGGAGATCTTTCGTTAAAATATAGAGGTTTGTATTGGGGTTATGGGTAAACAATGACGAGTCTTTGAGATCTTCTTCATTGATATGCTTTGAAATACCGATGTAATTATTATTTCTGAAAACGACAAACCACTGAAATAGCGGTAATGCAATATCCATTTCCATGGGATAGTTGCGTAATGTTCCGCTTAGATAGGTCTTGAGGTCCTGTTGATTTAAAATGGAGTTCTGATGGCCAAATTGTCTGAGATTTCCCATGTTGTAACACATTAACATTGCTCTTTTCACAGGCGGAATTCCGCTGGTGACTGTGTTTTTAACCTGGTGTAGCCGCAGAGTAGAGCT
Organism: Sphingobacterium sp. UME9; assembly: GCF_014170215.1. Classification (NCBI taxonomy): domain Bacteria; kingdom Pseudomonadati; phylum Bacteroidota; class Sphingobacteriia; order Sphingobacteriales; family Sphingobacteriaceae; genus Sphingobacterium; species Sphingobacterium sp. UME9. Next base: position 810,371 of record NZ_LZZP01000005.1, on the reverse strand, counting down.
TACGACAACATCTTTTAAGGCCGGCAATTGCTGTAAATAGGTGAGCAGGTAGAAAAATTTATCACGGGATGTCTTTGTCCAATCACAGTCCAGTTGAAGTTCGGTAAATTTTTCCTTTCCTGCTTGTTGTATTTTAGCCGTCACAAACGGAACAATTTTATTTGCCAGTCCTCTGATCTGCAGGCTATCCATTTCTACAAAAATACGTTGGTTGACAAATACTACAGGAATCAACTGCTGTTCTTTGGGGACAGGTTGCGAAAACGTAATGGGGCTAATAGGGACGGCTTGTACACCAGATGGATCGAAATCAATATCCATGATGCGGACATAGATAGATTTCGCGTCAATTTCCTTTAAAGAGCGGCTTTCTACGGTGTCTAACTGAAATACTGTCTTCCAAAAATAGAAGCCTGTTTCATGCTTTGTTTTGGTGCAGGAACTTAAAAAAAGTAGAGAGAGCGGTACAAGAAATAAAAATAGTTGTGTTTTACGCAGCATATTCACTTTATTTAGTCGTTATTCAAACAAAATGGGCTTAATTTTGTTTGTTATTCAATAAAATAAAGACGAAATTACAAAGAGATTGTGACTTTATGAAGCCTATTTTCAAATGGATCCTTGGTATTGTAGCGTTTATCCTATTGGCATTGGCTGGAGGTATTTGGTATTTTAGCAATAAGTGGAAGCCTCTTTTAGATACTAAAATCAAACAGCTGGTGTCTCAAGCAACGGACAATTTGTATACTATTAAATACGACGATATCCACGTCAACCTATTATTAGGGAATATAACAATAGATAATCTGCATCTCGTGTCAGATAGTTCCATCTATAAAAAGTTGGAGCTGGTCAAAAAAGCACCAGATAACCGCTTCGAAATTTCCATCAATAGGTTGAAAATAAAAAGCTTTGGTATTCGGAGGGTATTGATGGATAAGGAACTTTTTCTGAATGATATCACCGTCGAAAGACCAACGATTCATGTCATTAATGAGGTACACCGTTATAATGATACGGTGAGTCGGGGACCTAAAAAACCACTGTATGAGAAAATAAAGGACAATCTGAAAAAAATTCAGGTGCGGGCTGTCAATTTGAATGACATTGATTTTAAATATACGCAAGTCCAAAAAGGAGTTTATCAAGATTTCGAGGTCAAGAAGGTCAAAGTCCGGATAGATGATGTTTTGATCGATTCGACTTCTGAGCACGACAGACAACGCTTCTATCATACGAAAATGATTGATATTGAGGTGCCCGGTTTTACCTATAAAACTCCGGATGGGTTGTATAAAGTAAACTTTGATCAGTTGAAAATCAATAGTAAAAACCGCAATGTCCTGTTGACTAAAGTTGCTTATCAGCCGACGCTGAATAAGGCTGCTTATTACCGGAAGAAAGGAGATGGTGGAAGCTATATGGTGCTGAAAATGGACACACTTCTTTTGACGGGATTCAATTTTGCCGAGCTTTCCCGTGATAAGAAAATATATGCACAAAATGCACGCTTAAAAAATGGTTCACTTTCGATTTACAGCGATAAGCATTATAAAAGCCCCCCAACCAGTCAGATTGGAAATGCTCCGCATATGAAATTAGTGCAAATGTCGACACGCCTGGGAATTGATTCATTGATTTTAGATAATATTGGAATTGCGTATTCTGAAATGAGTGATGAGTATAGTCAAATCGGAACCATTACTTTTGATCACACTTATGGGACAATATTAAATGTGACAAATGATTCGACAAAATTGCTTAAGCAGAAGCTAATGCGTGCAAATTTGAGTAGCAATTTTATGAATGCTGGTAAGCTTTCTACCAACTTTGTGTTTGATATGACCTCTAAAGTTGGAGCCTACACCTATAAGGGCACACTTGGGAAAATGGATTTAACAGTCGTTAATAAAATGATTCGTCCATTGTTAAATGTTGAGATTAAATCGGGCAATCTTAGTCAGATTACATTTGACATTTGGGCTAACGACTACCGTAGTAAAGGAACCTTTAAAATGGATTATGACGACCTCAAAGTTAATATCCTATCAGAGGCAGGTGATGATGGTCGTCGAGAAAAGAAGGGGCTGTTGTCTTTTATGATTAATCAGGTTTTATTTAATCCGGGCAATCCGGATTTATACGGTAAATATACGGTGGGGCATATCAACAAGCGTCGGGATCCCAATCATCCGTTTTTTAAAGCGATGTGGCAGACTTTGTTGGTTGGAATTAAACAATGTGTCGGTCTTGGTCCAGAACGGGAGGCTAAACTGATGAATACGGCTGGAAAAGTTGAAAAAGTCGTTAGCGGAGTCAGCAAGGCCAAGAAAATGATTTCAAGTATATTTAAGAAACACAAAACTCCTGAGGAGTTGCTGAAGGAAGAAAAGGAAGATGAGGCCAAAGAGGCGGCAAAGATTGAAGAGAAGCGGAAGCGTGACCGTGAAAAAGCTGAAAAGGAACTCGAGAAAGAAGGAACGGGAAATTGAGGATCCGTTTCACGTGGAAAGGTTACCGGTTGATGCTGTAGCCCTTATTTTTTATAAATCCTCATTGTCGGCTTCGTTAGCGCGCCAAAAAATACAACGGAGATAGATTTGCATTTATTGACAGATTTATCTTAGTTTGAGACATTATGATAGATTCGATTTTAAGTTTTATCCGATTTGTTTTCAAATATAAAAATGGGCTTGTAGACAAAATCATGTTCTATGTGAGCATGATTTGCGCCGCAATCGTTATTTTCAATGTGGGCTATGTCACTGATCCTGCATTGGGAAAATTGCTGGGTAAAACAATTCATTATCTTTTCTTTGTCCTCTTTTTCATGATTGCTCTCCGCGAGTCATCTTCCATTTACGCACTCAAAAAAATTGCTGTTGAGCATTACGCGGGCTTAGTTATCCTCATTTACTTTGTATTTATTCTTATTGCCCGTTTTGCAGGATTTGGAGCGCTTTCTGTTTTTTCAAGAGAACAGTGGGTTTATCTAGGAATCTATCTTATTTTTATCGCGGAGTTATCGAAAAGCACGCTTTTCTTTGACAATTTTTATTTTAATCCGACCATATTATTTGTCATCAGTTTCCTGGTTCTTATCTTGCTCGGGACCGTACTCTTGATGCTGCCCCGTACCACGGTAGAAGCTCCGTTAAGTTTTGTGGATGCTTTATTTATGGCAACTAGTGCTGTTTGTATCACTGGCTTGTCGGTTGCCGATATTTCAACCAATTTTAGCATGTTCGGACAAACTGTGGTCATTGTCCTGATACAGGTAGGCGGATTGGGCATTATGACCTTTACAGGTTTTTTTGGCTATTTTTTCTCCGGGGGATTTTCTTTTAAGAACCAATTGATGTTTGGTGAAATTCTAGGTGAAAATAAAGTAGCCTCTGTCATTAAAACCCTATTGACCATAATATTTATTACGCTGCTGTTTGAGTTTCTTGGTGCTATACTGATCTTTAGTACCCTAGAAAGTGCTAATTTTCCAAATTTAGGGAGCATGGTTTTCTTTTCGATCTTTCATTCTATTTCTTCATTCTGTAATGCTGGATTTTCGATCTTATCTGGGGGAATTACCAATGAAGCCTATAAATTCAATTACCCATTCCAATTGGCGTTATCTTCGCTCTTCATTCTTGGCGGTTTGGGTTTTGGAATTGTATTGAATTTCTACACCTATATTAAAGAATCCATATTGCTTTATTATCACCGATGGATCACAAAGAAAAACTATAAGCATAAAGCATGGAGCTTTAGCTTTAATTCTAAATTGGTGCTGATTTGTAACGCGATTATTATTGTAGGTGCAACTTTGTTTTTCTACTTTTTGGAGCGAGGTAACACACTTTCTCTTGAGCGGGGAATCGATGGTGAATGGGCGACTTCCTTCTTTATGGCCAATGCAGCGCGTTCGGCAGGATATAATAGTGTTGATTTGAGTTTTGTCGGGCCACCGACTGTTTTTTTGATTATGCTTCTGATGTGGGTCGGGGCTTCTCCCGGATCTACTGGTGGGGGAGTAAAGGTAACTACCGTTGCTGTTTCACTGTTGAATATTGTTTCTCTGGCTAAGGGAAAAGAATATATTGAGATTTTTAAAAGGAGGATAGCCGGCGAGTCTGTTAACAAAGCGTTTGCTATTATTCTGTTGTCGCTATTCGTCGTTGGGTTCAGTTTTTTTGTGCTCATTTTTACAGATCCGGATAAGAGTATGAAAGCACTCCTCTTTGAATCACTATCAGCCTATACAACATGTGGGTTAAGTTTGGGGATTACACCATCACTCAGTATGGGCGGAAAATTGATTATTGCCTTAACAATGCTCGTCGGACGTGTGGGTATGCTGACTCTGCTGGTCGCTTTTATTAAAAATACAACACGGAGAAATATTGTATTTCCGGAAGAAAAGATCTTGTTTTAGGTACATAGAAGGGTGTTTTGATTAACTCTTGAAGGCCTTATCAGAGAAATATAAGTATATAAATCGAAAGAGAGCTTGGAAATAAAAGTAAATTTATTTTAGTTTGAGATATGAAGTATATTGTTTTAGGATTGGGGCATTTTGGACGTTCTTTAGGAATACATCTTACTGAGCTCGGACATGAGGTGATTGGGGCAGACCGAAATCTCAGTATCGTTGAACAACTAAAGGACAAGATAACGCACACGGTATGCCTAGACACAACCGACCGCGAAGCGGTATCGTCATTACCCCTTAAAGATGCGCATGCTGTCATTGTTGCTATTGGAGAAGATGAAGGAGCTTCGCTTATGACCGTGGCCCTCTTAAAACAGTTGAAGGTCAAACGTATCATTGGCCGTATCGTTTCAGATTTACAAAAGACTGTTTTGGAGGCAATGGAAATCAATGAATATATTATGCCCGAAGAAGAAGCTGCTGAGCGATTGGCGATGCGCTTGGACAATATTGATATTGTCGATTCGTTTAAGGTTTCGGATAAATATTCCATTGTGGAGACTAAAGTGCCTGCTCGTTATGTGGGCATGACATTACGTGAAGCGAACCTGACCAATTTATACAAGGTTATCGTGTTGACCACTGTGAAGATCACAGAAACGAAGAAGGACGGTGTGACCAAAGAACAAAAGGAAGCCTCTGGAATTGCTGCCTCGGAAACGATCATGGAAGAAGGCGATATTTTGGTTGTTTTTGGGGAGTTATCCAATATTAATAAGTTAATTCAAAAAGGAGAATAAAATATGTTATTGACAACAACTGGTACTATTGAGGGGCACCAAATTGAACGTTATTTGGGGATAGTCTCTTCCGAAGTGGTTCTGGGAGCGAATGCAATCAAGGATATGATGGCGGGTTTTCGTGATTTTTTTGGCGGAAGATCCAATTCTTATGAACGTGCATTCCAGGAAACCCGTGAGGCAGCGCTACGTGAACTTGAAGACCGCGCTCGCGCTTTGGGGGCTGATGCGGTCGTTGGCGTCCGACTGGACTTTCAAACCGTAGGAACAGGGGGTATGATGATGGTAGGCGCAACGGGAACGGCCGTAAAAATGAGATCTTAATTACCTAAAGCCCTAAATAACATTAGGGCTTTTTTAGTGCTTAAAAGACGTGACATGGATCGATCGTATTTAATACCTATTATAAACTTTCTGTTAACAGGGCACTGAGCGATAATTATAATTGTATATAAAAACAAATTTATCTAAGTTTGGCTTTTAAGACTTTTAAACAACCTAAGAAGGTAAATGAAATCATCGAGTTTTATCAAACCGCGTGTAATGTGTTCATAAATACAACGAAAGGCAAGTTATGAATGAACGATTATTTGGTAAGTTGAATAAATTAGATATATTCATCACCTTTAAATGACAAATTTATACGGATGAAAAATTGGTTTAAGGCGAATTCGGCACATTTGATCGTTATTGCGATATTCATTGCGCTCGTATTTTTTTATTTTACCCCTGTTTGGCAAGGAAAAACGCTGGCGCAGTCGGATGTGGTACAAGCGCAGGCGGCACAGAAGGAATTATTTGATTTTAAGGCAAAGGATGGTAAAGCGCCCTTATGGACTAACTCTATGTTTGGCGGAATGCCGACTTATCAAATTTGGCAGGAAAATGAGAATAACATTGGTACCTATTTCTTAAAAGCGGTTAAATTTGCTTTTCCAAGCCCTATGGATACGGTGCTATTTTATTTGCTGGGGGCTTATTTTCTTTTCAGTGTCTTACGGATCAAACCCTGGCTTGCTGCGGTAGGCGCAATAGCCTTCGCTTTTACCTCTTATAATTTTATCTATATTGAGGCTGGGCATATTACCCGGGCAAATGCAATTGCATTTATTCCACCCGTTATTGCTGCGGTTATTATGTGTTATCGGGGAAGTAAATTGTGGGGCCCTGTATTATTGGCTCTATTTCTTTCGCTGGAGATTCGTGTAAATCACTTGCAAACAACCTATTACCTGTTGATAGTCCTGATGGTATATGTGATTTTCACTTTCGTAGATGCAATTAAACAAAAACAATTAAAAGGTTTTTTTATTGCTTCGGGTAGGCAGATTCTTGCAGTGGTCATCGCTTTGATGGTAAATGCATCAATTTTATTACCAACTTGGGAATATAGTAAATTGAGTACGCGTGGACATGCCAATATCACGAAGGTTGATAATAACAACAGTAAAGAGAAAGGGCTTGATAAAGAATATGCCTATGAGTGGAGCCAAGGGATTGGTGAAACCATTACCTTTTTGATCCCCAATGCGTATGGCGGTTCAACTGGCGGACAATTGGACGAAAAATCACATGTCGCTAAATTCCTAATGGAACGAGGAGGTGCGTCGGAGATTCAAGCTGGTCAGATGGCTCAAGGCATGCCAACCTATTGGGGCGACAAACGTTTTACTTCGGGACCATGGTATTTTGGTGCCGGTGTTTTTTTCCTATTTGTTTTAGGCCTTTTTATTGTCAAAGATCGGATCAAGTGGTGGATTTTGGCAACCACCATCTTAGCATTGCTTTTGTCATTTGGAAAAAACTTTACACTTGTATCGGATCTGTTCTTTGATTATTTCCCAATGTACAATAAGTTTAGGGCTGTTGAATCTATACTTGTTTTGGTTTCCATTACAGTGCCTATGATGGCAATTCTGGCTGTCAACGAGCTTTTGACACGTGCTAAGGAGATACCAAACTTAGATAAAAAAGTCCTGTATACCTTTATTGGAGTCGGTGGAGTCTGTCTGTTGATTGCTGTAATGCCAGATCTATTTTTAAGTTTTAGGAATGCGGAGCATAGCAATTTAGTAGCAACTTTTGAGCACCAGATAGGCGACAAGGCTTTTGCGACCGAATTAGCAAATCAATTGGTCTTAGATCGCAAAGATATCGCAAGCAAAGATGCCTATCGTTCTTTTTTCATTGTCCTCTTAACTTTCGGATTCGTTTGGGTCTTTTTAAAGAAAAAGTTGAGTGAGGGTGTACTACTGGGGGCTTTATTGGTCTTGTTCCTGTTTGACTTATGGAGCATAGATAAACGCTCCTTGAATGATAAATCTTTTATGGAAAAAGGAGCTACTGCACAGCAAGTATTCCAACAACGTGAAGTGGATCAATTGATCTTAATGGATAAAGATCCAAGCTACCGCGTACTAGACTTGACTTCGGACCCGTTTTCGGATGCCCGTCCATCCTACTTCCATAAATCTCTAGGTGGATACCATGCTGCAAAATTAATGCGCTTCCAGGAAATTCTGGAAAATCAATTTAATGGTGCGCTCAATGAAGATGTGTTGGATATGTTTAATGTGCGTTATCTGATTACAACAGATCCTCAAAATCAATCACAGCGTATTGTGCGCAGAAGTACCGCGGCAGGAAATGCCTGGTTTGTGGATCGGGTAAGTTTTGTGAAAGGAAATGCCGAGGAGATGCAGGCTATCAGCTCGTTTGATCCGCATAAAGAAGCTTTTGTCAACCAGCAATATCAAAATGAAGTAAAAGCGAAGACTTCGAATGCGTCGACATCAGGCGAGATTAAACTGACATCATACCACCCGGATAAAATGCAATATGAATATACAGCGGCTAGTGATGCATTTGCGGTATTTTCTGAAGTATTTTATGATAAAGGTTGGAAAGCCTATGTGGATGGAAAGGAAACGCCAATTATTCGTGCCGACTATATCCTAAGAGCATTACAGTTGCCAGCAGGTACACATAAGGTAGAATTTATCTTTGATCCTGAATCGCACAAATTTGGTAATTTATTGACATTAATCTCGTCTATTGTTCTTGTACTGGGAATAGGAGCGGCGACATATTTCTCCTTTAGAGGGAATAAAAAAGAAACAGCGGCTTAAAGCTGTTTCTTTTCGAAGCATTTTAGAGCTTTAGAATAATTTGAGCTGCGGATCGGTTATTCTAAAGCTCTTTCTATGATGTGGAGTGGAGCCGTGTGCCAATACGGCTGTTCTGTGCTTAACTGTCGGATACCCTTTGTTGTTGAGCCAGTCGTAATCGGGATAATCCAAGGCGATGTTGTCCATGTATTCATCCCGGTAAGTTTTAGCCAGAATCGAAGCTGCGGCAATGGATAGGTATTTCCCATCCCCCTTCACAATACATGAATAAGGTATCTCTTGGTAAGGAATAAACTTATTCCCGTCAACAATAATATACTCGGCTTTGGTCTTTAAGAGATCAAGTGCCTTGTGCATCGCTAGGTAGCTCGCCTTGTGGATATTTATGCGATCTATTTCTTCTGCTGAGACGCTCGCAACGGCATAAGCAAGGGCTTCGCGCTCAATGATGGGGCGTAAAGCCATCCTCTTTTTTTCACTTAGTTGTTTGGAGTCATTAAGAAGCTCGTGATGGTAGTCTGTGGGGAAAATCACTGCTGCAGCGAAAACTGGCCCTGCCAGACAACCTCTTCCCGCTTCGTCACAGCCGGCCTCTATCCACTGCTCCTGATAATATGATAATAGCATGTTCAGTTCTTTAAAATAGCCGAAAATACAAATAAATTTAGAGTTATCTATTGTAACTTCTGTGTGAATATCGACCGTTTACATTAATTAACACTAATAATGTCTTCTTTTGTAAAGATTTAGAGCGCTAGACTATTAAAACGTTGGAATAATTTCCATTAACAAAATAAAAGTTTGTTCTTGTCTAGGCCATATTGTTTCAAATTAAACTTGAGCAATAGTTTTAGAGTCAAAGATTTATCAATTATAGAAATATAAAAATACGTATTATGAGAGGCTTTGTGCTTTTTTTGTTTAGTATGCTGATGGGATGGACCGTTTATGGCCAGACGAAGAGCGTACAGGGAATGTTGAAGGACGACAAGAATCGAATTGTCGCCGGTGCAACAGTGAAATTAACGTCAAAATTGGATTCCATGACGACAGGATCTAATATGGCCGGGATTTTTATCTTTGATAAAGTCAAGGCGGACACCTTTAAAATTACGGTTTCAAACCTTGGTTTCGAACGTTTTGAACAGGAATTTAGTATCCCTAAAGGCGAATCAAAGCATATTATTCCAAGTTTGACTTTACAACAGAACTCACAGATGCTACAAGAAGTTGTTGTTGATGGTGTTCCTACAGTCGTTGTCAAAAGTGATACCCTCGAATATACCATGAAAGATCTAAAACTCCGCGATGGCGCGGTTGCCGAGGACGCTTTGAAAAAGTTGCAAGGGGTCGAAGTCGATAAGGATGGTAATGTAACGGCACAAGGGGAGTCTGTTAAGCGGGTTCGTATAAATGGAAAAGATTTCTTCGGTGGGGATGTCAAGACAGCAACACAAAATCTACCGGCAAATATTATCCAAAAGATGCAGGTCATCGATGACTATGGCGATATGGCCAATGTCACCGGTAATAAAACGGGTGATTCAGAAAAAGTATTAAATATTCAGATTGACCCAAAATACAATACAGGACATATGACTACCCTCCGGGCAGGCGTGGGAACCGAAGATCGTTACCAAGCTACAGGGATGTGGATGGGAATGCGCGAAGGTGAACAAATTTCTGTATTGGGAAATTTGAACAATACCAATGCACCCTTATTTGATTTTAGTACTGTAGGTGGCGGTGCGCGTCGTGGCCAAGGTGGCGGCGGCCGTCGTGGCGGCGGCATGTTTGGCGGATCGGACGGTTTAACTAAAATCGGTTCTATCGGGCTGAATTATCGTAAAGACTTTAATGATAAATTGACGGTTTACGGTAGTTACAGTTATAGCCATAGCAACAATACAACAATCTCGCAGCGCTTTCAGGAAAATACACTGCCTAATATTATGCAAACGGATAGTGTTCAATCTAATTCCAATACAGTAGGAGCAAGCCACCGTTTTGAAGCAAATGTTGAATGGAAGCCTACAACGAAAGACTATATAAAAATTTCTCCTCAGTTTGGTTACGACAATAGTGATGTAACGACAGGTACTAATTCGCTAACTTACCGTAGTAACGTATTTAATAATTCACAGGCCCAAGATATTGTTGCAAATTCTACTGCACCGAGATTTGGGATTAGCGGATTGTATAATCATAAATTTAATGATAAAGGAAGGAATGTTTTTGTAAACATGAACTTCAATAATGCAAAAACAACGAAGGATCAGAATGCAATTTTAGATAGGCTATTGGCTGATCCCAACAATGCAAATGCTCCTTTAGACTCGATTTATGAAAAAACGATTCTGGAAGCAAATAATAAAAGTTGGAATGGGGGGGCTTCGGTGAATTATACTGAACCTGTTTCCGAGAAAGGAAAAGTAGAGTTTACCTATGATTTCAACAAAAATAAGTATGACAATTCGAATAAACAACAAGGGTTTGATCGCGATGGAAACCTTATTGCAGAAGATCCCAAGTTGAATTTTGATTATAATTATGATTATTCCTTCACAACACATAAAATCGGAGCAAACTATTTGTATAGTGGCGATAAAATAACCTATTCCATTGGAGCAGCGGCTCAGCCTTCTCAATTAAGAGGCGATGCGATCAGTTCAGGATTAGTGGTTCCAATTCATCGGAACAACATGAACTGGATGCCTATTGCACGTTTTGAGTATAAATTTTCGAGACAGTCCAATATCTCTGTCAATTATTCGGGAACACCGAATGAGCCTTCAGTAACGCAGATCTTGCCGTTTGATATGAGTACAAACCGGACCAGTATCGTGATCGGTAATGCAAATTTGAATCCGGAGTTTAGCCATCAATTGAATGTAAGATTCCGTAAGAATGATTTTCAAAAGGGAAACAACTTTTTTGCGTTCGTTAATGCCGGTTTGACTAACAACAAGATTGTGAGCTTGAGCAAAAGCTATTTTGATGATCTAATGGATTATCAAACAGGACAGACAAATTCAACGCTAGTTTCCGAAACCCGCTATTTGAATGAAACAAGCGATAAGCCATTTAATGTGAGTTCTTTCTATCATTATGGTAAATCACTGAAAGAAAAAACATATAATATTATGTTAATGGGTGGTGTGTCCTACAATAAAAATATTGGATATGTTTCCACGGAGAAAGATGATAACATCGGTCAAAAGAACGTCGCCCGGAATATTGTATTAAATCAAGGTTTAATGTTTAGATATAATCCTTCCGAGAATTTAGAAATAAATCCGGGAGTACGCTACCAATTTAATCATACAGAGAATTCATTGACAAATCGTACGACGAATGTTTCTTCTTGGACACCAACATTGATTGGCTCTGTTAACATAACAAAAACAACCATTTTCGGAGCGGATCTATCCAAGCAATTCAATAATGGTTATGGCGCCGGCATTAATGCAAATCCTTTCGTCATAAACACATACTTGGAGCAGAAGTTCTTGAGTCAACAACGTGGTACGGTACGTCTACAAGCATTTGACTTGTTAAATCAGCAAACGAATGTTTCAAGAACGGTGAGTGAGTCTATGATTACAGATAGCCGTACCAACCGTTTAGGTCGATATTTTATGATTCTGTTTACCTATAAATTCCAAAAATTTGCGATGGGAAATCCAGAAGGAGAGAATAGATTTCCGGGCGGAATGAGACCTCCGCGTATGTAATCTGATTCCTATAGGATATAAAAACGGTCATAGTGATTTCGCTATGACCGTTTTGCATTTAAAAATGCCTAGTTTTGTGAAGACTTCATATGCCCATACGATTTTGAAGATAGAGCAACGTAACAAAAAATGTAAGATTTTATATTTTTTGTTTTAGGGAAGACTGTCAAGGTTAATGGGCACAAAAAATAGATAAACTAAAAGAAGCTACAGCAAGTTTGTACTGCATGGAATACGAAATTATTAGACTTTCAAACGGAATACGCGTAGTATTTCAATATCAAAATTTACCGGTTACACATGTCTGCATGGTCATCAACGCAGGGTCTCGGGACGAGTCTGCGGGGAAGTATGGTGTAGCCCATTTTATTGAGCACCTTTTATTTAAGCGTACTGAAAGACGCTCTACACAACAGATTATAAATCATTTGGAATCCGTTGGCGGAGATTTAAATGCCTATACGACGAAGGAGTATACCTGTGTGCATGCCTCTATTCTTCAGCCTTATTTAAATCGTGCGTTAGATCTTTTTGAAGATATCTTCTTTCATTCCACTTTTCCCGACACAGAATTGGATAAAGAAAAATCTGTCATTGTAGATGAAATGGCATCTTATCTGGATAGCCCGGAAGAGTCTATTGTGGACGATTTTGAAGATCTGGTTTTTCAGGGATCGGGTTTAGGGCATAATATTTTGGGCCTGGAAGATCAGCTTCTTGCGCTGCAAAAGGGTGATATTGTCGATTTTATGCGGGCAAATTATGATACAAATGAAATGGTCATTGGTATCACGGGAAATTATACACTAAAAGAAGTTGAGCGATTGTTGCACAAAGTGTTTGGGACGGTGCCTTCAAATACGATAGAACGTCTCCGCAATGATGTCAGACCGCTTATTGAACAGCATGTTGCCGTAGGCAAACCAATCAATCAGGTGCATTATATGCTCGGTTCTTTAGCTTATAATTATCGAGATGACCGTAAGACGGGGCTGCTGCTTTTAAATAATATGCTTGGTGGAATGGGAATGGGATCTATCCTGAATCTTTCCATACGGGAGAAATATGGAATAGCCTATACCATTGAATCTAATTATACTATTTTTTCGGATACAGGGTTATTTAGTATTTACCTCGGTACCGATGAAGAAAAAGTTGAAAAAGCTAAAAAACTCGTCTTTAAAGAACTTGCGAAGCTGAGCGAGCAACCGCTATCCGAAACTGCAGTAAAAAAGGCGAAGCAGAAATTTATTGGGCAGATTGCTTTGACCGAAGAGAACCGTATGAGTATGATTATCTCTGCCGCGAAAAACGTGATGGACTATGATCGTGTCATCTTATTGGACGAAGTAATTGAAAAAATTCAGGATTTGACGAATACAGGGCTGCTGGAAATAGCACAAGATGTATTTGATCCGAAGAAGATGTTGTCGCTAAGTTTTGTTCCCGAAGACTGAATTTAAGGACCGATTTAGGCTCTTCAGAGGAGATGAATAATATGAGATCGATGGGCCGACGATGGGAATAATAGCTGGCTGACATGAATTTATATTGCATATAAAAAGCAATTTATCTAAGTTTGCGCTTACGGGAATTCGTTCTTCTCAACCATTGACTGCCGAAGGCAGATTCAATACCTATGGTAGCAGACAAATAAATGAATAAAAAATATAAGGGATGAAAACAGCATATGTATTTCCTGGTCAAGGGGCCCAATTTGTTGGAATGGGGCAAGACCTGTATAATTTAAATGATGAAACGAAAGCCTTGTTCGAACAGGCTAACGATATTTTAGGGTTCCGCATCACGGATATCATGTTTTCCGGTACAGATGAGGAATTGAAACAAACGAAAGTAACCCAACCTGCTATTTTCTTGCATTCGGTTATTTTGGCGAAAGCCTTGGGAGAGTCTTTTCAACCGGACATGGTTGCAGGCCACTCATTAGGTGAGTTTTCGGCTTTGGTATCAGCCGGTGCATTGAGCTTTGAAGATGGCTTGAAATTGGTTGCACAACGTGCTAATGCGATGCAAAAAGCATGTGAGCTTCAACCTTCAACGATGGCTGCGATATTAGGTCTGGAAGATGCTATAGTGGAAGATATCTGTGCTCAGGTTGATGATGTCGTGGTAGCTGCAAATTATAACTGTCCTGGGCAATTGGTTATCTCGGGATCTATTGAAGGTGTGGATAAAGCTTGTGCTTTATTGACCGAGGCTGGTGCTAAGCGCGCATTAAAATTAAACGTGGGTGGAGCATTTCACTCACCATTGATGGAATCTGCCAAAGTGGAATTGCAAGCGGCTATAGAAGCTGTAGACATTTTGTCGCCTAGCTGTCCGATCTATCAAAATATCGATGCCAAACCACAGACAGATCCAGCGATTATCAAGCAAAATCTTATTGCGCAATTAACTGGCGCTGTACGATGGACGCAGACAGTACAAAATATGTTGGCCGATGGTGCAACAGCTTTTGTAGAAGTTGGTCCAGGAAATGTATTGCAGGGATTGGTTAAGAAGGTCGACCGTCAAGTTCAGACTTCCGCAGCATCAGTGACCGCGTAACAAAATATTCAGTATAAAAAAGGAATTATTTTGCAATGCCCTCAAAAAGTGTCCAACTTTTTGAGGGCATTTTTTATGAACGAAAAATCGGAATCACATCAAGAATTCCCTGTAAAAATGGATAAGACGTAGGGATCATTTTCGGAGATTACTCGGTGCTTCTTCGGTTGCAAGCGAAGAAACACCGAACGAGCTCCGATCGATATCCGTTTTTTAACCGAGAGAATGCCGAATCAACTATGGGCTTAAAAACTATTTATCCTTAAACATACTGTAATGATCTTTCATGACTTGCAGGACAAAATCATTGGGGGTCATTTTTTCCGGATGTTTAACCTCCATCACCGTTTCCAGGCGTTGTACTAAAGCAGTTAAAATTCCTACATCTCTTCTATCAAAAGCTGTTTGATAGATCTCTTTGACCGAATTAGCATCCTTGTCGCTCAATTTAATCACTTGTGGAAATAGGATAGGGTGATTGTCGAATGTCTCTTCGTAGATTGTGTCGCTCAATTTTAAGGTGGGTTTGAGACTGATAACAGAAGTTTCACCAGCAATATCTCCAATGCGTTGTCCATTTTTGGATAAAACGATCGAAGTAATGGCGACACCACCCATCGTCATCCAGATATCCACGATAGATAGACTCCATCTGGACAAGTATTGATAGAAGTTGGCACGTGAGCCGTCAAGTTTGACGACCTTTATTTTCATTATTTTCTTGCCTACTGTTTGGCCTCCGAAAGCTGTTTCGGTAATCAAAGTATAAAAAAATGCAGGTAAGGTCAATGCCATCATAATCCCATAAAAGAGATAGGGATCTCCTGCGTTCATGTTTATGCTGTCCAAGAGAAAAAAGCAAAAGAAATAATAACAGACTATAATAAAATAATCTATTGCAAATGCGATCATTCTTGAGCCAAGACTGGCAAGATTATATTCGATTTTTACATTTTGTGCCGTATTTATCTCAAGCTTATTCATATGCAAATTAGTTGAATTTAATGTAATATAGAATATCTAGGTCATTTTAGCTCTAATTTGTGCTTTTCAATCATGGATATTTCCTATATTTGGTTATGCCAGTTAAAAAAATTAATGAGAGAAGCATCCTTTGTAGAACGAAATAAAGAAAAATGGACGTTAATTGAAAATAATTTATCAATTAATATGCAGGTTGATCCAGATGAATTGGCCTCAAATTACATTGAGCTCACAAATGATCTGGCGTATGCACAAACCTTTTATCCTGAAAGTAAGGTAAAGGCTTATCTGAATGAACTGGCCGTAACCGTCCATCAGAAAATCTATAAAGATCAGAAAGCTTCCAATAATAAGTTTAAATCTTTTATCAATGAAGAGATACCGCAGGCGATTTGGTCGATTCGCCGACCCTTGCTGTATTCATTCTTAATTTTTGTTTTGGCTTCGGTCATTGGTTTTGTATCGTCTGTATACGATATGGATTTTATTCGGCTTATTTTAGGTGACTACTATGTCGATTCGACGATAGAAAGCATAAAAGCAGGAGATCCTGCTGCGGTATATGGAAAGGGAAGTAACTTTGGGTCAGCAATTTGGATTACGATTAATAATGTTCGGGTTGCTTTTATGGCCTTTGCTGCTGGGCTATTTTTCAGTGTAGGTACAGGTTATGTTTTGTTTAGCAATGGTATTATGCTTGGTGCATTTCACCATATGTTTTTCCAGTATGGCGTTATGGGGAAAGCCATGTCAGCGATTTGGATTCATGGCACTATTGAGATTTCGGTAATTATTGTGGCTGGAGGATGCGGGTTGGCCATCGGTAATAGCATTCTATTTCCCAAATCGTTTACACGTTTGACATCTTTTGTCCGTACAGCAAAGATTGCGATGAAAGTTCTCGTCAGCACAATTCCTTTTTTTATTATCGCTGGTACATTGGAAGGTTTTGTAACACGGTATTATAATGTGTCAATTTGGTTATGTTTATTGATAATCGTTTTATCCTTACTGGCTATCCTTTATTTTTATGTTATTAATCCTTATCGACTAGCAAAACGATTTCAATGGAAATAGACTTTGAATTTCAAAAAGAACGGAAGATAGGGGACTTTGTCCAAAGTTTTATAGACCTTTTTAAATTGATCTATAGGCACTTTGTTTCTACTATTTTTGGCTTATCTGCTCTGCCACTGGCGGGGATTGCCTTGGTTTATTATTTTCTGTCTACAAAAATCACGTTCTCTGCCAACAGTGATTCTTTTGAGGATATCGATGCTTTTACTTGGGCTGGATTACTCATTCTGGCGCTGATAGCTTTAGGGCTGTACGTTTATGGTATTTCTATCGAATATTTTGTATTGCTCAAAGAACGCAAAAGTACAGCATTTTCGGGCGCGGAGGTGCTGAAGAATTTCAGATCAAACCTCGGGAAATACTTTATGTTTTTAATTGCCATGATATTGGCGTTAATTGTCGTCTTTATTCCCCTGGCCATCGTCGCTGCAATTTGTGCTTTTATCCCTTTCGTCGGAAGTTTTGCGATCGGTATTTTGGGGTCCATGGTTGGCATCTGGTTATTTTGCTCATTTTTATTTTATCGTGAAGGCTATTCGGATCTGGGCAGTTGTTTTACGGATGCCTATGTGATGCTGAGCAAAAAATTGATTCAGTATGGTATTGCCACCTATATCGTGAATTTTATTTTCCAAATGGCTGTGATGATGATTTCCATTGTGCCATTGATTATCATGGGGCTTTTGTCATTCAACTTCCTTGGAATAGATGCTGCCTTCTTTGACTCATCCTGGGGAAAACTGCTGATGACATTTGGGGGCTTATTTATCACACTATTTACCCTATTTCTTTATATGTCCGGTGTTTTGGCCAACGGTATTATTTACGAAACGGCCAAGGATCTCAAATTTGGAGAACGTATTTATGGCATGATCGAAAAGATAGGAGGAAAAGATGAATAAACTCTTGTCTTTTTTCTGCATTGCCTGTTTGTCGATTATGTATGCCTGTGATCCCAAACCAAGGAATACAGAATCCAACAGCGATAGGATTGATTCACTTAATGTGCAAATAGATTCTACCTTAGTGGTAGCCGATTCTGTCGCTATTGACTCAATAGCCGTAAAGGCACCTAATGGGCAACAGGAAAAGGACGAAATTGACCTGTGGGATCCAACATTATTTGATTCGATTCCAAAATATACCGAAGAACGTTCGTTTAAAATGGATCCTTATCAGGATATCATCAAAAGATACGAGACGGACGATTTTGTTTATTCTGAAAATATTAAAGATCGGGTAGGAGCATTACAGCGAATCCTTGCCCGACTCGCGGATTGGATTGGAAGCATCATGCCAGATAATCCCTATAAATTTCGGGAAGAGTTTGGCTACGTATTTGCCTTTTTAGCTGTTATTGCATTAGCGTTTATCCTCTATAAAGTACTCTACAACAGGAAACAATATTTTATTAAACATAGTGAAGAGGAGAGTGAACTTGACGTTTTAGCCTATGTGGAGCGTAATCTGATGAATAGCAACCTAGAACCTTATATTCAAGAGGCTATTGCCCAAAGGAATTATGCATTGGGAATCCGATACTTACAGCTATTGAATATTCAAAAACTAGCGCAATCAGATCATATAAAATGGAAGCTGAGCAAAACAAATGCTGAATTTGCAGAAGAGATTCAAAACGAGGAGCTCCGTCGTGGATTTGCTGAATGTACAAGAATATTTGATTATGTCTGGTTTGGTCAATTTGAATTGACAGAAGACAATTTTAGTCAATATCAGCAATTGTTTCACCAATATCAAAAACAGATTAAATGAAGGGATCGGTAAAATTTGGATTGATATTATTGACTGTTGTGTTAGTGCTAATAGCTCTTATCGATGCAACGAGTAAGAAACCTATTATCTGGGATCGGACTTTTGATGCAAAGGATAAAAATCCCTTTGGAGCTTATGTATTGCGTCAAGAACTGAAGCATATCATTGATCAAAAGAATACAACGATTGAGCGACCATTGTATGAGTATCTGGATAGCACAAAGAAAACAGACGCTAACTTATTTTTTTATACGTCCTATTTTTCGATGGGTGAAGCAGCGGAAGATAAGTTACTGGATTATGTAAACCGGGGTGGGAAAGCAATGATTGTAGCCGAGGATATTGATAATTATCTATTGGATTCCCTGGGTTTGGAAGCAGATAATTTCTATGGTTTTAAAAAAGGTGTAAATATAAAAAGTCAGTTGCGCGTGCGGTTGATGAACGATAACAATAAAATTCATTACAGTAAATCAGATCTTGGCGAAGTATTTAAAAAACTTCCTAAAAATGCGACCATTTTGGGCTCGATCACCTATAAGGAATTTGCGCTACCGAACTTCATCGCGGTTCAATTTGGTAAAGGAACGTTCTATCTTCACCTGACCCCTGATTTATTTGGGAACTATTACTTGCTGAATTCCGCCTCGCAATATGCCTATGTTGCTAAGTCGTTATCTTATCTAAATGATAAGCCGATCGCTTGGTATGATTTTAAAGCGAATATGGGGCAATATCGGACTCCTTTGCGTGTATTGCTTATGAATGACGGTCTTAGGCAAGCATGGTATGTTTTGTTAGCGGGGCTAGTCCTTTTGCTTGTGTTTAGAAGTAGACGTGAGCAGCGGGCTGTGGCGGTAGTGAGCCCGGAACCAAATCTCTCGAAGGAGTTCTGTGGAACCATCGCTACTTTATATTATGAAAATGGTGCACCAGGTAATATGGTCGCAAAAAAAATAGATTACTTCCTGCACGATCTTCGGATGCGGTTTCATTTGGACACGCTGATGTTGCGGGAAGAAGAGTTCAGTGAGGAGCTGGCTGAGCGTTCTGGGGTTTCGCTCGCAGAGACACAATCTTTAATCCGGCTGATTGTTCGTATGGAAGATGCTAAACAACATGATGTGGCTGATCTCAAATTGATTAATGATACAATAGAAGAGTTTAAACATAAAGCAAAAATGATATGAGTGACTTCGATAAATATATATCTTTTGAAAACCGAATAGATGTGTCAGTTTTATTCGATAAAATGGCGCAGGTAAAGTCGGAGGTGAAAAAAGTAATCGTTGGGCAAGATCAATTGATTGATATGCTCTTAATCTCGATCTTGGCTTCAGGGCATTCTTTGATCGAGGGTTTACCTGGGGTAGCAAAAACATTATCCGCAAAATTGATTGCCAAAACTATTCACAGTGAATTCAAGCGGATTCAATTTACACCGGATTTAATGCCTTCGGATGTAACAGGATCGTCGATACTCGATTTGAAAAGTAATGAATTTGAATTTCGTAGAGGACCTATTTTTGCAAATATTGTTTTAATCGATGAAATCAACCGTGCTCCGGCAAAGACACAAGCTGCACTTTTTGAAAGTATGGCGGAGCAACAAGTGTCGGTCGATGGAACGACTTATAGATTGCCAGGACCGTTTGTTGTTTTTGCGACACAAAACCCCATCGAACACGAAGGTACTTATCGATTGCCGGAAGCTCAGCTCGATCGTTTCTTGTTTAAGATCAATGTGAATTATCCTGAACTTGAACAGGAGCTGGAAATATTAAAGGAGCACCATGCCCAAAAAGCACAGAATAAAGAGGATCAGGTTCAGGCTGTAGTCTCGGCCGCAGAAATTTTAGAATTCCAGAAATTGATCAAATCTATCTTTGTTCACGAGGAGTTGTTAACTTATATTGCTCAAGTTATTATAAAGACAAGAACTAATCCAAGTTTGACCCTTGGGGCATCACCGCGGGCTTCTATTGCTTTATTGGAATCAGCAAAGGCTTCAGCTGCGTTGACAGGTCGAGACTTTGTTACTCCTGAGGATATTCGGAGGGTAGCATCTGCCGTATTGGGCCACCGTGTCATGTTGACTCCAGAAAGGGAAATGGAAGGATTTACCACCGCTTATGTCATCGACCAAATCATTAATTCTGTAGAAATTCCAAGATAATGAAGAAATTAAAGCAGCTTTTTCTAACAAATCAATTCTTCTACTCCCTATTAGGTGTAGCAACACTCTTTACATTTTCTTTTTTCGTTAAAGGATTGTTGATTGTGGCATGGATTGTTTTTTGGATATGGTTGGCTGTTTTGGCTTTTGATTTTATTGTCTTGTTTTCAGGAAAGGGGCGAATTGAGATCACAAGGATATATCCTGAAAAATTATCCAATGGCGATGAAAACCCGATGCGACTGATTGTGAATTCTTTTTACCCGTTTGGGACAAAAGTGGATATTTTGGAGGAGTTTCCGGTACAGCTTCAAATTCGAGATAAAGATTTTGCGACAAGCTTGCCGGCCTTTCAGCGCTCGGAAATTTCGTTTTCCTTGCGACCCACACAAAGGGGAGTTTATCAGTTTGGTCGTTGTATGGCTTTGGTTAAGCGTTTTGGATTTTTCAAAAGAAGGTTTGTTACCAATCAAGAACAGGAAATACCCTGTTATCCATCCTATATTCAACTGCGAAAATATCAGCTTTTGGCAACAAGTAATCGGTTGAATGAACTGGGTATAAAGCGTATTCGACGGATTGGTTCGGCTATGGAATTTGACCATGTTAGAGAGTATGTGCAGGGGGATGATTATAGACACATGAACTGGAAGGCATCTGCAAAAGTAAAGAAGCTGATGGTCAATCAGTACGAAGAGGAGAAGTCTCAGCCAATTTATTCTTTTATTGATCTAGGTCGGGCAATGCGTATGCCATTCAACGGTCTTACCTTATTGGACTACTCGATCAATGCAGCACTCGTTCTTTCCAATGCGACCATCTTAAAGCAGGACCGAGCCGGGTTATTAACCTTTTCGAATGATATCAATGCATTTATAGCCGCTGAGAAGAGGAATAATCAAATGCACAAGATTTCGGAAGCACTATACCAGGTGTCGACTAAATTTGAGGAGTCGGAATTTGGAAGATTATATAGTTATGCCAATGCACATATTAACAAACGTTCGCTGATTTTTGTCTATACAAATTTTGAGACCTTAGATTCTTTAAGACGTCAGATAAATTATCTGTCGATGTTAAATAGAAGCCACATTATTGTCGTTGTTGTTTTTAAAAACGTAGAAATAGAGGATTTAGCGAAGAGTACGCCGAAAAAGACAATAGATATTTACAACCAGGTCATTGCTGAAAAGTTTATCTATGAGAAACAACTTATCGTACAGGAACTGATTCGCAATGGGTTTCAGACAATCTATACAGCACCGGAAAACCTGACCATTAACTCCATCAATAAATATTTGGAAATTAAGGCACGCGGCCTTATTTAATGATGGAGGTATCTTTAACCATTACTTTTGTCCAGAGATGTTGATATTTATCGATCGCTTTTAAATGGATTGGATGCGTCTCGTACGTTGTAATATCCTTAAGGTTTTTGAAAGTGACTATCAACGTATAATCAAAACTGTTGTCTACGACAGGTCTCGGGTTTGTCTGCGCCGGAACGCCATAATTAAGCGTTTTGATGACGTCGATTTTTCGAAGGTCGTCAAAAAATCCAACAAAATTCTTTTTTTCTTTTTCACTGAGATCTTTTTTTAGCCAAAAATTAACAACGTGTACAATGGTGCTGGACTCGATATTCTCATCCGATTGAACTGTATTTGCCCATGTGGGAGCAGTTACGAGCACCATGGGTGCTAGAAGAAAGTTGCGTCTTTTCATGATTGAAACGGTTTAGAAGCTTTAAGATACAAAACCTTCGTGAATTCACCAATAGCAATGACGCTTATCGTGAGAGAAGGGTTTTTGTGGTTAGCGAAAAATAGACGTTTTCAGCAAACAAAAAGGGAGACGTTATGCCTCCCTCTTATATTTTGATAGATGTTGAATGCTATATCCCAAACTCTTCTTTCACTTTATCGATATAATCCAGTTTTTCCCAAGTAAAAAGTTCAACCTCAATTTGCTTTTTCTCGCCGGTTGAGCTTTCGAATTCCTTGGTTACTTTTCTTGGTGTTCTTCCCATGTGTCCATAGGCAGCCGTTTCTGAATAAATTGGATTTCTCAGACCCAAACGCGTTTCAATTCCGTAGGGAGTCATATCAAACAAATGAGCAATTTTTTCAGCAATCTGACCATCGGTCAAATTTACTTTGCTCGTTCCATAGGTATTTACATAGATTCCCATAGGATCTTTTACACCAATTGCATAGGAAATCTGTACGAGAATTTCATCTGCTACACCTGCTGCCACTAAGTTTTTAGCAATATGGCGCGTTGCGTATGCAGCTGAACGGTCTACCTTAGATGGATCTTTTCCTGAGAAAGCCCCTCCACCATGTGCGCCTCGGCCACCGTAGGTATCTACAATGATCTTGCGGCCGGTAAGTCCTGTATCTCCGTGAGGTCCACCGATAACAAATTTTCCAGTTGGATTGATATGAAACTTAATTTCATCGTTAAATAACAACTGAAGTTCTGGTTTCAATTGTGCTTTAACACGTGGAATTAAGATCGTTTTGATGTCATGTGTAATTTTATCCAACATAACTTGTTCCGTATCGAAGTCGTCATGTTGTGTGGAGATTACGATTGCTTCGATTCTTTTTGGTTTGTGATCGTCACTATACTCAAGGGTAACCTGAGATTTTGCGTCCGGGCGCAAATACTTGATTTCGTTATTTTCGCGACGTAGCTCGGCCAATTCATAAAGTAAGCGATGCGATAGGTCCAATGCCAAAGGCATAAAATTTTCAGTTTCGTTGTTTGCATAACCGAACATGATTCCTTGGTCGCCCGCACCTTGTTCTTGCCTTGTCTTGCGGTCTACACCCTGGTTGATATCAGCAGACTGCTCGTGAATCGCCGAAAGAACGCCACAGGAGTTTGCCTCGAACATGTATTCAGATTTGGTGTAGCCAATCTTTTGGATCACCGAACGGGCTATTTTCTGAACATCGAGGTATATGTTTGATTTAACTTCCCCGGCAAGGACAACCTGTCCTGTGGTTACTAGTGTTTCAATAGCGACGCGAGAATCCTCGTCCCATGCTAAAAAATTGTCTATTAATGCATCTGAAATTTGATCCGCAATTTTGTCTGGATGCCCTTCAGAAACAGATTCTGACGTAAATAAATAAGCCATGCTTTACGTAATTTTTAATATTGGATTTGCGCTAGAATGAAATAACAGCAAAGTGATAAGAGCCGTGATAGCGAAGGGTTTTTAGCACTTTTTTACTGTGGTTGCAATCTCCTTGTCGTTGCCTTGTAACGCAACAGCACGCAAATCAGTCCACATTCTATTTTTTGTGCGACAAAGCTACAATACTTTAAGGATTATTTAAAATCAAATTTATATTTTAACTTTTAAAAGCATAGGGAAGTGCGTTAATTAGTATAAAGATTACATTATTTTAAGAAATTGGTAATTTCCGCTATCTTTGGATATGTCAGAACGTAAACAAATACTGTTTGTTATTAATCCTATTTCAGGGGGGAAAAATAAAACTTCCTTTAAAAAACAAGTGCTGGATGTGCTTGATTTGCAGAAGTTTGATCCTACTTTTCAGCAGACCGCGAGACCGAACCATGCTTACGAAATTGGGCTGAAAGCGGTCAAAGAGGGTTATGATGCAGTTATCGCGGTCGGTGGTGATGGCACGATCAATGAACTGGGATCCGCTTTGGTAGGATCTGGAATTCCATTGGGTATTATTCCTGAAGGCTCTGGTAACGGCTTGGCGCTCTACTTGGGGGTTCCAATGAATGAAGCTGCTGCTATCCGTCGGATTAATCGTTTTGAATCGATAGAGGTGGATTGTGGTCTAATTAATGATAGACGATTTTTTAATATCGCGGGTTTAGGTTTTGATGCATCTGTAAGTGAAAATTTTGCCAATGAAAATATTCGTGGACCTTTGGGGTATATGAAGTCCGTTTTTAATGTGCTCAGCAAGTATCAGCCTGCACATTACAAATTGACGATTGATGGAAAGGTATACGAAAGGCAAGCGTTTATGATCAGTGTAGCGAACTCTCCCCAATATGGAAATAATGCCTATATCGCACCACAGGCTTCGGTTAACGATGGCATTTTAGATGTCTGTATCGTGCACAAATTCCCGCTTTACATTTTGCCAAAGATGATTTTCCATCTTTTTAATAAATCGGCAGATCAATCCAGTTATGTCGAAATTATTCCGGGAAAAAATATACAGATTGAGGTCGATAAGGTTTCACCGGTTCATGTAGATGGGGAGCCGATCGAACTTGGCGATAAATTGGATATTTCAATTATGCCAAAAGCGTTAAAGATAATTTGTTAAGATCATGAGTAAAAATAAGAAACAGTCCTATGAGGGCGTTGTATATTCAACAGATGACAGCTTCAGCTATCAGCTGGCTGATTTTTTTCAGGAAACTGATACGTTACCTGTAAATCAGCAAAACTTAAAAGTACAGCTTGATCGGAAAATGCGGAAGGGGAAAGTTGTTACGTTGGTTACGGGATTTGTTGGAAAAGTAGAAGACTTGGAAAACTTAGGTAAATTGTTGAAAACGAAGTGTGGAGTTGGTGGAACAGTGAAGGACGGGGAGGTCATCATTCAGGGAGAGTTTAAACAAAAGATCTATGATTTGTTACTTAAAGAGGGGTATCGCGTAAAATTAGTTGGTGGTTAAACAAGTATATCAGGGATAATAGTGGCAAATCTAATGAATTGTCTATTAGGCAAGTATGCTTTAGGTGTAGGATGTCTGATTGTTCAAAAACATGAGTAATCACTTACTTTTTGTCGTTTAAAATCCTTGATTTTTTTGCATATCAAAAAAAAAATGGCTTTCATTGTAAAATAATTATTGCGAATAAGCGATTTAGCATAAACTAACAATGATTATATAACGGGAACTGCTGAGAAAAATAACACTGATTAATGGTGTATTCAGTTTTAAAAACAAATTTGATTTTTTTTATATATTTAAGAGGAATATTTTAAATTTGACATTAAATATTAAATTTGCTTTGCAAAATTGGTTTCAAAAGCGAATAAGAGTGCATATAATTTAAACAACATTATATATTTAAACAACAGTAAAAAACTAAAAATTAGAAAAATGGCAAACGCACCTAAAACTGCTGCAAAACAAGAGAGCAACAACGGAGGATCTTTCTTCGCTCAAGCTGCAATCATCATCTGTTTCATCGTTGGTTTCTGTTTATGGAAATTTGTAATGGGTAACCCTACAAACTTTGTTGACAACAATAATGAAAATGCTCCAAATCCAGGTAACTATTTAGGAATGGTTTACCATGCTGGTGCTATCGTTCCTGTTTTGCTTGGTTTATTCTTAATGGTATGGGTTTTCTCCGTAGAACGTTTTATCGTTATCAACAAAGCATCTGGTACAGGTAACGTAGGGAACTTCGTTCGTAAGATCCAAACGTTAATCAATGGCGGAAACATCGATTCAGCGATCGCTGAGTGTGACAAACAAAAAGGTTCAGTAGCAAATGTTGTAAAAGCTGGTTTATTGAAATACAAATCAGTATCTGCAGATCCTGAAGTAAACACTGAAAAAGCTGCTATTGCAATTCAAAAAGAAATCGAAGAAACTACAGCATTAGAAATGCCAATGTTAGAGAAAAACTTAAACGTTATCGCTACATTAGTTTCTATCGGTACATTATGTGGTCTATTGGGTACGGTAACAGGTATGATCAAAGCCTTCTCGGCATTGGCAACAGGTGGTGCTCCAGATTCAGCTAAATTGGCAAACGGTATCTCTGAGGCCTTGATCAATACAGCAACTGGTATCGCGACTTCAACATTCGCTATCGTATTGTATAACATCTTTACTGCAAAAATCGATAAATTAACTTACTCTATCGACGAAGCTGGTTTCTCAATCGTACAAACATACGCTGCAAACCACAAATAAGAACTATGATGAAAGTTTTTGATTTTATTTTATGGAAATCAAAAATCAAAAGCATCATAGGATAGAAGATTGAGTTTTTAATTTAAAAAGAAGAATTTAAAATGGGTAAAGCAAAAGTAAAAAGAGCCAGTACGTCGATCGACATGACAGCGATGTGTGACGTATCGTTCTTACTGCTTACGTTCTTCGTCTTAACGGCGACTGCGCGCCAACCGGAAGCATTGACGGTGGATACCCCAGCATCGACTACGAAAGATAAGTTACCTGATTCAAATGTGGGTATGATCACAATAGGCGATCAAGGTAAAGTTTTCTTCGGTACGACTGATCAACAAGTTCGCGTAAAAGCACTAGAAAGAATGTCAGCAAAATATGGCGTTGGCTTTTCACAAGAAGATTATGATCGTTTCAAATTGATGGAAAACTTTGGTGTACCAATGTCTAAATTGAAAGGATTATTGGCCTTGGATGGAAGTAAGCGTACAGAAAAAGGTCTGCAAACTGGTATCCCGGTTGATAGTACAGAGAATACTTCAAATGAGTTGTATTACTGGGTTCAAAATGCCCGTCTTGCAGCTGAGGAAGTAAATAAAGAAAAGGAGGCATCTGATAAAAACTTCGTGCATCCAGGACCTTTAAAGATGGCTATCAAAGCAGATGCGAATGAAAAATATCCTTCGGTTAATTTAGTTATTGAAACGTTGCGCAATCAAAAGCAAAACAAATTTAGTTTCATAACAGGCATGCGTGCTGAGGAGAAATAATTGACGATTTAATAAGAACAAACAATGGCAGAATTAAATCAGGATAGTGGTAAAAAAGGCAAAGGCGGGAAAGTAAGATCCAAGAAGAATGGCGGTAAGGTCGACCTTACGGCGATGGTGGATTTGGCATTCTTGTTGATTACCTTCTTCATGTTGACTACGTCCTTAAATAAACCGCAAGCGATGGATGTGGCTATGCCAGACAAAAATAAAATTAAGGAGCAACAAAGCGATGAATTGCTTACAGCAGATAATCGTTCACTTACAATTTTATTGGGTTCTGACAATAAAGTCTCTTGGGTGTATGGTCAAGTTGCTCGTCCGATCGAAGGTCCTACTGTTGCCGGTTACGGTGCGGATGGGATTCGTAAGGTCTTAATGGAGAAAAAGGCATATATACCTCGCGTTTCAGGCGGTAAAGACATGATCGTAATCATAAGACCTAGTGATAAATGTACACAACGTAATCTTGTTGACATTCTTGACGAGATGAAAATTGTAGACGTAAAACGCTATATGATCGGAAAGATTACTCCAGAGGAAGTGGAAGTGTTAAAACGTGACAATATCTATAATGATTAGTTATTAGATTGACACAAAAAACTAAAATAAGATGATAGGGTCAAAATTAGATATTTTTAAGAAAGAATGGCTTGACGTCGTTTTTCAAGGCCGCAATAAGGAGTACGGAGCTTATGAGCTTCGTAAGCTAGCGCCTAAAGCGACTAACAGGGGACTTCTTGTCGTTATCGGCATTGTAGTCATAGCCAGTTTCCTTAGTGTTTATGGAAGTAAGCTGTTCCCGAAGAAAGCCGTTGAGGCACCTCCAGCAGTAACTGAAGTTACTTTGGAAGACCTTGAAGAAATCAAACCACCAGAGCCTGAAGAGGAGCCGCTTCCACAAGAACCGGAAGAAAAACCTCAACAAGTGGCTATGGATGTACCGAAAGAAGATTTGGTTCGTTTCCCTGAACCTAAAGTAGCTCCTGCAAACAAAGTTGTGGAAGAAGTTGCTTCTCAGGAAGAATTGAAAGATCCAAATAAAACGCCAGCACGTATTACCTTGAAAGGTAGCCCGACTGGTACTTCTGTTGCACGTGGTGAATTTGGTTCGAAGAAACAAGATGGTGCAATCACTGGGGCTGCAAAAGGCGATCCAAATGGTAATGGAGATGAAATTCTTCCATTTAATGCCATTGAGGTTCAACCAATGCCTATCGGTGGTATGGCTGCATTTATGTCTTGGGTTGGTTCAAACTACGAATATCCAGCTGCTGCAACTGAAAATGGTGTAAATGGTGTCGTTGAGGTATCCTTCGTTGTAGAAAAAGATGGTAGCCTGACAGACATCAATATCAAACGCGATTTGAAATATGGTACTGGTGATGCAGCCGTAAGGTTGCTTAAGAAAGCGAAGAAATGGAAGCCTGGTATTCAAAATGGCCGTCCAGTTCGTGTAGCGTATACTTTACCAATTCGATTGAACCTTCAAAATTAGAATGACAGATTTTAATTCGAATAATAGTTCAAATTATAGACAGAAATCGCCTCTGAAGCGGTTTCTGTCTATTTTGGGACTATTTATGTTTGGCTTTTATTTTGTTTTGGGCCTTTTGATTATATTCTGGGATAATTTTCCCATTGAAATTAATCCAACTTACAAAACAATCTTTGGTGTCGTATTGATTCTGTATTCTTTTATGCGGTTTGTACGGCTTTGGCAAAATAATTTTTAATTAACTGCCCTCTTCTTTTTGGCTACAACCAATTCTCTCTTCAAAAATTAAACTATTTTTTAATTAAACTGTCTTATTTTATGATGTATCATATGAGAAAATATAAAATGGTTCTTGTGATGCTTGGCATCTGTATGGGCATTTTTGTTTCCTGCAAAAATAAAACAAAGCAAGCGAAAGAGGGCGATGATATTTTAACAGGTAAGCTACCTGTTATTGTGGATCAAACTTTGTTGCCTATTGTCCAGGAATCTGCGGATGTGTTTGAGAGCTCTTATCCAAACTCGAATTTGGAGCTTATCGCTCGTCCTGAAATTAAAGCGGTGAATGCATTGCTTGGCGATTCGGCCTATGTGGTTGTTTTGACGCGCAAGCTGACAAATGAGGAAGATAGCTACTTTAAAAAGCGAGGGATTCAACCCAAAATATTCCAAATGGCGTCGGATGCAGTTGTATTGATCAATAATCGTAACAGTGCAGATACTATAATGCCTCAAAAGGACGTTAAGTCTTTGTTGGAAGGTAACTTAGCAGGACAACGATTGATCTTTGACAACGCCAATTCAAGTACACTGCGCTATTTGAAAGATTATTTTAAATTGAACAAAATCGATCCGAAAGCTGTTTCTGCTTTGAAAGATAGTGAAGATGTGATGAAATATGTGAGCGAGAATGCGAATACAGTGGGTGTTATTGGTTATAATTGGTATTTAAAAGCAGTAGAAAAAAATTCGAATTTATTGGAGAAAATTCGTACATTGAGCATCGAAAGTGTTGGTAAGGAGGGAGAAAAGGTCAGTTTTTATCGACCGTCCCAATCGACTATCGCCGACGGCTTATATCCTTTTGTAAGACCTGTCTACATTATGAACTATCAGCCGAATATGGGCTTAGGTTTGGGCTTCAGTGCCTTTTTGACAGGAGATCGTGGACAACGTATTGTATTGAAAGCTGGATTGGTTCCTGCCACAATGCCTGGACGGGAGATCATTATTAGAGATGAAAGTTATATTAAATAGATAATAAATAGTACAAAAATAGATTATGACAAACAGTAAATTATTATTTAGTCTTTTATTGGCGGGATCTGTGGGCACAGTAAGTGCACAAAGTTTGAAAGATGCTAGAGCAGCCATCGAGGCTGAGAATTATGGTAAAGCGAAAACTATCCTTCAACAGTTAGTGACTAAGCAACCTAAGAATGGAGATAATTATTTCTATTTGGGTCAAATTTATTTGGTAAACGACAGAGCGGATTCTGCCGCTGCGATTTTCAACCAAGGTTTGGCTGCTGATCCAAAGGCTACAATCAATAATGTAGGTTTGGGCTATGTTGACTTAATGAAAAAGGATAAAGCGAGCGCTGAATCTAAATTTGCTTTGGCAACCGCAAAATTAGGTAAAAAAGATTATGAACCATTATTGGAAATCGGTCGTGCATATATAAAAACGCCTGAGCCCGATTATGCGAAAGCTTTGGAATACCTAACGCAAGCGAAAGAAAAAAACAAAAAAGATGTTGCAGTTCCTATCGCATTAGGTGATGCATACCGTGGTTTAAAAGAAGGTTCATTAGCCTATACAAGCTATGGTGAAGCGACTGATATCGATCCAAATTCAGTACAAGCGAAAGTTGGACAGGCTGTGATCGTACGTGGCGCGCAAGCATTTGATGAGGCTATCACACAATTGGAAGCTATTGCGGCGGAAACTCCGGCATACGCGCCGACTTACCGTGAATTGGCTGAAACATACAATCAATGGTCTAGATTACCGGGTACTTCTGACGAGAAATATGTCGAGTTAAATAAGAAAGGTGTTGAACAATACAAGAAATATCTTGAAGTTGCGGGTGATAATTCATTGGAAGCTAAAATCCGTTACGCCGATTTCTTGGTTTACGCGCGTCAATATGACGATTTGAAGGTAGTTTCTGAGGAATTAGCTAAAAACCCTTCTGTAGATCCAAAAATCTATCGTTATTTGGGTTATATCGCTTTCCAAAAAGCAAAGGATTATCCGAAGGCTTTGGAATACTTAAACCAGATGTTTAGTAAAATGGAGAAGGATCGTGTAATTCCATTGGATTATATGTATCTAGGTATGTCTGAAATCGCGGCAAATAGTCCTAAGCCAGCGGCTGATGGTACGGCTGGCGTGTTGACAGCAGAGAATACAGCGAATATTCAAAAGGGTATTGCCGATATTAAGAAAGCAATTGATTTAGACAAAGAATTGTTGGGAGAAACAGCTGAGTTGGCATTTGCTAAATATCAAGAGCAAGAATTGCAGACAGCAGCCTCTTTATTTGAATTGGTAGCTTCTTATAAAGACAATAAGACGTATTTGTTTGATGCAAACTATTATGCTGGAGAAGCCTATTACCAAATCGGAGCTAAAGAAGATGCTGGTAGCAAGAATGAGGAACAAGTGGTAGTTAATCAAGAATTGAGAGACAAAGCAATTGCCGATTTGCTAAAAGCACAGACTTTCTTATCTGTTATTGAAACAACAGACAATAAAGAAGCACAAGATAAATATTTGATCAATGCACTTTATTATAAAGCTTTTGCTGCCTTAACCGCGGACAACTTGGAGCAACCTAAAGGTGATTTCGTGGCGCCGTTCCAAAAATTGATCGAAGCTATCAATCAACGTGGGGCACAAGAGAAGAATAAGAATTATTTGATCGATGCAAACACGTATATCGGTCTCTACTATTATGTGAAGCAAGATCTTCCTAAAGCGAAGGAAAGCTTCCAAAAAGTATTGGCAATTGATCCAACGAATGAAGCTGTTCAAGGGTACCTTGGTGCATTGAAATAAGCTTAAGTAAAATCATTCTAAATTAGGCGTAGATAGTAATATCTACGCCTTTTTTGTTTTGTTTTTTACCTTGGAATCTCTATATTTAGAGACAGTTACCAATATAAATTTTAATTGAGATGGAGCAAGCCAATAGTATGCCGATAGATTACTTGCCTATATTTATACAGCTTTTAGTAGCTGTAGGATTTGGAGTAGGTACCATAATTATTACACATCTTATCGGACCGAAAGTCCGTACAGAAAACAAGCTTGGAGCTTTTGAGTCGGGAATTGAAGTTGTCGGAAATGCCAGGCAGCCTTTCTCCATAAAATATTTTTTGGTCGCTATCCTGTTTGTCATATTTGATGTTGAAGTTATTTTCATGTATCCATGGGCAGTCAACTTCCGGGAAATGGGGCTACAGGGCTTGATCGAGATGTTTATTTTCATGGGACTGCTCTTGCTGGGCTTTATCTATGTGATCAAGAAAAAAGCATTGAGTTGGGATTAGATATTCCCGTGATGGTTGGCTCTTTGGGGTCAATGATACTTAAACCTTTATAAAATCGACTTTTCATGAGTGATATAAAATTGGCAGAAGCTCCTCCGGGAGTAGAAGGCGCAGGTTTTTTTGCGACAAGTTTGGACAAAGCCATTGGCTTGGCCCGAGCCAACTCGTTATGGCCTTTGCCCTTCGCCACATCCTGCTGTGGTATCGAGTTTATGGCAACGATGGGCTCTACTTACGATTTGGCTAGATTCGGTGCCGAGCGCCCTAGTTTTTCCCCGCGTCAGGCCGATATGCTATTGGTGATGGGTACCATTGCTAAGAAAATGGCTCCGGTGTTAAAGCAGGTGTATGTGCAAATGGCTGAGCCGCGCTGGGTAATTGCTGTAGGGGCCTGTGCATCTAGTGGTGGTATTTTCGATACGTATTCTGTCTTACAAGGAATAGACGAAATCATACCGGTTGATGTGTACGTACCTGGTTGTCCTCCCCGTCCAGAAGCAATTTTGGATGGCGTGTTGCGTCTACAGGATATTGTAAAGAATGAATCATTGAACCGGAGAAATACACCCGAATACAAAGCGCTGCTTGAAAAGTACGGAATACATATAAATAAATAGATGATGGAAAACAGTTTTTTATTGGATAAGCTCCAAGGAAATTTTCCGGCACAGATTAACGAAATTCAAGATGCACACAATGTATTGACGATTGTCGTGGATACGGAAAATGTGATCGAAGTACTTCGTTTCTTGAAATCGAATAAGGAGTTGCAGTTTATCCATCTGACCGATATTACGGCGGTGCATTATCCGCATTTAGAAAAGGAATTTGCTGTCGTCTATCATATCCATAGTCTCGTTCATAATATTCGAATTCGGATAAAGGTCTTTTTGCATGGACCGAATCCTGAAATTCCAACGGCAACCGTTGTTTGGAAAGGTGCGAACTGGATGGAACGTGAGACTTTTGATTTTTTTGGTGTCAATTTTATAGGGCATCCCGATTTGAGAAGGATTCTGAATGTAGATGATATGGAGGTGTTTCCAATGCGTAAGGAATATCCTTTAGAGGATCCAAATCGCGTAGATAAGAAAGATTTGTATTTCGGCCGTTAATTTATACGATATGAGCGAATTTATAAGCAAGATAACATCTAATCAGCCAGTCTTCGAAGACAACGATCCGCAAGACGAGTTGATTACCCTTAATATTGGTCCCACGCATCCAGCTACGCATGGCGTATTTCAGAACGTAGTACAAATCGATGGCGAGCGTATTGTGAGTGGCGTGTCCACGATCGGTTATATTCACCGCGCATTTGAAAAAATTGCTGAACATCGACCTTTTTATCAAATAACGCCTTTGACTGATCGTCTAAATTATTGCTCGTCTCCAATCAATAATATGGGCTGGCATATGACCGTTGAAAAACTACTCAAGATAGAGATTCCTAAGCGGGTGCAGTACATGCGTGTTATCGTCATGGAGCTTGCCCGTATTGCGGATCATATTATTTGTAATGGTATTTTGGGAGTAGATACGGGTGCTTTTTCGGGCTTTTTGTATGTGATGCAGGAACGCGAGTTTATCTATGAAATCTTTGAAGAAATCTGTGGCGCTCGTCTGACAACGAATATTGGTCGTATTGGAGGCTTCGAGCGTGATTTCAATGCTATAGCCTTTGAGAAAATACGTGAATTTCTGAAACGCTATCCTCCGGTATTGCAAGAGTTTGAAGAGTTGTTTGTTCGTAACCGCATTTTTATAGAACGAACGTCGGGTGTTGCTGCTGTAACAGCAGAAGATGCACTGGATTATAGCTGGTCTGGCCCTATTTTACGGGCGACAGGTGTAGATTACGATGTTCGTGTACAGAACCCTTATTGCTCGTATGAAGAATTTGATTTCGATGTACCTGTTGGCACGACAGGTGATGTATACGATCGTTTCATGGTTCGGAATGCCGAAATGTGGCAATCACTTCGGATTATTGAACAGGCATTAGAGAAAATTGAGAAAGAACCTAAAGGCGTCTTCCATGCAGAGGTGCCTGATTTCTATTTACCTCCGAAAGAACAGGTGTATACCAATATGGAGGCTTTAATTTACCATTTTAAAATCGTCATGGGTGAGGTGGACACACCAAAAGCAGAAGTCTATCATGCGGTCGAAGGTGCAAATGGCGAACTTGGTTTTTATTTGATTCACGATGGTGGGCGGTCACCTTATCGTCTTCACTTTAGGAGACCTTCTTTTGTCAATTATCAGATGTTTGCACCAATGAGTGCAGGAATGCTGATTTCAGATGCCATTATAAATATGAGTAGTCTTAACGTTATAGCTGGAGAATTAGATGCTTAGTGTAAAACAACATAATGAAAATGTAACGTTTTCTCCAGAATTGTTAGCCAAGTTTGGAGAAGTGGTAAGCCGTTACCCCGAAGGAAAGCAGAAATCAGGCTTATTGCCCATTTTACATTTGGTTCAGGCGGAATACGGCTGGGTCAGCGCAGATGCGATGGATAAGGTTGCTGTTTACCTGAATATATTACCGATTGAGGTATATGAGGTGGCAACCTTCTATACCATGTTCCTGTTGCAACCTAAAGGAAAATATGTACTGGAGATTTGTCGTACGGGCCCCTGTTGTTTGGTCGGTGCAGAACGTATCATGGGGCATTTAGAACAAAAGCTAGGTGTAAAGGAGGGGCAGGTCACAAGCGATGGGCTTTTCTCTTGGCGTGGTGTAGAATGTTTGGCTGCCTGTGGTTTTGGACCAGTCTTACAGATCGGTCCTGAATATACATTCTATGAGAATCTGACAGAAGATAAAGTCGACGAATTGATTGATAATTTAAAAGCTAAAACAGAATAATATGGCACGTAAACTTTTGTTGACTCATATAGATGTTCCGGGCATCAATACCTTTGAGGTCTATCGACAAAAAGGTGGTTATGTTGCTGTTGAAAAAGTATTAAAGACAATGTCTCCTGAGGATGTTGTCGAAGAGGTTAAGAAGTCTGGATTACGTGGCCGTGGCGGAGCCGGTTTTCCTACGGGGATGAAATGGTCCTTTTTGGCCAAACCTGAGGGGGTGCCGCGCTATTTGGTCTGTA
Source organism: Sphingobacterium sp. UME9 (assembly GCF_014170215.1). Lineage (NCBI taxonomy): Bacteria > Pseudomonadati > Bacteroidota > Sphingobacteriia > Sphingobacteriales > Sphingobacteriaceae > Sphingobacterium > Sphingobacterium sp. UME9. The sequence goes on along the minus strand of NZ_LZZP01000005.1, from coordinate 774,825 downwards.
ATGCCGACGAGTCTGAACCAGGGACATTCAAAGACCGTTATCTAATGACACATATTCCGCATGCACTTATTGAGGGAATGATTGTATCCAGCTTCGCTTTGGGGGCTCACACGTCTTATATCTATGTGCGTGGAGAGATGATGCCACAGATCAGAATTCTGGAGCGTGCTATTGCTGAAGCCAAGGAGAAAGGGTTTTTGGGTAAAAATATTTTGGGTTCGGGGTATGATCTAGAGATCTATGTTCAACCGGGAGGCGGAGCGTATATATGCGGTGAGGAAACGGCTTTATTAGAGTCCTTAGAAGGTAAACGAGGTAACCCACGTATTAAACCCCCTTTTCCAGCGATAGCGGGTTTATATAACTGCCCGACAGTGGTGAATAATGTGGAGTCTATTGCAACGACAGTTCCCATTATTAATTTGGGTGGTGAAGAGTATGCTAAGATCGGTGTAGAGCGTAGTACCGGAACAAAATTAATTTCCGCTAGCGGAAATATTGTAAAACCAGGGGTCTATGAGATCGAACTTGGTCTGCCCGTTGAAGAATTTATTTACTCGGACGAATATTGTGGTGGTATTGCCAATGGGAAACGAATGAAAGCTGTCGTAGCCGGAGGTTCTTCGGTGCCTATTTTACCGGCTAATCTAATCTTGAAAACTGCTGCTGGAAATAGCCGATTGATGACTTATGAGTCATTGGCTGATGGTGGCTTCCAAACTGGTACAATGCTTGGATCAGGTGGTTTCATCGTATTTGATGAGGATCAGTGCGTGGTGCGTAATACCTGGAACTTTGCTCGATTCTATCATCATGAAAGCTGTGGTCAATGCTCGCCTTGTCGTGAAGGAACGGGTTGGATGGAGAAGGTACTGCATAAGATCGAGAGCGGTCATGGTGCTATGGAAGATATTGATTTACTGTGGGACGTTCAACGAAAAATAGAAGGGAATACGATTTGCCCATTGGGGGATGCTGCGGCATGGCCTGTGGCAGCTGCAATACGACACTTTAGGGATGAATTTGAATGGCATATCCTGCATCCGGAAGAGTCACAAACAAGAAATTATGGACTGGCACATTATGCTGATCCTTTACAACCAATAGTATCATAATAGAAGCTGTAACGATAAATTAATCATATCATGGCAGAAGCGGAAGATGTAAAGTTTAAGGTCACCATCGATGGTATACCGGTAGAGGTTGCTCCTGGGACAAGCATATTAAATGCAGCGAGACAGATCGGCGGCGATATAGTCCCTCCGGCAATGTGTTACTACTCCAAACTGGAGGGAAGTGGCGGTAAATGCCGTACCTGTTTGGTAAAAGTCTCCAAGGGATCTGAAAAAGATCCAAGACCGATGCCGAAATTGGTGGCTTCTTGTCGTACAACGGTGATGGACGGTATGGAAGTACAAAATATTACTTCGCCAGAGGTGGTGGAAGCGAGAAAAGGTGTCGTTGAAATCTTATTGATTAACCATCCCTTAGATTGTCCAATCTGCGATCAGGCTGGTGAATGTAAATTGCAGGATCTTGGATATGAACACGGCAGTGCCAATACACGCTACGAGTTCGATCGACGTACCTTCGAACGCATTGATTTGGGCGATAAGATCCAATTGCATATGAACCGTTGTATCTTATGTTACCGTTGTGTTTATGTCGCAAATCAGTTGACCGACCAGCGTGTACACGGTATCTTAGGACGAGGAGATCACGCCGAGATATCGACTTATATTGAAAATGTAATCGATAATGATTTCTCCGGAAATGTTATTGATGTATGTCCTGTGGGGGCATTGACAGATAAAACCTTCCGTTTCAAGAACAGGGTATGGTTTACGAAGCCTGTCGATGCTCATCGCGATTGTCCGACATGTTCGGGTAAGGTAACCTTATGGTATAAGGGAGAAGAGGTCATTCGGGTTACTGCTCGAAAGGATGAGTTTGGTGAAGTGGAAGAGTTTATCTGTAATACCTGTCGCTTTGATCAGAAAAAAACAAGCGATTGGGTGTTGGAGGAACCGACAGAAATAGACCGACATTCCGTCATTTCTGCCAATCACTACGAGTTATTTAATCCGCCGAAAGTTGTTAAGGAGAATCCGATACTACAGGAACAAAATCGCGAACAGTTGGCTAGAACAGAAAAATTGAAATAATCACAAATATGGAGTGGTCTTTTGTCATAGAAAAATTAATACTGGTGTCTGTTATTTTTGTTATCACCTTGGTGATCGCGATGTATTCGACACTTGCGGAACGTAAAATTGCAGGCTTTATGCAAGATCGATATGGCCCCGATCGGGCAGGTATCTTCGGGATCTTACAACCTTTATGTGACGGGGGGAAGTTTTTCTTTAAAGAGGAAATTATCCCTGCAGGCGCACACAAGGTGCTCTTTATTTTGGGGCCTACAATTGCGATTATAACGGCATGTATTAGTTCAGCCGTTATTCCTTGGGGACAGGAATTGCAGATTGGAGATCGCACAATTTCTTTGCAGGTTGCGCAAGGTATCAATGTTGGGGTGTTGTATATGTTTGGTGTGATTGCACTTGGCGTATATGGTATTATGTTGGGTGGCTGGGCCTCCAATAATAAATTCTCGCTTATGGGTGCAATTCGTGCAGCGTCACAGAGTATCAGCTATGAGATTGCAATGGGATTGTCGCTTATCGCTCTGTTGATGGTGACGCGTACCTTGACACTGGAAGAAATTGTTGCTCAACAGTCTGGTTTTGTCAATTGGAATATCTGGTCACAGCCCTTGGGTTTTATCATTTTTATGGTCTGTGCTTTTGCCGAATGTAATCGGGTTCCATTTGATTTGCCGGAATGTGAAACGGAGCTTGTTGGTGGTTACCATACGGAGTACTCCTCCATGAAATTGGGACTTTATATGTTTTCCGAATACATCAATATGTTTGTTTCCTCCGCGCTGATGGCATCTCTTTATTTTGGCGGATACAATTTCCCTTTTATGAATGATCTGGGATGGTCGGCCAATATGATCACGATCATTGGGGTGGTTGCATTCTTCATTAAAATATTGCTGTTTATCTTTTTCTTTATGTGGGTGCGTTGGACCTTACCACGTTTCCGCTACGATCAATTGATGAATCTGGGCTGGAAGATGTTGATTCCATTGGCGATTGCCAATATTGTACTTACAGGTGTATTTACATTGATTAAAGATACTTATTTCTCATAAGAAAGGACTTTTTATGCAACTAACCAATCGTAAAAAAGTAATTGAACAAAAACCGATGACATTTTCGGAAAGAATTTACTTTCCGGCTATTATCAAAGGTTTACGCATTACATTAAGGCATTTTTTCAAGAAAATTCCAACCATTAAATATCCTGAGGAAATAAGACCTTATTCGAAAAACTTCAGGGGGCAACATTCGCTCAAACGTGATGAGGAAGGGCGTGAGCGATGTACAGCCTGTGGATTATGTGCTTTGTCCTGCCCTGCAGAGGCGATTACAATGACTGCTGCCGAGCGGAAAAAAGGTGAAGAAAATCTTTACCGCGAAGAAAAATATGCGTCGGTATATGAAATCAATATGTTGCGTTGTATTTTCTGTGGTCTATGTGAAGAGGCCTGTCCGAAAGAAGCGATTTATCTGGATGGACCGCATGTGACAGCAGATTATCTCCGTAAGGATTTTATCTATGGAAAAGATAAATTGGTAGAACCAACTTTTGATATTACCAAATTAAAGAGCTAAAACAGGAAATTATGACAGTATTTTATTTTGTAGCCTTCTTGTCTATTTTCTTTGCGCTGCTGACCATTTTTACAAAAAATCCTGTACACAGTGTACTGTATCTGGTCATTACGTTTTTTACGTTTACAATACATTATATTCTTTTGAATGCGCAGTTTTTGGCTGTGGTGAATTTCATCGTATATATGGGAGCCATCATGGTTTTGTTTTTATTTGTATTGATGCTGCTCAACCTGAATAAGGATACCGAACCCATGAAATCCAACTTGGTTAAGTTTATGGGGGTTATCGCCGGCTGTTGCCTATTGGTGACTTTCTTCGGTGTATACCGCGTATTTGATATTTCTAATCCCTTGACTGTTGTTAATCCAGAAATCGGGTTGGTTAAGAATCTGGGTAAGGTGTTGTTTAACGAATTTTTGCTTCCTTTTGAGTTATCATCATTATTGTTATTGACGGCAATGATTGGAGCAATATTATTAGCTAAGAAAGAACCTAAACAAATCTAATGGAAACAGTTGTTCAACAGTTGCAGGGGGTGCCAATAAATCATTATCTGATTTTTTGTGCGATTATTTTCGTTATTGGTGTTATCGGTGTTCTTATTCGCCGTAACGTCATTATTATTATGATGTCTATTGAATTGATGCTGAATGCGGTGAATCTTCTTTTAGCTGCTTTTTCCGTGCAGCATGGCGATGCGTCTGGACAGGTCTTTGTCTTCTTTATCATGGCATTGGCGGCGGCAGAAGTTGCCGTTGGCCTGGCGATTATTATTATGGTATATCGGAATACGAAGTCTGTGGATATCGATTCCTTAAATAAACTTCGTTGGTAGAACTTAAGAAATAAATACGATGAGTGAATTAGTTTGGTTGATTCCCCTTTTGCCCTTAATCGGGTTTATAGTGAATGGATTGGGTAGGAATACCTTTTCCAAAGGTATGATAGGCGCTGTTGGCAGTGCTGTAGTGCTTATTTCTTTTGTATGTAGCTGCCTTCTTTTCTCCGAAGTCTACCAAGCGAGACAAGCTGGACAAGCAGGCATCATTGAACAACATGTATTTGATTGGATTGCAGTGGGCAATCTCAAGATCGGTCTGTCCTTTTTGGTAGATCCGTTAAGTGCGATTATGCTCTTAATCGTTACGGGAATTGGTTTCCTTATCCATGTCTATTCTATTGGTTATATGCATCATGATAATGGATTTGGTAAGTTCTTCGCTTATTTGAATCTTTTTATCTTTTTTATGTTGCTATTGGTATTGGGATCCAATTACCTGGTCATGTTCATAGGCTGGGAAGGTGTAGGACTATGTTCTTATTTATTGATCGGCTTTTGGTATAAAAATAGTTCGTATGCAAATGCAGCAAAAAAAGCATTTGTGATGAATAGAATAGGGGATTTAGGTTTTCTGCTTGCGGTATTTTTAATACTTGGGACTTTTGGCTCCTTAGAATTTTCGACTGTATTTCCAGCGGCCAAGAATTTTGCTGTTGGTGATATCACAGTCGTTAGCATTACCATTTTGTTATTTATTGCTGCAACAGGTAAATCGGCGCAGATACCTTTGTTTACCTGGTTGCCAGATGCCATGGCTGGCCCGACCCCCGTGTCGGCCCTGATCCATGCGGCGACGATGGTTACGGCCGGTATTTATATGATTGCACGTTCCAATGTATTGTTTATTCTTTCACCGTTTACCTTGCAGCTCATTTCTGTCATAGCTATCTGTACAGCCCTGTTAGCTGCCGCGATTGCATTGACACAAAATGATATTAAGAAAGTATTGGCTTATTCCACAGTTTCACAATTGGGCTATATGTTTCTTGGCCTCGGTGTCGGAGCATTTACGGGAGCGTTTTTCCATGTATTGACTCATGCCTTTTTCAAAGCATTACTATTCTTAGGGGCCGGATCTGTTATACATGGTATGAGTGAGGAACAGGATATGCGTAAAATGGGCGGCTTGAAGAAAGCAATGCCTATTACTTATCTGACGATGTTGATGGGGACAATCGCGATTGCAGGAATTCCACCATTCTCTGGCTTCTTCTCCAAAGACGAAATATTGGCAGGGGCTTTTGCCGCTAGTCCGGTCTTATGGGGTTTAGGTTTTATTGGTGCATTAATGACGGCATTCTATATGTTTAGGATGCTGTTTATGACCTTTTTTGGAACATTCCGTGGTACGGAAGAGCAAAAACATCATTTGCATGAATCTCCAAAGAGTATGACAATGCCACTCATTGTATTGGCTATACTTTCTGTGGTTGGAGGTGTGATCAACTTACCAGCTGTTTTGGGTGGTAATCATTGGCTTGAGGATTTCCTGGCGCCGGTGTTCTCAGAGGGAAAAGCAATAATGCCTGCAACTCATCATTTGGAACACAGTACTGAATATTTATTAATGGCCGTTTCTGTTGTTGGAGTATTGATTATGGTTGCTTTAGCCTTTAATAAGTATGTTAAACGACAACAGTTACCTGAAGCGGGAGAAGGTACCAGAAGTTTCTTGGCGAATCTATCTTACAATAAGTTTTACGTGGATGAACTTTATGATAGCATCATTGTACGTCCCATCAATTGGCTCTCGGCTTTCTTCGGGAATGTTGTGGATCAACGTGGCATTGACGGTGTTGTTAATGGTGCCGGGAAAGCAACATTTGATACAGGAAAAGTATTGCGTTTGCTCCAGAATGGTAATGTTGGTTTTTATTTATTGATGATGGTAATTGGGGTGATTGCCATTTTCATCTATGGATTGTTGAGTCTTTAATTTTGGTGTAATCGATGGATAACTTGTTTTTACTTATTTTATTGCCGTTAATAAGCGCGTTGATTCTAACGTTCTTAAAGACCAATGCTGCAAAGTCTATTGCCTTGATTTTATCATTACTGTCTTTGGCCTTGACTATTCCTTTCCTTTGTACTTTTGACGCAAATGGCGGAATGCAATTTGAACAAAATTGGCTATGGATTTCTTCATTGCATATTCATTTTCATATCGGCGTTGATGGAATTAGCTTGCCGCTGATATTATTGACGAATGGACTGATGCCTTTAATTATTGCTACAACCTTTAAGAAGGATTATAAAGGAAACTTTTATGCATTAATGGCTTTTATGCAAGCGGGCTTATTGCTCGTATTTATGGCCTTGGATGCGTTTACTTTTTATGTGGGTTGGGAGATTGCCTTGATTCCGATTTATTTTATTTGTGCACTTTGGGGTGAAGGAGATCGTATTCGCGTAAATTTGAAATTCTTTATTTATACTTTTTTGGGTAGCCTTTTGATGTTGATCGGTATTCTTTATCTCTATCAACAAGTGCCCAATCGTGATTTTGAATGGACTTCATTTATAGCATTAGATTTGGGGGAAAATACACAGAGATGGTTATTTTGGGCTTTTTTTGTTGCTTTCGCCATCAAAATACCAATTTTTCCTTTTCATACCTGGCAACCCAATACGTATACAAACGCACCTGCAGCAGGTACGATGTTGTTGGCGGGTATCATGCTCAAAATGGGGGTTTATGGTTTAATGCGTTGGCTATTGCCTATTGCACCAGCTGGTGTTGCTCTATACGGACATTTTGCAATGATCTTATGCGTTATTGGGATCGTTTATGCTTCCATTATTGCAATTAAACAAGATGATGTGAAGCGATTGATCGCATATTCATCAATAGCCCACGTTGGCTTAATTAGTGCTGGTGTCTTCACATGGAATACGAATGGCCTGAGTGGTGCAACTATTCAAATGTTAAATCACGGTATTTCTGTGATAGGGCTTTTTTATGTGTTGGATATTATACAGCAACGCACACAGACACGTAGTCTCACTGAGCTCGGCGGAATAGCAAGCAAGGCGCCTCGGTTGGCCATCTTCTTTATGATTATTTGTATGGGAGCAGTGGGGTTACCATTAACGAATGGATTTATTGGTGAGTTTTTATTATTGAAAGGCGTCTTTCAATATGGATTTTGGTTTGCGGTTTTCGCGGGTTTAACCTTAATTCTGGGTGCAGTTTATATCCTTAGGCTTTATCAAGGAACGATGTTGGGAGAAACGACCGAAAGAACTATACAATTTGAAGATGTAAAAGGAACGGAACTTATTGTATTGACAGTGGTCTCTGTATTGATCCTTTATATTGGTATATTCCCTAATTTCCTATTGAACCTTTCTGCAGGTTCTGTGGAAGTTTTAAGTACATTTTTAGGCAGATAATAGATATATTTAATTGTATGGGTGCAATAATTACACTTTCGATATTAGCATTAGTCGTCCTTTATCTTGGTTTATTCAAGATGAAATCTATGCTGCTGCCTGTTTCTATTCTTGGCTTCTTGGTCGCTATTGGTTTCTTATGGAATGACTGGACTTCTACCAGCGGACCTCTCTATAGTGGGATGGTTCATTTTGATCATTATGCTATTGCTTTCTCGGTCTTATGTATCGCGGTTACCTTGTGCATCTTTGTAATCTCAAAGGGATATTTTGATGAGGAGGGACAAATTGCGGAGTATTATTCGTTATTGATTTTCTCCCTCACAGGTGCTGTTCTTGTGAATAGTTATCATAATTTTTCAATGCTTTTTTTAGGTATTGAAATTATGTCTGTAGCGCTTTATATTTTGGTCGGTATACGTAAAAGAGACAAAGCATCAAATGAAGCTGCATTAAAGTACTTTTTGATGGGAGCTTTCTCTACTGGGTTTCTACTGTTTGGTATTGCCCTGTTGTACGGTGCTACAGGATCATTTGATTTAGGTGAAATCAAAAACTATGTTGTCAATAACCCGCAGGCAATTTCGCCTTTGTTTTATGGAGGTATATTGCTCCTCATTGTGGGACTGACGTTCAAGGTGGGGGCTGTTCCCTTTCATTTCTGGACACCAGATGTTTATGATGGAGCTCCGATACTGATTACGAGTTATATGAGTACGGTCGTTAAAGTTGCTTCTTTTGCTGGATTGTTACGTTTATTCAGTTATAGTCTATTGCCTTTACAAGATTTTTGGACTCCGGTTTTCTTAGTGATCGCCATTCTTACCTTATTTGTTGGAAATATTTCTGCATTAATGCAGTCTTCCTTCAAACGTATGCTTGCTTATTCAAGTGTTTCGCATGCTGGGTATATGTTATTTGCGATTGTAGCAGTTGGGGCTACTTCGGCTAATAGTATCTTTGCTTATGGCCTTGCCTATTCGCTAGCAACCATTGTTGCCTTTACGGGATTGATCCTTGTCAAGAAAACGACGGGCTCCGAGCATTTTGAGGCTTTTAATGGCTTGGGCAAACGAAATCCTTTGCTCGCATTTGCCATCACGATAGCCATGCTTTCTCTTGCGGGAATACCACTGACAGCTGGATTTATCGGTAAGTTTATGATGTTTTCTTCTGTTATGGAAAATTATCATATTGTTTTGCTCGTATTGGCGGTAATCAATGCAGGCATTGCTGTGTATTACTACTTAAAAGTTGTCGTTGCGATGTACTTTAGAGACAGTGACGAATCCTGTGTCAATGTGCAGTGGAATTATTCATTGGTATTATTCCTTGCCGTAATGCTTACCATCTTAATTGGGGTATATCCAGACTGCCTTTTAAAATTAATATAAAGTTTCTGTTAAAATACTTGTTGTTTATTAGAGCATGGCGATTTCGCTGTGCTTTTTTTATTTTTATTGGTATAACTCTTGCATACAAATTGTATATTGTAAAAAAGAAATCCTATCAAATTGCAGATGGCGTTTAAAGTGTGTGTTAAATCTTTTTCGATTCATGTTTTATGTGTGTTACTTTTCTTCGTTATCTGCGGACAAGTAATTGCACAGGACTTTATTCGTGGAAAGGTTGTTGATGCACAAACAGGCAAGGGCATTTCAAGGGTTTCAATCAACTGGCTTGGGGAAGATAGTGGTGGTAGTAGTGATACCCTTGGGTATTTTAAGATTCTAGACATCAAGAAATACAGACAACTTGTATTTGGAGCAGTGGGATATGAGCGGCGGACGGTGGATGTTCGTCGTTTACAAGATTCTATGCTGACGGTGCATTTAATTGCCTCGAATAATACATTAGAGGAGGTCGTGGTCAATCGAAAAAACAAAAAGCCTAAAGATCCAGCTATTGCACTGATCGAACAGGTGATAGCGCATCGACCACAAAATCATTATACCCGAATACCTGAAATTCGTTTTGACGAATACGAGAAGACGCAATTTGGTTTTGTCAATCCTGAGGATAAAGCAAAAAAATTTCCGAAACCATTCCGATTCCTCTTTGAAAATGTCGATTCTACAGCTTTTCGGGGGCAGACCATTGCACCCTTTTATTTGGAAGAAAACTATGCTAATATCTATTCATCCCATAATCCAGATCGGAGTAAGAAGATTGTCATCAGCCACAATCAGACCGAATTAAATCCACGCTTTTTTAACAATGATAATTGGCAGACACGCTTCCAGACGATACTCCGTGATGTTGATCTCTATGATAATACAATTCAGATCACGAACAAGGGTGTCTTAAGTCCAATTGCTTCCGGTGCTACAGCGTTTTATAGGTACAAAATTCAAGATACGATAAAGATCGAGGGGAAGGATTATATTGAGCTCCATTTTGAAGGTAAATCGGAAATTGATCTGCTCTTCTATGGTGATCTACTAATCTCAGATGATACAAGGTATGCGGTTCATCGCGCGACATTGAATATCGGACGTACCGCAAATATCAATTGGATAAATGACGTGCAGATAGATCTCAGCTATAGCGAATTTAAAAACGGTAGCATGCTTCCCGTTCATGCAGACCTGAAAATGTTATTTGGCGGGAGCAAGTCGGATGTATTGTATGGGCGCAGGGAAACCCAATACTTAGGACATCGCACCGATTCTATTTCGAATGAGAATTTTGCGGGTGTACCTGTTGAAAAAAGGTATCTCCTCCAGTCCGCACCGCATGTACCCATAGTAGGGGTCAGACCAAGCCCATTAAGCCATGCTGAATTAGGGGCATATCAAAAAGTTGATTCGGTACAGAATATGCGTTCTTTTAATCAGTTAGTAGCATTGGGCTATTTATTGGCAAAGGGGTATTATAATGCCGGGAAAGTTGAGTTTGGTCCTCTGGAATATCTTTATAGCCGTAATAATTACGAAGGGAATCGTTTTAGGATGAGTGGTCGAACAACACGCTTGTTTTCGGAAAAGGCCTACATTGAAGGATACACAGCCTATGGCGATAAAGACAAAGCACTAAAATACTACTTGAGTACGGCATTTACTTTAAATGGAGAACGTATTGTTCAGTTTCCGGCAAATTATTTACGTTTTACTGTACAGCACGACGTTATGGAACCGGGGCGAGGTTTGGGTTTTTTAAAAGGAGATGGTTTCTTCCGTTCTTTTGGGAAAAACAGACCGAATAAATGGCAGTTTAATGATATCTATCGTCTCGATCATCTGATCGAATTTGGGAACCATATTAGTGTAGGAACGGCATTTACACATACCCGCAGACAGCCTCGCGGTGATTTGTTTTATATCAATAGTCTACCTATACCGGATACAGTCCGCCAAGTAAATACAAACGATCTACAGCTGATTTTACGTTGGGCTCCGAATGAAGAATTTACTTATCATAATCTCGACAGAGGAACAGTAGAAAATAAATATCCCATTTTTACCCTGCAATATAATAAAGGCCTGAAAGGATTTTGGGGTGCAGATTATAGTTATGATGCGTTGCGGTTCAGTGTGTTCAAACGATTGTTCTTATCGCCAGCAGGACAGGCTGATTTTGAATTCTCAGGCGGGAGAATTTGGGGGAAACACCTGCCTTATACCTTACTGGAACTTCCAGAAGTCACTAAAGATAAGCAGGGCCCGTTGGTGAATTTTGACTTGATGGCTACCTCGGAATTTGTTTCAGACCAGTTTTTGAAATTGACTTATTACCACAATTGGAATGGTTTCTTTTTTAATAGAATTCCTTTGTTCAGACGGTTAAAGTGGCGTGAAGTAACAGGATTCAAGGCTTTTTATGGAAAGTTAAGCGATGCCAACAATCCCTTTGTTACGCCCGAAAATATTCAGTTTGAAGCGGACAAAGATGGTATTATTCAAACAAAAGCCGTGCGAAATAAACCTTATGTAGAAGGACTTGTGGGGGTGGATAATATCTTTAAATTGATTAGATTAGAGTATAAAAAGAGATTAAGCTATAAAGGCGGAGAAGGAGTTCCTTCTGATACTTTTACGGCATCCTTACATTTTAATTTTTAGCAATTATGGTTCAATATTCAAATTTAAAGTATGCCATTAAAGATAGTATTGGCTATGTCATCATTAATCGCGAGCCGCAACTGAATGCCTTAAATCAGGAAACGCTTGATGAATTGCAAGATATCTTCAAACATTTCAATTCCGATGATCATGTAAGGGGTATTATTCTGACTGGCGCCGGACATAAAGCATTTGCCGCGGGCGCGGATATCAAGGAATTTATGGATTTGTCTGTGATTCAGGCGCGATGGCTTAGTGAAAGAGGGCATATTATCTTTACGGATCTTATCGAAGGTTCTCCGAAGCCAGTTATTGCTGCTATAAATGGATATGCTTTAGGCGGAGGGTTGGAGATGGCTTTAGCTTGCCATATCCGTATAGCTTCTGAAAATGCCAAAATGGGACTTCCGGAGGTTTCTTTAGGCCTGATTCCGGGTTACGGAGGTACACAGCGTTTGCCCAAATTGATCGGAAAAGGACAGGCTATGCAAATGATTTTAACGGGCGATATGATTGATGCGCAGCGAGCTTATGAACTAGGACTGGTCAATGAGGTGATCGCACAGGATAAACTAATTGCCCGAGCGGAGGAAATACTCCAAAAGATATTTACGCGCTCGCGCGTTGCAGTGGCAAATGCTATTGCAGCTATTAATGCTGCTGAGGATAGACAACAAAACGGAAATAAGTTGGAAATGGATGCCTTCGGACATTTGTTCGGAACAGAAGATTTCAAAGAAGGTGTTTCAGCATTTTTAGGGAAAAGGACACCCAATTTTGAATAATGCCGCAATACTTCGCTAAACGCTATACGTTGTGTATTGGCAGGTTTGAGTGTCGATGAAGAGTGAGAGATAGCGCCAAGAAAAGATGTTCGAATGGAGAGCTAATCGCTTATAACCAATCGTTTAGAGGTAGCTGGTCTAGATGGCTTATGAATCCGAAGGGTTTAACCGACTTTATTTTTGATATTTTTTGCGATATTCTTGTGGCGACATTTTCATTTCTCGTGTAAACGCTTTTGAAAAATGAAAGGGGTCATAAAAGTGGAGTTTGAATGCGATTTCTTTAATCTTAAGTAGTGTAAATTGTAGGTAAGAGCAAGCTCTTTGCATACGGAGTTGATTGTAATATACCATGGGTGGGTAAGATGTTTTCTGCTTGAACAAGTTAATAAGATGTGATTTGGAATAGTTGAAATGTGCTGAAATATCATCCAAATTGATATTGGTCTCCAGATTGTCTTTCATAAATATGATAATGTCCTGTATGATATTGTCTACTTGGATTCGGTTACTTTCTCTAAACTGTGCCTGATATTGAATGGAAGCTAAAAAATATTGAAAGCAAAAACTCGTATACTCCAAATTTTCTGGACTGTATCCCATCTCGAGGTTTTTGTAGATGCTCTCGAAGAGCTGGATGCGGTTGGCATGTTTGTTTGAATCCGCGTCATCTATATGAATCACTTCGCCCATGATATGTTTAAAAAGAGCCGCATCTGTCCCGATGAAATGAATCCAATAGATGCTCCAGGGATCATTTGATTTTGCGCCATAGCAATGTGCACAATCTCTCGGTATTATAAATACATCGTTTCTTTTAAGGTTGTGCGTTGTTTCATCCTGTTTTATCCAACCAGTTCCTTCTTCGCAATAAATCAGAATATATTCCTTACATCCTTCTTGACGATCACGGTAGTGTTTTTTTGCATTGGGATAATAGCCGATATGTGTGATGTGTAATTTTGATGTAATGCTATTGTCTGCCAAGTAATTGCATACGGCATAGGGAAGGACAATCGCCTTTTCTCCTTTGAATCCTTCAGCGATGACATCTTGGTTTTGTTTCATAAATCGAGCTTGTTTTTGGTTATCCTTATAAAAATAGTAATATTTTACATGTTTATCGTGTTCACTTACATGATTCTCCCCAAGTAATCCATTAATTTTACCTAAGTAAATCTAAATATGTAAACTCTTATGCAAAAGACTGCGACGACCTATCTGCTATTGATCACTTTTGTGGCTGCTATTGGTGGATTTCTATTTGGATATGATTGGGTAGTTATTGGAGGTGCAAAACCATTTTATGAGGCTTATTTTCATTTGGAATCCGATCCTGCATTGCAGGGATGGGCCATGTCTTCGGCGATTGTGGGAAGCTTTGTTGGTGTACTGCTCTCCGGGGGACTGGCAGATCGCTATGGTAGAAAACCACTGATTTATACAGCCGCAATTTTATTTATAATTTCTGCATTGGGAACCGGCATGGCGTCCGAACTTGACACCTTTATTATTTATCGGATTTTGGGCGGGATAGGTATTGGTGTAGCCTCCAATTTGGCTCCGATGTATATCGCGGAAATCGCCCCTGCAGAAAGTCGGGGAAAATTTGTATCAGTCAATCAATTAACCATTGTACTGGGCATACTTACAGCACAGGTGGTTAATTGGCTCATTGCTAAGCCGGTTTTAGCTGGAGAATCTATTCTAGAAACCTGGAATGGGCAAGAGGGTTGGAGGTGGATGTTTTGGGCAGGAGCGATCCCAGCGGTCTTTTTTTTGGTATTACTTTTCCTGATTCCCGAAAGCCCCCGTTGGTTGTATACGAAAGGGAAGCACGAACAGGCAAAGCGCGTGTTTTTACGCATGGGTGGAGATGAATATGCAGCAGAAAATATACGATCTATTGCCGAGGCGGCTGAGCTAAGTAAGGGTAAAGCTCGAAAAAGAAATTTATTTCAGGGCAAGTTGCTGCGCTTGTTGTTGCTAGGGAGTTTTATTGCGGTCTTTCAACAGTGGTGTGGGATTAATGTTATTTTTAATTACGCCCAAGAAATTTTTACGGCTGCTGGATATACAGTTTCGGGGATGCTTTTCAATATTATTATCACTGGAGTGATCAATGTAATTTTTACATTTATCGGCATGTATCTGGTTGATCGTATTGGTCGTCGTGCATTGATGCTCTTCGGATCGGCAGGACTTTTTGTGATTTATATTGCCTTAGGAGCTTGCTATTATTTCAATTGCAGTGGAATTTTCGTGCTTCTGCTTGTGTTAGCCGGAATTGCGGTGTATGCAATGACCTTGGCACCTGTTACTTGGGTAATCATCGCCGAAATATTCCCTACCGCTGTAAGGGCGCAGGCCATGGCGATTGCGACATCGTTATTATGGATTGCATGTTTTGTGCTCACTTATACTTTTCCTTTACTGAATCAAAATTTGGGCGCAGCTGGTACATTCTGGCTGTATGGTGGAGTCTGTTTTATTGGCTATCTGTTTCTGTGGAGCCGACTGAAAGAGACCAAAGGAAAAAGCTTAGAAGAAATTGAACAAGAACTGGAAGGATAATTGGCACCAGGATAATCAACTCGACCTATATAAACCTATTAGTGTATTAAGAAAATGACAGAATTGACGCGTAACCTCATAAAATCAACAGTTGACCAGAAAGGGATCGTAAAAGCATGGGAGGAGCAGGTTGCGATTCCAACATACGAGATTGGGACGATGGAGAAGAATCCCATATTTGCCGAAAAGCGCGTATACCAAGGTAGCTCGGGGGCAGTATATCCCTATCCTATCATAGAGAAAATTAGCGATCAAAAGCGAAACAAGATCTATCAAGCGCTATTTCTTGAAAATGAATATATCAAGGTGATGATTCTTCCAGCTTTAGGTGGACGGGTTCATATGGCTTATGATAAAGTTAGAGAACGACATTTCGTTTACTATAATGAAGTTATCAAGCCCGCTTTGGTTGGGCTCACTGGTCCTTGGATTTCCGGAGGGATTGAATTTAATTGGCCCCAGCATCATCGACCGACTACTTTTATGCCAACAGAGCATTTAATCGAACACAACAGCGATGGAAGTATTACGGTTTGGTGCAACGAAATCGAGCGTATGTTTCGGACGAAGGCCATGCAGGGATTTACTTTGCATCCCGACAAAGCGTATCTGGAAATCAAGGTTCAGGTGTATAATCGGACAGCATTGCCACAAACTTTTCTGTGGTGGGCCAATCCAGCTGTTGTTGTGAATGACGACTATTATTCCGTGTTCCCTCCCGATGTCAATGCCGTTTTTGATCATGGAAAGCGAGAGGTTTCTTCTTTCCCGATTGCTACGGGGACCTATTACAAGTACGATTACTCGGCAGGTGTTGATATTGCACAATACAAGAATATTCCTGTTCCGACATCCTATATGGCCATTCAATCGAAATACAACTTCGTTGGCGGCTATGAGGCTGGTGCTACCAATGCGGGGATGTTACATGTGGCCGACCATCACATTTCACCGGGGAAAAAACAGTGGACCTGGGGAAATGGTGACTTTGGTGTCGCTTGGGATAGAAACCTGACAGATGAAAATGGACCGTATATTGAATTGATGGCTGGTGTATATACAGATAATCAGCCTGATTTTGCTTGGTTACAACCCTACGAAGTGAAATCCTGGTCGCAGTATTTTATGCCTTACGCAGAAGTCGGACAGGTGAAAAATGCAACAAAAGATGCGGTGCTCAATATGGAGATTCGGGAGCAGACCGCTCACATTGTCCTGTATACAACAGGGACGTATGAAAGTATACGTGTTTTGTTACGTAATACGGCCGGTAAAGTCTATTTGGACGAACAAGTGACTTGTTCTCCTCGGAATATTTATACCCAAAGTGTTGCTGGATTGGACAGTGTACCAACCGAACTCATATTGACCGTGTATGATAAAAATAACCATGAAATATTGGTCTACCAGCAAGAACAGCCGAAGGATGCCAAAGATATACCCAAACCAGCACAGGCAGCATTGCTGCCCGAAGATATTTGTTCTATCGAAGAATTGTTTTTGACAGGACAGCATCTGGAGCAGTACCGACATGCAACTTATAACCCATTGGATTATTATAAGGAAGCTCTGCGACGTGAACCGAGCGACATCAGATGTAATAATGCAATGGGCGCTTTCTTGTTGCGGAACGGTAAGATAGAGGAGTCCATTATTTATTTTGAGACCGCGATCGCTCGCGCTACCGAGCGTAATCCCAATCCTTATGATGGAGAACCTTATTACAACCTTGGTGTAGCTCTGCAATTATCTGGGGATCTGAATGGTGCTTATGCAGCTTTCTACAAAGCAACATGGAATGCCGCATGGAAGGATTCTGGCTATTTTGGTTTGGCACAAATTGATGCGAAGAGAGGCGATTGGAAAGCTGCTTTGGAGAAAATAGATCACTCATTGAGCAGAAACTGGTATCACCATAAAGGAAGGCAGCTGAAGGCCTCTATTTTAAGAAAACTCGGGGCAAAAGATGCCGCTTTAGCATGTATTCAAGAATCAATGGAATTGGATCCGTTTAATATGGGCTGTCGATTCGAATGGTACCTGTTAACACAAGAAGAATCGATATTTTCTCCTATTCTCGATTTAGCGCGCGTTAATATTCATAGTGCGATAGAGTATGCATTGGATTTTGCTCATGCCGGTCTATATGAAGAAGCATCTTTACTCCTGGAAAAAACCATTGAAGACGTAACCTTAGTTTACCCTATGGTATATTATACACTAGGTTATTTCGCAACTCATTTGGGCTTGCATGACAAGGCAAAAACTTATTGTGACCAAGCCGTCGTTATGGATCCGACTTATTGTTTTCCAAATCGTTTGGAAGAGATTGCAATTCTCCGACATGCCATAGTTTTAAATAGTGCTGACGCAAAGGCCTCGTATTATTTGGGCAATCTTTGGTATGGTAAAAGACAGCATCAGGATGCTGTTGACTGTTGGGAGCATGCGATCCAATTGGATGGACAGTTTCCTACCGTTTATCGTAATTTGGCCCTAGCTTATTATAATCGGATAGACAAGAAGAAAGAAGCTGTACCCCTATTGGAGAGCGCATTTTCATTGGATGAAACTGATGCACGTTTACTCATGGAGCTTCATCAGCTCTACAAGAAGGAGGGACGCTCTTACAAAGAAAGGTTGGCGTTACTCGATCGATATCCGGATTTGGTGACGCTTAGGGATGATCTATTCTTGGAGCGCATCACCCTATTTAATCTCTTGGGTGAATACGAGAGCGCGAAAACGTTGCTTGCTTCCCGGCAGTTTAAGCCCTGGGAAGGAGGAGAAGGTAAGGTCTCTCGTCAATATACCATATGTCAGCTGGAATTGGCTAAAAAATCGATACTGCAAAATGAACTGCAGCAGGCGCTTTCCTTACTAAAGGCGATTGATTATTATCCACATAACCTTGGTGAAGGTAAGCTGATTACAATGGAAGAAAACGATATTCACTATTATAAGGGACTTGTCCATCGTTTATTGGGTATGGACGAAGAAGCTAAGGTTTATTTCTATAAAGCAACAGAAGGTGCTGATGAACCCCAGCAAGCCCTTTTCTATAATGATCCACAACCAGATAAGATATTTTATCAAGGTTTAGCCTGGCATGAGCTTGGTGATCCGGTGCGAGCTGAACAACGTTTTCAATGTTTAATAGATCATGGAAAGTTATTTATTGACAAGCCCTTTAAAATAGATTATTTTGCAGTTTCCTTGCCTGATATGGATATTTGGGAGGAAAATCTGGATCATAAGAATAAAATACATTGTCTGTATGTCATGGGATTGGGGTATTTGGGGAATGGAGATCGTGCTTTGGCAATGGATTATTTGGTACAAGTGCAGCAGTTAGATCCAAATCACCAAGGGAGCCAAGCCATTATACATTCTTTCTTAGGTGAAACTTCTTTAAAGAATTAATTTCAGTATGTATCGCTATATCATTGTATTCGTCATTTTATTTCAAAGTTATACCGTCTGGGCAGATGGACTAAATCGTCTTGATCTTGCAGGAGAGTGGAAAGTTCGGCTTGATCCCGAAGATATCGGTATCGAGCATGGTTGGGCTGGTAAATCGTTCGAAACATCGATTAAATTACCAGGAACAACAGATGATGCGGGTTTAGGAACCGTAAATACGTTGACACCTGCTCTTGCCAAACCTCAGCTTTCGCATCTAACGCGAACACATCGTTATGTGGGGGCCGCATGGTATACACGGGAACTTTCAATCCCGGCAGGTTGGGCAGGTAAGGAGATGATCTTAACCCTCGAGCGTGTTCTTTGGGAGTCTATGGTTTGGATCGACGGGATAGCAGTAGTACAAAAGCAACGTAGCCTTGTCAGTCCGCATGAGTTTGACTTAAGTTCACTACTGAAAACAGGAAAGAAGCATCGGTTGACAATCCGCGTAGATAACAGGAAGAAGCTCCCAATCAGCGTTGATGATATGGCGCATGCTTATACCGATCACACCCAAATTATTTGGAATGGCATTCTTGGAAAGATTGCTATTCAGGCCTACGATGCGGTGCGTCTGAAGTCTGTGTATGCGAGCCCTAATCTAGCGAAAAAGGAAATCAATCTGCAGATCAATCTCCGTAATAAACTTGCAAAGGCCGTTGTCGGTAAACTGAAAATAAAGGTAAAAGACAAAATGGGTTCCCTACCACCCGTTGAAAGAACCATTCAGCTGTCGCCAGGGGATTCAGCGATCAATCTAAACTACCTTCTTGGTGACAGACTGAAACTTTGGAGCGAATTTTCACCGCATTTGTACGACATCAGTCTGGAATTGAAAACCATAGATGCCGTATCAACATTGAGTACCTCAATAGGTATGCGTGAGCTTTCTACGGATGGGACCATGCTAAAAGTCAATGGTGAGCCTTTATTTTTGAGGGGAACATTGGAGTGCAGTATCTTCCCGTTAACGGGACATCCGCCGATGGATAAGGCCGGTTGGAGAAAAGTCTTTGTGACAGCACGCGAATGGGGGCTAAATCATCTGAGGTTTCATTCATGGTGTCCTCCTGAGGCCGCCTTTGCTATTGCCGACGAATTGGGATTCTATCTTCAAATTGAGTTGCCAATCTGGGAGAATAATCTTGGTAAAGACGAGGGAGTGATGAATTTTCTCTATGAAGAGGCCAATCGAATAATGCAGACTTATGGAAATCATCCGTCCTTTTGTTTTTGGAGTATGGGTAATGAGTTGAGTGGTGATTTCAATGCGCTGAATGATCTGGTAAAATACGTAAAGGAAAAAGACAAACGGCATCTTTATACGGCAACTTCTTTTACATTCCAGCAAGGGCATGGTGTGAAGGAAGAACCCTATGATGATTATCTGATTACCCAGTGGACAGCCAAGGGCTGGGTGCGGGGACAAGGTGTATTTAATAGCGAAGCACCTACATTCAATAAAAACTACAGCAATTCTTTGGAAGGAATTTCGATTCCGGTCGTGACGCACGAAATTGGACAATATGCTGTCTATCCCAATCTCGCCGAAATCAAAAAATATAAAGGTGTTTTAAAACCATTAAACTTCATTTCTGTAGCAGAAGATCTAAAACAAAAAGGATTATTACATAAGGCCAAAGCATATACGATGTCCTCGGGGAAATTGGCAGCTATTCTGTACAAAGAGGAGATGGAAAGAGCGTTGAAGACACCGGGTATCAGCGGTTATCAGCTCCTTGATCTTCACGATTTCCCTGGTCAGGGAACGGCGTTGGTGGGCTTATTAGATGCTTTTTGGGACAGCAAACATATTCTCTCAGCGGCCGAATTTCGACAATTTAGCGCTCCAGTAGTGCCTTTGCTCCAGTTTGCGAAAGCGGTATATACCAACGATGAAACGTTCAAAGCTTCTATAGATGTGAGTAATTATGGACAGGAGATTTTGAAGAATCAGGGGATTAGTTGGTTCCTGAAAGATGCGGGAAAAATAGTCGCACAAGGACATTTTCAGTCAACCATTGGAAAGGGACATCAAGGCAATGTGGGGCATTTAGAAATACCATTACAAACAATTGGACAGGCGAAGAAATTGACGATTCAACTTAAACTTGCGGGTACTTCATACGAAAATCATTGGAATATTTGGGTGTATCCTCAAAAGGTAGCCGTTGATTTTGGGGAAGTTAGCTATACGCGCGAATTGGAGGAAGCATTGCACTTGCTGAAAGAAGGGAAAAAGGTACTTTTAAATCCCGATTGGAAGAAAATAAACGGTATTGAAGGGAAGTTCGTTCCTGTTTTTTGGAGTCCGGTACATTTTCCAAAACAGGCAGGTACAATGGGCTTGCTTTGTGACCCTAAACACCCTGTATTTGCCGATTTCCCGACAGATAATCATACAGATTGGCAATGGTGGGATCTCCAAATTAAATCGACTACGATGATTACGGATCAGGTCAAAGGCGGAAATGCAGTTGTAGAGCTCATTGATAACTTTGCCAATAATAGAAGATTAGCATCTCTTTTTGAAGGAACGGTAGGGTCAGGCAAGCTGATGATCGCTACGTTTGATCTGGAGGCGGATCTAGCCAATAGGCCGGTTGCAAGACAGCTGTTGAGCTCTATTTTAACGTATATGAACAGTACAAAGTTTAGACCTAAAGTGATCGAAAATCCAGCAATTCTATCGCAGGTATTGCGCTACAAAGAAGCGCAAGAAAAATCCGAACCCAAAGCGATCTATTAGTTAGAAGATCGCTTTGGAAAAATTTAATATGCTTGATTTTTTAAAATAAATATGTTGAAATAATTGTTAACTTGGCCTTGTAATCTAATTGTTACCTATGAAAAGCACAAAGACCAATAAACTGAAGATTGGGCGCTTTAGTTATGAGAAAAGAAAACGATGAAGCCAATTTGATCCAGGCGCTCTCTATAGGAAAGCAGGCTGTTTTACCAAAACTTTACGAACGATATGCAGACCGCATTTTCGATGTATCTTTCCACCTGTTGAAAGATACAGGCTGGAGCGAGGATGTCGTGCAGGAAGTTTTCGTGAAACTGTGGACCAATAGAGAAAGTATAAAACAGGATGTGGATCTTTGGCCGTTTCTCTATGTATTGACTAAAAGAGAGTGTTTCAATAAACTAAGAAGTATTAAACGTTCTCATTCGGCCTTTGAACTTCTATATTACCATATTGAACATCATTCGGATAGCGCCGACGGTTTAATAGAACGAAAGGAACTTGCTGGTGAAATAGAAAATTATCTTGCCCTACTTCCTGAACAACAAAAACTTGTTTTTACATTAAGCCGAATCGAAGGAATACCTCACAATCAAATTGCAGAGGAACTAAATCTTTCTAAGAACACTGTAAAAAACCATCTTGCCAGAGCATCGAAACATTTAAAACAAGTCCGTTCTGGACGAAATCCGCTATTATCCCTATTTTTTTATTTTTTCTGAAAAAGGATCTCATTTATTGATGTATCTATATTAAGCGCCAGTTTACATTTTTTATGGCAAGGCTTAAGATCTATTTAGAAATTATTATGGCCATAGGTGATTTCGGCTTGATCTAAAATTTTTTAAAAAAATATTTTTCAGTGTAGTCCTTTTCTGTTTTTGCGGTGTACTGTTTAAAATCAATACTTAGAAAGTACGAACCAATTTGACCATGCAAGAAGAAAGACTACGCTATTTGCTAACCCATTATTTTAGAAATACAATCTCTCGTTCGGAATTGAAAGAGATGCTCGATCAATTAGATCAGCTGGAAGAAGCTGAATTTTCAGATCTTTTTGAACGTATGGGCGAAAGAATTCCTGAACGCTCGGAGCTGTTTAACAGGGATCAGGTTTTAAATCAGATCTCAAGTCGAATAGGGGAACATCATGAAGAGATAGGAGATGAAAGAAAATCAAAGCTGCGCTACATCAAATGGGGGGCGATTGCAGCTGCAATTGTTGTCTTTTGTTTTTCAATTCTGTTTCTGGTCCAGCAAAACGCGCAGGAAACAACGTCTAAACAAGCCATCTCGCCAAGGGAAATCGCCTTGCCGGAAAACGGTGCACCTATACTTAAACTTTCAAATGGTGATCAATATTCAATTTCAGAAGAACATCCTGAAACCTTGGATAAAAACGATCTGAGCATCGTTAAAGCAACAGATGGCACAGTAGTGTATCAAATTAGAAATAATGGCAAAGGCAAGTCCGAGATGAGAACTTTCCTTAGTCCAAAAGGTAGTTCATTGACCGTGAAGCTGATTGATGGCACACAAGTTCAACTAAACTCGGGCGCTAGTTTGACCTATCCCACGCATTTTGATGATCACACCCGAACGGTATCCTTGGATGGTGAAGCCTATTTTGATGTCACTCACGACAGTAGCAAACCTTTTATTGTTCAGACAAAACAAACCCAGATTAAAGTGTTGGGCACGCAATTCAATATCGCCTCTGATCTCAGTAAAACTAAAATCCTGACTACTTTAATCAAAGGTAAAGTTGCTGTAGCTGCGGGGCATAATCAACAGATTTTAAGCCCAGGAATGCAGGCACAAACTAATCTGCATACGAAACAAATTGTGGTACAGGAAGCCGACTTAAAAGAGGTTCTCGCATGGCGGGATGGCTTCTTTCGTTTTACCGAAGATAATATTGAGACTGTCTTGCAAAAAGTGGGTGAATGGTATGATATCAAGGAAGTCAAGGTGAATTCATCGTCCAGCGATAAATTTACGGGGATGATAAAGAGGACCAAAAAGCTCTCGGATTTATTGCGGCAGCTGGAAAAAATATCCAATTATAAATTTAAAATTCAGGATGGGAGGGTCCTTGTTATGTAATAAGGAGACCTTGAGCTAAAAGTAATCGGAAGTGCTCGCAACACTCCCGATCGTAGTTTAGCAATTAAATAAACCTAATTGAGTTATAAACCATTTAACACCAAACCTATACAAATGTATAAAAGGAATAGCAAAAGTTGCTTTTTTACACAAAAATTCTTTGTAAAAGCATTTATCAGGATGAAAGTATGCATACTAATCCTCATCATCTCCATGGTGCATGTTCATGCATCTAGCTTTGGTCAACAAGTGACATTGGATATAAAAAATGGACGTTTGGTGGACGTCCTGGATGAGATTCAAAAACAAACGGGGTACGAGTTTTTGTACAATAACAGTTTGATCAATAAACAGAAAAGAGTGACCATTAAAGCAAATCACAAAAACTTTAAAGAGGTCCTGCAAGAGTTTCTATCGGAAAGAAATCTGACCTACGAATTGAATCTGAACACGGTATTGATTATGGCCAAAGCGGCTTCTCTGCCAGTTTCTCCCAGCACCGCGGTGATCTTGCAGCGGCGTAAAATAAGAGGGGTTGTGTCGGATGTTAAGGGGATGCCATTGGAAAGTGTCACTGTTTCGGTTAAGGGGACAAATATTGGAACGAAGACCGATGCGCAGGGACAATTTGCCTTGGAAATTGAAGATCAGCATAAGGTGCTGCAGTTTTCGCTGGTAGGATTTCAGTCGTCTGAGCGTAATATTAGTACGTCAAATCAGCTGAATGTCACTTTGGAGCCTGCAGTAAGCGATTTGGAGGAAGCCGTTGTGGTTGCTTATGGAAAACAACGTAAAATCAGTGTGGTGGGCGCAATTAGTAGTGTTTCTCCACAGCAATTGAAAACCCCGGTCGCAAAACTTAGTAGCTCATTGGCGGGACAGATGGCGGGGGTTGTCACGGTGCAAGGTTCGGGAGAGCCGGGCTCCGCAACTTCGTTCTGGATACGGGGGGTTAGTAGTTTTGCTGGAAGTAATAGCCCATTGATTTTAGTCGATGGTATCGAACGTCCGATGGATTTAGTTGATCCTGAGGATGTAGAGTCTTTTTCAGTTTTGAAAGATGCAACAGCCACAGCCGTGTACGGTGTAAGGGGAGCGAATGGCATTGTGATCATTACAACAAAAAGAGGAAAGAAAAGTGCCAAACCAACAATTAATGCTCGTGTCGAACGGGGGATGTTGGAGCCTACACGACTGCCGAAATTGGCCAATGCTACGCAATGGTTAGATTATTATAATGATATCAACTTTGAAGCCTCTGGTAAAGTACCATTAACACAAGAAGAAATAAATAAGTACGTGAATAAAGTGGATCCGGATGTGTATCCTAATGTGGATTGGATGCAAGAAATATTTAAGAAAAGAACGTCGAATGAACGTTTGAATGTGAATGTGACCGGAGGTGGAGATTTTATCAAATATTATGTATCGGGTTCTTACATGAAAGAGAATGGCATCTTTCAGCCTCGTAAAACATCAAACTATGATCCTTCGGTGAACTTTGACAGGATCAATTTCCGATCTAATGTAGATATCAAGCTTTCTCCTTCAACTGAGGTAAACCTAAATCTCTCCAATCAATTCGAAACAAAGAACCGTCTGGGACTAGATTTGGGAACGATGTACGAGACTATCTTGCATACAACACCAGTGGCAATTCCAACGCAATTTTCTAATGGTGCCTATACAATGAGTCCCTATTATTTTCTGAATACAACAGGATACTCAAAGGATTTTTGGAATAATGCGCAATCGCTGGTTGGCGTAACGCAAGATTTCTCAGAGTTGATCACACCTGGATTAAGAGCAAATGTCAAATTCTCTTGGGATGCTAAAAATTCGACTTCTTTGGACAGACGTAAAAATCCTATCACTTATTATGTGGATAAGACGAATGCCCGGGATAGTGATGGAAATTTGATTTTGAAAGATAATGGCGCTGGAAGCGATTATTTCACATTAAAGGATTGGCATTCTGGCGAGCGGGCAATCAACTTTGAAAGCTCACTAATGTACGACAGATTGTTTGCGGAGAAGCATCGTTTCGGGGGGCTATTTTTATTCTCTATGCGTGAGCGCACGAATAATTTTCCGGAGAACAATTATATAGCTGCGTTACCTTATCGAAATACCGGAATTGCTTCCCGTCTCACTTATTCGTATCAGGATCGCTATTTTATCGAAGGCAACTTTGGTTATAACGGTTCAGAAAACTTTGCCCCTAAGAAGCGTTTTGGATTCTTTCCGTCCTTGGCCATGGGTTATGTGCTAAGTAATGAGCCATTCTTTGAGTCCTTATTACCCGTGATTAGCTTCTTGAAGATCCGCGGATCCATCGGTAAGATTGGTAGCGATAAAATTGATGGAAAACGTCGGTTTGCTTATAACTCGGAGATGGAAGACCGTGGAGGATATTCATTTGGTATAGGGGGGCAAAAACCATTGACTGGAATTGCCACAGGTTATCCCGGAAATCCATTGGTAGCCTGGGAGAGTGCATTGAAACGAAATATTGGTTTAGAATTGACGCTATTTAATAAATTGACCATTCAGACGGATTATTTCGCTGAGAAGCGCGATGGGATTTATATCCCACAGGAGAGTGTGCCTTCTGTTGTTGGGGTAAATGTGAAACCTTTAGTCAATATTGGTCAAATGGAGAATAGGGGTATAGAAGGATCATTGGAATTTAATCACCATCAGGGAGATTTCGGCCTTCAGATTCGTGGGAATATCACCTATAATCGTAATAAAAAGTTATTTGATGACAAACCAGTTCCCGTGTGGGCTTACCAATCGGATATCGGACAGCGTTGGGGACAGCAGCGGGGCTTGATAGCGCTGGGCTTATTCCAATCCGACGAGGAAATAGCACACAGTCCTGTGCAGAAATACGGAGATGGTCCGCACCCGGGAGATCTCAAGTATCGAGACATTAATGGAGATGGACAGATAACCGAGCAGGATAAGGTCGCAATAGGTGATACTGATATGCCACAGTTGACGTATGGATTTGGAACGAGTGTATCCTGGAGAGGATTTGATATTGCCGCATTTTTTCATGGTGTGGGTGAGATTACGCGAATTATTGCCGGAGGGCCCTTGTATGGGCAGACAGGCAATATCTGGAATGCAGGACAAATTTATTCCGATGTCGCAGATCATCGTTGGAGCGCTGATAACCCAAACCCGGACGCTATTTATCCGCGTATGTCTCTCAATATTGCCAATAATTCCCAGGCATCTACATGGTGGCAGCGCGATATGAGCTTTATCCGTTTAAAAAATCTGGAGTTTGGTTATACACTACCTAAACGTTGGATAGAAAAATGGAAAATGTCAACAATGCGTTTCTATGCCCAAGGAGTCAATGTTTTTACGTTCAGTAAATTCAAATTATGGGATCCAGAATTGGAAACGGTCTCGGGAAGTGGTTATCCGCAAATGCGCGTATTTAATATTGGTCTAAGTGTGATATTCTAAACGAAAAAACGATGAAAAAATATATTTACCTCTTGACTTGTCTTTTAGTACCGGTTTTCTTTGGGGCATGCAGTAAGTATTTGGATGTGGATTTGGCAAACCAGAAGACCCTTGATGAAACCTTTCAGAAGCGTACAACAACCGAACGGTATCTCGCGCAAGTATATGGTTACTTACCCATTGAACATGATCTATTTAATAGTGAGGGGGGGAATGTGCCGCTTAGCGATGAAGCGCTGTTCTCCTGGGTAGCATGGGTACCTTGGCTCAACTTCACAAATGGAGGTTGGGGAGTGACAACAGACGATTATGCAACATGGGTACATAATTATCAAGGCATTAACCAGGCGACCATTTTTATCAATAATGTTGATAAAAATGTAGAGCTCAATGAATCTACTAAAAGTATCATGAAGGCGGAAGCCAGGTTTTTACGCGCTTATTTTTATTACCTATTGTTAAAACGCTACGGACCTGTATTTGTTTGGGGTGATCGTGCTGCAGACGATAAGATCGATGCTAAGACAGTGGATCGCATGTCCTTGGAAGCCAACGTTAATTTTATACTCTCGGAATTTGATAAAGCAACTGCTGTATTACCTAAGGAGATTACCGATCAGGCCTGGTATGGTCGCTTGACCAAAGGTGCAGTAATGGCCGCTAAATCAGAGCTATTGTTGTACATGGCACGACCGTTATTTAATGGTGCGAAATTATATGTGGGTTTGAAGAATAGAAATGGTGAATTCCTGTTTCCTCAAACTGTTGATCCTACTAAATGGGAGCTAGCTGCCCAAGCGGCTAAAGATCTCATTGATCTAAATTTATATACCCTGTATCAGGATAATAAAGAGACGAACAGCTTTCGTCGTGCGATAAAATCATATATGGGTATTTATTTTGAAAAGTGGAATTCGGAAATTATTTGGGGCCGCTGGTCAGACGATGGCTTTAATTATAATGTTCGTACCGCGCCTCCTCGCGTCGTTACGATGGGCTGGGGTGGGTATGCTCCTTCATTGAAATTGGTCGATTCTTATCCAATGGCGAGCTCTGGACGTTATCCAATTACGGGCTACAGTAGCAATGGCCAACCTATTATTGATGAAAAATCCGGGTACCAAGAAACTGGATTTACAGATAACTATGTGCATCCATTGGACAATTTTGCGGCCTTTAAAGCACATAACAGTTGTGTGGGACGTGATGCACGATTTTATGCATCTATTCTAGCGAATGGAATGTATTGGATTAATAGGTTGCATGGCGACAAAAAGGTGACGTTTTTCGATGGAGGAACATCAACCTATACCAAAACGGGCGACTGTGTCAAATCGGGATATCTCTGGCGGAGGATGAGTGACCCAACAAACGACATAGAATCTGGAAACTGGGGACAGTTTGCCTGGCCTTTTTATCGCTTGGCAGAGATATACCTCAATTATGCTGAAGCATGTAATGAAAAGCCAAACCGAAATGAAACTGAGGCCCTGAAATATGTTAATCTCGTTCGCCAACGCAGCGGATTGAATAAATTGGAGGAGGCTTATCCTGAAGTCTTGGGAAATAAAGAATTGCTTCGAGGACTTCTTCGTAAAGAGCGCATGGTAGAAATGGCTTTTGAAGGACATCGCTATCCGGATTTAAGAACATGGATGATTGCAGAACAGGAAATGAATGAACCTTATTACACACGCAATGTTGCAGCGACAACCTATGAGGCTTCATGGGAACGCACAAAAGATGTCTTCCCTGGCAAACGGGTATTTCAAGCAAAACACTATTTCTTTCCGATACATCAGCAGCAACTGAGTGAGATGGTCAACATGACGCAAAACTATGGATGGTAGTACTTATTTACTAATACAGAAAATGATGAGAAATTGTATTTCCTATTGTATTTTCCTGCTGACATTGGTTTTGATGAATGGATGTCAAAAGGATGATCGAATGAATAATATGGTCGATGACACCATTTATTTCAGAGACTTTAAAGAGAATAAAATAACGGTATTTGACTGGGGAAAGTTTGATTATAATGTAACTGTTGTGAAGGCTGGAATTGGACAGCAGGAAGCAAAGGTCAACTTTAAGATTGACGAAGCCTATCTAGCTGCATATAATGCGCAAGAGGGTACAAACTATAAGTTGCTCCCCCCAGATTGCTATAAAATCGACAATACCGCTTTAGAATTTTCAAAAAAAGACTATTTACATGATATAGCAATTGTTTTTGATAGCGAACGTATAAAAGCGTTGCAGGGAAAGTATAAGGAGTTGTATGTGCTTCCTTGCCGTATTGAAGTCGAGGGCGGACTATTGCATGCGTTGAAACCTGAAATGGCAACTACATTGCTCATCCCCAATATTAAAGATCCTTTTTTGGAGTTCACATCGCCAGGACTGCAGCTGGATCAAATCAAATTAAGCCCCACTGGTGCTGAACAGGTTATAGGCGAAGCTACATTAGTGACAAATTATCCTAATCAATGGAATCTTGACTACGAAATTGAAGTAGATCCCATGATTTTGGATGATTACAATGGGACGGTATCAGATGATAAGAAGTTGAAATTACTGCCGAAAACGGCTTATCAGCTTTTGCCTGCACCTTATAAAATTGCTGAGAAGGAGAATAAAGCGAGTTTCTCATACACCATTCAAAAAAAGGGACTTATTGATGGATCAACCAATTTATTCGGAGAATATGCTTTGCCTTTACGGATTAAGTCTGTTTCAAAAAATAGTATTAACCCCGTTGCTTCGACAATATTAGTTCCTGTTTCGTTTCAGCCGCCGGATATTCCACGTAGTGGCTGGAAGGTCATCGCTGCTTCTTCCGAATGGATTGGCGGTGGTGAAAAGGAAAATATACTGGACGGAAACCCCGATACTTTCTGGCATAACATATGGATGGGTGGAGAACCACCGTTGCCACATTACGTGATTATAGATTTTGGCAAAGAATATAATGTGATGATGATTGAATTGACAAGGCGACTTTGGAATAATGATTTAAAAGTTGTTGAGTTTTCGGCTAGTAATGATAACAAAACATATGTTCCATTAGGAAAGATTGATTTTGGAACAAATAGTCCCAAATCAACGTTGGCCGTTAATGTTCCGACAACAAAAGCCCGTTATTTAAAATGTACAGTAACAGCAAGTAATCGTCCTCCTTCATCCGCTATAGCAGAAGTATATGTTAAAGGATTATAAAATGCATCCGAGATTAGACATAATACAACTTCAAGTATAGTCTAGCTTGCAATCTGGTAGAGCTGAAAGTCACTCCATTTTCCGGAGTGACTTTTTTACTTTTTTAATATTTGTTCTTATTTGATACTTTTGCGCTGAATTATGTGATGCTGAATGGCCTAAGCCGGAAGTTTCGACTTCCCTAGTATATTTATTTGTCAAGCAGCTATCCTTTATACCGAGCTATATTACTACATTATAATGAATAACTTTTTAGAACTCAATAAGCATAAATTCTTCTTAGCATTCAAGATATTATCGTTAAGTTTTACCGTACTCTTTGTTATCCTTCCCATGGCAATTTCTATTGCGAATGGAGATTATCCTACCTGGACTCTTTTCATCAGCGTTTTTCTGTTAGGGTCCGTTATATTCCCTCTTTTCTTAGTCGGAATGACTTACTTGACCTGGCTGAATAAAATATGGGTTAAGAAGAAAGCACTTAATATACAGCCATTCGATGAATTGGATCGGATAGGATTTGCTACAGCCTATATTAATGAAAAATCAAAATGGAATTTTACCGAAGAAATCAAAGAGATTGTAATTGATGGTTATCGAATACAGTTCAATGTAATCATGGGATTTCCGAGTAATATTGAATTTAGGGCTTTAGTTAAGTATCCAAAAGTAGAAAGAGAACGCTTTATGGCTTTCGTGGCAAGTTCCAAGCAGGATAGAATATATTTAGACATAGATTCATTAATTAAAGTTTACTCGCCTAAAAAGGTAGACAATTTGACGATCGAACAATTAAAAGCTGAACTGATACAATTTGCACAGGTAATGCGGTTTGAAAATTTTGAACCTTTAGATAGGAAGTAAAACAACTAAGCTGTATGCTTTTGACTACGCTGGTAATAAATTTCTATTGATTTTTTTGAGAGGCAATATGGGATCATACCGAAAGTTTGGGGGAGGAGAAGTTTTTAAGCATACAATTTCATTACTCTATATAGGAAGAATGTGGTGTCCCTTACGCCGCGAAAGACACTCCTGAACGCTTTGAGCTTTGCATTGAAAGATTCTGCTGAAGCATTGGTGCTTCTATTGTCGAAGTAGTGTAGAATGTATTGATGATGCGCTGCAATGGATCTTGCTACGCTCTCAAATGAAGCGATGCCCGCATTTTCAACCTGATTATGCCACAGTCCTAGTTTGGTAAATGCTATCTTTTTGTCCTGGCATTTATTGAATATGTCGCCCAGGGCAATTCCAAGGTCATAAGCCAGCTTTAGCTTGGGAAACCGTATGAACAGTAATTCAGCTCGGTTTTTCTGGTTTTCGGACCATCGGTTTGGATGCTTGAACAAGAGGTGTCTGGATCTAGCTAGTAGCTGTTTGAGCGTGTCTCCATTAGGCAACAACTCGGGTTCATATGGGATTCCTCCCTTTCGCGATTCCATTATCTTCTTGCTTTCCGCATCCAATACTTCCCAGCGGTACTTGATACGGAGTTCCTGCACTGCATCGTAAGCTAACTTTTGGACATGGAACCGATCGACCACACGTCTGGCATTCCTGAAACATCTACGGATTGCCTTGGCCATGTTCGGCGCCATATCCATGGTCACCCCCTTCACCTTATTCCTTGAACGTAAAGGTATTAACTCAAGAACAGTCATGATATTCTCAGCCTTGGTGCCCTTGATAGTTGCTAGGATCGTCCTTTTGCCGATTTACTGCTAACAATGGTATATAATTCACCGTTGCTAAAACTGGTCTCATCGATGCTCAAGCGTCCGGAGATGTTCCCGGGGAAAAGAGTCCATCCTTCTGCATGTGGCTTTTGGCCCCAATTATGGAAGTCACTGAGATGGTTCTTGTATTGATCCTGAAGTTGCTTGCCGTCCATCTCGAAGAATAATCCTACCAATTGGGCACTTACAGGATAGTTATCCAAATATCTTCTTTAAAAAAAGCCCGAATTCAGTCGTCATTCGAGTACCCTCACGCACCAGGTTCCAATCTCTTATGATAACCTGTCCCGTATCTAACACTGTCCAGCGGCGGTGGATATGTAGTGTAACTTTGTGACCTCTAATGGGAAAGTCTGAAATCTCTGTGGAAGGCATAAAGCCCTTTGACTCCAACTTGCTGTTCTCATAGCCCCTTGGAGCAATATTAAGCTCGTCTAGATAAATGTGGAGTTGATTGTCAACCTGATCGACTTCTAAAATCTGGAAATACTCTAAAAGCCCTTCGGGCATCAACAGGGATAATAATTTACGTTCGGCCTCTTGCAATGTTATCTGAATTAAAGAGGCTAAACTAGGAAATTTTTAGTATTCCCCCAAGAATTCAGATTGATCCCAATATGCTTATCAAAGGCATTAAATTGGTAACGGCTTTAAATAAAAAAAGCGACTCTTTTGAAGTCGCTTTGTGTAGCCCGTAGGGGAATCGAACCCTACTTGCATCAATCTATTTATCAGCAGCTTACAAACCTTCTTTTTCCCTACTCACCGAATAACTCACTGGTTTGATATACGTTTTAGCTGCAAGCCCTAATAGCCTAAATATAACAAATTAATATTATACATCGGACCAATTTCTAGTTCGTTTTTCCCGTTTCAACTATTTAAAGTTTATTTTTTTATAAAATGATAGATTTTTAAATTTAAAAACGTTTTTGATTTTGAAAACTAAGAAATAAAATTTAACTTCAATTACCAGTTATTATATTTACGATTATTTATAACATGCCGTATAGCCAGATTTGAACTTCCTTCAGTGGAGTTTCTTGCCATTAGCCTTACATTTCTTAACTTACACTTTGAATAATATGAAAAGAATTATTCTCATTTCGCTATTTATTTGGCAATGGACTACTATTTATTGTCAAAGCGTCGTCTCTCCGAACGTTGAAAAATTAATTGAAAGGGGCATTGTTCCTGTCTCGGGTTTTACTGGACAGGCAAATGTTCAGGTCCCATTGTATACTGTTGCATATAGGGATATCTCTGTTCCAATTGTACTCAACTATGATACAAAGGGAAACAAAGTCAAGCAGCACCCCGGCTTTTCGGGGCTCGGGTGGAGTTTAAGTGCCGGAGGTGGAGCAATTTACCGTAAAGTGGTAGCTGAAAAAGATGAGATCTACCGTACTGTTAATGGGGTAACTTATACCTATGATATCGGATATTATTATACCGGTGGAAGAGTTGCGGACACGTATAATGATATTAATACTGTCAAGAAGTTTGCCAGAGATGGGGCAAATTTACCTGTCAACGATTATGCCTACGATGGTTCCCCTGATGAGTTTTACTTTAATTTTAATGGCTATTCCGGAGTATTTTATATCACTAGGCAGAATTCCACGAGCCCTCCGGTACTACGATTTTTATCGGACGGTAATTATACTTTAAAGGGGGAAATTACAGAAATTAAAGATAATGTCCAATTTGAAGATTCTCCAAATCAAAGTGGGGGTATGTACACCCAAACGAGCCAGCGATGTATTTACGGTATCAAGATTACTGATGACAAGGGTTATCAGTATATCTTTGGAAACTCAGTAAACAATATTGAGTTTACCAATTCGGGAACGCTTGGTTACAGTCAGGATAATATAGCTACCGCTTGGTATATAAGCAAAATTATATCGCCGAATGGTTATAGTACCGATTTCGAATATGAACGCAAAGGCCGCCTTATAGTACCAGATACATTCAGAGATCTTACAATTTCAAGTGGCTCATACAATTTTAAAAATTATGCCCAATTTCTGCTTGTTTTTTCTGTAAGCTGGGGTTCGGGTGGTTATCAATACTATGGAAGCCTGCAGAGGAGCACGTATTCATTTATCTATCCAAGTTATCTAAAGTCCATTAAAACTCCCCTGCAGGAAGTAACGTTTCATTATAGTCCAAGCGGTGAACTAGCCTATAATATGTCAGGATATGAACAACCTACCATAGGTCAGTTACTATATGCAACCCAATCTCCAGATCCAAATGGTGGAAGGAGTTATTGGCAGAAACTGGATGAAGTCCGTATAGGCCGCACCAACAAGACGCTCAGGTTTAGATATAGGGAACAAAGCGATACAAGATTGCGTTTAGATGAAATCTTGTTG
The DNA here is from genome assembly GCF_014170215.1 of Sphingobacterium sp. UME9. Classification (NCBI taxonomy): domain Bacteria; kingdom Pseudomonadati; phylum Bacteroidota; class Sphingobacteriia; order Sphingobacteriales; family Sphingobacteriaceae; genus Sphingobacterium; species Sphingobacterium sp. UME9. Next base: position 740,286 of record NZ_LZZP01000005.1, on the reverse strand, counting down.
GGAGTTGGAACGGGTACTTCATTTCTAAAGGATCAGGAATACAGGTTTGTTTATAATGAGCAGTTGTTGCCAAATTATGAATCAAGAGCGGTTGATCACTGGGGATATTTTAATGGCAATGAATATGGCTATAATTCCACTTATTATGCCAATCGCCAGCCTAATGGCACCTATTTACAGGCAGAAATGCTAAAAAAAATACAATATCCCGAAGGAGGTGTCACTATATTGGACTATGAGCCGCACACGTACAGTAAGGTTGCATTTCAATACCCATTTACTGTGCGTGATACGACATCTAATCTGATTGCTGGTGGGTTGCGTATAAAAAGCATTATCTCAAGCCCCGAAGATGGGAGTGCTCCCAAAAAAACTGAATATTTTTATTCACGAAACTATATAACTGCCGGTGCAGTCTCTTCCGGAGTGCTTGCTGGCAATCCTCGGTATTCCAATTCCGGCAGCCGTTTTTCCTCCTATAAGTCCGGCGATTTCTGGTCTGGAAGTTCGGGTTCGGTACAGGCTTATTATCAGCGAGGAATGGACAGGAATTTTTTTCCCTTGGGATTGACCAAAGGCGCCCATATCACCTATTCAGAAGTAACAGAAAAAACGACCGGGAATGGGTATATAACAAGGATTTACTCTAATCACGACAATGGTTATATGGATGGAGCTCCGCTATTGATGCATTCGAATTTCAACAGTGAACAGTTTGAAGATCCATTTATTTCTTTTCAAGCCTATCGGGGACTGGAACTTATCCAAAAGATCTATAACAATTCCAAAGTGTTGCAGAAAGAAACAGTTAACACCTATCAGACTGCTACTTTGAATGCTTATGGGGTGCCCTTTATCCAACGTGTTGAGGAAGGGGATATTGGCGGGACGCGGGCGTCCTCGGGAGCTTATCCCACTGTTACTCCTTCCCTAAAATCTTCCATTGTTAAGGAGCTAAGGGATGGTAATATGATTGAAACAACAAATACGGAGCTGTTTTATTTATCGGGATTCTATGGAGACCAAGATATTTCTGTCAATCGTGCTAATAATATTACTTTTTATGAGGTCAATAATGCACCAAGTAATAATATTGGCCGTATGATGGATTATCAGTTTCCATTTAGCTTTCCAAAAAGTGTAATATCCGTGCGCGAACATACATACAGGACAATGAAAATCAAGAATATGCTTGCTTATCCTGTTGTAACTGCAAATAATAAAACAAGATATATAAATAATGCTTATCATTCTACTCCTGTAAGCCAAGATATTATTGATTATGGGACATTTGATAATATTATTGCCCCTGCACGAATTTACCGGATGAACTTTGACAGCAAAACGATAAACTATCTTGAACCGGCTATTTTGGCGTCATATTATGATAATGGTGGTACAGCATTTTGGAGGGAGTACCTCCGGGTGGATTCCCGCGCAGTTCTTCTAAAAGAGATAACGAAATACGATATTTATGGAAATCCATTGGAAATCATAGAAAATGGCAAGCCCCAACAGGTCTATTTATGGGGTTATTGTGGACAGTATCTTATTGCGGAAATAAATAATGCTACCTACGATGAGATTTTCGGAATTCTGGGACAGTCAACGATAGATGCCCTCAATTCGTCAGCAGCTTCTGAAACGACCATTAACAATGCAATAAAGCTGCTCCGAAACAATGCGTCCCTGAAAAAAGCACAGATCACCTCCTATACCTATGCTCCTTTCATTGGAATAAAAAGCAGAACAGATTCCCGAGGTATAATCGAGTCGTATGAATATGACGTGTTCAATCGGTTGATTGCAGTAAAGAACCATACTGGGGATATTATCCGAACATATTGCTACAATCTCAATGGAAAGCTATATGATTGTAATGGTAATAGGCGTCTTCCAGAAAATGCTTACGTTGTTAATCTGGCTTACAAATCCTTCATTGATGGCTCCGGCGAACCTTTATGTGCCTCAACAGATAAAAAGAGGTATTATTTCATTAATGCAGGAAATGAGGTGAGCCCGGGAATTGTGGTAGGCACAGTACTCTTCACAATCGAAGGAAACTACGCTCCTGCTGGTTATTATTCCAGAGGGCCTAGCATTGCATATGTCAGCGGCTCAGATGGAACAGTCACGGCGATAAATCAATGCAGTGACCAATGGATTGAGTGGTAAATTGTCAGTTATCTTTGAAATCAAACTCGTTATGAAAAGTACGCTAAAAAAAATGATCTTGGCTCTTTTGATCTTTAGAGCAGGAACAATATTTGGGCAAGTTGTTGACAGTTCGGAGATTTATGCACGGGGATCATCGCCAAAATCGAGAAGCATGGCAGTTGCGATGGTACTCCCATCTCTTCCGAATATTAATTATATAATTCCCAGCACGCTGATGGTTGGGCAACCAGTGAATTATTTACCGACAAACAGTGGTGGGGCTGTATATGCCGATGGGGACGTAACCTTACTGGCAGGAGGCAGTACGTCCGGCTACGTTGATGCAATTGGTACTGCTGCCCGTTTTCAGGGACTAGCGGGAATGGTTGCTGGATCTTCAGGTCTAATATATATAAGTGATGCTGGCAACCATACAATTCGTTCTTATGACCCAAGCACGAGGGAAGTAAAGAGTTTCGTCGGGTCAATTTCTTCAGTTAGTGGATGGCAGGACGGAACGGGATCGACGGCCCGATTCTATAAGCCTGTCTCCATATGCAAAGATGTCTCCGGGAACTTATATGTAAGTGACCGCGGTAATAACATGGTACGCAAAATTACGCCGTCAGGAGCCGTTACAACATTGGCAGGCTCTACAACGGCAGGATACACGGATGCTACAGGCTCGTCCGCAAGGTTCAGTGAACCCTGGGGAATAACCGTGGACGGAAGTGGAAATGTATATGTCACCGATGAGAATAATCTTCGCGTACGGAAGATTACACCATCTGGGACTGTAACGACATTAGCTGGATCAGGTTCAGCCAGCAGTGTGGATGGTACAGGGACAGGCGCGGGTTTTTATGGTATGAAAGGAATTGCTGCGGATTTGTCAGGAAATTTATATGTCTCTGAATACAATGGCTGTAAGATCCGAAAGATTACTCCGGCTGGGGTTGTTACTACATTTGCCGGATCCGGTTCTGCCGGCAATGTTAATGGTACGGGAACAGGGGCCAGTTTCTACTTTCCAATGGCTATTACCGTAGACGGATCGGGAAATGTGTATGTGACTCAATTGGATAACCGCGTCCGCAAGATCACGCCCTCTGGTGTAGTTACAACAATCGCAGGAACAGGAAGTAGTGGTAGCGATAATGGAAGTCCAATGTCAGCTACTTTCTCCAGCTTAAACGGAATCTTCGCACTTTCTGTGGATAACCTTTACCTAGGGGATTCCGGAAATTATCAGATGCGCTGGGTTGGGAATGGCAACGGTTACAGTATTAGCCCGACATTGCCTGCAGGGATGGTTTTTAATAAGTCCACAGGGGTGATATCAGGTACGCCAACAGGTGCAAAGGCATTGACCAGCTACACCATTACAGCCTACAATGCCGCTGGAAGTGCAACCAAAACGGTTAGTTTCGCAATTGCTGCCAGTACAACGAATAATGACATCGGAAGTTTTGGAAAAAATAACATCGTCACCAGGACCGTTCGGAAAGCAGGATACAAAACAGCTTCATCTCTTCAGGGAAAACCGGTGGACAGTGCAAATGTTTCCATAGAATATTTTGATGGCCTGGGCAGAATAGTGCAGAATGTCAGATGGCAGGCCAGTCCGTCAAAGAATGATATCGTACAGCATCTGGAATACGATAATAATGGCCGAGATAGTATCAAGTTTCTCCCACATGTTAAAAGTGGAGCTAATAGTGGTAATTTCAACGGAACGGCAAAGGTAGATCAGTTGGCATACTATTCGGCCGGGAATACTTGGGATGCAGCTGTGGTGAAAACGGATAATCCATACTCGGCTACCAAATTCGACAACAGCCCTCTGAACCGTATAACTGAAAAGGGAGCATCCGGACAGGCATGGCAGCTTACCTCGAATCGGTCAACGGTTGGTATAACGAGTGCCTCAGGCCATACCCAGGTTTCTGAGTATGGTACCAATGTGGCCGGGGATGTCCGAAAGTGGACAATAAATGCGGACAATATCAGTGCGGATGGTAGTACATATTATGCAGCAAAAAAACTCTATAAAACTGTCTCTAAGGATGAGAACTGGACTTCCGACAGTGCAAAGGCGGGAACGATAGAAGAATACATTGATATTTTCGAGGACAAACTTGTCCTTAAAAGGGTCTGGCTGACCAAGACAAAAGCACTCAATACCTATTATATCTATGATGACTACGGTAATTTAAGATATGTGGTTCCGCCCGGATATATAGCGCCTACATTGAAAGAAACCAATGATAATGATTTTAATGAGCTCATATACGCCTATAAATATGATGAGAGGCTCAGGATGACCGAAAAGAAAATTCCGGGAAAAGGATGGGAATATTTCGTCTACAATAAGAATGACCAGCCCATATTAACACAGGATTCTGTGCAGCGGCCCGCAGGTAAATGGACGTATAAAAAATATGATGCCTTCGGCCGCATTGCCTCAACAGGAATCTATACAAATACCCTGACGGGCCAGAAGACCCGGGCTCAGATACAGTCTATGGCTGATGGAATTTCAGCGTTATGGGAAACACGTACAGGAACCATCTATAGTAATAATGCTTTTCCCAATACGACTGCTCAATTAATGGAATTATCCACCAATTATTATGATGATTACAGTTTCAAGACAAATACAATTCTTCCAGCAACGTCTGGATTGGACAGTACCTGGATGGTGAAGGGGCTATTGACTGGAACGAAAATTTGTAGAGATAACGGTGCATCTGCGTTAATGTTGTCGATTTATTATAATAAATATGGAGATATTGTGGAAACAGTTGCAGACAATCATCTTGGAGGGGTGGACAGAGTAACCAATAGCTATAATTTTGTGGGTGATCTACTGACGAGTAAAAGGCAGCATAGGATCAGTGGTTCACCTGACCTGACTACACTTTTGACTACAAATGAGTATGACCACGTTGGGCGATTGACACAGACAAAGAAGAGGGTCAACAGCCAGACCGAATTTATTCAGAGCCGCCGCGCCTATAATGAGATTGGGCAGCTGAAAACCAAGTCACTTCATAGTGAAAACAGTGGCAGCAACTTTTTGACAAGTATCGCCTATCAGTACAATGAACGAGGCTGGATGACCAAGACAAGTTCTCAACAGTTTACAGCTCAGTTGAACTACAATAAAAACGGCACAACAGTCCTGACAAACGCGCAGTATAATGGCAATATAGCCCAGCAATTGTGGGGATATTCCGCTACAACAAGTAATACTTTTACCTACGGTTATGATGCACTGAATAGGTTAAAGAGTGGAGTAAGCACCGGAACGGTAATGAGCGAAGTCTTGACATATGATGACATGGGCAATATCAAAACCCTGATTCGTGATAGTGGTACGACAATCAGCTATAGTTACAACAATAACAACAAGAGTAATCAGCTTGCGAGTCTTTCAGGGGGATTCACTGGCACATTTGTATATGATGGAAACGGCAATGCCACTAAAGATCGCACAGGAATGACATTGAGTTACAATTTCTTGAACCTTCCGAAAACAGCAGTTGGTGGAAGCAAAAGCATTTCTTATATCTATGACGCGACGGGAAGTAAGTTGAACAGGACCTCAACTGTTGGAGCGACAACCACGCAGCAAGATTACCTAGGAGGTATTGAATATAGCAGGACAGGATCTGCTAGCCCCGTTATTGAACGTATAGCGATGGAGGATGGCTTCTTGTTGAACAGCTCTGGTACCTACAGCTATTATTACAATCTGACCGATCATTTAGGCAATGTCCGTGTCGTGCTGAAGAAAGATGGTACATCTACAGCTCCATTAGCAACAGCGATGCAGAAACAGGATTATTATCCGTTTGGTAAAACGAAATCCATTGCAACAAGTATTGATAACAAGTATCTTTATAATGGCAAGGAGATTCAGAAAGATCTGAATCTAGGTACACATAATTTGGGTAGTAGTTATGTGCTGGAAGGTCAATATGACTATGGGGCGAGGTTTTATGATCCTGAAATAGGCCGTTTTAATGTAGTAGATCGATTTTCAGAGAATTATTCACTCATGACACCATATAATTATACTGCTAATAATCCGATAAATTATTTAGATCATAATGGTGATTATATTATCATCTGGGGAGCAGATGATAATGGAAATATGTATTCTGTGATGTATGAAAATGGGATTGCATATCATTATACCCGCGATGCAAGTGGAAACAATAGACGAGGTAACAAATATGATGGAAGAAATAGCTTCATAGAAAATACTGTTGCCGATTTGAATAAAATAAGTTCTTATAGCGCAGGTAGAAGGCTAATTGGTGATTTGCAAAACTCAAGTGAAATTGTTGATATTGAGTATTTTGATCGAAAGAATCAACATTATGATCCCGCTTCAAAGAAAGTTATGTATAATCAAGCAAATTCGGGGTTTCAAGATGGAGTTTCGTTTGATAAAAGTTTTGTGAAATTAGGGCATGAATTATCACATGCGTGGGATCATTTGGTTGGTAGATCGGAAAATATGCATGATTATAATGGTGGAATCTTAAATACAGAATATAATGCTGTGAAATTTGAAAATTATTTACGTGCAATGAGCGGGGAAACAATAATGAGGATGAGTTATGGAAAAGATCGAATAAATTTTGGAGGAAGTGACGCTTCTTATTTTAAAAATTATTCTTTCCCTTTACGAAAAACAGAAATTTATAAAAGAATAGGACCAAGCACCTCTACTCTTCAGGACAATACAAGAATTGATAGAAATTATTACAGGACCTATGATACCAGATCACGTAAATTTACTTCAGGTTTTTAAGTGTATTTTCGTTCTTGTTTTGTTTATTACATCATGTGGCAATCCACCAGAGACATTTAAAAGCGTTTGTAATAAAAATCAGGGATATCAAAGAATAGAACTTTCAGAATTAATAAAAAAAATAGAAGACTATGATGGTAAATATGTAGAAGTTGAAGGAGAATACAATGCAAGTCCTGAAGAATCTGTATTATATGCTACAGGCTTCTTCTCCAAGCGATCCCCAATCCATGGGTTGTGGATTTTGACTTTGATGCATATAATTTACAATGTCCACTTAATTCGGAAAAAACAGGTCGGAATCTTTTTGAAAAGGGTAATAACGACATAATGTATAACAGAATTGTCCGGTTACATGGGCAAATTGATATAAAACATAAAGGTCATTGGGGACAATATTCTGGAATTCACAAGAAAATTACATTAGTAGATATTAAATAGTGCAACCCCATAATCGGACGAAACATTAGAGCAAGCAGAAGTGGGAATCTGCCCTACTTTTATTGCGCTATGCTTTGCAAATTGGCTTTAGAGTATCCTCCGAGGATACTCTCTTCGAATGGCAGCATTAAACATATTGACTATAAGAGTTTTAATGCTATTTCGATAAGTAAGCTAATGAGCAAAAATGACTCACTTTTTTATTGGGAATTACTATAGATTTTGTAGATACTGAAAAAAGGGACTGTCCCACTAAGTGGGTAAATAAAAACTATAGAGTTCAGTTATGTTCCTTATAACTGGACTCTGTTCTCAAATAAAGTTAAGAACTGATTTAGGATAATAGCCCAGTTACGAATGGGCATTGTCCATTTTCTAAAGATTTCTCTCAAAGCTAAATATACAGATTTCAATATAGTATCATCGCTGGGAAATGACAGTTTATTCTTTGTGTATTTAAAGATCTTCCCATTCATGTTTTCGATGATATTGGTCGTATAGATTATTCTTCGGATCTCAAGTGGAAAGTCGTAAAAGACGATCAGGTCGTCCCAGTTTTCCTTCCATGATCTTACGGCATCTTGCGGCATAAGGATACTTGGATTCCCATTTATCGGCAAAATAAGCCAGTGCGGCTTGTGCAGCTTGTTTATTGGCAACATCATAGATAGGCTTCATATCCGCTGTAAACGCCTTTTTATCCTTCCATACAGCATATCTGCAAGCATTTCGGATCTGGTGGACGACACAGACCTGGGTGCTGCACTCAGGAAATACACTCCGTATGATAGAGGAGAAGGCGTTGAGATTATCGGTCGCTGTAATCAGCATATCCTCTACGCCCCGGGATTTCAGGTCTGTCAGGATTCCCATCCAAAAACTGGCACTTTCATTCTTGCCCAGCCACATGTCCAGAAATTCTTTATAGCCATCCCTGTTTAGGCCCACAACAAGATAAATGGTTTTATTGACCACTTTGGAGTTCTCTCTGACCTTAGAACAATGGCATCCATCCAGACAATCAGATAGACTTTGTCCAACGGGCGGTTTTGCCAGGCGATCACATCACCGGCCACACAGTCGGTAATCCGGGAAATTGTCGATTCAGAAAGGTCAAATCCATACACATCGCGCATCATATTTTCTATATCCGAAACACTCATGCCTTTACATTAAATACTAAATAAAGAAACAGAGCTAAAACAGCAACTTGAATACACACTAGGCACATAAATCAATGATGCTGACGTAAAGAAAAGTCTGCTTTAGTTTCTTTCTGAAGAGAGCCGGGATAGTACTTAAGGATATTTACAAGTTAAATAATCCTGTATAAAACATGAGTAATGGTTGTTCGCGAAATCTGTTTTATTAATGTTAAATTAGGATGATTATGTTAAAATATTCAGTTGGGTTAGACATCTCTGCCAAAAAATACCTGCAAGCGTCGGGTCAAAAGTCTAAAAACGATAAGATTGAGGCGCAAGGGCTTGCATAAATGGGAGCGGAAAAGGCTCTTGAGCCATTGTTGCCAATTAGTGAGTTTTATTATCAGTTGCGATTGATAACTCGAGAGATTGAACGTCTTCATGAGAGAAGAACAGCTATTGCCAACCAACAGCAGGCTCTTAAGCAGGCTATGTATCAAAACAAAGATGTCAACAAGGCACTAAAAGAACAGCTGAAACTAATAGAGAAACAATTGGAAGTTATGATAAGTTAATCCATAACTATATTAATTCCAACAAAGAAATAGCAGATAAGGTGGCTAAAATTTGCACGTTAAAAGGGGTGGTGACAAGAACTGTATCAACCTTGATCGCAGAAACGAACGGCTTTCAATCATTCAATAACTCCAGACAGTTAGTTAGTTTTGCAGGATATGATATTGTTGAGAGCCAGTCAGGAAATCATCGAAGAAAAACTAGAATCTCAAAAAAAGGTAATAGTCACATTCGAAGAATCCTGCATTTACCTAATTTTGGCGTTGTAATATGGAAGGTAAAGCCGTTTGAGGATTTATACGAACGAACATTCGCTAAGCATGGCATAAAAATGAAAAGTTATGTAGCCGTACAGAAAAAGCTCTTGGTCGTCATTTTCTCACTTTGGAAAAGAAATGAAGAGTACAATCCCAATCACCAAAATATAAATTACAAAGAACAGGAATCGGATTTTTCTCTCGGGTCGGAGACGCAGCCGACCGGAGTATTAGAAAGATTATAAAGCAAATATTGCCGACAGTTACGCCGATACTACACAAGCTAAACATCACATGCGGACAATCACCTTATGTTTCCTCTAGGGTGGAACAAATTTAACGAAGATGGATAAAAATAAATGAAATAATAGTTGTATTTGATTATAGTACCTTTATGAGACAGTGTCTTATATCCAGCCACTTTTTCTAATATTACAAATATTGTATCCCAGATGTTTCCATATTGGTATCATCCAAAGAGGATTAGTGAACCCAATCAAGATATCAACAGCATAGTTATATGATGATATTTTGAATGCCTTCGCGTCTTTTTCTGCTATAGGCTCACAATCTTGTTCATATTTCACGACACGACATCGCTTACTCAATCTCCACCAATGTAATATCAATTAAAGCTCCTTTATATAATGCCAAATGACCTTTATTCCTTTTATCAACTCTACCATGTAAAAGTATGGTTCTATTTTGTAAATCAGAATCAGTTAAAAGTTTTCCTCCCTTATTATTAATGCTCCTAAGTGGACATTTCAGATTAAAACTATCAAATAATATCCATAAACCATTTTGGGGCGAATTTTTATAGAAAGTGTTATTACCGTACAAAGCTGATTCTTCAAAACCAGAAATATACTTACCTTTTATTTCAACGAACTGTCCATCATATTTGTCAATATCTCTTAATAACTCGTTAAAATTAACCCTTTTATACAATCCATCTTGATCACATTGACTTCTAAATGCTTCCACATGATTACTGCATGATGTTAATGCAAATAGTGAATTTATAATAAATAATAAATTAAAAACCTGTCGTAAATTTTTGCATTCTTGTATCATAGATCCTATAATAATTTTTATCAATTCTTGTATTATCCTGAAGAGTAGAGGTACTTGGCCCTATTCTTTTATAAATTTCTGTTTTTCGTAATAGGAAAGAATAATTTTTAAAATAAGAAGCCTCACTTACTCCAAAATTTATTCGATTGTTTCCATAACTCATCCTCATTAATGTTTCCACACGCATCGCGGGTATAATGATATGCAATCCCATTTTCATCCATCACAGAATACATATTTCTATTATCATCTACTCCCCAGATGATAATAGAATCACCATTTTGATCCAAAAAATTAATTGGACTATTACCTGTATAGGTATATGGCGTCATGGGAGAATATTTTTCCACAAGCCTGTCTATAATATTAAAACGGCCAATATCTGCATCATAAAACCTTGCTCCATAATCATATTGGTCACCAAGCTCACCCTGGATCTCCTTGCCATTATAAAGATACTTATTATTGCCATCTATAACAACCTTACGCTCGCCAAATGGATAGTAATTGTCCTTTGAACCACATCAACCGTCGTCGAGGTACTGCCTCGTTTCAATGTGGCTCGTACATTGCCCAGATGATCCCTCAGGTTAAAATGATAAATATAGTTTGTTCCGCTTTTCAGTGCATCCCCCACCGAATTATGGATAATATCAATATGTCTTGTGTTGGCATAGGTTTACACCTAAATCAGACAAAAGATGGAAGAAAAAAGGTTTAAATCAAAGCAGCGGCCGAGCCGTTATTTCAGTGTAAAACAGAAGCGTGAAATCATCCGTGCTTATCAGGAGGGCAGTAAGTCGAAACAATAGATCTGGCAAGAATTCACTGGCGAACCAGTTGAAAAAGGTCAGATATTGTCCGATATGCAAAAGAGAGGTTTTATACCCTTTGAGTGTATTGGGCTTGAATCCATTACCCAAAAGTGCTTCCATCTGCATATTGTGCTCCCTAAATACTTCAAGGAATTGCGTTCGCTTGATATCCTTCCCCTGATACCTAAGTTTGATGGATTCCGCCGTAATTTCCTCCGTGGCAGCTGTCATTGTAGTGTGTATTGTACTTACTTTACTGGCCAGGGCATAGAGATAAGTGTTCAGGGTCTTGACAGCCTCCGTTGTGCCCTTCATGCGGTTGGCTTTAGAGCTCCATTTTGAAGGATCACATTCCCGCCCCGTGGAGACTTCTTTTGGGATTCCATCTACGGTAATTCGCATGTAGATCGGCTTGGGACCGCTAACATAATTTTTGGATTTCTTCAGATAGAAGAGCAAGGAATAATTTGTACTCATGACAACATCATTTAAGTGAAACAAAATTAGCCTTGCAACTAAAACGGATCAAGATGTTTAGTTTTTGAACACATTGATAATAAGATGATTAAACACATTTCAGTGAGTAGTCAGATCGAAGAAAATGACTCACTGAATGACTCACTTTTTTATTGGGAATTCGTGTAAGTTTTGTAGATACTGAAAAACAAAAAATCCTGCAAACGTTTAATTTGCAGGATTTTGTATGTTTTGACTTTTAGATGTGTAGCCCGTAGGGGAATCGAACCCCTGTTTCAAGAATGAAAATCTTGCGTCCTAACCCCTAGACGAACGGGCCATATCGTTTTCGATGATGCAAATATAGAAGCTTTTTCAAAAAGCGCAAAAAAAAAGTGCTGTTTGGATGCTAATTCATTGAAATTGAGAAAAATTATTTTTTTAAAGAACCTATTCTACAGCGTAGGCGAGCATATATTCATTAAACTTCTCGTAATATACATCATAAATATGTTTATTTTGATCGCTGTCGAGTTCAAGTTTTAATATGCCTTGCGTTTGGTATTCGAATGGTTGTATGGTCATGTTGTTCAAGAAGGAGACACCTGCATTGCCTTGAAGTTTATAAATCGCTTCTTTGGCGCACCAGCAAGCATAAAGCTGCTCATATCGGCTCTCATCTTGGGCGATGAATGCAAGCTCCGCAGGTTTTAGGAACTTATGTTGGATGCGCTCTACTTTTGTTTTGATGATTTCCATGTCGATACCAACCTCTCCTTTTGTACTGATCATAGCTGCTGCATAATCAAATGAGTGCGAAAGTGATATTTTTTGGGGAAAATTAGCGAGATAAGGCTTGCCATTTGCATCCGAAGGACATTCAATATAGCGGGATGTGTTCAATAGGGTTCGCAGGAGAACACGTGTGGCAAGCCAATGTAACCGTCTTTTCCCTTTATTGAAGGACCCTAATTTTGCTTTTTCACGTTCATCCAATTGAAGTTTCGACAGCAAATCGTCGTCCGATTCCTCAATTCGCCAAATTGCAAATTTGGTTTGATTATCAATTTCACGTAGATACACTAGACTCATACCCAAATTTAAAAAACAAATCGCAGATTTTTGTTTTGAAAAATGAAGTAAAATTAGTGGGATAACTGTATTTTTGAATTTGTATAGCATTGCCTGACGCTTTTGCTATTTTGATACACATGATTTTATCTGATAAAAGAATTCTTGAAGAGATTGAAAATGGCAGTATTGTCATTCAACCATTTGATCGTAAATGTTTGGGAACAAATTCCTACGATGTGCATTTGGGGAAATATTTGGCAACGTATGCAGACCGTGTCCTTGATGCCAAGAAACACAATGAAATTCAGCATTTTGAAATCCCGGAAGAAGGTTTTGTATTGGAACCCAATACCCTTTATTTAGGCGTTACGCAAGAATACACCGAAACGCATAAGCATGTTCCTTTTTTAGAGGGCAAATCGAGTACTGGTCGCTTAGGGATAGATATCCATGCAACAGCAGGAAAGGGTGATGTCGGTTTCTGTAATACCTGGACCTTGGAAATTTCGGTTGCCCAACCTGTTCGGGTTTACGCGGGAATGCCTATTGGACAATTGATCTATTTTGCTGTAGAAGGCGATATCGAAACATTTTATAATACAAAAGGTAACGCAAAATACAATGGCAAGACCATCCGCCCGGTGGAATCCATGATGTGGAAGAATAATTTCTGATGCGGAATATGGGATGGATTATTTTAGGGGCTCTATTGATTGTTCTCATCAGTGGAGTACTCTATTATTTTGTTCATCCAATGTTTGGTGGAAGTTTCAAAGGAGCTCGACTGGAACGGATGAAACAGTCACCAAATTTTAAAAATGGTGTTTTTCATAATCTCGAAGTAACGCCATCGTTGAAAGCCGATGTGAATATGGCCTCTTTGCTGTGGGATTTCCTTTTCAACAAAAATCCCCGCTTGAAACCGATCAACGTATTGCCTGCTATGGAATGCGATTTAGCACATCTTCCCGCAGATGACGTTCTGATTTGGTTTGGTCACTCCTCCTACCTGATGAAGTTAGATGGGAAATTAATATTGGTTGATCCGGTGTTCAGCCCAAATGCTTCTCCTATCCCAGGGAGCAATAAAGCATTTAAGATGTCTGTCGACTATGCGACGATGGTTTTTCCGAAAATTGACTATTTGTTTATCTCTCATGATCATTACGACCATCTGGATTATGAGACTGTTGTGAAATTGAGGGATAAAGTCGGTCGGGTGATTTGTGGTCTTGGCGTGGGGGCGCATTTTGAATCTTGGGGATATAAGTCCGATCAGATCATCGAGGGTGACTGGTACGACCAGATAAAACTGGCGCCCGATTTTCAGGTAACCTTCACACCCGCAAGGCACTTTTCGGGACGAAGATTTACACGGAATAATACCTTGTGGACATCCTTTGTGTTAAAAACTTCCCAGTACACTATTTTCTTGGGTGGAGACAGCGGATATGGTAAGCACTTCAAAAAGATAGGTGACCAGTTCGGTCCATTTGATTTAGCAATCTTGGAAAATGGCCAATATAACGATGCCTGGCATTATATCCATTCCTTACCTGACGAATGGGCTGCTGAAACGAAGGATCTGAAAGCTCAAGCTATTTTGCCCGTTCATTCTTCTAAGTTCGCGTTGGCTATGCACGACTGGAAAGAGCCAATGGAGAAATTTTACGAGACAGCGAACAAAGAACAGATCACTCTCCTTACGCCAAAAATAGGGGAAATGATCCATTTTAATAGATTAGATACAGTATACGCGCCTTGGTGGCGTGAAGTCAACTAAAGATCTATTTATTTTTTTCCTCAATCCATAAAGACATATATTTTGTGCTCTGCATCGTGTGGTGCAACAATATCTGACTAATAAAGTTTTGTTGGCGGTGCCTGTCAATCTGCACTTTTAACAAAGATAGATTCGTCATAAAGTCGGCCTGATATTTTCGTTTTTCATAACGCTCGTTGATAATACGGATACCATGTTCTTGGGCCGTTTTCCAAAGATTTTCGTTTTCATAGAGCTCAACTGTCTTTCTGCAGAAAGTTTCGGGATCGTCTTCGATAAAACCATTCCAATCCAAATTACCCTTCATGGCTTCTGCTCCAACTGTCGTGGTGACAGATGGCGTGCCTGTCTGCATAGCGTCGATAAACTTTCCTTTCACACCGGCACCAAATTGAATTGGAGCTACCAGTACACGGTAGTTTTCCATGGTAAGACGAGCAGATTCCGCTCGGCCCTTGATCAGGAAATTCTCTTTAGAGTTGTTTAACTGGAGTACTTTTTGGGTTGCATAGGCTCCATAAATGTGCAATTCTACTTTGGGAAGCATCTTCCGTAATTGGGGCCAGATTTGTGTTTTTAGATATTGAACCGTATGCCAGTTCGGCTCATGGATAAAATTTCCGATAAATAATAAGTTCTTACGCTCTTCAAAGGGCTTCCATTGATTAATTTCAGTAGAACTGATCTCATGTTCAAGGAAAGGGAGGTAATAGAGGATGTCGGGTGAAATTCGAAATTCTTCGATAAGAATCTTCATTTCGGATTCGGAGATAATCAAGGAGAGGTCACTTCGCAGAATTGAGGCAATTTCCCGTTTAGCGGTATCTGTAAATAACTCTTGAAAGGAGAAATCACCTTTATTTTTGACGGACGCCTGTCTCGCCTGGCGTAAAAAATGCAAGTCTTCCGTGTCGAGTACGCGAAGTGCGTTAGGGCATTGCTGGGCAACGCGCCAACCATATTGCTCCTCCACCATAAAGCGATCAAATACAACAATGTCGGGTTGAAGTTGAATGATAAATTTATCAAAGCTATCGCTATTTAGCACGATTGCTTGCTCATGCACACCCAGTGACTGTAAAGGTGCGCTATAAGGTGATTTAGCCGCCGCTGAGGCAAAAGTAATCTGATAAGAGCCATTCAAGAATGTGTCAATTAATTGCATCATGCGAAAGCCCGCTGCTGAAGATGTTGGCTCTGGCCACACAAGTCCGATGAACAAAACCTTTTTCTCTTTCATGCAGGAAAATTACTGATTAATGTGAAAAGAATTTACGAAAAATTAACAATTAGTCATTTTCAAACGATTAGCTTTATTTTAGTGTTTATAATATATTTAAAGGTTATTCATCATTAAACGATCATATGGCCAAAACTATTGCTCAACGGATTCGACATTTTTCACCAAAGACCTATTGGAAGGAACTAATAGCTGTTTTGGTTATCTTATTGGCCTTCGTATTTTTTAGAAATGAGCGGAAAGAGCTTGCGGCAATTATTCCACAGTTGCGCGCGGCCAACCTAACCTGGGTTTCAGTTGGAGTTGGAATTACCATCGTTTATATTGTGCTTCAGGGATTGATGTATGTGCAGAGTTTTAAAGCGATCGGCCTTTCTATTAATCTGAGAATCGCCATTGATCTTTTCCTGAAGAGAAATTTACTCAGTGTGTTTCTCCCAGCGGGTGGGATTAGTTCTTTGGCATATACAACAACGGAGTTGCGGAAAAGAAATTTAAATACGACGCAAATTCACCAAGCAGGGGCGCTTTATGGCTATGTCGGACTACTGACGGTCTTTATGATTGGTGTACCTGTTATATTGTATACGATCTGGCATAATAAAAATTTTGGTGATGCCTGGATCTCATTGGTGGTTTTGGGACTGCTCCTGGCTGTCGTATTTTGGTTCGTTTGGTCTTTTCGAACACACAAAGGCATCTATCGCTGGGTTGAATTAAAGTTTCCTGCTGTAGCCTCTAATATCGATGAAATATTTTCAGGGGAAGTCAAGCTAAAATATTTGTTGGGTACCATGTTGGCCTCCATGATCGTCGAATGTTGCGGTATTGCCCATGCCTTTGTAAGTATGTATGCTCTTGGTTTGGACCACTCCTTCGAGGCCGCGGCTATTGCCTATACTGTTTCGGTCGTATTGATGATTGTTTCTCCTTTTCTACGGGGCCTTGGGGCTGTAGAGCTGACCATGCTGTATATTTTTAAAGCATACGGTTATTCGCAGGCAGAGGGCTTAGGAATCACGATTCTCTATCGGGCATTCGAATTTTGGCTTCCATTACTCTTGGGGATCCTTGCCTTTGCATGGCGTGGTAAGCAATTGCTGGCACGTATTGGACCGGCGTTGCTTATATTTTTCTTAGGCGTGGTAAATCTTGTTTCTGTATTGACGCCTCCTTTGGCGGACCGAATGAAACTGGATCGTTTTTACTTACCGCTAGAAGCAATTCATGCTTCTAAATTTATGGTATTGGTTTTGGGCTTAGGACTATTGGTTACTTCAGCCTACTTGATTAAAGGTTTCCGTATTGCGTTCTGGATCGCCGTGGTGTTTAGTGCTTTGTCGCTGTTTGGACATGTGTTTAAGGCATTGGACTATGAAGAGGCATCGGTTGCTTTATTGACCTTGATTTTATTGGCAATGAGCTATAAACAATATCGCATCAAGAGTAATATTCGTTGGGTAAGAATTGGGTTTATCACATTTTTTGTCGCTCTGATAGCGATATGCCTGTTTGATGTGTTGAGTTTTTACTTCATTGATAAGCAACATTTCGGGCTAGACTTTACATGGGGACAATCAATATATCATACGGCACGGAGTTTTCTGTTGTTTGCAGATGATGAATTGATGCCCCAAACAGCTTTTGGTCAGGAATTTTTGCGCATCACTCAAGTTTTGGGGCTATTTTGTTGGTTCTTATTGATCTACGCACTTGCACGTCCTCGGCTGATTGATGACGAAGATTCGAGTAGCTCCGAAATGGAGCATGCAGAACAATTACTAATCGAGTTTGGACAGTCTCCGATGGACTTCTTTAAATTGGGAAAAGATAAGAGTCTGTTCTTCTCAGAAGTCTCGGAGGGATTTACGGCGTATCGCCTGGCGAATGAATTTGCTATTGTATTGGATGAACCTGTCTGTGAACAGGGAGATAAGGAAGAGCTGGTCCATGAATTTGATCAATACTGTTACGCGAATGGTTTAAAGTCCATTTATTATCGTGTTGATGAAAATAGCTTGGTTCATTTCTCATCCCTTCGTAAACAGAAGATTACCATTGGACAGGAGGCTGTATTAGAATTGGAAACATTCAAGCTAGAAGGAAAAGACCGTAAGTCATTACGTAATGGACTTAATGCGATTCAAAAAAAGGGTTTTACAACAGAAGCGTTGAAAGCACCGCAGGAAAAAGCAATCATAGACCAGTTAAGCTTGATTTCCAATGAATGGTTGAAAGAATTTGATAAAAAGGAAATGGTTTTTTCGCAAGGGATGTTTGATGAAAATGAGCTTATTATGCAAGATATTATTGTATTGAAAAATGAGCAAAATAATATTGTCGCCTTTTTGAATATTATTCCCGATTATGCTAAAGATGAGTGCACTTATGATATGATCCGAAAGTCGCTTGACGCGCCAGGTGGGAGTATGGACGCATTGATTGTTGAGCTTATTGCATATGCTAAAGCCAAAAAGTATGTCTATCTAAATTTGGGCATGGTGCCAATGACGGGCTTGGGAGCGACAGATAGTCCCGCTGAAAAGATTATGAAGTTTGCCTCAACACGATTGGGAAACTTTAAACATTACCATAGTCTGCGTGATTTCAAAGAGAAGTATGCGACATTTTGGGAAAATAAATACATTATATTTGATAACGATTTTGATCTCTTACAACTTCCTGTAGCGCTGGTCAAAGTGATGAAACCGAATGAATAGCTTCATGTAGATCTCATACAGATGAAAAAATTAGCCACTTTATTTATAATTGGTAGCATAGCATTTCATGCTTTTGCTCAACAACGTTTGATTGACATGAAATATTGGAATAATAAAGCTGTACTACCCCTGGTTCTCTATCTGAGTGGAGATGGTGGATTTAATTCATTCTCTAACAAGCTTTGTGAGCTGATTGCTGGAGCAGGATATACTGTCGCAGCTCTTGATTCAAAAAATTATTTCTGGAAGAAAAAAAGCCCGAATGAGATAGCAGGAGATATTTCTAATACCTTGAAGACTTTGTTATCCTCACGGCAGAATATGCGTCTTTTCATCGTTGGGTATTCATTTGGAGCAGATGCGGTCCCTTTTATTATTAACCGCTTGGATCCAGTTGTTAAAAAAAATGTAAAGAGCGTTGTGCTTTTGGAACCATCCGTGTCTACAGATCTGGAGATCCATATAGCTGATATTTTAGGCCGTAGTAATACAAAGCGAAGTCTTGATGTCATCGCTGAAATCAATCGCATGGATGGAGTCAAAACGGGCGTCATTCTCGGTGACGACGAAGCCGATTTTCCTGTACAAAAAATAACACTTAAGAATTTTACAAAAAAATACCTCTCCGGGGGGCATCATTTTAGTGGGAATGCAGACCAGGTAGCGAAGAATACGGTCGCTCTCTTCTAATTGGGCGGGGTTATTGTCTGCTAGCTTTCTTTTAAGGTGGTTATACAGTAGCGATAGGCCTTTTACCTTGTCAAAATCGGTGAAAGCGCTGAAGCTATTCGGATTTCTTGTCCTACATCAATTTAATTAAATGAAGAAGGTTTTAATTTTGATTTAGAATTTAAATAGACAATTATGGAATTAGGAATAGGAATGTTTGGTGACTCGAGGATAGATCCTGTTACAGGTCAGATCCAGGCAGCACAAGATAGAATGAAAGAAATTATTGAAGAGATCAAGCTTATGGATCAAGTAGGATTGGATTTCTTTGGAATCGGGGAACATCACCGGGCAGATTATGCGGTTGCAGCACCCGAAATAGTCTTGGCTGCGGCTTCTACAGTTACCAAAAATATTAAATTGGGTAGTGCAGTTTCGGTATTGAGTTCTGCGGATCCTGTTAAATTATTTCAGGATTTCGCGGCAGTCGATCTTTTATCCGATGGACGTGCTGAGCTGATGGCTGGAAGAGGATCCTTCATTGAATCCTTCCCTTTATTTGGTTATGATCTGAAAGATTATTCCGAATTATTTGAGGAGAAACTTGAGCTTTTGCTACGATTGAACAAGCAAAATCCAATTACTTGGCGAGGAAATTTTAGAGCACCATTAATCAATCAAGAAGTCTTCCCACGGCCTAAAAATGGATCACTGCCAATTTGGGTTGCCGTAGGAGGTACAACATCTTCTGTTATCCGTGCAGGAAAACTAGGTTTGCCAGTGATGTTTGCTATCATCGGTGGCATGTACGAAAGCTTCGACCATTTATTTGATATGTACCGCCAAGCTTATGAAGACAATGGGCATGATATGGCTAATTTTCAAGTTGGCGTGCACATGCATGCCTTCTTTGGCGACAATAGTACCCAAATAGCAGATTATTATTATCCTGTTTACTCTTCTCAAATGGATCGCATAGGGGCGAGCCGCGGATGGCCTCCATACCAACGTACACAATATGACTTTGGGCGTTCTTCAAGGGGTCACCTTATTGTTGGGGATGCTAATTATGCCGTAGATAAAATTTTGCAAATACAGGAGAAATTCGGATTGACACGTTTCTCTGCACACATGGATGTGGGCGCCCCTGGACATAAAGAGATGCTCCGTTCTATTGAGATTTTTGGCGAAAAAATAGCACCTGAAATTCGAAAGGCTCTTCATAAAGATGCCTAAAGAGCTATTATCATTTTTTTAACGCTGAGATATTCGCTACCTTTGTGGCGTAAATCATTTTAGAGAGTAAGATGCTTGGATTAAAGTTGTTGACAGATCCGCGATGGGCAAACATCGCAGAAGGAAATTTAGAAGAAATTTTGACTGATCATGCCTGGTGTGAGCAAAAGGCTGCTTCAAATGCAATATCATTAATCACAAACAACTCAGAATACGAAGATTTAGTGCATGAACTGACAGCAATTGCTATCGAAGAGATGGAACATTTTAAGATGGTTATTGATATCATCAAAGAACGTGGCTATACCTTGGGTCGTGAAAGAAAAGATGATTATGTTGGCCAATTGATGAAATTCTCTAAAAAAGATGGCAGTAGAAATATGGCTTTTATTGACCGTTTATTATTCGCGGCGATGATCGAAGCCCGAAGCTGCGAACGTTTTAGAGTGCTCTCGCAAAATATTCAAGATAAAGATCTTGCGAAGTTTTACCATGATTTAATGGTATCTGAGGCAAATCATTATACAACATTTTTAAATTTTGCACGCAAATATACCGTAGACGTCGACGTAGAAAAGCGTTGGAAGGAGTGGTTGGATTTTGAAGGGAAGTTAATTCAGTCGTACGGAAGTAAAGAAGCCATTCATGGCTAATTGGATCTCGCTCCTACCTATTTTAAAACACATACATAACAGTTGTCCCGTTCTATTTCTTAGAACGGGATTTTTTGTCACTTATTTATTCTTATCTTTGTACCGTGATTGAAAAAAGTAAAATAATAGATATCAGGAGTTTGTCTTTGGATCAGATCAAAGATCAACTTACAGCGTTGGGGGAGCAGGGCTTTCGTGCGAAGCAGATTTATGAATGGATCTGGGTAAAGTCCTGTGTAGATTTTGATGAGATGAGCAATTTAAGTAAGCCCCTTCGTGAGAAGCTGAAAGCGAATTTTACGATCAATGCAGTTACAGTTAAAGAATCTCAGATCAGCTCAGATAAAACAATTAAGAGTAGTTTTTGGCTGTATGACAATAATATCATTGAGGGGGTATTGATCCCTGCTCCGGAGCGAATGACAGCCTGTGTAAGCTCACAAGTGGGTTGTAGCTTAACCTGTAAGTTCTGTGCAACAGGCTATATGGACCGTAAAAGGAACCTCAATGCCGATGAGATCTATGATCAAGTCGTTCTGATCAGCAAGCAAGCCGAAGAGAATTATGGGCAGCCACTGACAAATATCGTTTATATGGGGATGGGTGAGCCTTTGCTGAACTATGCCAATATGATGAAGTCGGTTGAGCGCATTACGGCTCCCGATGGATTAAATATGGCTGCCAAGCGGATCACTGTTTCCACTGCTGGCATCGCAAAAATGATTAAGAAATTGGGTGATGATCAGGTGCGTTTTAATCTTGCACTTTCTTTGCACGCTGCAAATGATAAAAAGCGGAATGAAATTATGCCTATCAATGAGCAGAACTCACTAAAAGCTCTGGCAGAAGCCCTCAAGTATTTTTATGCAAAGACAAAAAGTCCAATTACATTTGAATATATTGTCTTTAACAATTTCAATGACGAATTGGAGGATGCTAAAGAACTTGCCAAGTTCTGTAAACACGTTCCTTGTAAGGTCAACCTGATTGAATATAATCCTATCGCACTGGCCGATTTCTTGAATGCTGAAGCAGATAAAATCGAGGTATTTGCAAATTATCTAAAAAGTCAAGGTATAATCACGAATGTGAGACGTAGCCGTGGTAAAGATATCGATGCAGCCTGCGGACAATTAGCAATCAAGGATGAGAAAAAGGAGGAATCCGAGGCATAATCTGAAGGATAGTTCCTATCTTTAATAGGGGAATTAACCAGATGAAATCCGAATTAAATAAACTTTTTAGCGATTTTGTATCCATCTTTTTTCCAAGAGAATGTGGCTGTTGTGGCTGTGTGCTAAAATATCAGGAAAAGTTTATTTGTATAGCATGCGATTTCCACTTGCCTTATACTAACTTTCACGAATATTCAGATAACGATACCGCAAGACAGCTTTGGGGGAAAGCTCCAGTGGAAGTGGCCTGTTCTTTTTTGTTAATGCAAAAGGATAGCCGTGTAGAGCACCTCATTTATCAGATTAAATACAATAATCAACCCTTTCTTGCGGAATATTTTGGTTATCTATACGGCTTAAAATTAATAGAAGTAAAGGCCTATCAGGATATCGATTGTATTGTTCCTGTGCCATTACATAAGAGCAAACTCCGAAAAAGAGGTTATAATCAATCCACTTACTTTGGGAGAGGTTTGTCCAGAGCGATGGAAATCCCGTTGCGTGAAGATATTTTGGTAAGAAAGAAAGCGACAATTAGCCAAACAGGTAAGGGGCGACTCGACCGTTACGAAAATGTAAGTGATATTTTCGATTGTCAGGCCACTGGGGTGCCGGCCAATGTACACATTCTATTGGTGGACGATGTGTTAACAACAGGCGCTACGATTGTTTCCGCGGCATTAACACTCTTAGATGCTGTTGACTGTCGGGTATCTATTGCTACTTTAGCAAGGGCCTAAGTCCAATCTGGTCCATAGCGTATGGGTTCATTTAAAAATAATAAGGAATAAAATTCACAGCCCGGAAGAACGCGTTCAGATAATTTAAAGCGAATTCTTATAATTTAAGTAGCTAATTATATAGACCCAATATATATATCTGGTAAAGCACTCAATGATAACGAAATCGTCAAAACTAAATCAACCCGGTATTTACGACCTTCGGTTGACATAGTTTAGTAGATAGGCAAACCCGGCCATCCCTATTCCGATGCTGTCGGCAAATAAATCCCACCAATCACCGCTCCGATAAGTAAAAATATAAAGCTGAAGTAATTCTGTCAGTCCAGCAAATAAAAATCCGAGGATAGATACGATAAAAATCGGAAGCCAGCGGGTTGGTTTACCGCTGAATTGCTGGATAACACCATTGTAAAGCAGCGTACAGAAAACAAAAAACATACCGCAATGAACTAATTTGTCCATACCCGGATAGGCGGGAACTGCGTCAAAATTGTTACCCGGGAGTGTGCATAAAATAATAACTATTATGGCCCAAATAAAACACCACTTATAGTCTAATAAGATTTTAATCATGGCGTTAAATATCCAAAAATTTCCTGATAGAAATAAAAATATTATGAATTTAAAAATTATTCATCTGTAAATCAGTGATTTAATAAAATTGTTTTGTTTTGTATGGTACTATGTATTGCATGGTACCATAAAATACATATATCTTTGTATTGTTATGATAGCTGAAAATACACAAATCCAAATGAGGAAGGGGATACTTGAATATTGTATCCTATCCATAATTTCTCGAGGAGAAATTTATGCCTCCGATATTATCAGCGAACTGAAGAAAGCTCAATTATTGGTTGTGGAAGGAACCTTATATCCGCTTTTAACACGTCTAAAAAACAATGGCCTGTTAAGCTATATATGGAAGGAGTCGACTTCAGGTCCGCCTAGAAAATATTATGAAATTACCCAAGAAGGGTTAGAAGTCCTTTCGCGACTAGATGTTACCTGGAATGAGCTCGTGTTTGCTGTAAACACGTCATTGGTGGGTAGAAACAATGATTCAACTAAACCAGTTAAAGACAATAACGATGAATAAGACAATAATTATCAACATAAATAGTATCGTCTTCCATATTGAAGAGGATGCTTATGAGGTGCTTCGCTCCTACATGATTGATATAAAGAAGCACTTTGGGCAATCGGAAGATAGTCGGGAGATTTTAGAGGACATTGAAAATCGTATTTCTGAAATGTTTACCGAAAAGATTCAGGCGGGCAGCAAAGAAGTTCTGAATATGGACGATGTTAATGCTGTGATAGAGCAAATGGGGAGTGTAAGTGATTTTGAATCTGAGGATCAGGATGGTTATGCATCTTTTCAGCGCCAGCCAAATGCAGACGGCTTTAAAGTAGGGAAGAAGCTGATGCGTGACCCTGATGACAAAGTTTTCAGTGGAGTATGTAGTGGACTGGGACATTTTTTTGGCATTGAGGCCAAATGGGTGCGCTTACTCTTTGCTTTATTTGTTGTGATCGGTGGATCGGGCGTATTGGTCTATGTCATCCTGTGGATCGTCATGCCGCTCGCTGTAACTCGTGCAGATAAGATGGAAATGCGTGGGGAGGCACCGAATATTCAGAACTTCAAACGTTCGTTCGACGAAGAAATGAGCGGGGTGAGGGATTCATTTTCGAGGGGAATGGATCGTACAGGCGATAGTGTTGCTAAATTATTGCAGGTCTTTGTGAAAGTCATCGGCGTATTCTTTGTTATTATCGTTGGGTTGACGCTCATCGGGTTGATTATTGGACTTATTTTCTTTGCACTGGCTATTGTGAACGTAATTCCTGACGTCATGGACGATTCTGGTCCTTTTTATCTCATGAATCCGAGTGACGTACCTTTTGCTTTGATAGCGGGTTTCTTGGCCATTTTTATCCCTTTTGCTGGATTGTTCTATTTGCTTCTCCGCGTTCTCTTCGAGAAAAAACCAATGAACAATTATTTGACAACCACCTTATTTTTAGTCTGGTTGGCGTCGATAGGCGCAATTATCTACTACGCTACATCGGTAGCAAAGGAATTCAAAGAGTCTAGTACAATTGTTGAAGAGAAACCGCTGCAAAAACAAGCTGCTTATTACTTAAATGAAAATGATATTCGGGTAATCCGTTTAAAAAATGGCGTAAAAAGCGGTTTGGGTATAAAAAACGAAAACCTCTCTACTTACCTGAGACGTAATATTCGTATCCGTGTCGAACGTATCGATTCTCTACAGGAACCTTATGTACGTTATGAGTATTCGGCTAAAGGAAATTCCTATAAAGTTGCAACAGACAGAGCAGGTAAAATTAATTATGCGTTGAGACAAGATAGTACGTCATTAACATTTGACAATGCGTTCCAGTTGAATGAAGGTGAACTCTATCGGGATCAAGAGGTCAATATTACCTTGTTTCTCCCAGTAGGCACCAAATTGACCATCAATGATAATCTTAGAGATAAATTAAGGGATATTTCATTCTACGAATGTCGGGATCGTTATCGGGAAGATCTAGCGGATGTAAAAGATGTTGAGTTTGTGGTCACTTCACTCGGGTTGAAATGTGCCTTACCGCCCAAAAAGTCAGATGACAGTGACGAAACAGATGCTGAGGGCAATGAAGTAATCGCAACTGATACGTCTGTTGTCATTCGTCGGGATACCATTATTAATGTCAAAAAAGATGGTGTTACCATAGAGACAAAAAAGAAATAACATAAACCAAGTCTTCCACCTTCAGGTGGAAGACAAATTATTGAAGCTGTAACCAATCGAAAATCACTACTGAACCTCGTGTGATAAGCCTATTTAGTGCCATTAAAAGTAAATGCTATTACACCTATTTATAAACGAATGAAAAGATATTTTTACCTCTTACTCTTAAATTTTTTAATTGCTTCCTTTGCCTATGCACAAGTGAAAGTTACAGGCAATGTACGGGTGGAAAATAATGTGCCTTTGGCTTCTGCAACTGCTTATCTGATGAAGGCAAAGACAACTGTTATTTTGAAAGCAGTTGTTACAGATGAAAATGGAGAATACCAATTTTCGGATATCCAAGCTGGAAGTTATTATGTCGACGTCAAAATGGTTGGGTATACTGCCAATAAGAGCAGCGTTTTTGATATCAGTAAATCAGATTACAAGCTCCCAACGATCCTGCTGAACACGGACACACGAAAATTGCAGGAGGTCGCCGTAGAGGGTAAGCGGCCGATGGTTGAAAGCAAGCCTGGTAAACTGGTTTTAAATGTCGAAAACTCTCCCTTGGCCGCAGGGAATAATGCCTTAGATATTGTACAGCGCGCCCCTGGAGTGAGTTTAGATAACAATAATAACCTACAGTTGATGGGTCAATCTGGTGTATCAGTGACCATCGATGGTCGACAGACCTATATGTCGGGTGAACAGTTGGTGAATTTTTTGAAAAGTACGGATGGTAACCAGATTAAGTCCGTCGAAGTTATCACCACCCGGGCAGCAAAAGATGACGCTGAGGGGGCTGTGGGGACTATAAATATTGTCCTCAAGAAAAATCGGATGGAAGGATTTAACGGAACCTTTAACATGACGGCAGGGCGGGGAGAAAAATTCAGAGGGAATAGCTCCTTATCCTTAAATTATAAAAAGAATAATACGACAGTATTTGGATCGTATGCATATTCGAATGAGAAAAGCCACCGGAAGCTCCTGCTTGATCGTGTTATTCAAAATAAAGGGGAAAAGACCTATTTTAAACAAAGGTCGATATTGGATGAAAAGGAACAGAATCATTCCTATCGTTTCGGTGTTGAGCAAAGGACATCAGCCAGAAATACGTTAACCGTGCAGTTTAATGGTTCGAATAATATCGAATACAATGATAACGATAGTAAGACCAATGTAGGAAAGTCTTTTACAACATTGGATTCGCTTTTGATTTCGACATCGCAATTCAAAGAGTTATTTGATCGGTACTCTGCTAATTTAAACAATGAGTTTAGAATTGATTCTAATGGCAGAAAACTTACCGTTGATCTGGATTGGAGTAAATTCAAAAGCAGCAAACGGGTAGGGTATAATAACCAATATTTTGATGGTCAGATGGATGCGATTACTCCCGAGGAGATCCAACGTAGTAGAATGCCCATCGGAATCGATATCTATGTCGCCAAATTGGATTATGAACAACCGCTGTCTAAGGTTTCCAAGCTTGAGATGGGGGCTAAATATTCTAATGTTACGTCGGATAACGACTTAACCTTTGAAGATTTTTTGAACAATTCTTGGATTAATAATGAAAAACGTACGAATCATTTTGTGTATAAGGAGCAGATTGCCGCTGGATATATAGACTATAATAATACGATAGGAAAATGGGGGCTGAAGGTCGGTGCGAGAGGAGAATATACGTTTTCTGATGGAAACTCATTGACCTTAAATAAGCAGGTGAAGCGGAACTACTTTAAACTTTTTCCGAATGCAAATCTGACATATACCCTCGATGAGAATCATATTCTTTCCTTAGGTTATGCAAGGAAAATCACCCGTCCCAATTACCGACAGTTGAATCCTTTTGATTATTTCATTGATAAACTAACCTTCGAACGTGGCAACCCTTATCTGAATCCGCAATTCTCCAATGAATTCACCCTAAATTATACGTTGATGCAACGTTACAATGTGACATTGGGAATTAACGATGTACGGGATGCGATTGTAGAGAGTATGGGGCAAGATTCAGTACTGAAACAAACTTGGGTTATACGTGAAAATTTAGGTAAAAATTTGACTGCTTATCTGAATCTGAACATCCCTATAACGGTATCCAAGATTTGGAGCATGAATAACAATATTACAGGCATCCATTTTAACTTTGATGGCATGGTGGGTGGTCATCCGCTGAAAAGGAAGTCATTTCTTTTGCAGGCTACATCGATGCACAATTTAAAATTGGCGAAAAGTCTGTCGGCTAATGTCAATTTGAGGTATTTCTCTCCTTTCAAATATAATGTATACGATATGAAGGCCCGCTGGGATATGGAGCTTGGAGCGACAAAGACATTTAAAGATCAACGTAGTTCTTTGAAACTGGCGGTGAGCGATTTGTTTAATACAGGGAATCAGAATCTGAAAACCAATTTCGGCGATTTCGACTCCAGTATCAGGCAATACCAAGATCGTCGTGTGGTTCGATTGACCTATTCGTATAAATTCGGAAATTTAAAAAATAACTATCGTAAGAAAGATACAAGTAACGAGGAGAAGGAAAGAGCGCAATAGCTACGCACTATTATGTCGTTTCAAAAAGCCGTAGGAAAATTTTTTCTTACGGCTTTTTATTTAGTCATTGAAGACTAACTCAGTAGGTAATACACGCGTTTCAAATTCTGTAATCGGATATTTGGCTTCTATTAATTTGATAAGAAGTTCCGTAGCGATTTTCCCCATTTCGAAAGCAGGTTGTCTTATGGCAGTTACTTTAGATGAGAATAGTTCGACAACATTAGAGTTTGTAAATCCAGCGATAGCAATATCGTTACAGGCTTCAAAATTTCTTTTTTTCATGACATGGAGATATCCTGTCGTTAACTTATCGCCAGAAATAAAAATAGCATCAAAACCAATGCGGATAAGCTCTTCAATTGCATTTTCGATTTCTTCCAAATGTAGCCCCCCATATTGGCAGTATTTAACCAGATCTGGATCGAAATCAATATGATTAGCCATCAGTGCCTTTTTGTACCCCATTAGTCGGTCCTTTGTTATGGACAATGATTTAGAGTTTGTAAGATGTGCAATTTTCTTATTTCCAAGTTTTATGAGGTGCTGGGTGGCATCATAGGCTCCTTGCTGATTGTTTACGATGACTTTGTATGTGTCGAACTGTTGTGGGATCCGATCAAAAAATACAATTGGAAATCCACGTTCTTTTAATTGGTAGAGATAAGAAATGTCCTCGGTTTCAGAGGATAAGGCTATCAATAACCCATCTATGCCTCTGGATGTTAGATACTCAACATTCAGCCTTTCCCTTTCTGAAGACTCATGTGTCTGTGAAATAATGATATGAAAGTTCTTGTCATAGGCAATAGATTCGACACCGTTTATGACTTGGGAGAAAAAATTATTGGCTATTTCACTGACAATGATACCAAGAGAGTGGCTTCGACGTTCCTTTAAACTCCTTGCAATGGGATTAGCGCGATAATTGATCTTTTCGGCATACTCCAACACAATCTTTTTTGTTTCAGGACTTATTTCATAGCTATCTCTTAGTGCTCTGGAGATTGTGGACGTTGATAAGTTAAGTGCTTTAGCAATATCTTTGATTGTATAGTTTTCGAATCTCATAATTGGCAAAATAGAACATAATATTAATTAAAAAAAATTACAAAACCTAATAGGCTCCCCTATGCAAACGTTGCCGGCAACGTTTGCGTAACTTTAGTCCTGATACTTGCACCAACAAGTGAAATATACTTTGTAAACTTGGTTATATGATGATTGGTTAAATTCCTCTGCATTTCCAGCGAGGGTGATTTAATCATTCGAATTGAATACCTAAAAATATGAGTAAAGCCTTAGTCGTATCTACTGCTATTTGTGCTTCTTTATCCACATTAAATGTGCATGTTCAAACCCAAAAAGTCCAAGTAACTGTCGTTGATAGCGATCAAAAGGAATTAATGGGGGAGTGTCACTGTGACAGGAGCAGGAGTGATTTTTAATGCTCCCGTTTGTTCTCCTCTATAAGCAGGGTAGGTTTAATAGGATTTTAAGTAAAATGAATACAACTCGCCTTCTGGATGTTGAAGGCAGGTGTTTTTTAGATATACCCAATGAAGAAAATCGGTACACTTATTTCGGGCTTTGTGATGGTAATTTTTCTCCTCGCTTTACAGCAGGAACAAACCCTCACAATTTATATAATTGGCGACTCAACAGCTGCAAATAAAGATAAGCGCACCTTTCCTGAAACTGGTTGGGGAATGGCTTTTGCAAAGATGTTTAATCAACAAGTGAGGATCGATAATCGTGCATTAAATGGCCGCAGTTCTAAATCCTTTAAACAAGATTCGGGCAAGGACGGGAGTACTATTAATCATTGGGAACCTATTTTTGAAAACCTCCGTCGCGGAGATTATGTTTTTATCCAGTTTGGACATAATGACGAAAAAGTCGATAAACCCAATGTGGGAACTTCGTTGGGAGAGTTTGAACAGAATTTAACTTTCTATATCAATCAGACAAAGGAGAAAGGGGGGATTCCAATTCTTTTGACACCGATAGCGCGACGTAAATTTGAAAATGGTGTTCTCATCAAAACCCATGGGCAGTATCCGGCTGTTATCCGCAAGATTGCTCGAAATATGCAAATACCTTGTATTGACATGGAAGATCAGACAACAGTACTTGTCAGGTCTTACGGAGAAGATGGAAGTAAGAAATTGTTTTTACATGTAGACAGTGGCGATATGAATTATCCACAGGGAAAGAAAGATGATACCCATTTGAATACCTTTGGTGCCAATGAAGTGGCAAAGCTGGTTGCCAAAGGGATTTGTGAATTGCAGTTACCTATTCAAAAAAATCTGATGTTGAAATAACTTTAGGATGCTATAAAATCAGAAAGAAGCATACACCTAAAACAATTTGATTGACAGAGGAAGGGCTGTCGTAAAAAGGATGGAGTTGATCTGAAAATGTACTTGGAAAATTTCTGAAAAAATGGATTTAAAAACAAGCGACACCGAAATGATCGATGTCGCTTGTTCATATCAGCCGTATACTAGAAAATGTATTTCGTGCTTAAGAAATTTGATTCATTTTCACTCACGATTTCGTTTAACAATTTCTTGTTTTCCTCGGTGAACTTTGTGGCCACTAGAGAACGTATGGAGAATGAGCGCAAAGCATCAACTACTGACAACGTTCCTTCAGCACTGTCCTTTCTACCTGTGAAAGGGAAAGTATCCGGACCGCGTTGGCATTGACAATTGATGTTTACACGGCTAACTTGATTGACAAGTGGATCAATAAGCGATGAAACAACAGCTGCGTTATTACTAAAAATACTTACTTGTTGTCCGTGTGAAGATCCGATTAAGTACTCGATAGGTTCTTCAAGGTCGTCAAAAGGAACAACAGGGATAACTGGGCCAAATTGTTCCTCTCTATAAAGTTTCATCTGTGAATTGACAGGGTAAACAATTGCCGGATAGAAGAACGATTCTGCAACTTGACCACCATTTTCATTGACTACTTTTGCACCATATGCTTTTGCATCTTCAATGCATTCAGTTAAATAAGCTGGTTTATTGACTTCTGGAAGCGGAGTCAAAGATACCCCCTTTTCCCAAGGCATTCCATATTTCAATTTTGCGACTTCAGCAGAGAGACGTTTTAGGAACTCCTGTGCTAAGCTGCGATGTACATAGATAATTTTTAATGCTGTACAACGCTGGCCATTGAAAGAGAGTGAACCCAGTACGGTTTCAGAAACCGCGAGATTCAAATCTGCATCTTTTGTAATAATTGCTGCGTTTTTTGCGTCCAAGCCAAGAATAGCGCGAAGGCGATTCACTTTTGGATGCAATTTTTTAAGTTCATCAGCAACACGGCTTGAACCGATTAACGTCAAGACATTGATCTTTCCCGATTGCATTAGGCTAGGGACAATCTTGTTGCCACGGCCATAGATTGTATTGACAACACCTTTTGGGAAACTCGTTCTGAAAGCTTCTAATAAAGGATAATGTAATAACGTACCATGTTTAGGTGGTTTGAATAACATGGTATTTCCCATGATCAATGCTGGAATCAAAGTCGTGAATGTCTCATTCAATGGATAATTAAATGGGCCCATACAAAGGACGACGCCTAATGGAGATCTTCTGATTTGGGCAACGATACCTTGTTCGATTTGAAAACGCGAAGAATCGCGGTCTATATCTTTCAATGCATCGATCGTTGCATAGATGTATTCCACTGTGCGATCAAACTCTTTTACTGAGTCTGCATAGGATTTGCCAATTTCCCACATAATAAGCTTGACAACAATGTCCTTTTTGGCAATCATCTTTTGCGTGAAATTTTCAACACAAGTAATACGATCGGCAACGCTCATTGTCGGCCATTCTCCACGGCCATTGTCGTATGCTTTTACAGCAGCGTCTAAGGCTTCCATGGACTCTTTTTCAGTACAAACAGGGAAACTACCGATGCGCTTACGTTTCAAGCCATCCTTAGTCTTCACACAAATAGGTGAAAAAACTTCGTTTACTTGACCCGTCCAAGAAATCATTTCTCCATTGGAAAGGAACTCTCTTTGATCGACCTGTTCGTCGAGCGTAAATTCTGCGGGAATGTCTTTCTCCTCGTAGAAGATACCTTCTAAGTTTAAGCTCATTGTTTTAAAAAATGGTTTAGATTGATATTTATAAAGATATTGCTAATGTAATATAAATTTCGCAATATATGTTAATTTTTTATTAAAATAAGTTTAGGAACTAGGGTTTTCATTATCACCCATGCAATTAAATATGCGATCGCACAGAAAGAGAAGATAATAAAATATCCAGCTTCTTCGCCTTTGAATCCCATAAAAGTCATTTGTGTTTCTTTTGCATAATCAAATAACCATCCTGACGTCTTGTTGATAATAAAGGCTCCAATACCTCCTGCAAGCCCTCCAATCCCTGTAACAGTTGCAATGGAGCGTTTTGGGAATGAGTCTCCAATGGTCGAAAAGATATTGGCGGACCAGGACTGATGTGCGGCTCCGGCGAAACCGATCAGAATGACAGGTATCCAATAGGAGAGATGCCCCAAGGGCTGAGCGAAAAGAACAACCAATGGTACAAAAGCAAATAACAGCATGGCTTTCATGCGGCCTTCATAGGCATTCATACCCTTTTTCTCCACAAAGTAGGTCGGTAGCCATCCACCATAAATAGATAACATAGTAATTGCATAGAGCACAAAAATTGCGAGCTGCCCTTCTGTATCCGATGATTTTATGTCGTAGACGGCAGAAAGATAAGCTGGCATCCAGAACAAGAAAAACCACCAGACTCCGTCGGTCATAAATTTTCCAAAGGCGAATGCCCAGGTTTGCTTATATTTTAAGCATTCAGATATGGTTGTTCTTGGAAGTTTCGTATCGACCGTATGTGCGGACTGCTGTTCATGGTCATCTTGATTGATATATGCCAATTCTGCCGCATTGACTTTTGGATTTTCATGTGGCTTTTTATAGAGAAAAATCCAGAAACCCATCCAAACGAAGCCTAATGCACCTATGATGATGAAAGACATTTCCCAACCCCAATGTGCGGCGATTACAGGAATGGTCAAGGGTGCAGCCAGGGCACCAATAGTTGCGCCCGAGTTGAAGATACTTGTTGAGAGCGCCCGGTCTTTTTTTGGAAAATATTCGGCTGTGGCTTTGATCGCGGCAGGAAAATTCCCCGCCTCTCCAACAGCGAGAACAAAGCGGGCAAAGATAAATAGGTTGACACTAACGCTAATGATTAAGCCGGCATTATTCACATGAGAAATTGCCTCTTTTGCGCCTTCGAAACCGACGAACCATTCGCCGGCAACAATTCCTGAGGTCGCTATACCACAGAAAGCATGTAATATGGCACCAATTGACCAGATTCCAATTGCCCATAGAAAACCTTTTTTTGTGTCCATCCAATCCACAAAGCGACCTGCAAATAGCATACTAATGGCGTAAAAGATCGAAAATAGTGCTGTAATATTACCATAGTCTGTATTTGTCCAATGAAACTCAGGACTAATAAAATCTTTCCAGG
This sequence comes from Sphingobacterium sp. UME9, assembly GCF_014170215.1. NCBI lineage: Bacteria > Pseudomonadati > Bacteroidota > Sphingobacteriia > Sphingobacteriales > Sphingobacteriaceae > Sphingobacterium > Sphingobacterium sp. UME9. The sequence continues at coordinate 706,395 of NZ_LZZP01000005.1, read as the reverse complement.
TCAAGGACAGCACCTGCCGATCCAGGTAATTGATTGTGGTAGCAAAAAATAGTAGAGAGCATATCACCCAACGGTAATTACTCTTTTTCTCCGTGTTAATCATAATGGGTTTAATAGTTTATTTTTTTAGTGTACGTGTCTGTTTCCTGCTGTCAAAAAGTGCCCCTCAGCATGACTTTTTTGAAGTCACTATATGAAGACGTTTATCGTGCTTTTGAGACAAATTCAAGTGCTTTTTTAGTGTTTTCGAATAAATTGCTTGTGTCTTTGGGGTCAATTAACTTGCTGCCCATGCCTACTGCGCAAACCCCGGATTTGAACCAGGCTTTTAAATTCTCCATTTCGATTTCTACGCCCCCCGTCGGCATAAATTTCTGTCCTTTAAAGAGATCTCTTATCGACGACATAAATGCCGGCCCCAGAATATTTGCAGGAAATAATTTTATAAGCGCCGCTTGCTGCTGTTGCGCAGTATAGATTTCTGTCGGTGTCATACATCCTGGAATCCACAACTTATGCTGCTCATGCACAAGAGAGCCAACTAAGGGGTTTACAATGGGAGAAACAATAAAATCTGCACCAATTTGCAGAAATTGTTGCGCTTCTTCAACCGATTTGATGGTGCCAATACCTAAATAGAGATCTTGCATGTCTAAATTCCTTGCGGCAATCAAACTTTCAAACACTGCCAATGCTTCTGGGCCGCGGTTTGTAAATTCAAAGACACGTATGCCTGCCTGATATAAAGTTCGCAGGATAGTTATGCTTTCGGCCTTATCGTGATGAAAAAACAAAGGAAGTGTCCCCTGCTCTATAATTTTATCTAATACAATTTCTTTCAAATTCATGCTATCATTCTTTTTTTTATGTCTTCCACTGTACTTGTTGTTGCGTCGCTCGCGATGAATAGTTTATCGAATGCTGCGAGCGTTGCAAACGCTAGGGTTTCTTTTGGAGAAAGGTTGGAATACAACCCATAAATCAGGCCTGCCATAAAGCAATCTCCACTACCTACTTTGTCCAAAATTTCTTCGGCAGTATATTCCGTTGATTTAATCAGGCTGTCTTTGTCAAACAGTGTGGTATAATACTTGATTCCCTTGGTTTTATAGTCAAAACGAAAAGTGTTGGCCACATACTGACAAATCGGATTCGCTGATATAATTTCCTTGCTTGTACGATCTGCTTGTGCCAATAGATCTTCTTCCTGATATCCGGAAGAAGAAGTTAAGAATTGTTCCTCTAGCTGGGTTCCGAGCATCTGATGAGCAGCCCATATATTGCCCATAATTAAATTGCAATATTGGGCAATTTCGGGCATAATCTCTTTTGGGGCCTTTCCATATTTCCAGAGTTTAGCACGGTAATTAAGGTCCAAGGATACAAAGATTGATTTCTCTTGTGCTTTTTTTACGGCCTCCAGGCATAGGTCTGCAATATCTTGACTAATTGCAGGACAGATGGCTGAAAAATGAAACCACTTAACATCGGCAAAGACCTCTTCCCAGTCAATGCTACCTACTTTGAGGTTTGCAAAGGAGGAGTTCGCACGATCATAAATGACACCTGCATTTTTTAGATCTTTTCCTTTTGGCAGATAGTAAATACCCAACCTCTCGCCAGTCCACTGCATCGCTGATGTGTCTATACTTCTGCGTTGAAGGTAACTATCAATACCTTCACAGATGGCATTTTGAGGAATTGCAGATAAGTAGGATGATGGTACATTCCACAACGCTAAGGCTGTGGCTACATTCAGCTCGGCACCGCCGACGTAAAAAGGCAACTGATGTTGTTCAATCCAATCTTGTTCGATGTCGGGGCAGATCCGCAACAACAATTCTCCAAAGCTTAAAACTTTACCCTGCATGTTCATTAAAATTCAAAATATTCTTTCGCGTTATTATAGCTGATATCTGTTATGATTTTCCCTACCCATTCGATATCATGTGGTATCTCTCCCTTTTCAATGTCCTGTCCGAAGATGTCGCACAACAATCTTCTGAAATATTCATGCCTTGGAAATGAAAGGAAGCTTCTAGAATCTGTCAACATACCGACGAGACGGCTCAATAAACCCATATTTGACAGCGTGTTGATTTGTTTTGTCATTCCGTCTTTTTGGTCTAGAAACCACCAAGCCGAGCCAAACTGAATTTTTCCCTTAATTGATCCATCATTGAAATTCCCGATCATGGTTGCAATAAGTTCATTATCGGCAGGATTGAGATTATACAAGATGGTCTTGGTTAGCTTATCTTGATTGTCTAATTTATTCAAAAATTTTGACAATGCACGTGCCTGACTAAAATCTCCGATCGAATCCCAACCGGTATCAGGTCCGATCAAACGATGCATACGGGCATTGTTGTTGCGCAATGCTCCTAAGTGATATTGTTGAACCCAGCCTTTTTCATGGTCCCATTCTGCAAAATAAATCAACATCGCAGATTTGAATTTCAGGTTTTCGGTTGGGGAGATTTCCTTTTTTGTACGAATCTTCTCAAAGATCGTCACAATTTCCTGTTCGGTATAATCTTCGGCATAGATTTGTTCCAGGCCGTGATCCGATACTTTACATCCGTTGGCAGCAAAGAAATCATGTCTTGTTTTTAACGCGTTTAAGTAATCCCCAAGGCTATTGATTTGAATGTCGCTGACTGCTTCCAGTTTATCGATATATTGATTTAATGCAATAATATCATCGGAGTTCATCGCTTTATCCGGACGAAAGGCGGGAAGCATCTTGAACGATTCTTTTTCCTTTGCAAATTGTTGGTGAAACTCGAGGCTGTCGATAGGATCGTCAGTGGTACAAACCACTTCAACCTTCATCATTTTCAGTAACCCGCGGACGGAATGGCTGTCTTGTTGTAACAAAGCGCCTGTATCGGCATATATCTTGGCAGCCGTCTTTGGTGACAACAAATCTGTGATGCCAAAATAGCGCTGTAACTCGAGGTGTGTCCAGTGATGTAACGGGTTGCGAAGCGTATAAGGTACAGTTTCTGCCCACTTGATAAATTTTTCCTCATCGGAAGCATCGCCAGTGATATAACGTTCATTGACTCCATTGGCCCGCATGGCCCGCCATTTGTAATGATCGCCATGTAACCACACTTGACTAATATTGTCAAATTTTACATTATTAGCGATTTGTTCAGGAATCAAGTGATTATGATAATCAATGATCGGCAAATGCTTTGAATAGCTGTGATATAGCTGTTCTGCTGTTTTTGTGTTTAATAAAAAGTTGTCGTCTAAAAAAGCTTTCATACAATATCCTATTTTTATAAACTCACACCTCTTTTCCAAGGTATAAAGTCGTCTTGATTTAATTGGACAGCCTTAGGTGTTATTTCACCACTAGCTGCTTTGATACAATATTCTAAAATGTCTTCACCCATGGTTTGGATCGATTTCTCACCGTCTATAATAGGACCGGTATTGATATCGATAATGTCGGCCATTTTGGTTGCCAGTATATTATTTGTTGCAACTTTGATGACCGGGCATATTGGATTTCCGGTAGGCGTACCCAGGCCAGTTGTAAACAGAATTAGTGTTGCACCAGCGGCTGCTTTTCCAGTTGTTGCCTCAACATCGTTTCCGGGGGTACAGACCAAATTAAGACCGGGCTTTGTTGCTTCCTCAGTATAATCCAAGACATCTACAACAGGCGAAGTACCACCTTTTTTCGCGGCACCATTACTTTTTATAGCATCCGTGATAAGTCCATCGCGGATATTTCCTGGAGATGGATTCATATAAAAACCCGAACCAACAGCCTCGGCAGCATTGCTATAAGCGGTCATCAGATCGATGAATTTATTGGCAGCCTTTGGATCGATGGTACGGTCTATTAGATTCTGCTCGGCACCACATAATTCTGGAAATTCGGCCAACAGTACCTTTCCGCCAAGAGCAACTAAAAGGTCGGCAGTATAACCGACTGCGGGATTGGCAGAAATACCGCTGAACCCATCGCTACCACCGCATTTTACACCTAAGGTTAATTTGCTCAATGGTACCGGCTGTCTTCCAAGTTTATTAATTTCTGTCAGGCCCATAAAAGTTTGTAGTATCGCCTCTTTCAGTAATTGTTCCTCACTTTTGGATTGCTGCTGTTCAAATAAGTACAGTGGTTTGTCAAAATCCGGATTACGCAACTTGATATCGTTGACTAGATCGTTCAGCTGTAAATTTTGGCAGCCCAAACTTAATACCGTAATACCTGCGACATTCGGATGGTCGGCATAGGCGGCAAGTAACTTACTCAAGATGGCTGCATCTTGTCGAATTCCGCCACAACCACCCTGATGATTCAAAAATTTAATGCCGTCCACGTTTTTGAATATGCGATCCGATTGCTGCGTAATTGTGTTTAGCTGCCCGAGGGAGGTCATATCCAGTGTTTCTCCCTTTTCATAGGCTTTTAACAGCTGATGGGTGAAGTTCTTGTATTTTCCAGAGACTGAATAACCAAGCTCATTGTATAATGCCTCTTTGATAACATCAAGATTTCGGTTTTCGCAGAAAACGGTTGGGATAAATAACCAGTAATTTGCGGTGCCTACACGACCGTCCGGACGGAGGTAACCATTGAAAGTTCTTCCGTCAAATTTTGAAACGTCAGGCTTTTCCCAGTGATAATGTGAAGACCTGAAATGGTAAGGCTCGGCTGCATGTTTGGTGTTGTCGGTATTCATGATGCTTCCCTGTGGGATATCAAATTGCGCTTTTCCCACGAGAACCCCATACATATAGATTTCGTCACCAAACTGCATATCCTGCATAAAAAATTTATGCTTGGCAGGAATATCTTCCTGTAGAATATAATGTTTGCCCTCAAACGAAATCGCATCACCTTTTTTGAGATCTTGTAAGGCGACCAAAACATTGTCTTTGGGATGTATCTTTAATACGTTGTTTTTCATCTGTAGCGCTATTTATACTTTTTATTGTCAAGAACTGATGAAATTTCGAGTGCCTTTAATGCCCCTTTTTCAATGATCTGTTGCAATTTCTGGTTGACTGTTTCTTCAAAATGAGGAAACTCCGTTAAATTGATCCCCCATAAATCCGTATCTGAAAGCACGGTATGAACGAGTTTATCTGGATTGCTCCAGGCGGCATGTAATCTCGGTGCCGATTCGTCCTGAAGTACAACCGTCCGTCCATTAATCAATTGCTCATATTGATCACCGTTCAGCTTGGATTTTAATAGATAGAGATAAGCCGCAAATCCAAGTGCGAAGAGTTGAGGAGCTTTATTGTGCGTTGTATACCACTTTCTTAGCAGCGGAATATTGCGCATTGCCATTTTTGAGCTATAATTTAAAGCGATGGATTCCCATTTGTGTTCCAGATGTGGATTGGCAAAGCGGTCGATGACTTTGGATGAGAAATCGTTGATATCGGCAACAGAAATACTGTCGCTTAAAATGGCGGGACCAATTTCATCTTGCATTAAAAGACGTATAAATTGATTGAATGCTGTATTTTGCATGGCCTCCTTTACTGTTTCGAAGCCCGCAAGAAGGGCAAGTGCACAACTTAAGGAATGCGTTCCATTGAGGAGCCTTAATTTGATTTCCTTGTACTTTTCAATTGAAGGAACCAACATGACATTCGGATCTGCCAATGCAAAAGAAAGGCGTTGTTGCACACGTTCAGAATTAGCTTCTATCGCCCATAAGCGAAAGGGCTCAGCCATAATCATCAATTGATCCTCGTAGCCCAATAAAGCGCAGGTTTTCGTGTATTCTGCTAAAGGCAACGCACCGGGGACGATGCGATCGACCAGCGTGTTACAAAAGTCATTGGCGGTATCAAGCCAGTCCATAAACTTTTCTGAGAGTTCGTTCAGCTTAGCTAAGGCTGTGACGATCGATTTCAGTTTAGTTCCATTGTCGGTAATCAGTTCGGTAGGGACGACGGTTAAGCCCTTGTTTTTATCCGCATTGAAGTAAACAAATCTGCGATAGAGAATCGCTAAAAGTTTTCCTGGAAAAGAAGTGGGGGGGGCGTCATTGATCGTGTCTTCACTCATAACAATGCCGACTTCGGTAGTGTTGGAGAAAACAATTTCCAGATCCGGATTTTCAGCACTTTTTAATATTTCGGACCAATCTTGGTTGGCCGCCAATACACGAGAAATCGAATTGTTGATTTCGTAATGTGAAATCTCTTCACCATCTTCTATTCCTTTAATAGATAATGTGTATAGATTGTCCTGCTGTTCGAAAGCATCAGCACCGGCCGAACTTGTTGACTTTACAACGAGGATTCTACCGCAAAACAGTTTTTTTTGATTTGCTTTATGGACAAAATAATCTGGGAGGCCTCTGAGCAATACACCGGTGCCAAATTGAAGAATCTTTTCCGGATAGAGGAAAGAGGATTCTGTCGGCTTGCTGATGAGATCAGAATTGATTGTATGTATAGTATGTTGTGTCAGTAACATCTGAAAGTTTTATTATTGAATTTTGTATTGTTTTTTCCACTTTGGATAGTCCTTTTGGATCAGCTTTTCCGGCCAGTTGCCAAAACAGGCATAGCCATTTCTACGCTCCTCTGAAACCTCCTCAAAGTTGTATTTGATTGTATTGTCCCGATCTCCAAACTTTTGTCTACCAACTGTTTGGGCCAGGCGCCATTTGACAACTGGTACTGAAGCATCTTTTCGGCCATTGAATCTTTAGTGCGCACAGTCTGTCCTGTACAGTAATTATGAAACACTGATACCGCGATGAAACTTAGCATACTTATTTTTCTCATGGTCTCTAGTTGTTGATCTGTTTGAATAACCAGTGTACTAAATCATTCGCTGCAGTAAAGTTCTCATATTCCTTAGGTAGCTTTCTTCCATCGGTATACTCATTATATAACCAGGGGTCTCCAATTGCAAATACGGTACCTTTTCCATATTTTGCCGTAGCAATGATGGTATCACCATGGTCTTGAATCAATGTTTGGGCCGGAGCGTTTACCTGTAATGTTGAAATTTCCTTGATATATATTTTTGCCGTACTCGGAAATACGGCGTTACCTTTTGGAATAGCAATTGCTCCCGTCTGAAAGTCATTTCCTTTCACTCGATTGCGACTATCCTCATTGAATGTGATGCCAAATTTTTGAGCAAGGGTATTGAATCTGCTGATTTCGCAGTTGCCGCTATCATTTAAGAAAAGAACGAGTACACCGCCCTGTTTAACCCATTGCGTAATCTGTTGGGCGTCGGTTTCATTCATAAAATGCGGATGCTCAGTTTCTTTCTCTGTGTCGGGGTCTACGATGATATAGACGTTGGATTTTGAGAGATTCTGTAATGTAGGTGCTGTTCTTAATGTGTTTAATTGACCACCATTTTTTTCAAATACCCTACCCAATAGGGAAAACCCGTTGTTGTCGTCACCATCCCAAAGATAGTGGTAGGGTTTAATTTGCCCCGATGCAGTCTTTTTATATTCGTTGTTGAAATAATTGTCCAATGTGACAGTGCGCCTTTTGTTGCCCTTTTGTTCCTTTGCAAATTCAACTTCGGATGCGGCAAGGATAAAAGCACCGACTCCTTTGGGATCATTGGTAACGACTGGTTCGCTCATATAATACGCAAAGCTGCCATCGCGATAATTTTTTCCTCCCAAACCAGAAACTTGAACAGTCTTTGTGAGATTAACACGGTTTTCTCCAGCAGGGGTGATGAATTGTTGTAGAAGCCCTTGGTAGCCCCGATCCAGATTTTTCTGAAATGAAGCTGGAATATAACCTTTGCGTAGTGATTTTGCCAATGCAAATACAAACATACTTGATGCCGAAGATTCTAGGTAATTTCCTTTTCTTGTCCCCAGATCCACAATGTCATACCAAACGCCGGTTTTGACATCCTGATACTTGACAATTGCGGATAACGTTCTGTTTAAGATTGCAAGGAGTTCTTGTCTTCGTGGATGCTCTTCTGGGAAATAGTCCAATATATCGACAAGCGCCATTACATACCAGCCCATACCCCTAGCCCAAAAGTGTGACGATAAACCTGTTTTGGGGTTTGACCAGCTTTCCTTTCTTGATTCATCCCAGCCATGATACAGCAGACCTGTTTTCTTGTCACGCGCGTTTTTTTCCATGTAGCTAAACTGGTTGGCGATATCGTCAAAAGCAGCAGGAATATCCATTAGGCTTGCATATTCTGCATAAAAAGGTTGTCCCATGTACAAACCATCTAGCCACATTTGGTAAGGATAAATTTTCTTATGCCAAAATCCACCTTCATGTGTGCGAGGGTGCTTTTGAAGCTGTGCATATAATTGGTGGCAGGCCTTTAGATATTTTTCTTTACCGGTTACTTTGTAAAGTGTTAATAGCGCGGTGCCATTTTTGATATTGTCGATATTGAAATCGTATGCATCATAGTTTTTAATCGAATCCGGAATGCTGAGATAAGCATCCATGCGCGATTGCATATAATTAAAATAGGTAGCGTCTGCCGTATTGCGCCACACATCTGTCAGGCCTTCAAAAATAACCCCCATATCGTATGACCATTTTGGAAATTTGTCGGTCCTGTTGAATAATGAATCCGGATAGAGCTGTTCAAGTACAGTTTTAGCCATCTGCTCAGAAAAAGGCTTTTGTTGCCCAAATCCAGAAAATGGAACAAGTGCTGCAAGGTTTAAAAGAATTAAAAATAACTTTCTCATCGCGTTCCTAATTTTTGATCGTTAAGGATTTATCTGTACTTCCCGCTATAAATTGGCTGATCTTCTTGGCAGTCCTTGTGTTGGATTTCGATAAATGGATATTAGATTCAACAAGCTTATATTGATCAAAGTCCTTGGTGAAAAGCAGTACGGCATCTCGTTTGAGGTGCAGGTTTACATTGCTCTGCATTTCAATAGGCCCTGTCAACCAAATTCCGGAAGGGATCCGTACCAGACCGCCGCCATGTTCGCTACACGTATGGATCGTTTGGTTGATTGACGCTGTGTTAAGTAATTGACCGTCACCTTTAGCGCCATAATTGCCGATATTTAACGTGTCTTTCTTAAATTCGACCTGTTGTACGATAGGATGGGCAGGCTCTTGGGCTATACACAGCTGTGGTAGCACGAGCAACAATCCAAGAGCGGATTTCAATGTACGTGAATAGTGCTTTTTAAACGAATTCATTTTTTACATTTTGGTTTAAAAATGGTTATTTGTAAAAGCAATTGTACATTCTTTGTCCCTAACTTGGATGAAAAACTTATGCAATCGTTACCGGTCATTACTTATCGATCAAATGTAAGGTTTGGTACCCAATCCTTGAATACACGTTGGAAATTAAGGCTATCGGCCTCTCTATCTGTTAACAGGCAACTCCATTTGACACGATTTTGTGACATTGAGCCCGCGCCTTTGTTTTTATATTCTGCGAAATAAGCTGTTTTCTCATTTGACTCTTTGCCCCAGTTGTGCCAACCTTTGTCTTCAATAAATTTGGGAAGGTTACAATGCATGAAGATTACTTTGGTATAAGGTCGCCAAGGGCGTCCCAGATTTTCGAAAGAAAGGTTTATGGCCGTAAAATCGTCCCCATAGCAATAAAAACTTGCTGAGCCAGAAGTACCCATTTCCTCACCAAAACGATTTTTCTTTTGCGCATAATCGTCATAACTGATAATCGTTTTAAATTTATCTTCATCGACTAATGTAACAAACTGCTTGCTCCCCGGGAGGATGATTTTTTCGCGATATGTCCCGTTTTTGATATATATTTCCGTTTCCTTTTTTCGAAAATCAGGGACAGCATCAATGGCATCTTGAATTGTTGTGAAATTTCCCGTACCATCTTTTGCCACGACAAAATCATAACTCTTTACTTCCGCAGCAAAAAGAAAAAAAGGAATTAAAAAAAAGGAAAGTATGATCGTTCGCATTCCAAATTGTTTAATTGGTCAATGAAATTACCAATATTAAAGCCTTCCTTAAAGGAAATCCACCAAAATAAATGCGCAAACGTTATCGGTAACGTTTGTGCAAACCGATTGAAAAGACAATTCTAGCATGCTACCATGGCATGAAGCGTGCACTTGTATCTTGAAATATTGCGTGTTTTGGATATCTTTGATTGAGTTCATATAGCCACAAAAGGATGTTTAGAACGATTAAGAGTCCTAAATTGTCTATATGGAGTTCAATTGTATTGCATTTAAAAAGCAATTTCTCTAAGTTTGTTCAACAAATTTCTCAACATGGACATCCAATCACTCTATCAGATTTATAAGCAGTATCCAAATATTACAACGGATACACGTAAAATTGAAAAGGATAGTATTTTTTTCGCCTTAAAAGGTGCTAATTTCAATGGGAATACTTTCGCCGAGAAAGCACTTGAAATGGGCGCTAAATATGTTGTTATTGATGAAGAGACCTACCGAAAAGGAGAAGCGTATATTCTTGTTGATGATGTTTTAAAAACACTACAGCAGCTTGCAAATTACCACAGACACCAGCTACATATTCCAATTATTGGGGTGACGGGTACGAATGGAAAAACGACTACGAAGGAACTATTGTATGCCGTTGTTTCACAGAAGTATAAAGCATACGCGACAAAAGGAAATTTGAATAATCATATTGGTGTTCCCTTAACACTATTGGCAATAGATGATTCCATTGAGCTGGCAATCATCGAAATGGGGGCAAACCATTTGGAAGAAATAGCTTTGTTATGTGGAATTGCCGAACCGACACATGGTTTGATTTCTAACGTTGGTAAAGCCCATCTAGAAGGTTTTGGGTCTTTTGAAGGAGTGAAGAAAACTAAAGGTGAGCTATACGATTGGCTGCAAGACCATCAAGGTGTATTATTTTTGCAGGCCGATAATCCACACCTTAAAGAAATGGCTTCTGATCGCCAGATAGCTAACATTGTCACTTATGGTTTTTCGGAAGATAATGACGTGATTGGAAAGCTTCTTAAAGCAAATCCCCTTTTGCAAATTGAATGGCAAAAAAAGGGCATGGCCGAATCTTATGTAATTGATACACAGTTAACAGGTTCTTATAATACCGAAAACTTTCTTGCAGCAATTGCAGTAGGTCTGCATTTTGGCGTTTCTTCCGAGGCGATCAATCGGGGTATTGAAGGCTATACACCCACGAATAATCGCTCGCAGATTATGAAGACGGCCCACAATACGCTGATCTGCGATTATTATAATGCCAATGCAACAAGCATGGCCGCTGCGCTGGATAATATCCGGATTATTGAAGCGGATAAGAAAGCTATGGTATTAGGTGATATGTTTGAATTGGGGGCGGAATCATTTGAGGAACATAAAAAAATTGTTGAAAACGTAAGATCTATTCCGGCAGATCGCAAAATTTTTGTCGGCAAAGAATTTTTCGCGCATCGGTATGAAGGTGGTGAGTTTTATGAAACTACTGCCGAAGCAAAACAAGCAATCAGCGAAAAGCCGATAACTGATGCCACAGTTTTATTGAAAGCATCACGCGGCATGGCTTTTGAAAATCTGGTCGATTTACTATAGCCTTTTTAGCCCTGTGTTATGCACAACTAGGGGATAAGTTCGGGGTGCGACCATATTGCGGCCATGGTGCTCCCGCATTGAATGTACTTAAAAAGGTGGACTCAACGTGGACTCACGGTGGACTTACCGTGGTCGCAGGCCGAAGATGGTAGGAGTTTGCTATAGCGTTGGTGGCTCTGGATACCGAATTACTCGCCAAGCAGATTCGAGTAAAAAGGAAGTGCAAAACAATTAGTTTTGTCATGTAAGGATTAAATAATGATGAAAATAAGCAAATTCGTTCCGTGAAGAAATGATGCTCATTTGGAAAAACGTACCTTTGTTGCGTATAATGGATAAAAGACGTTTTTTTTTGGAAATAGCCTATTTCGGGCAGGGATATCATGGTTGGCAAATTCAGAATAATGCAATTTCCGTGCAGGAAGTGCTGAATAAAGCGCTTGAAACCCTGCTGCGGGAGCCCATTGAAACAACGGGGGCTGGCCGTACAGATACAGGTGTTCATGCTAAGCAATTGTATGCGCATTTTGATGCAGCTCCTGTGGGTATTCTGCAAAAAGCTGATCGTTTTATTCATTCGCTCAATGCCTTATTGCCTTTTGATGTGGCCGTTAAGCGCTTGATCGAAGTGGAACCCGAAGCACATGCTCGCTTCGATGCGACACAAAGATCATATGAATACCATCTTCATTTTCATAAAGATCCTTTTATCTATCCCTATTCATGTTTTATGCGCGATCGTCCGGATGTTGAAAAGATGAATGAAGCTGCGCAATTCTTATTGGGTAAACAAGATTTCGAATGCTTTAGTAAGTCTCATACGCAGGTGTTTACAAATATTTGCGATATTCGTAGAGCCGAGTGGGTATGGCATACTGAACAACATCTCGTTTTTCACATAACTGCAGATCGCTTTTTGCGCAATATGGTGCGTGCCATTGTAGGGACATCGTTGGAAATAGGGATAAAAGGCAAGTCCGTTTCATTTATGCAAGATGTTATTCAAAGTAAAAACCGCGGAAAAGCGGGCGTTTCTGTACCTGCACATGGTTTGTATTTAACAGAAGTGGCATATCCTTATATATAGAATTTAATAGATATAGAATTTAACGTGAGTCAAGATAAAATAACTGGTAAAACCTACGATATCAATTTAGTGAAACGCATGAGTCGCTATATGCGGCCCTACCATGTGTCATTTTGGATATCGGTCGTTCTAACGATATTGTTGGCCGCCGTGGCGCCCGCTTTGCCTATGCTAATTCAGCATACATTAGATAGCTATATTTTAAACTTCGATACAAGCGGCTTGTCCCTCATGCTGATAGCGATGTTGGCATTGGTTATTCTGCAGACCTTGATTCGTTATTACCATACCCTAATGACAAATACCCTGGGGCAGTCGGTCATCCGCGATATCCGGATTCAGGTATTTAACCACATTGTTCAACTCAGGCTAAAATATTTTGATCGTACGGCGTTGGGAAAACTGATTACACGTACCATTTCTGATCTGGAGACTCTTTCCAATATTTTTTCTGAGGGCTTGATCCAGATTATCGGTGATTTATTGCAGCTGGTTGTTATTCTGGTTGTGATGTTTTATTCCGATTGGAAGCTGACATTGATTGTTTTAATACCCATGCCTTTGATGGTAGCGGCAACTTACGTTTTTAAAGAGGCGATGAAATCTGCTTTTATTGATGTGAGGAAATGGGTTTCCAATTTAAATACCTTTTTGCAGGAACACATTACGGGAGTCGGTATTATCCAATATTTTGCGCGTGAAAAGCAGGAAATGGATAAGTTTAAAGAAATTAATGCGCAACATCGAAATGCACATATTCGAACCAATTGGTACTTCTCTATCTTTTTTCCTGTTTTGGAAATTATCATGGCCATTGCTTTGGGATTATTGGTGTGGTTTGGTTCCAAACAAATTATGGGTGATGTGATCTCTCCGGGTGTAGTTGTGGCCTTTATCATGTATATCAATATGATCTTTAGGCCCATTCGGGAACTTATTGACAAATTCAATACACTTCAAATGGGTATGGTGAGCGCTGAACGTATTTTTGAAGTTTTGGACACCGATGAAAAGACACCAAATTTAGGGACGTTGAAACCTGCACACATCAAAGGGGAGATTGTGTTTCGCGATGTTTGGTTCGCCTATAATGAGGAGAACTGGGTTCTAAAGGATGTTAACTTTAAAGTTAATCCGGGCGAGACTCTGGCGTTAGTTGGGGCTACTGGTGCCGGAAAATCTTCTACAATTAATATTCTGAGCCGTTTTTATGAAATCAATAAAGGTGAAATTCTATTGGATGGCCGTAATATCCGGGATTATGATCTCGATTATCTGAGAAATACCATTTCGACGGTATTGCAGGATGTATTCCTCTTCTCGGATAGCGTCATCAATAATATCACATTGGGTGATCCTGGGATATCTAGAGAACAGGTAATCGAGGCAGCAAAAGAAGTGGGCGCGCATGATTTTATTATGCGACTGCCTGGGGGCTATGATTATGATGTGAAAGAGCGGGGAGCAACCTTATCTGCGGGGCAGGCTCAATTGATTTCTTTTATACGGGCTTTGGTACACGATCCTCGGATTCTTATTTTGGATGAAGCGACTTCTTCGGTAGATACCGAAACGGAAGAAATGATCCAACATGCAATTGATAATCTCATGAAAGGAAGAACATCGATTGTTATTGCCCACCGCTTGTCCACCATTCAGAAGGCGGACAAGATTATTGTGTTGGATAAAGGCGAAATCAAGGAAATCGGAACGCATCAGGAATTGCTATCTTTTGATGGTTATTATAAAAAACTATACGATTTGCAGTTTCATTCCGCGGGGATTTAATTAAGCGATTATACTTTCTTTTGGGATAGTTTCTTCGTCTTCGATACGTGTATTTGCTTTAATTTCTGAACCGCGGCCTACTAGAACGTTTGCTCCGATCGAGACATTTGGTCCGATGTTGACAAAATCTTCAATTATGGTATTACTTTCGATAACGGCGGAACCGGCAATAACGCAGTGGTTGCCTATTTGTACATCTGGAGCGATCGAAGCGCCAGGAAGAATAATGGTGCCTTCACCAATTTCGGCTCTTTTTGATACGTAGGCTTTGGGATGGATGAGGGTCTGGAAGTTCCAGTTTGTGTTTTCTGACACAATCCTTTGGCGAAGACCAGGATTCTTGACTGCGACAAAGAAATTTTCTTCCGTGCCTTTTGATTCATGATGAAGTTGAACCTCGTAATCAAATACATCTTCAATTAGTAGCGATTTGTCAATAAGACCGCCAATTTCAATCGCTAAATCTTCTGCTACATCTACCGCAGTTTTAGCATGAGCGGTTGCTCCGTATATGTATAACATCGTATTTTTTTTTTCGCAAAGATAAAGCTTTCTAAAAAGAAGCGCTTTGGTATGATGTAAAAAAATACAACAAAATGTCAGGTTTGATTGTTTTGGTGTTTATAGAGCTGTAGGGTTGGTTGTTTTTTCGGTCGCAATTATATTGCATATGAAAATCAATTTATCTAAGTTTGTTGATATACAAAAATTAAACTATGATTCAACGTATCCAAACTGTTTATTTGCTGATAGCAGGATTAGTCATATTTGGCTTGTTTCTATTTCCCTATGTTAATTATAGCGATTTAGTGGGTTTAGGAAAAAATGTGAAGGTGACTGGTGTGTATAGTGTTGCTGCTGGCCAGTCGGTACATGAGGGGGGATTTGGTTATATTCTCCAGACTGTGGTGACCGTGTTATTGGGAGGGCTTCCGCTATTTACGATATTTAAATTTAAAAAGCGTAAAGTTCAACTTTTGCTTATATGGGTAGAGATTGTGGCGATCATCTTATTTGCAATATGGCTATACTCTTCTGCAAGTACTCATCTCGCTACGGTGAGCCAGTTTTTAGGTGCCGGGAATATCGGGGTAGGTTTCTTTTTGTTGCCTATTTCGATTATATTCTGTGCGTTAGCCATGGGTGGAGTACGTAAAGATGAAAAGTTAATCCGATCTGCCGATCGGTTGCGGGCGTAATTTTGAAACGATAACACAATAATAGTCAAAGCCACGGTCTTCGTGGCTTTTTTAAGTATAATATGATATGAATGTTTTTTTTAGATATGTTGTTGTCTTGATGCTCTTTCTTGGAGGTGGGCTTGTAAAGGCTCAGTCAGCAGATTCATTGCTGGTTGTCGACGATATTCAATTCGATGTAAAGGAATTTCACTTCGATGAGGGTAAGAATGAATTGGTGATCAATTTGTTTGCGACATCTTATAGTACCGATCCGCGGGAATATAAAATGAATACCTTTTCCACCCAAGTGTTGGATCAGAAGAAACAACCCCATTTCTTTTCAACGATTCAGATGGGAAATGTTTTGGTTAAATTTGAAGATAAGCAGAATTATCTGCACTATTTGCTAGAAGAAGATAAGCCTGTGGATATACAGGTGATTGTAAAGGATTGGAAGAAAACGGATAAGCCGGTTATGATTAAACTGGTATTTGAGAGCAGTACAGAGGAGGGTGAATTTTTGGAAGTTCCTATTTCATTAAAGAAATAATAGATTTTGGCTCTTGATAAAAAAAGCTTCGAAGTTATACTTCGAAGCTTTTTTTGATTATTCAATATTATCGATTGTATCTGATCTGCTGTTTGTCCATCATGCCCATCTGGTCTTTCATCATTTTGATCTGATCAGCTAATAATTTATTTTTATCTGCTTTTTTAGCTTCTTGAAGAAGTTTTTCGGCTTCACGCTTATTGCGCTTAGCCATGGCTACACCGGCTAGGCTCAATTTTGCTAAGGCGATATTATGGTCCATATGTAGACCCAATGCCAATGCTTTCTTAAAATATTTTTCAGATTGCATAGGTGCACGTTGTGATTCGATCAATCCGATCAGCATATTGTAGTAACCGTGCTGTTGTGGGATCAATTGCTTTTCGTAGTTGGTGATTTTACGTAGCCATTTTTCAGCTGCGGCCATATTTTGTTTACGCATATACCATTGCGCAATCAGCATATATTCGTGGAAAAATACAGTAACAAAACCTAAGATCGTGATCAAGATACCTAAGATTCCCCATCCCCAATTTCCGGTCCAGAATAAGGCAACTGTTCCGATAAGCAATGCACTGCAAATAATGATTCTAACGAGATTTGACATAAATCTTTGTTTAAAATATTTGTATTCAATTTAATTCTGCAAATATCCGTTAATTTCACCGTTTAAGCAACTCGTTCAGGTGGTTATTTTGTAAAAATGTGTTTTTCCCCTGAAGAGGATATGGATAAACGAGATGTGCTCGTGTTTTTTTGCTGTAGTCCCTTAAGAAGAGCTTATGTGGATAAATTTGCCTTTATATGCAACTTTATCTATGTTTGGGGTATGGAAAAGCAATACGATGATTCTTGGGCTCCTGTGCTAAAGCCTTTGTTTGGTCAGCCTTATATGAAACAGCTGTCTACTTTTGTGCAAGAAGAGCGGCAGAAAACGAAAGTGTTTCCACCGGCAGATCTAGTGATGAATGCTTTTAAGCTGACGCCATTGGATCAGGTAAAAGTAGTTATCTTAGGGCAGGATCCTTACCATAATGATGGGCAGGCGCACGGCTTGTCTTTCTCTGTGCCAGAAGGGATTGCTTTGCCGCCATCCTTAAAAAATATCTTTAAGGAATTACAAGACGATATACCCGGTTTTGTTGAGCCGCATGCTGGCGATTTGACGTATTGGGCCAAGCAGGGGGTGTTGTTGTTGAATGCGACATTGACAGTACAGGCGCATTTAGCTGGTTCACATCAGAAGAAAGGTTGGGAGATTTTTACAGATAGTATTATTCATGCCATTTCGGAGCGTTGTGAACATGTGGTATTTCTGTTGTGGGGAAGTTATGCCCAAAAGAAAAGTGTGCTTATTGATGCTAAGAAGCATCTTATACTAATGGCGGTTCATCCCTCACCGTTGTCTGTCTATCGTGGTTTTTTTGGTAGTAAGCATTTTTCACGCGCAAACCAATATTTGATGGAACATGGTAAAGACCCAATTGATTGGCGCCTGGTTTAAGTTTTGTCTTGAGTTAAATAAACATCATTGCCGGTGATCGTCGCATGGAGCAAATACGTCCAAAAGCGAGATTCCGGTAATGATATTTTTGATTGGGCTTATTCCTTCGCTTAATATTCTATTCGCTTAATATTCTAAAGGAATAATTGGTTCTTTTTTGCTGGTTGACATAATCATCATGGTTTGGAATGTCTTTACAAAAGGTATTTTGGAGATTTTTTCCATGATGACGCCTTCATAAGCTTTGATATCTTTTACGTAAACCTTGAGGATGAAATCACAATTGCCTGTGACGTGGTGGCATTCGGTCACCTCGGGTATCATTTTGACAGCAGCAACAAATTCAGGGATAGCGTTATGTGTATGGAAATCGAGTGAGATCTGGATAAACGATTTTATTCCGAGTCCCAGTTTCTCCTCGTCTACAAAAGCATGGTAACTTTTGATGAAGCCAGAGTTTTCCAGTTTTCGCACACGCTCTAAAGTTGGTGCGGGAGATAGTCCGATGCTAGATGCGAGTTGCAAATTAGTTATACGACCATTCTCTTGTAATAGTTTAAGAATTTTTAAATCTGTTTTATCCGGTGCAAAGGGCATATCTTAAGTCTTAATAATCAATAGTATTTGTAAATATACAAAATTATATTTGGAAATTTAAAAATATACAAAATTATTGATGATTAATAGATTTTATTTATATTATGATTGTTTAGTTATAATTTTAATCGATGTAAAATCATTTGACTGTCATAATCGATTGAAATGTGCTCATTTTAATGAAATGGAGTGATAAATGTCATTTTTTTATTAAAAATGCCTTCGTATGGTGCTATTAAATGCTGTTTTATTGGCTTTGAAATTGTAACTTTGCAGTTCGATAGGTGCGGAGGTGAAGCCCTCCCAAATTAGTTAAACCGTGAGAGCGCAATATGAGTACTAAAGACGACGATTTGTTAAAAGAGCTGGAGCTCGAAGAATATAAATACGGGTTCACGACAGATATCGAGATGGAAATTGCAGCCAAAGGCCTTACTGAGGATACGGTTCGTTTTATTTCGGCAAAAAAGAATGAACCTGAATGGCTATTGGAATGGAGATTAAAAGCTTTCCGTCATTTCTTGACGTTAAGAATGCCTACTTGGCAGAATTTCAAAGCTCCTGAAATTGATTTTCAAGAGATTTCCTACTATGCAGCCCCGAAAGCAAAACCACAGCTTAATTCGATTGATGAGGTTGACCCTGAGTTGATTGCTACCTTTGAAAAATTGGGGATTCCTTTGGATGAGCAAAAAATATTGGCAGGAGTTGTGGCGGTAGATGCTGTCTTTGACTCGGTATCTGTCAAAACAACGTTTCGTGAGAAATTAAAAGAACAAGGTGTTATTTTCTGTTCATTTGGTGAGGCTGTGCAAGAGCATCCTGACCTGGTGAAAAAATATTTGGGTACAGTAGTTCCACAGACAGATAACATTTATGCAGCGTTGAATTCTGCAGTGTTTTCGGATGGATCCTTTGTTTACGTTCCAAAAGGCGTTAGATGTCCAATGGAATTATCGACCTATTTCCGTATCAATGCACAGAATACCGGACAATTTGAACGCACGTTGATCATTGCAGATGAGGGAGCTTATGTTTCTTATTTGGAGGGATGTACTGCACCTATGCGTGATGAAAACCAGCTGCATGCTGCAGTGGTTGAATTGATTGCCGAACGCGATGCTGATATTAAATATTCTACCGTGCAAAACTGGTACCCTGGTGATAAAGATGGAAAAGGTGGTATTTATAACTTTGTAACCAAGCGTGGAATCTGTAAGGGTGATAACAGTAAAATCTCCTGGACACAGGTAGAAACTGGTTCTGCAATTACATGGAAATACCCCGGAGTGATTTTAAAGGGTGATAACTCTATTGGCGAGTTTTACTCTGTAGCCATGACACGTAATTATCAGGTAGCTGATACAGGAACGAAGATGGTTCATTTGGGTAAAAACACGAAATCTAAAATTATTTCTAAAGGTATCTCTGCCGGTAAGAGCCACAACAGTTATAGAGGTTTAGTGAAAATCGGTCCAAATGCAGACAACTCACGTAACTTTACACAATGTGACTCCTTATTGATCGGTGATAAATGTGGGGCACATACATTCCCTTATATCGAAAATAGAAATAAGACAGCCAAATTAGAGCATGAGGCGACTACTTCCAAAATCGGTGAGGACCAAGTATTCTATTTGAATCAACGTGGGATCGATTCTGAGAAAGCTGTTGGTTTAATTGTCAACGGGTATGCGAAGGAAGTATTAAATCAATTGCCGATGGAGTTTGCTGTAGAGGCTCAAAAATTATTGGCAATTTCATTAGAAGGTTCAGTAGGATAGATAAAAAATCATTGGGAATGTAGTTTATGACGCTACATTACACCATACTCAATACGAATAAAATGTTAAGCATTAAAAATTTACATGCGTCTGTAGAAGACAAACAAATATTAAAAGGGTTAAACCTAGAAGTAAAAGCTGGAGAAGTTCATGCGATTATGGGACCAAATGGTGCTGGTAAAAGTACATTAGGTAATGTATTAGCCGGACGTGAATCCTATGAAGTAAGTGAAGGTTCTGCACTATTGGACGGTGTAGATTTATTGGATCTTTCACCTGAGGACCGCGCACGTGAAGGGCTGTTTTTGGCTTTTCAATATCCTGTTGAGATTCCGGGCGTATCGAATATCAATTTCTTGAAAACAGCTGTAAATGATATTCGTGAGTATAAAGGCCTTCCTCCAATGGAAGCGAAGGAATTTTTACAAATGGTAAAAGATAAGCAAAAATTGGTTGAATTTTCGGCTAATTTGGCTAACCGCTCTTTAAATGAAGGATTTTCCGGTGGTGAGAAAAAGCGTAACGAAATTTTTCAATTAGCGATGTTGAATCCGAAATTATCTATTTTGGATGAGACAGATTCTGGTTTGGATATCGATGCACTTCGTATCGTTGCAAATGGCGTGAATCAATTGCGCTCTAAAGACAATGCTTTTATTGTTATTACACACTACCAACGTTTGTTGGATTATATCGTTCCAGATTTTGTTCACGTATTGTACAATGGCCGTATCGTGAAATCGGGACCTAAAGAATTGGCTTTGGAGCTCGAAGAAAAAGGATACGATTGGTTAAAAGAATATGATACACAAAACGCCTAATCTTTTACCTGAGTAAATAGGATTGGAAGAGAATTTTGGCGATTTGATTAAAAAATAACATGAGTACATTAGTTTCAGAATCATTACTTCAACAAGTGTTGGGAGCTTTCAAAGAGCAGGGCGTTTCAGACGAACCTTCGTTTTTCGTGGAGGCCCGCCAACTTGCATTCGAGCGTTTCGAAGCAGCAGGCTTTCCCACCGTTAAGAATGAAGAATGGAAATATACAAACATCCACAGTATTATCAATAAGCCTTATGCGCTTGATGTCGATGTGGATATCGAAGGCTTAGACTTTAGTGCAGGGGAGATTCCTCAATTGGATGCCTACCGTATTATCTTGGTGAATGGTCAGTATGTGTTAGCGGTAAGTGAATTAGAAAGTGTGAAGGGACTGACGGTTATTCCAATGGATGAAGCCACTTCAGAGCCTGCATTCGAGAGCCATTTTGCTAAATATGCGGATAAGTCAGACAATATTATGGTCGCATTGAATACGGCTGCTTTTACAAATGGTGTTTTTATACATTTGAAAAAGGGAGTTGTACTTGATAAACCAATACAGATTATTCATGTCGCTACAGGGAAAGAGGATTTCTTTGCACAAACACGCAATTTGATCGTTGTCGAGCCAAATGCTGAGCTTGAATTGATCGAAAGCTTTATCACTGCAGAAGGTACTGCAAATAATGTACACAATAAGGTCTCTGAGATTATCGTCAAAGAGAACGCTAAAGTACAACATTATTATTTACAGCTCGCAGAATCTGTAAGCCGTTACTTTAATCATACAGAGGTATACCAAGAAAAAGATAGCCTTTATAATAATTACAACTGTAATTTTCCTGGCGCTTCTTTTATCCGTAACAATATCAATGTTCGCTTGGATGCAGCACATGTGGAGAGCCATTTATATGGAATCAACTTAACTGCAGGTGATCAATTGGTCGATAATCATACCATTGTAGACCACCTTAAGCCACATTGTGAGTCTTACGAATGGTATAAAAATATTACACAGGACAAGTCCATTGCGGTTTTCAATGGAAAAATCTTTGTGCGTGAGGATGCTCAAAAAACAAATGCTTTTCAACAGAACAATAATATGTTGATGTCGGACAATTCGGCGGTTTACACCAAGCCACAATTGGAGATCTTTGCAGATGACGTAAAATGTTCACACGGATGTACCATCGGTCAGTTTGATAATGAAGCCTTATTTTATTTGAGAGCAAGAGGAATTGGTGAAGAGTCTGCACGTATCCTGTTGGTACATGCATTTGCATTTGACGTAACGACACGTTTCTCTAATGAAGTTGTTCGCAAATATGTTGAAGAGCTTGTAGAAGAAAGTCTAAGAACAAATTAAATCCATTTAGGATCATATACTTTTAAATATGGCGTTTACCGATACGGTGAACGCCATTTTTTATAGAAACAATTGGATCTACGGTACCTGTTTGTAGTTTTGTGCGACCATGTACATGTCTTTATATACAACTTACGCTTACAAACCTTGGGTTTTATAGCGTGTTCGCTTTTTCTCTTGTTAAGATCTCTATCGAAAAATAGATAGGAGGGCCTCTTTATATTAGGATATTGGGATATTATCTTTTTTCAATGCTCCAATTAGGAGGCTGGCAAGAAAGAAAGTATAATGCTATAAAACAGAAAAAGCTTCCAAATTTTGGAAGCTTTTTTAGAGCGAAAGACGAGATTCGAACTCGCGACCCCAACCTTGGCAAGGTTGTGCTCTACCAACTGAGCTACTTTCGCGTTGATGCTACAAAAGTAAGGCATTTATTCGTATTCTGCAAGAGAAAAAACAAAAAATGTTAACTTAAATTGATCGCATCAACACAATTAATACCGTCTATAGCCGCTGAAATGATACCTCCGGCATAACCTGCACCCTCACCACAAGGGTAAAGTCCTTTGACCTGAGGGTGTTGTAAATCTTCTTTATTTCTAGGAATCCGAATCGGTGAAGATGTCCGTGATTCTACACCAACTAAAATGGCTTCATTGGTATAATACCCCTTCATCTTTTTGCCAAAGATTGGCAATGCACCGCGTAATGCTTCGTGAACAAAAGCAGGTAGCACTTCGGTGAGATCTGCAGATGCTGTTCCGGGTTTGTAAGAGTTTTCTGGCAGATCCATAGACACACGTCCTTCGACAAAGTCGACCATACGTTGTGCCGGAGCAACGAGTTTACCACCACCTACGGCAAAAGCCTTTCGCTCGATCTCTTTCTGAAAATTAAGTAATGCAAAAGGATCCTTATGTGCATTGGCAACGTCCTCAAGGTTAATCTGAATAACGGTGCCTGAATTGGCGTGCGGATTGTTTCGTTTGGATGGGGACCATCCGTTGACAACAATTTCATCTAAATCTGTTGCACAGGGAGCGATAACGCCACCTGGGCACATGCAGAATGAAAATACCCCACGGTCATTAACCTGTTCAACCAAACTATAATATGCAGGGGGTAAATGCTCGCTTCTAACCTGACAATGGTATTGCGCCTGATCAATGATTGACTGCGGATGTTCGATGCGCACCCCCAATGCAAAGGCTTTGGCTTCGATCAGCCAGTTATTACGGTGAAAAAGCTCAAAGATGTCCCGTGCAGAGTGTCCTGTTGCTACGATGACGTGATCGGCCTTAATTTCTTCGCCACTGGCTAACTTGACCCCGCGCACATGACCGAAAGATTCTAAAATGTCGTCGACACGTTGGTCAAAATGAAATTCGCCCCCAAATTCAAGAACACTCTCGCGCATTGCTTCAATAATATGCGGCAGTTTATTTGTACCAATATGTGGCCGTGCATTGACTAGAATATCTGTCGTAGCACCATGGGAGACAAAAAGATTGAGCACTTTGTCTACATCACCTCTTTTATTGGAACGTGTATATAGTTTCCCGTCGGAGTAAGTTCCGGCTCCACCTTCACCAAAACAGTAGTTTGATTCGGGATTTACGATGCCTTCTCGGTTCAGCTTTGCTAGATCGCGTCTACGGTCCTGTACTTTCTTACCGCGTTCGATTACAATTGGTTTGAGCCCACGCTCAATGCAGCGGATAGCCGCAAATATGCCGGCAGGGCCTGCTCCAATAATAATAACGGATTTTCCGTCTTTGACAGACTTGAAATTATTTTCGTAGATTTCAGGAACAGGCAGTTCATCGATATAGTAGATAACCCTTGCCCGGTAGACCACCTGCTTGCTTCGGGCATCAATTGAACGTTTCCGGATTTTATAACCTTTGATTTGCTGGGGTTGAACGCGTAAAGCTTTTATGCCCTGCTGTATAATGTACTGTTCGTCCTCGATCCTTTCTGGAAGTATCGCAATTTCGATTTCTTTTTGCATAGTATGAGGGCTGGGTTTTTATCCCAAAACCGAGACAAAGTTAATGAATATTGGCTATTTGGAGATTTGGAAATAAAAATATTCTTATCTTAGTAAGAGCTTGGTATATGCTTTGATAGTGTAACCGTATAATTTGAATAGTATTTAATTCTTTGAACAATGAAAATTAAAAGATTTTTGGTCGCCCTATGTGGTTTATTTGCATTAGTATCATTAAACTCCTGTGGCTACAATACGATGGTCTCACAAGATGAGAATGTTAAAGGAAAATGGGCACAAGTTGAAAATGCGTATCAACGTCGTGCGGATCTAGTTCCAAATTTGGTTAATACGGTAAAAGGAGCGGCAAAGCACGAAGAAAGTACATTGACAGCCGTTGTAGAGGCGAGAGCTAAAGCAACTTCGGTGACGATTAATGCCGATGATTTGTCTGAGGAGAATATTGCCAAGTTTCAAAAAGTTCAGGATGAATTCAGCGGTTCGTTGAGTCGACTTTTAGCGTCGGTTGAAGCTTATCCTGATTTGAAGGCAAATCAGAACTTTTTGGAATTACAAGCACAGTTGGAAGGTACTGAAAACCGTATTTCAACAGAACGTAGATCTTACAATGAAGCGGTACAGCAATACAATACCACCGTACGTAGCTTCCCGAATAATTTAATGGCGGGTATGTTCGGATTTAAGGCAAAAGGTACATTTACTGCGGCCCCTGGTTCGGATAAAGCGCCAACGGTATCATTCTAATAGTAAATTATTAGTAATGAACAGGACGATGGATGATGCGGCTTTCGTAGAAGCACATCATCCATTTTTTTATCGTGTTTTAACTAGTTTTAGATACTTTGAATCAGGAATACCGTTTGGTAATTTGGTTTAGGAGTGCAAACTTATACAGACTATGGCATTAAATTCTGAAGAACAAGAGAAGATCGTTCACGCCATTAATGTGGCTGAAAATGAGACTTCTGGTGAGATTCGTGTAGTGGTAGAAAATCATTGCCCCGACGAGGTACATGATCGTGCAACACATTATTTTTCCAAATTGGGCATGCATAAGACCACGTTGAAAAACGGTGTTCTTATCTATATCGCGCTTGAAGACCATAAATTTTCCATTATCGGCGATAAGGGAATCCATCAACGTGTAGAAAGTGATTTTTGGAATAGTACCAAAGATCTTATGGTGGCGGAGTTTCGGGTGGATCGCATTGTTGAGGGCTTGGTCAAAGGGATCGAGCATGCGGGTAAACAATTGGCGAAATTCTTTCCGCGTGAACACGATGACATCAATGAGCTTCCAAATGATATTGTTTTTGGAGACCGTTAATTGTTAAGTGGCCAGCAAGAACCCCGAGCTGCTATTGCCTGTCTCGCAAATAGGTTGATAAAAATTGTGATAAACCCGACTTCGGGATTCACCGAACGCCATTAGGAGCATGAAAGCTGCTTAAGGCAAATAAAAATGAATAAAAGAGAATAATAGGATGAAATTTGTATCGAGATTATTTTCTCGGATTCGAATCCCTGCTATGGCTATGTTGCTTTGTATGCTGTCGATAGCCACAGTATTGGGTCAAGATTTCCCGGAAACATCAAACAGACTTGTCAATGATTATACAAACACATTGACAGCAAGTCAGAAGCAATTATTGGAGCAGAAGCTATTGGCATTTGAGGATTCCGCATCTACGCAGATTGCAGTGGTTATGATGAATTCTACCGGCGGCTATGATATTTCTGATTATGCAGTCCGTTTAGCGAAAAAATGGGGTATTGGGAATAAAAAGTATAATAACGGTATTCTGTTGTTGGTAGCGCTGGGAGATCGTGCGGTGACCATTCAAACAGGTTATGGTATAGAGGGGGCTGTCCCCGATGCCATTGCATATCGTATTATTGAAAATGATATCAAACCGGCTTTTCGTCAAGGAGATTACTACAAAGGAGTCGACGATGCAACCAGTTCCCTAATTTCCTACACAAAAGGAGAATACAAAGCTGATCCAAAACAACCGAAAGGAAAGGGATCAGGTTCGGTGATGTTTGTCATTATTATTGTGATATTCTTGATTGTTATTTTCTCCAATCGCGGTGGCCGCGGTGGAGGTGGTGGTGGAGGCCGTGTGATGAATGGACGCGGAGCTTCTGATATCTTTTGGTGGACATTGCTGAATGGTCTTGGCGGTGGTGGCGGTCGCGGTGGCGGCGGTGGCTTCGGTGGTGGTTCAGGTGGCGGTTTTGGCGGTTTCGGTGGCGGTGATTTTGGGGGTGGCGGTGCTTCAGGACGTTGGTAACAACTTTGCTAAATAATGTTAAATAGGAGGACAGTGAAACGGAAATGTTTTACATTTATGGGAAGTATATAATTATGAAAAAGGGAATATTAATGGGTTTAAGCTTTTTACCAGCCTTGTTAATGGCACAAGAAAGCTACACGGTTACAGGAAAGGTAAACACGACGTCGGACAAAGCGAAAGTGTTTATGCAATATGCTGCCAATGGAACTCGCCAAACAGATTCAGCAACGGTTGTAAAAGGTGAGTTTAAGTTCAATGGACAGGTGACTTCGCCAACGAAGGGTATGATGATCTATTCACCGGAGGGCTTATCTTTCGCTGAACTTAGAAATAGTCAAAAGCAGCCTGAAACAGCACAGCTGTATCTTTCTAAAGGAGTTATCAAAGTCGATGCAACCAAAGGATTCAAAAATGCAACCGTCTCGGGTACAGCGCTCAATGATGATCTGACGCAATACAAGGCTTTTGTGAAACCTCATGCAGATGCGTTCGAGGCGTTGAACCAACAATATTATGCTGCTTCGGAGACTCAAAAACAGGATCCTAAATTCATCGAAGGTCTGCAAAAACAGGCTGGTGAGATTTCCGAAAAAATGGAAAAAGCAGATGCTGAATTTATTAACAAAAACCCAAAAAGCTGGTATACGTTGGATTTGTTGTCTGAGAATGTCAGCGGTGAGAACGTCAATGAATATGTGACTTCTTTTGAGAAATTGTCTCCTGAATTGAAAAATTCTGAAAAAGGGAAGGAATTGGCTGAGCGTATCCAGAAATTGAAAGCAGTGGCTGTTGGTTCGGTAGCGCCTGACTTTACATTGCCAGACACAACAGGAAAAAATATCTCCTTATCTTCTTTAAGAGGTAAATATGTTTTATTGGATTTTTGGGCAAGCTGGTGTGGCCCTTGTCGCCATGAGAACCCGAACGTCGTTGCGGCTTTCAATAAATTCAAAGATAAAGGATTTACCGTGTTTGGTGTTTCTTTAGACAATCCGGGTAAAAAAGATGCCTGGGTGAAAGCTATCCATGATGATAATTTACAACAATGGCCACACGTTTCGGACCTACAGGGTTGGAAATCGGCTCCGGTTAAGTTGTACGAAGTACGTGGTATTCCGCAAAACTTCCTCATTGATCCTTCCGGTAAAATTGTCGCATCAAATTTAAGAGGTGAAGCTTTGGAGGCTAAGTTAGCTGAATTGCTAAAATAAATCGGTATATAACCGCCATTAGGCATTTGAATAACCCCTAATTGTTATACTCAGGTGAACTGAGCCTACAATTAGGGGTTTCTTATTAATCATGTTGTCCTAATGGCGCTTTCATCGTTACTGCGCTAGCGGCTGTGATAACATAGAAGGAATTCACTAACTTCGCCTGTTGCTATAGCGAATGATTACATGGAACTACTATATCCTCATGTACAGCCCAACTAAGGGGTGATGAATCCTGGGTTTTAAACAAGTTGAGCAATTGGATTTCTAATGCTATTGTGGTAATAAAAATTATAAAGATGAATAAAACAGTAATTCTAAGCATATTTCTAGGGAGTGTGATTGCTTCCTGCAGTGGCGATCAGGATAAGGGGATTCCCGTTGTCAACCTAGAGGCATTGCACGCTATTCCTTTGGATCACGCTATTGATCAATTGGCTAAAGACACGACTTTTATCGATGTTACGCTGCCGCCTAATGCCAGAATCGATCAATTGTCGCAGCAGGAGCTGGGCCAACTAAAAGCTGCTGCATATCGTTTTTATCAGCATGTTACACTGGAAAATAATCAATACCGTGTTGATCTTAAAGATCCTAAGGTATTGCATTTATCGGAACAGGTTGTTAAGGCCTATGAACAGGCAATCAGCAACACGAATCACTTTGCTGACTCGATGGCGAAAGCAGGCCAAGCCATTCAGTTGCCTCCGGTATCTGAAGAGTACCTCAATAATTTGCTTAAATAACAACTGTGCAGGATATGGTACTATTGGGGCTTTATGTCACATGACAGTTTGGGTGTCAGACCTTAACCAAAGAATTTGGACAATCTAGTAACGGAAGTCAATAAAAAAAGAGTATACATCACAATGTATACTCTTTTTTTATTGTTAGTTAAGAATAACTTATATCACTTACAAAGAAAGGATTTCAATGATACGAAGCAGATCTTCATTCATTTTTACGTTATGCTTGATGGCGCTCTTAAAAGGAGTGAATCTTACTTCACTGCAAATCAGTCCGGCCATTTCACCCCTGCGACCTTGTAGTAAAGCCTCTACGGATGCAACTCCAAGCCTGCTGGCTAACACGCGATCCATACATGTTGGGCTTCCGCCGCGTTGAATATGTCCTAAAATTGATAATCTAACATCGTAATGCGGGAAATTTTCCTTGATTTTTTCCGAAACAACCATGCCGCCTTCTTTGTCACCTTCAGCAACAATAATAATGCGGGATGATTTATTTTTACGGGATTTGTCAAGTCTTTTCATGATCGCATCATAGTCTACCTCGAACTCAGGAACCAGAACTGCTTCGGCACCGGTACTGATACCAGAACGAACGGCGATAAGCCCAGAGTCGCGACCCATCACTTCGATCACAAAAAGTCTATCATGAGACTCGGCGGTGTCGCGAATTTTGTCTACGGCTTGGATAACGGTATTAATGGCTGTATCATAACCAATCGTAAAGTCTGTGCCGGCCAAATCGTTATCAATTGTGCCCGGAAGACCGATGATCGGAAAATCGAATTCTTCTATAAATTTGGATGCGCCAGTAAATGTACCGTCGCCACCGATGACAACCATGGCATCAATACCGTGGCTGCGTAAATTTTCATAAGCCTGTTTACGTCCTTCAATAGTTTTGAAGGCCTCGCTACGGGCTGTTTTTAGGATAGTACCACCACGTTGTATGATATTGGCTACAGATTTAGCATCCATAGGGATGATCTCACCATTCACTAGACCATCATAACCTCTGCGTACGCCAAATACTTCCAGATTATTGTAGATACCCGCTCTAACAACAGCACGGATACCAGCATTCATTCCTGGAGCATCTCCTCCAGATGTCAAAACAGCAATTTTTTTAATGTTACTCATACGTACTCAAACTTAGCTATTTTTAAGCGTATATACAATTATATTTCCGTTATTGGAAGTCGCCGATAACGCTATTAAGAACAAGCAAGAGCTTTTTTAAGTGCAATTCACCTAAGCGTGAGCTAAAGATAATGCAAATTTAATAATTGCTTTTTCTCATGTATCATTCAATACGGATATCTCCAGCGTATACAGACTATTTTTTTGCCTTAAAGGCGTCAATTCCGCTCTGTAAAAACGCAGTATACTCTGCTACATTATAGTTTGCACCGGTTTTTGGAACCAATACTGTTCCTGATGCATCGACGATGACATAGAGTGGTTGCGAATTGCTGTCGAAAGCTGAGGCTTGGAAATCACTGTTTTTATTACCTATAGTTTTGATTTTTTTGCCACTATATTTTGAAACGAATTGTTCGTTTGCAGGTAATTCTGTTTTATCATCAACAAATAATTCAGCCATAATAAATTCCTCTTTCAAGAGCTTGGCAACCGCAGGATCAGTCCATACATTTGCTTCCATTTTTCGGCAATTGACACAATTCCAGCCTGTAAAATCTATCAATACCGGTTTATTCAGTTCTTTTGCTGTTTCCAAGGCTTGATCATAATCGTAGTATGGATCAAATCCTTTTGGTGTACCACGTTCGTGAAAAATCTCCGCGTATTTTTTAACCTTACCATCATTGTGTGAAGGAGCGGCTGCTATTCCTGCCGACAGGTCAAAGTCCTGTGTTGCCGAAGGTGGCAAGAAGGCTGAAATCGATTTTAGGGGAGCTCCCCACAGTCCCGGTACCATATAGATAACGAAGGAAAATACAATGATAGCGAGAATAGTTCTCGGTACAGATAGGAATTTTAATTCGCTGTCATGTGAAAACTTGATCTTTCCAATAAGATATAAGCCCATCATACTAAAAATGGCAATCCATAGCGATAAGAACACTTCTCGATCCAGCCAATTCCAGTGGTAAGCCAAATCTACATTTGATAAGAATTTCAGCGCTAGTGCGAGCTCTAAGAAGCCAAGTACAACCTTCACCGAATTTAGCCAGCCGCCAGATTTTGGGAGGGATTTTAACATCGAAGGGAACATCGCAAATAAACCAAAAGGAATTGCAAGTGCTATAGAAAAACCGAGCATACCGATTGCGGGACCTAAGCGTTCTCCTTTTGAGGCCGCTTCGACCAGTAAGGTGCCAATAATGGGGCCAGTACAGGAGAAAGATACCAGTGAAAGGCTGAATGCCATAAAGAAAAGTCCTACAAGACCGCCTTTGTCGGATTTGGCATCCATTTTATTGACGAAAGAACTTGGCAACGTAATTTCAAAAGCGCCAAAAAAGGACGCGGCAAAAACAACCAATAACAGAAAGAATAGGAAATTAAATACCCCATTTGTCGATAAAGCATTCAACGCATCCGAACCGAAGGCAATCGTAATAATCATTCCTAGAGCGACGTAGATCACAATAATGAAGAGACCATATAAGAGTGCCTTGCTGATACCGCTTGCGCGGCTTCCGGCCTGTTTTGTAAAATAGCTTACGGTAAGTGGGAGCATTGGAAATATACAAGGCATGAGCAATGCTGCGAAGCCGCCAACTAATCCAGCAATAAAGATACTCCAAAGTGATTTTTTTCCTGATTCTTGATTTCCGGAGGAAGCGTTTGCCTTAGCTGGAACTATTTTACTGCTATCTTGACTAACCATCGTGTCAGGTGAAGCTGTAAAATTTAGATCCTCAGGTACTGCTTCAACAGCAGTAGCTGTATCCGGTGATGATTCAAATTGAAGCCCTTCTGTATTTGTTAAGCTATCTTGTGCAGAGGCAAAAGTTGCTGTAGTTAAAGAAAGGCTGAAAAAAGCAATTAAAAGTAGAATGAATGTGTTTTTTAACATGCGTATGAATTTCTGATGTTATGGTCAAAAATAAAAAAAGGCGATGAGAATCGCCTTATTAATTTATCCGTGTAGAATCATTTTTACTATTTGATTGTCACAGCAAAAGCATATTCGTCTGGAGGAAGACATTGTGATGCATCACATGCTTGCCATTCGACAGTACCTTTAACTGTGGCAGTTCCTTTGTTTAAAGTTACTTTTTGTTGGAAAATTACCTCGTTTGTAAAATAACCAACATCCATCTTAAATACATCCTCATGTTTTACTTTTGGTTTTGGCTCTGCAGTTTTACCTACTAGTGCATAATCAGCAGCTTTAGCGAAGGTGAAAGAAGTTGGAATTGGCCCGCCATCTTTCACATTTTGTGAATAAATGTGCCATCCACTTTGGATTGTAGCTTTTACATAAACTACAGCTTCCTTGTTATTTAACTTTTTGCTGGCCACAGTCCATTTTACAGGCTTGTGAATCTGAGCGAATGCTCCCGTAACTGCAAAAATTACTGCAGTCATTAACAGTATTAACTTTTTCATCCGAATTTAATTTGTTCTTTCCTTTTCCGCTACAATGATTGCAGTGTGTTATTGTTCTTTGATGCTTCGTGTGAATAAAGGTTTAATCACGCTGTTGACAAATTTAGAACAAAGGTTTGACAATTCTAAAATGGGCTATCGTTTTTTTGTAAAGATTAGGTAATAAGATGTGTAATTTCTTTGATATCAAATTCGCGAAGGGCGTCTTCCAAAAGAACGCATAGTTTCCCATCGCTAGATACCTGTTGAATGATTCCAGTTTTCTTGATGCCATTGATGAGAAATGGTCTTTCTTCACCTTTCCAAAACAATAACGCGTTGTAGCGGCTTAACTGATATTGGGCACCCTCTTTATAAAGGGTCAGGTACTCCTGTTGGATCACTTGGAACAACTCATGAGCGAGTACCTTGATGTTGTAATCCTGTCGATCGGTCAGGTAGGCGAGCGAGGTTATTGTTGTTGCTGTGTCAAAATTAATTTGATTAATATTTACACCGATGCCGATAATAGCGCTGTCGATTTTACTGCCTTTTAATTTATTTTCTATTAAAATGCCTGTGATTTTTTTTGAATTGACGTAAATATCATTGGGCCATTTCACGGCAACAGGCTGCTCCGTTTTGCTTTGCAGCCAATTGACGGTTGCAATGGCGATTGTAGCTGAAAGCGCAAATTGTTGTGCTATTGGTAGGAATTGAGGCTTTAAGAGGATAGATGTCGTTAGGTTTTTCCCTGGTTCACTGACCCAGGAGCTTCCGCGCTGCCCCTTACCCTGAAATTGTTCTTCTGCTAAAATGGCAGTCCCCTCAGCTAGTGGCTTGAAATTTGACAATAATTCTCTGAGATAATCGTTTGTAGAGGCGACTTTGTCAAGATATATTGTATTTTGACCGATGATAAGTCCCGAAATATTGTTATTTTGCAAACTGAAAGTATTAAATAAATATTAAGTCAAAACTATCACATTTTTTAATGAGTAAAAATAAAAGTTCAGAATTGTCCCAACGTCTATCAGAAATTATCGTTTACGGTATGCAAGAAAAGAAAGCAAACGAGATCGTTCGCTTGGATTTAAGAGATCTTCACAGTTCTGTTTCCGATTATTTTGTGATTTGTCATGCCGATTCTAACATTCAGGTGAATGCGATAGCAAAGAGTGTCGAAGAAGAAGTCTATAAGGCATTTGGTCAAGAACCCCAATATAAAGAAGGACAATCAAATGGAGAATGGTTGATTTTGGATTTTGTGGATGTGGTTGTACATATCTTTAAGACCGAAAAAAGAGCGCATTATGGTATCGAGGATTTATGGGGAGATGCAGAAGTACAGCATTTCCAAAGCGCTTAATTGTCCTCAACGAAAAAATTTATAAAGAAAATATAATTACGATATAATGAAAAAAATCCCGAGTAGTAAGGTAAGCCCGAAACCGCCAAAATTCAATTTTGTGTGGCTTATGATTGCCATGTTTTTAGGTTTTTTTGCCTTACAGTACGTTTTTGGAGAAAACCCAGCTAAGGAAGTTAGCTATAGTGATTTTGAGACACGCATGTTGAATACAGGTTCTGTAGAGCGCCTTGTCGCCTATAAGAAGAATGATCTTGTCGAGGTGGAGGTCTATCTAAAAAAGGGCTGGAAAGATAACCCAAGTTTTAAAGACGCTATAAAAACTGCTGATCCGCTTCCAAGTCTATCAGGGCAGGAGGATAAGGGACCACAATATATTTTTAAGGATGCTTCTCCCGATGTTTTAGAAAAGAAATTAGCTGCATCGCAAGCGGAATTAACTCCAGGTACACCAAAGGTCCAATTGACTTATGATGATCGTTCTAATCCATGGGCAAGTTGGTTTATCACATTTATGTTGCCATTGTTGGTGTTGGCCGCAATCTGGATTTTCTTGATGCGTCGTATGGGCGGTGGTGCTGGCGGCGGCGGCGGTGCAATCTTTAATATTGGTAAATCAAAGGCTCAGCTATTTGATAAAGAGTCGCAGATCAATATCACATTTAATGATGTTGCTGGTCTTGAGGAGGCAAAACAGGAAGTTATGGAGATTGTGGATTTCTTAAAAAATCCACGTAAGTATACGAATCTAGGGGGTAAAATTCCGAAGGGAGCTTTGCTTGTAGGGCCTCCGGGAACGGGTAAGACTTTATTGGCTAAAGCTGTAGCCGGAGAGGCTCAAGTGCCATTTTTCTCACTTTCGGGATCTGACTTTGTCGAAATGTTTGTGGGTGTAGGTGCATCGCGTGTTCGTGACTTGTTTAAGCAAGCGAAAGAGAAAGCTCCATGTATCATTTTTATCGATGAGATTGACGCTATTGGTCGTGCTCGTGGTAAGAACTCGATGATGGGAGGTAATGACGAGCGTGAAAATACATTGAACCAATTATTGGTGGAGATGGATGGTTTTGGTACTGATTCGGGCGTTATTATTTTAGCCGCTACTAACCGTATTGATGTACTGGATACAGCGTTATTGCGTCCTGGACGTTTTGACCGTCAAATTTCTATTGATAAACCGGATTTAATTGGCCGGGAGCAAATTTTTAAAGTGCATCTAAAGCCGTTGAAGTTATCGGCTGAGGTCGATGCAAAAAAATTATCGGCGCAGACACCTGGCTTTGCGGGAGCTGAGATTGCCAATGTGTGTAACGAAGCGGCCCTTATCGCTGCACGTAAAAATAAACCAGAGATTGATATGCAGGACTTTCAAGATGCGGTTGATCGTGTGATCGGCGGTCTTGAGAAGAAGAATAAAATCATCTCTCCGGAAGAAAAACGTATTGTTGCTTATCATGAGGCTGGGCATGCTATTGCAGGCTGGTTTTTAGAACACGCCGATCCTTTGGTAAAAGTATCTATTGTACCACGTGGTGTTGCCGCTTTGGGTTATGCACAGTATCTTCCCCGCGAGCAGTTCTTGTATACGACAGAGCAGCTTATAGACAGCTTATGTATGACTATGGGTGGTCGTGTCGCTGAAGATATTACTTTTGGAAGAATTTCAACAGGTGCTCAAAATGACTTAGAGCGTATCACGCAACTTTCTTATGCGATGATTGCAATCTACGGTATGAATGATAAAGTTGGAAATGTTTCCTTCCGAGACAGTTCTGAGGCATCTTTCCAAAAACCATATTCTGACAAAACGGCAGAGTTGATTGATGCTGAGGTTCGCAACTTAATTAGTGATGTCTATGCACGTACGAAACAGTTATTGCTGGACAAACGTGAAGGTTTGATTAAAATAGCTGAAAAGCTACTGGAAAAAGAAATTCTTTTTCAATCGGACTTGGAAGAGATATTAGGTAAACGCCCATTTGAAACTAAGACTACTTACGAGGAGTTTGTGAATGGTGCTGATGGTGGCGGAGTTCCGCAGACAGATCTACCGTTGGATGTTCACCCGGACGAAGCGCGATCTCGCGAAGAGCAGGGCTCAGAAACACCGTCAAATAATTTGAATTAATTTGAATGCTGCAGCGCTAGAGTCATCTAGCGCTGCATTTATATATATTTGCGCCATGAACGTGAAGAACGCAACAGCGAAGGAGGTAATGTTAAAACGGGTACGTCAGGCATTACTACAGAAAAACGATAATCCACATCCCAATTTCAAAGAAACACCGCTTTATAAAGAAGAGGATGAGTTGGTGGATATTGTTTTTGTTCGCGAATTGACTGCTGCGGGAGGCAAGTTTCTGTATTGTGATGGCGAGATCGGTCTGATTGAAAATTTGATTTCATTGACTGAGGAGAATAATATTAAAAATATATACGCTTGGGAACAAGGTGTTCAAAATCTACTCAGTCCATATGGTTTTCCTTTTTTGAAAACAGCGGAAGATTTTGAATTTGCAAATGCAAGTATTACATCATGTGAAGCATTAGTTGCACGCAATGGCAGTGTGATGGTGAGTAATGCAAATGCTTCAGGACGCAGGTTGAGTATATATCCCCCAATTCACATTGTTATTGCTAAAGCTTCGCAATTGGTTTGGGATCTAAAGGATGCTTTAGCCTATATGCAGAAGCGTTACGGTCAGGAAATCCCGACAATGATTTCGACAATTACCGGCCCCTCCAGAACCGCTGATATAGAGAAAAGATTGGTTTTGGGAGCACATGGACCAAAAGAGCTTTACGTTTTACTTTTAGAGGATCGATTCTAAGAATTACTATGCTATTATTTTATCTAACAGAAATGCCTGTTGCGAGTATTATTTTCTTTTTTACACTCGCTACCAGTATCTATACATTTTCACATGAGCAACTTTACGGCAAACTGATGTTACACCCGTATAGTATCGCACGTAATCGAAAAGTATATACGATTCTTACCAGTGGTTTTGTACATAAAGATTGGGGGCATTTGCTGTTTAATATGCTTACCTTCTACTATTTTGCTTTTGGTTTAGAGCGTATACTTGCAGAAGCAAGTCAATACGGACATATTTTATTTGCCGTGATCTATATCGGTAGTTTAATCCTGAGTGATATTCCAACGATCATTCAGCAGAAAAATAATCCGGGTTACTATAGTTTAGGTGCTTCAGGTGCAATTTGTGCGGTCCTGTTCAGCTACATTCTTTTCGATCCGAAGAGTACCATTGGTGTGATGATGATTATACCGATGCCGGCTTACCTGTTTGCGTTTTTGTTTTTAGGTTACTGTGTGTGGGCGTCAAAAAAAGCACAAGATGGTATAAATCACGATGCTCATTTCTTTGGTGCATTGTCAGGTGTGATCTTGACGATTATCTGTTTCCCTTGGGTTATTAAGCATTGTTTGGCTCAGTTCTAAAATTTTCCGCCCCAGGTTTCCCGGTCTAAATTTCTGTACTGGATTGCTTCAGCGAGATGATGGTTTTCGATCATTTTACTCCGTTCCATATCAGCGATTGTGCGAGCAACTTTGAGTATTCTATCGTATGCTCTCGCGGATAAGCTGAGGCGTTCAATAGCTATTTTAAGTAATTTCCTTCCGGCCTCATCAACCTGACATATTTCTCGGGTCAATTGTGTACTCATTTGCGCATTACAATGAACGTCTGGAAAAGAATCAAACCGTTCTTTCTGAATTTCTCGTGTCTGAATGACCCGACTTCGCACAGTACGGCTGTCCTCGGCTTTACGTGTTGTGCTCAGTTGATCAAATAGTACAGGCGTCACCTCAATATGCAGATCGATGCGGTCTAAAAGAGGTCCCGATATTTTACTTAAATACCGTTGTACGGTGTTGCTGCCACATATGCATTCCTTTTCGGGATGATTGAAATAGCCACAGGGACATTCATGCGTTGCCCTGTTTGCGTTTTGAACAAAAAATCAGTAAACCTTTGCCAGTATCGATGCCTTTAAATCCAACGACTCTTGGAGAACATATAAGAAAGAGAAGGATGGAGCTAAGACTGTTTCAAAAAGATGTAGCAGCCATATTTAATGTTAGCGAGGACTGTATTACCTACTGGGAGAACAACAGAAGTGAACCTCAAATCCAATACTATCCACCTATCATCGGGTTCTTGGGATATTGTCCGTTTGAACTTGATGCATCTACGTTTGCCGGTAAGATCAAAGCTTATAGATATTTAAATGGGCTCACTCAAAAGCGATTTGCAAAGTTGATGAACCTAGACCCTGCTACCGTTGGTCGTTGGGAAAATGGGAAGGGACAGGGGGCGAAAAAAGAGCTAGTTGAAGCTTTTTTAGAGAGTGGAAATTCCGCAATAAATCAGCCAAATGAAAATACAGGCTGTTAACTTTTATGCACACCTTAAGTCAAATGATATTAAAGCTTATCTCAAATGATCTCCTTCGGATAACAGTTTAAAGTCTC
Organism: Sphingobacterium sp. UME9; assembly: GCF_014170215.1. Lineage (NCBI taxonomy): Bacteria > Pseudomonadati > Bacteroidota > Sphingobacteriia > Sphingobacteriales > Sphingobacteriaceae > Sphingobacterium > Sphingobacterium sp. UME9. The sequence continues at coordinate 668,483 of NZ_LZZP01000005.1, read as the reverse complement.
CCATTCGAAATTAAAGATAAAATGCTGAATTAAACTGTATTACATTCTATTTGGAAGACTTTAAATAAAAAATATAAAAAATTCTTCCATTTTTATTTGCATTATAGCTATTTATAATGCTATTTTTGTATTGTAAGGACTAAATAAATAATAACATCATAACAAATCTTCCACAAAATACATCATGAACAAAATCACTAATGAACTTTTCTCAGATTTCATACAGCTTGCAAGAACGGCTCTTACTGGAAGGCAGCAGGATGTTCAATTGGTTATTCATAGGGCCTCAAAGAAATTCAAACAGGACTATCCTGAATTAACAGAATCTTTAGTGTCACTTTTACAGGAATCGCCAACAAGAACAACCCCTCTTCGGAAACATTCTGAAACACCCTTGCCCGTTGACTTGGATTCTAGGCTGCAGTTATTAAAAGTAGAATCGAGTGTTTTAGACAACGAATTAATTGTCTCTGAAAACATAAAGAATGATTTGTCCCAGCTGCTATCCGAGCGTAGGAATAGTAAAGCATTGATGAAGCATGGATTACATCCTACAAAATCGGTTTTGTTTACCGGCCCTCCGGGAGTTGGGAAAACGATGGCAGCAAAATGGGTAGCTTCTCAGCTTGATAAGCCTTTATTAGTCCTTGATTTGGCCGCTGTTATGAGTAGCTTTTTAGGGAGAACTGGTAATAATATTAGGTTTGTTTTAGATTATGCAAAAAAAACAGATTGCATCCTTTTACTTGATGAGTTAGATTCAATTGCCAAAAGACGCGATGATAGTTCCGAGATAGGTGAGTTAAAAAGACTTGTCACTGTTTTATTGCAAGAAATTGATGATTGGCCAGCCAGTGGAATTCTAATGGCGGCGACCAATCACCCAGACCTTCTGGACCCTGCTATCTGGAGAAGATTTGAACTTGTTGTAAACTTCGACAACCCTACAGCAGATCAGATAGAGAAACAAGTGACAAGCCTGTTAAGGGATGAGATGGAAGATGCTAATACATGGGGGAAAATCTTGTCATTCGTTTTGCTTGGAAAATCTTTCAGCGAGATAGAAAGACAAATCAATCTGACGAGAAAAGCTGCAGCCATTGATGGTTCTTCTTTGGCTGACAAGCTTGAAAATATGATAGTATCCGGAGAAGGACTTTCTAAGGAACAGAGGACCCAAATTGCTTGCGCACTTTACGACAGCGGTGTAGTAACACAACGTAAAGCACAAGAATTGACTGGAGTTGCACGCGAAACAATCCGTAAACACGCAAAAAGGCAGTTAAATAAATCTAACATTTAATATGGCAAAGATTAATTTTTTATTAGGTAAGGGTGAACGTTTGACAGAGCAAGTTCGTGTATTGAGCGGCCCCGTGGAAAAGGCAGCTCCTTATACATTCTCTGAAGCTAGAAGTAGGCTTGAGCCGATGTTGAATGATGTTGTCCAAAAACTTGAGAACCTTCCAGACGATGCATGTCCAGATGATTATGCAGTTGCTACAATAACTTTAAATCCAGAGTTCATTGCAAAGACATATTATCCCTCAGAATTGCTGAGAGCCGTAGGCTTGGATTCAGTTGGAAGCAAGTCGAGGCAAATTACACCCGAGAAAAAAAGCAAGGGGCGAGATCCATTGCCCGCAGTTACAACTGAATTGTTTGTATACGGAAAAAGAGAAGCATTTAAAAAATGGGCAAAGGAATTTCCAAAATGGTCAGAATATCAGACCGGAGCAAATCAGATTGTTGAAATCGAAGAAATATCGTTTCCAGAACCTAAAAGTAAGGTTAAGCATTTTGACCGAGATTCGTCAAAAACTGTATTTGAAGTTGTTCTACACATGAATGAATCTATATCTGAGAGTCTTTACCTCGGAAGCTTTAGGAAGTATTTGAATAGATTAAATATAACTCCATCCTTTGAACGAAGGTTTTATGCAGGTGGACTATGTTTTCTGGAAGTAGAAGCTCCAAGCGAATTGGCGGAAGATATTGCTAAATTTAGTTTAGTTAGGGCTTTAAGGAAAATGCCCGAACTAAGGTTGTTAAGGCCAACGATAAGATTGACACAAAATGTTAAGACTAATGTCAAGTTGCCTAACGAAGCTCCATTAGATCCAACAATTAAGGCTGCAATATTTGACGGAGGAATCCCTAATGATCACCCTTTATGTCAGTGGGCAACTCCCTTTGAATTTTCAGGGATGCTACCTGCTTCAGACGAGCTCTTGGCTCACGGAGTAGGTGTAACGTCTGCTTTTTTGTTTGGACACCTTGACCCTACCGCTCCAATAGTACGGCCATATTCCCATGTTGACCATTACCGTGTATTGGATGACATGCCAGGACAAAACCCGTACGAATTATTTGAAGTCTTGGATAGGATAAGCGATATTATAAACACAAATAACTATGATTTTATAAATTTAAGTCTGGGGCCATGTTTACCTATTGATGACGATGAAATCCACGCTTGGACGGCGGTTCTTGATGAATATCTGTCTGACGGCGAGACCTTAGTGACTGTAGCTGTGGGAAATGATGGAGAGGGAGATTCCATAATTGGTGCAGACAGAATTCAGGTGCCGTCAGATTGTGTAAATGCCATAGGGATTGGTGCATGTGACGTTCCGGATAATAATTGGCAGAGAGCACCATATAGTTCTGTGGGGCCGGGAAGAAGCCCTGGGTTGATTAAGCCTGATCTTGTTGACTTTGGAGGATCGGTACAACGCCCATTCCTAACACTTGACCATAAGACTGGTTTAACTCTTGTACCTACGGGAGGAACGAGCTTTTCATCTCCTTCTGTGTTAAGATTAGGAGCTGGTGTAAGGGCACATTTTGGCAATGCACTAAGTGCCCTTGCGATTAGAACACTGTTAGTACACAGTGCAGAACAGGCTGATTTGCCAAAATTTGAAGTTGGGTGGGGCAGAGTTTCCAGATCACTTGATGAGATTGCAGTTTGTGATGATCATGTAATGCGTGTCGTCTTTCAAGGAACAATTTCCGGATCGAAATTTGTCAGGGCCCCTATTCCACTTCCACCTGGATCATTAGATGGGATGGTTACAATTAAAGCGACCTTATGTTATGCAACTACAGTCGATCCCCATCACCCAAATAATTATACACGGAGTGGACTTGAAGTGACATTCCGTCCTAACAAAGACGTTAAGCGCAAAGTGAAAGACGGAGAAAATGAGCCATTACATGCAAAGTCAAAAAGCTTTTTTGGAAAGGTCAAAAAGGCATTTCAAACGGAAGATGAGCTTAGGCGTGATGCTTGGAAATGGGAAAACTGTATTCATGCCAAAAACAAATATAGAGGAAATACCGTAAATGAGCCTGTTTTTGATATTCATTATAATGCCCGAATAGAGGGCCACAATGACACGAGAAATCAAGAATTACAATATGCACTCGTGATTACCGTAGAAGCTCCTAAAGTCAAGGATTTGTATGACCAAGTTGTGAGGAGGTATGCTACACAGCTTGAACAGTTACAACCGATCATTGATATTCCTTTAAAGGTTCGATAAACATGTTTTAGCAATGGCAGATATATCATTTGGAGATAGGAGGATAATTGAAACTTTTTTGGAAATGGGGAAGGGTATGTTCTCGATTTTTCCGATAGAACTTTTCAATCCTTCATTTTCGATGTAACTGGCTTAGACATAACAAAGGAACAATATTACGAGGGAGGTACCTCTAAAGCTAATAGACTTCGTACTTTTATGAGACTAGAAAGCAATTATATTGTCGGGATTTTGTTAGCTGAGGCATATAAATTGAAATTTAGTATTTGCGGAGAAAAAGGCAGGCCAGTAAATGAAGCACTCGCCAATGATTTCTACAAGATTACGGAGAGGTTAAAGGGGAATATTGTTGTTGAATCGCTTGTGCGATTAATTGAAAAAAGGGTAGCTTGGAGCATATATCAATACCAGAATTTATGGAAAGTATTTCAAAGAACTTAGCTGATCTTTACCTGTTGTTCACAAGGGAGCCATTTGCTCTCTTTTTGGCAGAGGAAATTGAATATTACGTTACTTCCGAGGGAGGCTTACTAGGTATAATAGTTAGAGATAATTTCGATAACGACTTTTCCACGATAATACTATCTCGCGATGAGTCACGACAATATAGAGCTGTTAGTATAAAGGTAGATTTTCCCGATCTGATTACTGCTCGTCAAGCATTGGAAAGTGAAATGGCTAAAGATCAAATAATCTTTCATAATGATGCAAAGTTTTTCGACATTTTTAAGCCAATCAACAAGCCCCAGCAAGAACACCCTCATTTCAAGCTTTTGAAAGATAGCCCTGCCTATTCTTCTGCTAAAGAAGCCATACAAGAGGTGTCATATCATTATAAAGATGTCGACGGAAACTTTATTGACCAATTTCAATCTATCAATGGCTTTGACGCGAGGCTATGGGAATTATATCTCTATTGCTTTTTTAGAGAACAGCTCTTTAGTTTCAATAGGAATCATGAAGCTCCAGATTACATCATCGAAAAAGGCGAAACTAAGATTGCTATAGAGGCAGTCGTGATTAGTAGAAAAAATAAGGACTTTGGTCCGAGACTACCGAAGACACCGGAAGAAATGAATCAGTTGCTTCAAAATGAAATCCCTTTAATGGTTTCAAATGCAATATATGAAAAGGCAAAGAAGAAGTATTGGGATAAAGATCATGTAAAAGGGGTTCCTTTTGTACTGGCAATCGCCGATTTTCATGATGCAGGATCTATGATATGGACATTTGAGGCATTTCTGACCGTTTTATACGGGATAAGACCAAAAATTAAAAAGAACGAAGAAAGCCAAGGGATTCAAATCTTTGAGCAAGTTGCATCTTTCACAAAAACTAATGGTACAGAGATTCCTGCAGGATTATTTTTTTTAGAAGAGTACGAAAATATAAGTGCAGTTATTTATAATCCCATAGCGACCATCTCAAAATTTAATAGGATTGGTCGACAAGCGGGGCTCGGAACATGTGAAACAAGTCTGATTTGGACGGTAGCTTTCCATGACCATACTCCAGGCGCGTTAGTGCCAAAAATTGTAACCCACATTATCGATGAAAACTCTTGTGAACCATGGTCTGGTGGAGCGACCATCTTTCATAATCCTAATACAAAGCTACCATTAGATCCATTCCTATTTGACGATGGGGTTGCACACTACCATCTTGAAGATGGAAAGCTTATCAGTATTATTCCAGAAGTACATCCTTATAGTGGCTGGGTACTAAATATATCGAAAAAGCAACTCTAATAAATATATTCTTATTTGTCTTGCAAGTTATTGCGATTGATCAATTTCATTGCTGTTTAAATATAATCCATCACAATGCCAAATTCAGAAAAACCGTGTAGGATTTTAGAGAATTTGACTTATCGAAATACTTATAATGCCACCCAAGACCAGCCTGTATTACATTCCTCATATTGGGAAACAAGTGTAAGTCTGTAAATTGAAATACCAGAACCTCATCGTTATCTACATAATAGTGTCAACATACTCTATCTTAAAACATTAATTGACTTGTTTGTAACGTGAAATTCCATTATTAAATCCCACCATTGGCGAACATATTAAGAATAATACTATCCCCATTTTGTTTTACATGCTAATCAATTCCGTTCCAAATGCCATTGCTTAAAATCATCCTCCAAAAAAGCGAACTTTTTTTCAAACAGATGGGCCAGCCTAGTATTTGCAGTGGCAAAAAATATCTGTTTCCCAGACTTAAGTACGTGTAGCCGCAGGTAGTCTAAAAATGATAGCGCATTAAGATCATCTATGAATGCTACAGGGTCATCGAACATGATCAGATCGGGGCCATTGGCAAGTTTATTGTTCAATGACAGGAAAATAGATAGTGCAAGTGCAGACCTTTGCCCTGTACTGATCTCGGTAATATATCGTTGGTCATTGTTATCATCGCTAATCAAGGTTAACCTTTTGTTCTCAAATTTCAGGTCAGAAAATTCCCTTGGCACATGGATTGATTTGAAGATCTCAATTACCTCTTTCAAATTGTTTTTGAAAAACTCTTCCACACGTTTGGTAGCCTCGTCTGAAGTCAGTTCGAGTAATCGGTTATAGGCCTTTTCGAAACGATCCCTTTTAGGCGTATTCTCGCTAACATTTTTTTCATTCTTCACAAGTCTTTCTCTAGCCTGTTTGACTAAAAATTCGGCATTGAGCGAATCCTTAAGTGATTGGATACTCTGGCGTAGGATATCCGACTTGTTTTTAAGTTCTGAAAACTTTGTAGTATCTGCCAGCTGCACAAGAATCTTAACCCTTTCCATATAGCCAGCATAAAGGTCAAGGTCTTTCTTGTCGCTATCCAGTTTTTGTTCAGCTGATTTGACATCTGTTGGAGATTCAGTAGGCAATCCCAACAACAGTTTTATTTCGAGACCGAAGTTGTATCTGTCAGAGATATTCTTTTCAAGCTCATTTTTCTTGTCGTCCAATTCTTTTGCCAACTCTGAATGTTTGGATTTAAAAAGTTCAATCCAATCTAAATTGAAATCAAGTTCGCCAGCAAAAACATGTGATATTTTAGTTTTGAGGTCATATAGCTTACTTTCTGATTTACCCGCTATCGCTCCAAAGCTTTCAATACTTTTTAATCGCTCCAATTCCTTATTTATTCCTTCAGAGCTAATCATTACATCGTTGAGTTTGGTCAGAATTTCGGTCATTGTTCCAAGCTTTTCATCCAGTCCAAAAAAGCCCTGATAAGCGTTTTTAATTTTTTCAAATATAGCAAGCCTTTTTTCCAGAGCAGTCTGATCTTCCGCCCATTTCGCTAGCTTATTATTGTCTTCATGAAATTTCTCTACCTCTAGTTGATCTGCCCCCAAAAGAAGATTGATTCTTTGTTCAAGTAAGTCGCGTTCAAAACTTGTGTTGCATAATGGGCATTCGGTTGCAAGTGGAACTGCCTGTAGATATTCGGCGCCCTTTGCTTTCAGCTCTTTGATTAAGCCATCCACTTTCCCCATTTTCTCCAGCTCTCTATTAATTGATTCCCTAAGCTCGAATGAATCCCGCTTCAGATTTTCCAATGAATTTCTATCCGCGAGTTCTAATTCCCCAATTTGAATTGAAGATTCGAACGTTTTGAAATCGACGTCTTTTATCAGATTAGAAACAAAATCGGTTTTACTTTTGATATATTGAACTTCCTTCAATTTAGTCGCAAGACCGTCCAGTTCAAGGTATCTGGAATCAGCCAAGTAATCCAGTGATTTTTCAAGTAGATCAAGATTCCCTTCAAGGTCCTTTTGCGCATTCAGGATGACAGTGCTATTTCGTCCGAGATTTTTTACTTTTTCTAATAGACCATCAAAAGCATGTTTTTTCGCATCGAATTTTTCAAGAGCGGAATTAAAATCAGCCTGTGAATCATACCGAAAATTACGTTCAGCCAAATTCTGCAATGCAATATTGATTTGGCTATTAATATTCTCAATCCGCGTTTGGCCGGTAGTTATATCCAAATCTAGCTGCCTAAAGCCTATCGCTTTTACTTCATCTTCAATTTTTTTACGAATGTACTGGACACTTTCTGGCTCAATGTACTTATCTACTAGTGTTTTATCAGCAATTATCTCTCTATTTGCAGTATCGATCGAATCTTTTAGTCGGTTGTATTCCGGTCTGATCCTATCGATTATTTTTTTACACCTTTCTTGAATATATCCGAACTCTGGCCCCAAAACGATACTATACAGCGCATCCATCACGTCGCTCTCTGTCTTACTGCTGGCGAAACTATGAGCGGCATCTGCATTAAAGTAATTGAACCTATTGAACGAATTGTATAAGTTGTTTCCCCTGTTATAGGTAGAAGAATACCATTTCAGGTCACGCGCTTGATAAATCGCCAAATTCGTACTCTGATACTTTTCGGCTTTGGCTTCGCCGTTGAAAATCGCCTCAAGACATCCATTTGGGTTGTTCTGACTGACGTTCCTCAAGGATTTTCCGCAGAGCATGAGCTCTATGCCTTCAAAAACAGAAGTTTTTCCGACACCATTGATGCCTTTGAACAGGTTCACCTTACCAAAATTGAATTCTCTATTCGTGTTTGGATAGGGCCTATAATTGTCTTTGAGGATCAATTTGTTTATAAATTGTATTTTTGCGACCTCCTGAGTGCCTTTTTTTGAATTAATTGCTACTTCTTTGATTGTTTGGTTAGAAGCGAAACGTCCAAATACATCTACATAAGTCGCCTCGGTATAAACTTCTTGAAGATCGACTTCCTGTAAAGCTTTTTTCCATTCTGAAACGATATTGGGTTGGGTAGCTTTAAGGGTATCTTCGATCTTGAAAAACTCTACGAACGCATTTTCGTCCAGCACATATTTCCTTGCATATTTGTCATCGCTTTCAATATCGAGCACCTCATTTACCGACAATTGGTCGTTCAATAGAAATAAATAATAATTCCATTGCAATGGACCTGGATTGCTATAAAATTCCTTGGAAATTAATTTTTCCTGATAATCTTGGAAATCTTCTTTTTTGTCGTTTTTAAGATCTATAAAACAAACACCAGCAACCTTTTCTTCAACGTTTAGCGTACCCCTAAATATGTTTTTATGGACTTCAACCAGATCTGGAAGAATAGTCTTTGCTACTTCTATTATTTTTAAAGTATTCATAGCCTATTTTAAAAATGAATTTTCATTGCCTGTTTTTACCTGTTTAATACTGCTACTCGATTCGCTCGATTTTGCCTGATAAATACCATCTCGCTTGTAAAATACAACAACCCTATCTCTGTTACGACTGTCATGGTCAAATAAGCCTTGAAGTGCTTCAAACACCCTACCGATTCTTTCGTCGCTCGCCATATCCAGATAGCAAACTGTCGCCCATACCATTTCGCCGGTTACTGTAGTTATATTACATCTAAAATATTGCAGGCCAACCAGCCGTTCATTGCTTGTATTACGTTGCTTGGAATACCCTAAAAGCAAATGTTCGGACCTCAAGTCAGAAAGACTATCCGGCATATAGGTTGGATTTTTTAATATTTCTGTGCCTAACACTTCGATCAATCCGGCATATTTGTCTCGAATCCTCGTACTTTCTGCATCCATATCCTCAGCAACAGTAATCCGTCTATTGATTTCAGTGTTGTCGACACTTTTCACCGACCAAATATTGTTAAGTTCAGACCAGTTCTTGGAAGATTTATTAGGTAATTCCCCTGTGCTAAGGCAAGCTAAAAGTTCCTTCTCGATCACGCAGTTTTCTGGATCGGAAAGGAATGCATTACGGCAACCAACAGAGTTAAGGTAATCAATATGGCGATCCGAGATCTCATCGACGGATTGTAGATTGTCATTAGCATCAAAAACGTATGTAGACAGCAAATGTGGGCCATTTCTCATCCGTTGGACTGCTACACCCTCGTTAATATTAACAGAAGTATTTTTAAGTAAAAATGCGTGAGCCCCACTATTCAGTAAGAAAGCATGTCTATCTGCACCGTAATAAAAGTAATAAAGACCCCGTTTATGATTTTCCCTAATCCTTTCTAAATTTTTGAAATTCATATCCGTTGTCCGAGTATAGATTCCACTTCTCGAAAATTTTGAGCGCAGCAATTCAGTCCCTCCGATCTTTGAAGTGTTATTCCAATTGAGCCCAATAATCTCAGTTCGTTGGACCGAGAGTACAAAGTTTCTGAAACCTAGAAAAAAGGGATGACTTGGCCCAGGGTTAACCTGTGGGTTCAAAACTAAAAAAGGCACATCACCCCAAAGCAGGTCATTCTGCACATTCTGGTTCATTTCAGTAGAAAGATTCATCGCTTCCGAGCATACTACCGATAGCATATGAACTGACGTTTTACAATTGCGCAGAATATAAATCTCATTACCTGGAATCATATTGTCTCGTTCAACATCTCCACCGCTCCAGACCCCCATGTGGTAATTTTTAAACTGTACCAGTACAATGAGCTTTTCTTCCCCATCTTTAATTGCCTTGAATATATAAATTAGAGGGTCTAGAAAATTCTTGTTAACTGCCAAAACCCGGTGGTCAAAATATGAGATAATATCTGCATCAAGTGCTCCAAGATAGGCTACTAATTCATCTTTTTTTATTGACTCCATACCAATTGCCCAAAGCTTGTTTGACGCAGGCCTTTTGTTTGGGTCATTTAGAATTTCATTTAACAAAGCAAATGGGCAGCAATACTCAGGGACCAAGGCTAAATCTGCTCCCGTTTCTTTTAAAAGAGTAAAATAGGATCTAAGCTTTGCAGCGGCATCATGGCGGTTGCCAATTCTTTGATCGCTTGCCGACAGTACCCCTTCATGCTGATAGAGAAGGGTTGTGTAAGGTTCTGAGGTTCTTTTCAGTACATTCAGATTGATAGTCAGTCCTTGAAATATGTCATCAATAAATTTAAATTCCATTTTTTAGTCGAGCGTTATAATCACAAGCTAACCGTTAGATAAAGCTAATAAAATAAATCTGCAAACATCTCGATTTAAAATGAAATTTTAAATCACTACGCTTTCAAGACATAAGGGACTTGATTTACGATTATCAACATCATTGAAGCTACAAGTTATCTTATAAAATGCCCAATGACTATGTAGGTATGCTGAGCTGCGGCCGTTAAATTTTGCTGGAACTTACCGATATAACTCCTCCTATTTGCGGTTGAGGCAACATAGCATAGTATCATTCATGCGTTGCCTTGTTTGCGATTTGAGCAAAAAACAAGTAAACCGTTGCCAATATCGATGCCTTTAAATCCAACCACTCTTGGAGAGTATATAAGAAAAAGGAGAATGGAGCAAAAGTTGTTTCAAAAGGACGTAGGAGCAATATTTAATGTTAGCGAGGCTTGCATCACCAATTGGGAAAATAATAAAAACGAACCCCAAATTCAATACTATCCACTTATTTTTGGGTTCTTAGGATATTGTCCGTTTGAACTTGATATATCTACATTAACGGGTAGGATTAAAGCTTATAGATATTTGAATGGGTTTAGCCAAAAGCGCTTAGCTAAGATGGTTGATGTTGATCCCTCTACCATTCTTGCGTGGGAGAATGGTAAAGGGCGTGTGTCTGATAAATTGAAAGTGTTATTGGATAGCTATGAATTTGTTATAAATCGGTATCAGTCACCGATGTGTAGTCATCAAGTTGCATAGGGATTTCTCCTTATGCAATTTGTTGTAAATATTTTAAAAACTTAAATTTGAAAAACGATGAAAAATGTAATTTGGTTTTTTATTACTTGCATCATTTCAACAGTAGGGTACTTTGCAGCCTTATCTATGAAAACTCCGTGGGTAGGATTTGCCGTAGCTTTTGGTATATGGTTTATATTTATATGGACAACTACGAAGCCAAGAAGACGGAGACGCTGATATATTAGGTGGTGATATGGTTATACTATTTCACCATCCAATTACTTTCCGCTCTGATATTTTGTACTCCGTTATCATCCAGCCATTTTTTAAAAGCATCCTCGTCGTCAGGAGTAAATTTTACAATATCTCCGGTATGCAACATTAGGGTGAAATCTTTAACAATACATATATACTTGAAAACTTCCGAAGCAGGATATTCAAAATTCGGGAAATATGTTGCGGACGCCATATTATCAAGAGTTGATTTTAAACCATCTTGCCGACGCCGTAAAAAAGAGCGTAGGCAACAACTTACAGCACTGAGGTCTTAGGAAACCCAACAACAATAAGTGCGCCCACGCCGTAGCATGAGCGTTTTACACTTGTTGTCCTGCTGTTTTGAAAGTTCCTAAGTTTCAGTGCCGGACTCAAAGCAAAAACGCTTTAAGAATATCTTTGCACAAAGATAATAATTAACTCTGTTTTCCGCCAATTTATACGACAAGCCACCGTCTTTAGAGTAAGCTAAAGGAAGAATTTGTAGGCAGGTTAAAATTGTATTGGAATGGGGTTGCCAGTCGGCCGTTAATAAAGAATATCGCGATCCATGTCGAACACTAAATGTTAATGGCTGCACGGATTTATTGTTCACACCAATAAACCACTAAAAATAGTAATACGTTCAACGAATAAAAGTACAGGTTGACGAGTGAATAATATTATCCCCAAGAATATCTTGATGGCGCAATACCTAAATACTGTTTAAATTCCTTGAAGAAATGGTTGTAATCATAATAACCTGATCTCAACGCAATATCAAACAAATCCGAACCTTTTGGATCGTAGTGACCATACGCATAAATAAAGCGTTGGAGGGATATATATTTCTTTGGGGGTATTCCTAAGTATTTTACAAAATTACGATGCAACCACTTATGGTTGACTTTGCTGCCCAATTTCCTTAACAGGTCTGCAACAGTAGTATTCCCTCTTTGTTCATCTATGTGATCGATAGCCGCCTGTAAAAAGTATGGTAAATTGTTCTCAATATTACATGAAGAAAACACCTTATCAAGAAACTTGATTTTATCCTTGATGCTTTCCCTTTCATACATTTTATCGATAATCAAGCACCATTTCTCGTCAACAATATCCCGGAAACCGCATACAGGTGCTGACTGGAAAATCGCAGGGTCAATATTAAATATCGAATAGAAAGACGCAGGATTGAACCTTATGACCATAATATATTCAAGCCCATCAGGTATCTCCCAATGAGTATCTTGAATGATCCCACAACAAACCCATGCCGATTTTAGCTTGATGGTTTCCCCTTTCTTTTTAAGTACAACATCGTCAGAAGAACGGGGCATAAAGATCAGTGAAGGAAAACCGTCATTGAAAAGAGGCTGATTAGATTCCAGATCCTTGCAAGGAAAAAGATATGCCCCAAGAATATGCTTATTGACAAATGATTTATACAGCACTTCTTTCCCGTTCGATGATTTTGAACGAGCCGACGTATCGAGTTTAATATTTTTTAAAAATTTGATTGGCATACAATTACAAATATAAGATATAAACTCCTAATAACCTATGACTAAGGTTATAAGTGTCCATTTTTTACTTTCGCGACCACTACAATCAGAATATCTTTGTGTATAATTTTATGGTTAATAGTCATGAGAAAAATTTTCAAAAAATTCTTTGAGTCTGCATCAAGTGGTGGAATAGTATTGTTCATTTGTGTCATTGTTTCACTCGGTTTGGCAAACTCACCGTTGGGAACGACATTCCAACGGATTCTTGATTTTCCTCTTGGCTTTGAGAATGCATCAGTCCATCTGAAATATTCGACAGCCCTATGGATAAATGATGGTCTTATGGCCATATTTTTCTTATTGGTCGGTTTGGAAATCAAAAGGGAGATAATCAACGGTGGATTGTCCACACCACGCCAAGCGTCATTACCTATTTTAAGCGCGATAGGTGGCGCATTAATTCCTGCCGGAATATACCTGTTTGCGAATGGAGGTACGGAAACAGCAAGTGGTTGGGGAATCCCGATGGCAACGGATATTGCGTTTGCCCTTGCCATCCTCGCCATGTTGGGAAACAAAGTACCCCCATCGCTCAAAATATTCTTGGCTGCTTTGGCAATCGTGGACGACCTTATTGCCATTCTTGTTATCGCAATTTTCTATTCTGCGGAACTACACACCGTATATTTGGGGTATGCAGGTGGAATAATGCTACTGCTTATCATTTTCAACAAAATGGGGGTACGTTCGCTTGCATTCTATCTTATACCGGGGCTTTTTATTTGGTATTTCATTCACCATTCGGGTATCCATGCCACCATTGCGGGAGTATTGACAGCTTTGGTTATCCCAATGAGGACAAAGGGAGAAAAAGAATCTCCTTTATTGAAATTGGAACATGCGTTGGTTACCCCTGTTAACTTCCTTATTGTACCCATATTTGCACTTGCAAATACGAACATCACGTTTGAACGTGCCATGCTGGATGGCTTGGTTTCCCCGTTAGGTTTGGGAATCATAGCCGGTCTATGTCTCGGAAAACCGTTGGGTGTATTTCTTATGTCCAAATTGGCTATAAAACTCAATATCGCCCAATTGCCAGTCGGAGCAAACTGGAAACACGTCATTGGTTTGGGATCGTTGGCGGGTGTGGGTTTTACAATGGCAATCTTTATCTCCCTGTTATCCTTTACCGACAGTCTCCTGATTGCAGAAGCAAAGTTTTCCATTCTGATAGCTTCGTTACTTTCGGGAATAATCGGATATACTTTATTGAACACTTCAAATAGCTTGAAAAAAATTGACTGATATGCTGTACAAAACGGAAGAAGAAGTTGCATTGCTTAAAGAAAGTGCTATGCTTGTAAGCAAAACGCTTGCTTCAATTGCGAAGATAATCAGAGCGGGAATCTCGACTTTGGATTTAGATACACACGCCAATACATTCCTGCGCGATCATGGAGCTGTCCCATCATTTTATAAATACGGGGGCTTTCCTTTTAACGTCTGCGCATCGGTAAACGAAGCAGTAGTTCACGGCTTTCCTAACAAAACTCCCTTAAAGGAGGGTGATATTGTTTCCATTGATGTTGGTGCATATATGAACGGTTATCACGGAGACCAAGCCTATACTTTCATACTCGGTGAGGTATCAGATGAAATACTGAAACTTGTAAGGATTACAAAAGAATCCTTATCAAAAGGGATTGAACAAGCGGTACATGGGAACAGAGTTGGCGATATAAGTTATGCCATCCAATCTCATGTGACACCACATGGATACGGTATAGTAAGGGAGCTTGTCGGGCATGGTCTTGGAAAGAACCTGCATGAAGAACCCAACATCCCCAATTATGGTGCAAAGGGCAGGGGGAAAATGTTAAGGGAGAATCTTGTCATTGCGATAGAACCCATGATTAATTTGGGAACAGCCAGTATAATCACAGAGGACGATGGATGGACAATTTTGACCGCTGATGGCAAACCGTCTGTTCACTTTGAGCATGATGTATGTGTCAAAAAAGGCGAAGCATTATTGTTGACAGATTTTGGCATTATCGAACAGGAAGAAAAGGCGAACAGCAACCTTAATTCGTCATATTATTGATGTACGATACGGAACGACCGAACCCCAAGAAATTGAAAAAGGAACTCGATTTTGTTTTTCAAAAATCGATTCTTCCCCATATTGGTCTGTTCAGTGGTATGGAGGGTAACGAAAATATTGATAGTAAGAAGATAAAACAGCTTATAATAGACCTCTCCTGTTCCATAGAGAAATTGGGTGATCCTGTCATAAACCGTTATCGAAGTATTAATCAAAATGTAGCTGAATTTTGGCTGTTGGGGTTTGTGAGGGACAAGGGAGGAACAAACAGTGCAATTACCATAACAAAGTTTGAGCAAAAAAGACCAACGGTAGGTATCGTCTTGTTTCCGATAACGTCAGTTGTGTATTCAGCTATTCAATCGGAACGTGCGCACGAACTTGATTTTTGTGAATCATCTATTCGGACGAAGCGATACTTTGACAAAAAAACAGAAATTGAAAAGTACATAGATGACGATAGGTTCTTACGGATTGTAAAGGGCAATAGGCCCGTCAATATGAAAACGGAGAACTATGTAAAAAGCATCATAGATAACCACAATGGGGCAATTCGATTGGTCAACATGGAAACCCCGCTGAACCTTATCGAAATCGCCAAAAACAGGGCGGATATTTATGTGCATCTCAAACCCGTGTTGGCATGGGAGCTTGGGGCATTTGACCTTATTGTCCATTCCTGCGGTTACATGGTGACCGGACAGGACGGTATTATGCCTATCGAATACACTTCGGACAGGTTTAAGGTAGGAGGTTTTATTGCCAAAAATAATTTTGAATACGATACATTGGACTTTAAAAGATATTAGAATGGAACAGCTTGAAAATGAATTGAACCAACGGGTACAAACGTGGTTACAGGGTAATTACGATGAAGAAACAAAAAAAGAGATAAGCGATATGCTTGAAAGCGGTCGCTTTAAAGACCTTACGGATGCTTTTTACCGTGACCTTGATTTTGGAACGGGAGGTTTGCGTGGCATTGTTGGTGTAGGAACGAACAGAATGAACAAATATACTGTCGGAATAGCCACGCAGGGATTTGCCAACTACCTTACCAAGAAGTATAAAGGCCAGTCCATTAAAATAGCCATTGCATACGATAATCGGAACAGTTCAAAACATCTTTCAAGTATATGTGCAGATGTGCTTAGTGCCAACGGCATAAAGGTTTTTATCTACGAAGAATTGAGACCGACACCTATTTTATCGTTTGCCGTTCGGGAACTCGGTTGTCAAGGTGGGATTATGTTAACGGCTTCACATAACCCTAAAGAATATAATGGATATAAAGTGTATGGCAATGACGGCGGACAATTGGTATCGCCCGCAGATGTTGAAGTCATCAAGGAGGTTAGATCAATATCCGATGTTGACCAAGTAAATTTTATTTCCAACGCTGACCTAATAACATTCCTGGGCAATGAACTTGATGAAGTTTACTTTGAGAAGATTCAGCCATTATCCATTAGAACGGATTTAGGTACGGCAAAGAAAGAACTTAGCATTGTGTTTTCTCCATTACATGGTACGGGTATCACTATAGTGCCGGAAGCGTTGTTAAGATGGGGTTTTACAGATGTTCACGTTGTTCCATCTCAGGAAACACCCAACGGGAATTTCCCAACTGTTGAATACCCCAATCCCGAAGAACATGAAGCATTTGAACAATCACTGGCTTTGGCCCGTGAGGTAAAGGCCGATATTGCGATGGCAACCGACCCCGATTGTGACCGTGTCGGTGTTGCCATAAGGGATGCCAATGGAGATTATGAACTACTTAACGGAAATCAGTTGGGTAGTCTGTTGGTATATTATGTCCTGCAAGGGTTAAAAGACAGAAATGGTCTAAAAGAAAATGGTTTTGTTGTCAAGACCATTGTCACTACAGGACTTATCAAAGACATAGCCCAATATTTTGGGGTAGAATGCTTTGATGTCCTGACAGGATTCAAGTACATAGGCGAAAAAATAACCCAGCTCGAAAACCAAAAAATCTTTCTTGTAGGCGGAGAGGAAAGCTATGGCTATCTCATTGGTGATCTGGTTAGGGATAAGGATGCCATTATTTCCTGTACCATCGTTGCAGAAATGGCAGCTTGGTACAAATCACAGGATTTAACGTTGCTTGACGCGCTATCTTCATTGTACAATAAGTTTGGGTACTACAAAGAAAAGCTGATTTCTGTTACCAAGAAAGGGAAAGAGGGACTTGAAGAAATCGCCGATTTGATGAATAGCCTACGTCAATCTCCCCCTACCCATTTGGCGGGACTCCGTATAGCAACTGTCAAAGATTATGAAACTTCCGAATCTTTTGATCTGATAAATGGCGATAAAACAGCTATCGAACTTCCCAAATCAAATGTTCTTCAGTTTATAACCGAGATAGGTGATGTCGTATCAGTGAGACCGTCCGGCACTGAACCAAAAATAAAATTCTATTGTAGTGCAAAACACATCGCTACAAAAGGTGAGGAAAATGCAGACGAAATATTGGAAACGAAAATACAATCCCTTTTGGATGATATAACAGGTAAGCAGTAAAATGAGGGATAATTGTGAGATTGTGAGGATATATTTTAGACTACTTTCGTTTGCCAAACCTATAAAAAAATATGCGATTCCATATATTATCTGCACACTGATCGCTATAGTTTTTGGAACACTAAACCTCACTTTACTCGTGCCACTTCTGCAAGTATTATTCAGAGGAACAGATAACACGAAATTTACACCCGAAGAACCAATAAACCAACCCGAGGGTTACAACCTCGGTGATTGGTTTATATATGCGACCGATAAATTATATTATGACGTTGGAGCGTATGACGCATTAAAATATGTATGTATAGTTATTTTCACTTCGGTATTCATTAGCAATCTTTTCCGTTATCTGGCACAACGGGTAATGGAGAATTTGCGTATCCACACACTATTGAACCTGCGTAAAGCTGTATTCAATAATGTGATGAATCTGCACGTGGGATTTTTCACCAATAGCCGAAAGGGAGATGTGATGTCCAAAATCGCATCCGATGTACAGGTGGTGCAATTTTCCGTCACGTCTACTTTACAAGTGGCATTTAAAGAACCATTGCAGTTGATTGCGTATATTATTGTGCTTTTTGCTCTTTCTGCTAAACTTACATTGTTTTCGCTTGCGATTATCCCTGTTTCAGCTTTTTTCATATCCATGATTGTAAAAAGATTACGCCAACAGGCAAGGCAAGGTCAACAATTGTATGCCAATATGATTTCCTACTTGGACGAAGCACTGTCGGGGATTAAAATCATCAAAATTTTCAATGCAGTCCCATTCGTAAAACATCGTTTTAATAGGGAGAGCGAACGTTACTCCAAGATTATGCGGAGAATGGTGCGTAGACAACAATTGAGCTCTCCTGTATCCGAGATGCTCGGTGTAGTAATGGTGGCAATCATATTATTGTACGGTGGGAGTTTGGTATTGTCCGGCGGGGGTGAGCTTATTGCGTCCGAATTTATCGGATATATTGTGATTTTTTCACAGGTGATGCGTCCAGCAAAAGCAATAACAGAATCCTTTTCCAATATCCATCATGGAATAGCTGCTGGCGAACGCGTATTGGAACTTATCGATGAGAGCAACGCGGTTACGGATAAACCAGATGCAAAACCGATAACGGAGTTTAATCAATCGATAGTATTTAACCACGTTGACTTTGCATACGATAAAAAACAAGTACTTAATAATGTCAATTTAGAAATTCCGAAAGGAAAGACCGTGGCATTAGTCGGGCCCTCTGGTGGAGGGAAATCAACCTTGATCGATTTAATTCCCCGTTTTATGGACGTTACAGGCGGAGCGATTTTTTTTGATGGTGTGGATATTCGGAATGTTCAGCAAGAATCTTTGAGGGCAATGATAGGAACGGTAAATCAAGAAACAGTTTTGTTCAATGATACAATCTTTAACAATATCGCATTTGCTCTGCCCAATGCAACTATGGCAGAGGTGGAACATGCAGCACGTATTGCCAATGCACACAACTTTATCTTAAAAACGGAAAACGGTTACAATACGAACATTGGCGACCGTGGTGCAAAGCTGTCCGGTGGTCAACGGCAACGCATCTGTATAGCACGGGCGGTATTGCGAAATCCGCCAATTCTGTTATTGGATGAAGCTACCTCGTCTCTGGATACCGAATCGGAAAAATTGGTTCAGGAATCGTTATATTCCTTGATGAAGAACCGAACCACGCTGGTCATAGCTCACCGCCTTAGTACAATTCAGAACTCGGATAAAATAATTGTGTTGGAAGAAGGCACTATCAAAGAGGTCGGGACACATCAACAACTTATTGCTCAACGTGGACTGTACCATAGGTTGATTGAGATGCAACAATTCTCAAGCTGATCGTAATGCGTCTCTTTGGGTAATAATAGCGGATTATAATGAACGAGGACAAAAGAAAGAAAAAAACGATAAGTGACGGGATAAAAGAAAACCTTTCGCATGCCTATTCAGCAATTGAAGATTGGATGCGACCAAAAAAATCACATCCGATCATTCTGCAAATTCTATTTTTTATATTGAAATTACCCGTTCTTTTGCTTTTACTATTGCTGTCTCCTGTTTTATTGGTTGTATTATTGCTCGTTTTTCTTTTAGCTTTATGAAGAACAACCAAAGAAAATCGCACATTCTGTTTATTATTTGTCTAATCCTATTTATCGTACATCAATATCTCGAAAAAATAGCAAAGGTCAAAATAGCTGTTTTTGACAGTTATCTTGACCCACTAATTTTTATGCCAATCTTATTGCATCTAATCACCGTCGAACGCAGGATAATATGCGACAACCCAATGTATAAATTGCCCCTTAGCTATATAGTCGGATATACTTCAATCGTGTCCATATTGGCAGAAGTTATTTTCCCTGTTTTTACGCACCGTTTGATAACCGATCCAATCGACGTCTGTCTATATATTGCAGGTTCAGGTGTCTATATCCTTACTCAACTTCCCTTGAAGATAGAAATACAGGAGTTTCAGAGTTAAGGATGATCGTTCTCGCCAAGCTCTTGTGCAATAGCTTTTCAAAGAATCCCCTGCCACCTACCAATGTCAATAATACCAAGTCTGCGTTTAGCTTTTGGAGGACTTTATTTACCGTTTCGACATTTTCCTTTCCCTGTACCAACTCGGTCGAGATGTTTTCAAAACTCGCCTGTTGTCCAAGATTTGTTTTCCAATTTTCCAATTTCTGAAAGTCGTCTTGTGTTGGCGTGTCATGTTGCTTTAGGATATGGACAAGCGTACACTTGACATCCGTTTTTCCGGTGACTTTTCCAAGTTCCGTGAGCGTCTGGGTGTCATTTTGCTGATAATCGGTAAAAAAAACAACATTACGGATACTATTATTAGTGGTATGCTCTGGAACAATCAACATAGGGGCTGATAAGGTTTTCGTGACATCATACGTATTGCTACCCAAAACATCCTTTCTCGTACCCGAAGCTCCATGTGTACCCATAACCAATAATGTTCCTGCATTGTCTCGAATATACTCTTTAATTGCAGAAACCACCGACTGTTTTACGATACTATGGGTTATTTGAACCCCCATCGCCTTACCGACTGATTCCAAAAAAACAGACATGGTTTTTTCAGCCCCAAGTTTAGCACGCTTTTCATCTGTTTCATTGGCAAGTGGACTTTGGAATGCGGAAGTGAATGGCTGATAGGCATGGATAACGTGTATTTCCGATCCCAATTCTTTTGCCAAGCCAACAGCATATTTGGTTGCTACAAGTGCATTGTTTGAAAAATCAGTAGGCACTAAAATCGTCTGAACCATAATTATTTATTTAAGATTTTGATATTCTTAGGACGTTCCTTTACGCTCCTTTCAAAATTACAAATCGGCAAGTACCTATGATAGTAAATTTTGGACATACTTTCTAAATTATATCTTAGTCAAGCTAAGTTTTTTGAGTGTCCAATTTTTACTTTCCCCTTTTCTATAATCTCGATAATTTCGTTGTATAAAATGTGTTTATTATGTGCAATGGACAAGTGAAGATTAGCTATAAATTTGGAAAAGACGAGCGTTTATCCTCAAAAAAACGGATTAACCAATTGTTTACTAAAGGTAAATCGTTTATTGCTTTTCCTTTACGTGTTATATATGCCCCAAGATCGGATGAATCTATGCCCCCTGTTTCAGTACTCGTCAATGTTCCAAAACGGAAAATCAAGATTGTCCCAAAACGGAACAAGGTCAAACGGCTGATTAGAGAGGCTTATCGACTAAACAAACATAAACTTATTGAGCAGATCGGTCGCGATCAGGCATTAGATTTAGCATTCCTCTACCTGCACAACGAACCTCTTTCGTTCCGAGAAATCAACGATTCAGTCCTAAAAGCTATAGCAAAAATAAAGGTGTATCTGGGAGAAAAATAACCGATTTTTTTCTACGAAAGTCACACGTAACATTGTTATAAGTGTCCATTTTTTACTTTAAATGCATTCGTTTCCATTCTAATTTTGCTATATCATAAACTATATAGGAAACATTACAATGCCATTAGACAAGTCTATCAAAAGTGTCCTCATAATCGGATCAGGACCGATTGTCATCGGACAAGCGTGTGAGTTCGATTATTCCGGTTCACAGGCGGCCCGAAGCCTTAGAGAAGAGGGAATCAAGGTTATCCTTATCAATTCAAATCCTGCAACCATCATGACCGACGAATTGGTTGCGGACAAAGTGTACTTATTACCGCTGACCGTAGAAAGTATTGAACAGATTCTGGGCGAGAATGAGATAGATGCCGTACTCCCTACAATGGGAGGGCAGACGGCATTGAATCTCTGTAAGGAAGCACAGGATTTAGGTGTGTGGGAAGACCACAAAGTACGGCTTATCGGTGTAGACATCAAAGCAATTGACAAAGCGGAAGACAGGGATTTGTTCCGGGAGTGGATGTTGGAATTGGGTGTGCCGATTGCTCCGGCTAAGGTAGCCAATTCATTATTGGAGGGCAAGGAGTTTGCACAGGAGATCGGTATTCCATTGGTCATAAAACCCTCTTTCACGCTCGGTGGTTCGGGACAGGGATTTGTAAAGACAGCGGATGATTTGGACAAGGCTTTGGAGAACGGATTGAAAGCATCGCCTATCCACGAAGTATTGGTTGAAAAAGCGGTATTGGGTTGGAAAGAATTTGAACTGGAACTTTTGCGGGATTCGGCTGACAACGTGGTCATCATCTGTACGGTGGAGAATTTCGATCCTATGGGTGTCCATACAGGTGATAGTATTACCGTTGCGCCAGCTATGACCCTAAGCGATACCGCTATGCAACTCATGCGGAATACCGCTATCCGTATGATGCGGGATCTTGGTAATTTTTCAGGAGGCTGTAATGTTCAGTTTGCCCTAAATCCCGAAACCGAAGAAATAATCGCTATCGAAATCAATCCACGGGTTAGCCGTTCGTCGGCTCTTGCTTCCAAAGCGACCGGATACCCGATAGCAAAAATAGCCGCTAAACTTGCCATTGGTTATACATTGGACGAACTGAAAAATCAGATAACCCAAACCACCTCTGCGTTTTTTGAACCTGCACTTGATTATGTTATTGTCAAGATGCCAAGATGGAACTTTGACAAATTCAAGGGCGCTGACGATACATTAGGATTACAGATGAAGTCTGTCGGGGAAGTGATGTCGATTGGGAGAACGTTTCCCGAAGCGATACAAAAAGCCTGTCAGAGTCTTGAAAACAACGCAATCGGTCTTGAATCCATTTCACGCAGCCAGATGCGACCGGAAGAAATGTTAGAATACCTAAAACGACCTACGTGGGATAGGATATTCCGTATCAAGGAGGCCCTTAAAATGGGGATTTCCATTAAATCACTTCGGGAGCTTACACAGATAGACCGTTGGTTTTTATACCAGATACAGGAAATAGTCAATCTCGAAAACAAGATCGTATCATATAAGCATTTGGAGAGCCTAACGGATGATGTCCTATGGGAAGCTAAAAAAATGGGTTTTTCTGATGAACAGATTTCCGAATTGCTGAAAGACTGTACCGCAGAGGAAGTATATGAAAAGCGAAAAGCATTGGGTATTACACGTGTCTATAAAATGGTGGATACATGCAGTGCCGAGTTTGAAGCCAAGACACCTTATTACTATAGTACGTTTGAGGAAGATGCGGAGGGAGATTTAATGCACAACGAATCCCAAGTCTCTGACAGAAAGAAAATGCTTGTAATAGGTTCGGGACCGAACAGAATTGGTCAGGGAATAGAATTTGACTATTGCTGTACACATGGGCTTATAGCCATCAAGGAATCAGGCTACGAAGCCATTATGATTAACTGTAACCCCGAAACCGTTTCTACAGATTTCGACATTGCCGACAAACTCTATTTTGAGCCTGTCTATTGGGAACATTTATGGGAAATAATCGAGCTTGAAAAACCAGAGGGCGTAATCGTACAGCTTGGTGGACAGACAGCCTTAAAATTAGCTGAACGCCTGCATAAACAAGGTATTAAGATTATCGGAACATCCTTTGATGATATGGATATTGCCGAAGACAGGGGGAGATTTTCTGACCTGCTCAAAGAATTGCAGATTCCCTATCCGAAATATGGAACAGCCTATTCAACCGATGAAGCAATGGACGTTGCCAAAGAGGTCGGTTATCCGGTTTTAGTACGGCCGTCCTATGTTCTTGGAGGTCAGCGTATGCGGATCGTTATCAATGACGACGAATTGGAAAAGAGTGTAATCAGCCTGCTTAAACATCTTCCGGGCAATAAAATACTCATAGACCATTTCCTTGAACGTTGTCAAGAAGCGGAGATAGATGCAATTTGTGACGGTACTGATGTTCATATCATGGGTATCATGGAACACGTGGAGCCTGCCGGAATACACAGTGGCGATTCCCATTCGGTGCTGCCAGTATTCAATTTAGGCCCGTTGGAAGTAGAGGAAATGAAAGAGATTACCAAGAAGATAGCATTACGGTTAAATATCACAGGCTTAATCAATATTCAGTTTGCCATCAAGGACGGCAGGGTTTATGTTATCGAAGCCAATCCGAGAGCGAGCCGTACAACACCATTTATAGCTAAGGCGTATGGCGTTCCGTATCTGAACATAGCTACAAAGATCATGTTGGGGAGTAAAACCCTAAAGGACTTTGACATCAAAAAGAACCTTGCGGGATTTGCTATAAAAGAGCCCGTATTTTCTTTTCAGAAGTTTCCTAACGTCAATAAGGAATTAGGCCCCGAAATGAAAAGCACAGGAGAAGCGATCCGCTTTATCAAGGATTTGAAAGACCCGTGGTTTAGGCAGTTGTACAAAGAACGGAATATGCACCTAAGCAAATAGTGGTAATAAAAAAAGAGATATTAAATGCAGACAGCAAATAAAAATACTATGGCATACTTGTACCTTGAAGACGGTACATTGCTTAAAGGAAAGGCTTTTGGTAAAATAGGTACTTCGGGCGGAGAGCTCTGTTTTAACACAGGCATGACAGGTTATCAAGAGGTCTTTACCGATCCCTCATATTCCGGTCAGGTTTTGATAATGAATACGGCCTACGTTGGCAACTATGGCATAAATGAAAACGATATAGAATCTGCGGGGATTAAGATTAAGGCACTTATCTGTAAAAATCTGACAGAGCGCTATTCCCGTTTTACTGCCACCCAATCGCTCGGAGACTACTTGATAGAGAATGGAATTGTCGCCATTCAGGATATTGATACGAGGGCGCTTGTCAACCATATCCGAAGCAAGGGGGCGATGAATTGCGTGGTCAGTTCGGAGTTGACCACTAAGGAAGAATTGCAACAGGCTCTTGACGCCATTCCGAAAATGGGGGGGTTGGAGTTGGGATCTATTGTCTCGACAAAGGAGCCTTATACTTTTGGTGAAGAAAATGCACCTTATAAACTTGCATTGCTTGATTTTGGTGTCAAGCGGAGCATGTTGCATAATATGGCAGAGAGAGGATTGTTTATTAAGGTTTTCCCTGCAAAAAGTACCATTGAGCAAATAACTGAATTTAACCCCGATGCTTATTTCATATCAAACGGGCCGGGTGATCCCGCTGCGATGGATTATGCAGTCGAAACGGTAAAGAGTATTTTGCAAACAGAAAAACCATTATTCGGTATCTGTCTTGGTCACCAACTGTTAGCCCGTGCCGCAGGTATTGGCACTTTTAAGATGCACCACGGACATAGAGGATTGAACCACCCTGTACTGAATCTTAGGACAGGCAAGAGCGAAATCACTACCCAAAATCATGGATTCGGTATCAAACCGGAAGACGTGGAAAAAGCCAAAGGCTCGGTTGAAATAACTCATGTAAATCTCAATGACGGTTCTATCGAGGGCATCAGATTAAAGAATAAGCCAGCTTTCTCGGTACAATATCATCCCGAAAGTACGCCCGGTTCTCATGATGCAAGATATTTATTTGATGAATTTTTGGAACTGATAAGAAAGTAAGCGTTGTGCGGGTTTATTATGGAACATGGAAAGTATCCTTTAGAATGGTTAGACTTGATGGTTATGGTTACATTAAATCCATCTAAAACGGACGTTTCTGCGATTCCCCAAGAACTGGCAGAACAAATCGAAAGACGTTTGAGTGAAGAAAACTTGCGTTTGCAATCACTTATAAAAAGTCAAGTTTTCTCCATCAACAAGGAAAACGAAATAGACCTACTTATAAAGCAGTACCATGCTTCATTGATAGCATTGCTTGACCAAATAATTAAGAACCAAAAATTCACAGACCCAAATATCAAAGCGGTACACAGGTTAAACAAAGCACTGCTAACTAATCTTGACGAACTGCTGTCTTTTTTAGAAACACGTTTTTCCAAATATATTAGTCTTGATGAGAGGGTGCCAGTCACCTATTTTGACGTGACCAAACATGAACTTAAGATTAAGGCCGACCGATTACAGAAGTGTGTATCAGATGATCCGGTTGTGAAATTGTTGGTTAAAAAGTTGACACATTTTGTGACGACGCCCTCACATCCTTATGAATTGACTTTTAGGGTTGTCCTGTATTTAAGGGAGCTTACAAATGGATTAGAACAAATCGACTGGACACAAAATGACCGTGATGACTTTTCCCCATTGGAACAGTTGCTTATATACTTGAATTTCAACAGTAAGAAATTTATGAATTTGCTTACTGATCGGCTCGCGAACGAAGTTAATCGTTATGGACAGCCCGTAGAAAAAATGGATAAATTATTATATTACTATAAAGCATATAACCAATTGCATCGTAAGCCCGATATGAAACTTAATCCTAAATATCGGGACTTAGATGCTGTTATAGGCAATTGGTTTTCGCAAGAAATTGTTTACTTAGAAAAGAAATTGAGATTAGTCGTATTACCATTACAAGGGATCGTAGGAACGAACAATAGTAATGAACAAATACCAAAACAAAAAGTCCTTTGTGTTCTTTCGACCGATCAAATGGCATTGATACTTCGAGCGACAGACGATCTAAGAATTATTCAAGCCAAATCGCTAAATGAGGTTTTTAAAACTATAGCCCCTTATCTATCTACCCCATACAAAGAAGATATTTCTCATGGAGCGATGCGGAGCAAAGCCTATAGTCCAGAGGAAAGAGATAGGCAGATTGCCATCGAAACATTGGAGCGGATCATAGAGAAAATCAAAGAATATTAGCCTAAAAATATTCTACACTCCATCTTAATTTCGCCTTAATAACCACGGGCACAAAAGGGAACACCAAAAGTTGTACTTGTAACCACTTTTGGTTCGCCCTATTTTGGATTTTATTAAAAAACCTTAGTTGTATGTCAGATTATAAGTTTTGTGGTTATGGAAGGAGTTACAATGAATTGGCTGTACACATTGGAAGACAGTTTGCATCCCAGTAAACTAAATGCCTACGAAGAACACGATATTCTTTATCGATTAATGGCCGATTTAGAGAAAGAGATTAAGCAGTTTCGGCCCTATTTTATTGAACAGCTTGGCAATTCAGAGAAAGTTGCGAGAATTTACCTTATTCAAATAATAGAGGTGAGCAATAAAATTTATGCCTATCTAACTAAACTGTCAACATTATGGACTACAGGCCGTTTTCCAAACTACATACGGAATATTTATCAACACGTTCTTTCTTTATTGGGGTCACTTATGGAAATGTGTGGAGGCTTTGACAGAGAAATCCAATTAGGACTTCCTATAACAAACTATTCATTATCCAACATAAGGATCATGTTAAACCAAAAGTTTGAGGTCGTCCGTAAAAAAATCGAAAACGCCAATATAGATAAACAATTAAGTGAGCTCTTATTATCCGGCTTGCAATCTCATATCCGAAAAAAGCAAATAAAGAAATCCGATCTGGATTATGCCTGTCTAATATTGGACAGACTTGAAGATTCGGAAAGCTATTCAACGATGGAGATAGAAAACCTCTTATACCAATATGATTTTAATACACCTGCTTTTTTCAACTACTGCATTATTAATTGTAATCGAGTGCTCGTGGACACGCCAAGTCTGCACGGGCAAATGGAAATACTGATCGGATTTGAGGATCGAATAAACGGATTGCCCCCACGAACAGCTTTGAGATGGATGACGGAAGACGAGTCCATTAGGGAACAATTGAGGGTATTCCTAAAAGAGAAGAAAGCATATCTTCAACAACGGATGGAGTTGCGCCGATCTGAAATTGAAGATCATAAACTCACCGAGGAAAACGAACGTATGGAAGTAAACGTACCTGTTACTCAATTAGGAGTATTCGTGAGGTTGTTTATGGAGAGAGGGATTTTGCCTAAAGAAAATGTCGGACGCACGTTTGCGTACTATGCTCGACACTATCGTACACCTAAGACACCCTTTATTTCGGCTGAAAGCCTGCAAAAGAAATCTACCAATATCGAATACTCAACAGCAAATAAAGTTAAGGGGCATTTGATTGGGATGGTCAATTGGCTGAATGAGCATCATAATACCCAACGTGATAAAGAATCTAATCCATGAAGATACCTTTTTCTTTTTTAGCACCTACCAGATAGCGTAAAATTCAAAGCTGTCTCCGTTCAAATTCTTCGAGAAGTCCTCGTTTATCCAGCATCGCCAACAGATCGGCATACCATAGATAAGTGAAATCTTTTTTCTTTCGCAGATCGGGTAGCTTAATATCCATAATATCGCCCAGCGTTTCCAACCCCATACGTTTCGCACGCTGTATAAATTCAACATCACTCTGGATTTGGGTTAGGAATATGTCTGTTGATGTCATTTGTCAAATTAGATTACGTGGTGTAAATTAAAAATAAATATCCTATCATCACAAATTTTTCAATTCAAATGTGAAAGATGACGTTTCTATTTCTTAACGGCAGTAAGACAGGTTATATTACATTCTTTCCAATACCAAACCATTCCCAAATTGTCTCCACATTTCTACTGCTTTTCCAATCAATTTAGAACCTCTCCCCATAAAATACTCCACTTTTGAAAAATCCTAAAAACTAACTTTAAGACTGTTTAAATCCGCTTTTTAGCGCAAGGGTGAAACGTTTCTTTCACCCCCTTACACTGTTTTTGCGTTAGCCCGTTTTCGTGCTTTGTACCCGAATGGGAGAGTAAACCCATCGGGAAGAATGAAGTACATGGAACTGGCAACGCTGCTAAAAAATGCAGCCGACCAAGGAACAACAACCTACCGACACTTCCCAAATCTTTTTTGACAGATCGGAACTCGAAGCCGTTGCGGCTTCGAGCAATCAGATCACCAACCTGCCCGCAAGAGACAGGTAATCGCATCCGCTGCGATAGCGGAGCATGGACGGTCTTTGACATTGAGGAGTGAAGCATTATCCTGCGAGGAACAGGAAATTTTGCGAAAGTGAGGTAAGCCAATACTTGGCGATACCAATATGCTGAAAGCGCATTGGCAGGCAGTAGCCCGGTCCGTACGGACTGACGTGAGTAGCTCCGACAACTTATCCTAATCGGCAAGAGCGGATCATTTCGGGTTCGTTGCCCGTTGCCGGTTCCATCATGGGAAATCCCTTTTCCCCTTATCAGTAAACCATTAAACCCCAAAGAAGCTATGCACATATTATTGACACCTCTGCAATTGCAGACATTGCTTTCTTATGCCGCCGAAATGGGCGCAAAACTGGCCCTGTCCAAAACCGGCCATATCAGGCCGTACCTTAAAAAATCGGAGGCATTCAAACGGTACGGACGAAAGAATGTAGAGCATTGGATCGGTCTGGGACTCATCACGCCGCGAAAGGACGGCGACCACTCCGCCGCATGGCGAATCGACCGCATGGAGATCGAAGCCGTGAGCAAATCCCGCGAGGCTATGCGCTATTTATAATCCTATCC
This sequence comes from Sphingobacterium sp. UME9, assembly GCF_014170215.1. Classification (NCBI taxonomy): domain Bacteria; kingdom Pseudomonadati; phylum Bacteroidota; class Sphingobacteriia; order Sphingobacteriales; family Sphingobacteriaceae; genus Sphingobacterium; species Sphingobacterium sp. UME9. The sequence goes on along the minus strand of NZ_LZZP01000005.1, from coordinate 638,951 downwards.
ATCACATCAAAAACAATTCTTATGACATCTTATAAAAGCAACACACCATCCAACGAAACGCCCGACCTCGTAACCCTGCTCAAAACATTGGGGCATGAACCTGTATCGATCAACGGCGATGAATTTGGGTACGCCAGTGTGTTCGGAAAGCGAACCAATAACAAAATTGTCCTAACGGTCAATCAACAATTTAAAAGCTGGTTTGACAGCTCACTTGGCAAAGGTGGCAACCTCATGGATTTTGCCCGTACCTATTGGCCTGATCTATCTACCGAACGGATCGAAGAAAAACTTCGGGAGATACAGACCCAATCAGCTAAAAAAGATAGACCCTTGCGCAAACGCAAAGCAACCAAGATACCCGATTATCGTGTCGCCCGTTCTCGCCCATTGGGATACAACAATGAGGTTACCGATTTTCTGATGGAAAGCGGTCTTTGGGAACTCGCCGATCTGAACATCCGAGAAGTCCATTATTATGTAACCGATCAAAAGGGTAAGCGAAAGGACTTTTGTGCCGCAGGTTGGTTGAATGAAAACGGAGGCTGGGAAGTACGTGCCCAAAATTATACAGGCTGTATCGGCACAAAGGGAATGACCTTTAATTCGGGAAGCCGCTCCGTGCTTGCCATATTCCCCGAATATGTGGACTATCTGAAAAGACGGAATGACAAGCATCTACAATACGCATCGGTTCTGATATTGAACCATCCCGAATTTTTATCCGCAGCACTGAAACGTGCCAGCCATTTTGGAAAGGTACTGTTCTATGTCTATGGTACGAGGACCGGGTACCAATCAGCGAAAGAAGTATTCGCGGACAAACTACCACATACCGAAGTTATACCCCTTTAATTATCCAATCCCTGCTTATGTCAAAATATGTAAACGTGGACGACCTGCGGGAAATCCCAATTTCGGACTTTCTGGCCCGGCTCGGCCACCATCCGGTACGGAAAACGGGCAAGGAACTCTTTTACCACAGTATGCTAAGGGAAACCAAGCAAGATACGCCATCCCTTACCGTATGGGATGAGGGTGGAAAATGGATCGACCGAGGTGGCCCAAACTCGACAGGCATACAGGGCGGTAGTATCGTCCAGCTCGGCCTTGCCTACTGGCCCCAGCTCTCCTTTGTCGAGGTACTCAACAAAATAAAGGATACCTGCGATATTCAGGTGTCCATGATACCCGCCTACAAACCTGTCAAACCAACAACGGAACAAGAGCAGAAAGGATACACCTTTGAACTTGTACGAACACAGCCCGTCGGCAGAAACTTTGTCCTGACCAAATACCTCGAAGAACGTGGGATATTGGACGTTGCACATGGACACCTGCACGAAATCTATTACAGAAACCGCCCTGATAACGAAAATAAAAGCATTTTCTACGCCATTGGCTGGAAGAACGATCAAGACAATTGGGAGTTTACCAATGCCAAAGGCTTCAAGAGCAGTATCGGCAAGAAAGGTATATCCGTGATCCCCGGCAATCCAGACCATGCCGTTCTCTTTGAGGGGTATATGGACTATTTAAGTTGGCTCAAAGTAAACAGACCAAATCCTGCACCGACCGCCATTGTCCTAAACTCCATTGTCCAATTAAAGAATGCCATCGAGCGAGTGAAAGGCATACCCACCGTGGACGTGTATTTCGACAATGACGATCCCGGCCGCAATTGTACCCAAAGACTGATCGAAGCCGTACCACAGGCCAAAGACCGATCCGGTGTTTATGGGGAGTACAAAGATTACAACGATATGCTAAGGGCTGCCCTAAATGAGCAGGAATTACAGCACCAACGGGCAGGCCCCAAACGTTGATTTTTTTTGGGGTTGAAATCGGTTATTCAGCTATATAGATAACCGGATATAGGTATATACCGATAGCTATCTATATAGCCATCCCGATATACAGATATTCATATATTCCGATAGACAGCTATGCAGATAGCAATACATATAGATATACATATATCCCGATATAAGTATATCCAGATAGGTAGCGATATGGATATATATAGCCACATATCCATATATATAGATATTCAGATAACTACACATGCCGATATACAGCTATCCAAATAAACACCTATACCGATAGCTGTATATATGGATATATGCCCCATTTAAACGGAGTTTATCAATCGGTCATTCCCGAATCTATATGCGAAAAACACCCCCAAAACCCACTTTTTTGCCCCTTGCAGTATAACCCCTGTTTTTTGTTTTGTAGTGTGCAAGTTGTGTTTTTGTACGTACGGCTCTCGTACCTCGGCCGTACCCACAAAAACCAACTTGCCCCGGAACATCCCGGCTCCGATGGAGCGGGTCTGTACCAGGGTAGGAAAAAGGTCGCAACTCCCTTTTTCTCCTGCACAGCGTACCACATACGCCGATAACGGCAAAACATCCATAAACCTTTAAAACCATCACCATGCTAAGACACGGTAGCCTTTTTTCGGGCATCGGCGGTTTTGACATCGCCGCTTCATGGATGGGTTGGCGAAACGTTTTCTCGTGCGAGAAAGACCCATTCTGCCGAACCGTTCTCAAACACTATTGGCCAAATACAACACACTATGAAGACATCTACGATTTTCGGGCAGCTCACTATCGAGGACATATCGACGTCATCAGCGGAGGTTTTCCATGCCAACCGTTCAGTCAGGCCGGACGGAGAAAGGGGGCGAAAGATAACCGTTACCTCTTCCCGGAGACTATCCGAATTATTAAGGAAGCACGGCCGGAGTGGATTGTTCTTGAAAACGTTACTGGACTGTTCACCATTCTCGAACCCGATAGTCTTTCTGAAATGGAGATCAAAGCGGTTGAGCTTTTTTGTCAGGACAGTGAGCAACCTGCAACAAGTACCATTATCCGGCTCCAACGACGGGTTATCGGAAGCATCATTTCAGAAATCGGATCAGCAGGATATGTACTTCCGACACTTGAAGACGGCACACCAATCGTTTTGTGTATTCCGGCTGCTGCCGTTGGCGCTCCACACCAACGGGATCGGGTTTGGTTTGTTGCCCACGCCGACCGCCACCGAGATAAGCAATATAAAAACAACGATGGAACAGGCGCAGGACAGACGACGGCTAAAGGACAGGAAGAACGAACGGGGCAACGGCGGTCAGGTTTCCCTGACGGATTTTCTGGTGTACCATGCCCTGATCTCCCTATGGAGCCCGGCAGAGGAAATAGCCGAGAGGATGCCGAACGAAATACAGAAGCGTTTACTGAAAGTGCTGCCGACAGCGGAGCAGATCGATGGCACGACATTCCCCTATGGACGGGATGGCCAAGTGAACCCCCGTTTTGTGTCCGAGATGATGGGCTTTCCGAAAGACTGGACGGAATTACCTTTCCTGCGTGGCGGGCAGAAAGTATAAAAGCCTACGGCAACGCCATCGTTCCGCAGGTTGCCCTTGAAATCTTTAGGGCAATCCAGTCCGTCACCTTGAACCATCAAGTACCATGAAAAACAAAAAAGGAAACCGAAAACCCACAGCCCATGAACAGCGTACCCGACGCTTTGAGCTCCGGTTGAGCGAAGCGGAACGGGCGCAGTTTCTCGAACTTGAAAAAGCACTTGGCCTAAGCCGCGCGGACATCGTGCGTATCCGTGTGCTCCAACATTCCAAAAAGATGCTGGTCAATACCACCGAGATCATGAAACTGCTGGACGGTATCGGTACAGAGATCGGCCGATCCGGCAACAACATCAACCAATTGGCAAGGCATGCCAATACCCTGCAACAACAGGGAATGCTGCGCGCTGTCCTTATCCGTGACCTTGTCCCTTTGCTTACCGAATATGTCAGGTTGCAACGGGAATTGGAACAGTCCGTCCGGCAGCTCATTAGGCTTATAAGGGGGCAGACATGATCGTCAAGATACTTGACCCCTCAACCACGTTCAAAGGGGTGCGGTACAATACGAACAAAGTGGACAAGGACAAAGGCGAGCTGATGAAAGTATCGGGTTTCGGTGCCTTGCAGGCCCTGCAAAGTCTCCGCCCGGAAGATTACGTCAATTATCTGGAAGCCCAATCCGCAGCCAGTAAACGGACGAAGTACCCACAGCTCCACGCCGTCATTTCCTGCAAAGGACGTTCCCATAACAAGCAACAACTTACAGCCATCGCCGAACAATGGCTGAAAGGAATGGGCTACGGCGAACAGCCTTATTTGTTGGTATTCCACAAGGACACGGCGAACAACCATATCCATGTCGTGTCTACACGTGTAGACCGGGACGGCAAAAAGATAAACGACAGCTTCGAGAAAATCCGTGCCTACGAGATACTGAACCGTATTGTCGGCGTGGATGAAAAACAGGAGGTCGATAAGAACATCGAAAAAGCGTTGAGCTATGGTTTCTCCACACGGGCGCAATTCATGATGATACTTGAAGCGCAAGGATATTCCCTTAAACTTTCCGATGGGGTATATCAGATCAGCCGTTACGGCAAAAGACAAGGCGCGGTCTCATTGGAACAGGTGGACGCCAAAATCGGCACATTCAGTAAAGACATCGGTCGGCTGGCACAGCTCCGCGCGGTCTTTGCCAAGTACCGTGGCCAGTACGATCCGGCGGTCGTACATGTTACGACCCCGCTTCCCGGTAGTAGATCGTCCGCCCCATCGGGCTACACGTCCGCAATGGCGCAGATGCTATCGGACAAATTCGGGGTACAGATCATATTCCACGGTAAGGACGGAAAACCGCCATACGGTTATACCGTCATCGACCATTCGAGGAAAATGGTCTACAAGGGCAAAGACCTCATGCCGTTGGCAGAATTTATCGCACCATCGCAGGACACCCCTGAAATATCGGCCAAAGCAGAAACTAAAGTGGACAGAGCTGAACAAAACGAAAAGGAACAGAAATCGCCGTCCGAAGAAACAGCCATCTATACCGATCATGTACAGGGAACATCCGAGCAATGGATACCCAATATCCAGATCGACATTTCGGACGACATCGACGACGAGGCAATCCACGGACGTAACCGGAGACGTAAGCGTAAAGCCCGCACAAATACCCGCTGACATCACTTTACCAACATCACCATTAAACCCATGCACTATGCTCATACTTATAGGAAACCAAAAAGGCGGGGCCGGAAAAAGTACGCTCACCCTGCTGCTCGCCAACTACCTGACCCAACAACAGGAACGGCGGGTTACGGTGCTCGATATGGACTATCAGCAATCACTTTCCGCCAAAGCGGAGAAAGCTAAGATTTTGGAAAATGAACCGCTGTACGAAATCGTACCCGCAGACCTTAGCCATTTTCCGGCAATGCAACGGAAGCTGGGAAAATCACGTAACGAAATCGTACTGATAGACCTGCCGGGCAAGATGGACGACGATGGGCTGATCCCCATATTTGCCGCCGCCGATGCGGTGATCTGTCCGTTTGCCTTTGACGAATTTTCGGTGGACTCCACATTGCTGTTTGCAATGGTCATCGGCAGGATCAACAAGCGGGCGCCCCTGATTTTCGTGCCGAACCGTATCAAAAACACCGTCAAGTACGAAACACGGACGGAAGTCGAAAATGTCCTGCGCGGTTTCGGCACGGTCGCACCCGGTCTGCCAGACCGTATCGACTTCCAACGGGTAAATACATTCCAGACACCGATCATCCTATATCCCGTTATCCTGCCGCTCTTAGACCTGATCTATGAACAGTACATTGCTAAGGAGGAACCATTATGAGCGGAATAAAAAGCCTTGCCGACGAGCTTCGGGATTCCATGCGGAAAGGGAAACCGCCACAGTCAAATGAAATCCCCCCGGCAGAACCACCAAAGGACACGCCAAAGAAAAAAACGGAAACGCTGGAACGCCTGTTTGAAAGTATCCAGAACCATGAACTGACCGGACGTGAACGGTTACTGATCCGTCTGGACGACAAAACCCTTTTTCTGCTCAAACAACTGAAAGTTGCCAAAGGTATCGACATGACCAAGATCATATCTTACAGCCTGCACCAATTCCTAAAAACCCATCCCGAACTCACCCGATACATCAAAGAACACATTAAAACCCTTGATCTATGAACTGGACACAATTCCTGCTCGGCGTTATCGCCATCTATGGCATTTACTATGCCCTAAACGTACTGTATGACCTGTTTATCCACCGCTGCGCTCCACGGGCGGCCGATGGAGGAAACGAATTGACATTTGATGAAGATTCCCCACCCGAAAGGGTTATCCCCGAACCATCCAAAAGAGAAAACGAACCTATGGTAACCGAGGGGAAACCCGTTATCTCGTCCGGCCCCCTACAATCCACGGGAGGCATAAACCTAAAGCAGCTCGTATCGCTCGTACAGAACGACGTTATCGAGTACACCAAAACCATCCCTTATTAAATCCATTATGCGACCAATCCGCTTTTTGGCAGTATTCCTTACTGTCATTTTTTTTGCCCTGTACACAACCGCCCAGCCCGGTCTTGCCGAATTTAGGGAAGTACGCAAGGAAGTCAATACGTGGTATTACAACTTCTCTGACCTTGCCTTTGTCATCGGCGCCGTGTGCGGGCTGCTCGGCGGTTTGCGGGTGTACAGCAACTGGCAGTCCGGCAAGCATCACATCGATGCACAGGTCATGGGATGGTTCTTTTCCTGCCTTTTCCTATCGCTCGTCGGCGCCGCACTAAAGGCCCTGTTCGGGGTAAACTAACAATCCAATCATTTTTTATTCACTTTTTATCCATTATTTCTATGACAGTAAACACTAAAAAACTGTTTGCAATGGCCGCGCTTTGCCTTTCCGCGGCCCAATCAACGTTCGCGCAAGGTGGTACAGTTGGTATCGATGCCGCCACATCATCATTGACCAGCTACGTAGACCCCATTTCGACGCTCATTCTGGCCATCGGCGCGGTCGTCGGGCTCATTGGGGGAATACGGGTGTACATCAAGTGGAACAGCGGAGATCAGGACATCAACAAGGAACTGATGTCGTGGGGAGGTTCCTGCCTTTTCTTGGTACTCGTGTCGGTGGTCATCAAAGCGTTTTTCGGCGTATGACACACGGGCGTTATCCAATCTATAAGGGGCTGCAAAAGCCCCTTATTTACCGCGGTTTCAAGGGCAAGTTTATCTATTGGGGCATAGGTTCGCTTATCGGTGGTCTGGCCATCGGTGGACTTATCGGCGCACTGACCAACCTGATCCTGGGCGGCTTTGCCACCCTTGCCCTGATGGGTGCAGGACTTGCCTATACATTCATGAAACAGGGTAACGGTCTCCATGACAAAACCCGCCACCGAGGCGTATTTATCCACCCCGTCCATTTATCCATCAGTTATGAAAACAGAAAGAAAGACAGCCTTTGAAATGCCCTATGTGGGTATCGACCATTATCAGGGCATGTCCATACTGTACGGCGACCGTGGCGATTTTTCAGTCGTGATGCGACTTACCAATCCCGTCTTACAGTATGGCGCCGATCCCGAAGCCTATACCGCTTTCCAACAGGTATTGCTTAACGTCATCAAGATACTTGGAGAGGGGCATATCATCCAAAAGCACGACGTATTCATCAAACGGAAATACCAGCCCAAACCCGCAACCGAGTTTTTGGAACAGAAATACCAAGAACATTTCAAGGGTCGGGAATATACCGAGATCAGAACCTACCTGACCGTTACCCGTCTGGTCAAAAAAGGGGCATTCTACACCTATGACAAAAAGATACTGGCCACTTTCGGGCAGAACATGGCGAAAGTATTTGACCTGCTTTCCGGCACCGCACTTAACCCCGCATACCTTACCGAAGCGGAAATAAACCGTTTTGTAAACAGGGTGCTCGCCGTGGAGTTTGAACAGCCACACATCACGTTGGACAATCTCCGGTGTGCAGACCGCGAGTTGCGGATCGGTGACCGGGCCGTACGCTGTATCAGCATGGTCAACACCGATTCGGTTGACCTGCCCGAAAAAGTCGGCACGTTTACGGCCAAAAATGAAACGAACGGGATGCGTGATTTTCCAGTGGACAACCTGTTTTTCCTGCACAATGTTCCGGGTTATCGCACCATTATCTATAACCAGCTATTGGAAATACCCAGCCAACAGATCGCGCTTGGCAAACTTGAAGTAAAACGTAAAAGGCATTCGAGCGTACCCGATCCGGCAAACCTCATGTGCGTGGAGGACATCGACCGTTTACTGGTGGACGTGGCACGTGACAACCAGCTGTTGGTAAATGCGCACTATTCCATGATCGTATGTGCCGATACGGACAAGATCGACAAAACGGCCAATTTTATCGAAGCCGCCCTGTTCCAACAGGGGATCATTCCATCACGCAATGCTTACAACCAATTGGAACTGTTCCGGTGTGCTTTGCCGGGCGTCGGCGTGGAACTGAAAAAGTACGATTGGTTCCTGACGACGGCCAATGCCGCCCTCTGTTTCTTTTTCAAGGAACGGTTGCCGACCGACGAACCATCGGAGTTTCTGCTAAGGTTTACCGACCGTCAAGGGGTGCCCGTGGCGCTGGACCCATCGGATTTGGTTATGAGGACAGGCCGTATAAAAAATCGAAATCGCTTCGTGTTAGGGAGCAGTGGCACGGGTAAGAGTTATGCCATAAATGCGATCGTCCAACAGTACCTGCAATACAACATGGACGTGGTGATCGTGGACGTGGGGCATTCCTATTCCGGTCTTTGCAGTACATACGGAGGAAAGTACATCACCTATTCGGAGCAAAAACCCATCACGATGAACCCCTTTGCGATCAGCGAGGAAGAATACAACATCGAGAAAAAGGATTTTTTGATAACGTTGATCTGCCTGCTCTGGAAAGGTTCCGAGGGTACGGTAGCCACCGTCGAGCGTGACGTAATTTCCAATGTCATTTCAGCCTATTACGCCCATCATTTCGATAAGGCTATCGAAGACCGTGTAGACAGGTTGGACTTCAATTCCTTTTATGAATTTGCCATTCAGAAAATCCCCGATATAAGGAACGAAGAAAGCATCGCTTTTGACGTGGAGGAATTTCGGTTTGTATTAAAGAAGTTTTACAGAGGGGGTGAATACGAAGCGATACTGAACGAAGATGCCGACCAATCACTGTTCAACGAACGGTTCATAGTCTATGAAATTGACAACATACAGAATAACAAGACGCTCCTGCCAATCGTAACGCTGATTATAATGGATCTGTTCGTGCAAAAGATGCGCCACCGGAAGAACCGCCGGAAAACACTGATCTTGGAGGAAGCATGGCGGGCCATTTCCTCGCCAATGATGGCAAATTTCCTTTTATACCTGAACAAGACCGTACGGAAGTTCTGGGGGGAAATCATCGAGGTAACACAGGAAATCAATGACATCATCGGCAATCCCATTATCAAGGACAGCATCATAAACAATTCGGATACCATCATCCTACTGCAACAGAACGAAGCCGATTTTAGAAAGGTCGCCGAATTGCTCTCCATCACCGAAGCCGAACAGAAAAAGATTTTCACGATAAACCGCCTTGAAAACAAAGAGGGGCGTGCCCGTTTCAACGAATTTTATATCCGTCGGGGAAATGTCGGGGAAGTTTACGGCGTGGAGGTCAGCATTTACCACCATTTGGCGTTCACGACCGAAAAACCCGAAAAAAGCGCCGTGGAGATTTACGCCAAACATCATGGCAGCTACCCAAAAGCCCTAACGGCGTTCGTGTCCGACATGGAAAAGAGCGGTCTTTTATTGGGCGATTTTGTGCAAAGGGTAAACGAGAACAACGCACCCGTTGAAACACAAAGAGAATATTTTAAACCTGATTTTACATGAAGCGAATTATTGCAATAACGATCCTGTCCCTTGCTGTTTTCTACGCAAGGGGACAGATTTACATTGACCCCGCCGTGGCAGCCGCGACGGGTGTCCATGCCGGAGTGATGAACAGCCAGCTCAATAACGTGAACGACAATCTCACGCTTATCCAACGTGGACAAATGGCCGTCACGGGACAGCTCCTGATCGTGAACGATTTGCAGGACAAGATTTACAAAGGATTGAGCGAGGTCTCCGGCGTTGTCCGTTCCCTGCTCACCGTAAAGGACATTGCCAGCATTTCCCTTGACATCGTTAACGACGTAGAAAAGGCAATGAACATCGCAAGAGGAAATCCGGCACTCCTGCTATTTGCCGAAGCGGGCGCACGGGAATTTAAGACACGGGCGACGAACCTGTCTGCCGAGGTCAGCGCATTTGTACTGAAAGGTGGAAAGGATAACCTGATGGATGCAGGCGAACGGGCAAAACTACTCAACCGGATACGTACCGAATTGACCATCCTGCGAGGCGTGGCCTTTGGGATGCACAGAAGTATGTATTGGGCGAAACAGCGCGGTATCCTTAACTCCCTTAATCCATACGCAGGTTTTATCAATATCGACAAACAGATTGCCGATGACATTATCCGTAATTCAAAATTGCTCAAACGATGAGATACTTTATCCTGACCCTCTTGCTTTTGGTCATCGCTTTGACCAGAGCAAATGCACAGCTCAACGTGGAACTGCTCCACCAATTGGTCGAACACAGCAAAGATGAATACGACCGTCAGATCACCGCAAGAAACAGACAGGCCATTACCTCGGCCAACGAGGAAGTAAACCGAGAAGAAACGGCAAAGCTCAAAACCCGCTATCGGCAGTTGCACAGCCGTTTTCAGGTTTTGGGAACAGCATTGCAGGGGCTTAGTATGGGGCTTGAATCTGCGCCAATTGTCACCGAGATCATAAACCAACAAAAAAGGATTATAGGTATCGTTTCCACACACCCCGAATTTCTTTTGCTTGCCATCGATGCAGAAAAAGATATGGCAGAAAAAGCCGTGCAGCTCGCACGCTACCTGACCGGACTTTTTATCAGTATCGGTGACCTTAACCAGATGAAAGCAAGCGACAGGAGAATACTTTACGGACACGTCCTGCAGGAGCTTCGGAAGATCGCAGGAGCATCACGGGGGCTTGCAGCTACGCTGTACTATTCGACACGAAAAAAACTGCTCGACTCCCTCAATCCGTTTTCCGGTTATATCAATGAGGACAAGCGTATTGTCGATAATATTTTAAGGCAATTGGAGGAATTTAAGCCATGAAAACACAACTCATAATCCTGCTGTTTATCTGTCTTTCAAAGATGACTTTCGCCCAAAGCTATGTGACGATAGTCTATGATGCCAAGCACCTTGCCATCGTAAACGAGAACGGTGCGGTCAGGTTGGTTTCCGAACAGGCCCATAACAATATGCTCGGCAACATCCGCGGACGGATCGACAATATTAACGTCAACCTTTCTTCCGTGGTGCTGGTGCAGAACATGATCCACCGATCATTGACCGAAGTGGATCGGGCATTGAAATCCGGCCGTTCCGCGCTCCATATTTCAAGGCTTGTTCAGGACATCGCCAACCACAGCACCAAAATGCTCGAAACTGCCAAAGGTGAACCGTGGTTACTGCTCTTTGCCGAGGACGTCGCCCGCCAGCTCAAAGACAGGGGCATAAACCTTGCCGCCGAAGTCTCCGAGTTTGTTCTACAAGAGGGAAAAAACGTGCTGATGGACTACGAAAAAAGAGACCACCTCATGCGCAAGATCATTCTGGAACTGAAAGTAATCCGGGCATTGGTATTCAGCATGGAGAGGTCAATGTATTACGCAAAGATCAACGGCGTACTGAAAATGGCGAACCCATACCGAAACTTTATCAACATGGACAAACGCAAAGCGGACGAGATCATACGGAACTATTATCTACTAAAGGACTAAAGATGAAAAAGATAAATATCATTTGGCTACTGCTGTTCCTATTTTCCACGGGAACGATGGCCCAGAACGTGAAGCGACAGACCGATAAACATATCGTGAACCAACAGGAACGCATGGTTCATAAGCAATGGGACCGCAAGAAGTTTACGCCGACAAGCGGCTTTCTCGGTCTCAACTATCAATATTGGCTCACCTGGGCGTGGCATCCCAACTACCCCAAGACAGACCGCCGACCGTTGAGCGGTACAGGCCCGCAGACCTTGCGCATGGGTATGGTACTGGCCATGCAACAGACGGACGAAGCCTATAAAAAACACGCCGACACGATTCGAAATGTGGCGGTGACCGAAGCCCTCAATTATTCCGGTCTGGTCACGGATGCCGATCCCTTATGGCTCCTGTATTACCGCAAGGAATTTGGAAACCTTATTGACGGAACAGAGACCGATCCGCTCGCCGGACTTTCACCGGACGTCGGGGATTATTTGAGAAATAAAGGTCTATTGGAATGGTACAGCGAAGAACGTGCAGAGCTCAAAGAACGGTTGGAAGCAGCCCGAACGACCACACTTGACCGAGGCAGCCGTATCATGGCCTATCACCGTTTGCTTGGGGAGCATAGAAAACTACTGTCTGCATGGGAAGCCAAAAAGAACTATGCCGCCAAATTCCTTTTATTGGCCAAGAACCGTGATCGCCTGCAAAGTGATAACCCCGATCTGCCGGAGTTTGCAACGGATCGTTCCGACGTTCAGATTGCGGAGGACATCCTAAAAAGAACCCAATAACCAAAATCAGATTACTTTATGGACTTTATGAACATGACGGGGCTAATGCCCCGTTTTTTATTGCAGGGAAATCCTGTAAACGTGCCCGATTCCTTTAAAGACACGTTCAATTTTTTACAAGGGAACGGTGTCTATGAGGAGGGTGTTATGCACTTTCTAAAAGGCATGAAAAACACGATATGGACGCACTTCGACACGTTCATCACCGATGCACAGGCCCTCGCCGCCATTTTCATGCTCATATTCTTTGCCATCAAATCGTACGAAATGATGGCGGGCGACAAAAAAATGGAAATCATGCCCTTGTTACGACCGTTCGGGCTGGTCATGGTCATTATCTGGTGGGGAACATTCACCCGCGTACTTGCGTACCCAACCGACATCGTGGCCGCCAAGACGGAAAGCCTGTTTGACAGCGGTCAGATCGAAGTTAACAACCTACGCCTGCAACGTGCAAAACTCATGGTGGACGTTGCCGACCAACTGACCACCATACAGGCCGAAACCGAGATTGCCGAAAAAGAAGCGGATACGTGGTATGGTCAGGCATGGGATGCAGTCACCTCAACCGTAAAGGAGGGATTTGCTTCGGTGTGGAACCCAATCGTTGAACTTAAAAACCGTATGCAGGTGGGGTTACAGCTACTTGCGACCTATACCTTAGAAACGTTGGCCGTTTGGATATTGCGTATCTGCGTTTATATCATATTCATTATCCAGATCATCTATTCGACCATCCTTATCATATTAGGCCCGTTTAGTGTTGCCGTAAGTATTCTGCCTGCATTTAGGGATTCCTTTGGTACGTGGATAGCCCGGTTTATCGCCGTTAACCTGTATTCGGGAATTGCGTATCTGGTCATGCACGTAGCCAGCCTGTTCCAACAGTATGCGATGGAAGCCGAGATCACAAGGTATCAACAACTCCTTGAAAGTACGGGCGACACATTGGAGAAAATGGGCTGGTTTGCGGGCAACGGTATTTTAAGTTTTGGCATCGTCATCGTGACGTTCCTGATCGGAGGATTGACCATGCTCACCGTGCCGAGTATCAGTACATGGATCGTATCGACATCCGGCATCACCTCTGCCGCAAGCACAATGGGACGCGGAGCATCCAATATGGGCCGTGCCGCAAGAAAGATAATCGCCAAGTTTTAATCCTTTTAAACACTTCATTTCATGATAATAAAAAATATCGAAGCCAAGATCAGGCTTGCCACTTTTATTGCAGGGGCAAGCCTGATCGCCGCCCTGCTCATGGTGGTGGCGGTATCTTTTTTCGCCTACAAACAGGTCGGCAATGCACGGAAATCCGTGTATATACTTGATGCTAATAATGTACCCATGTCCGCAAGCCAAACCGACGTAGAGGTAAATAGGCCCGTGGAATACCGTACACATATCAACCTTTTTCATTCGCTGTTCTTTACGCTCGCGCCCGACGAGAAGTTTATCGAATACCAGATGAAAAAAGCCATGTACCTGATCGATGAATCCGGTGCATTGCAGTACAACAACCTACGGGAAAAAGGCTTTTTTAACTCCGTTCTATCGTCCAGCTCCGTACTCACCATCCAGACGGATTCCATCCATGTCGATCCGGTAAAGAAATACTTTAAGTTTTATGGCAAACAGACGATAGATCGGCGCAGCTCTACCGTAATACGCTCGCTGGTCACCGAGGGCTATTTGCGGGACCTTGAAATGCGTACGGAGAACAATGGCCACGGCGTACTGATAACCCGCTGGAAAACACTCGAAAACAAAGACATCAGCTATGTTCAAAAAAATAACTTCTAACCGACCACCTGATACCACGTTGTGGGCAGCTTTTTACAAAGAGTTTGGCAAGTACATCGATGGGAGCATCACACGTGCCAAACAGTTTCTTGAAGCCCGGCCACGGGCGGTATTTTCTGCAATGGTAGTAAGCATCCTCGTTTCCGCCAGTTGCTTTCTTTTTCTCCCAAAGGAAACACCGAAGAAAGAACCCTTACAACTTTCGGTACAACAACCCCTAATGGATGGAATGGGCGGTATTGTCACCACCGTTTCAGCTTTAAAGGAACTGCTTGAAATCCGTACCGTCCTTGACACGCTTATGCAAAAGGACAGTTTGGACAGCGCTGATAGCCTGCTGATGGAAAGTGCCATCGACAGGATGCAGATCCTCGAAAAGCGACTGGCCGAAGCAAACAAACACCATAATTCACCCTAATACAATCCAACAAACATGAAAATCAATTTCAGACAACCGCGCTATGTGCTACCCCTCATAGTGCTGCCTTTTCTATGCCTGTTTTTTTATGTCTACCAAACAGGTTTTGCAAAGGAAGAAGCACCCCAACAAGAGGGCGATCCCTTGCAGGGGCAGATTGCCGAAGTATCGGAGGACGTGAAGAACCGTGCGCTATCCGACAAACTTGCCGCCTACCGCGAACAGTACCGCCGTGGTGACGGCTATACGGCAATAGGCCAGTTACAGGAAGAAAGAGCCGAACAATTCCGTTTCGATGAACTCTATAACGAGGAAGAAAAGCGCAGACTTGATTCCATCGAGCGAGCGCTCAAAAATCAGCGACCTTTTTCCGCTAATAGAGATTCGGAAAATGACGATCAAGACCGAGCATTGCAACAGGCCCTTTCCTCATTACAGCGAAAACCCGAACCGACCAAAGCGGAACCGGACAAGACCGATCCGATGGAACTTTTCCGCAAACAGATGGCCTATGCGGACAGTATGGCAAGGGCGAACGACCCCGACGAACAGGCTGCCCGCAAGGAACGTGAACGCATGGAGGAGGCGAAAAAAGAACTCGAAAACCAGCCCCGTCTTTCCGTTTCCAAATACGGTACAGGTCAGGGAGCATTCAACACCATCCGCCCCGAAAGCGATAATACTTTCATACAGGCCATCATTGACGAAAACATAACGGGTTATGCCGATTCCCGTCTACGGATACGGCTCATGGATGACTTATTGGTCGGCCAGCACATCGTTAAGAAAGGTACGCACGTATTTGCAAGGATTTCCGGTTTTTCAGGACAACGGGTGTTGCTTACTATCACTTCCATTATGCACGAAAACAATATATTGCCCGTGAGGCTCGAAATCTACGACAATGACGGTTCCCCCGGACTGTACGTGCCCGCGTCAGCATTCAGGGAGTTTAGCCGCGAGCTTGGCGGGAACACCACACAGGGAATTACCCTGCAACAACAGGCCGAAAACAACAGCCAGTTGGTCATGAGTGCCATTCAGCGGATGTTCCAATCCACAACGACCGCCGTATCAAAGCATATACGGAAGAACAGGGCCAAACTGAAATTCAATACGATGGTGTACCTCATCGATCCCCAGGCACTCCGCCAAAACCAACAGAACTACAAACAGTAAAACCACTTTAAGATTTCACCATGAAAAAGAAACATCATTTTCTTATCCTTTTCCTTTTATGTTGTATCGGATATTCCGCACACAGTCAACAGGCTACGGATACCCGATTAGGAACACTTCCCGAACTAAGCCTGCACCGTGGACATACGGTGCATATCCTTTCACCCGAACCCATCCAGTACGTTGACATCGCTTCGCACCATGTATCGGGCGACCTGCCCCTTGAAAACGTGTTGCGGATCAAATTGAATGAGGACACCACGCAGACAGAACACCTCGATTATGAACTTGGAACGGTTACCATTGTGGGCGATAACTTCGTGGCGCAATACCGCCTAACCGCCCCATTATGGGTTAATGACGAGAGCATTCCGGCCATGCTGGAAATCAAACCGGAACACACCCGACCTTTGGAACTTTCGGAAATCGGGTTGAGCCGTAGCAATATGAAAAACCTTGCGTTCGGTTTGCTTACAAAAAGTGTTCACAATCCTGTACGAAGCACAAAGGAATACGGTGTAGGCATTGTACTTAACGGTATCAGCACATTGGGCGATTATATTTTTCTTGACGTATCATTTACCAATACCTCAAACCTTTCTTACAATGTGGATGAACTCCGGTTTTTCATTGAGGACAAGAAGATCACCAAAGCAACGAACGTGCAGACCGTTGAGATTAAACCCTTGTGGCAATACCAGCCGTTGATGGAGTTTAAGAAAAGACACCGCAATGTGTTCGTACTAAAAAAGGCCACCTTTCCCGGCAGTAAAGTACTTCGGGTAACGCTCACCGAAAAACAGATTTCTGGTCGTACGGTCAACCTAAAAATAAAGTATGGAGATATTCTGAAAGCCGACACCTTTTAAGTCGGTTTTGTCCAGCTTTTTAATTACAAACACTTATGGAAGACCGCCGAAAGGCAGACTTCCAGCCTTTGAAAATCAAATAATGTATGGAAGAAACCAAAGAGCAACAGGGACTTTACCGTTCCCTGCAATTTGGCATATACCTATCCGTTGTCCTCGAAGTCTTTCTGTTTTTCTATGTAGATAGCTTCCTCTTGACAGGAACAGCCAATAACGGGTTGTTCCTGTTTGCCGAGAGACTTTCGAGGGTGCCGTTCTATGCCGAACTGATAAACAGCAAACTCTTTACACTCGTGCTGATCTGTCTGGTGTCCGTCGGAACATTGAGCCGAAAGAAAAAAGACCTTAATCCCAAGACCCAGATCGTATATCCTTTGGCATTGGGGATGCTCATCCTTTTTTCTGGTCTATGGTTGCAGGGACGTGAAGCAGCCCCGATATGGCAATCGGTAGGTTGGTATGACCTCGCCTATGTCACGAGTGCTTTTGCGGGTGCGATTTTGGTACACATGGCAATGGACAATGTATCCAAGATCATAAGCTCCAATCTGGGAAAGGATCGCTGGAACGTCGAAGAAGAATCCTTTATGCAACCGACCGAACCCGTCGTAAGCCCGTATGCAATCAATATTCCGACTTTGTTCTATTACAAAGGAAAAGTCCGTAGAGGGTATATTTTAATTGAAAATATTTTTAGGGGCCTGCTTCTTTGCGGGGTTCCGGGCAGTGGAAAATCGTTTGGGATCATCATGCCGATCATCCGCCAAATGCTGGCCAATTCGTTCACCATGTGCCTATACGATCTGAAATACCCCGATCTCGGCAAGATTGCCTATTATCATTACCTGCTTGCCAAGCAGAACGGTCGGTGCAAGAATTACCGCTTCCACGTTATCAACCTCAATGAACCCGAAAAGAGCCGACGGGTAAACCCTTTGAAACGGGAGTATCTTAATACCCTTGCAGATGCTTCGGAAACTGCCGAAGCGCTCGTTGAAGCGTTGAAAAAGGGAGACAAAAGCGGTGGTAGCGATCAATTCTTTACACAGTCTGCGATCAACTTCCTTGCCGCCTGTATTTACTTTTTCAGTAGCTATCAAGATGGACGCTATTCCAGTCTGCCCCATGTACTTGCCTTTCTTAATCTGTCGTATGAAGAGATTTTTACGGTGCTGTTCAGTAATGGGGAGCTTGCTTCCCTTTTGTCGCCGTTCCTGTCCGCCTACAAGGCGAAATCGTACGATCAGTTGGAGGGGCAAGTTGGAACGCTAAAAATCTTTATCAGCCGGATGGCCACCAAAGAAACGTTTTGGGTTTTCGGTGCGGATGATTTTGAGCTTCAAGTCAGCAACCCCAAACACCCCGGTGTTCTGGTGCTTGCCAATGACCCGCGAACCCAGAGCATCAACTCCGCTTGCCTGTCGGTGGTACTTAATCGGGTGACAAAACTTATCAATACGAAAGGCAATTTACCCATCGGTTTAGTGGTGGATGAGGCCACAAGCCTCTATATTCACCGTGTTGACCTACTTGTGGCACAAAGCAGATCCAATTTTTCTGGGGTCGTTTTGGGGCTTCAGGAGTTGCCTATGTTACGCCAACAATACGGCAAGGAAACGGCCGAAACCATCACGTCCATTATGGGTAATGTGCTGTCCGGTGCGGTCAGGAGCAAAGAAACGTTAGAATGGCTGGAACGTTTGTTTGGCAAGGTCAAACAGACGGGAGAAAGCCTAAGCATCGACCGTACGAAAACCTCACTGTCCCTGAATGAAAAGCTTGAACCGCTGATACCCGCCGGAAAGATAGCATCACTGAAAGCGGGTGAAATTGTCGGCATCGTTGCCCGTGATACGATGGAAACCTATACGGGCAAATACGAGACCACCGCGGTAAACTGCCGTGTCAATCTGGACATGGAAGCCATCAAAAAAGAAGAAGCAAATTATCGGGAACTGCCGACCTATTACGACTTTGGTGATCGAAAAGAAGAAATCCTATTGGACAATTTTTTCCGTATCAACAGGGAAGTTGAAGAAATAGTCGAAAAATTTATTCCTATGAACGATGACGATCAAATTCTCCAACCAAAGGGTACCATGAACCCGGTATTCAAGAAGTAAAAACCTGAACCCTTTTTTAATTAAAACATAAAACTATGGAAGAATTACATGGCCAATTGGTTTTAGTGAACCCGCAATTGACATACGATCCCTATCTCCGCCAAAGTCAAATAGGGGTCATTACAGACACAAGACTAAAAAAAGATGAAATCACCGTAGCCTTTGGAGATGGCAAAAAAAGTCTTTACGCCACGGATGCACTTTTGGTATTGAAGCCGCAAGAAGAACTATACACTCTTGTCAAGGACAGTTTCAAAAAACTGGACGAAAAAGATTTTGTCACCCTTATGGAAATTGATGACCGTTTGCGAAACGGATCAATAAACGCGCTTGCACAGGCACTTGAAATTGCATTAAGCAACCAAACGATTTTATCGATAAGCACGATTCCGCTACATGAGAAATTACGACGGTCGGTTGACCAACAACAAAGCCACGAGAAACAAGAGACAGGGAGGGCGAGATGATTACGATAAAAAAAGCCCTTACCAAAATATTCGTTATATCGCTCGTTTTTGTCATTCCGGTAGGAGCTAAAGCACAACTTTCAATTTCCCTACCATTATCCCACCTTAAGGTTACTTCGCCTTTTGGTTGGCGCACCCACCCGGTGACAGGGAAATATGATTTTCACAATGGTGTTGACTTTGCTGCCCGTTCCGATCCCGTTTTCAATGTACTTGACGGTTGGGTTAAAGAAATTGGAAAACATAAGTTGCTCGGCAAGTACATACGTATAGCACACGGCGAAGTAGAAACCATTTACGGGCATCTTTCCCATATACTCGTTTCACCGCGTGATACGATTATAGCTGGACAACCTATCGCCATCACTGGAAGCACTGGCAGGGTGACAGGAGAACACCTGCATTTTTCGGTGAAATTCAACGGTAAATTCCTTGACCCTTTGAAATTCCTGCACAGGTTAAGAGAACAATCAGATCAATCCTTAAACATCGAATAATATGGACTATCATTTAAGATCACTGCAACAAAAATTAAGTGTTCTGGCCAGTGGTGAGGACATTGGACTAACACCCGCGGAAGCGGCCATTTATGGCGTGGAATGCGCCGACGAATGGCCGGAAGACGAATCCCCGGAGGTGGACGAAGATGAGCAGTAAAAATTCAAAATCCCTGCATGAAATAGTTGCGGAGAACATCATCAAGAAACTTGAACAGGGTACGGCACCGTGGCAGAAGCCGTGGAACAGCAATAGCCCAGCATTTGAACTGCCCTATAATGCGATTACGGGTAACCGTTACAAAGGTATTAACAGCCTGTCGCTGTTATCGTCAGACCGAGAAGACCCGCGTTGGATGACGTTCAATCAGGCTTCGACAAACGGTTGGAAAGTACGAAAGGGCGAAAAAGCATCCTTGATCCAATTTGTCAAAACCCATGAACTTGTTACCAAAAGAGATGAACAGGGCAAACCGATTTTGGATGAAAAGGGTAAACCCGTAAAAGCCAAAGTAGGTCTGAACAGGGCAATCATTACCAGTGCATGGGTGTTCAATGCCGAGCAGATCGACGGCATAGAGGCTTTGGTAAAACCCGAAGTAAAGCAATTCCAATGGGACGCTATCCAAAGAGCGGAAAATATCATTCAGGCTTCGGGAGCAGACATAACCCACAAATCAGGAGATCGAGCCTATTACAGTCCGGCACTCGACAGTATCACCATGCCCATGCGGGAACAATTCGATGCATCGGATAAGTATTATGCCACCCTGCTCCATGAGCTCGGCCATTGGACGGGACATAAAGACCGTCTGGACAGAAGTATGGTTGACAGTTTTGGCACAGAGGGTTATGCCCGCGAGGAACTCCGTGCCGAAATCGCTTCGATGCTTATCGGTCAGGAACTCAACATAGGCCATGATCCGGGCCAGCACGTTGCTTACGTGGACAGTTGGATACAGATATTGCGTGACACACCTTTTGAAATACATGCCGCCGCTGCCGATGCGGAAAAAATCCTTAATTACCTTTTGGCATTTGAGCAAAAAAGGGAGATCAAAGCTGCCGCAAATATTCAGGCCGAAGTACAGACCGACGCAAGATCACAAAGGACAAAAGAAAGCAGCCTGTCCATAGGTGATGAAATTGCTTATAACAATACCGTCTACAAAGTGCAAGGTCATCTGAAACGTGGCCGTATGCGTGTGGAAGACTTAACTACAGGAAATATTTTCCCACTGTCGAAAACTGATCGGTTATACGGTTCCCTGCTCCACGCCAAACAGCATCCCGATGCTGTTAAGGTAAGTGAAGACCTGCACCGCCCGGTACATGCCGAAAAGGAGGCTGTTGCCGCCTATGGTATCAGAAGATAAGATCTAAAACTTAACAAACAATTACATCATGAAATATCCCATCAACGAAAATGAAATGCCCCTAAATGAACTTGAAAAATTGGGGCTTTACAAAGACGGAGGGTTCAGCATCAGTCCGGAGAATATCGATGCCCTGCTTGCAGGAAGAAGAACCGATATGTTGAGCATGGCAGGTCTGAACATCGACGGGCTTGCCATCCGCCAACTGGATGCAAAGCTATCCCTTAGCCGGAATGAGCTCGGCGATGTCCAGCTAAACATACATCCCATTTACCGAGAACCACAATGGCATCCATTATTGAGCGATGACGAGGAAAAAGCCTTGATCGCAGGAGAACAGCACGTAGTCAGTAAGGAACAGGAGATTGACGGTAACAAAAAGAAAAAAGTCATCATTGAATATGACGACCTAACAAGGGAATTTGTGGCGTATGAACCCGAAGAAGTGCAGGCCCCAATCCGAGTAAACGGCGAAGAACTTTCGGAAAAGCAACAGGAGGCTTTCCGCAACGGTGAGGTGGTAGAACTCACAGATGGAACGAAAATCCAGCATTCGGCGACTGACAACAAGGGTATCCGTTCAGACCGAAAACGGCTCATCCTATCGGTGCTTTTGGACGGCGGTATATCTTACTTGGTTTTCCGAGGTATCAATAACCTAAAAGGTAGGTTTGAACCGCAGAGCGAGGGATATAGTGAGGGATATAACCGCGCATTGACAGATATAATGATGGCCGATAAAAAACAAAATGACAAAGGCAATGAGAAAACCGTTCAAGACCTCGTGCTAAATCTTCGTGATAAACAGGAAAGCAGAAGCTACGGACGTGGCGTTGCGAGGTAATGGTATTTCTCCGATTGAAGTCCGAAGTACGGAACTTCTTTGCACCACATATCAATATAGTCGAGGATAACATTCAGTTTCCTTATACATTGGAAAATCAGGTATTGGCCCAAGAACATTGGAGTGAAAACGGTGTCCGTATCCCTGTCTGTAAAGGGATGTGGTTGGTGACGGACGGCTTACCTGTATCCGTCACCCATCTTTTTATCGGTCATTCAGCAAGCGATCTGTTGTGCTTTTGCCATTATCACTCCAATTGGGTTAATCCGCCCTGTTTGAGTGCATTTGCTTCTTTGGGTTTACTGCCAACTAAAGACCAGTTTACTTGGCTTAAAAACCTATTCCCGAACGCTAAAATTCATGCCGTATTCGATAGCGGAATAAGTGGCCGTGTAGCTGATTGCAAAGTGGCAACGTGGCAACTCGGTAAAAACGCAAGGTTTCGTCTGGCCGATGACCACGGAGAGTTTTATTACAACAAAAAGAAATACCGTATTCCAATAAGCATTTTTTCATTAAGCCGTTTTGAAAAAATATCCGGTATCCGTTCGGGTATCCGAACACATAAACCAAAAGCGCCATTTGAAACGTTCTATCAATCCTTTATAAACGGGTTAATCTGAGCCAGAGACCACCCGCACCCCTGATCCTTAATTGGGTCAGGGGTTTTTGTAACGTGTCAATTATAACGAAAGAAAACAGGCAACAATTTATCATTTAATCAATTCATTATGAAAATCGAATTAAAGAGCATTTATCACAGTGTCCAGCTTAGTGAAGAAACGGAAGCCTTTACCGCTAATTTGTATATAAATGGCGTTCACGCAGGCTATGCCAAAAATGAGGGGCATGGAGGTAATACCGATTATTATGCAAAAGACGAAAAAGGACGTGAGTTAATCCGTCAAGCGGAGGAATACTGTAAGAGTTTACCACCGATTGAATACCCTGCCGACAAATACATGGATGCATTTTCGGTTGATATGGATCTTGAACATTATATCGATGAACAACTGAATAAATACATCGAGAAAAAGGAAACAGCTAAATTCAACGCAAAATTGAATAAAACAATGTTAAAAGGGATAGTTTACGGAATACCCGATCAATCCTACGGTGCTATTAGTTTTAACCTGCCACTTGTTAACGTTCTGGCTCACCCTAAAGGCCCTCAAACCGTCCTACAAACGATTAAGGACAAAATTCTGCCTAAGCTAAAGGACGGGAATAAACTTTTAAACACGAATATTCCCGAAAGTATCATTAAGGCCTCTGGTTTAAAAGAAGAACAATACGTAAAGCCCACAATTCAGAATATCAGATATGGTACAATCCCCGATGTAGACGATAATAACAATAAAAGGGGTAGATCAAGATAACGGACTTAAAATATGAATACGTACGTTTATAATGTCGTTGTTTTCAAGGGAGAAAACAGCGAAAACATATTATCGCATTTTAAACAAATGCCCATTGACAGCCCGCCATTTGAAGCTATTCTTGTACAAGATAATACGCTGTATTTCGATTCAAAACAATTCCCACCAATACGGGATTTAAGCGAAATCGCAGAAAAGTTTGACGTTAATTATACCCTTGAATGTTCAGCTTGGGGCATTAAATCAAACTATATTTATGTTTGCCATCAAAAACAAGCACTTTCCCATATAGGTGAAGAAATCCGCCAGTCCATCAACAACTGTACTTCCCCGGATGAACTCCGTAAAGCAGATCAATCTTTGCTGCAAGAAGCTTATATGGGGAAACTTGATAATCATCAATTCTTTGTCTTAAAGCAAATCGTCGGTAAGAAAAATCGGGAGCTCAACCCTACAAGGGAAGAAGACCAAGAAGTTACAAGAAGCCGAGGCAGGGGAAGATAAGCCTAACCTACTGATAAAGTTATATCTAAAGAAAGGTAACAACATCAAAGGCCAAAAATTCCAAAGTTTTATTAGAAGCATTAACCGACATCTTTATTAGAGCCGCCATTATGTGCGGCTCTTTTTCATTTAAGGTGTTTTAATCTACCACTCGTAAAGGACACTCCCCGATGAAAAACGAAGAAAAAACCTCACAAATTGAATCAATAGAAAAAGCAAATTATCAGGACAACAAGAAAGTAACTTTTGGCCGAAAAGTTACCCTTACCAAAGAATCGGTTAAAAGATATAGGGTGACTGTAGTATACATTGAAGTTACAGACGAAGAAAGAAGAATCAAACGTGGTATTATTGAAAATATCATGAAAAAGCCGATCAAAAAATAGATATATTTTGTATCAAAAATATCGCTTTCTAATGACTTGAAAAGACTGGTTTTTGTTGTGTATAACCGCTTTTTTAGTTATATTTAGCTAACAAAAACAATTCACCACATGATGAAACACAAAAAACAAGTTGGTATTTGGATACGTGTATCCACCGACATGCAGGTTAAGGACGATAGTCCAGAGCATCATGAGCAACGGGCAAGATATTATACCGAATCGAGAGATTGGCAGGTAGCCGAGGTATATAGGCTTGAAGCCGTATCGGGTAAATCTGTTATGAACCATCCCGAAGCACAACGAATGCTTAGCGATTTAAGAAGTGGGCGTATATCAGGTTTGGTATTTTCCAAACTTGCTCGTCTTGCCCGAAACACTAAGGAGCTCTTAGAATTTGGAGAAATCTTTAGAACAGAGGGAGCAGATTTAGTTTCATTGGCAGAACAGATAGATACCAGCACTCCGGCAGGGAGGTTGTTCTTTACTCTTGTTGCTGCAATGGCAGAATGGGAACGTGAGGAGATTTCCAGCCGTGTCGCTGCTTCTGTACCTATTCGGGCACGGATGGGTAAACCTCTCGGTGGACAGGCAAGTTTTGGATACAAATGGCAGGATAAGACTTTGGTAATTGACGAGAAAGAAGCACCCGTTCGTAAGTTGTTGTACGAGATATTTTTGGATTGTCAGCGTAAGAAAACAACTGCTCATACCTTGAACCAAATGGGGTATAGAACTCGGAATGGCGCACGTTTCTCGGACACTACTGTAGATCGCCTGTTACGTGATACCACCGCCAAAGGTCTCCGCATTGCAAACTATACGAAAAGTTTGGGTGAGGGCAAGCAATGGGTTATCAAACCGGAAGATGAATGGATTACAATCCCATGTCCACCCATCGTTGATAAAGAATTATGGGAGAAGTGCAATGCAATACTTGACGAACAAGCAAAGAAAAGAAAAAGAGTTGGAAGAAAATCAGAGTATCTACTCGCCGGATTCGTGAAGTGTGAATGTGGTACCTCGATGTATGTACTAAGTTCGGTTAAAAAATTCACATGCAAAAAATGCAAGAACAATATTCCCGTTAAAGATATGGACGAAGTTTATCATCGATTACTTAAAGGGTACCTAAATGATTTACATCCGCAAATATATATAGAAGAACTTGAAGCAGAACTAAGAGAAACAGAAAGGCTATATGCAGCGGCAGTAAAAAAACGGGCTCAAATAAGAAAGAAAATGGATGAATTGGTTCCTCTTAGGAGCGAGCTCGACAAAGAACATTTTGCAGAATTATACCAACCACTTGTCACACAAGTTCAACAATTGGATCAATCTAATCCGAAATTACAAGCAGATATAGACTTGAAACGGGTTCAACTTACGTCAAGTGATTATGTGTTACAAGGAGCTAAGAAACTATATAACGATTGGCCGAGAATGCTTTTCCCACAAAAGCGAGCTCTTGTTGAAACGATTACCGAATATATAACCATAGGACAGGACACTATTAATATTGGTGTTTCCCATCTTCCTTTGTCCTCTAAACAAACAAGTCCACACAACTTCAGGGGTTCATGGCCGCTACCAGCATGAAACTAGCCGGATAATCCACCGTAAGTTTTGCCCTTGATATGGTAATCTGTCGCGATTCGAGAGGCTGCCGCATGACCTCGAGTACACTGCGTTTGAATTCCGGTAATTCATCCAAAAACAGTACGCCATGATGTGCTAGTGAGATTTCACCAGGCAGCGGATTGGAGCCCCCACCTACCATGGCGACGTCGGATATGGTATGATGCGGAGAGCGAAATGGCCGTGTAGTCAAGAGAGACTCCTTGGTCTTCAGGTTTCCAGATACAGAGTGTATTTTGGTGGTTTCTAATGATTCAGTCATGTTGAGGGGTGGAAGTATCGTCGGTAATCTTTTGGCCAACATAGTTTTTCCTGCGCCTGGGGGACCTATTAAAATAAGATTATGACCGCCTGCAGCGGCAATTTCCAGTGCCCTTTTAATATTCTCCTGTCCTTGAACATCCGAGAAATCGACATCGTAATTCGCTGTATCGGTATGAAAGAAAGTTTGAATATCAACTTTTGTTGGTTCAATTTTCAGCTTATGATTTAGGAAATCGACAACTTGGCTGAGATTCTCTACTCCGATAACATCGACTCCCCTGACAATAGCGGCCTCTTTTGCGTTCTCTTGTGGTAAAATAAGCCCTTTAAAGCCTTCTTTCAGGGCTTGTAAGGTGATGGGTAAAATACCGCGGATGGGCTTAATGCTTCCGTCTAATGATAGTTCTCCTAAAATGAGATAATCTGCCAGAAGCTCATTTGTCATTTGCCCGGAGGAGGCCAATATGCCGATTGCGATTGATAGGTCGTAACTGGAACCTTCTTTGCGAAGGTCTGCAGGTGCCAAGTTGACAACAATCTTTTGACGTGGCATGTGAAGTTGACAGGAAGTAATGGCACTTTCGACACGTCTTAAGCTTTCTTTTACAGCATTGTCAGGCAATCCTACAATATAATAATGTAGGCCTGTAGATACGATTACCTCAACGGTAATTGTGCAGGCATTGATTCCATAGACAGCACTGCAATAGGTTTTATTTAGCATAATTTTTATAATGGGTTGATTTAAAGATACTAAAAAACTGAACGGGTTAATAATTGTTTGGTGAATTATTGAAAGTCAATCGAAGTTTATCAAAAAATGATTATATTGGAAGATATAGTTTCTTGTAAATAATGGATTAAATGCCGCGTTTGGCAAACGATTTGCTCTGTTAATTGTATTATTAACGAGGACTAGATTCATCGTAATAGAATTAGAACTTTAAAACGAAAAAGAAATGAATGACACAAGTAAAGTAGCTTTGGCGTTGTTAGCGGGTCTTGCTGCAGGTGCAGCTTTGGGAGTTTTATTTGCTCCAGACAAGGGGTCGGATACGAGAGATAAAATCAATGATTCATTAAGCGATTTGAGTGATGCTATTCGTGAGAGAGCGGAAGAACAATTCGATCAATTGAATGATTTTAAAGAGAAAATTGTTTCTACATTAAAAGGAAAATTAAATCAGACCGAAGAAGTGCTAGATGATGATATCATCGAACATGCATAGTTCGCAAATTATTCGTATGAATAATTGGTGTAGAATACATATCATCAGGCTATTTCTAGGATAGATTTTTACGATAACACCTTTCTTTTTAGGATAGAGGATTGAAGTTGCGGGCGTTGGGCCGAAACAGGATTCGTTTTATAAACTAGACATTGAAATAGCCTGAATAATTTTAAGATGCATGGAAGAAGAAAAATTTTCACTTAGTGGTACTTTTCAAAAAACCAAAGAGTACATTGACTCCCAGTTTAAGCTTGTCAAATTAAAGACAATTGAGCGTTCTTCTCGATTGATCGCTAGCCTTGTGGTTGATGCGACAAAGCTGATATTCACGTTATTTGTCCTGTTTTTTTTATGCCTGGCACTGGGTTTTTGGCTCGGAGAATTACTGGGGAGTTATTCCTTGGGCTTTTTGGCGACAGCGGGTATTTTCTTGGTGATTATTATCTTAATACGGGTTTTTGAGCCGATGTTAGAGTCCAAATTTATGGATCTTTCTATCCGCCGTTTTTTGGCTAAATGGAACGATGAGATTGAGGAGGAGGAAGAAGATCTACAGAAGGAAAAACTTGATAGAGAAAGGGCTACAAATGAACAATAAACATACGAAAATACGTAACCTACAAGAGCTTAAGGCTGAGATTTCTCGTTTGAAAGCCCTTAAGAATGAGCAAGAAGTCTATCTTAAGACTCAATTTACCTTACTCAACAATAAAATAGAGGCCCCAATTCGCTTTTTCAATACATTAAAAGATAATATACCGGGGGTAAATATTGTCCAGCAGTTGTTCTCTAAAAGTAGCAATCCAGATTCCGATTGGCTAACGAAGACCTTACGTATCGGCGTGCCTTTTGTGATGAATAGGTTGTTCCTAAAAAATACCGGTGTTTTTAAGAAAGCGTTGATGTTGCTATTGTCAGAGCGTGCTGTCGGCCAGATCAATCAAGATAAAATCAGTGGTCTCCTTAGCAAGTTAACACAGTTTATTCGTCCCAAAAAGAAGAAAAATAAAGCTGCCCAAGCTGAAAATGCGGTTATCAAGGATGAGGTTAACGAGTACGGAATTCCTTCCTATAGCGAAACCTACTAATGCGATCGTGTTGGATTTATTCGGAAGCGTTTGCTTCTTTTTCCAAAAAATCCGCATAAGCTAGTTGGATGCCTTCCCGGAGGTTAATTTGATGTTTCCAACCCAGTGCGTGCAGTTTTGAGACATCCATGAGTTTTCGTGGTGTTCCATCTGGTTTGGAACTGTCGAAGGAAATAGTTCCCTTGTAACCAATAACGTCTTTAATCAATTCGGCAAGGTCCTTAATGCTTAGATCTTCGCCAATGCCAATGTTGACAAATTGTTTCTCGTCATAATTATTCATTAAAAATACGCAGGCATCTGCCAGGTCATCGGAAAAGAGAAATTCCCGTAAGGGGGTTCCTGTTCCCCAGATAATAACTTCAGGGAGCTGATTGATTTTAGCTTCATGAAATCTTCTGATCAAGGCCGGTAAGACATGTGAGTTTTGCGGATGGTAATTGTCGTTAATTCCGTAAAGATTCGTTGGCATAACGGAGATATAATTGCATCCATACTGATCTCGAAAAGCTTCTGCCATTTTTATTCCGGCGATTTTAGCGATTGCGTAGGGCTCATTTGTAGGTTCCAGTATGCCCGTAAGTAGCATATCTTCGTTCAAAGGTTGTGGTGCCATTTTTGGATAGATACAGCTTGAACCTAAGAACATTAATTTTTTAACCTTATTATCGTAGGAAGATTTGATGACGTTATTCTGTATAGCCATATTCTCGTAGATAAAATCTGCGCGATAGGTGTTGTTCGCCATGATCCCTCCAACTTTGGCTGCTGCTAAGAAAACATAGTCAGGTTTTTCCTGATCGAAAAAATCAGCGACCGCTTGCTGGTTGCGCAAATCTAATTCGGAAGATGTGCGTGTGACTATATTGTTGTACCCAAGTTCCGATAATTTGCGATGAATTGCCGATCCGACCATTCCACGATGGCCTGCTATATAAATTTTAGCGTCTTTCTCCACGATAAGTTATTGATTCCTGCAAACTTAGATAAATTGCTTTTTATATGCAATATAATTCGCCGCTATGAGGGCGATTTATTCATTCATGTGTGTGCTATCGGACTTCAGATTGTTCCGCAATTGGCGGTATTGGTGCTGTCCCTCAGATTTATTTTTTTTAGCGGGAATATAAGGTTATTTTTGCCGGATATTTATTAAAAAATGGGAAAGGACAAACTACGTAAATTTGCTGAAGTTGCTACTTTTGAAAATGTAATCCAACTCGACGCAGGCAAAGAATATAAAGGAAAATGGGCTGAGAAGCAATTTGGTAACAATAATCCAGTTGTTTTGGAGCTTGCTTGTGGTAAAGGTGAGTATACTGTTAATCTAGCGAGATTGTTTCCGGAGAAAAATTTCATCGGTATCGATTTTAAAGGCAATCGTATTTGGCGTGGAGCCAAGACAGCTTTGGAAGATGGAATTCGGAATGTTGCTTTTCTTCGGATACAAATTGAGACTATCCTTGAACATTTTGCTGAAAATGAAATTGATGAAATCTGGATTACCTTTCCGGATCCGCAACCGCAAGATAGTCGTGAAAAGAAACGATTGACGGGGCCAAAGTTTTTAGATCGTTATAAAATCATTATGAAACCTGAGGGGATGATGAATTTGAAAACAGATAACGATGGTTTCTATGCTTACACACTGGAGCAGATCGATTTACAGCATTTGAAAAAATATAAAGAAACGACGGATCTTTACCATTCAGACTTGGTGGATAACGTATTATCCATTAAAACATACTACGAGCGGAAGTATTTAGCTGATGACAAGAACATTAATTATGTGAAATGGAGTTTCGAAAAACGATAACGAATAGGTTTATTTCATAATAGAAAGTCTAAACGAAAGTTTAGACTTTTTTTGTTTTTAGTGATTGCATTATTTTTTGCTGTATTTTATTGGTTTTCAATTAATTTAAGAGTCTTTTTTTGGGGGCTCTTTTTTGTTTAATCGATATTTAAATAATTTCGATTTATTTCGTTTTTTAAATATTATTAATTATTTTCGATTTGAAAATAAAAAATAACCAAGGAAACAGCGCTTCAAAAGCGTGCCTAATGCATGAAAACCCTTTTTTAATGGACTTCAAGGCATTTTATTAAAATTTTAAATCGTAATAGTGTGACGAAAAGAAATACTATTCGAAATAATTGTTAACAAAAAGAAAACATTAAGTTAAAGCAAACTTTTTGTTAGGGATATATTTTTGTGCCAAATTGAAAATTAACAATTTACACCAATAACTATGTTTAGTATTAACCCTATCCAAATTAATCTGAGGCACTCCTCCTCGAAAGTGCTATTTGCGGCATTAGCAATTGCCTGCAATATGGATGTAGCTGGGGCAGCAGTTCCGTTAGAACAGGGCCACGGCGTTTTTCATTATTTTAATCAAGGGAAGATTAAAATCAAAGGAAAAGTTGTCGATAATAAAACCAAGGAGCCACTGGCTTCAGTATCGATACTTTCAGGTGGAGTGACGAAGGGTGCTACGGATCGGAATGGTAATTTTGAGGTAGATATAGAAGTAGGGGGGGAAATCCGTTTTCAGATGATCGGTTATGAGGCCCAGACGCGTACTTACGAGGCCGCTCAAGGCAATGTCCATATTGGATTAAATCCAACATCTGAAGCACTTGATGAGGTTGTGGTCACTGCATTGGGGATTAAAAGGCAAGAGAGAGAGTTAGGGTATGCGACAACAGTCGTGAAAGGCGAACAATTAACTGATGCGCTTTCCAATAACTGGAGTGACGCGTTGTCGGGAAAAGTGGCTGGATTGAATTTAATGCGTTCAAATGCTGGTCCTACGGGCTCTACCAAAATTATTTTAAGAGGTGAGACGAATTTGAATGGAGACCCTGGGGCATTGATCGTTGTCGATGGTGTCGTTGTAAATGAAGGAAGCGGACGTAAGACGGCAAATTCCGGTGAAAGTGCTTATGGTACAGGATCCGATAATATGCCTGCTGACTACGGGTCGGGTATAGATGATCTCAATCCGGAGGATATAGAAAATATAACGGTGCTAAAAGGGGCCAGTGCTGCGGCCTTGTATGGACAACGTGGTGCAAATGGGGCTATTATGATCACAACTAAGTCTGGTGCAAAAGGTAAAAAAGGTATCGGGGTTACAGTAAATTCCAATACTTCGCTTGAAGCCATTAACCGTATGCCCGATTTACAGTATGAATATGGACAGGGATTGGATGGTGCTGATTATTATTCTTATGGTACAACAGAAGATGGTACGAGCACTTCTGGGACAAGTTCCTCCTATGGACCGAAATTTGATGGTCAATATTTCTACCAATACGATCCGGTTACACAAAAAGTCGGAACGGAACGGACGCTTTGGCGTCCGTATAATAACTTGAAGTCTTTTTTTGATGTCGGAAAAACATTCACCAATTCGGTGAGTATAGACGGTGGAACAGATAAAACATCAGCCCGGTTTTCAGCGACCAATGTAAATAATACCTGGATCGTTCCAAATACGGGTTATAAAAGGAACACCGTAGCGTTGTCTGTCAATTCAAAAGTAAGCGATAAGCTTCAGATCAATGCGAAGGTAAATTATACGAATAAATGGTCTGATAATCTGCCCGGAGCTGGATATGGAAACCAGTCTTTGATGTATTGGTTTATTTTTTGGCAGCCAAATGCGGATATGAATTGGTTGAAGGATTATTGGGTGCAAGGGGCAGAGGGACAGAAAATCAAGTATCCATTTTCTTCCTATCCTGAAAATCCGTATGCTATATCTCGAGAGTTTATCAATGGTACTGATCGCCAGGGGGTAACGGGGAATGTTCAAGCCAATTATCAGTTTAATAAACATTGGAATTTGATGTTGCGAAGTTCTTTGGACATGGCTTATGAGAATAGGGAACAAAAAAGGCCTTACGATGCGGGGGCAAAAATGCCTTATGGTAGTTACCGAACCCAGTCCATTTCATCACGGGAAACTAATTTGGATTTCTTATTAAAATATGAAAATGAGATAAACAAAGATTGGAAAGTGTCTGGAACAGTTGGTGGTAGTACGAATGATAATCGTTATCATAAAGATGAAATGCGTGCAGACTCTCTCACTTATCCAGGAGTTTATGTAATGGCCAATGCAAAAGGACCTATTCTTAACTTACCTTATAAAAGTCATGTGCAAAGAAATGGTGTCTATGGACTTTTTACCGCAGCCTATAAGAACTTTTTATATTTAGACGGGACTTATCGTATTGACTGGGCAAGTACATTGGCGTCTGCAATGGCACCAGATAAGAAAAAATATTTTACTTACCCATCCTTAAATGCAAGTTTAATCGCTTCAGAATTATGGAAATTGCCAAAGGCTATTAATTATGCGAAACTGCGGGGCTCGATTTCAGGTGTGGGAAGTGGTGGCAATGATCCTTATATAATTGATTTTTCTTATGAAAATGCTGGTGGCCAATATCCTGGCGGGCTACAGGTTCCAACATTGATTGTAAATCCTTACTTACAACCGTTACGTACACAATCCATCGAATTTGGTACAGAGGTGCGTATGTTTAAGGATAGATTTGGTTTTGATGTTGCTGTTTATCAGAGTAATACACGGGATCAACAACTGAGAAGGACTATTGATGCTTCTACCGGTGGTAGGCAGAAAGTTGTCAATGCAGGGGAGGTTAGAAATAAAGGGATAGAATTGGCCATGGATGGTACTCCAATTAAAATTAAAGATGGGTTTAATTGGAAAGTATTCGCGACATTCTCTACGAATCAGAACAAAATTATGTCCTTGGCCGACTCGGCTATGATTCTTCAGACAGGACCTGTAGCAGGTGGTCAGTTAGTGGCAAAAGTAGGTGGGTCAATGGGCGATTTATATGGTATTGGTTATAAAAGATCTCCAGATGGACAAATTATTTATGATAGTAAAAGCGGTGTAGCTTTGTTGACCGATGATGTGGTTTACTTAGGGAATACAATTCCTAAAGGAAAAGTAAGTTTAGGTAATGAATTTAGATATAAAGGTTTCCGACTGAATTTATTGTTTGATGCACAATTTGGTGGGGTTGCCCATTCCTTGACGCATTATAAATTGGCCGAACAAGGAAAAACAAAAAATACCCTACCAGGACGTTATAGTGGAATTATCGGAAATGGTGTCGTGCAAAATCCGGACGGTACTTATCGTAAAAATGATATCATTGCAACCAATGTGGATGAATATTACCGCTCTCATTACGGGCAGGATAATGCGGAAGGAAGTACCTTTTCTACAAACTTTATCAAGTTTAGGGAAGCTCGATTTGATTACTCATTTTCAAAAGCTTTTGTTAACCGCTTGAAATTACAAAAGGCCTCAGTTGGTGTTTATGGAAGAAATCTTGTGATTTGGTCAAACTGGCCAAACTTTGATCCGGAATTTGGTACGTTGTCGGGGACAGATATTGTCAAAGGATTTGAAATTGCTCAATTCCCTTCTACGAGAACTTACGGTTTTAACTTAGTTGTAGGCTTTTAACATTATAGACAATGAAACAATCTTTCAATTTCATAGGCATGATCCTAATTGCGATTGCAACGTTTTTGCAATCGTGCGATAAAAATTTTGAAGACATTAATACAAATCCAAATAACAGTGTAAACGCTTATCCATATCAATTAATGCAGCCTGCATTTAGGGATCTTGTTGCGTCTAATATGTCTCGTAATCGCTCATTAAATAATGAGTTGATGCAGATAACGGTCAGTATAAGTGATGGTGAGTATCGCATATTCCGTTATGATATACGTAATACGGTTTCCGATGGTCCCTGGAATTCCATCTATCCAGAACTGAAAAATGTGAAAGAAATTTACAAATTAGCGGATGGTGGTATCAATGATAATGCATCCTACCGTGGGATATCTTTAATTATGCAGACTTGGGGATTTTCTATTTTGACCGATACTTATGGCGATATTCCTTACTCGGAATCCTTAAGAGGATTGGGCGAAGACATCTTAGAACCTAAGTTCGATACACAAAAGGAAATTTATTTAGATTTCTTTAATAAATTAGATTCTGCCAATGTATTGTTGTCAAAAAATACGGCAATCAAAGGAGAATATGATCCCATTTACAATGGAAATGTTAGCAAATGGCGCAAGTTTGGAAATTCGTTATTTTTACGGTTATTACTCAGGGCTTCCGGACAATCAGATCCGGCAGTTGCTACATTTGTTCGTTCAAAAATTAATGACATTCTAGTTGATAATGCATCTTCTTATCCCGTTATGTCAAGTAATGATGATTCGGCTATTCTGCGCTGGACGGGTATGTCACCCTTGATTTCTCCATTCATGGATGTTAGAGCACAGGACTTTCGCCAAGCATCTTTAGCAAATTATTTTATTGATCATCTGGTTGCTTGGAATGATCCACGGATTAACATTCCTACATATGGTTCAAATGGTGTGAATCGTTTGGGAATTGCACCGGTGAGTGGAAATTTTGTCGGTATTCCAAGTGGTTATGCTGCTGGTGAGGGGTGGGAGCGTCAGTCCTATTTCTATTCGTATGATCAAACGGTGAATAACCTTCCCGTAAAGACAATGATGAATGAACCGTTGACAGGAATGATTATGAATTGTGCAGAATTGCAGTTTATCAAAGCGGAACTCGCATTGAAAGGATTCTATACGGATAAGGCGGGTGATCTTTACAAAGACGGTGTTATGAAAGGTATTACAACTTGGCTTCCGACTTATACCGAATCTATCGAGGATTACTTAAATAATGGCGATATAAATTGGGACGAAAGCTACAGTTTTGAGAAAAAGATGGAAATGATTCATCTACAGAAGTATTATGCGCTATTATTTGTAGACTGTCAGCAATGGTTTGAATTTCGGAGGACAGGCTATCCTTTGTTGCCAAAGGGAACTGGCTTAAAAAATGGCGGGGAGATGCCTGCCCGTTTGAAGTATCCAATTTATGTCCAATCGGCAAATCCAACAAACTATAAGCTAGCTATCGCACAGCAAGGTGCTGATGAGATTAATACGAAAGTATGGTGGCAGAGACGATAATGGCTTTTATAATTTTAATGCGTAGATAATGAAAAAATATATTTTTTACATAATAACAGGATTCATGAGCGCACTAGCTCTCGGCTCTTGTAGCAAAGACGGAAATTATCCAGGTGGGGTAGTTAGTTCGTATATCGGAATTTTTGACGTCAGGAACATTTATAAAGGACAACCTGTACAAATCAATCAAGATAATTTGGATGGATCTACAACAATTGCTGGTGTTGTTGTTTCCGATCATCGGGAGGGAAACTTTCCTGATGGCTACTTGGTCATACAGGACCGAAGACGCCTACGACAGTTGCGCGGTATAACGATCCCCTTGGGGAAGGCCGCGGAAAATTACGTGATAGGGGATTCCTTGGAAATCAATATTGTTGGTAGCGAACTAACCAGGGAAAATGGTATTCTTCAACTGAAAAACGTTGCTGAATCAAGTATTGTAAAAATCGCTTCGGATAAGCCAATCCCCAATAATCGAGTGACTGCAAAAGATATTTTGGCAAATCCAGATAAATATGAAAGTACGTTGGTTGCGATCGTAAAGGGCGGTTTTAACCCATTGCCTGTAGCCGGAGATATTCTAGAAGGGCAGAAAACTCTGAATGATGGGTTTGGTAATTTAAATTTGGAGACTAAGTCATCCGCGAAATTTGCCAAGAGAAATTTAAGTGTTTTGGCGAATTATTTTGGAGTGATCTTTAGTAAACAGGATGCTGAAGGTAAACTAATTCCTTATGAGGTGTTACGTAAAGAATCGGATATTCAGGAGCTGAGTTCGGTGATTGAACACACCCCTGCGGCTATTTCAGGTTTTGCCAGCGACGTAAAAGGTGGGGATGGGAATTATGAATATATTCAGCTTCTGGCAATTGAAGATATTGACTTCTCGAAGACACCCTATGCTGTCATTGTCAGTAATAATGCCAATGCATCTACGCCGACAGGTGTTCCTGCAAAAGGTTGGGCAACCGGAGGAATGCGGACCTATAAGCTGAATATTACTTCTGGAACTGTTACAAAGGGACAGTATTTCTATGTAGGTGGAAAATATAAATTGATCAATGGCTCAAGCTCAACGGATATTTCTAATGCAAAATGGGTCGTAAATTATGATTACGTTGCAAAAGATGGTTTTGATGGTATAGGAACCAAAACCGGTGGACTTATGGCGAATAGTGGTAACGCATTTGGTATCGCCGTATTTAATACCACAACGGTGACGGAAGCAACAAAACCGGTAGATGTTATGTATATCTCAGGGGGCGGTGCATTGACGGATGGAACGAAAGGTTATCGTATTACAAATAATGATTTTTACGATGTTATCGATCCACTATCTTTAAAGTCGCAACCGTTTTTTATGGCGGGAACCAATAATATCTTTCTAAAATATAATACAGCTGATGTGGGTTATTTTGTGAGTTTGGGAGGGGTATATAATACGTCATTAGCGAGATGGACATCTGCACGGTCTCAGAATAATATAGAGATGACCAAGGCTTCTACGCTGAGTGAAATCGAAAATGAATTGTCAACTAAAATTGAACAATAAACGATATAAATAAAGGAGCTGCGGCCCCTTTATTTATGGTATAGATGGCATGCCGTTAGCTAAATATTGGTAGAGCTAAAACATATTTTTATTATCTTCATTATATAACTATAAACGAAGACTTATGAACTTAACAGATTTAGTTACAGGTGGAGTAGGCTCTAAAGCGATAGAGACTATTTCAAAAATTACTGGTGTCAGTGAATCTAAAGCAAAATGGATAGTAGCGGCGGCAGTTCCTTTGATGATTGCAGCATTGAATTACAATGCGAAAAACAAAGGCCAGGCGGAAAATATTGACAATGCCATTGACCAGCATAGCAATAGTGGCATACTTGATAAAATTGGAGATTTCTTTGGGCAAGGAGGAGCGGAGCAGAGTGGATCTGAAGATGGCAATAAAATTGTCAACCATATGTTTGGCCAAAATACTGAAGTCGTAACACAGAATATTGCGGATAAAGCGGGCTTGAGCTCTTCTCAAGTGACAGGCGTACTGGCCACACTTGCTCCAATCGTAATGGGGTATCTAGGACAACAAAAGCAAGCTTCGAGTGGTGGGGGGATTGGTGACCTAATCGGTTCTGTACTAGGTGGCGGAACATCACAAAATGCAGGTGGTGGTATGTTAGGTGGTATTTTAGGCTCTTTTTTAGGCGGTAGCCAAGAAGAACAAACGCAAGGGACTGAGCAGCCAGCAGCAGGGAGTAATATTACGGACATGCTGGGTGGATTGGCAGGCAGTTTTTTTGATAAAAATAACGATGGACAGGCGAAGGGAAATATTCTTGATTCGATCGCTGGTATGTTTGGGAAGTAAGCTGTGTTAAGCTATTATTTGTCCTGATAAAAAGCTCGTATGAGATTAAGCTAAGATGACGCAGATCCTAAAAGTGATGAGGTCGGAAGTTACATACTTCCGACCTCATCACTTTTGTCCAATTCGTATTAATCTTCGACCGATACTTTCGGTGGGAAATTTTTATGTTTTCTTTTGCTGATTTTGTCAATATTGACGGGTTGAGGTACCTTGACATAATATCCTGTTCCGTCATATTCACGTTTATTGGGGTTTTCTTTACATGCTGGCGAACAGCATCCGTCCATCTCCCAGCCGCATTCGTCACATTGTGTGAAATGTTCATTACAAGTTGGGTTGGCACAATTGATCATTTTAGTGGTTTGCTTGCCACAGTTAAAACAAGTCGATACCACAGATGGGTTGACAGAATTTACATCGACAGTAACACGATTGTCGAAGACGTAGCATTGGCCTTCGAAATCTTCGCCACCAGCTTCCTTTCCGTATTTGATAATTCCGCCATGTAATTGATAAACATCCTCGAAGCCTTCTTTTAACAAAAGAGCAGATGCCTTCTCACATTTGATGCCCCCTGTGCAGTATGTTAATATTTTTTTTCCTCTAAATTGTTCGAGCTCTTTTATTTTCTCTGGAAACTCGCGGAAATTGTCAATATCTAGGGTGACAGCATTTTTAAAATGACCAACATTGTGCTCGTAATTTGAGCGTACATCCAATACAACCACATCCTCTTGGTCCTTCATGGCTAAAAAATCTTTCGGCTCAAGGTGCACACCGGTTTGACGGTTGGGGTCAATTTCTTTTGGATCTCTCAAGCCAGAGTGAACGATTTCGGCTTTGTAGCGACAATGCATTTTAATGAATGACGGTTCATCTACAGCGTCAATTTTGAACTCTGTTTTGTTGAAACGACCATCGGCATAGATAGCATCCATATAGCTTTTACAGGCCTCAACAGTGCCTGAAACAGTCCCATTAAGACCTTCATCAGCTACGATGATACGACCGACTAGATCCAGTGATTTACAAAATTCTAAGTGATCTGATGCAAATTTTTCGCCATCCTCGATAGGGCTGTAACAATAGTACAGCAAAGTTTGATATTGTGTCATGATATTCATTGATACCGCTGCAAACGGCGTTTAATGCTAAAAATAAATTTAGTGCAAAGCTACAAAAAATAATAAGTGGAATAAAATGACCGTCGTCACCTTTTCTTTAAAGGTTCGAGCAGGTATTCCAAGCCATTAAGCTTTATTTCATAGAGTGTCGCTAACTGCTGGCCTAGCTTTCCCTTTGGAAAGCCTTTTTGGTTATACCATACAAGGTAGGGCTCAGGAAGATTACACAATGTGTATCCCTGGTATTTGCCAAATGGCATCTTGACTGTAACAAGCTCGGTTAAAATTTCAGGATTCAACATTAGTCTTGAGGTTTTCCATAATTGAGACGGTACCAAACTGCTTTTAGCGCAATGATCCCATGATTGAATAGATTGGGAATGGCCCCATAGTAGTGTTTGAAAATAGCAAAGCGCTCTTTCAAGGATTCCTTATGTCTTTGTTTTGACATCCCGCCCACAAGATACCGAGCTACATATTGCTGTGCATTGACCGTTTTTTTTGCCTTTTTTGCACAACGAATAACCCAGTCAATATCAGCACATAATTTATAATTGAGATCGTATGGCTCGGCAATTTCCCGTTTGATATAGATGGCCTGATGGCATATATTCATGCCATAGCGAAAGCTTTTCCAGTCGAAATGAGCCGGAACTTTATGCCTCCGTTCACCAATAATATTCCGATTGTCATCTACGAGGATAGTTTCGCCGTAAAGAATATCCGCATCATCGCTCAGTTTGGCAAGATTCTCAATGCTGTTGAGATCATAGATCTCATCTCCGGAATTTAGAAAAAGAACATAATCACCTGTTGCTAATGCTAATCCCTTATTCATTGCATCATAGATCCCCTTATCCTTTTCGGAAAGGAGAACGGTGATTTTATCCCTGTATTTTTGGATGATCTCTAATGTTCCATCAGTTGATTGTCCATCAATGACAATATATTCTATATGGTCATAGCTCTGATTGACAACAGATTTTAGGGTGTGTTCTATGTCACGCACATTGTTGTAAACGACAGTTATAATCGAAAATTTAGGATGAGCAGACATGTTTTTTATGTATTGAATTTATTCATTTTCTTCTTCAGGAATCGGATGCCACGGTTGAATAAAGATCCTTTCCGATGTGCATAGAAATACTTGATGGCCTCATAAGCTTGCTTGTTTTCTGAAATTTCCGTCGGAAAATACCGTACAGGGCTTTCTGCTAGTGTAACCTGATAAGTTGCTTCCGCAGCTGTATGTGTACCCGAACCATCGTTGCCAATATTTTGCGTCATCGAATTCCTTGGATACAAAACTAACCCATTTTTTTTGAATACAGAAGCATACCAGCGTATCGCCCAAGAGTTGATCTTTCCGGCCTTAAATTCCTGCACTTGTTTCCAGAAGTTTTCTTTACCCTCGATACTGAATTGGTGTATCTGCTCGGCCGTAAAATCCGATACAAGTTCATCAATATTCGGATTGAAATGTTGCCAGGCGCGATCCCAGGTTGCCCAGCCCCAACTATTGGCGACCCGAAAAAAGAAGGTCTCAGGCAGTTTATTTAAATCTTTTAGCGGATAACCATAACCGCTGATCTCCATGACCTGATCTTGATCTTTATAGCGCTCCAGTGCTTGATTGAAATAATCTAGGGCAAACACAGCAGTTTCCAGATCATCTTCCAAAACTATAATCTTTCCATGTGCATTAACCACTTTTGTAACTCCGTCGATCACATTGGCTGCCAAACCCCAATTTTCTGTTCGTTCGACAATAATAACTTCTTTAAAGTTCCAGGACTTGTTGATAATCTTTCGGACTTCAGTAACTGCCTGAAGAGATTTTTCGTTTTTTGCAGCATCCGAATAAATGTAAAGTGTAGTCTGGTCTGCAAGCTTGTTCTGTTCTAAAGCTGAGAGTGTTCTTATTGTATGATCAGGACGATTGTACACAAAAAGTATGACTGGAGCAATACTGTTCATTTATCAATAGATTTTGTTGTATGCTTTTTTGTTGCTTAGACGAGTACGATAAACAGCTCCCGATTTGCCTAGCAATCTAAAAGCAATGTTTAAGTAGCTTTTTGCTTCAAAAATATGACCTTTAAAAATTGAAGCTCCCATTTTCTTCAGACTCGCCAATATGGCCATCGAAAAAGATCTTACAAAGGTATAATTGATATTGCAATACTCTGTCAAATGATAGACAAATTCGCTTTTCAGAAAGGCTTTTCGGTCTGTTTTACGCTGTTGTCTATCGTGATAGGCCTTTGCTCTGTCGGCGAGAATGATGTTTAATCCGTAGTATTTGATGCGGTTGGCATAATCCTTATCTTCTCCATAATGGAAAAAGATCGGCGCGAAACCACCGACTTTTCTGATCACCGGGTTGGGGATAAACCAAAATGCAGCATTGACGAAAGAGCAAATTCGATAAGAATTTTCGTTAGTAGCATTTTTTGTATATACGGCAAAACCATGGTCTAGTGTTGTTTCGGTTCCATCGTAGTGAATAGGCGAGATAATTCCGATATTGTCTGCGTTTATTTTCACTAAGTTGGCAATACAGTCCTGATCCAGCCAGGCGTCCTGATTGACCAAAAATGCATAATCATATTCTTCCTTCAAAACAATGTCAAGTCCGATGTTGTTGGCCTTTCCAAAACCCAGATTTTCGGAACTTTCTATTAGCCTTATTGTCGGGTACGTTTCTTTTATGATCTGTGTTGTGTTGTCTCCCGAATTGTTGTCGACAACTAAAATATCTGTTGGATAGCTCGAATCCAATAGGCTGGGTAAGCACTTGTGGATCCAAGGTTCAAAATTATAAGAGACGATTATGGTGAGAATCCTGGCCATCTATTTTTTTCGGATAACTGTTAGGAAATAGTGGA
This sequence comes from Sphingobacterium sp. UME9, assembly GCF_014170215.1. Lineage (NCBI taxonomy): Bacteria > Pseudomonadati > Bacteroidota > Sphingobacteriia > Sphingobacteriales > Sphingobacteriaceae > Sphingobacterium > Sphingobacterium sp. UME9. The sequence goes on along the minus strand of NZ_LZZP01000005.1, from coordinate 596,826 downwards.
ATAATTCCAACAAAATGCTGGGTTTAAAGATTCTGTTGACAATGATATATGCACATACAGCCACTCCAATTGTACTTGCAAACCGAAGATAGAGGTTGGCGATAGATGCGGTGGCATAGTGAGCTGTAATACAACTGACAGCTGCCAATAATGCATAAGCAAAAATATCTGCCAGAAGATAACGAAATGAATAATTCATATAAGGTTTAGCGGAAGCATACCAAACGAATATCCAGAGGGCATTTAATGCTGAGGTTAATCCAATGAGCAATTCAAGACCTAATGATTTGCCGAAGAATAGAATAGCGATTTGGAGTATACCAAACACGATGATATTCCGCATATAAACTTCAGGTTTTCCCTTGCTAATGATGAGGTTGGAAAAGACATTGCTTACAGAATCAAATGCCGCGCCAATACAAAATATTTGAAGAAATATGGCACTTTGTGCCCATTTATCGGTGATCGCAATAGTAATGAAATCTTGTGCTACAGTTGTTAAACCAAATAACATTGGAAAGGCTAAAAAGGCCGTAAAGGAAATTAGTTTGCGAAAAACCCGAACTTGTCTATCCTTATCATCTTCTATTTCCTTTAAAATAGGCTGTGTCACATTATTAACCATATTGGTCAATATATTCTGGGCCATGATGCTCCAACGATTTGGATTCACGGTATATCCCAGTTCTTCAGCGGTATAATGCCGGCCTAAGATCGCAGCATATATATTTTTGTTGATGTTGATGAAAATATTGGTGACTAGTATTTTACTGCTAAATCCTAAAATGTCGCGAATAGGTTTAAAATCGAACTGGAAAGTAGGTCTGAATTTGGAAAAATACCAGAATCCGAGCATATTGAAACCACTATAGGAGACAATTTGGATCGCGTATGCCCAATAGGCATAGTCCTTATAGGCTAAATAAACTCCGACTATATTTGATGCAATAAGCGCAAAGGTGCCTGTGATGACTCTTTCTTTGATTTTTAAATTCCGGAAGAGGTAAGCATTGTGCGCAATACCAAAGCTACCTAGCCAAAAGGATAAAAAGGTAAATCTACTAAGTTCTACAAGTACTGGTTGATTATAGTATAAGGCGATAAGAGGAGCCGCAAAAAATAAAACGATATAAATAAATGTTCCAATTCCTACACTTGTCCAAAATACCGCGTTATAATCTTTATGTTCGACTTCTTTTTTATTGACAATTCCATACACAAATCCACTTTCTTGAAAAGCAGAGGCGAGAACAGAAAAGATGGTGATCATAGCTACTAAGCCATAATCTTCTGCTGTTAGCTTACGGTTTAGTAGGATGCCGAAGCCGAAGCCCAAAAACTGCTGGATGATACTTGCCATACCACCCCACAGCAGTCCTTTTGTTGTTTTTGATTTTAAAGAGTCATTTTTCGTTTGCGATGACATGCTAAATTAAATGAGCGGCAATATTAAAGTATTGCAATTGTATTCGCAAATTCTTTTAGGGAAACATCAGTTGGATTGACATCGGTAATCAAATAAGAAATATCACGTAACGGCACAACTTTCATTTTTTGAACTGAATTTAGTTTCTCAGCAATACTTAAAATAGCCACTTTTTTCGAGCATTTAATCATCGCACGTTTGATTTGTACCACCTCCCAGTCTGAATCGGTCACCCCATCTTCTACTGAAAGAGAATTTGTTCCCAACAAACAAAGATCGACTTTAAGATCTGCCAATTCATTAGCGACTTGGGCTCCGGAAACAATGTTTGTATTGCGTGAAAGTTTTCCGCCAACTAAAATGACTTCAAGATTTGGCTTTTCGGCCAATTCTAGTGCAACTAATGGACTTATAGTGAAAAATGTACACTGCAAATGATCGGGTATTGTTCTCGCTAATTCAATTAAGGTTGTCCCGCCTCCGACTAAAACAGTCATTCCATTGGAGATTAAAGTGCTTGCTTTCTTGGCAATTTCTTTTTTTGCCTCCTTGGCATATACGTTTCCATCCTGAAAAGGGAATTGAAAAGATTTTGATAATGCCCCACCATAGACTTTTAGAACTTTTCCATTCTCGGCGAGTTCGTTTAAGTCACGTCTAATTGTATCTTCAGATACATTCAGTTGAACACTTAGATCTGATGATAAAACTTTATTATGTAGGTTAATCTGATGTATAATGAATGCTTGTCTTTCTTCCTTTAACATTGGTCTTTGGTTTTTAATCGGAATTTAAAAATAATTAAAAAAATCAGTCTAAATGTAGTGAAAATTATTCTTCCTTTTTGTCAATTTTTGTTATGCCAGCTTTGAATCTCGGTTTGAAGCCCGTGGGTTTACTGGCAGCGGGTTCCTGTGTTTCTGTGCTGTTGTTTTCAGGTTCAGCCTTTACGTTGGTATCTAACTTAATTTCGTCTTTCGTATCAGGTCGCTGTGCCTGTTCAGAAGTTTCCGTTTTGGTTACTCCGGCTTTGAATCTCGGTTTGAAGCCCGTGGGTTTACTGGCAGCGGGTTCCTGTGTTTCTGTGCTGTTGTTTTCAGGTTCAGCCTTTACGTTGGTATCTAACTTAATTTCGTCTTTCGTATCAGGTAGCTGTGCCTGTTCAGAAGTTTCCGTTTTGGTTACTCCGGCTTTGAATCTCGGTTTGAAGCCCGTAGGTTTACTGGCAGCGGGTTCCTGTGTTTCTGTGCTGCTGTTTTCAGGTTCAGCCTTTACGCTGTTATCTAACTTAATTTCGTCTTTCGTATCGGGCAGCTGTGCCTGTTCAGAAGTTTCCGTTTTGGAGACTCCAGCTTTGAACCTTGGCTTGAAGCCTGTCGGTTTTGGAGCGGAGTTTGTTGCCTCGTCGGTTTTTTCTTCGGATGCAGATGTGCTTGCCGCTGCGTCAGGGGCTTTGGTTACTCCGGCTTTGAATCTCGGTTTGAAGCCCGTGGGTTTTGGAGCGGAGTTTGTTGCCTCGTCGGTCGTTTCTTCGGATGCAGATGTGCTTGCCGCTGCGTCAGGAGCTTTGGTAACTCCAGCTTTGAACCTTGGTTTGAAGCCTGTCGGTTTTGGAGCGGAGTTTGTTGCCTCGTCGGTTTTTTCTTCTGGTACAGATGTGCTTGCGGCTGCATCAGGAGCTTTGGTAACTCCAGCTTTGAACCTTGGTCTGAAGCCTGTCGGTATTGAATCAGGAGTGGATTCCGCTGAATCAGTTATTTCCTTTTTGGATGTTGCCTTGACTTCATCTTCTACGGCTGTAGGCGGTGCCTTGAATCGTGGTTTAAAGCCTGCTGGTTTTGTTGCCGCAACACCGGAGTTGTCGGGTGCAATATCAGCGATAACCTGTTTTACAATAGGTTTTGCAATGACAGTTTCCTCCTCTGCTAGATGGAAACTTTTTCGGAGCTTGTTGAACCAAAACTTTTTGCTGTGGTCAAAACTCTTTTCTCCCATAGCAGAATAATGTGCTTTGAACTCTTCAAATAAAGGTCCATCTGCAGCTTGTAAAGCTTTTAAATCAATTTTCTTTTTTATGAAAAATTCTTCAAAAGTCATCCTGTTATGAGTTTAATATAGTCTATTACAAATGTAGTAATTTTTCTGACGCAGCTGGGAGGCCTAAAATAAAAAAGAGCGACTAGCGCTCTTTTTTATTGTTTTATAGGTTCAATAGCTTAAGCCATGTTATGGTAAACTGCTTGAACATCGTCATCTTCTTCGATTTTATCGATCATCTTCAACACATCAGCAGCTTGTTCTTCCGTAATATCTGAATGCGATAAAGCGATACGTTCCAATTTTGCAGATGTTACTTCAATTCTCTTTTCTTCGAGTAATTTTTGCATATTACCAAAGTCTTCGAAGGAAGTTTGAACGACAGCAATATCATTGCCTTCTTCATCAGCTTCTACGTACAATTCTTCTAAGCCTCCATCGATCAACTCTAATTCAAGCTCTTCTAAGTCCAGTTCCTCTGTTGCAGCAAAGCGGAAAATGGATTTACGATTGAAAATAAAATCCAATGATCCTGTTTTCCCTAATGAACCACCTGCTTTTGTAAAATAGCTACGGATGTTTCCTACGGTGCGGTTGGTGTTATCTGTTGCAGTTTCAATTAAAACAGGTACACCATGAGGGCCATAGCCTTCGTATACATATTCTTCGTAACCTTTTGAATCTTTTTCTGAAGCACGTTTGATTGCGGCTTCGATACGATCCTTGGGCATATTTACTGCCTTGGCATTGTGTATTGCTGTACGAAGTCTCGAGTTGGTTTCAGGGTGAGGGCCGCTTTCTTTAACCGCCATGGCGATTTCTTTACCTAAACGTGTAAATTGAACGGCCATTTTGGCCCAGCGTTTGAATTTCCGCTCTTTTCTGAATTCGAAAGCTCTTCCCATTGTTATATTTTGTTTTTAAGATTTTCAATCATGTCGACAGTCATCTTCTGGATGTCAAATTCCGGCGTCCAGTTCCAGTCTTTTCTCGCATAAGAATCATCTAGACTAGCAGGCCATGAATCGGCAATCTGTTGTCTTGGATCGTTCTCGATGTAAGAGATTGCAAAATTAGGAAGAATTTTTTTAATTTCTTGTGCAAGTTCTTTTGGAGTAAATGTAATACCACCAAGGTTATAACTGTGGCGAATGCTTAGGCTTTCCTTCGGTGCATCCATTAATTCGAGTGTACCACGGATGGCATCTTCCATATATAACATGGGTAATGCTGTGTTTTCAGATAAGAAGCAGGCGTATGTCCCGGTTTTTAATGCTTCATAAAAAATATCGACTGCATAATCCGTTGTGCCACCTCCTGGTTCCGTTTTCCAAGAAATGATGCCCGGATAGCGGACACTGCGAATATCCAGACCGCGGTGTTCCTGATACCATTCAATGAGACGCTCACCTGCGAGTTTGCTGATACCATAAATTGTGTTCGGATCCATTACGCAATATTGTTCGGTATTTGTTTTCGGAGAATGCGGTCCAAAAACAGCGATTGAGCTTGGCCAAAATATCTTTGAAACTTTATAGCTTACGGCTAGATCAAGAACATTCAATAGACCATTCATATTCAATTCCCAAGCCTTCTCAGGGTATTTTTCACCTGTAGCCGAAAGCATGGCAGCTAATAGATATACTTGAGTAGGTTTATATTGTTGAAATAATGTCTCGAGTCCATTTTTGTCAAGGACATTAGCGATTTCGAAATTTTCGTCAGGGCTTTTAATCTGTGGTTCTCTAATGTCAGTGGTTACAACATTCTCTGCACCAAATTTTTTGCGCAAGGCGATAGCTAATTCTGTGCCGATCTGGCCATTTGCACCAATGATAATAATGCTTTCTTTCATTTGTAAGTTTTATTTTATGAAGCTCCTGCTTTCACTATAATGAGTGTCCATGCTCAAGAATATAAATGAATCGCTTCGCTCGTTTCTTCCTATCGATATGATAAGATCTAGCCTGACATAATTTACGTTTCATCATGTAATGAAAAATGAAATTTCAACCATGGCGGTTTATGATGCAAATATAAAGGCTTTTCAGTATCTATCAACTTTGTGGCCTTTTAGGAAGTAGGGAAAAAATGCTAATTTTTAGACTCTTGGGACTGTTTTTATGAGATTTTAAACTGTTTCAATCGTTTGTTCTTTTTTTTTGAATAAGCAGCGAAAATTTTTATTTTTTTTGAATTGCTTTAATCTTGATTTTTAGCAATAGTTATGGGATGCATGGATTCCTTTTTTAGCAATTATGGAGGAAAAATTCTTAATGTTGTGATATTTTTAGCAGAGGGAGTAATATTTTGTTATTTTAATAGTGGAATTAGGGAATATTTTTTAAATTTGAAGAATTCATTCTTCAAGAATCAACTAAAAACAAAATCAAATAACAATTTTATATACACAATTTAAACACAGACAAAAATGAAAGTGGCAGTAGTCGGCGCAACAGGCCTTGTAGGTACTGAGATGCTAACCGTGTTGGCGGCGCGAAATTTCCCAGTAACAGAATTAATTCCAGTAGCTTCAGAGCGTAGTAAGGGTAAGGAAATTGAATTCAAGGGAAAGAAGTATAAGGTGGTTACACCATCTGAGGCTATTGCTTTGAAACCTGATGTTGCGTTATTTTCTGCTGGTGGTGATACCTCGAAAGAATTCGCGCCTAAATTTGCTGAAGCTGGAATTACAGTGATCGACAATTCTTCGGCATGGCGTATGGACCCAACGAAAAAGTTGGTTGTTCCAGAAGTAAATGGCGATGTGTTATCTGCTGAAGACAAGATTATTGCAAACCCGAATTGCTCAACTATACAAATGGTGGTGGCTTTAAAGCCATTACATGATAAATATAAAATCAAACGTGTTGTAGTTTCTACTTACCAATCTGTAACAGGTACTGGTGTTAAGGCCGTTAACCAGTTAATGGATGAACGTGCCGGAAAAGATGGTGAAAAAGCTTATCCTTATCAGATTGATTTGAACGTTATTCCTCATATTGATGTTTTTCAAGAAAATGGATACACGAAAGAGGAAATGAAGATGATTTTGGAAACAAATAAAATCATGCGTGATGATTCTATTAAAGTAACTGCAACGACAGTGCGTATTCCAGTTATGGGAGGACACTCGGAATCATTGAATATCGAATTTGAAAATGACTTTGATTTGAATGATGTACGTGCAGCTTTAGCGGCGCAAAGTGGCTGTATTGTTGTTGACGATCCTGCGTCACTACAATATCCAATGCCAAAGGATGCACATGGCAGAGATGAGGTTTTTGTAGGACGTATCCGTCGTGATGAATCTCAGCCAAATACCCTTAACATGTGGGTAGTAGCGGATAACTTACGTAAAGGTGCTGCAACAAATGCAGTTCAGGTAGCGGAGTTATTGGCCGAAAAAGGATTGATCTAACTCAAGTAGATTCCATAATAAATATGGAGCCCCCACGAATTCGTTCATGGGGGCTCTTTTTGTACTATCATCAAATCACAATTTATATACTTATGATTTGGCCCTTGATACTGGGGCTAGAAATTATGGCGTCAATGTTGTGGGTTGGATAGAAAACTCAATCTTGTCATTCAACGGCGCATAGGCTTCTTTGCTTTGCTCTTCCAGTCGATCTGGAAATAGAATGCCGAAAAGATGATCCGTTTCGTGCTGAAAAATAACAGCAGTAAAACCCTCGATATTTTCTTCGATAACTTTACCTTCTTTATTGATGTATTGTAGGCGGATAGCATAACTCCGTAATACATCCTCTTTACGATTAGGGATAGAAAGACAGCCTTCGGCGCCTTTGCGTTTCAGTTTGGAGCGCCATAGAATTTTAGGATTTACATAAAATTCAAATGGTTGATCTGGTTTGTCAAATCGCTGTACCCAGATTAGATTTTTATTTATACCGATTTGTGGCGCTGCAATGCCTACACCGGGGTGATTGGGATCACGTACAGTCGCGAACATTCTTTTGGAAAGAGACTCAATCAATGGGTCGTTGTATTTGACATCACTGCTTGTAGCTTTTAAAACTTTCAGATCTTTATCGTCTGTTGTTTGCAATACGCGAAGAATTGCATTTTCATCTCCTGATAAAATGATTTTCTTGTCGGCAGCACTGAACTCCTGTCCTGCGTTAAGGTTGACTGGTCTTTCATTCTTTGACTTATGAAATGCTTTTTCTCCGGCCATAATTTTTGTTTCTAAATTGTTCTCAACTGGGGGGACTGGGCAACGGTAGCCATTGCTATAAGCGCAATACGGATTATAGGCTTTGTTAAAGTCTATCTCAACATTGTTTCCTTTAATGTCGTCTGTTGATAAATCAATATACCGGCCCCCACTATAGCTTTCCTGACCATTTGTTAAATCTAAAAATGGTAAAAATAAATGGTTTTTGTATGCTGGATTTTGAAATAATGCGACACTTTGGTAGACATTCAACGTATGTTGTTTTCCATGAAGAGTAAATGTTATGATGGCGTAACGTTTGTACTCGTTGCTTGTGCCATCGTAGGTTGGCATCCGAAATACCGGTTCGTCAAACAAAACTTCAATTTTGGCGTTGACTTTATAGCCCGCATCTACGGGAAAGTAATCCAAAAACGCTACTTGATCTGATTTCAATGGGCCATATTGTTCTTTCGCCAATTCAGTGGCTTTTTTTTCACGAAGAGCGGTAATTTGTTGCTCATATTTACTTTGAGCATGTGTACTTAAGCATAAGGCCAAAAGGAAACTGGCAATAAGTGTTTTTTTCATTTGTTTAAATATTTATTCTTCCGATTTCGCACAGCCAAATGCCGCATTGCTTTTGATGTTGTTTTGATCAGTGTGCCTATAGGTAAGTCTATAGGCCCGCTATGATCAGATTGAATTCGGTGATCTATTGCCTCAAAAAGCAAGTTAGCTTGTCGTTGTCAAATAGTCTATCAAAGTTATAGTTTTTTTTGATTAAAAGATCAAAATTAAAAGATCAAAAACGAGAAGAGGATGTATTAGAAAGCGGAGTCCAATTGAAATATTAAATCTTCCTGTGTAATACTCAGGACTACTTTGTATTTTTGTAAAAAATATATATCCATGAGATTGATGGCCTTTGATTACGGTACAAAGCGAATAGGGGTTGCGGTGACCGATCCAATGCAAATTATCGCTACAGCATTGACGACAGTACATCCGCAGGATATCTGGACATACTTAGCTGATTATTTACAGACAGAACAGGTGGAAACGTTTGTTGTAGGCAAGCCACGGCAGCTGGATGGGACAGATTCGGAATCCGCACAGCATGTTGTCGGTTTTATTCGGAAACTGAAGAAGACTTATCCCGCAATTGCTGTCGCCGAAATAGATGAGCGTTTTACTTCTAAAATGGCTTCTGCAGCGATTGCACAAAGTGGAAAAAAAAAGAAGGACCGTCAACAAAAAGGACTAATTGATACCGTGTCTGCAACGATCATTTTGCAAAGCTACATGGATAGCCGTAATTTTTAGATACACAACGACTGATAAGTCAAACAAAAATGAATAAAAAATAGAAGGATGAAGAGCATATTATTTTTTACCGAGGATACGGATTTCAAATTAAAAGAAAAGGGAAAGATTCGTCAATGGATTGCTGATGCCATCAAATCCGAAGGATTTAAACGTGTAGGCGAATTGAGTTTTATCCTTTGCTCGGATGCTTACTTACTTGAAATCAATAAGCAGTATTTAAATCACGATACCTATACTGATATCGTTACTTTTGATTCTTCCGAATATGATGACACCATCGCTGGTGATATTTTTATCAGCGTGGAACGTATTCAGGAGAATGCCGAAAAATTTAAGGTTGATGTGCGTGACGAGCTTCATCGGGTTATCATTCATGGTGTAATGCACCTGTGTGGCTATCCGGATAAAAAGCCGGCAGATAAAGCAAAGATGACCGCCAAGGAGGATGAATATCTAGGTCAAAGAAACTTTTAACATACTCCTTCGTGCTGTCGTTAGGGCCGACTGTTCGGTGAACCGGTTGAAGGTTCTATTTTACTCGAGAGTGAGAAGGAAACAACATAAAAAAAGCGCTTTACAATTTGTAAAGCGCTTTTTTTATGTTGTTTCTAACGACTAGAATCTTTCAAATTGAGAGAAGAAGAAGTTTCCTTCGATAGCAGCATTCTCATCTGAATCCGATCCATGGATAGCGTTTGCGTCAATAGATTTAGCATATTTGTTACGGATTGTACCTTCCGCTGCATCAGCAGGATTAGTCGCGCCGATCAATGTACGGAAATCTTCAACAGCATTATCTTTTTCCAAGATTGCAGCAACAATAGGACCTGAAGTCATAAATTTTACCAACTCACCATAGAAAGGACGCTCTTTGTGTACTGCATAGAATGCACCAGCTGTCTCTTGAGAAAGTTGGATGTATTTCATTGCAATGATTTTAAAACCACCAGCAATGATATCGTTTAAGATTGCACCGATGTGACCGTTCGCTACTGCGTCAGGTTTGATCATCGTAAAAGTTCTGTTAGTTGCCATTATTTTAATTTTTTTGCAAAATTAGATAAATTGCTTTTCATATGCAATATCATTACGCTTCATATAGACACAATTATTGATAAGCCAACTGGCTGATGTGATCCTTATCGCTAAATCTTATACGCCTCGAAAATATGTTTATATTGAAATAGACGTTTCGCATGCTCCTAATCAGCTGTTTTTTCTCGGTATGTAACAAGGCTTTGTATGTGACCGTTACTAGAAAAGTAATAAAACAATTTATCTAAGTTCAATACGAATATGTAACTTTGTGATATTATGGCATTAAATCTAACAGTAGACATCGATAAAGATTCAGGCTTTTGCTTTGGAGTGGTATACGCTATTGATATGGCGGAAGAAATCTTGGCGGAGGATGGATATCTTTATTGTTTGGGAGATATTGTTCATAATGATGAGGAAGTTGCTCGATTGAAAGCAAAAGGTTTACGGATTATCGACCATGCTGCTCTGCCAACCTTGAGCAATGAAAAGGTATTGATCCGTGCCCACGGTGAAGCGCCCGAAACCTATCGCATTGCTTTGGAAAACAACATTACCTTGATAGATGCCTCTTGTCCAGTGGTGCTTAAATTGCAGAACCGTATAAAAACCTCGTTCGATCAAAAGGAGAAAATTTTAATCTTCGGGAAGCATGGGCATGCTGAAGTGATCGGTTTGCAGGGGCAGACAAATAATGAAGCCTTAGTTTTTCAGGATATTACCGAATTGGATCAGGTCGAATTGCCGGCCTCATTTACGCTATACAGCCAGACAACAAAAAGCGTAGATAAATTTTATGCTATCAAAGACGAACTAATCAAACGCGGGTATGAAGTGAAGGCCAATGATACCATCTGTCGACAGGTTTCCAATCGATACGAAGATCTTGGTGCTTTCGCCAGACAATACGATAAAATCGTCTTTGTATCGGGTAAGAAATCCTCCAATGGAAAGGTATTGTTTGAAGTTTGTCAAAACGCCAATCCCGCTAGTTATTTTATTTCTGATCCAGCTGAGTTAGATGCATCGGTCTTTGCCGAAAATGACCGCATTGGTATCTGTGGTGCTACTTCAACGCCAATGTGGTTGATGAAAGACGTAAAAGCAAGTTTAGAGGCATTATAAGCACAATTACCCGTCACAGATATTTCATAATTCCGCGGTTTAGATCCCGAGTGCATTCTTTTTTGCGTAGCTTTGTAAGCTATGAGCAATAAAGGCAAAAAAGGTATTCTTTTAGTACAATTGGGTACACCTGATAGTCCCACTACTCCAGATGTAAAAAAGTATTTAACGGAGTTCTTAATGGATCCACGTGTCATTGATATTCCTTATTTTCAACGAACCTTATTGGTAAAGGGAATCATTGCACGTACACGTGCTCCCAAATCTGCAAAAGTTTACGAAACGATCTGGGATAAAGAAACGGGATCACCTTTGATGCATTACAGTATTTTGCAACGTGATCTGCTTCAAGAGGCATTGGGTGAAGAATATCATGTCGAATTAGCGATGCGTTACCAAAACCCATCGATTGAGGCTGCATTGAAAAATATGGAAGGCCTATTTTTGGAGTCCATTCGCGTAATTCCTTTATTTCCACAGTACGCTTCGGCAACATCGGGCTCGGTCATTGATCGCGTCATGGAGCTAATCCGCAAATGGAATTATCTACCGGAAATCAGTTTCGTAAGCAATTTCTGTACAGACGATTTGATGGCAGAAACTTATGCAGATCATGCCCGCAGGCACGATTTGGAAAGTTTTGACCATTTTGTCTTTAGCTATCATGGACTTCCTGTGCGACAGCTTGGCAAAGTGGATCCGACAGGTCGGCTCAAATGCCCTGAATCAGGCTGTGATTCCTGTAAAACGACAGCCAATTCATACTGCTATCTCTCGCAATGTTATGCAACTACACGGACGATAGCTGCAAAGCTTGGGTTAAAAAAAGAACAATATTCGCTTTGCTTTCAATCACGGTTAGGTAAAGAGCCCTGGATACAGCCATATACCTCGGATTTGTTGCACGACCTTGCCGCGAAAGGTTATAAGAAGTTATTAATTTTCAGTCCTGCTTTTGTGGCGGATTGTATCGAGACCATTGATGAAATTGGCGTGGAATATGCTAATGAATTTAAGCACTTAGGTGGAGAAGAGGTTTGTTTGGTAGAAAGTCTTAACGATGATCCCAAATGGATCGAGTCTTTAAAACAATTGGCACTCAATGCCAAAAACTAAAATAGGTAAAAGATGTTGTTAGTAAACGCGTGTGTATTACTCATATTGGATTTTTATATTTTCTTTGCGCTCCGTGCAACGAAGATCAAATTTCCCAAAACAAAAGTATTTTCCATCCTCTGGTGGTCTTATTCTGTTCTACTACTATTGGGAGTTTTTATCTCAGCACAATATAGTATTCCTTTAATCGTACGGTCGGTTATTTTAGTCGCCTTTTTTCTGACTGCCGCATCAAAGATATTTTTCTTTTTGATTTTGTTAATTGATGATATCCGACGCGGTGGTGTATGGTTAAAACGTCTATTTACAAAAAAGAGATCTATTGAAGACCTAGTTGAAGATGCCGGAGACCCTTTACCGGAAAATCCGGTGAAAGGGATTAGCCGATCCGAGTTTTTGACAAAAGCTGGTATTCTAGTCGGTGCCTCACCCTTGATACCATTGAGCTGGGGTATTATTTCAGGAGCCTACGACTATCGTGTAAGGAGAGTACCGTTGTATTTGCCAAATTTGCCCAAAGCATTTCATGGAATGACCATCGCGCAGATTTCAGATGTGCACTCGGGATCTTTCTACAATAAAAAGGCTGTCAACGGTGGTATTGATATGCTTTTAAAGGAAAAGGCTGATGTGACATTTTTTACCGGTGATATTGTGAATGCCCAAGCTTCTGAAATGCGCGGTTATCAAGATATTTTTGCTCGTGTGAAATCTGATTTAGGTGTGTTTTCTACATTAGGTAACCACGACTATGGTGATTATTATTATGGTAAAGAAGATTCTCCTGCAAAACGCAAGAACCTCAAGGATGTGATCGATGTTCATAAAATCATGGGCTGGGATCTGTTAATGGATGAAAATCGCAAGATTAAGGTCGACGGTGAAGAGCTTTGTATTGTCGGGGTTCAGAATTGGGGGACAGGCCGTTTTCCGAAACATGGTGATATCAAGAAAGCTTTAATGGGTACCGAAGAGCAGCCTGTCAAGTTGCTGTTATCTCACGACCCGTCGCATTGGCGGGCTCAGGTATTGGATACCGACGTGGATGTGATGTTTGCCGGACATACACACGGTATGCAATTTGGCGTAAGATCCGAGATGTTGCAATGGAGTCCAGTACAATATATCTATAAGGAATGGGCAGGGCTATATCGTGAACAACAGAACAAACGATTATATGTGAATGTCGGCTATGGTTTTTTGGGTTATCCGGGACGCGTTGGAATTCTGCCTGAAATTACCATATTCGAATTGCTAAAAGCGCAAGACCCAAAGTTTAAAGCCTAAAAAATCCCCTTTGACTTTTGAGTTAATATAGCTATAATTGTGTATTCTGTACACCAGTTATACATAACATGCAATCAACTTTAAACTTTGGGGACTCTCCCCACACACGTGTTAATATTCTTACCGGGGAAAAAGTACTTGTGTCTCCGCATCGTAGTAAAAGACCATGGCAAGGGCAAGTGGAGGATCTTCCCGGGGATAATAGACCGGAATATGATCCACAATGCTATTTGTGTCCGACAAATAAACGAGCAGACGGTGATATCAATCCAGATTATAAAGAAAGTTTTGTCTTCGTGAACGATTTCTCGGCTTTATTAAAAGATACAAGCCAGCAAGAATTTAATGAGGATGAATTATTTGTCGCAGAGACCGAAAGAGGGATCTGTAAGGTAATTGCATTCACTCCACGCCACGATCTTACACTACCCGAAATGGATCAGGCCGCAATCAAATCAGTGATTGATCTTTGGCAGAAGGAATTTGTTGAACTGTCCAAGGTTGACTGGATCAAATACATTCAAATTTTCGAAAATAAAGGTGCGATCATGGGCTGTAGTAATCCACATCCCCACGGACAGATCTGGTCACAAAATCATTTGCCTGTAGAAATCCAAAAAGAATGCGTTCAACAACAGCAATATTTCAATAAATATCAACGTACAATCCTATCAGATTATGTTAAAGCAGAGTTGAGAAAAGAGGAGCGCATTATTGACGAAAATGATTCTTTTGTTTCTCTAGTCCCTTTTTGGGCTGCCTGGCCTTACGAAACGATGATTGTCAGCAAACGATCTATCCAAAACATTGCTGGGTTTGACGAAAAGGAAAAGACGGATTTTGCCGCTATCCTCAAGTTGCTGACAACGCGTTATGACAATCTCTTCAAAACATCCTTCCCCTATTCTGCAGGAATGCATCAAGCGCCGGTAAATGATGGAGACCACCCGGAGTGGCACTGGCATATGCACTTCTATCCGCCACTGTTACGTTCTGCTACTGTTAAAAAGTTTATGGTAGGTTATGAGATGCTAGCAAATCCACAACGTGATATCACACCGGAAGTTGCCGCAGAACAGTTGCGAAATTGTTCGACAGTACATTATAAAGCTAAATAAGATGATAACAAAAGATACAATTGTAAATAGATTTAAAGAACTCTACCAGGAGGAACCTCTTGTCGTTACTTCCCCTGGACGGATTAATATTATTGGAGAACATACGGATTATAACGATGGATTTGTATTGCCTGCCGCAATTGACAAAGCAATATACGTTGCTGTAAGTAAGCGATCGGATGATAACATTGTGCTTTATGCGGAAGATTATAAAGAGCGTCATGAGGTAAAACTAGCAGATATTGCAATCTCAGAAAAACATTGGCCAAACTATATTCTCGGGGTAGTTGATCAGTATCAGAAACGTGGGGCAACGCTAGGTGGATTCAACCTGTATATCGATGGCGATGTGCCATTGGGAGCCGGATTATCGTCTTCAGCAGCCGTTGAATGTGCCGTTACCTTAGCACTCAGCGAATTGTTCGATTTGCAGGTCGAACGACTTGAGATTCCACAGATTGCACAAAAGGCCGAACATACCTATGCTGGTGTGATGTGTGGTATCATGGATCAGTTTGCTTCTGCCTTTGGTAAAGAGAAAAATGTCATCAAACTGGATTGCCGTACTTTGGGTTTCGAGTATGTTCCACTTGATCTTAAGGGTTATGAAGTTGTGTTATTGAATACAAACGTAAAACACTCATTAGCTTCTACAGCTTACAATACACGTCGTGAACAATGCGAACAGGCGTCTGCATGGGTACAGGAAAAATACCCGGAAGTCAAGAACCTGCGTGATGTAACCATAGCGATGCTTGATGAATTGGTGAAAGATAAAGATGCCGATATTTATGCGAAAGCTAGCTTTGTGGTCCGTGAGAATGAACGCGTAGAGAAATCGTGTGATGCACTACGTTCAGGAGATGTTGTTCAGCTTGGACAGTATATTTTTCAGAGCCATGAAGGATTAAGTAAAGTGTATGAAGTCAGTTGTCCGGAACTGGATTATTTAGTGGATTACGTCAAGCAATTTCCAGAGGTGATCGGTGCCCGAATGATGGGTGGCGGTTTCGGTGGCTGTACAATCAATATCGTCAAAGAAGGTGTATTACCTTCAATTTTGCCAACACTCGAAAAAGAATACAAACAGAAATTTGATAAAGAACTTTCGGTTATTCAGGTCAGGATTGCCGATGGTACCCGCGTACTTTCATAAGACATAGGTACAGTAAGGGGAATAACATGAACATGCTATTCCCCTTATTTTTTGTCTTTTTTGATAACGACTTACCACACAAGTCCTAGTTAAGCTGGTCTAATGCCTGTTTTAAGTCGGCGATTAGATCATCGGCATGCTCAATTCCAACAGAGATGCGCAACATGCCTAGCGTGATTCCGGAAGCTTCTTTCTGTTCCTTCGTATGATGACCGCCCCACATACTCGCGGGGTGTACAATAAGCGATTCGACCCCTCCCAAACTGGCTGCATTGATAAATATATGCAGCCCATTGATGAGTTTCTGCGCATTTAAAAATGCCTCTTCTTCATCTTTACCATTGACATCGATGCAAAGCATACCCGAGAAACCGTTCATTTGTTGGGCTGCGAGCTCATGTTGTGGATGATTGGGTAATCCAGGATAACTGACTTTTTTGATTTTTGGATGTTGATCCAGAAATTCGGCCAGCTTCAGCGCATTTATATTGATCTGTTTGACGCGTAGACTTAATGTTTTCAATCCCCGTAATAGTAACCAGGAATCAAGCGGTGCAAGTGATGCTCCCAAAGCGACGGATCGTTTCCATACGCTGGCGATATAGTTCTGCGTACCGCAGACGATGCCTGCAGTGAGGTCGCTGTGTCCGCCCAAATATTTCGTGGCGCTGTGGACAACGACGTCTATTCCAAAATCTGTCGGTGTTTGATTGATAGGGGAGGCAAATGTATTATCGACCATACTCTGGATTCCATGTTTTCTAGCAAGCTCTCCGAGTGCTTTTAAATCGCTAATGTTGAGGTTTGGATTCGATGGAGTCTCTATATAAATCAGTTTGGTATTTGTTTGAATAGCCTTTTCAAAAGCTGAAACATCTGTTTGATCCACAGCCGTAACCGTGATGCCATAATCCGTTAGGAACTCTTTAAAGAAAATAGCTGTTCCGGAATAATGTGCATGTTGGGCGACAATATGATCACCCGATTTAACGATGGCCAATATGGCAGTACTGATCGCTGCCATACCTGTTGCAAATACAAGTGCATCCTCCGTTTTTTCCAATTTTGCTAGGATGGACGCTACTTGGCTATTCGTTGGGTTGCCATGACGATGATAAAAATAAGGGTGTTTCGGTTCGGTAGCAGCCTTGATGTATTCCGTTGGGTCAGGATCTGCAATGTATGTGGATGTCTGATAGATTGGAGTAGTTACTGCAGATGTCTGGTTGAATTGCTGTCCTTCATGGACGAGTATCGTTTCGGTATTGGTAGCCATACTAATAATATTGATTGATGCTTGTATCGCCTTAAGTATCCATAACTCGATCTTGTCGAATCTTTGATCGTAAGGAACCCTTAGCTCGTTTGAAAGCACTGTTGGTGCTAACAGCTCGAAGAAGGTTTGTCTTGTATATCAAATATAAATAAAATCTACTCAATATGTAGATTTTATTTATATCGGATGCATCAATATGTCTTACAGCATTTCTTTCAGAAGGCTCAACGCATAACCAATGGTATTCACATTGTTTAACGCTAAACGAAGCTGGCCTTTGACTTCTTTGAGGTTGCTGATCTCCGGATGGCTTTGCACAAAGGACAGTACTCGGCCGAATTGATCAGATTCAAAGTAGCTCGACTTGGGGTTATTGACAAAATAACCTTTCAGTGTATGCTTTTTATACGCTATTTTTTCGAATCCGATCGTTTTACCAAACCACTGTAAACGGAGTGTATTGAATAATTCAAATACTTCTCGTGGGATAGGGCCAAAGCGATCTTCAAGTTCTTTTTCAAAGGCTGCCAATTGCTGCTCATTCTCTAATTTAGAGAGTTCTGTATACAGATTATATCGTTCCGTGATATTGGTTACATATTCATCAGGGATCAATACCTCAAGGTCGGTGTCAATTTGCGTAAAGGACACATATTTTCGTTCTTTCTCATCAGCGAATACTGCTGAGAACTCATCCTCTTTCAGTTCCTGAATAGCTTCGTCCAAGATTTTATGATACATCTCGAAACCGATCTCTGCAATAAATCCCGACTGTTCGCCACCTAATAGGTTTCCCGAGCCACGTATATCCAAATCGCGCATGGCAACATTAAATCCAGAGCCCAGTTCGGAAAATTCTTCTATCGCAGAAAGTCGTTTATAGGCCTCCGGTGTTAAAGTCGATAATGGCGGACTCAGTAAATAACAGAAAGCCTTTTTATTGGAGCGACCGACCCGACCCCGCATTTGGTGCAGGTCACTCAGTCCGAACATATGTGCATGATTAATAATAATCGTATTCGCGTTTGGAATATCAAGACCTGCTTCAATAATCGTTGTTGCGATTAAGACATCGAAATCGTGATTGATAAACTTAAGCATCACATCCTCGAGCTCATCACCTTCAAGTTGGCCATGTGCAACACCGACGCGGGCTCCTGGAACCAGCTTACGGATCAAATTGCCCAGCTGCGGAAGATCTGCAACACGATTATGGATAAAGAATACCTGTCCACCACGATCAAGTTCGTAACTGACGGCCTCCCCGATCAGTGTTTCATTGAAAACGTGGAGTTCGGTCTGTACAGGCTGACGGTTGGGTGGGGGAGTCGAGATGATACTCAGATCGCGGGCCCCCATTAATGAAAAGTGCAATGTTCTTGGAATTGGCGTTGCTGTCAATGTCAGCGAGTCTACATTCGCACGCATGACTTTCAATTTTTCCTTTACGGTAACGCCAAACTTTTGCTCCTCATCAATGATCATTAGACCAAGATCTTTGAATTTGACATCTTTGCTGACAAGGCGGTGTGTGCCAATGATAATGTCTATTTTTCCTTCGGCAAGCCTTGCTAACGTATCTTTAATCTGTTTGCTCGTTTTGAAACGATTGATATAGTCGATCGTGCATGGAAGACCCTTTAGTCGTTCCGAAAAAGTCCGATAATGCTGTAGCGCAAGAATTGTCGTCGGTACAAGCACGGCAACCTGTTTACTGTCTGCTACGGCTTTGAAAGCCGCACGGATAGCAATCTCCGTTTTTCCGAAACCAACATCCCCACAGACCAATCGATCCATTGGATGTGGAGACTCCATATCTTTTTTTACATCGGCAGTAGCTTTTTCCTGATCGGGGGTATCTTCGTAGATAAAGGAAGCCTCCAGTTCATTCTGTAGGTAACTATCCGGTGAGAAAGCATTTCCATGCTGGGCCTTTCGTTTGGCATAAAGCATGATCAGGTCGCGCGCAATATCCTTGACTTTTTTCTTGGTCGTCTTCTTGAGTTTGTCCCAGGCGTCGGTACCCAATTTATTCATTTTGGGAACAGTACCCTCTTTGCCGGAATATTTGGAAATGCGGTTTAAGGAGTTGATGTTCACATACAAAAGGTCATTGTCCGCATAGATCAAGCGGATCATTTCTTGGGACTTACCGTTGACGTCCACTTTTTCCAAACCACCGTAGCGGCCGACACCATGGTCAATGTGGGTAATGAAATCGCCCGGTTTAAGATCCCGTAGATCTTTGAGTGTAATTGCCTGTGAGCGCTCGTAAGCCTTCTTACGTTTATATTTATAATAGCGGTCAAATATTTGGTGATCCGTGTAACAGGCTAACTTTAAACTGTTGTCTCTAAAACCTTCCCGTAAAGCTTTATGAATCGGAATGAAGGTCGCCGATTTATCAAGATCTTCTAGAATCGTATAGATACGTTCTACCTGTTTGGTTGAATCTGAAAAGATAAGGTTCTGGATCCGCTGGCCCTCATTCTCCTTGAAATTATGGATTAAGAGATTAAAATCCTTATTGAACGAAGGTTGGGGATGGATATCGAACTTGAGTGTTACCTCAGCTTTATAAAAGAACTGTTTACCAAATTCGATGATTGGAAACTCAAAGAATAAGGCATTGAGATTCTTCTCATCTGTAAACTCATAGGCTGGGTTATGCCATTCGGGATTATCTTTTTTCTGCTTATCTGTTAGTCCCGCCCATAATTTTTCCGCCTTCTTTAACCCATCTTTTACAATATCTAATGTAAATTGAGCGTCTTTGATCCAGATCGTAGCGTCTTGATCTACATATTCCAATAAGGAAATGTGTTGGGATGTCAGGAATTTC
The DNA here is from genome assembly GCF_014170215.1 of Sphingobacterium sp. UME9. Lineage (NCBI taxonomy): Bacteria > Pseudomonadati > Bacteroidota > Sphingobacteriia > Sphingobacteriales > Sphingobacteriaceae > Sphingobacterium > Sphingobacterium sp. UME9. The sequence continues at coordinate 576,896 of NZ_LZZP01000005.1, read as the reverse complement.
GCTTGGACATTTGGTACAATGGTTACTTTGTGGATTTTTTTGACAGACAGCTGGGATTCAATGTCAAATGTACGTATGCTTTCGATGTCATCGCCAAAGAATTCAATACGGTATGGGAGGTCATTCGAAAAAGAAAATATATCTACGATGCCACCGCGTATCGCAAATTGCCCCGGTTCATACACAAAGTCGACACGTTCGAAATCATATTCGATCAAAAATTCGTTGATGAAATCAATACTTAGAGCCGTGTTTTCCGTTATTTCCAACGTGTTTTTATCCAAGTCGTTGCGGTTAATCACTTTCTCAGCAATAGCCTCCGGATAAGTAACAACCATTTTCGGTAATTCCGAAGTATGGTTGAGTGAACTTAAAGTCTCCGCACGTTGCAATACATTGGCAGAGTCAGTTTGTGTAAAATCAAATGCTTTGCGATAAGACGAAGGGAAAAAAAGAACCTGCTTATCCAATAGGCTTTCTAGATCACTTAAAAAATAAGAAGCGTCTTCATGAGTCGGTAAGATAAAGACCATTGGACGTTCCTGTAAGTTGTAAGAAGATACGGCTATGAACGCATCCGAAGATCCAATAAGCCCTTTCAGCTGAATCTTTGGGTTTTTGGATTGCATGGCCTTGGTAAGCGACTGGACAGATTCGCTTTGGCTGTATTTTTCTAATATTTCTTGAATTCCCACGAGCAAAAATTTCGAATAATTGCGAATTTAACGAAATAGTATCAAGTATTGGGTATGAAGTACTAAATTTTTTGGTAAAAAAATCGCTGAATCCCTCGTTAAGAAGGGCATGACTTTGGGGAGCTCAAAAGCTATAACAGATTGATCTGTGCAGGAGTTTATTTCGCGAGGTAAAAGGTGTAGGCAAAAGCGAGCAACACCAATAATGTGGCCAAGTAAATTAATTTATATTGCTCGTAAGCTGTAACATGAAAGGATCCAATTTTAACGCGGTTTTTGCTATTTCTCATGATTAATTTAGGTCGAGGTCAATCTTCTGTTCACTAATATAGCTTTTAAGTGTTGTATTACCAAAAGCATCCAGTGTATTTTGAAAATCTTCCCGGTAGTCGAACTGAAAGTCCTCATGAAGTTTACTGTATTTACCCACCGCATGCTTTATACGCCCTGTTATATATTTATGCAATTTGTGGGCGGCAGACTGATAAGAGGAGTCGAAAAGCCTGTCGTAATCAGCAATGGTTCTCTTCAGGATATAGCATCTAAATTCTACTTCACTGATTTTGTCCTTGGTGACTTTTTCGTGTTCATTCACTAAACCGCTTGCCTGTTTCACCAGCTTACTAAGTGCAATAAAATTACTGTGTTGTGGCGTATTGCCAATTTGACTTAAACCAATATCGAACAATTGCGCCAGTTGCTTTCGTAGTTTTTCAATACGTTCCTCTAAATCGTCCGCATTCTCCAGTAATTGGAAATGCAATTGCTTGATCAGCATTTTGTCCTTGCTTATCAGGCGTACAAGGAGTTTGTCTTTTTCCTTCTGGGGTAGGTCAAGGACAGCTTTCTTTAATTCGGCATCTTGATGTAAGGACATAATCTGTGTTTTAGTGTAAAAAGAGTTGTTGAGCGAAAATTCAGGCACACTGAAAGTGTGCCTGAATAAATTTCTCGTTTCATAAGCCGAAATTTAGGTAGGCAATAGCTGCCGCCCATATTTACCGACGTCTGCTATTAATACAATATTCTGAACTTAATTGTATTGTCGATCTGTTTGAGTTGTTTCAATAGATCTTTATCATATTCACCTTGTATATCGGTTACCGCATAGCCTATGTCACTTTTGGTCATTAGAAATTGGGCAACGATATTGATGTTATTTTGGGCATAGACCTTATTGATCTGCGCCATAATTCCGGGAACGTTTTGGTGGATATGCAGTAATCTTGTTACCTGTTTTACTTTTGGTAAAATCAGATTTGGGAAGTTGCGACTTAAATAAGTATCACCATTGTTGATAAAATCGGCCATCCGCCGAGGTATAAACTCTGAATTTTTCTTTTTCTTTTTCTTATCATCGAAAACGACAATACCTTTAGCATTGCAGATATCCTTATTGATATGCCCTCTGATATCGCCCAAATATCCGATCGTTTTTAATTTGTCAGCATGTTGGAGTTGCTCATCACTGATATCGATATTGTCCCCCAATAGAAGCATCCCTACATCCTTCACATACTTTTCTTCGAAGGTATCTTTTGTACGGATAGAAAAACCGTCTCTTTTTAAGATATGAGCCGCTATTTCTGGTACGTCGCCCACAATCAAACAAAGGATACGGTTTTTAGGATAGGATATTGCACGGGGCAGATCATTTACATATAAGAACTCATCAAAACTAGGTGTGATGAAGTCTGCTTTCTCAGTGACACTTTTACGTTGGATATTCTCTGTAAATGCAAAGAATTTTTCAATTAATCCCGATTCTTTCAGTTGAAAATCTGAATAGCCGTCACCAATGCCAAAGAGTCTTCCTTCAATATTTAATTGTTTTAATAATTGCACTTTTCCACCTTCATTTGATAATGGATTCTCTTCATCAAAACCGATAATATTACCTTCTTCATCAAATCTGAATGTATTGGCATAGATATTTTCAGTCTTGATATGATACGGTGTAACAACAGGGGTAATAAACTCCTTAAAACCTCCTGAAACAATCCATGCTGTGTCGGAGTGTTTCTTGAAGAATTCACGATTTCGGGAAAAAGAGGTTGAAACCTTTTTCTTAAGATGTGAAACAAGTTTATCCAGATGAGATTTATTGGCATTTAAGAGTTTTACGCGACCAGCCAAAGCTTCACGGAAAGATAGTTTGCCCTCCATGGCAAGATTGGTGTACCGCTCAATTTCGTGATAAATAGATTCGCGATCCGGATGGTTCTCAAGGGAGATCCGTGCAAGTTCATCAAGTGCCTCTACTTGTGTAAATGTACTATCAAAATCAATGATGTAATAGTTTTTCATCTTGTTATTTTTTTATGAAACGATCGTGAGCAATAGCGCTGAGTGCTGATCTACGATATCGGTAGGTTTCCGATGGTTTCAAGGTTCGGTTGTTTGTTATGTTATAGTTTTACTGTTTGTTATATAAATCTGCAATTTCCTTTAGCGTTTGTTCCAAAGGCCGATAACTGTGGTTTAGAAGTTCCTGGATTTTAGCGTTGGAATACTGCAATTTGGCACTTGAAGCCGCCGCAGTTTCTTTGGTCAATGTTGTCTCCGATTTTTTAAATATGGAAAGCATACTGGAAACAGTAGAGGCAATTTGGAGTAAGGTCTCCGAAACTTCGATTGTCGGTTCTGGCTTGTTCATTAATACACTTGCCACGCTCAACAAATCCTTGTTGCTTATATTGAGATGATTGATGATATAGCGCTCAGCACTAATATCATCTCTTTCCATCAATTGAATCATGATCGCAGCAACATCCTCTACGTCAACAACGCCGACACTTCCTTTCGGGTAAAATCGTAGACCTTTATTGATCATCGAAAAAATAGCTCCAGAGCCTTTCTCGTTTGCCGAAGCACCTAAAATTACTGAGGGGTTAACAATAACTGCACTTAAACCTTCGGTAATGCCACGCCACACCTCCATCTCCGCCTGATATTTTGATAACGAATAGTTGGATGTCAGTGAATTGTGTTCCCAATGGTCTTTTTCGGATACCGGCAGGTTGTCTCTATTTGTCCCTAAAGCTGCGATCGAGCTGACATGGAGCAGGCGAATGCCCTTTTCAAGGCAAAGATTGACCAGATTTGTCGTTCCTTCCACATTCACTTTAAAGAGCGCTTTAGTGTCTTTCTTTTGGTAGGAAACCAATGCTGCACAATGGAACACTTTAGTAACCCCTTCAAGAGCATCTTCTAATTCAAAATAATTGTTGATATCAGCATCGATCCATTGAACCAACGAAGAAGATAACAACGAGGTCGGAATAGTCGATTGAGCTCTTTTGATGGCAATGACGTCAATTCCTTGGTCTATCAACTGTCTGATTAGTGTAGACCCTAAAAAACCTGTTCCTCCAGTTATTAATATCACTTGATAAAGATACTGTTAAAAATAATGTTTTCAAAAGTTAGTTAATAAATGGATATTTGTGTGAATTGCATCCTGAAAAAACCTTCATGCTTTCGCAGGTCTCAAACGCCATGAAAGCCAAGGTAGCTTCTTTCAGTCCAATTAAAACAGTCGTTTTCAGAACAAATAGGAGATTTTACAAATTATAGCTTATGTCATCACTGTCCGTATTCTTTAGCCCGATTTCAATTACAGGTTTTGCTCCTGAGCATGGGTTCTTGAGTTCTCAACTAGGAAACGTTATTCAAGCCTATGAAACAGATTTTCCGAGCTGGGAAGCGGATAAACAGCCTCAATTGGCTATTGTCGGTGTGGAGGAAGATCGTGCATCCATGAATAATAATGGAACGGATAAAGCGCCGGATGCTGTACGAAAACATCTCTATGCGCTATATCAGGGCGATTATAAGATGAATATCGTTGACTTGGGAAATATCAAAGCCGGTAATACAATTCAAGATACCTATATCGCTTTAAAATCTGTCGTAGAGGAACTGGTCAAAGAAAATATTCTTCCGATTATCATTGGTGGTGGACAGGATCTCACTTATGCACAATATTTGGGGTATCAAAACTTAGAGCGAAAGATAGAGCTGGCGATTATAGATGCCCGTTTTGACCTTGATGAGGAAAATGCCGAAAATGTAAGCCTGAATTCCCGATCGTATGTGAACCATATTATTTTGCACCAGCCAGACTATTTATTCAATTTAAATGCCATAGCCTATCAAACCTACCTCGTAAGTAAAGAGTCTATCAACATGTATGATAAACTATTTTTTAATGCGACACGAGTCGGTATGATTGCCGGTAAAATGGACCAATCAGAGCCTTTGATCCGAGCAGCAGATTTAATTAGTTTTGATATTGGAGCCATTCGCGCCTCTGAAGCACCTGGAAATGCCAATGCAATGCCCAATGGCTTATTTGGCGATGAAGCTTGTCAACTCGCCCGCTATGCCGGGATGTCGGATAAATGTTCTTCCATCGGTTTTTATGAATTCAATCCAACTTTTGATCCAATGGAGCAGACGGCTATGTTGGTTTCCCAAATGATCTGGTGCTTTATTGATGGTTACTATAACCGTAAACAAGATACGCCACTGTACCCCAAATCATCTTATATCATTTATCGCACGACACTGGAAAATGAAGAACATGAATTGGTCTTTGTGAAAAGTAAAAAATCAGACCGTTGGTGGATTCAAGTGCCTTATTTTGGATCTAAATCAGTCAATGAACGCTATTACCTCGTGCCTTGCCGTTATGAAGACTACCAATTGGCTGTTTCAGGTGAAATGCCTGATCTATGGTGGAAAACACACCAAAAGTTACAATAATGTACCTCTAAGAGGGACATTGGTATTACGCCTTACCATAGAGAAGTGTGTAATACATCGTGCAAACTGATTACAGATTGGAGTTATCTGTTTTTAGTCCTGTCGATCCATTAAGTTTGAGACGTTATAGTTTTAATTAAATGCAGTGATGGCAAAATAGACCTGCTCAGGTAAGCATACACCATCTTCAGAAAATACAAATCATGGAAATATTTTTCTTTGCGGGAATCGTATTGTTATTGGTCATTTTGATCATATTGGTACTAAAAAAGAATACCGATACCAGTGCCGGTCCTGCGTACAATAAAGAGGTTGAAACACTAAAAATTGAGCTCGCTAGATCGCAACAGCGGGAACAAAGTTTGCTGGAAGAACGTCTTATGCTAAAAAATGAATTGGATAAGGAACGGGAGAATCTTCTGGTCGCAGAGCGGTCTTTAGAGAGTACACGTTCTTTTTATGAGGCGCAGCTCGATAAATTTCAGGAACAGAAGAATGAAATCGCCGAGATTAAACGACAATTCAACAATGAGTTTCAGGTCATTGCCAATAAAATATTGGAGGAGAAGACACAAAAGTTTACAGAGACCAATCACCGTTCCCTGGGCTTGATCTTGGATCCATTGAAGGAAAAAATCAAATTGTTTGAAGAGAAAGTCGATAAAAATTACAATCAAGAGGCAGCGGAAAGAAATTCTTTAAAGGGAGTTGTCCTTCAGCTGGTCGAACAGAGCCTTAAAATTAAAGACGAAGCCAATAGCTTAACCAAGGCATTAAAAGGGGATACCAAAAAGCAGGGCAATTGGGGCGAGGTAATTTTAGAGCGGGTTTTGGAGCGTTCGGGACTTATGCGCGATCGCGAATTTAGATTACAGGTCTCTCTTATGGACGCCGAAGGAAGAAGAATGCAGCCCGATGCTATTATCGACCTCCCTGAAGATAAACATCTAATTGTGGATTCAAAAGTTTCGCTGATTGCCTACGAACGTTGGGTCAATGCTGAGACGGACGAGGACCGCGCAATATTCGCAAAACAACACGTACAGTCTGTGGAAAATCACGTGAAAGAACTCTCCGCAAAAAACTATCACGAGTTATATGGTATCGAATCCCCGGAGTTTGTCCTGCTGTTTATGCCGATTGAATCTGCATTGAGTATGTCCGTCGCTGAAAAACCAGATCTATTCAGCGATGCCTGGGATCGTAAGGTTGTAATCGTTAGCCCTTCGACATTGTTGGCGACATTGCGTACCATCGCCAGTATATGGAAACAAGAGCGCCAGACACGCAATGTGATTGAAATCGCCAAGGAAGCAGGGAGTTTGTACGATAAATTTGTGAGCTTTCTGAACGATATGGAACAGGTGCAAAATCAGTTGGAGCGCGCATTAAAAAGCCATGAAGATGCAACTAAAAAACTCTCTACAGGCGCTGGGAACGTGATCGGAAAAGTGGAGAAATTAAAACGTTTAGGAGCCAAAGCAAATAAACAGATCGATTCCAAATTTTTAGATGAGGAAGATTAACAAAAACGGGCTTGCCGAAAGGTAAGCCCGTTTATAATTTTTAACCGTGCAAAGCAAAGCCTGCTCTGCTAACTTATGCTAGAGGTTCTACTAAAGCTCTTTCATCCGCTTATTGATGGAAACATCCACATACGTATCCTTTAAACGATCTACAGCTTCTTTTTGAACAGTGACATTGGTGTCTGATTCGTAATCATGAATAGTCCTTTGGTTTTGGACTTCGTTGTCATAAGGATCCTTTCCTGCCAAGAGCTTGACGATTACCGGAAGACATTCGAGGAAGACAAAAAGCAGCGCAATAAAAAATACAGCATTTGCATTGGATTCGTTGACCTTTCCATTGGCATCGTACCTTAGATTGCCCAGCGCAGAGTTGCGGTCTGCAAAACCAGCGACATTGACGGCGCTGTCCAAAGAAGCGTTGGATAAGACTTTTTGGTCCAATATCCCTTCAAATTTCTGTTTCTGACGTATTGCGTTTTGTTGGGTCGTTATCTTGTTCCGTAAAGTGTCCAAATAACCCTCTTTTTTCTTCAGCTCTTCTTCTTTCATTTTGGCATAAGGGCCATATCCCATGACACCAGATGTTTCAGTTGTTTTGTTCCCGAATATCTCGTAATTCAATTTTGTACGATCATTTTTAATACTGGCTTCCAATGAATCACGTTCGACCGTAATCGCTTTTAAAAGCGAAACCTCATTGGCATATTTCTTATTGAAAGTACTGTTGAGCGTGTCGATTTTAGCGCGTTGATCTGCGAGAAAACGTACACGGAGGTTTTCTCGAATCTCTTTATCGAAGATTTTTAACTCCAATGGCCTAGAGATAACCAAACCAATCAAAATTGCCAATAAAATTCGTGGAAGAGCCTGCAGAAGCTGCATAAGGCCACTTTTTGATTTATTTATACTAAGTACAATATAGCGATCCATATTGAATATCGCTAAACCCCAAATGATGCCAAATACAATGGCCAAAAGCCAGTCAAATGCCCCACCACTAAATACGAAATACATGGCATAGCCACCCGAAAGGCTGGCAAACAATCCCGTAAAAAAAATAGTAGCACCTATGGCTGTGTACTTACTATGCTCTTCCGGATATTTTTCAAGAGTTTCTTGATGTACCCCCGCACATCTCCAAAAGAAACGGTTAATATCGCTCATTAAAATATTTTTATCCAAATTGACAGATTATTTTTAACAAGGTTTATGAATAAGTTTTTGTTTTACAATACGATGACTGTTTTCAGGTTCCTTTGCACACCTCCTTAACGAGGCCTACCATTTGCCTAATTTTATTATCTTTGAAAAAAAAATCAGGAATAATCAGATAATATGAAGAAAAGACAACTTTTGCCATTCTTTGCGATAGTGGCAACTGCATTTGTTGGTTGTGAGGAAAAAAAAGTGATGACAGATAATCCTCTTTTATTGGCTTACGAAACCCCATTTAATGTACCTCCTTTTGACAAGATCAAAACAGAGCATTTTAGGCCAGCTTTTGATGAAGCGATAAAAGTACACAATTTGGAAATTGACACGATAGTCAACAATTCGGATAAAGCAACATTTCAAAATACGATAGTCGCCCTAGAAAATGCAGGTGGATTATTGAGTAATGTATCTACTGTATTTTATAATCTAAATAGTGCCAATACAAATGACAGTATTCAGGCGATAGCAAAAGATTTGGCCCCCATCTTATCGAGTCATTCTGATGAAATTTCGATGAATACCAAACTATTTGACCGTATCAAAACAGTTTGGAGCAGCCGAAATACACTTGGATTAGACGAACAGGACAATAAACTGTTGGAAGAAACCTATAAAAGTTTTGTACGTTCCGGAGCGAATTTAAAGGATGCTGATAAGGAAAAAATGAAAAAAATTAATGCTGAGCTTTCAACATTAACAACGCAATTCGGACAAAATTTGCTTGCTGAAACCAATGCTTATACACTGGTCGTTGATTCTGCTAGCCAATTGGAAGGCTTGCCAGAATCGTTGAAAACAGCAGCAGCTGAAGAAGCCGTAGCAAAAGGAAAGAAGGATAAGTGGGTGTTTACCTTACAGAATCCTTCCATTATGCCCTTTCTTCAATATGCAAAAAATCGTGAATTGAGAAAGCAACTTTGGGAGGCATATCAGCTACGCGGTAATCAAGATAACACCAACGATAATAAGGCGATCATTCAAAAAATTGTTAATCTCCGTCTTCAAAAAGCAAAATTATTGGGTTATTCTTCACATGCGGCCTATGTACTAGAGGAATCAATGGCGAAGAATCCGACCAATGTCTATGCACTATTAAATAAACTTTGGACTCCAGCACTCGCTAAAGCAAAAGGTGAAGAAGCAGATATAGCAAAGGAAATTAAGGCTGAAGGAGGTAATTTTGCTGTGGCCCCTTACGATTGGAGATATTATACAGAGATTATTCGCAAAAAACGCTTCGCATTGAATGAGGACGAAATTAAACCTTATTTGAGCCTCCCTGCAGTTCGTGAAGGAGCATTTGCTGTAGCCAATAAATTATATGGTTTGACATTTGTAGCCTTAAACAATGTCCCAACTTACCATAAAGATGTGGAAGTGTATGAAGTTAAAGACAAAGACGGTTCACATTTAGGTCTGCTATATGCCGATTTCTTCCCGCGTGAGTCAAAACGAGGGGGTGCCTGGATGACTTCTTACCGTAACCAGTCAACAAAAGATGGCAAACGTGTTGCTCCAGTAATTTCCATCGTATGCAATTTCACAAAACCAGTGGGGAAAAATCCTGCCTTGTTGACATTTGATGAAGCGACTACCTTGTTCCATGAGTTTGGACATGCTTTGCATGGTCTTCTTTCCAATGTAAGATACCGTTCAATGGCGGGAACTTCTGTACCACGTGACTTTGTTGAACTACCTTCACAAGTGATGGAAAATTGGGCAGCGGATCCAGAGGTGTTAAGAACATATGCTAAGCATTATAAGACCAAAGAAGCAATGCCAGATTCATTGATTCAGAAAATGGAAAAGGCCGGTACCTTTGATCAAGGATTTGCAACCGTTGAATACCTTTCTGCCGCGTTGTTAGACATGGATTATCATGCTACCACAAAAGAAATTTCAAAAGACATTAATGGCTTTGAAAAAACAGCAATGAAAAAAATAGGTATTATTGACGCTATTATTCCGCGCTATAGAAGTACATATTTTCAACATATCTTCGCTGGAGGGTATTCTGCAGGTTATTATGCCTATATCTGGTCTGAAGTATTGGATTCAGATGCCTTCGCAGCTTTCAAGGAAAAATCATTGTACGATCAAGTGACAGCGGATTCTTTCCGTAAAAATATCCTTGAAAAAGGAGGTACTGATGATCCCGCTAAAATGTACCGTACATTTAGAGGTGCAGATCCAGATCCAAAATATCTATTGAAAAAGAGAGGTTTGAACTAATGCTCTCTAATCAAAAAAAGGCGATATAGAAATATATCGCCTTTTTTTTGTTCAGGTACTTGTTATTCTAAAAACTATTCTTACATTTGAATATTATTTATAATGAGTCTAAATAAATGTAGGTAGTATGTGTGACACAAAAATTCTAAGCCAACGAGGAGATACCCATATTAGTGTTTGCCATAAGTGTCAAACATATTATATCTGGCAACAAAGTTTTGTACTGACATTTACGAGGAATAAATTCTTCGATTTCTTGAATATTACGAAAAGTAATGGTGATGAGCTCTTTTTTAGCACATTTCCAGATGGTGAATTTCGGTTGATTATGAAAACACCTTATCCAGATATCGTATTTTCATTTGATGAAGAACAATGGCAGAATTTCAGGGATGCACTCCAAGAATCTTATTACATGAATGAGTTTTATGGAATGCTGAATAATTAAGATAAAAAGTCCTGTTGCATCGCTTGTGTTTCATCTCTCTTTCCTTACGCGTTGACAACAGGCACAAACAAAACCCTCAGTTATAGTTGCATACACTTATGCGACTATATGCTGAGGGTTCTTTTTATCTATATATTGATTACTCGCCTATCGCGTAATATTTAAAATCAAGGTCTTCAAGTTCCTTACGGTTCAATAGTTTACGGCCATCGAACACAAATGCAGGCTTTTTCATGTGCTCCTTAATTTTGGCCCAGTCATAACGTTTAAATTCATCCCATTCAGTCAATACTGCAATTGCATGTGCATCATTGCAAGCCTCATAGGCGGTATTGACAACCTTTACCAAAGCTCGGTTTTCTTCCGAAGAGCGCGTATTCAGATAATCGAGGTCGGCATAGATACGTTCAGCAGACACTTTGGGGTCATAGACCGTGATTTCAGCTTGTTCACTCAATAGATAATCTGCAACATAGATCGCTGCAGATTCACGTGTATCATTGGTGTCTTTTTTGAATGCCCAGCCTAAGAACGCAATCTTTTTGCCCGATACAGTATTATACAATGTTTGGATAATGTTGTCCGCAAATCGCTGTTTTTGATAATCATTCATCAAAATCACTTGATCCCAATACTCGGCAACCTCTGTGAGACCGTAACTTCGTGCGATATAAACCAGATTGAGGATATCTTTTTGAAAACAAGAGCCACCAAAACCTACAGAAGCTTTCAGAAATTTGGATCCAATCCTGGAATCCATACCAATCGCCTTGGAAACTTCATCTACGTTTGCCCCTGTTTTCTCGCATAGTGCCGAGATGGAGTTAATGGAGGAGACACGTTGTGCTAAAAAGGCATTTGCGGTTAGTTTTGAAAGTTCAGATGACCAAAGGTTCGTTGTGAGAATCTTGTCGCGACTTACCCAATGTGCATAGATGTCGACCAATGCGGCGATAGCTTCATCATTCTCTCCGCCTATAAGCACACGGTCTGGATTGATTAAATCCTGTATTGCTGTGCCTTCAGCCAAAAATTCAGGGTTGGAAAGAATATGGAAATTAACACCATTACCCGTGTTATCAAGGATACTTTTTAAAGCTGCCGCAGTGCGGACGGGTAAAGTCGATTTTTCAACAACAATTTTATCGTTTTTGGCAACCGCTGCGATCTGCCGTGCACAAAGTTCAATATACTTTAAGTCTGCAGCCATTCCCTTGCCTTTTCCGTAATTCTTAGTCGGTGTATTGACCGAAATAAAAATCATGTCGGCCTCGTCGATAGCTTTTTCGATATCGGTTGAGAAAAACAAATTACGATTACGCGCTTCTGCAACAATCTCTTGTAAGCCAGGTTCGTATACAGGAAGGTTGTCTAGATTCTCATCATTCCAAGCCGCAATACGGGCGGCATTGACGTCGACGATCGTAATCTCAATATGTGGACATTGCTTTGCAACAACTGACATGGTAGGTCCACCGACATAACCAGCACCTATACAGCATATTTTCTTGATTGTTTTGCTCATTTTGATTATCTTAATCAGCTATAAATTGAAGAACAAACTTAGATAAATTGCTTTTGATATGCAATACAAAGCACAGCATATCAAAACAATTTATTTAGACGAACTGGCTCATCCATTGTTTTTCCTTCTATTTGTTTCATTGCCCTTCTGCAATGCCATTAAAGAAGCCATTTCGTAGTGGAGATGCAAAAGATTTATTCTAATTTTACATTAAAAAAGAAACGGTTTGATAAAGCAGGAAGTTATTGATAAGGTACTGGAAACAGCACGGATAGAAGAGGTGGTGGGAGACTTCGTTGATTTAAAGAAACGGGGAACTTCTTTGATTGGAAATTGTCCTTTTCACCATGAAAAGACGCCTTCCTTCCACGTTTCTGTGTCAAAGGGTATCTATAAGTGTTTTGGTTGTGGTGTTGGTGGAGATTCCCTTAAATTCGTCATGGAACTGGAAAAGTTCTCTTACCCGGAAGCCATCCGTTATTTAGCCGATAAATATTCGATTCAAATTGAAGAAATCGAGCGTTCTCCAGCCCAGCTTGCTGCGCAGGATAAACGGGAAAGTCTATATGTCCTAAGTGCTTGGGCCAGTAAATTCTTTGCTGAACAACTCTGGAAAACTGAAATGGGCCAGGTCATCGGACTCAACTATTTCAAGGAGCGTGGCTACCGGGAGGATATTATCAAAAAATTTGAATTGGGTTATTCGCCGGAGGAATGGACTGCATTGGTCGATAAAGCACAGGTAGCGGGTTTTCACCCAGATTATTTGGCCGCGAGTGGTTTGGCTATTGAACGCGATGATAAATCTTTATATGATCGTTTCCGTGGCCGGGTCATGTTTCCGATTCATAACCTGACAGGGCGTGTTATTGGCTTTGGTGGTCGGACACTAAAGACGGATAAAAAGGTCGCCAAATATGTAAACTCTCCCGAGAGCGAAATCTACCATAAATCCGATGTGCTGTATGGATTGAATTTTGCCAAAAAGGCAATTATGGAAGAGGATAATTGCTACTTGGTAGAGGGCTATGCCGATGTTCTTTCGGTACATCAAGCTGGAGTCGAAAATGTTGTTTCCTCCTCGGGAACGTCTTTGACAACAGGTCAGATCAAGCTTATTTCCCGATTCACAAAGAATGTGACCATACTTTATGATGGGGATGAAGCAGGGATCAAAGCCTCCCTACGCGGTACAGATATGCTGCTCGAAGAAGGCTTAAACGTTAAAGTGCTGCTTTTTCCCGACGGTAATGACCCCGACTCTTACGTGCAAAAGTTTGGCGCCACAGCTTTTAAAGATTATGTCAAATCCAATCAGCAGGACTTTATTTTCTACAAAACGAATATCCTGCTTCGCGATGCCAATAACGATCCAATAAAAAGGGCTTCGGTAATCCGTGATGTCGTCGAAAGTATTGCATTGATTCCCGATGAAATTAAGGTTTCGGTTTTTATCCGGGAATGTAGCAGCCTTTTGGATATCGAAGAGCGCATTTTATTGGCTGAACTCAACAAGATTAGGCTCAATAGAGCAAAGAAGGCAGATAAGGATGCTGCTCGTAAACCACAGAGCCCCCCTCCAAATGCAGGGATGCCACCTTTTGGGATGGACGGTCCACCTCCGGATTTCTTCATGACAGACGATGAAAGAGGGGGAATAGCTCCTATGGAGAATGTCGAACAACCGGTACAACTGACTTCGGAAATTCTTCAGGAACGGGAGATTGTCCGTATTTTAATCAACTATGGGGATTATCTGGCAACCTGGGAAGGTGACGGGGATATTCCCGTTGCAGGACTGCTACTAGGGAATATCGGCGACATCGAATTTAAGGATAAAGCTGCGGCCTATATTTTAAAAGTCTATAGAGATGCTGCAGAAAATTACGAAATTCCAGATGCTAAGCAGTTTTATTCGAATTCGGATACAACAATATCCGATTTGGCGATTAATAGTGTTGCCAGTAAATATTCGCTCAGCGAAAATTGGAATGACGATAAGCGTAAAATTTATGTAACGCAGGAATACGAGCATTTAAAACAACTTGTTGTTACAGCAATTTATCGGATTAAGAAACGTAAGATTGAGGCAGAAATGCATCATATTCGTGAAGAAATGAAACATGAACAAGATGTGGCAAACCTAGAAGTCCTTATTTTTAAATATCAGAAACTTAAAGAAGCTGAACGGCTCTTGGGAGGCTTTCTGGGAAATACGATTGTTAAGTAATACTTGATATGGCCAAGCATCTTGAAACGGGCGAATGGGGTGAGCAAATGGCCATGGAATACCTCGTGGAGCAAGGCTATAAAATAGTGTTAAGAAATTGGCGATTTAAGAATTTAGAAGTAGATTTGATTGTCGTGGACAGGGATACCTTGGTATTCGTTGAAGTAAAAACACGGTCGGGAACGGATTTCGGTGAACCCTACGAATTTGTAGATCGCAAAAAACAGCGATTACTGATTCGTGCAGCACAGGCTTATATTCTTAAAACAGGTTATGTCGGTGAAGTCAGATTTGATGTTGTCGCAATAACAAGATCTCCCAAAACAGTACTCAACCATATCAAAGATGCGTTTTGGGATAGTTAAGGATACGTACTTATAAATAATTATACATAGATGAGAAAAATCACTTATTTTATGGCAATTGCAGCGCTAGCTTTTGCTTCTTGTAAGTCAAAAAAATCAAGTTTGGAATTTGCATCTCCTGGAGCAAATCAAGCTGTTTTAAAAGGAGCTCAAGTCCAGTTGAAATTGAAATTTGAATCAGTATCAATGGACTCTGTGGCTTATTTTGTTGATGATAAACATGTGGGGTCCTCAACTGACACTACGGCAATTACGATCGATACCAAAGATATGGCCTACGGTACACGTAATATTTCCGCCTTGGTATACAATGCTGGAAAACCCGATTCTGTTTCAAGTACATTTTATGTTGTACCTGAAAATGCGAAGAACTATGGTTTTGAGGTTGTCAACAAATACCCGCACGATACGACTGCTTTTACACAAGGGCTACAGTTTGCTGATGGCATTCTCTACGAATCTAATGGCCGTTATGGTGAGTCAAACTTGAGAAAGGTCGACCTAAAAACAGGTAAAGTACTCAAGGAAATCAAATTTGATGAAAAGACTTTTGCCGAAGGAATGACATTGGTAGGTAATAAGTTATTTATGTTAACGTGGCAACAGGGAGAAGGATATGTCTTTGATAAAAACTCGTTTGTAAAGGAAAGTTCCTTTAAATATGAAAATAGCAAAGAGGGGTGGGGCTTGACCTACGACGGGCAGCATTTGATAAAGTCTGATGGATCCAATAAATTGTTCTTTTTAGATGCAACGACCGGTAAGGAGCTAAACGCTATCGGAGTTTACGATGAAGCTGGGCCAGTGGATGAACTTAATGAACTGGAATATATAGGCGGCAAAGTCTACGCAAATGTCTATCAAAAAGATGTTATTGTTATAATCAACCCTCAAACAGGAGCGGTAGAAGGACGGATTAATCTTGTAGGTATCTATGAGCATACTTCCGCATATGACAATGAATTGAATGGAATTGCTTACGACCAAGCCGGAAAGCGTCTCTTTATAACAGGGAAGTTATGGAATACATTATTTGAAATCAAGACAGTTGAAAAATAAATGAACTTCAGATCTTAACCTTTCTTCGTGAGGTCGAAAGTATTGCAAGTTCGCATAAAATGGAAACCTTGTCAGAATTATCTGACAAGGTTTTTTTATTGCCCCCATTCTTCTTTGAAGTATGGATGTTATCGTGTGAGGCTTTCAATTCCATCTTTTTTATAATGACGCACCGGGCTGAGAGAGATCGCTTTTAAAACTGTATCGGAAGCTTTTAAAACTGCATGGAGAGAATGAAATATTATGACGAGCAGATCTCTCGTCAGGTGCACCTCAATTAATGAAGAACAAGAGAGTTGCCCTATATTAGTAAATAGCAGCTGGATGTATGCTATATTGATGACTGATTTCGCTATAGCGGACAGCCATAAAAGAGACCTAGAAATCTTTTTTAACCAATAGAAACAAAATATTTGAAGCAAAAAAAAGGGATGAAGTTTGAAACTTCATCCCTTTTTTTATATTGATTTTATTTCGATTAATAAATCGGAGTAAACATCCAAGTATCGTCAAAACGAGATGAACCATTAAGTCCAGTAGTGATGTAACCGTTGTTTCCTACAGCGAAACCAACAGCATCTTGGCGTGCTGAACCAGCGAAAGCGCCGTTATCATTCGTCCAGTAATCACCAGAAATATTATATTTCCAAGTGCTGTTGATAACAGCATTTTTGTAACCACCAACAACGAATGGAGTACCATTGATTGCGAAAGCAGAAGCATTTGAACGAGTCAAATCGTAAGTATATGAATCATCTGCTCTGTTTAGATCGTTCAATTTAGTCCATTTGCTACCATCAAATTTATAGAAATCTTTTGGGTAAGAACCGTTAGAGATACCACCACCTACATAGGCTACATTATTGACAACAAAAGAGAAAGCTGCTTTTCTTTTCGCTGAAAAAGGAGCATCACTAATTGCTTGCCAAGTATTAGCAGCTGGATCATATTTGTAGAACTCATTTGTATTTGTTGTTCCACCGCTAACGACAGTTTCACCTGTTCCAACATAAGCAGCGCCATTTAAAGTAAAAGCTACCGCATTTGATAAAGCAATAGGAAGTGGAGCAATGCTTGACCAAGCACCTTTTCCGCTGTTAGCCGTAGGGTCAAATTTGTAGAAATCTGTTAGGTTGTTTGTTCCGTCATTTCCACCACCAACATAACCGATATTACCAATGGAAAAACCGATGGCACCGTTTCTCTCAACACCTGTGAAAGGCGCTTTTTCAGCCCAAGTATCTGATGCTGCATCATACGCATACGTATCTTTCACACGGAAAGGCTTACCACCAGCATTACTTGCTAGACCAGTAGTGACATATGCAACATTATTTATCAAAAAGCTAGCAGCAGATGAAGTTTGTGGGCCTTTAAAAGCAGCTTTTGCAAACCATTCGTCTGATTTGGTTGAGCTGTCGTCACTTTTTTTACAAGAAGAGAAAGTTGTAACTGTAAATACAAAAGCTAATAAAACGAGTAGCCAATTTTTCTTGTTCATAAATTATTGAAATTTAGTATAAAGGATGTTTAATTTAATTTTCGGATCATTCTCATTATCTTTTGCCAATATTAATCTATTTCCAGTTGAAAACAAACCCGATGTCGGTAAAGATAGATATAATGAAGTATTATTGTATGCTGTTGTTTTAATTTTTGTTAAATATTCAATAAGATTGAATGTATATGTTCCATTCGAACCAAAATCATTTCCACGCACTAATGTTGCTTGTTGTGTTGTTGTCGAATAAGGTGAAGTTACCAAACTAATCGGATTTCCATTATTACTTGCCACCATTAAGACTAAACTTTGCGGCTGATCAAAAATACTGGAAGCTCCGTTAGGGACTTCAATGACAAGTTCAGCCTTATTAATTGCAATTGATGGATTATTCACCAATTCTAATAACGTTGGAAACTCAATTTTTGCTACAACACCCGTTGAACCCTCTAAAAACACATTTCCATCAGTTTGTTGACTCGAAATTTGAGGATTTTTTAAGCTCATCGGCGCAAACTTTGTTGCAGAGCGATCTGCTTCAATTTGATTGTACTGGTAAGCCTTGTTGTCAATGGAAAAATATTGTTTGCCAACAGATTTCGTCCCTTCATTATTCAGGAACGAATAGTGCACTTGTAAAAATACAGTGTCCTTGAATCCGATAACTGCAGTATTGCTATTGTCAGGAACAAGTGCCAATCCTTTGAAATACTCTTGGAAGCTTGTGCTGTTCTGAATCCGGTTGTCATTATTTTTGATCATCGTAAATAGCTCATTGCTAATGGTACTGTTGAACCTAAAGAATAATGAATCTGCTGATTGTATACGTGGTTTAAAGGAAAGTTCTGCCAATGGCGTATTTTCATAGGCAAACTTTTGTTTACTGAAGATTGCTGCAGAAGTGACAAAAACAGGACGTTCATCAACCGGTTTGGTTAAATCAATCTGCGTTTGCGTGATTTCTTCCGTAACACGGTGTACCGATATCTTTTGTACTTTCGTTGTATCACCGTAAGAGTATTTATTTGGCGTTAATACCAAGGTCACAGAATCCAGTACCGCATCATCAGGTATAGAAGCATTGCTTATCGTTCCTACTCCGAGGCGCATATAAGCCGTAGACTTCATACTACCCGTAACAGCATTGCTATTCTTTCCGACAAGCATTGTTCCAGTAGAGGAAGTCGGAATATCGTCCAATTGATAAGTCGAAACTTTGGCGGAAACCGTATCAATTGGTACTAAACCGATTGTTTCATCTCTTGAACTATCCAATGAGAGCGAAATGTCTTTATTACAACCAACGAAAGCGGCCAATGTAAAAAGTGGAAGTAAAAGTTGAATACTACGTCTCTTAAAGTCTTTAATCATATTAATTTTTGAATAGTGCAAAAGTAATCAATGCCAACTGTTAATCAGTGTTATATTTTGTTAAATATGGTTAATTACCACAGCGATTGCAAATCTAGTAATTTAAATTTGTTTTAGTTATGGGTAGAAGATTTAAATTACTGATCAGTTTGATCGTTTTAATAGGGGCAGGAATTACTGTAGTACTGGGAATTTGGCTTTATGGAAGTTATACAAATCGTCGCGACCTGTTTCTTTCTACCGCTGAGCGTTCGCTCTTTAATGCTGTTCAAGAGGCATACCAAACGCGCAATGGTGATCGGCAGTTAGATGGCCCGGAGGCTGATCGGAATCGACTCCTCCAAGATGTAAAACGAGAGCTTTCGGTCTTAGTGCCCGCTGCTGAATTGGATAAGGCTTTACAACGTGTAAATGCCGAACGTCCTAAAAATGAGCGCTTTGATCGCGATAGCCACGGTAGACGAGAGAAAATGTTTCCCAAAGACCGCGAAGGGCAAGGCGCAATTATCCCGCCCTTTCTGTTCCGGGACTTTGAGATGAACAAAGCTAATCTGGATTTAATCGAAAGAAAGTTTAAAGAATCCCTGAACAATAAGAGCATATCAGTGCCATTTGAAATGGCTATTGTCACCATTCCGCACGATCAAATCAAAGATGTGCGACGCAAGTACCGCGAAGCAAATCTTGCTTGGACGAGACCCATGATGGTCAACCCATTAAAAAATGAATTTCTTGTGATCAAGTTTCAGGAGGATTGGAAGTATCTGCTGTATAGCTTAAGCTGGCAGCTGTTAATCTCACTGCTCTTGATTGGACTGCTGCTCGGGACATTCTTCTATTTGATGAAAACCATTCTCAACCAAAATAAGATGGCCGAGCTGCGTAAGAACTTCGTCGATAACATGACACATGAACTCAAAACGCCGGTATCTACTGTCATGGCAGCCATAGAAGCTATACAGTTGTATGGTGTACAGGATGACAGGGAAAAGATGAATCGCTATCTGAATATCTCCAAAAAGGAACTGGAGCATCTGTCCAATATGATTGAAAAAGTGCTTCAAATGGATATCGATGCATCAAGGGGCATTGTTTTGCAACGTACTGACTTCGATCTTGTCGCCATGGTGAAGGGAGCCATTGAAGTTGCTCAGCTGAATAAAACTAAGCAAGTGGACTTTAAGCTTATTGCTGTTCCAAGTGAGATAAGGATCAATGGCGACGAAGCCCATTTAAAAAATGTGATCAATAATTTGCTGGAAAATGCAATAAAATACGCTGGACAGCAGGTTTATATTGAGGTGGAAGTGAAGGAAACCAAGGAAAATGTCCATATTCGTATTACAGATAATGGCAAAGGGATTTCCGCGGAATACCATACTCAGATTTTTGATATGTTCTTTCGGGTTCCCTCCGGTAATCTGCACGATGTCAAGGGTTTTGGTTTGGGGCTTGCTTATGTCAAGCAGGTGGTAAAAAGGCACGATGGCAAGATTACCGTCGATAGTGAGCTGGAAAAAGGAAGTACCTTCAGTATCCGATTACCGTATAAATAGACAGCATTATTTATTTTTCTGAGCAGAAATAGGGCTGTTTATCGGGCAGTAATTGGGCTAATTTATCCCAAAGATGTCTTTGAAACAAGGCCGAAATATATTTTGATTGAATGACAACGCTATGATTGAAATTTTATATGTAGAAGACGAGCCAAGTCTCGGAATGATCGTTGCCGATAGCTTGGAAGCTAATGGATTTCATGTTACCCATTGCAGTAATGGTCACGAAGCCTTGGGAGCATTTACAGCGGCTCGGCCGGATATTTTGGTCGTCGATGTCATGATGCCCGTCATGGATGGCTTTACATTGGCAACAAAAATACGCGAATCAGATACGCAGGTGCCCATTATCTTCTTGACAGCCAAAGTGCAGACAGAGGATGTTGTGAGGGGATTTCGTTTGGGCGGGGACGATTATGTTAAAAAACCGTTTAAGATTGAAGAATTGGTTGTGCGGATAGAGTCCCTATTGAAAAATAGTCCCAAGATGTTATTCGGCCAAAAGCTGATGATAGGAGACTATAGCCTCGATAGCTTAAAACATCAGTTGACTTATCAAGGTGAGGTGCTTAAGCTGTCTTTCCGGGAAAGTGAACTGCTGCGGAAGTTATACGAACAAAAAGATAAGGTCATCCCACGCGAGGATATCATGCGTGCCTATTGGAGCCATGATAAATATTTTACAGGAAGAAGTTTGGATGTGTTTATCAGCCGTATACGGAAATACCTCAGTCAGGATGATCGGATCAAGATTATCAATGTCAGAGGGGTAGGGTATATGCTTACCGTCGATTGAGACGTGTTCCACGTGGATTGACGTCAAGGGCACTGTGGCTAACGACGATTTTTCATGCCCGATTTTCCGCCAAGCCCACGAATATGATAGGTGAAACTTAATATCGCGTAGCGTGTTATTGCATTTGATTGGGATACACGTACCCAAAGATCGTTTACCTGCTGATTGATATTTTTATTGTCGTTAAAAATATCAAATACCGTGAGATTGATTTCGGCATTCCTACGTTTGAACAATTTCTTGCCGATAGAGACATTCCATAACAAACTTGTTGTACTTGCTGAATTCAGAATGCTGCCATTGTATAGGTAGTTGAACGTTGAATTGAGCGTCCATGTTTTTAACAAGGTCAATGCAATGGAATTGCCAATGGTATGTTTATAGACCGAATAATTCGATTTCTCGCTTGCTGAGTTCTTGGAGAAGGCAATGTTTCCATTATAATCCAATCCAATGATAACGTCTTTACTGAATGCTGTATTGACGCCGACGCGTTGACTCAAGCCGTACGTTTGCGCATTGACCTTTTCGAGATTCAATAAGGTGTAATTCTGGTTGAAA
Organism: Sphingobacterium sp. UME9; assembly: GCF_014170215.1. NCBI lineage: Bacteria > Pseudomonadati > Bacteroidota > Sphingobacteriia > Sphingobacteriales > Sphingobacteriaceae > Sphingobacterium > Sphingobacterium sp. UME9. Next base: position 555,046 of record NZ_LZZP01000005.1, on the reverse strand, counting down.
TAGAGGTTATTGTTTAGGTTGAAATTAAGTTTCAATGGTTCAAAGCGGTATCCAAGGCTATTTTGCCATTTGAGGTTATAGACTCCATTGAAATTTTCAGGCCTGATGTATTGCCCACCTGGCCCGAGTACAACATCCTCGGTGATCGTAAAGGCTGAATCTGTGGTGAAAATGGTATTGGAGATTTTATGCTCAATAAAATCTGCAGTAAAGTCGGAGGTGAAGCTTCTGCCCGAGCCTTTATTGATTGATCTAAATTGTACCACAAGGTTGTGGTCATATTCTTGCTTAAGATCCGGATTCCCTGAGCTAATGCGTAGTGGATTTTGATTGTCTGTAAAATCTTGCAATTGCTCGATAGAAGGGGTATTTGTCTTTGCATTATACCGAAACTCAATCCGCGTGTCTTTATTGAAATTATACTGGAAGTTTAGATTGGGCAGCAGACTATTGAAGTGGCTTTTTGTTGTCAGTGTATTGGGAAATAATTTATCATTGACCTGTGAAGCCGTCTGATAATCTAAGCCAATCTGAAATCTTATACTGTCTTTTTTGTTAAATAAGTAGGAGATCCCACCGCTATGGTAAACAAAATCATTACGGAATTCATTAGAAAGACGGTTTTTTAATTCACCCAGCTGGCCTGTTTCGGCCAGAAATTCATAGGTCTTGCGGTCCGAATAGCGTGCCGTATTCCGAAAAGTATAATTCCCTTGCAACCGGGAATACTTACCGAGCATCTCGGTATAGGCTACCTTTGAGCGAAAGCCATTATTATCGCCAATGGAGTAATTCCTATTGTTGACGGTATCGACGCGGTTAAATACACCATCTTTATAATAAGAGTTTAGTGCAAAATTTGTTGCATGGCTCTTGTTACTGCTAAATGAACCATTGAAATTAAAACTGATCGTGCGCCCCGGTTTGTTGAGTCTCCGCATGTAAGTGAGATCTCCTCCCCAGTTGAAATTTTCTCCAAAACTGTTATTTCTACGATCTGAACTATTAAGCATCTCTGTAAGATTTAATAACGTATTGCCTTTAGAGCTGCTGTTCCTGTCGTTACTCTGATAGGAAAAATTAGGCTGAAAGTCCAATTTTTGAATAGAATCTATCTTCCAGTTTGCGCGGATAGAGAATGCATGATTGTTGCTGTAGGTGCTATTTAATTGATCCTGATTGTTGATTTGGTTGGCCCGGTTGCCTGCCGTATATTCTGTTTTACTTTGGCTGAGGATATTATTGTCCGTATAATTGTACGTGTAATTCGCATTGAAATCCATCCGATCCTCGAAAAAACGATCCAAGTAGTTGAACCCGGCGTTGAAGCGGGTCGTCACTCCTTGTCCGGTACGTCCTCTTGTGTTTCCGCGTGGAGCAAAACCATTGGGTTGATTGACGTTGTTGGTATTTATATCGATGGCATACTGGCGCTTGGGGTTCATTTTGGTCACCTGGGTATTTATGGCATATTTCTGATCGGGACCTACTCCCCCAGAGAGCTTACCAAAATATGATTTTCTTTTATCAGGCTTGGTGACGATATTGATCACTTTCATACGTTTTCCGTCGTCAAAACCACTAAATTTGGCCTGCTCGGTTTTGTCATCGATAATCTGGATTTTAGCAATAACATCGGCCGGAAGGTTTTTTAAAGCAACCTTAGGATCGGTGCTAAAAAACTCCCTACCATCAATAATAATCTTATTGACAGGTTCTCCCTGTGCTTTTACGTTGCCATCGTCATCAATTTCAACGCCGGGAATCTGTTTGACCAATTCGTCAGCATCTGCAAAATCCTGTGTGACATATTTCTTGGTGTCAAATTCAAGTGTATCCCCTTTAACCTGTATACTGCTCGAAGAAATGTTAATTTCGTCCAGCACAATCTCGGCATTAGTGAGTTTAAACGTTAGATCGATTGTTTGGCCGATTAGTTTTACACGCCGAAGATCCATGCTGTAGCCCATCGGCTGTGTACTGACCAGATAATCTCCATTGGGAAGTGTACTGCTGCTGAACCTGCCCAAAATATCTGTAGGGACCTGTACTTTAATGGAATCTTTTACCGCGATAATGGTGATGCTTGCACCTCTGATAGGCTGCGAAGTCGTATTATCGAGCAACTTGCCCGTAATATACTGCTGGGCTTGCGCGTTCGTCCCCAATAATAAGCAGATAGAAAAGAACAAAATGGTCCAAAGTTTGGTCTTCATCGGTCGAGGTACAAATGTGTTTTAATGTGTTGTTGACGGTTATATAATTTTATATCCCAAAAATATGGCACTATTTGTTACGAATTATTATCATTTTAGTTACAATAACCCCAAGTGAATGGAAAGATTAGATATATTTGCAGTAGAATTAAAAATCAACTGAACAAAACCGTGTAGAGATGTAGTGATATACGGGTATAGATAAAAAAAATAAAAGATGAAAGAAAGTGTTTTGAGTAGAAAAGAGCGTATTATGAAAGAAGCATTGTTGCTTTTCTCAGATCAAGGCTATACAAATACCTCTACCAAAACGATTGCCCAAAATGCAGGGGTCTCCGAAGCATTAATCTTTAAACATTTTGGGAATAAAGATGCACTACTGGTCTATTTAATTAAATCAGGCTACCGAAAAGTTCTTACACATCACCGTGGAATGATGACCTATCGTGAACCAAAGGAATTCCTGCGTACCATGATCAATCTCCCAGGCAAGCTGGTCAGTGCAGAACCCATATTCTGGAGGTTGCAGGAGCGTTTGTCGCATCACCCTTTTTCCAAACAGCAGCACGAACAATTTATGAAGCCGGTTCAACCCATTATTCACCGTGCTTTTAAAGAGCTGGGTTATGAGAGTCCTGAATTTGAAACCGAATTCTTATTGCTGATCATAGATACTCTGTGGAAAAAAGAAGCCATTGGAGAACTCGAGAATACCATAGAGTTGGCACTCTTTCTAGAGAAAAAGTATAACCTGATTTAGATTATATTATAAGGCTAAGTTATAGACTTTTTCTAAAAACCGTTTCCTTACTAAAGTTCTTTCTGTCTGGTCAAACCGGCTATCGTGGGCTACAATCATTGGCACAGAGCTGTTTTCAAGAGGTATCACTTCTTTCGCATATTTACTGTTTTATCGCTTCCTCAAATTTGCATGCGTCATTTTTCTGCTTTGTAACCTAACGGAATGCTGTTTTATGCGTTTTTATATGAAATTGTTGCAAAAACAATTTCATATTGTCCGAAATAATAACGTTCTTAGTATTTCTATTTTAAATACATTATACAAACTAATTTATGTTCAAAAAACTCGGTCTGGGAATATTGGCATTAGTCGGCACAATTTCTTTTTTGAAAGCTCAGGACAAAAAAGATTTTGTGAAATACATCAACTCTCAGCATGAATGGGTAGATGCGGTATTCAATACCTTGACGCCAAAAGAAAAAGTCGCTCAGTTATTTTTGGTTAGAGCACATACAAATCTAGGTCAGAAGTATATTGACTCGGTCGCTCAGGTGATACAAGACGAACATTTGGGTGGTCTAGTTGTTTTTCAGGGCGGTCCCGTACGTCATGTCGACATGTTCAATCGCTATCAATCCCTGTCAAAGGTACCATTGATGATGACCTTTGACGGCGAGTGGGGATTAGGTATGCGTATGCCGGATTCAACCTTGTCGTTCCCATATCAGATGACATTAGGAGCCGTTCAAGATAATCAGTTGATTTATCGCATGGGTCGTGAAGTGGCCTTAGATTTCCAACGTATAGGTATGCATTTCAATTTTGCACCCGATGTGGATATCAACAATAACCCTAAAAATCCGGTGATCGGTATCCGCTCCTTTGGTGATAATAAATATAATGTAACCCAGAAATCAAAAGCGTATATGGACGGTATGGTGGATGGCGGTATATTGGCTTCCATCAAACACTTCCCGGGACATGGAGATACAGATGTGGATTCACATTATGATCTGCCGCAACTTCCTTTTGACAAAAAACGCTTGGATACCCTGGAAATGTATCCGTTCAAAGAACTTATCAAAGCCGGAGCTCCTGCTGTCATGGTGGCACACATGAACATTCCGAGTTTAGATGATACCCCTAATATGCCATCTTCGATTTCCAAAAAGGTCGTTACCGATCTTTTACGCAACGAACTTGGCTTTAAAGGGCTAACAGTCACTGACGCCATGGACATGAAAGGTGTAAAGAAGTTTTTCCCAAATGGAGAGGCCGATGTACAGGCTATCATTGCAGGGCATGATTTACTTGAAGTGTCGGAAAACAGCAAACGTGCGATCGATTTGATATTAAAAGCGATCGAAGAGGGACGTATCGCGCAGTCCGATATTGATGCACGTGTTAAAAGAGTGCTGGCTGCTAAATTATGGCTTGGTTTGGACAAATATCAAGCAACTGCACAGCAAAATCTATACAATGATTTACATCGTGCATCTGCGGTTCAGCTCATTGACGAACTGTCAAATGCAGCGATCACTGCATTGAACTCTACCGAAAAATTAAAATCATTCAAAAAGGATTTACCTACTGCTATTATCAATATCGGAATTACGGCTAATCAGACTTTTCAGAATGAATTAGCGGGTGCGCTGACCAATGAAACACAGTATTTCGTCACAGACAGCATGAGTAAGGATGATATCAAGCGTATTACCAAAGAAATAAAGAAAAATAAACAATTTATTATCGCTGTGCATGACACGAGACTTCGTCCGCGTCCGACCATGGTATTGAATAAAGATGTTCAGGGCTTGATGAAGAAATTTGCAAAAAAATCGATCTTGACCTTATTTACCAATGCTTATGCTTTGGATGGTTTCGAAGCAACGAAAAAAGCAAAGACAATTTTGTTGGCTTATCAAAATGATGCCTTCATGCAGAAAGCAGCAGTAAAAACGATTTTGGGGCAAAATACGCCGAAAGGAAAACTTCCGGTTACGATCAACAAAAAATTTAAATACGGACAGGGGAAATAACGTATTATAAAATCACACAAACAGGATGCCTCTTCCGAAAATGGTCCCATTGCATTAGCAAAGCCATTTAGGGAGAGGCATTTTTTAAACCTTTAAATTTCTTCGTTAGCACTCCTGCTATCTGACGGCTTACTTTCATTTTTCATGCGATCAATAGCTGTAACGACATATTTATACTGTTGATGCTGCTTGATATCGTCATCGGTATATTGAAGCTTATCGCCATCAAAGGTAATAAAGATGATTTTTCCAGGATCCTTAATGTTCACTTTTTCATCGAGGTTGAACCGATAGATCACATAGCCATAAGCAGACTCCCCATCAGTGGCCACATCTGGTTTTTGCCAAAATAAGGTGTTCATTTTAGCATTGGCCGAATTTTTAACCAGAAGACCGAAAGGGGCATTGGGTGGGATACTATCTAACCAAGGCATTGTGGGGGGGAGAGCTGGTGTGCGATACAGGTCATTTCGCATGGAATCCTGCAGTCCAACAAGATTGTCCGTGAGTGATTTGGAACTGAAATAAATACTTCCCTCCACGTCGTGCTCCTCTCTTAAGTGGCGTACCTGTCTGGGGATTTGACTGCGGTCTGTCCAGCCGATTTTATTTTCTGTAACACGATAAGCCCCATGCCCCACATAAAAGTGACGGCCATAGGTGTGTTTCTGCCACCAGTCAACTAAGATCTCATATGCTGCAGCGCGATTTTTGAAAGGAAAGTAGATCTGGGGATTGATGTAGTCTATCCAACCTTCCTGCATCCATTTTACACCATCAGCATATAGTTCCCGGTAAGCACTTAGACCACGGGTATCTGAGCCAGCGGTATTATTTTCTTTGTTGTCCCATACGCCACAGGGGCTAATGCCATATTTTACATAAGGTTTTATCTTTTTGATGGCAACACCAAGATCGTGTACCAGTACGTTGACATTGTTGCGTCGCCAGTCGTCAATTTTCTCGATCCCGTTGTTATATTGACCAAAGGTAATCTGATCCGGTACCGGTGTATTTCTGCTATCAGGATAGGGGTAAAAATAATCATCGAAATGAATACCATCTACATCGTAGTTTTTGACTACATCCATTATCACATCAATAATATATTTACGAACTTCCGGAATACCTGGGTTGAAAAGCTTCTTGCCAGCATAGGTGAAGAACCATTCTGGGTGGCGCTTGGTAATATGGTCTTCCGAAAAATGGGCCGGATTTAATGTTGTTGAAGCGCGATACGGATTGAACCAGGCATGTAGTTCCATGCCTCTTTTGTGTGCCTCTGTGATCGCAAATTCTAAGGGGTCATAAAATGGCGACGGAGGCAGGCCTTGTTTTCCGGTCAGGTATCTACTCCAGGGCTCTCTGCCCTTTGCATAGAAAGCGTCGGCAGCAGGACGTACCTGCAAAATAATTGCATTCAGTCCCGCGCTGCGGTGCTGGTCGAGTAAATCAATAAACTCCTGTTTTTGCAGTGCGACATTATTGCCCGCTTTGACAGAGGGCCAGTCTATATTACCTATGGTTGCAACCCACACTCCACGGAACTCCCGCTTAGGTAGTTGTTGGGAATACGTTCTAATCGAAAATAAACAGATAACAATGGTAAAAAAAGAATATAAATATGTTTTTCCCGTCATTCTATAAATTATAGCCAACAAAGATAGGGAAGCATTTCTTACTTTTTCCCTAAAAAATGTAAGATGTTTGTTGGATACTTGTTAAAAGAACCTGAGCTTGGTTTTCAAATTGATAATAATGCAAATACAGGTAACATTGTACTTTATTTGTGCTAATTTAGATGCGGTTTTCACAAAAGCAATGGCTTGATCAGCTAACCGCAATAAAAAAGATTATGAGCACAGAACAAATATCCGTTTTTGACATGTTTAAGATTGGTATCGGCCCCTCGAGTTCGCATACCTTAGGACCTTGGCGCGCTGCCCAGCAATTTACCGCTGTGCTCAAGTCAAAAGGCCTATTACATGAAGTCGAACAAGTCAAAATTCTGCTATATGGTTCTTTGGCCAAAACCGGTGCCGGGCACGGTACTGATATTGCCGTTCTACTGGGGCTAAGTGGAGATGATCCGGTCACCTTTGATGTCAATAGAGTGACACCCAAAGTCGAGCATATCAAGGCTGTCGGCGAACTCGAAGTCGCTGGCGAACGAATGATCCCATTTTCCTACCAGGAAGATTTATTGTTTTTATATGCCGAAAGCTTGCCTTTCCATCCCAATGCCGTTACCTTTCAGGCTTTTCTAGCTAATGGAAAGGCAATTACCGAAACTTATTATTCTATAGGTGGCGGTTTTGTGGTGCAGGAAAATGATACGGAAAGTGTCCTGTCTGAAGTAGATCTTCCATTCCCTGTCGATACTGCACACGAACTCTTGCATTGGACGATGAAAACGGGGCTGAAAATCTCCGAGCTGGTCCTTGAAAATGAATGTGCATGGCGTGAAGAAAGTGAAACCGTAGCAGGTGTATTGAATATTTATAATACAATCCATGAATGTATTTACCGGGGCTGTCACACCGGAGGGACATTGCCTGGGGGGCTAAACGTTGAACGTAGAGCAGCCAAGCTAAATAAGAAATTAATGCAGGGACGCAGTTATCAAGATTATGAGTCCTGGGTAGCGGCCATTCGTGAGGGCGGCCAAAACTTTCAATATATTCTTGATTGGGTAAGTTGTTTTGCACTTGCCGTAAATGAGGAGAACGCCTCTTTCGGACGTGTGGTTACAGCGCCTACCAATGGAGCTTCGGGCGTTATCCCGGCTGTATTGCAATATTATATTACTTTCCACGACGGTATGCGTGAGAATAGAATTATCCAATTTATTCTTACGGCATCTGAAATCGGTTCAATATTTAAGAAAAATGCAACGATCTCTGCTGCAATGGGTGGCTGTCAGGCCGAGATTGGCGTTTCATCAGCGATGGCTGCCGGTGCGCTGACAGAAGTGTTGGGTGGATCGCAGCGCCAGGTTCTGATGGCTGCCGAGATAGCGATGGAACATCATCTTGGATTAACATGTGATCCAATTGGTGGGTTGGTTCAGATTCCTTGTATTGAGCGTAATACAATGGGAGCCATTAAGGCAATTACTGCTGCGCAATTAGCACTGCAATCGAACCCAGATAAGGCAAAAGTGAGCCTGGATACTGTGGTTAAAACTATGTGGGAGACCGCTTTGGATATGAATGCTAAATATAAAGAAACAGCAGACGGTGGACTTGCCGTCAATATTCCATTGAGTTTGCCGGAATGTTAATGACTGTCTGAGTTTTCTTGTTTTTCGTATCTTTGCCGCGGTAAAATAGATATATTCTTATAAATAGCGTAAACGAATGAAATATTGTGCAATCGCCTCCGGAAGTAATGGAAACTGTTATTATGTCGCTAAAGATGATTCGGCTATTTTGATAGATGCTGGAATCAACAGCAAACATATACACCTTCGGATGTACAATCTGGGGCTTTTACCGACTCAGATCAAAGCAATTTTCATTACCCATGAACATTCTGATCATATCAGAGGCCTATCAGTATTTGCCAAAAAATATAATCTACCGGTTTATATCACCAAGGGGAGTTACGATGGTACCCGATTACATTTGCCAGCTCATTTGGTTCATATCATAAGTCACGATGAAGTCGTTGAAATCGGAGGGCTCAAAGTTTACGGTATTCCCAAATATCACGATGCCAAAGAACCCTGTAGTTTCCTTGTTTCAGATGGAACATACAATATTGGTGTACTTACAGATATTGGGCGACCTTGCGAAAATGTGCAGCATGTTATTCAACATTCGGATGTATTGCTCCTGGAATCAAATTATGATGAGGAGATGTTGCGTACAGGACGCTATTCGTATTTTCTGAAAAATCGGATCAGCAGTGGTTGGGGACACCTTTCAAATCGTGTTGCCGTCGAACTGTTTAACGCCTATAAAACAGATCGCCTTAAACATCTTATTCTAACTCACCTCTCCGGCGAAAATAATACGGTCGATCTGGTTCAGCAGACTTTCGAGCCACACTGCGAACGTATCCAGCTTCATGTAGCGACACGTTACCAGGAAACGGAATTATTCGACCTGAAACTTGTGCTAGAGAATCCTGTAACATCCTTTTCAATCCCTTCCGCACTCTCTTCCTAGCGTAAAACGCACTTTTTGTTCGCTGTATTTCTTCAGTTAAAGCGTAAGAATACTGTAAAATAAAAAAATTAGTTGATTTAAAAAGATTTCCTGTTATATTTGCTTTGTTTTTAATCAGTCTAAATAACACCTTGTGTACTTATTTGGACAAAAAGAAACAAAAACACCATGTAATAGACGGCAATCTATCACATGGCGTAAATCTACACACAGCGGCAACTGGATGTAGATGACTGAAACAGCACGCTGTGTCAGTTACTCCCGATATACGATATGGAAGAACTTGCAAGATAACGAATTTTATTGTTTATTCGTTGTAGAGCTCGCTTAAACCAGCAAATTCTCCCATAATAAGTTGAAGAAAACTAAACATCAATCAACATATTATGAAAATTTTAATTTCATTTTTTACATTTCTTGCGGTATTACTGTGTAGTCATACCGGTCATGCACATGCCCTTTGGATTGAATCATCTTCTTATGGGACGTTAAACCAATCCCATGAAGTCAAGGTATATTACGGTGAGTTTGCAACGAATGAAAGAGATCAGGTCGACAAATGGTACTCCGACGTGAAGGACTTCTCATTAATGTTGCATGCCCCGGGAAAGGAACCCGTCAAGCTTCAGTTGACGAATAAAGGCGATCACTTTAGCGGTTCATTTCAACCTACAGCAGCAGGAACCTATTTCCTATCTATTGTTAAAGCACCTAAAGATCTCGGCGGCAAAACGAAGTATGAATTTTCTTCCTTAGTACCTGTTGTCGTAGGAAAGTCTGCAACACTTGATTATAAGGCTGTAAAAAGCCCATTGCAGATTGAGCTGCTTGGTGCGGCTAACGCAAAAAAAGGACAAAGCGTACAAGCAAAGATCACCAGCTTCGGCAAAGTTGTGCCTCAGGCCAAAGTTTCTGTTTTTTCGGCGACTGGTTGGGGGAAAGAGTTTGTTGCGGACGAGAATGGTATACTGAAATTTGATGCAATCTGGTCAGGTCCATACGTTTTGGAAGCCAGTACGTTTGCTGAGACAGCAGGTGAACATGAAGGAAAACCCTATGCTTCGGCATGGCAGGGAAGTACAACTTTCATTACCATCAAATAACTGCAGATACAGCGCAGACAAAATAATAAAGGGTTCATCTGAAACGATGGAAACACCAATGGATCCTTGCAAAAAAAGAATATCTAAGAAATATCTACTATAAAAAACATCTACCATACTACATTCATGAATAAAACTTTATCCTTTCTGGCTATTCCTATGATTAGTTCGGTTTTTTCTGTTGCACAAGCACAGACGAACAAAATAATTGAAGGAATTCTTATCAATGAAAAATCTGAACCTATCACAGGGGCGACAGTAAAATTAACCAATACGGGTGTGACCACCAGCACAGATAGTGAGGGGCATTTCGCTTTTCATAAGCTTTCATCCAAAACCTATCATATCGAGATTAAAGCGATCGGTTACGGCAAGCACACGATGGAAGTGAACGTAAAAGATGAGACGACAAACCTTGGCCCCATCATCTTAAAAGACCAATCGCAAGCTATCGACGAAGTTGCGGTTTATGGTAAATACTATGAGCATTATAAGTTTGACAGTATCTCCGGATCGTTACGCCTTAAAACACCGATCTTAGAGTTGCCTCAAAATATACAGGTTATTTCTTCTGATTTAATGGCCGATCAACAGGTGTTTGATATTGTGGATGGTATTACGCGTAATATTAGCGGGGCTACACGTCAAGGCCATTGGGACAACCAATATGCCAATATACGCATGCGTGGCTCTAAGATCCCAGCATTCCGTAACGGGATGAATATCGAAGCTTCTTGGGGACCTACAGCCGAAGATGCGAGTATGATCGAGCGGATCGAGTTTGTAAAGGGGCCTGCTGGATTTATGTTAGCCAATGGCGAACCAGGAGGGTTCTATAATGTTGTGACTAAGAAACCGACAGGAAATACCAAAGGATCTGTGACGCTGAATACAGGTAGTTTTAGTACGTATCGTGCTGCTCTTGATTTAGATGGTAAATTGCGGAAAGATGGAAAGCTACTTTACCGTCTGAATGTAGCTGGTCAACAGAAGGATTTCTATACAAAATATAACTATAGTGACCGTATTGTGATTGCTCCTGTCGTGACTTACAAGATGGATTCATTAACTTCATTGACATTTGAATATACCTATCAAGGTTCTACCTACTTGTCAAATGGTAATTATGCATTTTCGCCAAAAGGATTCGCCGATCCAGGTATTTCAAATGATTTTTTTGCAGGAGATCCTTCATTTGCGCCAAATAAAATCAAAGATCATAGTGCATACGTATATTTTGATCGAAAACTAAATTCCAAATGGAATTTCCATGGGCAGCTTGCTTATTTTAATTTTAAAATGATCGCTACCAGTTCGTGGGTGGGTGCGATGCGTGCCAACGGTGACATGTCTCGAACCTATAATATGGCTGATGAAGCAGGGGAAAACAAATTTGGCCAATTCTCGTTTACAGGAGAAGAATATACCGGTAGCGTTCGTCATCGTATCTTGGCTGGTGCTGACTTTGGTACTAAAAAATTCTGGGGTGATTTTTCGCCACTGGCAAAAGATACATTGGTCACAAAACCATTGAATGTCTATAATCCTGTTTATGGAATCGCGGAAGCGGCAATACCTAATCCTGACAGGTCCAAAAGTATTAAAGTAAGGGCAGGGGGACAAAATTATGTTAACTCGGTATCGTATTCGTCTTTGTATGTACATGATGAAATGGCATTTTTGGAAGAAAAACTACGTTTGTCTTTAGGCTTGCGTTATACAATAGCCCAAACTGTAGGGAAAACGGCTGTAGCGGATCGGACGGATAAAGCATTTACACCACGTGTTGGATTAAGTTATTCCATAGACAAATCAACAAGTGTGTATGGATTATTTGACCAGTCTTTTGTTCCGCAGGCCGGTACCGATTGGGAAGGAAATGCTTTTAAGCCCGTCAGAGGTAATGATCTAGAGGCAGGTATTAAGAAAGAGTGGGGTAATGGAAAATGGATTTCTACGTTAAGTGCATACCAAATCAAACGTAAGAATGCTTTAACAGATGATCTTGACCATCCAATTGCAGGTGGTAATAGTTTCTTTAAAATCGCCCTAGGTGAAACGACAAGTAAGGGGATAGAGTTCGATATTACGGGTGAAATTGTCAAGGGATTAAATGTTAATGCCAACTATGCATTGACAGATTCCAAAATATCGAAAGATGGAAAAGAAGAAAATATCGGAAATATCACACCGAATACAGCAAAACATACTGCAAATGCTTGGTTAACCTACCGTTTGCAGCAGGGACCATTGAAAGGACTGGGGCTAACAGGTAGCGTTCAGGGAATGTTCGATCGTGCTATTGGTACGACAAAAGAAAGTAACTTTAAGAATTATATAAGAACGGATGGTGGAATCAGCTATCAAAGTGGGAAATATAGTATTTCTGTGATGGTAAATAACTTGTTAGATAACAGGAGGTTGCTGACCTCAGGTTCTACGACTGCAAAAAATGCGAGTGTTACAGAAAGTGTTAGTTATTACACCTATATCGTAGAAGCTAGACGTAATTTCCGTATGGGGGTTACCTATAAGTTTTAAATAAACGATCTCGATAAATTATAGAATCGATGTATAGTACATTACTAGTCGTTATACTCTTTGGAGCATACCTTTTTTACAACACGAGCAAAAAGGTGAAATTTGGCCCTAGGCCACAATGGCTTGAAAAGCTGTGCGCACAAACTAAGTTTGTGCGCACTTTGAGCATGTTGCTGCTGCTCTTTCCATTTGGCACTGTTCTCTATATGCAAGGATTTGGCGCGGGCTTTTTTGCTTTTTTTGCCTATTTCATGTGCATGATGTGTCTTGTAGTCCTATTGAATCCTTATCGCTATTTCAAATTATACCCAATTGTGGGATTGTATGTATTTAGCCTTTGTGTTGAATTATTGATTTCCTAACCGATAAAATATGCCTGCTAATAAAAAATACCTCAGTACGCCCTTTCAGCGATTCCTGAAAATTACAGCCGGATTTATCGGTGGTTATGTTGTCATGCTCTCTTTCCACGTCTTGGTCACACATATTTTTGAGAAAAAGGATGTTGTTGTCACGGCTTGCTTCACGGGCTATCTCCTATGGGCAGTACTCTTACTGTTTGCTTTCCTTGCAAAGAACGGATGGAAAATATGGGGACTATATTTACTCTTGGCTGCAGTTTTTTCGCTGCCTTATTTTTTCAAAATGTAATTGACCATGAATAACCGAAATTATAATATCTATTTCAATACGCATACCATTAGTGGCATTATCATTTGCGCTATCCTTTATGTGATATTTTTTGCGGGATCATTTGCATTTTTTAGGAATGAAATCGCTGCCTGGCAGAATAATACGTCCTATAAGACCTATCGCGAAGATCACCAAAACTTTGATCGTTTGCTCGATTCGCTCAAAGGACAAACAAATTTGCATGGACGCGATATCACGTTTTATATGCACCGGGAAGGAACCTCAGCCTATGTGGGCTTGAGCGCATCTAACGATAGCATCCTCAACAAAGAAAATCTAGCAAAGGTAACTCCAGAACAGAAAGCAGCAAAACAGAAGGGCCGCAGAAGAGGTGGAGATGATGATTCAAAGAACTTTACATATAATTTTGCAAATAAGAAGTCAGGTGACTATACGCAGAATTACGATATGGGCGAATTTCTGTTCCGCTTACACTTCATGGCTCAGCTCAATCAGGTACCCATTAGGGTAGGTATAGCTCCCTTTGGTTATCTTATTGCTGGAATTACCGCTTTTATTTTCCTATTTGCTCTTATTACAGGACTATTGCTGCATTGGGACAAGATCGTCTCAAATTTCTTCGTGTTTCGACCGTTCAGTAAATGGAAAACGGTATGGACCGACATGCATACGGCATTGGGTGTTATTGGTTTTCCGTTTCAATTTATCTTTGCGGTAACAGGCACGTTTTTGATCATTAATTCTGTCCTGGCTTTGCCGCTGAGCAAGTTGTTGTATGATGGTGATCAACAAAAAATGTATCAGGAGATGGGGGTTAGTGCCGAGACCGATTTTCCTTATACCTACAAACCTTTAAAGGCAGACATTAAGATTGCTCCATTTTTGGATCTGGCAAAATATAAATGGCCTGAATCCGATTTTCAGCGCATTACGATCAAAAACTATGCAGATTCCAATATGCATGTTGTCATGGAGCTGGAGCCGCAGTTTAACAAGAGCTTTGCTGGATCGGGTATATTGTCTGTGAGAGCTATCGACAATAAAATTGTGGCCGAAAAATCCCCGATCAGTGATGCTACCTATGCCGATGGTGTCCGGAGCCTTTTATACCGTCTGCATTATGGTGATTATGGTGGCTATCCGCTTAAGATGGTATACTTTATTTTAGGTGTCATGGGCTGTTTAGTCATTATCTCTGGTATATTAATCTGGCTGGTAGCACGTGACAAAAACAATGTAATTCCACGAAAACGGAAATTCAATTTCTGGGCGGCCAATATCTTCACGGCAATATGTCTGACCATGCTACCTGTTACAGCGCTGACTTTCATTGCCATTAAATTGAGTCCAGAGGTTAATCAGGATTTTATTTACCGTGTGTATTTCTATAGTTGGCTTGTACTTTCACTGTATTATATTATACGGAGAAGCATTCGACGCACCAATCGCGAAACATTGCTGGTTGGAAGCATATTGGCATTTTTTATTCCACTAGTCAATGGTTTTATGACCGGCAACTGGATCTGGGATACATTTCGCAATGGACAGCGTGATATTTTTGTCGTAGACTTTTTATGGCTTATGATCGGTATCATCGGTATAATCGCCTATAACAAGACTAAAAAATTCTTTGAGACTATTCGTTAACAAAGATTCTTTTCTCTCTGCGAAGTAAGTACACTTCGTTTTTTAATTCCAAGGGCGCTCACAAGGTGCCCTTGGAACGTTTATAGGGTAAGGCTTGGGAAAAATCTTTGATGCCATGTTGATCCTTGATGGAAAAGTGGTAATTTTTTCAAAGAAGGTCCCAATGATATTCCTCCTCCCATTCAGGTTGATGAAATAGACTGGGATTGATTTACTTGGAGTACGGCTTTCTTAGCGTACGGCTTTGAAAAATCGCCCAAGGCGCATCAGATCCTGTGCAGTCTTTTCGTTCCAGTCCACGGCATAGTTGAGCCGAATACAGTTTTTAAACTGATCGTGCTGTGTAAACATCCTTCCTGGAGCAAAACTCAACTTTTGCCTTAGGGCATAATCGTAGAGCATCGTTGAATCAATTTTAGCATCCAGTTCTAGCCAAAGTACAAATCCACCCTCAGGCTGTGACATTTTTGTGTTTTCCGGAAAATGGGCCTCAATACTGTTTCTGAAATTGACATAATTGCTGTACAATTTTTTTCTGAAGCTATTGAGGTGATGGTCGTACCTGCCGATCTGTAAGAATTTGGAAACCGCCTCTTGATAAATTGCAGGCTGCGAAATCGTCTGTATG
This sequence comes from Sphingobacterium sp. UME9, assembly GCF_014170215.1. Taxonomy (NCBI): domain Bacteria; kingdom Pseudomonadati; phylum Bacteroidota; class Sphingobacteriia; order Sphingobacteriales; family Sphingobacteriaceae; genus Sphingobacterium; species Sphingobacterium sp. UME9. The sequence goes on along the minus strand of NZ_LZZP01000005.1, from coordinate 539,304 downwards.
AGTTTTTGTTTTAGGATCTTATCCTTGTATTGTCCGGGCTCAACCCATCCGAGCCGAAAACTTGGCGCCAATACTTTGGTAAATGATCCACACCACATCACCAGTCCCTCTTCATCAAAATATTTGCATGGCTTGGGCCGTGACGAACCGAAATAGATGTTTCCATACAGATCGTCTTCAATCAATGGAATATGGTGATGGGCGAGCAGTTTGACAAGCTCTTTCTTGTGTTCTTCAGGCATTAGCGCGCCCAATGGATTGCTAAAGTTGGTAACGAAGCAACAGACATCAATTTTATGAATAACTTTTTTCAGGGCATCTAATTCAATTCCCGTAATAGGGTGGGTCGGAATCTCGATGGTTTTGAGACCCAGTAGTTGAAAGGCCTGAATAAAACCAAAATAAAGGGGGCTTTCCACCGCGATGGTATCGCCAGGCTTAGTTACTGCGCGAAGGCAGCTGTAGATCGCATTCATGGCGCCCGACGTGATAATAAGATCCTCGTCACTTATTTTTCCTTCAAGTACCATTGACCATTTGGCAATTTCTTTCCGTAAGCTTGGACTTCCCTGTACCTGTCCGTATTGATCACCGTAATCATGCAGTTCATGAACCGACTCTATAATGCATCGATTGAGTTTCTGAATCGGAAGTAATGATGCACTGGGTAAACCCAGTGAAAAGCGTGTAATTTCCTTGTCTTCCAGGGAGTGAAAAACTTTATCGATCAACGCTGCAGGATCTTGTTTCTTTTCGTCTATTTTAAACGTGGAAATAGAAGGAATAGCCATCCGACGAAGTCCCGACCGGCTAACGAAATAGCCTGATTTTGGTCGCGATTCAATTAGAGATCTGCTCTCTAATTCCATATAGGCACTTTTTGCTGTATTTAAACTTACATTGTATAGCTTCTGAGCGCTCCGGACAGAGGGCAAACGATCTCCATAGACCAAAGAGCCATTTTTGATCTGATTCTCTACAATATTCGCTATTTTCTTATATAACAGTTGCTGCTCCATGCTTATGCTAATTTACTGTTTCTGTTTTGATTTAACCAGTTGTTATATCGATGGATTCCTTTTCTGAGCAATTCTTCCGAACCAAATAGGTCAATCAACTGGTGCTCGAAGAAGGATTGTACTTTTTCCGTGAATACTTTGGAGAGCGTGTCCGAAATAGGCGCTTCGTAGGTAATTTCGATCGATAACAGATTTTTTTTGCAGATTGTTACGGACGAAAAAGCTGTTAATTGATTACATTGATCGAGTGCCATAAAAGGCATGCCTATCGAGTCTGTATCCAGTTGTTTTTTGTTGAGTATTTCTTTGATAAGCGCTAAATCAGAAAGATCCACTTGTCTGATCAGATACGGTTGATTTGCAGTTGTCGCCATAAGAATAAATCTTTTTGCTAATTTAAGAAGGGTACAGGATGCTGTTTAGGTACAGAGTGCTGTTAAAATAAGGGTACAGAAAAAAATAAGATGACCATGAGTTTTTTTAATTTCCATTTGAGATCTTTACACTAGGAAAAGGATATCTCTGGATCCATAAATTATGAACTCGTATGCATAGCTTGTTTCCGTTATTTATCGCGATGATCGCGATCATCGTATTGATCGAAATGTGGGCCACCAAACTACGGATAGCCTATCCCATTCTCTTGGTTCTGGCGGGGCTATTGATCAGTTTTATTCCCACTTTGCCCGTAGTGACAATTGATCCGGATGTCATCTTCCTCATTTTTCTACCACCACTGCTCTGCGAGGCCTCTTGGTCTATTTCGTTTAAGGAGATGAAGAAATGGTGGCGCATTATAGGGAGTTTTGCCTTCTTGGTTGTATTCTTTACCGCACTTTCCGTTGCGGTGGTTGCCAATTATTATATACCGGGGTTTACACTAGCGCTGGGTTTTCTGTTGGGGGGCATTGTGTCACCGCCGGATGCCGTCAGTACGGGGGCGATTATGAAATTTGTGAAAGTTCCCAAAGCCACTTCTGCTATCTTGGAAGGCGAAAGCCTATTAAATGATGCTTCTTCCTTGATCATTGTCCGTTTTGCCCTTATTGCCGTTGGGACAGGGCAATTTGTATGGGGACAAGCTGCGGTATCCTTTATCTGGATGCTTGTCGGTGGTGTGGGTATTGGCCTGTTATTGGGTTGGTTCTTTATACAGGCGCACAAACGCCTGCCGACAGATGCGCCGTCGGATATTGCACTTACCTTGATTGAACCCTACTTTATGTATTGGATTGCGGAGCAATTCCATAGTTCAGGTGTGTTGGCTGTTGTTGCTGGAGGTCTTTTGATGTCCGGTCAGCGGTTGACATTTCTCAATAGTACGAGCCGGGTGCGGGGTCTGAGTGTTTGGGAGAGTTTTGTATTTATCTTAAATGGTATTGTATTTTTTATTATTGGATTGGATCTTCCGGAGATTGTTGACGGTCTGCGATCCAATGGAACTTCACTGCGGGAAGCTATAGGGTACGGTCTTTTGGTAACGGCAGTATTGATCCTTGCCCGTATCATCAGCTCGTATGTGGCTATGATTGCTACCCTAATTTTCCGTCCTGCTGTCGCGCCAAGGTCACGGTCTCGCAAACAGCGTTTTCTAATGCCCCTTTTGTTGGGCTGGACCGGCATGCGCGGGGTTGTATCACTGGCAGCAGCATTGTCCATCCCTGTTGTTATGAACGGTGTGGCTGTTCCGCAGCGAAACCTGATCTTATTTATCACCTTTGTAGTGATCTTATCCACGCTCTTGATACAAGGGCTTACCTTACCGTACTTGATCAAAAGGACCAGACTATTTGAAACTTTTGAAGAAGAGCCCGAAGAGCAGGTTCGTACTCGTATGAAGCAAGGGTTAAAACATCATGTTTACCAATTTCTAAAAGATAAACATGAGAAAGAACTGCACAATCGCGATGTTATGGACCGTATTTTGAAACATTGGGAGGAAAAGGTGAATGCGGCAGATGATTCCTGGATGAACGAAAAAACGAAAGTGATATTTATGGAGCTTTTGGATGTGCAACGGGAGTATCTTCAGAAGCTAAACTGTGAGTCGACCATTGATGAGGGTATTGTTCGTTCGCAGTTATATCAACTCGACTTGGAAGAAGAGCGATTGCGACGGATTTAGCCATTTGGTTGTGTAAAACGACCGACGAGAATAATACTTGTATAACTAAAGGCTCCAAAGGAGCCACGACAAAATATGAAAGTAATCATAACAGGAGCCACCGGAATGGTTGGCGAAGGTGTTTTGCTGGAATGCCTCCAAAACGAAAAGGTAACAGCTGTGCTGAGCATTTCGCGTCGTACAGCGGCCATTCAACATCCTAAATTGAAGGAACTTTTGGTTGAAGACTTTACTAAACTTTCGCTATTTAGAGATGCGATTGCAGGATATGATGCCTGCTTTTACTGTGCAGGTGTGAGTTCTGTGGGAATGAAAGAAGACAAGTACCGTTATATTACGTATGATACGACACTGGCTTTTGCAAAGTCCCTGCTGGAAATTAATCCGGAGATCAGTTTTATTTATGTATCCGGCGGAAGCACCGATAGTACGGAGCAAGGCAAGGTGATGTGGGCTAGGGTTAAGGGAAAGACAGAGAATGATCTGGCCAAATTACCGTTCAAAAAGGAGTATAACTTTAGACCGGGGGCAATGACGACTGTTGCAGGGCAAAAGCATGCCAATCCCTTTGCTTTTGTGGCCAAAATCATCAAGTTTTTTGCCCCTTCGGCAGTACTATCCTTGCATGAGGTCGGAAGGGCGATGATACATGCAGTGGAAAGAGATGGTGTTAATAATATATTGGAGATTAAAGATATTCGCGCTTTGGCTTAAACCGCTCGGGATGTTATGGTTATGCCCATTTCCAGTTTAGTTCTTCACGATAGTCTATTTGAAGACGCTGACAAAGTTGCTGCAGGAAAACTTTGAATTCAGCGATTTCTGATAGTTGATTTTTTGGAAAAAATAATTGGTCAGCCATTTTTAATTTTATAAAAAAAGCCGAGGACGTTTCCGTTATATATTCAAATTGGTTGAATTGATATTTGGCTTCCATTTGATCACTTTTGATTTCCAGATGATCATCTTCAAAAGTGATGGTATGGACAAGGCCGATGCGGTTTTTGAACTCTTGGCTCCTGACATATCTGGTGCCATATCTTTTATAGTATATTCCCAGGTATTTTTGAAAAAATAGGAACGCGAGTAGGCCGACAAGGATAATTAGAATTGCCAGAAATTTTTCATAATAAAAGAAGGGAACTGCGAGGATCAGCATCAACAACAAGAAAAGTAAGCGAGCATTCTTACGGGCTTTGATGATCTGTGGAGATTTGGACATGCTAAAAAGTATGGCTTCCAATTGATCCTGTTCGGAAAGTGTTAGTTTCAGTTCTTTCATAAGATAAAAATATCAAATTTTTGGATTATTCGATTTTTTCGAGCAGCTGTTGGCTGGAAATTTTCTCAAAATAGATTTCCATCTCATTGTTACATTTTTCGATAAACGCTTTGGTGAGTTCCTGTAATCTTAGAATGGTTAGCGGATTCGCTTGGTAATTTGCATTGTGCCTAAATTGCTGTTGTGCTTCCGTAATGTTTTTAAAGGCGTGAAGATGATCCTCATGATCTAGGCAAAATGTTGCGTAGGCATTAGGGACTATCAATTTGCAGAGCGTCATCAGAAAAGTCAGGTTGACACGTTGCGGTTTGTATTGGATGACGGAATTGATTACCCCGAGACAAGCCTGCTCCAACGCTTGCGATAGCATATAATATGTGGCCTCGATGCTTATTGACGACCAGTCTTCCTCGTAGGGTAAATATAATGTGCGCGCATTATTATAGCGCGTCTTCCATTGTTGATGTACATAATCCAGATTAAGCTGTGGGGCAACGATGCTTTCCAGATCGATATTTGCTATTGATGGATTCTGAAACCAGATGTCGCCGGCTTTCAGGAGCGAAAGAAAAAAGGGATGACCCTTTGAAAGCTGTTTGCTGAAAGCGGTGGTGTTTTCAGGGGCGAGCGTAAGCGATACATTGTTGGGGAGCAAATCCGTTATGAGCTGCGTTAGATTATTGATCTCAGCGCTTAAAATATCATAAGCGACAAAAATATAGTAGGCATGCGTGATACAATCATTTTTTGTCCTTCGGAGTGCATTCTGATAGTTGTGATGATCAGAATCATAACCGAAACATACTACCAGCGCAGGCGTGCAATAGCGCTCTATAGCGTTTAAAATGAGGTCTCGATAATTGGCGTTACAATAGTTTTGTTTGTATATTTCATTGTTATTTTTGCAATTTTCAACTTCATTGTTAGCAACTGGGACTGGGTTAAGTTTTGACTTAATTTCTTCGAATAAAAGATTGGAATAATCGTAGATCCAGTTTAACGTGTTTATTAAAATTTGATAGCCTGTTTCTAATACAGCTTCATCGATAAAATAGTCTTGATTATAACGATAACCAATATAAGCTTCATCGATTTTAGCTAAGGCTTGTTTTTCTTCTTTGTTGTCGATTAGTCTCGCCAGTTTGGAGTCAAAAGTTTTAAGGTAGCCCATACTACCTGTAAGCGAATGTGATTTTCGATCATCATTTAAAAGGATATGTTCTGCGGTTTTCAAGGATAGTTCGATGGCCTGATGTAGCATAAAGGCTGCATGTGCATAATTTTTATGCTCGAAATAGAAATTGTAGCCATCTATAAAAGATCGAATCTTGCCCTTTTCCTTATCGATATATGTCCGTGTTTTTTCGATAATCTCCATAGCTGTATAATTCGGAAAGATCAGTGGGATTTCTTGCACCGGATTTTGATAAACTCGATTTTCAGGCTGGTAGATCAGATAAGTGCGAGCCTGTCCGAGATCCAGTTGTTTTTGTGCTTCGTGCGTAAGGCACACTTTGATATATAAGTCTGATGGCCGGTTTTTGACGATTTTGTTAATCAGGCTACGGGGATCCGAATGTCGCGTTCCTGTATTTGATGCTATATTAATCTGCAGCATCTGATACTTTTTACTATCGTGGTCAAAAGTCCATTGGTAAATTTCATCGACGGCAACAGCACGAAGGATTGCCTCGATAATAGGGTTAATATCGGTGTTCATAATATGGATTGAATAAATGGGCTTTATATTTCTGTTTCTAGAAGAGCTGTCTGTTTTTGATTGAGAGATTCTATCTCTTCAGAAAAAGCTGTTAAATAGGCGAGTTCTATTATTTTGATCATAGTCTGGTAAATTCGTGTACCGTAATCTGAATAGGCGCCGGTATATCGGTTTTTGGCGAGGCCATAGTTGATCCATTCATACAAGATTTCATTCCATTCTTGTTGATCGTATGTTTTAACTGTTGCCAATAGTGCTGACAAAGGATTGTCTAGTTCTTCATTCGATACATAATAAAGTATAATCTCCTCTTTTGCATGCCTAATCAAAACTGATTGGCATTCGGGCAATATCGAAAATGAATTGTCCATACCGATTGGTAGATTAGAGGATTCCTCAGATTTATTGGATAACATCTCCAATAAGGCGTAAAGGCAAGCATAGTTAAAGAGTAGATTTGCCCCCGAAAATTTACTGTTTTCATGATCAGCAGACCAGAATTCTTTTTCGTCGATGACCGTTTGGTACCAATATCGGATATCTTCTCGCCATCCATTTAGATCGTCTCTATCAAAGAAGTCTTTTAATGCTGAGATGGAATAAGATTGGGAAGCAAGCCAGTCGGGCGATATGATGCGTTTTTTTGGATGAAGTATTTCGTCTTCTGTTTCGTCCAAAGATTGCTGGGTTTGGCGCTGCTCATCTGCAATGTCTTCTTGATTTTCTTTAACATAGTCTGGAAGTATTTTATTTTCATAGATCTTTCCGAGAGAAGTCGCTAGACGCAGTAAGAATTCTTTTACAGCAAGTATTTCATGACCGTTATTGCCTAAAAAGCCGTTATCTCTGTCTCCTAAACTTATCCATAAATCATCAAGAATGTCGTACCATTGTTGTAAAGACTCATAAGAAAAAAAACGGCTAATGCTATCTGCTGCTGTGTCAATATTGCTTGCCGATGAGTCTATTGCTAATAGCTTATTCCAGTAGTCTGAAACGCCTTTGTTGAACTTCAGCGGTTGTTCTATTGTTTTTAGTTTACATTTCCTAAAAATGACATATGCCAATTCTACCTGTTCAATTAATTTTTTGGTAAGATATCCGATAGAGGAACGTGGTGGGTTCATCTTTGCGTTTGAAGCCGCGTTGATTAGCATATTTAGGTCTGCTAACCAGTCAGGTATGGATGTTTCGCTTTCAAAGAACTCTATAAGATATTTCATCGGATCCTCGATGTATTCTTGGGTTAAATAGCGAAAATGTTTCGCTTTTAGTTTCTTTTGCGTATTTTTCATCAGATTATATGTTTTAAAGTTGATGAAACTGCTGCGTAGGGCTAATAACGATCCGTGCACCTGATCCAAAGCCTTATCGGTTTCATTTGTAAGTTTTTTTGGTTAATGTTGTGTTTATAATTATCAATAATTAAGCTAATTTAAACACTAATTTTCGATTAAACAAATTTTATATTGATAATTATTGATTATGAGTTCTTTTTTAACGAGAATTAAAGTTATTGCAGATAGAGAAGGACTGAGCGTAACAGCCTTTGAAACTGCCGTTGGAGCTAGTAGAGGTGTATTTACACGTGCCTTAACCAACAATACAGATGTACAGGCGAAATGGTTAGTTAGTATTGTTGAAAAATATCCAGCATATTCTTCCGAATGGTTGTTAAAAGGCGAAGGCGAGATGCTAAAGCCTGTTCTTGCTCAGGAAGAGGAACAGGAAGGCTATCTGACAAATGAAATTGAAGGCGTTACTAATGCCGTTGTCAATTCCTTAAAACAGGTTATATCGTCACAAAATATCACTATTAAATCTCAGGAGAAGACAATTATTTCGTTGGAGCGATTATTGTCGATTCAAGAGCAGGAAATAAAGTCTTTAAGAAATAAATAAACAGTCTGTATTTAAAAAACGGGTATCGGTGAATGTAAAGGAACGTGTGCTGCTTATTGCTGAAACCAAAGGAATCAGCAAAACTGAGTTTTTCAAAGATGTGCAACTTTCCTATGCAAACTTTAAGGGAGGGCAGAAAAATACTGCACTCAGTTCGGATGCCATGGTTGCTATACTGTCCAGGCATCCCGATATTAGTCCAGCCTGGTTATTGATGGGCGAAGGAACTATGATGCGGAAGGATGAGAGAAATGTAGTAAGTGCTCCACCTGCCGAAACTGCTCCAGCTACAGCCGAAGGCCTCGGAATTTATAAGCAGCTGGTCAATGCCTTAGAGCAAACGGTCAAGGCACAGGAAAAAACAATCCAGTCATTGGAAGGACAGGTGAGTTTATTAAACAAAAAGTAGCCTCAATCCCACGGAAGCGTATTATATAAATGGTATTTCGTAAAGGACTCGGTCTTTTTAGTTAATCGACTACACCAAATTTTACTGAATTGATACGAGGGGTATATCACCGCAGATACGGTATAGGTCGGTAATATAGATTTAAGGTAAAATATTTTTTTTAAAGATCGATGATGATAATTATGTTTACTTATCATCATAATGGCCTATAAAGCTGAACACTAATACTATGATTTTAGAATCAATTATTTCATATATGATTCGATCTTTTTGGTTCAGTCGTCTACTCCATATTTCTGCATCGCCATTATTTCGGAGTGGTTTAGGAAGGCCGGTTCCTGTCCTCGGGTGGTTCTCTAATTCTTCTAGGAGTTTTACGACCTTACTCATATCGATTTTGCTTCCTCGCTTCTTTATTTGAAGAAGATCTTTCTGTGCTTTTACCGAGAGTTCTATTTGATACTGTCCCATATATTCTTGGCTGTTACAGTTTTTGTCTTCCCTTCCTTTAAATCATTTCTCCCTTCCTCGATCAGTTGTGATAGATCCGATGGGAGCTCTTTTTCCTGAATAGAGACATTTTTCACGCCAAGGGCCTTCAGAACAGCAATGATTTTTTTTCTTTCCGAAGAACTGGAAGAATATTCAAATGAAAATACTGTTGTTGTCATAATCTTGCCTTTTTAATTCTAGCGGTCAAACTTTATACTCTACTTACAAAGATACGAAAACTATTTTGTTAGTTTACAAATGAATAGCATGTCGCAGAGGCGGGTTATAATAAAAATACCTGATTCCGGTGATTTCATTGGCCTCTTTTTTGTTTTAATTTCGTTATTGCAACGGTGCGTGTTTGATCGGCAGCCAGGAAAAGTTTCTGTTGCATTTATAGATGTCTCGTTCCCTACTGTTGATCGCAATGGAACGACCACTAGTCATGTATTCAAAGAATTAATTTTATGTCGAAAAAAGTATTTATTATATGCTGTCTGCTTTTAGCTTGTTTTGTGCATCAGGCAGTAGCACAGCCAGCGGGTCAACGGCCAATGTATACCTCAACATGGGGGCACCTTTACCGTGAAGCAGGAAACAGTAAAGACCTCTTGGGGGTTTTCCCAACGGAGGCACCTGTCTACCTGCTAGATTCCACCAATACACAGTATAAGGTGCAGGTGAGTAATGGGGATATCGGCTATATTGACCGTCAGCCTTTGAAAAGTGCAATGTTCGGAAAAAGATCTGCCGGCGAGCCAAAGCAATATTTCTATCGCGGAACAACAGATGCCCAATGCCCACATTTCTATGTGCAGGTGTCGCAATTGCGCGTGCGTAAGGCTCCTAATACAACAAGTACCGCTGTGCGTAGGGCCGGGCTCAATGAAATGGTATGTATCGATTATGTGCCGCTCTACACAGATGGATGGGTCTACATTGGAGACCACTTTCATGAAAGTCCGGAGTATATTCAGATGAAGTTTTTGGGATCTGAACTAACGTATGACAAGGTGCTAAGAGAATATCTGGCCGTAAAAGGAAAGGACCAGGAGAAAGAGCTGGCAGCAGTTGGCCGCCTGCGTGAGATCGGGTGGACCAAGTATCCCAAATTAAAACAGGCCCTTACCTATTGGAAGGAATCCTATGGACAAGCGGGAATAGCAGATCCCAAAGTTGATATAGACTTTGAATTACTCTTGGCCAATAAATTCCAAAATGAGCTCCAGTCCGAAGTTTATGCCAAGAAACTGAAAGCGCTGAATTTCCATTTCGAATGGAAAGGAGTGTCGTTAGCTGACGGCAAGATTACGGATGCGCAGATGAAGCAACTGGCTTTACAACGGGTTTCCGAAATTCCCGATATGCCCGAATGTGGCTGGGAGCCGCGGTATTACTATAAAACACCGAATATGATCGTTGCCTTCGAAGAAAACTATAAGGGGAAAGTGGTCGGTACGATGTATAAGCTGTTTTTTAGTGATGGCGAAACCATTGTCATGGGCAACGAGCGGATGGATGCCAATTACGCAGAAAAAGACTTTGTAAACCACTTTGGTGAATTGCTTTCGGCAGATTGGATTTCAACACCACATACGTACTATATTCAAAATAGCGATGCAGGATTATTTATATTCAGATTTGTTGATGGGAAACTGGCCAGCTATGAGTGCATGTATTATTGTTAATACTCCGAAATTGTGTAGGGGTCAAGTATAGACTTCCAAGCGTTTGAAAATGTCCTTCCTTTGTGATGTTAGCAAGGATTTTATTAACGAGGAGGAACAGGGATGCTCAAAAAATAAGGCCCTTTGAAGGGGAATTAAAACTCCGCTTTCAAAGGGCCTTTGGATGTTATTGAAATCTTAAATTAGACTACTTGCATTTCAAAGAGTTGTGCAATATGGCCTTTCAATTTTTCTTTCACGTCTTCCATATCGACTTCTTTGCCAAGTTCCCGCTTTAAAGACGTTACATCCTTATCGTCGATACCGCAAGGAATGATGTTGCCAAAATAGTCGAGGTCTGTGTTGACATTGAATGCAAAACCATGCATGGTCACCCAGCGTGAAGCGCGAACCCCCATCGCACAGATTTTGCGTGCCGTCGGTTTATCGGGCTCTATCCATACACCGGTAAATCCAGTATATCTCCCGGCTTCGATACCGAAATCAGCACAGGTCAGTATGATCGCTTCTTCCAGTGTACGCAGATAAAGATGTATATCTGTAAAGAAGTTGTCGAGATCCAGGATCGGGTAACCGACAATCTGTCCCGGACCGTGATAGGTAATGTCGCCGCCACGGTTGATCTTATAGAATTTGGCTTCTTTCTCTTCGAGTCCTTTTTCATCTAACAGCAAGTATTCCTCGTGCCCGCTTTTCCCTAAGGTGTAAACATGGGGATGTGCTGTAAAGATCAAGTAATTCGGGGTACTGGTTGCTGTCGCGTTGACCCTATTGTCGTGCTTAATGTCCAATACGCCCTTAAAGATGGATTCTTGTCTATCCCAGGCTTCCTGATAATCGACAAGACCCCAATCTTGAAACTGCACCTCTTTGTTCATTTTGTATTTTTTTAAGCTGTGAATGGACATAAGGCCCATTCACAGCATTGTTTGTCAAAATTAATACAATAAGTTATTGTATGGGTAACGCTCATTGTGCATCTCCACAATGATATCGTAAAGTTTTTGTTTGAACTCTTCGATATTCGTTTTATTTGTTGCTGACAGAAAGATTGCGGGATCTGAATTTTTTGCCATCCAGGAATTACGGAAATCATCCAACGTTACCTCGATCTCCTCGCCATCGTGTCCTTCTTCGACCGCCGGTTTATAAAGGTCAATTTTGTTGAACACCGTAATCACTGGTTTGTCCAGCGCTTTAAGGTCCTTCAATGTTTCGTTTACCGCCTGGATATGATCTTCAAAATTCGGATGCGAGATGTCGACTACGTGAATCAGGACATCGGCTTCCCGAACTTCATCCAATGTGGATTTGAAACATTCCACCAAGTGATGCGGTAGTTTGCGGATAAAACCAACGGTATCTGAAAGCAAAAAAGGAAGGTTGTCGATAACAACTTTACGTACTGTAGTATCTAATGTTGCGAAAAGTTTATTCTCGATCAATACATCAGACTTGGAGATCATATTCATGATCGTCGACTTTCCGACATTGGTATAACCTACCAAAGCTACACGGATCATCTCACCACGGTTTTTTCGTTGTGTCTCGTTTTGCTTGTCGATTGCTTTTAGGCGTTCTTTGAACAAGGAAATTTTGTCCAGAATGATCCGTCTATCAGTCTCGATCTGTGACTCCCCCGGACCGCGCATACCAATACCCCCGCGCTGACGTTCCAAGTGGGTCCACATACGGGTCAAACGTGGTAAAAGGTATTGCAGCTGTGCCAATTCCACCTGTGTCTTCGCCTGTGCAGTTTTGGCATGACGGGCAAAGATGTCCAGGATGAGATTGGAGCGGTCCAATATCTTGCGTTTCAGTTCTTTTTCAATATTACGCAACTGCGAAGGTGAAAGCTCATCGTCGAAAACAACGATGTCGATTTCCTCGGCTTCGACGTATGCTTTTATTTCTTCCAGCTTTCCACTACCGACAAATGTAGCGCGATCGGGGAAGCCCAGTTTCTGTGTAAACATGCCTTTGGTCTCACCACCGGCAGTCTGTACAAGAAATTCAAGTTCCTCCAAGTATTCTTTTGCTTTTGTCTCCGTCACACTTGGCGTGATGACACTCACCAAGACGGCTGTTTCGGGTTTTATAGCTGTATCGTGTATTTTAAATCTGGCCATTTTGTACTATTAAGTCTTTCAAGTGAAGTCGGCAGGTCATTAAGCTTTGCAATGTGCGCTATTGCCTACCTCTTGTTATACGTTCACTTTTTAATTATTTTCAATGAGCTCGCAAGCCCGGTTTTTGTTTGAAAAGGTAAATTTAAGAATTTATGCGTTTGTACACCACACAAGACTGATGCCGATTATGACATAATTCTCCATTAACCAATAAATTTCCTGTGATTTGCTTACCAGGGCAACTCAAAATATGTAAGCGTTCGGTCGCCATCTTTTGCCTAGTAAAAGAAGGGATATTTTTCTATATCATGTTCATAATGATGCAAAAGTAAATAAATTTGGTTTTATATACAAAAAAGATAAATTGTCTTCAAAAGCTAATTAACAACAATTCGTATCCTATTTATGTTGAAGAGCGGCCTTTAGATTCCAATGCGCTCTGTTTATTCACTTAAACACGTTATCGATTTATTTGCTGGCCCCGTTTTTTGTCGCGAAAATGACATGCGGTTAAGAAATCTTGTCCCAAGCAATGCCATCGGATTTTCTGGCGAGGAAGCTTCGCAGTAAATGATTCTTTTCGCTTTGTAGTGTTGGGTCTTCTTTGAAAATAGCAATGACGGTGTTACGGCATTCGGTAAGCAATGCCTGATCTGTCGCTAGGTTCGCCATCTTGAGGTCAAGTACACCCGACTGTTGGGTGCCCGATATATCGCCTGGACCACGTAGCTGTAGGTCGACTTCTGCAATCTCGAACCCGTCATTGGTACGCACCATTGTATCCAGCCTTAATCGTCCTTCTTTGCTCAGCTTATTGCCCGACATCAGGATACAGAAAGACTGTTCGGCACCACGGCCTACGCGGCCACGCAATTGGTGCAACTGGGATAATCCAAAACGTTCGGAATTTTCAATGACCATGACCGATGCATTAGGAACATTAACTCCGACCTCTATAACGGTGGTGGCAACCATGATCTGCGTTTCATGTTTGACAAATCGTTGCATCTCAAAGTCTTTATCTTTTACGGGCATCTTGCCGTGAACAATACTGATCTTGTATTGTGGTAGCGGAAATTCGCGTTGCAAATTCTCAAGGCCTGCCTCTAAATAAATCAGATCCAGTTTTTCGCTTTCCTTGATGAGGGGATATACCAGGTAGACCTGCCTGCCTTTGGCGATCTCCTCGCGCATGAAGCCGAACATCCTTAAACGTGAACTTTCAAAAAAGTGAACAGTCTTGATCGGTTTACGCCCCGCAGGTAACTCGTCTATCACGGAGATGTCCAAGTCGCCGTACATGGTCATCGCCAATGTCCGTGGAATTGGTGTGGCTGTCATGACCAACATATGCGGTGGAATGACATTCTTCCGCCAGAGTTTGGCCCGTTGTTCTACGCCGAAGCGGTGCTGTTCGTCAATAACAACGAAGCCCAGGTTTTTGAACTGCACCTTATCCTCGATCAGGGCATGGGTGCCAATTAAAATATCTAAGCTGCCATCTTCCAGTGCCTGGTGGATCAACCGACGTTCCTTCGTGCTTGTGGAGCCTGTAAGTAGCTTGATATTGACGATGTCATCGCCTACGAGCTGCTTTAGTCCATGATAATGCTGTGTCGCCAGGATTTCTGTTGGAGCCATCATACAGGCCTGAAATCCATTGTCGACAGCGAGTAGCATGCTCATCAGGGCAACAACTGTTTTCCCGGAGCCAACATCACCCTGCACCAGACGGTTCATCTGCGCGCCTGTATTGGTATCGATACGGATTTCCTTCACAACGCGCTTCTGTGCGCCTGTCAACGGGAACGGAAGGCGCTCATTAAAGAATGTGTTGAATTTTTCACCGACTTTATTGAACCGCTGGCCTCTAAACTTCTGGGTATTGAGCTGTTTGTTGTTGAGCAACTTGAGCTGAATAAAGAATAGTTCTTCAAACTTGATGCGTTTGATCGCTTGGTTCAGCTCCTTTTGATCGCTTGGAAAGTGTATGGATGCGAAAGCCTGCTGCCGCGAAATGAGGCGATGTTTAGTGAGAACTTCCTGGGGAAGCGATTCGCCTATAGTGCGAAATACGGTTTCCAGTGCAGTCTGCTGTAGCCGCTGTATGCCTTTGGCATCAAGGTTGAATTTTTTGAGTTTCTCCGTTGAAGAGTATACAGGCTGTAAGCTCATATTGCCGACCTGTTTTACCTGCGGGTTGTACAGGTCCATTTCGGGATGAGTAATGGATAGTTGTCCATTGAATTCACTCGGCTTGCCATAAATAATATAGGCCGAACCTACTTTCAGTGATTTTTGGAGCCATGGGATAGACTGAAACCAGACAAGTTCCATGGAGCCGGTTTCGTCCTTGAATGAACCGACAAGGCGTTTTGTCTTTTTCTCACCCACGAGCTGTAAAGAAACCAGACGGCCCAGGACCTGTGCTGCCATCATGTCTGGGTGGAGTTTCCTAATTTTATGGAATTCCGTACGATCGATATAACGGAAAGGATATTGCGTCAGTAGATCACCAATGGTAAATACCTGCAACTCTTTCTTGAGCACATCTGCCTTTTGTGGACCTACACCTTTGAGGTATTCTATGGGGGTAATTAAACTTAATTCAGCCATTCTTCTAGAATGGCTAAATTACGAAAAATTTAATTTTTACGATTTATATACTTCTACAAATGGTTTTCCATCCCTGCATTGAACTGGTCTAGCCATATTTGGACAGTCCCCTTGACAGGTTGTTTTCTCCAAACGCAGCTTGTTTTCCATGAGACGGTTATAGAGCTCTATTTTTTCTATCATCTCGGTTGATCGGATGGTTTTGTGTACCGCAATTCCTTCCATACAACAGCCTGTGCGTAAAAAATGGCTGGTCCAATCATTTGGATTCGAGCAGGTCACGTCTTTATAGAACTCTTTCAGCTCCTTGAGTCTTTTGGCTAGTTCTGTGTTGATTTCCTCAAGCGATAGATCGTAGGCAAAACGGAGTGCGGCCTTACCACTATAACAGACTTTCCCAACAGGTGGATTGGGGATTGGCATTGATAGCCGTTGTGCATCATAGAACGTTTTTCCTTCACGTTCAGCGGCTTTATTTCGCTCATCTTGGAGATGAGCCAATTCGAGATTCAATTTTTCGAATTGGTTTTTCAGTGAAGAATGCACTAGGTAATATGTATAATATGGACGCTGTACAATTTCAAATTCTTCAATATTTGTGCAGGGAACAGATTCAAGCAGCTTGTTGAGTTCCTGCGCTTTTGCATTGACTTGCTCATTCCAATATTCGTACGATTTAGAACTATCTTTCGAACAGGCAAAGAAGAGTATAAGTCCAATAATCGGGACTATAAAGATTATTTTTTTCATGTTTGGTTAATTAGGGTTTTTGCTATTTTTATGTGTAGAATCTGTCTATTCGTATTTAATTGTTGCCTGCCCTTCTTTGCAGATAATACCTGTTGGTTTTTGATAAGGTGTGCAATTTATTCTGGGCGCCATCATCGGCTGGTATATTTCCATCAGTTTGTTGTTGTCATTGATCATATTCTGCAATTTTGTTTTGTCTACAGATTTGTGGTAGGGGAGGTAACTTATTCCGCACACTGTCCGTATTTCCAACATTTCCCATTCCGTAGCGTCAGTACATGATTTTGGGCTAGCAAAAGCAACGATTTTGCGGTACTTCTCATTGGAAAGCGACTCAAGTTCCTTTTCTGTTTTGTCCTTGTAGGGATTTTCCAAATGTGATTCTGATTTACAGACAACAAATAGCAGGCTGCAGGCTAAGAGGGTGGTCATACCCAAAATGGAAAGATTTTTCATAATATTCTTTTTGGTTTTTTAACTAAACGGGTAATTTTTGATCTCTGCTACAGGAGGTCTCTATTAAGTTTTTGTTAAGGGAACTTGGAGTATGTCGCAGTAGCCGTGAGAAGAGAAGAGAAGAGAAGAGAAGAGAAGAGAAGAGAAGAGAAGAGAAGAGAAGAGAAGAGAAGAGAAGAGAAGAGAAGAGAATGCATAAAAAGAGGGCTGTCCAATCATTTTGGACAGCCCCGTTTGAGAATTTATTCCGGATGATTTCTCGATTAGAAATTACCCTTATTTACATCCCACCAAAGTCTGGTACCGCCGTTGTCAGGTCCGCCCAACAAGGAGATTGCGGATTGTACTTCGGCTGCATTTGTATTGTATTCATTTTGTGGGAACGGTAAACGACGGATCTGTATTTTAGTATCGATCAGTCCACCACTGTTGTTGACAACAACTGGGAATAGACGTGGATATCCTGTACGACGGAATTCACTCCAAGCCTCTTGTCCTTCAGGGAAGATCGCCAACCATTTCTGTGTGATAATACGTTCCAATTTTTCTTCGTTGGTAGCTCCCTCATTCCATTTGATGGTCAGTGCGCTTGGTGAAGCTGCGTTATTCTTCGCATTAAAAGGATCCTCGTAAGCTGCTGCCTTACTTGTATTATCATTTAGGTAAGTGCTTAAACCTGATGTTACACCCCATTGCGTAAAGGAAGTTTCCACTCCTTTTTCATAAAGTGATTGTGCTGTTCCGCCAGCATTGTTCCAACCTCTCAATGCTGCTTCGGCACGTAGGAAGTAAACCTCAGCAGCAGTCATTAATAATGGTGCTGTTGTCGCTACGAAAGTAGGCGTTGTACCTTCGGTATTCAAAGCCGATAGCTTTTGGTATTTATCCTTTTCGATACCCTCTGCTCCTGTGCGGATTCCAATGTATTTACCAGCGAAAGCCGTTGTGGTTGCATCTTTAATGACGGGTGCCATGTATTTGGAGATACGCGGGTCATTTAATCCTGTCATATAAGACGAAAGCGTCGCATTGATACGTGTGTCAGCCCAGTTTTTGGAAATAAACCAAAGTGGATTGCTGTAGGTTCCATCTGCCGGTACAGTGATCTTGAAGTTTTCGCTATTGCTTTCCAAGACACCGCCATTTGCTGGATCCAATGCTTTTTCAGCCTGTGTTTTCGCTAATGTCGCATCGATTTTAACCAAACGCATCGCTAAACGAAGGCGCAATGAATTGGCAATTTTCAACCAATTTTTAAATCTGACCTGATTATCTGTATTCGGAAATACAAGGTCGATCTGGTCAATTTTAGCAGCCATTGGACTATCTGCTTTGTATGATTTCAATGCTGTTACAGCCTCATCAAGCTCTTTGAAGAAAGCAGCATATACATCCGATTGTTTGTCGTATGGAACGGTATTGGAAGTACCTACTTTACTATATGGAATAGGACCATAGATATCTGTCACCCGACTGGCCGCTTCTACTTTTATCACTAATGCGGAGCCCCATAGTGCTGGATATGTTTCTGCAAGTCCATTGCTTTTTAGCTTCTCAATGGATTTGATAACGTTGAGATATAAGACCTGGAACGGTTCGCCATTCCATCCATTAACCATCGCATAATTCAGGTTGTTTTGTCCGCTATTGAAAGGCGTAGGTGACATGAAAAAGCCTGAAAAAACGTCTGCATTCAGGTTTTGTTGTACCTGATAGGAGTTAGGGTCTCCAGCACCGGAAAAATTATAGATAGACATTTGTGCATTTCTGAGAAAAAGCACAAGATCCTGTCCATCACCTTTTAAATCTTCGTCGGTAAGCCCAATATTGTTTTTATTGTATTCTTCGAAATTCTTTGTACAGCTGGTCAATGTTCCTCCGAGAAGTAACAGGGCAAGCGAGAATTTAGATATATGTTTGATATTAAATTTCATTGTTGATCGTTTAGAAAGTTGCATTTAATGTAAGACCGTAATTACGCGTAGCAGGCATCATAAAGATATCCACACCGCTCAACGAATTGCCTGTTGACATCGTTACTTCCGGGTCAAAAGGCGCTTTTTTCGAAATGTAGAATAGGTTTCTTCCTACAGCATTTACACGCAGTTTTTTGAAAAAGCTATCTTTGATATTGAAGTCATAGCCAAAGGTCAACTCACGAAGTCTCACGACTGTTCCGTCATAGATATATTGGCTGCTGACAGGACCTATACCTCCAGTTGATGTATACCATTTCTCAGCATCGACGACAGAAACAGGAGTTCCATTTGGTGTAACGCCGTTTACAGCAACACCACCATTTGCTCGGGCTGCTCCAGTTGCCTCAGATACGCCATAACCATCCATTACCGACTGTGTAATTGACATGACATCATAATTAAACTTGCCGTCAATCAAGAAACTTAAGTTGAAATTTTTATAATTGAAACTATTGTTCCAGCCCATTTGCCAAATCGGATTCGAGTTTCCTAGCTTCGTATAGGCATTGGTTTTTTGAGGAATACCATCTTCAGAAATAATAATCCTTCCTTCACCATCGCGAACAAAATCTTGCCCGTAAATATCACCAAAAGAACCACCTACTTCAAGTTTGGAAGCAAAGTTGTTTTGATTTTCACCAGTTAGATTAAATTCAGGAACAGCATCAGCTAGTTTCTTTATTTTGTTTTTATTGTAGGTGAAGTTGACGCTTGTTGTCCATTTGAAATTGTCATTTCTAATAGCATCCAATGATACCAATGCTTCAACACCTTGGTTTTGGATATCGCCCGCATTAATCGCATATTGCTTGTTTAACGAAGCTTGGCTAGCAGCAACTTTGAAGAATTGATTCGTCGTGTTTGTTTTGTAATACGTAACATCCACATTCAAACGGTTGTTCCACATACGCCATTCTGTACCGATCTCAAAAGATTTGGTTTTTTCAGGCTTTAATGTTTTTAAGAAAGCAATGTCATTGACTGTCAATACTGCATATGGATTCACCGTGTTTGTTAATAAACTGGTATATGGAGGCAAGTCGTTGCCCACTACCGCATATGAACCACGAACTTTGGCCATATTGACAAATTCAGGCAAGTTTAACTTGTCGTTCAATACGACACCCAATCCCGCAGAAGGGTAAAAGAAAGATTTTGTTCCTGTGAAAGCTAAAGTACTAGACCAGTCGTTTCTCGCCGTCAGATCTAAATAGATCCAGTTGTCATAAGCTAAGTTGGCTGATGCAAATACCGATTGTAATTGTCTCCGATTAGCCGACAATGTCGAAGTCACAGGAGTTGTTGTGTTCTGAATAAAGAACTGATTGGGGATTTTTAATCCATCAATACCTGTGTTAAAATCTACACCTTCGGTTTTCCAGTCTGTGATACTTGTTCCGACCAATCCAGTAATCTGAAATTTATCACTGACATTAAAGTTCATGTTGGCAACCACATCACCATATTGTTGTGTAATGGTCGTATTTGTGTAATTATAGTTACCATTTGTTTTTCCTAAAGGATTCGGTGTGCTCGCATAGACTTTGCGGTCCCAAACCTCTGAAGTACGATCGACACTTCCTCTGGCTTGAATGCTGATCCATGGGGCAACCTTATATTTTGCGCTACCATTTAAAAGCAAACGGTTTCGGGTTGATTGAGTAGGGTTTCTATTGACGATCCACCATGGATTTTGTTGTGTTGTAGGGCTATCGCTCAGGCTGAACCAGTTTTGTTCATTCAGATTGCGACTTGTATTAAAGGTTTCGTAATTTTTGTAGTCTGCGATATTTAAGCTTCGTGGTAATAGATAAGTTCCAACCAATGGATTGTAATAAAAGCCCGAACTAGGCGCATTATCCAATTTTTGGGTAATGTAATTGGCACTACCTTCAACAGTCAACTTATTATCAAAAAATGAAGCACTCTCCTTAAGGTTGAAATTGTGACGCATCAGGTCATTTTCTGGAAGAATACCTTTTGCAAGCGTATTTGCATAAGAGAAGTACGTTTGATTTTTTTCGTTACCTCCAGACAATGTCAATGAATTGGTGAAGTTGCTACCTGTGCGGAAAAATTCACCTACATTATCATAGTTGGCGCCATTGGTTTTGTCGCCCCAGCTAAATACACTGGTGTTACTGTTTTTACCACCCGAACCTTGACCATATTGGTTTTGGAATTTAGGTGTTGATACAGCTTGTTCGATCTGTGCACTTGATGAGAAGTTGATCGTTGTGCGACCTTGTTTACCTGATTTTGTTGTTACCAAGATAACGCCGTTGGCTGCTTGGCTACCATATAATGCCGCCGCAGATGCTCCTTTTAATACCGAAATGTTTTCGATATCTTCTGGGTTGATCAATGAAATAGGGTCGCCACCATCACGTTGTCCACCGAAAACGTTGTCTGGCTGACTTGCCAATGTCTGGTTATTGATTGGAACCCCATCGACAACATAAAGTACCTGGTTGTTGCCGGAAGCCGATTTGTTACCACGCAAAATAACTTTTGCTGAACCACCTGGTCCAGAAGAGCTGGAAGCAATGTTAACACCGGCGACTTTACCATTTAAATTATTCGCCAAGTTGGTGCTTTTAACTTTGTTTAATTCGTCACCACTGACCTGTTGCGTAGAGTATGTTAATGATTTTTGTGCACGGCTAATACCCAAAGCAGTAACGACTACACTTTCCAGTTGTTGGGTTTGTTCTTCCAAACTCACCGTTACTGTCGTTTCTCCAGGGCCCAATGTAACCGTTTTATTTTCGTAACCGACCGTACTGATGTTTAGTATGCGGTTTTTGTCGTCGACATTGATCTGAAATGCACCTTTAACATCCGTAGAACTTGCGTTGGAAGTGCCCAATACTTTGATTGTGGCACCTGGAATAGGAGCTTTGGTTTTAGCGTCTACAACCGTTCCCTTTACCTGGTTGGTTTGCGCGTGCAATAAAGATGCTGAAAAAAGCATTGTTGGAACAATACCTAACACCCTTAATGTAGAGTATAATTTGTTATTCATATAGTATATGTGTTATATTCAGTTTTTTATATACATATTTTCATAACGGTGAAATTTTTAATGAAATGGGCTAATTCCATTTAGCATTTTGGTTAGAAGAGAAGATATTGAATAATCGGGGGGCAAAATAAGTGATTATTTGTAATAGTGTTTATGCTATTCAATACCTAGTTATAGGAAGAAAGAGCGCTGTGATTTCCCTTAATAAAGATCTAATTTACTATAGTTGAGCAAAAATCAAAAATTTTATGAAACAAAAATGATACATATAAGGTGTTTTTTACTTTTAAAGCCTTGATAATTATTTTGTTATATGTTTTGTCATTTTTTTAAGTCGAGATTGCGCGACTGTCTTTCATCATCCGAAAGATGTAATCTGTTTAATTTCAGACAGTGTACTTGATTTAGGAGCTATTTGAAAATAACAAATGATCTATTGTTTTGCAGGCGTCTTCGATGTGGAAACAGTCTCCTTGATGTTTTTGATATTAAAAAGGATAATTGCAACAAATATAATTCCGTAAGCGATATATTTTATTGGAGAAACGGGTTCTCGGAAATAGGTTGCAGCCAAAGTAAATGCGATCAGCGGATTGATATAAAGCAGAACGCCAGTCGTTGTTGATGAAATGCCTATGAGTGCATACATGCTCAGGAAAAGGGGGATAATCGTGAATAGCGATGCGATAAGAACTATGGTGCCCCAAAATAGGGGCT
The DNA here is from genome assembly GCF_014170215.1 of Sphingobacterium sp. UME9. NCBI lineage: Bacteria > Pseudomonadati > Bacteroidota > Sphingobacteriia > Sphingobacteriales > Sphingobacteriaceae > Sphingobacterium > Sphingobacterium sp. UME9. The sequence goes on along the minus strand of NZ_LZZP01000005.1, from coordinate 516,995 downwards.
CTGCCGGAATTGCATGATGATTGTAGATCAGTTTGGGGATCACAAACAATGCACATATACTGAGCTGGATCACCAATTGATTGAGTTTATCGAAACTCGTGGATATCCGTTGTACGATCAGATAAAAAGCGTAGCAGGTGGCAATAGTAATAGCCCAGAGAACATCATGTAACGAACCTTTTGCAAGGAGACAAACGCTGCCAAAAGCAATAAAAAGTGCTGTTTTTTGCCAGCTCGTTAGCTTCTCCTTGAGTATGAGATAGGCTCCCGCTGCAGTGATCAAGGGGCAGGTCAGGTAGGCCAATGCCGCAGACTGAATGCTGATGTGGTTGACCGCATAGATATAGGTAAACCAGTTTCCAAAGATTAAGGCCGACGCGAGTAGGGTAAGGCAGGTCTGGCGGAGCTTGCCCACACGAGGTAGAAGTTGGAACTTCCGAATATCAGCTTGCATGGTTTTTCTTCGAAACAGCAACAGGTATATCCAGAGGATCAGGAGCGCAGTTATTATTCTAAAATACAGAATATCCTCGGCCGGATAGCCGCGTATCCAGCGTACAGGGATAGACATAAATCCCCAGATAAAAGGGGCCAAAAAAGCCGCGAAAAGATATTTTCCGCGGCTTGCTGTTTCGTTGCTATTTCCCACGGATTAATCTTTCCAGGCAATGACTGAAATCTCGACATTGACGTTCTTGGGAAGAGTTTTGACCGCAACACACTCGCGTGCTGGTTGGGCGTCTTTAAAATATTCCGCATATACTTCATTGACTAATGCAAAATTGCCCATATCACTTAAGAAAATCGAAGCTTTGACAACATCTTCAAAAGTATATCCGGCATGTGTCAGGATAGCTTCTACATTTTTCAACACCTGGTGCGCTTCGTCTTTCACGCCCGATGAAATTAACTCCATTGTTTCGGGAACCAGTGGGATTTGTCCAGAGACATATAATGTATTGCCGGCTTTAATTGCCTGGTTATATGGTCCTATTGCAGCAGGAGCTTTGTCTGTATTTAAGATTTCTTTTTTTGACATGGATGACAGTGTTTAGGAGGTGAAAAATATTTTGTAAATCAGGCCCAATAAAAAGATAATTATGGCCGTTGCATTAATAATATGCATGGCTTTTATATTTCCATTCGTCGGGCGATCTGCGTTACGCTTTCTAAAAAAGTACATGGAACTAAGTTACAACAGTAAATTAGAAAGTGAAAATGAAAAGATCAAAAACTTTGAAAGAACTCCCGGTAGACGATAAAACAAAATCTTGTACAAGTGGCCGGATTTTTTTGAATTTTGGTAACTTGGTAATGAAATAGAATTTATATGAATAAGATAGCATTAATTGGTGGCAGAATATACACTGGTGAGTCGATTTTGGAACAAAAAGCATTGCTGATCCGCGAAGGTAAAATTGTAGCGATTGTCAATGATCAGGAGGTGCCTGCAGATTATACCAGTTATCCAGTTAACGGGTCTACTGTTTGTGCTGGGCTGATTGACCTTCAATTGTATGGTGACGGATCAGACTTGTATTCCGCCGAGCGTAGTGTAGCCTCTTTGGAACGCATCGCCGAGGGCTTGGTCGGTAAAGGTACGACTTCTTTTATGATGACCCTGGCGACCAATACCATCCCTGTATTTAAGGATGCCATTCGCGTGGCAGAAGGCTTCCGGCATGATGCATTTTTAGGGCTACATTTGGAAGGTCCTTTCTTAAATCCTAAAAAACGGGGTGCGCATCCTGCGGAATTAATTATCGAGCCTACGAAGGAAAAGATTGACGATCTTTTGGCCGGAAATCAGGTTGTCAAGATGATGACGATAGCGCCTGAATGTATAACGGACGATGTCTTAAAGTATTTGCAGGGCTATAATTTGCTGCTCAGTGCTGGACATAGTGATGCAACTTTTGAGGAAGGTACGCACGGCTATGATTTGGGGATTCCAACAAGCACCCACCTGTTTAATGCAATGTCGCCTTTACATCATCGCGAAGTTGGGTTGGTCGGTGCAATTTTTAATCATCCGACTGCACAGGCAAGTATTATTGTCGACGGACATCATGTAAGCTTTGAAGCGGTAAAAATTGCGAAACGTCAGATGGGTGAGCGGCTGTTTATGATTACTGATGCTGTTGCCAGTTGCGATAAAGATATTTATCAGCATGTGTTGAACGATGGATATTATGCTTTACCTGATGGTACCATTTCAGGGGCTGCAATCTCCTTGCTCGAAGGGGTGAAAAATGCCGTGCAAAAGGTGGGCATACCACTCGATGAAGCGATCCGAATGGCAACGCTGTATCCCGCAAATCTTTTAAATAGAGGAGATATCGGAAATCTCAATCATGGAAGTATGGCGAATGTTATTGTCTTTAATGATGACTTTAAGCTGGAGCAGGTGATCTTCAAAGGAGAGTTAAAGCGCTGATCCATTTCGGAGAAGATTGGCCGACTGGCCGAGATTGACTAATATTATACGTATCTTCGTTAGTTATTTTTGAAAAAACACTATTCTATAGATTGATGAAACGTTCCCTATTATTTTTAGCGGCAGCACTTTTTGTTTTATCTTCTTGTTCATCCAAGAAAAATAAGAAACAGGAGCCTGCCAATACCACAACTACAAATGTCGAAATTGTAAAAAAAGACCCGCCTTCGGTACCCAAGCGCGAACGGGTAAAAAATACAATTGAAACAAAAGAACAGCCAGTTGCAGAAAAGAAGAAGGAAATCGTTGTCGATCTTCCTGTGTTACCGCGCGAGTTTCGCGCAGCTTGGGTGGCCTCTGTTGCAAATATCAATTGGCCGAGCAAAAATAACCTGAGTACAGCTGAACAGCAACAGGAAGCGATCGGCATATTGGATTTTCTGAAAAATAATAATTTTAATGCTGTTGTTTTTCAAGTACGCCCATCAGCCGATGCATTTTATAAAAGTGATCTTGAGCCTTGGTCGTACTTTTTGACCGGTACAGAGGGGCAAGCACCTTCTCCTTATTACGATCCGCTTGATTTTTGGGTTGAGCAGGCTCATAAAAGAGGGATTGAACTTCATGTTTGGTTGAACCCCTATCGTGCCCACCATACCGCTGGCGGTGCCGTTACTTCAGCTTCCATGGCGCGCAAAATGCCCGAGTCGGTTGTCAAATTGAAACAGGGCTATTATTGGTTTGATCCATCCAAAAAATCTACACAGGACCACGCAGCGCGCGTGGTTATGGATATTGTCAAGCGTTATGATATCGATGGTGTGCATTTCGACGATTATTTCTATCCTTACGCGGAATATAATGGTGGTCAGGATTTTCCGGATTCGGATAGTTACAATGAATACAAACGTAATGGTGGGGATCTATCGCGCGGAGACTTCCGTAGAAATAGTGTAAATACCTTTATCGAACGTATTTATAAGGATATTAAGAAAGAGAAGAATTTTGTGAAATTCGGTATCAGTCCCTTTGGTATCTGGAAACCCGGTTATCCGTCAGGAATTCAGGGGTCTAGCCAGTATGATATGCTTTATGCAGATGCTAAATTATGGTTGAACAAAGGCTGGATAGACTATTTTGCTCCGCAGTTGTATTGGCCCATACAGCCAGCCAAACAGAGTTATACGGCTTTGTTAAAATGGTGGGAAAGTGAAAATACATTGGGACGCCACCTTTGGCCGGGCATCAATACGGTTGGCAGGCGTGGTCCGGAGTATGTTCAGGAAATTGTTAATCAAGTGGAGGCAGCACGGACACTATTGCCTGATAACCGGGAAGGTGTAATCCACTGGAGTTTGGCGGGACTGACCAAAAACCCGGCCATGACACAAGCTTTGGTGAATGGTCCTTATCAGGTGAAAGCATTGGTGCCAACAAGTCCTTGGTTGAATGCAAATCCTTTGTTGAAACCGACTTTGCTATTGACTCCTCAAGGGGGCAATATTTTTGCGAAATGGCAGCACCAGCAAATTGATCAGGTTTCAAAATGGGTATTATATCTCAACTACGGTGGGGTATGGCAATATGAGATTTTGGATCCGGGGGTTACAAGTAAGGACATTCCAACGACATTGAACAACAAAAAACTGCAGTATGTTGCGGTAAAAGCTGTTGACCGCCTGAGCAACGAAGGGCCGTATGTCGCTGAGAAGATAAAATAACGAGCTGTTGTGTCATCAACACTTAAAAAAGGGATATCTGAATTTTAGATATCCCTTTTTTGTTTTGAATTGTAATCTATGCAAGGTAAATTTATAGGTATGGAAGAAATCTATAAAACAGTAAGCGACTCTGTGATTCGGATGTCACAGCTGATGTTGCCCTCGAATGCTAATTTTGGCGGTAAAATACACGGCGGTTATATTTTATCATTGATGGATCAGATCGCATTTGCTGTGGCGTCCAAATTTTCTGCACATTATTGTGTGACAGCGTCAGTTGGCAAAGTTGATTTTTTGAAGCCTATTGAGGTAGGGGAATTGGTGACATTGATCGCTTCTGTGAATTATGTGGGTAACTCTTCTATGGAAGTCGGTATTCGGGTCGAAGCCATGAATATTCAGACGGGTGAAACCAAGCATTGTAATTCCTCTTATTTTACGATGGTGGCAAAAGATGAAACAGGCAAGCCTGCCCGGGTGCCAAGGTTAATATTGGAGACCGAAAAAGATGTATTTCGTTTCTACCGTTGTGTGGTGAAGATGGAGGTCGACAAAGAAAGAGATCGTGCTATCCAAGATCTGGAAACGGATTCTGCCGAACAACAGGTTTATATTAAACAGCATTTTGATGTGAAGATCAGTCTGAATTCCTAGATCTTCCTCCCTTTCTTACCATTTAAATGTCCCTAGATATTTACTGTCTGTGCATTCATCGCTTCCGTCTGTTTTGTAGAAAAATACATAGACATGATAGTTGCCGACGGTTTGCTGTCGGGTTAGGGTGGCTGTCTGTGTTTTATGCGTCAGGGGATTCATGCTTTCATTTGTGAATGCGCACTCATCGGGATTGTATAGCAGCAAACGGCAATTACTTGAGCTAATGTCGTATTGCAATGTAGTATTTGCGTCATATTCCCAGGTGATTGTAAATGTTCCTGTCTCTTCATCTACCTGAAATGTATAGGTGGAAATGGGATTGGGAACCCCTTTACTCACGCGAAAGTTTTCATAATTGATGGCATAGCCAGTTGCGGTTTTTTCTGTCGCATGATTGAGATTATAGGACATGGCGTTACTATAGGCCTTTTTATCGGGGTTATAATTTTTAAATCCTACCCGTAATAAACTTAGCATTGGGGAGATAAATTTCTGGATAAGGGAAAAACGCGACCTTGATTGGATTTGATCTGCAGAAGGTTTTTTTTTGGTTTTCTTTGGTAGCCCCCTTGCATAGGTTGTATTTCCGTTGGTGACAAACACCACTGATCCTGCTTTGCCCGAAAGCGTGCCATTGGCACCGTTTTTAATGACTGCCATAATATTAAGTTAATTGCTATTGATTTTTCTTTAAGTTACAAAATAAATAGATATCGGTCAATATTAAGTTCGGCCTTTTTTCGAAATTATAACGAAGCTTAAACGGAATTTAGTCGGACTTTATTCGGTTCCAACCGAAGAAGTACCGAAGGAGTACCGAACAAGTACCGAAGAAGCACCGAGCGATCTCCGAATACAATAGCTATTAATTAGTTTAAAATGGCGGTGTAAATCGAATAATTCATTGCATAAGCACGCTGTTATCTGTTGGATGATGCATGCTATTGGTGATTTTGTTGTGCTAATGTTTGTTTTTTGCTATCAAGTGCGGTGAAAAGGTCCTGCTAAATGCTTTTATAAGATATTTTTGTTTTTATTTTGCTGTGCTGTGCGTTTTTGCATCTGTTTTTATGTGGATTTATGGCTTTTTTGTTGTCAGATTGTGCGTTAATGTGTTTATTGTTATTTCTTTTTCAAATAATTACGCATAAGCTTGCAAAAACAGGAAGCTTTTCATACTATTGTGTAGTAATTGATATAAACCTAGGGTTGGAACCGCCCGTTATGGAAAATTATTAACAACTAACTAAAAACCATGAATAAAAAATTTCTCTTATTCTGTTCAGGGGTGATGCTGTCAACCAGTTTATGGGCACAGACCAAAACTGTAACGGGTAAAGTGACGAATGCCTCTGATGGTGGTACAATGCCTAATGTAACCGTGAGCATCAAAGGTAAATCTGTCAGTACACAAACCAAGCCTGATGGAAGTTTTACCATCAATGCGGAGCCAGGCGATATTTTGATTTTTAGAGCCGTGGGGTCTCAGGAAAGACAACAATTGGTTGGGACAAATGCAACGATCAATGTTGCGCTTTCTGGCAGTGAGGAGGCGCTTGAAGAGGTTGTTGTGACCGCAATGGGAATTAAGAAGGAAAAGAGAGCGCTCGGTTATGCTGTTCAGGATATAAAATCGGATGAGTTGATGAAGAATAAGACCGCTAACTTGGTCAATTCATTGGCAGGTAAGATTGCGGGGGTAAACGTAACACAATCTTCGGGAGCAGCAGGTGCAGGTGCGCAGATTATCCTTCGGGGCGGTACCTCACTTGAGCGGGATAACCAGCCCTTGTTTGTTGTCGACGGTATTATCTATGATAATTCAACGCCCATTGGAGGAAATAGCGGATTTGATGGAATGCAAGCAACGTCAACTTCCAATAGCAACCGTGTCATGGATATTAATCCGGAAGATATTGAAAATGTTTCCGTATTAAAAGGTCCGGCGGCAGCAGCCTTATATGGTTCACGTGCAGCGGCTGGAGCGGTTGTTATTACGACGAAACGTGGTAGTGAAGGGCGCGTTGAAATAGGCTTTTCGAGTCGTTTTTCTGCAAATTGGGCTAATCGTTTGCCTGAACAACAAGGTAAGTACAAGCGTGGGTACTATAACAGTGCTGGGACTTTAGATAACTATACAACACAATCTTGGGGAGAGGCTTTCAATTCAGGGGAAAAAGTTTATGATAATGTTGGGGACTTTTTTCGGACGGCTACCGTTTTTGATAATACAGTTAACATGACCGGTGGTAATAAGAATGGGTCTTTTTATTTGTCTGGATCACGTTTTGATCAACAGGGTATTATCCCGGAAACTGGTTATGGAAAAACGGCTTTTCGCTTTAATGGTGATCAAAAATTTGGAAAATTAAGTGTAGGAGCCAATGTGGCTTATACTTTAGCCAATACAGATAAGACTTTAACTTCGGCGGGGCTATATGGTTCTGGCGGAGCTGGAGCAATTTCTTCAGTTTACGGCTGGTCGAGAAGTGATGATATGAAGAAATATCTGAATGATGATGGAACTAAATATCGGATGTTCGAAGGTTTGCAGGAGCTTCAGGATGATGTTGAAAACCCGTATTGGACGATCAATAAAAATAAATTAACCGATAATACAGAAAGGATCACAGGAAGTATTAATGCCAATATGAATATTTTTGATTGGTGGAATGTATCTTATCGTGTTGGGATGGATAGTTATTTAACTAAAAACTCTACATTAATTGCCGAAAACGGGGCTGTTAAACAACTTTGGCAAAATGGTATGATGTCTGAGAATGATTTGAAATTCAACTATTGGTCTTCCAATTTAATGTCCAACTTTAATAAGAAAATAGGTGATTTTGATTTAGGGGCCATGGTCGGTTATTTCGCTGAAGAGACCAAGGTGAATACAAATAGAAGGATGGGGTATGATTTTGTCGTTAATAACTTCTATAGTTTTGGAAATATTGATAAAGCAAATAAGCTTTTTGATGAAGTTACCTCCAAGAAGAGGTTATATGGCCTATATGGTGAATTACGGGCTTCCTATAAAAATTTCCTTTTCTTAAATGTAACCGGTCGAAATGACTGGACATCCACACTCCCGGTTGCAAATCAGTCCTATTTTTATCCTTCTGTGGGAGGAAGTTTTGTTTTTACGGAGTTGTTGAAAGATAAAGGGCTAGACTGGCTGAGCTTTGGTAAGTTACGTGCTTCTTGGGCCCGTGTTGGTAAGGATGCTACGCCATATGCTACAAATACCTATCTGTGGACACCAAGAGAATCTTTAGGTGGAATTATTGGAACAGGAAATAGCTGGACAAAAGGGAATCCAAATCTTAAACCAGAAACGACAGGATCTTTTGAAGTTGGGGCTGAATTACGTTTCTTAAATGGTCGATTGGGTGTAGATTACGCTTATTATACCAATAATTCGTATAATCAGATCCTTTCGCCACGTTTAGGGCAGTCTGTGGGCTATATTTTTGTCTCGGTCAATGCGGGCGATATTTACAATAAAGGCATGGAGCTCTCATTAACGGGTAAACCTATCAAAAGAGAAAATTTTGAATGGGATGTTACCTTAAATATGTCTCGGAATAAGGGAACAGTAGATAACCTGATTTCTGGCGTGGACATTCTTTATGTAACGGATGTGCAAGTTGGTAATGCTAAGGCTGCGTCATTCAATGGTGGAAGTTTTATGGGTATTTCTGGATCAAAATATGCGCGCACTCCAGATGGTAAGTTGATCCTTGATGCCAATACGGGTATGCCAACTAGTGATAATGCGACGACGTATAATATCGGTAATCGGGAACCGAAATTAATTGGCGGCTTAAATAATAGTTTAACCTACAAAAATTTCAACCTCTCATTTTTGTTGGACTATCGTATTGGCGGTGATATTTATAACGGAACAGATTATGCGATGACACTTAATGGATTGAGCATGCGTACATTGGAGCGTGATGAATTGACATTGTCTGGTGTTGTGAACACTGGGACAGCTGCAGCTCCAGTTTATGAGGATAAAACATTTACATTCAATGCAAATGAATCTTATCTGGTGAGTGGAGCGCAAACAAGTGGTAAAAAGATCATTCAAGACTATTGGGGGATACACTATATAAAAGAAAGTGCCAATTTTATGACAAAAACCAATTGGTTGAGATTGCGCACTGTTTCCGTTTCTTATGATTTCGGAAATTCTTTGCTTAAAAAATCTAATGTTTCCAAAGTTATTAAAGGGTTGACAGCGACGCTGACAGGTACGAATTTATGGCTTTTGACTAATTACAAAGGATTGGATCCAGAAGCTAGTGCAGCAGGATCGGGAGTGACAGGTTCGAGTTCTGTTGGTATTGATTATAATGGAGTGCCAAGCACGGCAGGTGTAACTTTTGGTGTTAATTTAAAATTCTAAGCACATTATGAAAAAATCAAAATATTTATTGGCCTTGTTGATAGGGGTGGCTAGTCTTTCTTCTTGTAGTAAGGGTTGGTTGGATATCAATGTGGATCCCAATACACCTTCTAGTACGGTAGCATCGGTTGATAGTCGATTGGCATGGATTCAGCATTATTATTTATATGCGCAAGGTACTGCTGGTGCTAGGGCGGGTTTTGTGACACAACAGTTGAGTTTTACGAATGGTACCGCTTCCAATAGTATGATTGCTGGTTGGAACCCCATTGCTGGGATGTCGACGACACCTTATCAGTTCTTTTTTGTAGGAGCAGGGGCCAATTTCTCTGATTTAGAGATAAAAGCCAAAGCAGAAAATGCCTATCATTATATTGGTGCGATGAAGGCAATTCGTGCCATGGGTTTTATGCTGATGACAGATTGGTATGGGGAAATGCCTTATACAGAGGCATTGGGAGATGTTATCACCCCCAAATTTGATGATGGAAAAACTATTTTTGAAGGTTGCCTAAAGGAAATTGATGAAGCTATTGCTTATCTCAAGATGGAGCAACCTGCCACAGCTACAGCTTTGTCTGCGGGAGATAGCTGGAACGGTGGGGATGTTTCGAAATGGATAAAGATGTGTTATGGGGTAAAAGCGCGCTGGCTAAATAACTTATCGAAAAAATCAAGTTTGTACAAACCCGATGATATTTTGGCTGCATTAAATAATGCGCCACTATCCATCAATGAAAGTACAATTGTAAATCATGTTGATGTACAGGGGGATAATCTTGGTGATATTTTGTTTGCAGATCCAGTTAAGACTTCCATTGTTTATGATAATGTGGGGATGAATTCCAATATTTTGGTGACCAAATGGTATGAGAATTTATTGACCAATTTTGATAACAAAAATGTTGAGGATCCGAGAGCGGATAAGTTGATTCCATGGGCGGAATATGGTATTCCGAAAAAAATGGCTCGTTCTAAAGGGGTTGATATGCAGTCTGATATCCGCATGAAATCTGGTCCTATTGTCGCCTCGTATAATGCCAAAGATGTTGCTATTGAAAGTAATAATCGTTCGGTGGCTCCGCATAGTTGGTATATCAATTCAGCGAATACTGCTCGATGGGGTGATACCGTATATGTTTCGTTTAGGAGCACCTCGAATGCAAAGGCGGAGAAAACACCCGATATTTATAAATGGGACGACGGTGTTGTTGCTGCAAGTGGAACTTTTTATTCGCGCCCCGATGCACCGACTCATCTCTTAACATCTGTTGAAATGAATTTTATTAAGGCAGAGGTTTTATTTAAAAAAGGTGATAAGGCAGGTGCTTTTGCCGCTTATAAAACTGCTATACAAGGGCACATCGACCTTATGAATCTTAAGTTGGCTACTTATGGCAACGTCAATCAGAGCAAATCTCCAATGGCTCAAAGTAAAATTGATGAATTTATCAATAAAGGTATTGGAACTGCTGCAGATATTACACTGCCGAAAATTATGACACAAAAGTTCATAGCGATGTCTTTTACGCAACAGAACTGGAATGATATGCGACGTTATGATTTTAGTGCCAATGTTTATCCTGGCTGGAGCGTTCCTTATGAGTACACAGTTACTGCAGCTGCGAAAACTAAAATACCCGATGGTAAGCAATTTAGACGTGTTAGGCAAGTGTCGCATGAGATCAACTATAATGCGCAAAGCCTAATGGCATCACATCCTAATGCTTTAAGTGATGATATTTGGTCTTATCCAGTATGGTGGGATATTGCCGAATAATATAATATGTATTGTACAAAGCCGTTTTTTAACGGCTTTGTTTTTGTAATTTTAATGTATGAAATTCACTAATTATTTAACGACAGCTTTTGCGTTGCTGTGGACATCTATAGGATTCGCACAATCGCCCAAGATTATTCAAAAACCGATTGCCTGGGACAAGGAGCGTGTTCAGCTCTCGTTGGATTACCTGAAAAATCGGCATGGTCTGACGCAGTCGACACCTGTTATCCATCCTAAAATGGTGGTGGTGCATTGGACGGCCAACAACAGCGTAAAAGCAACTTTTAATACCTTTAATCCTGTCAGGCTTCCGGGACGACCGGAACTGACCAAGGCCAGTCCATTGAACGTCTCTTCGCAATTTGTCATTGATCGGGATGGAACTATTTACCAGTTTCTGCCGGATTCTATTTTTGCGCGGCATACGATAGGTCTCAATTATTGCGCTATCGGTATTGAGAATATAGGTAGCCGTCAGAACCCATTGACCGATGCGCAACTAAAAGCCAATGAAGAACTGATCCGCTATCTCAGTAAAAAATACCCCATTGAATTTGTATTGGGTCATCATGAATATCAGCGTTTTAAGAAAACAAGTTGGTGGAAAGAAACTGATCCCAATTATATCACGGGTAAAGATGATCCGGGAGATAAATTTATGAATGAATTGAGAAAACATCTTGTCGATCTAAAATTGAGCCCGCTACCTTAATCAGAATATCTGTTCTAGGGATAGCTTATATACGTTGTTTTCGTTCTTTTGCAGGATTAACTTGGTAGTGTGCGAAATGCAATCGTTTTGCGATATATTTTGCGGTTTTGCTGTGTTTTGCTGTATTGTTAACAAAATGTTAATTGTATTCTATTTGTTACATATAGGTGTGTTTTGCACACTTACCAGATTTTAATTTTACCAATTATTTTTTCATTTATATGCTCATTATCAGGTTTTTATAGTTATTTCTGTTCTTCTGATTTAGTGGGTAACTCTTATTTTTATATCATGTTTATCGCTGCAATGTAAGTGAATACTTACTTTCTTTTGCGTTTTTGTGTAGTTTTTAGTTTTAAAAACGAAAAGTTCTACTTACTTTTATTCTGATTTTCAATTATTCATGCATAAAACTGCAATTTATGTATGATCTAAGAGTCTATTTATGATGAAAAATGCCTTATTAAAACTATACTTTCTTGTTTCTATTGCTGTTTTTGTTTCTTGTGGGAGTTCTTTGAAATCTATGCAAGGAGATAAAAAAGCAGAAAACAGCATTTCTGGTAATGTAACGAACAAAGCTATTGTGCCAGGAGCAGATCAGCTTACGCTGTATTTATCACAGCTAAAGGATAAAAAAGTGGGGATAATGGGAAATCAAACTTCCATTGTGGGGTCTGATAAAAAACATCTTGTAGATGTCTTGATCGATAATAAAGTTGACTTAAAATTTGCTTTTGCGCCTGAACATGGTTTCCGCGGGAATGTTGAACGTGGTGAGAAGTTTGGGAATGATGTTGATCAAAAGACTGGTTTGCCACTGTTTACATTGTATGGTGGAAATAAGAAACAAGACTCTATTGTCAATTCCATTGATGTCATGATTTTTGATCTCCAGGACGTTGGAGCACGTTTTTATACCTATATCACGTCTTTGCACCGTGTGATGGAATTGTGTGCAAAGCATAACAAAAAATTAATTGTATTGGATCGTCCCAATCCAAATGGCGATCAGGTTGATGGCCCTGTGCGTCATGATGATAAGTTTAAGTCCGATGTCTCTTGGCATAAAATCGCCATGATACATGGTTTGACAATTGGAGAGTTGGCACTGATGATCAATGGGGAGCATTGGCTGGAGAATGGTCGTCAGGCTGATATACAAATTGTAAAGATCAAAAATTGGGATCATAATAGTATGTATGATTTGCCTGTTATTCCTTCGCCAAGTCTTCCTAATCACCTTTCTGTGCGCCTGTATCTTTCTTTGTGTCTTTTCGAAGGTACAGATATTTCTGTAGGACGCGGGACGGATTGGCCGTTCCAAATTTTAGGATATACAAATCCGGTGTATGGTTCTTTTACGTTTACCCCTGGTGAGCGTCATGGTATGTCTAAACACGTGGAGGGTAAAGGGACGAAGAATTATGGTGTCGACTTGAGAGGTTTGAATGCAGATAATCAAAAGTTTACATTGAAATATTTGTTGGACTTTTATCAAAAGACTCCCGATAAATCTACCTTTTTTGCGAGGCCTGAATTTTTTGACAAGTTGGCTGGAACTGATCAATTACGTAAGCAAATTCTTGCAGGAGAATCTGAGGACCAGATTCGTGCTTCCTGGGAAGCTGATCTGAAAATATATAAGCAAATGCGAAAGAAGTATTTGCTTTACACTGATTTTGAATAGCGATAACTAACAATATTAACTAGAATCATTTATTTTAAAACTCTATAATCAATGAGAAAATTTGTACTATTTTCTGTTGCTCTTGGATTGAGTTTTCCTTCTGAATCCTATTCTTTTACAAAAAAAGAAGGTTCTTTGAACAGTGGTAAATTAACAAGCGCTCTTCTCAGTTCTTCTTTAAAAAGCTCGGTTCAAAATACGGTGCAAGGTACTGTAACGGATGGAAAAGGTCCAGTCTCTGAAGTGAGCGTGTCTGTCATTGGCAGTAATGTGTCAACGAAGACCGATGCGCAGGGGCATTTCAAAATTATAGCTGCTGTGGGGAGCAAGTTACGATTCTCATCTGTGGGTTATGTTACACGCGAAGTTCCTGTGACTTCGAACTTGTTGAATGTGACGTTAATTGATGACAATCAAGCATTGGATGAAGTGGTTGTTGTCGGTTATGGTACGCAGAAAAAAGCCAACTTAACGGGGGCAGTTGCATCGATCAATGTGAAGGAAAATTTACAGAGTCGTCCGATTGCCGATGTTGGTAGGGCAATTCAGGGTACTACACCAGGTTTTAGTGTCACAGTTCCGAGTGGAGAGGTAGGGTCTGATCCAACGATGCGTATTCGTGGTGCGATATCATCAATTCAGGGCAATAGTAGTCCATTGATCTTGGTGGATAATGTGGAGATTCCAAGTATACAGTACGTAAATCCTGACGATGTTGAATCTATCACCGTATTAAAAGATGCTGCCTCTTCGTCTATTTATGGTGCGAAAGCTGCTTTTGGGGTGGTATTGATTAAGACGAAAACAGGTGGAAGTGCGGAAAAGGTTACCGTAAATTATTCCAATAACTTCTCATTCCAGAATCCATATAAAAAGTTGGAAATGGGACGCGTCAATGCTTTAAAATATACGATCGATGCACTGGAAAGAGTCGGGGGAACCGAGACTGGTGCTTTCTATAAAGTAAATAGAGAGAGTTATGAGCGTGCTGTTGAGTGGGATAAAAAATATGGTTCCACTATAGGTAAAGATGATCCAACGGTATATGGTAGAGACTGGTATGTTGATCCAGGATCACCAACGAAAAAATATGGCGTTAGAACTTATGATCCTTATGATTATATGGTGCGGGAATGGGCTCCAACACAAACGCATAACTTGTCTTTAAATGGCACGATTAAGAAAACACAGTATACTGCTTCATTTGGTTCATTGAATCAGAGCGGTATGTTAAAGGCAGGTGATTCGGATAAATTTAAACGGTATAATGCTGCATTAAGACTAAATACCGAACTGAATAAATATGTGACTATTAGGGGTGGGGCTATGTTTGCGCAACGGAACAAGGTCTATCCTTATGCGACAAACTCAACAACGGCCGATCCATGGTTGTACATGTATCGCTGGAGTTCCCTGTATCCAATGGGCTATGACGAAAATAGCAACCCGATAAGAAGTCCATGGAGTGAAAATGAGGCGGCAAACCAAGCTTCCATGCTCCGTAATTATATTAATTTAAGCGCTGGTGCTACAGTTAATATTATGAAAAATTGGAAAGTAGATGTAGACTATACATTTACCAATGAGGATTATAGCTGGCGTAAAAATGGAACAAGATATACCGCTGCCAATTCTTGGGTAGCTGCCAAGCAACGGGTTGACGCGCAAGGAAATCCAGTTTATGTCAATAAAGAAGGAGCTGTTGTCAATAAGGGCGATGCTGATGCAACTTTAGCTTATGATCTTTCCAATGATATGTATACAGCTAATGGTTCTGCGCAAGATCATATTTATATGCGTTCGCAAAATGAACATAAGCATACTGTCAATGCATTTACAACTTATCAGCTTGACTTGAATGATGATCATAGCTTTAAATTTATCCTTGGTTTAAATAGAGTAACAAACGATGGTTCTTACCATTGGACACAGCGAGCTGATTTATTAGATATCACAAATCCTCAGTTTGATTTGGCTGTGGGCCAAATTACGGGTAGCGGTGGTGAGTATTGGGAATCACAGTTGGGGTATTTTGGCCGTGTGAACTATGCGTATAAGAATAAGTATCTATTTGAAGGTAATATCCGTTATGATGGTTCGTCCAAGTTTCCAACAGATTTGAAATGGCGATGGTTTCCATCCTTTTCAGCAGGCTGGGTAGTCTCAGAAGAAAAATTCATGGACTGGTCAAGGGCTACGTTAAATCAGTTGAAGTTTAGGGGTTCATGGGGTGTTATCGGAAATCAAACGGTGCCTTCTGATCTTTATGTTTCAAACATGGATGCGGGTCAGATTAATTACATTGTCAATGGGGCGTTGTTAAATTCTGTCGGTACGCCAAAACTGAATTGGCCAAGCGTTACGTGGGAAGATTTGGAAACCCTGGATTTTGGTGCAGATGCTAGATTCTTTAAGAATAAATTAGGTTTGACATTTGACTGGTATCAGAAGAAGACCAAAAATATGTTTGCTCCTTTGGAAGGGACAACACTGACCTTGGGTTCTGCGGCACCTTGGGGTAACTTTGGTACCTTGACGACTAAAGGTTTTGAATTGGCTATAGATTTTAACCATCGATTTGAAAATGGATTGGGAATTAATTTTAGAGCTAATTTAGATGATTCTAAATCTGTCTTTAGTGGATATACGTCGTTACGCACTACGGGTGTGAATTATAATGGTAGGGTGTATGGTGATATCTGGGGATATGAGACTGACCGTCTGTACCAATATAATGATTTTGTGTTGGATGGAGATAACAATCCGCAGTTGGTAAAACCAAATGCAGATATGACTAAATATCACGGAAGTACAGATAACGTCTATCTATTAAAAGAAGGGCCGAACGGTGAAAAACCTGTTTATCAGCCACGATTCCAAAATTCAACTAATTTCTATTTTGGTCCTGGGGATGTTAAATTCAAAGATTTGAATGGTGACGGGGAGATCGATAATGGTGATGGTACCATCGATAATCCTGGCGATATGAAGATCATTGGTAATTCGACGCCTCGTTATCAGTATGGTTTTAGATTTGGTGCTGATTGGAAAGGCTTCGATGTTTCAGCATTTTTCCAAGGTGTGGGACAACGTAAGGTTTGGGGAGCGGGATTCTTGGCGATTCCAGGATTTAACACTTCAGACGGTGCCATGCCTGCAAGCTTTGTAAATGATTACTGGACTAAAGATAATCAGGGAGCTTTCTATCCTGCTGCATTTAACAATGGAGGCAGTGCAAATGTGAATAATATGCAAGTTCAGTCGCGCTACTTATTGGATATGTCGTATTTGAGAATTAAGAACTTAACTGTGGGTTATACAATTCCGCAGCATATTGTTCAGCGAGCTAAGCTAAATAACTTACGTGTTTATGTTTCGTTGGAGAATTTCTTCACTTGGGATAAGCTTCGGGGTTTACCGATCGATCCGGAAGAAGTGGAAGGTTTCTCGATTTTTAATGAATCGAATTACAATGGTGGACGTACAGGTGTGGGGACACCAACATTTAAGAGTGCATCATTTGGTGTTCAGTTAAACTTTTAAACGAATTTGACAGATGAAATTAAATAGAATAAAAATAGGAACTATCATGCTATCCGCCATGTTGTTGGGGGTAGGTTGTAGTAAGGATGTTCTGGATAGGCCTGATCAAACTAAAGTAATCGATGAAAATTTTTGGAGAAATGAAGCTGATGTTCGTTTGTATGCAAATGATTTTTATTTAAATTATTTTGTTGGCTATAATACTTTTTATGGTACGGCCTATGCTCCCTTGGTGGGGTATAATTATGCGGATGACTTTACCTCTGAAGGAATTCAGGGCGGGTTTGAGGCAGTTGTTCCGACGAGTAGAGGGGCGAGCACGGTAACACCTGATATGTTGACTACCTACTCGGGTCCTACCTGGAATTTTTACTGGGTCAGAAAGGCTAATGTGATGTTGAGTAGGATTGAAACAAAGGCCAAGTCAAAATTATCAGAGGTTGAGTATAAGCACTGGACAGCAGTTGCTCGTTTTTTTAGAGGCTATGAATATAGTAGGTTAGTTTCTGTATTTGGTGATGTGCCTTATTTTGATGTTGAAGTAGATCCAAAGGATCAGGCTACAATGTATAAGGAACGTACCAAGCGCGGAGAGGTGATGGATAAAGTCTATACAGATTTTGAGTATGTGCTTGATAACATGCGTGCTGATGATGGAAAAGGTTATGTAAATAAGTATGCAGCAGCAGCACTTATTTCTAATCTAATGTTGTTTGAAGGTTCCTGGGAAAAATACCATGGCTTAGATCAAGATCGTGCGAAAAAGTATCTTGCGCTTGCTGTTAAAGCATCTGAAGTGGTCATGAATAGTGGTAAGTGGTCTTTTGGAAGTGATTTTAAAAGCCTGTTTGCATCTGAGGATCTCTCCAGTAATCCGGAGGTAATATTCTTTAGAACCTATAATGATGCATTAAAGGTGACACACGCCGTAGGTTCTTACAGCAATGGTACTGAGGGGCAGAAAGGGGTTAACTTGGATTTGTTGAAATCTTTTATCTGCAACGATGGAAAGGTTTGGCAAAACTCAGCGCTCACAAATGCTTCGGACTTTTCGATGAAGTCTTTGGCGAGAACGAGAGATCCCCGATTTGAAGCTTCGTTGATGGATACAGTTAATACAGCTTCTTCAACATTTGCTTATGGTCATAAATTTGCTGCTAGAGAGGCTTTGACGTATATCGGGAAAACGTATCCGGCAAAATGGAGTAGTAATACAAATACAAATGATGCTCCAATTGTGCGTCTTGGCGAAGTTGTATTGAATTGGATTGAGGCAAGACAGATTCTTGCCGAGTTTTTTGGCGGAGCAGCTGTTACCCAAGGTGATTTGGATAAATCGATCAATGCCGTACGGAATAGACCGCTAGATGCAGATGCCATAGCAAAAGGGGTAAAGAAAACAGCGCCTTTGGTATTAAATTCTCTGCCGAACGATCCAAATCGTGATGCGGATGTGTCGCCCTTGATGTGGGAAATCAGACGTGAACGAAGAATGGAGTTTGTATATGAATATGCGCGACTGAATGATATTCGCCGCTGGAAAAAATTGGATTATATGAATTTTGCGCGTAGTGTCGATTACTCACTAGGCCCTTGGGTAAATATCAAAAAGGATCTGCCAAATCGTTTAACAAAAGCTTATGAAGGCGTTTTAAAAGTGCGTGATGCAGCAGGAAATACCATTACCTATAACGGAACCAATGGCGACGCTATGGTGGGGTATTACGTTATTCCGAAATTTGCAAACAGGGTAAGTTTTACCGATCGGTCTTATTTGGCTCCTGTAGGATTAAATCAGATTCAACAATATGCGAATTTGGGCTATATCTTAACGCAGACGCCAGGTTGGCAATAGATAGCATTGTATTAAAAGGCCTTTCTGAATTTCAGAAAGGCTTTTTAATACATAACGAATTTTGATTTATATGAAGATGCATAAAAACGCATTTTTATTTTATTATTATGCATAAAAACGCTATTTTTAAGAAAACATTACGCATGAGGTTTCCAATTATCACCTTTTTTATTGCATTATCCTGCGTTTTTAACGTTGTGATAGCGCAACAGTCCTTCAAATTTGCCCACGTAACAGACACGCATGTCGGTGGTGCAACAGGAGAGGAGGATTTGCGACGTACTGTAAAGGACCTGAATACATTGAAAGATATTGATTTTGTTATACTCTCCGGAGATATCACTGAGTTTGGTGCTGATCATGAGTTAAAGCTTGCAAAGCGCATCTTAGATAGTTTGCAGCTGCCTTGGTATGTGATTCCGGGAAATCACGATGGAAATTGGTCTGAAAATGGAGCCAATACATTTCGTACCGTTTTTGGTGGTGAGACCTTTTTCTTTAAGCATAAAGGTTACACATTCATTGGAACCAATTCAGGGCCAAATATGCGTATGAGTCCTGGCCAGATTCCTCGTGAAAACCTGGTTTGGATGGATTCCATTTTTGCAGCGAATCCTGATAATCAGCTGCCATTGATCTATATTAATCATTATCCACAGGATTCATCGTTAAACAACTGGTTTGACGCTTTAAAAAGGGTCAAAACGCGGAATGTTCAATTGGCGCTTTGCGGACATGGCCATGCCAATAAATTATACGATTGGGAAGGAATTCCAGGAGTAATGGGGCGTTCCAACCTGCGTGCGAATAAAGAGGTTGGCGGTTATAATATTGTGACTATCGCTGATGGTAAAGCGAGTTATCAGGAGCGTAATCCCGGTGTAGGGATGCAGGATAAATCTTGGGTTGTTGTCCCTCTATTTAATCATCATTATGAAAATGAAACGGTAAGCTATCCGAGACCAAGTTATGCTGTGAATACCAAATATGCAGATCAGGTTAAAGTCAATTGGACTTTCGAAGACGCTAGTGATATTGGGGCGGGACTAGCTGTTTACAAAAATAGCGTGATTACATCAAATACCGCGGGCGATATCTTTGCGCTTGATTTAAAAACTGGCAAAAAGCTATGGGCATTTCGTACAGGTGGTAAAGTTTATTCTACTCCGGCTGTGTGGAAAGGGATTGTCGTGGCGGGATCATCGGATCATGCAATTTATGCTGTAGATGCCCGTAATGGCAAGTTGTTGTGGAAGGTACAGACTGAAAAGGCTGTTTTGGGTTCGCCTCTGCTACATAATGGCGTGGCTTATATCGGTGGTTCGGATGGTAAGTTTAGAGCACTGGACATCAAGACGGGGGCTGTAAAATGGAGCTTTGATCAGGTCAAAGGATTTGTATCGACCCTGCCAACATATTATTTGGGGAATGTAATTTTTGGCTCCTGGAGTAATGGATTCTATGCTTTGAATGTCAATACAGGTAAGCTGTCGTGGGAATGGAATAATGGACAGGCTAATCGGATGTTTTCAGCGGCGGCATGTAATCCAGTGGGGGTAAATAATCGTGTTTTTGTAGTTGCACCGGATCGTTTTATGACAGCACTGGATGCGAAAACGGGGGCGGTCATTTGGCGGGAAAAGAAAGATACCATTCGGGTGCGCGAATCTATGGGGTTGGCAGCAGATCATAAACTGGTTTATGTGAAGACGATGGATGGGGATCTTTTGGGTATTTCAGTTGCTGGTGATCGTATGGCTGTTGCCTGGAAGTCCAAGCTTAAATTGCCCTACGAATTGACACCTTCTGCAATTACCTCCAATGGCAAATTGGTATTTGTGCCGAGTCATTCGGGTTTGCTATCCGGGGTTGACGCAAAAACAGGCGCGGTAATATGGCAATATAAAATATCCAATGGAATGGTTAATCCTGTAGTGCTAAATGGCAGGAATACAGTGATAGCGAGTACGATGGATGGCAAAATAGTTTCATTACAGTTTTAAGCAATCGATTGAATTGATCTTTTTGAAAATAAATGCCTTGATATGATAAAAAAATGTCTAAACTTCTTAAATTTACGTCAAGCTTTTTTGCTTGTTTTTGCATGTTTTGTTTGTAACTTTGCGAAAGCACAGCAAAATGCTTGGATTAGAATAAACCAATTGGGCTATACTCCGGCGGGCAAGAAGGTCGCGGTATGGGGCGGGAAATCAATCAGGCAGCTTCGTTCTTTTGAAATTAAAAACGCAGAAACGGGTAAAACAGTTTATGTGCATCCTGTTGGAAAAGATTATGGGGCTTATGGTCCTTTTGTTCAAAGCTTTCGTTTGGATTTCTCTTCTATGCAGGATACAGGACGCTTTTTTGTTCAGGCTGGTGATGTGAAGTCTCCAACATTTCGCATTGCTCGGGACGTTTACAAAGGAGCGGCAGATTTTGTACTGCGTTATATGCGGCAACAACGGACATTGTTTAACCCTTTTCTGAAAGACAGCTGCCATACACATGATGGATTTGCGCTTTATGCAGGAAAGGTTGGTATTCCCGATAGCTCCCATATCGATGCGGGTGGAGGTTGGCATGATGCTTCTGATTATTTGCAATATGCGACAACGTCGGCAAATGCGACATTTCATCTGTTAGCGGCTTACCGCGATTTTCCAAAGGTATTTGGTGATCTAAAGCAAGCAAATGGTCTTGATGGAAAAAACGGTCGTGCCGATGTACTGGATGAAGCAAAATGGGGCTTGGATTGGTTGTTGAAAATGCATCCTAAAGCCAATCAAATGTACAATCAGATTGGTGATGACCGGGATCATGCAAGCATGCGGATGCCAAAGGAAGATCCCTATTATGGTCGTGGATTTGAGAGACCGGTGTATTTTATCGATGGCGAACCACAACAGCGTGGTAAGTTTATGAATAATACGACGGGGACAAGTTCTACTGCTGGTAAATTTAGTAGTGCTTTTCGCCTGGGGGCGATGTTGTTTGACAAAGAGGATGGGAAATATGCAAAGCTGCTTTCGAAGAAATCGGAAACGGCCTATGCTTATGCCAATATAAAACCAGGCGTGACACAGACAGTTTCTGTGAAATCGCCTTATATTTATGCCGAAGATAATTGGGTGGACGATATGCAGTTGGCCGCTGCAATGGGGTTTTCGGTGACAAAAAAAGAAAAGTTTGCACGAGAAGCCTTAGACTACGCCCGGCAAGAAAAGATTACACCTTGGATGGTAAGCGATACTGCTGCACATTATCAGTGGTACCCTTTTATCAATCTTGGGCATTATGAGTTGGCAAAAGGATTAAAAGGACAAGATCGCGAGGAGATTGTTTCTTATTATAAACAGGGGATTGAGGAAGTCAATCGGAGAGCCGAAAAAAATGCTTTTTTTCGCGGAGTTCCCTTTATCTGGTGTAGCAACAACTTAACGGTATCCTTTGCGATCCAATGTCTCTGGTATAAAGAATTGACGGGAGATGCGCATTTTGATGAGCTAGCCCAAGCAAATTTTGACTGGTTATTTGGGACGAACCCTTGGGGCACGAGTATGGTATATGGTCTTCCATCTGGGGGCGATACACCTGTTGATCCGCATTCGGCGTTTACCTTTCTTGGAAAGCATCCGATCGATGGCGGTTTGGTTGATGGGCCCATTATGGCATCCACGTATCGCAATCTGATCGGTATCAAGTTGAATAATCCGGATAGCTATGCGGAGTTTCAAAGTGATTTGGCGGTCTATCATGACGACTACGGAGATTATAGTACGAATGAGCCGACAATGGATGGTACCGCTTCGTTGATTTATCTGCTGGCTTCAAAGGAGGGTAAGGCAATGGAGGAGCCGACCGGAAAAAAGTAACACGGGATGTTTTCGGTGCTATTGTCCGGGGCGACTCGACAAAACGGCAGGTGGCTCTGGTGTTTACAGGTCATGATTTATCTGAGGGTACAGCTGAGGTATTAGCAAGTCTAAAACGTAATGGCGTTAAAGGCTCTTTTTTCCTGACAGGTGATTATCTCAGAACGCCAGATTTTGAGGCGTATGTCCGTCAGATGTTAAGCGATGGCCATTGGATTTCGGGGCACTCGGATAAACATCTTCTGGTGAGTGACTGGGGGAGTAGGGATGTGCTTTTGGTGAAGCGTGACTCTTTTGTCGCTGATCTAAGGGCAAATCTGAAAGCACTGGAACGTGTGGGCGTTCAAAGAGAGCAGCTGTCCTATTATATTCCTTCTTATGAATGGTATAATAGTGAAACAGTCGATTGGGCAAAAGCAGTTGGTCTAAATTCGGTTAATTATACACCAGGAATACGGACTGCAGCTGACTATACCTATCCTGAAATGGGGGCTCGTTATTTATCGTCGACAGCGATTCTCGACAATCTCTGGTCTTATGAAACTCGATATGGGCTCAATGGATTTCTGATATTGATTCACATGGGAACCGATGATCGGCGGAAAGATAAACTGTATCATCATTTGGATGATATCATTAGCATATTAAAGGGGAAAGGGTATCAACTTTTGGATGTGCCCGATTTATTGAAATAAAGAAATACAATATATACTAATAATGGTAAATACAACGGAGAAAGATTCGAATTATCAGGATTTGGACAAGATGTCTGTGCATGAGTTATTGACAAATATCAATAATGAGGATAAATCTGTGCCACTTGCTGTAGAGCAGGCTATCCCTCAGATTGAAGCATTGGTTAAAGTCACTGTGGAGAAAATGAAGGCTGGTGGTCGAACTTTTTATATCGGCGCTGGTACAAGTGGTCGTTTGGGCGTGTTGGATGCGTCAGAATTACCTCCGACTTACGGCGTTCCATTTGAATGGATCATTGGGTTAATTGCTGGTGGTGATACTGCAATTAGAAAAGCAGTTGAATTTGCAGAAGACGATTTGGAGCAGGCCTGGAAAGATATGGAAGCCTATGATATTGATGAAAACGATGTTGTTATCGGTATTGCGGCCTCTGGAACCACACCTTATGTTATTGGCGGATTAAAAACGGCAAACGAGAAAGGACTTGTGACGGGATGTATTGTCTGTAATGGGGGGTCTCCGATTGCTGAAGTAGCGCAGTATCCGGTTGAAGTTATTGTTGGGCCAGAATTCGTTACCGGATCTACTCGGATGAAATCGGGTACAGCACAGAAACTTGTGTTAAATATGTTCAGTACCGCAGTGATGATCCAATTGGGCAGGGTAAAAGGGAATAAGATGGTCGATATGCAATTGTCAAACCATAAGCTGGTCGGTCGTGGTGTACGTATCATTATGGATCAAACCGGGGCGCTTGAAGAAGAGGCAGCGGCTTTACTTGAACAATTTGGTAATGTAAGACAGGCAATTGAAGCTTATCAGGCTACCCATTGAGTATAACCTACTAAAAATCACCTATTTTTAAAAACAAACTATGTCACCAGTAATATTATTATCTTTTATAATAATCTATTTTGCAGTTCTGCTTGCAGTAGCTCACTTCACCTCGAAGGGGGCTTCCGATAACTCTACTTTTTTTGTCGCAAACCGGAACTCTAAATGGTATATGGTCGCCTTTGGGATGATCGGTACCGCGCTCTCCGGCGTAACTTTTATTTCGGTTCCCGGCGCAGTCGGTGCGTCTGAATTTAGCTATTTTCAATTTGTTCTTGGGAACGCCGTTGGTTTTGTCATTATTGCCTATGTATTGCTTCCGCTCTATTATAGAATGAACTTGACTTCCATTTACACGTATTTGGAAGAACGTTTTGGGCACACCACGTATAAGACAGGTGCTGCTATTTTTTTGGTTTCCCGTACGATAGGTTCGGCATTTCGTCTTTATTTGGTGGCAATCGTATTGCAGCATTTTATTTTTGATGCCTGGAATGTGCCTTTCGCGATTACGGTCGTTATATGTTTGGTGTTAATCTGGATGTATACAAATAAGGGCGGTTTAAAGACAATCATTGTAACGGATACCCTACAGACTACCTTTTTAGTGACTGCAGTAATTCTCTCCATCTATTTTATGGCAAAAGGATTAGATTTTGGTATTGTGGATACTTTCGAGGCTGTGAAAGAAAGTAGTTATTCTAAGATCTTTTTCTGGGATGATTTTGTAGGCAGTAAGGCAAATTTTTGGAAACAATTCTTGGGAGGGATTTTTGTGACCATTGCAATGACGGGGCTTGATCAGGATCTGATGCAAAAGAACTTATCGATGGGGACCATTAAAGAGGCCCAAAAGAACATGATCACGTTTACAAGTGTTTTTGTGGTCATTAATATTTTCTTTTTAGCTGTCGGTGCTTTGCTGTATATCTATGCGGCTAAAAACGGGATTGATGTGACTCAACTGGCAACACGCGATTATTTGTACCCAGAAATTGCATTAAACCACTTGGCTATTGTTCCTGCAATCATTTTTATGATGGGGCTGACGGCCGCTACTTTTGCAACGACAGATAGTGCGCTAACTGCGCTAACGACATCTTTCTGCATAGACTTTTTAAACTTCAATAAAAAAGAAAATCCCAATGATCCAGCGCTGATCAAACAGCGTAACTATGTCCATTTTGGTTTTTCCATTGTGATGTTGTTGGTTATTTTGGTCTTTAAGCTGATCAATGATGATTCGGTCGTAAATGCAATCTTTACTGCGGCGAGTTATACGTACGGACCTTTGTTGGGTTTATTCGTTTTTGGAATATTCACAAAATATGCGGTGCGGGATAAGGCTGTACCCTATATCTGTGTGCTTTCGCCTACCATATTATTTTTGCTTAAAACCTATGTTATTGAGGTGTATACACCGTATGTTGTCGGATTGGATTTGATCATTATAAATGGTTTTATCACGTTTGTAATGCTTTTGATCAGTTCTCCAGGTAAAGCAAGTGAAAAAGCATTGTCCCACAATTAATGCATTTCAGCTATAAAAAGTTTCTCCATTGGTGAGAAGATGTAAATACAAGTAGTGATTTTGATTTGTACGTACAGAAAAATTAAGTTAAGTTTGATATACTTAGTTTTTCTGTACGTATGTATCATAGCATAAATGAGACTACGGAATTTATCCGTAGAAAAATTGGAGATTTTGCTCCAGAATTCGGTATCATCCTAGGTACTGGTTTAGGTAAGTTGGTTGATGAAATTGAAGTCGAGTATCAGCTGATGTATTCCAATATACCTAATTTCCCTATTTCAACTGTTGAATTTCATTCTGGTAAGCTTATTTTTGGAAAGCTGAGTGGACGCAATGTGGTCGCTATGCAGGGAAGGTTGCATTATTATGAAGGTTATGATATGCAGCAGATTACATTTCCGATCCGGATCATGAAAGTGTTAGGGGTACAGAAATTGTTTGTTTCCAACGCTGCGGGATCCCTTAATCCTGATGTGAAAAAAGGTGACCTTGGAATTATTGAAGATCATATCAATTTATTGCCGGATAATCCGCTTCGCGGACAAAATTTGGCTGAGTTTGGACCACGATTTCCGGATATGAGCGAGCCTTATAACCGAAAGATGATCGAGCAGGCTCTTGAAATTGCAGCCAAACATGATATTGCTGCGCGAAAAGTTGTTTATGTTTCTTCCGCAGGTCCAAATTTGGAAACAAAAGCTGAATATCGTTATATGCGCCTGATCGGTGGCGATGTGGTCGGTATGAGTACCGTTCCGGAGGTTATTGTCGCCAATCATATGGCTCTTCCGGTATTTGCCATTTCTGTTGTTACGGATGAGGGCTTTCATGAACAACTTAAACCTGTGTCGTTGCAGGAAATTGTCACTGTTGCGGAGAAAGCGGAACCTAAAATGACATTAATTTTGAAAGAATTAATAGCTTTGCAATAAATTACATCTTTATGTGTCACTGTTGAAGGAGAAGGTTGTTGGATTTGTGTGGTGTGAAGGGTAATTGGTTCATTCAGGTGAATTTAGCTTTTTTGGTTTTTATATAATTTTAGATGAAGTTGATCGTACGCATACTTGCCGCATGGTGTGTTTTATTTATTTATTCCGTGGATGTCATTGCGCAGAGCAAAGAGGATTGGAGCAGTGCATTAGACTCGGCTAGAGCCAAGGAGGATGGAAAGAAGGATTCCGTTATCCTGTCTGCAAAGTATATCCGATATGCAACGTTGGATATGTTAAAAAAAGGCACTTATACGCGGCAGATTGATACGTCACATCATAATTATCAATATTATAATCCGCAGAATTTACCCTGGAATCCCAGTGTGAACCTTGGAGCCTATGGGCTTGCCACACGGGATCTATTGTTCCAGCCTAAAAAGACCATTGGCTTTCAGTCTGGATTTACAGCGTTGGAACGTTATTTATTGAACCCCGATTCGGTCCAATATTTTAGGGCCCGCGCAAGGTACTCCGAATTGTCTGCGGTAGGATTCTTTTTTAATGACCAGGTTTTTAGGGCTCGGGTGGCCCAGAATATCAATTCCCAATGGAATATGAATGTCGATTTTCATTCTACCAAAACGGATGGATTTTACCTTGGACAGAGTTATTCCGATTTAAAAGCTTCAGTTGCTTCTTGGTATGAATCGAAAAATAATCGGTATAATTTGTTGATCAATGGGGTATTTAATCGTTTGGATGCCATGGAGAATGGTTCTATTACGGAAGATCTTCCATTTGCGCCTGGAAATAGACAATCGCCGGACCGATTTATACCAAAATTCTATGATGCAGGTAACACAAGGATACCTCGATCTAAGTGGTGGGATAATTCATTTTTCCTGAGACAGTCACTTTATTTGGGGCGATTGGATACGATCGATAAAGGGAAGCCTACGATGGAGATCCGTCCAACGAATAGCATGGCACATAATACCCGCATCCGAAGGCAGACTTACAGTTTCTTCAAGAACATGGATGACCAGAATGCGGCTTTGCCATACAATAATAGGGCATTGGCGCTAAACAATGATAAGACGCTGATCACGAATGTTTCAAATGAATTTGAATATAATTTTTTTCTCAGAGGGAAGTCGGTCTTTAAGAACGAGGCAAAGCTGAATTTGGCTTTTCAGCACGACATGAACTGGGTGGAGCAAAATCAACTGGATTCAAATCGCTATTATAATAATACTTCAGCTTATCCACAGCCGCTGAAGAAACTGCCGGATAGCACGACATTTGATCGTTTTTATCAGAACGGGATCGTGAAAGGTGAATTAGGGTATAAGTTTTCAGATCGACTTGATTTTAGTTTAAAAGCGAATCAAATCGTATTTGGCCACAACTTTGGAGATTTCTTGTATGAAGCTAAAGCGGATATCTCGATGGGGGATAAAATCGGAAAGGTGACGTTGTCAGCTTATTCACAGAACAAATCCCCGGAGATGGTTTTCGAGAATTTGAATTATACCTACGGAAAATGGAATGATTTAGACCTTAAAAAGACGAAAATTCAGAATCTGGGTTTTCAATATGCCAATCCGATGCTTGGTTTCCATGGCAAGGTGGAGTATTTTCTGATGAACAATTATACTTATTTCGAAGAGTTGTCCAATCCACAGAACGATCCGAAGAAAGATAAATGGATTGTTCCGGCACAATTGGATAAAGCTAATTTGTTAAAGGTAACTGTTGGACAAAAATTTAAATTAAACCATTTTACCTTCGATAATCTTGTGGTCTATCAGAAGACAGATCAAAAGGATGTCTTGGCTGTTCCGGAGCTGTATACCTGGCATAGTTTGTATTACAGTAACCTGTTTTATAAAGTTATTGATTATAGTATCGGTCTGGACGCAAAGTTCAACACACCCTATGCCAATCCGAATTATTCGATTGGGACAGGGCAGTTTTACAATGCTTACAAACAGATTGAGTTTTCGACATATCCAATCATGGATTTATGGATTACAGCGAATATACAACGGGTAAATATGTTTTTGAGTTATAATTTTTTAAATCAGAACTTCTATCCGCACGGTTACTATACGGTCAGACGTTATCCGATGAATAGTGCTAATTTTAGATTTGGTATTTCTTGGAAGTTCTATGATTAAAAATTATTTCGGTGTTTCTTAGCTTGTTGTGATATTAAAGGCATAAAATCTTATAAAATAATTTTGAGAATAGAATTTTTAAGCTATATTTGCACACGCAATTAGGGAACGGCGTTCTTTAAAAAAGTATGGAGGCTTAGCTCAGCTGGTTCAGAGCATCTGCCTTACAAGCAGAGGGTCACAGGTTCGAATCCTGTAGCCTCCACCATACAAAAGTCGGAGAATTAGCTCAGCTGGTTCAGAGCATCTGCCTTACAAGCAGAGGGTCACTGGTTCGAATCCAGTATTCTCCACCAATCCAAAACGGAGGCTTAGCTCAGCTGGTTCAGAGCATCTGCCTTACAAGCAGAGGGTCACAGGTTCGAATCCTGTAGCCTCCACAAAAGCATCATCAAATGGTGCTTTTTTTTCGTTAGGGGGTTTAGCTCAGCTGGTTTAGAGCACTACCTCGACAAGGTAGGGGTCACTGGTTCGAACCCAGTAATCCCCACGATAAAAAAAAGCGTTCTTCATGAACGCTTTTTTTTATGGGTCGAATGCTTTGTAAATTTGAAAGTCCCCGATCCGGTATTCAATCTGTCTCGGGAATCTCTCGCGTTTATTTTCTTACTATTTCCGTTTCTTACCTAGTTTAATTCCGTAACCTGTCGTCCATTCAATAAAATCAGCTTTACCGCCATGGGCTTTAATGGAAACACCGGCAAAGAAATCTTTGTATACTTTATAACGTACACCTGCTCTTAAATACACGGGCATGCTTTCGCCATTGAATTCGTTGCGATGAAGATAAACTCCTACATTTCCGTTGATGTATAGACGTGAATTTAACACATGATCAATGTAGAATGCTGGGCCGTAAGAAAATAGGGCGGAGAATTTCCCGGCTTTGTCGCCGGCAACCTTCTCGTCGTTTCCGCTAGCTGAATAAAAGGCATCGAACCCAGCGCCAAGGCGCCATTTGTAGCCGAAATGCCTGCTGTAGTATGCGCCTAATGTAGATTTAAAATATTGGCCATCGTGTTCGCGGTCAATCTGCTTGAAGCCAAAGGCATAGTTGAAATGGAGCTCCTCCGTTTTCTCTATCTGTGGGATATTCGTTTTTCTATAATCAAAAGGTTTGTTTGTTGGTGTATACGAAACAGATAGGCTCAAGGGGACGAGGTTTATCCCGGTGTTTGGTAATGCCAGGGCTCCATTGCTGAAGTGATGAAAGGCTGCGCCGGCCCCTACCTGGAAGTTTTTGTTTAGACGGTAGTTGACCTGAAGTCCAAGATCAATAAATACATTATTTTTGCTGCCAATAAGTAGGTTGAAGGGATTGTCTTCCTCATTATAGGGATTGAATCTGCCAGAGAGGCCGAGTGCAATCCGATAGTTGAAATTCCATCTCGAGTTTACTTTTGGTCTAATGGGAATGGCGACAAAGCCATAGGCCGCGAAAGGTCGTCCGAGGTGTTCCTGACCAAAAGTACTGCTGTAGATTCCGATGCCGTATATCGGATAGTTGTATATTTCATTGTAAATGCTCTTTAATGAGTCTTGAAACTGAGTTTGAAAACCGACTCTGAAATTTAGTCCACTATAGTATGAGTCAGCAAGGGTTTCTTTGGAGCGCTCATTGAATTTGAGTTCGCCCCCGCTTTCATGTTCAAGTTGAAATATAAGTCTCGTCTTGGCTGGGGTACGGCTTTGTAAAGTGTCTTTCGGATTCTCTATTCGGGGTGTGACCTGTGCAGTGGCACGAAAGGAGAGTAGTGCCAGGACCACAAAAGCAAGTATTCTTGATCTCATGAAATAAAACGTTAGCGTTTTTTAAAATTTTTGCAAAAATAAGAATGATATATCATTGTAACAATAGTATTTAAACAGTCGCGAAATCTAGTTGTAAAAAATGCCATTTTTCAGCCACATCTTGTCGGTTAATGGCGAGAGAAATTGGGCGGATTAACCATCAGGATGTCAAATGGGTAAATAATTATTGTTTATGTCTTTAATTATATTGCATATAAAAAGCAATTTATCTAAGTTTGAGGTGAAAAGAAAAAGGAAATATGATTAAAAACCTATTTAGAATTACTGCTGTTACGTTTGCACTAACAACAGCAGGGGGTGCTTTGTTTGCCCAAAACACCAAATTTGATTGGAAAGAAGCATCTGAGGGGGGGTACACCTACAAGTACGTAACCAACGACCCTACACATTCACGGTTTTATAAGCTAAAAAATGGCTTAACTGTGATTTTGAGTCCGACCAAAAAAGAACCACGTATTCAAACTTACATTGCAACAAAGGCGGGGAGCAAAACAGATCCAAAAGATCACACCGGTTTGGCTCATTACCTGGAGCATATGTTGTTCAAAGGAACTGATAAATTTGGCTCTAAAGACTGGGCAAAGGAGAAACCTTTGTTAGATCAGATTGATGCGCTCTATGAGAAATACAATGGTACAACAGACGAAACCGAACGGAAAGCAATCTATAAGGAAATCGATAAAGTATCTGGAGAAGCTGCGAAATATGCTATTGCGAATGAGTATGATAAATTGATGGCATCAATGGGAGCGGAAGGTACCAATGCTTTCACTTCATTTGAGCAGACTGTTTATCAGGAGCAAATTCCTAGTAATGTAATGGATAAGTATCTTGCTGTACAGGCAGAACGATTTAGATATCCGGTATTGCGTCTGTTCCATACTGAGCTGGAAGCTGTGT
The DNA here is from genome assembly GCF_014170215.1 of Sphingobacterium sp. UME9. Lineage (NCBI taxonomy): Bacteria > Pseudomonadati > Bacteroidota > Sphingobacteriia > Sphingobacteriales > Sphingobacteriaceae > Sphingobacterium > Sphingobacterium sp. UME9. Next base: position 485,420 of record NZ_LZZP01000005.1, on the reverse strand, counting down.
ATGAAGAGAAAAATATCAGCTTGGATAAAGATAATCGTAAGGCTGTGGAGTCGATGTTTTCAGCAGCGTTTCCCAATAATAATTACGGAAAGCAGACGACAATTGGTACTGTAGAGCACCTTAAAAATCCGTCTTTGAAAGCGATTCGTGAATATTTTCATACCTATTATGTCCCTAATAATATGGGGGTTATTATGTCGGGGGATTTTGATCCTACCGAGGTGGTGAAAAAGGTGGATAAGACTTTTGCTTTTATGCAGGCGAAAGAAGTTCCGGCCTATACTTTTGATGCGGAGAAACCAATTTTAACTCCTGTTGTCCGCGAGGTTAAAGGTCCGGATGCCGAATTTATGTTAATGGGATTCCGTTTTCCTGGCGCTGCGACAAAGGATGCCCGTATGCTCAATTTGATGAGTCAGATCTTGACAAATGGTTCTGCTGGTCTGATTGATCTGGATTTGGTGAAGAATCAAAAATTATTAGGTGCAGGTGCTTTTCCGTATGTGTTAAAAGACTACTCTTTGCTCCTGTTGCAGGGTAATCCTGGTCAGGGACAGAGCTTGGAAGAGGTACAACAGCTGCTGTTGCAAGAATTGGCGAAATTGAGAAAAGGTGAATTCTCGGATGATTTGATTACAGCCATTGTCAACAATGCGAAGAAAGACGAAATCAAACAGAATGAAAGCTATGGTGACCGAGCTGAATCATTGATGGATGCCTTTACTTCGGGCCAGGATTGGGCGTCTGTTGTGGGATATTCGGATGAATTGAATAAAATCACCAAGCAAGATGTGGTGGATTTTGCTAACAAATACTTGAATGATAATAATTACGTCGTTATTTATAAACGTAAGGGTGTTGATAGTAATGTTGTTAAAGTTGTTAAACCTGAGATTACTCCTGTAACGGTGAATCGTGACGACCAGTCTGAGTTCTTGAAGCGGGTTGAAGCAATGCCAGAGGATAAAATCCAGCCGGTATGGGTAGATTATAACAAAGATATTCAGAAAGCTACTGCAAACGGTTTGCCAGTACTTGCTGTAAAGAACTCAGATAATGAACTGTTTTCGCTGTCTTATCGTTTTGATGGTGGAAAATGGAGCAATAAGTTACTTTCATTGGCTGCGGGTTACCTTGAATTTTTGGGTACAAAAGATAAGTCTAGTGAGCAATTCAGCAAGGATTTTTATCAATTGGCTTCTGATTTTTCGGTGTCTGCAGGAAATGAGGAAACCATGGTGTCGATTTCAGGTTTGAATTCCAACTTTACGGCTACATTGAACTTGATTCAGGATTTATTGCGTAATTGTGTTGCTGATCCGGAGGCTTTCAAAATGTATATTGCCCGTCTTAAAAAAGCGAGAGCAAATGCGAAAGAAAACAAGGGCGCTATCATGGAGGGTCTAAAATCTTATGCTAAATACGGCGCTAAAAATCCGTTTAATAATGTGTTTACAGATGCGGAATTGGATGCTTTAAAAGCGGAGGATTTGGTGAAGGCATTGCACGATTTGGCTAATATGAAACATACGATGCTTTATTTTGGCCCATTAACTGCCTCGGAATTTGTAGCGAAAGCGAAGCCTTTGAAACAAGGTGCTGGAGAGTATGTTCAGGCGAAAAAGGCGGTCGTGTTTGCAGAATTGCCAACAAGCAAGAACCAGGTCCTTTTTGCTAATTTCGATATGAAGCAGGCTGAAGTGTTTTGGTATAGAAGTTCAGGAATATACAACAGTGCTTTGACACCGACTGTTTCATTGTTTAATAATTACTTTGGTGGCGGAATGGGAAGTATTGTCTTCCAGACTATCCGTGAATCAAAAGCATTGGCTTATTCAACTTATGCTTATTATGGACAACCTTATAAAAAGGAAAACCATTATACAGTAGGCGCTTACATTGGGACGCAGGCGGATAAGTTTAACGATGCGATTAAAGGCATGAACGAACTATTGGATGTATTGCCTGAAAGTGCTAAAGGGCTGGATATTGCGAAAGTAAGTCTGGAAAAATCAATTGCCAGTGAGCGTGTGTTGAATGCTTCTATTTTAGGTAGTTATCTGGCGGCACAACGTTTGGGGAATGCAACTGATATTCGCAAAGTTGTCTATGAGCAAGCGCCAAAATTAACTTATGGCGATCTAAATACTTTCCACAAGAAAGAAATGAGTCAAAAGCCGTACGTTTACTGTATTGTAGCGAAGGAAGAAAGTCTTAAGCCAGAAGATCTTGCAAAATTGGGCGAGGTTAAAAAGCTGGATCTTAAAGAGATCTTCGGCTATTAGATCCAGAATTGCTTGTCTTAAGAATTAGATTAGCTTATGAAATTAAAGAAGCCTCCGGTGTTTGCCGGAGGCTTCTTTCGTGTCAGGTTTTGTGATGCCCTTTGTTTTTTTTCTTATTTCACGCTACGCAATCCTTGTTTCACTGTTCACGGGGAGGATTAATTTTAGGGTGAATTCGTTATCGTGGCTACTCAAGCTAGTGTATTAAAACCGGATAATCTCCTCAATCTGTTCGTTGATGAATTGCAGCGTATCTTCTTTGAATAACTGCCCGTCGTCATTCAGTTCGTTCTGAACATTGGGTAGAAAGATCTTGAGGGGAAGCACGTGCATTCTTAAGTAGTGGCATATGCCAGTCAGATGATCGATGCCGCGGAGGTTGCCATAGCGTCCTGAAGACAGTCCGACCAATGCAACTTTCTTGTGATAAAAGCTGATCGGAAAAGTGCAGCAATCGATAAAAAGCTTGAGCGCTCCTGGTATACTTCCGTTGTATTCTGGTGCGATGAAAATAAACAGTTCCGCTTTACTGACCTTTTCTTGGATAGGTTCAAATGCTGTACTTCTTTTTCCATAAAGATCTGTTTCTAAAATGTTTGCTGGCAGATCTTCCAGCGAAAAGATGTCACTTTCAATTGACTTACGATCAAGTAATTGCTGGTAGCACTTTGCTATTTTTAACGTCTTACTATTGGGACGGTTTGTTCCGGATATTATTAAAATCATTGTGTTGTTGATACTTATAAAAAGCGCAGTTTCAAAGTGGATACATATCTTGATTTTTTGTATCTTAGCATCCTGAGGATATGTGCTTTCGATCAATCAAAAGTACGAAATATGCTGAATTTGTTTTGTTAATTTGAATTACGGATAAAAAATTTGGCAAATTGATCTTCAAAGAAGTGAAATGTGGAATAAAATGACATTTTAATTAAGAAAGGTTTTCATTCAAGATGGGAAAAGTAATTGCAATCGCAAATCAAAAGGGTGGGGTCGGAAAAACCACAACGTCAATTAATTTGGCGGCTAGTTTGGCGGTTTTAGAATATAAAACATTGTTGGTCGATGCAGATCCCCAAGCAAACTCTACTTCTGGGATTGGCTTTGACCCTCGTACAATCAGCGCAAGTGTATACGAATGTTTAGTGAATGATTTGGATCCTCGTGAGGCTATTCAGTCAACAGAAACACCAAATTTGGATCTTTTACCGGCTCATATTGATTTGGTTGGGGCAGAAATTGAGATGATCAATATGCACGAAAGGGAGTACAAGATGAAAAAAATCTTGGATCAGGTGAAACAGGATTATGATTTTATTATCATCGATTGTTCGCCTTCCTTAGGCTTAATTACAATCAATGCACTATCTGCTTCGGACTCAGTCATCATTCCGGTACAGTGCGAATACTTTGCCCTAGAAGGACTTGGTAAGTTGTTGAACACAATTAAAATAGTTCAAAACCGTTTAAATACAAGTTTGGAGATCGAAGGGATTTTGTTGACCATGTATGATGTTCGTTTAAGATTGTCAAATCAGGTGGTCGAGGAAGTGAAAACACATTTCACAGATTTAGTTTTTGATACGATTATTCAGCGAAATACCCGTTTGAGCGAAGCTCCAAGCTTTGGAATTTCTGTTATCATGCATGATGCGTCCTGTAAAGGGGCAATCAACTATTTGAACTTGGCGCGAGAGATTTTACAAAAAAACGGGCATCTTAATGAAATGAATAAAACAGTAACCGCATAATATGGCAGCACATCAGCGTAAAACAGGACTGGGAAGAGGCTTAGGTGCGCTATTAAACGATAGTGTAGAAGTTCCTGCTAAAAGTAATCAGCAAGTGGAAGAAGCTCCTCTAGTTACATCAACTGCTGTAAAAACAACAAAAGAGAATGGCAGTATCAGCCATGTTCGTGTAGAAGAAATATCTGTCAACCCTTTTCAGCCGCGTACAGAATTTGATCCGGTTGCCTTACAGGAGTTATCGGAATCGATTATTTTACAAGGATTAATTCAGCCGATTACCGTACGTAAAATTTCGGACGGTAATTATCAGTTGATCTCCGGAGAGCGACGTCTCCGTGCTTCACGCCTGGCCGGTATTACCGAAATTCCAGCGTATATCCGTACCGCCAACGACCAGCAGATGCTGGAAATGGCCCTGATTGAGAATATTCAGCGGGAGAACCTAAATGCGATTGAAGTAGCCTTGAGCTTTCAGCGCATGATTGAGGAATGTAATCTAAAACAGGAAGAATTGGGTGAGCGTGTCAGCAAAAACCGTTCTACTGTTACAAATTATCTCCGTTTATTAAAACTCCCACCTGTCATTCAAGCGGCAATACGCGATGGCGCATTGACCATGGGACATGCTCGTGCTTTGATTAATATTCCGGAGGTTGATAAGCAGCTTTATATCTTTAAGTTGATTATTGATCAAGGTTTATCCGTTCGTAAGGCGGAGGAGTTGGTTCGTGAGTTACAAAAAGGTGGTAAGAAAAAAGCTGGAAAAGATAATGCTCCGATGTCTTTTCAATTGCAGAAAATTGAAGATGATCTGGCGTCGAAATTTTCTTCTCGCGTCAAATTGAATCTGAAGAGCACAAAAGGAAAAGGAGCAATTGAGATCCCTTTTGAATCGGAAGATGATTTAAGTCGCATTCTTGAATTGTTAGATTGGTAATATGGCCAAGTTAATAAGCTTGATATTTGCGGTGTTTGCACTGTCGGTGGTACATGGACAGACTGTGGATACAATTCCTAAGAAACAAATAGCACCAGTCAAAATAGATAGCATAAAACAAAAATCGGTACAGGATACCGTAAAGAAAGAGTCTCGGAAGGAACGTAAAAAACGGGAGAAGGAGGAGGCTAAGGCGAAAGAGAAGGTTGTGTTTAAGGATTCGACACGCTTGGCTATTGAAGCAAAAAATAAACAGGCTTGGAAACGCTCTTTGGTCCTTCCAGGCTGGGGACAATACACCAACGGTGGCGTTTGGTGGATAAAAGTGCCTGCAATCTATGGTGGCTTAATAACAACCGTACTAGTTTTTGATTTTAATAACCGTTATTATAAGGAACTACTGGGGGTATTACAAGACAAAGCTCTTGGTAAGCCAATTGATCCTTATTACATCGGAATCTCAGACCAATCTATCATCCGAGCAAAAGATAATGCGCGGCGAAATCGAGATCTCATGGTGCTGCTTACCTTAGGTGTTTATGGCCTGAATGTCGCAGAGGCTTATATTGACTCGATGCTTAAATATCGCTGGAGTATTGGTGACGATAAGCCCAAAAAGACTGCTTTCTTAATTGGACCTACTTTAATGGATGCGAGTCTCGCGTCGGGAACTTATTCATTTAAACCTACTGTAGGACTTAAATTGACCATGAAATTCAATTAAATCCCGTATTCCTAAAATGATATTTCGATTGGAAATGATTGTTGATCCGGGTTTATCTAATTTGTCTTTTAGTGAATATTGCATATACACTGCTAGTTTAGATTGATGTTTGTGGTTTTTAAACATGGGTATTTCATTGGAATTTTTTAATTTTAAAAATAAACTATACTTTTTTTTCTAAATATATGAACATCATTCTCTTGGGATATGGCAAAATGGGGCAGATTATCGAAAGATACGCGCTGAAAAGAGGCCATCAAATTTTTTTAGTTGTCGATGAACATAATCGTCCTAACCTGACTGCTGATGATATCAAAGGAGCTGATGTCGCAATAGACTTTAGTGTACCTTTCGCGGCACTGGATAATATGAATCTTTGCCTTGAGGCAGGTGTGCCTATTGTCGTCGGAACAACCGGTTGGTATGATCAACTGGAGGAAGTTAAGGCGAAGTGTTTGGAGGCTGATGGTTCCATTTTGTATGGATCTAACTTTTCCATCGGAGTGAACGTGTTCTTCCATATCAATAGGATGTTGGCGAAGGCCCTACAACCATACAAACAATATGATGTTCAGGTAGAGGAGATACATCACATTCATAAACTTGATGCACCAAGTGGTACAGCAATTACGATTGCTGAGGGGATATTGGATAATAGCGATGTGAAAACCACCTGGGTGAATACTGTTATTGGTGATCAGGATGAAATTATTCCAAAACCACAGGAGCTTTTAATTGAAAGCCATCGTATCGAAGAGGTTCCGGGAACACATACGGTACTTTATAGTTCCGAGGTTGACCAAATAGAGTTTAAGCATACCGCACATAGCCGTGATGGATTTGCTTTAGGAGCTGTAGTTGCTGCTGAATGGTTGAATGGCAAAAGAGGTTTCTATCAGGTTACTGAAATTTTTGATTTTAATAAATAGTACTAATTAGTAGATTATGGGCTTAATTATATTTGCGGTTTTAACAGCAATATCGGGATATGGATTGTGGCAATTGTTTGTTAAAGCTGGCAGAAATGGCTGGGAAGCGATCGTGCCTTTTTATAGCCAGTATATTCAGGCAAAATTGACGGGAAGACCTACATGGTGGGTGATTCTATTACTAGTTCCAATTGTCAATGTCTTTGTTTTCTATAATCTTTATCTTGATTTTATCCATTGTTTTGGAAAACGCCGGTTTTGGGAGAATGCTGCTGCAGTTTTAGTGCCTTTTATTGTTCTGCCAATGTGGGCAAAGGACAATAATGTGCGTTTTTTGAATGGCTTATATGCTAAAAATTTAAAGGCTGCGAGCCAAGATGGTGTTGAATTGACAGCGGAGAAGCGTGCCGAAATTGCACTTGAATCTTATAAAGATTATAAAATTAAATATCCGTACAAGAAATCCATGGTACGCGAATGGGCAGATGCCATCGTATTTGCAACTGTGGCAGCGTCGCTTATTCGTGGCTTTCTGATCGAGGCTTATATGATTCCTACAGGATCTATGGAGCGCACCTTGTTGATCGGGGATTTCTTATTTGTAAGCAAGTTAAATTATGGACCGCGTGTTCCCAACACGCCGATTGCGTTTCCTTTTGCACATCATACGATGCCTATCACTGGAGGAAAAGCGTATTCTGAATTAATTGAACTACCCTATAAACGTTTGCCAGGATTTCAAAAGATTGAACGTAATGATGTCGTTGTTTTCAATTTTCCTGCAGGTGACACTGTTGCGCTTGAAAACCAAAATTCAAGTTATTATGATCTTGTTCGCGCATATGGTTGGCAGACCGTCAATTCTCAGTTTACAATCCAGGCAAGACCTATTGATAAAAGGGAGAACTATATTAAACGCTGTGTTGGATTGCCTGGCGATAAAATTTTCATGAAAGATGCTAAACTCTTTGTGAACGATCAACCGGGATTTGATCCTCCTGAAAGCCAATTGGACTATCTCGTATTAACGGATGGTACCCCATTAAATATGGATAGGTTACGAGAGTTGAGAATAGAAGCGGTCGGTGGGGATCAGCAGCCTGGTGTTTATCAGTTGTTCATGACAAAAGATGAACTAGCCATTGTAAAATCTTGGTCGAATGTCAAAGAAATCAGAAGAAATCCGGGTGGAGAAGGAGCTTATCCGTATGATCCACAATACAAATGGAATTTTGACAATTTTGGACCTATTTTAATCCCGAAGAAAGGATGGACAGTGGCATTAAATGCACAGACTCTGCCCATTTATGAAAGAGCTATCCGTGTTTACGAAAATAACAAGTTGGAAAAACGTTCGGATGGAGTCTATATCAATGATGTGAAAGCAGACCATTATACTTTTAAAATGGATTACTTTTGGATGATGGGTGATAATCGCCATAATTCTTTGGATTCAAGGGGCTGGGGATTTGTTCCAGAGGATCATGTTGTCGGAAAGGCCTTATTTACTTGGATGAGCTGGGACGACATTGGTACCGGACTTTCGAAAATTCGCTGGAACCGTATCTTTAAAGGAATTCATTAATAATTGCAAGTTCAGCAATAGTACCGCTATTTGTGGGGTAATAAAAAGGGCTTTCGTTTAAGAAAGCCCTTTTTCTATTTATGTCTTTTGTGCAATTCGCTAGGTCACAATAAGCTTATTTATAAAGTTCGCGCTCTTCGCCGAACATGCTATTACTTCAAACAAGCTAGATAACGTTTGATCGTTTCTTCTAGTCCTAAGTATAGAGCATCAGCGATGAGGGCATGGCCTATGCTTACTTCCAGGAGTTCGGGGATATGTTGGTTGAAATATTGCAGATTGTTGAGATCTAAGTCATGGCCTGCATTTAGACCTAAACCGACTTCACGTGCTTTTAAGGCTGCTTTGAAATAAGGTTTTATAGCGAGTTCGCTGTCAAAGCCATATTCCGTGGCAAATCCTTCGGTGTAAAGCTCAATGCGATCTGTTCCGGTTTCTGCCGCTGCCTCTACCATTTCTTCGACCGGATCAACAAAGATAGAAACGCGTATACCTGCATCTTTGAACAATTTGCACATATCTTGCAGGTAGGCTTTGTTCTTAATGGTATCCCAGCCATGATTCGAGGTCAATTGTCCTTCGGTATCTGGCACTAAGGTTACTTGTGCTGGTTTATTGGCCAATACGAGGTCAATAAATTTCTGTTCCTGGCAATTTCCTTCAATATTGAGTTCGGTCTGAATTTCTGCTTTTAAGTCAAAGACATCCTGATATCGAATATGTCTTTCATCAGGTCTCGGGTGGACAGTGATACCCTGTGCTCCAAAACGTTCACAGGCTAATGCCGCAGATACTAGATTAGGGTTATTGCCACCTCTAGAATTTCTGAGCGTTGCGATTTTATTGATATTTACTGAAAGTCTAGTCATTTTCCTGTATGTTATGTTGTAAAAATACAAATAATATCTATTTTTTTTTAACTTGCATATATGGATGGAATCGACTATAGCCTGTTTAGCGGCTTTCGCCTATTGGACGTTATTGATATCATATTGGTAGCGATTATTATCTACTATATCTATAGTTTGATTAGAGGGACCATTGCCGTTAATATCCTGATTGGCGTAGCACTGTTTTATGGTGTTTACATAGTCGTTAAGCAGATGCATATGCGCTTGCTGACCGAAATATTCGGCGGTTTTATATCTGTAGGGTCCATCGCATTGATTGTCGTGTTCCAACAGGAAATCAGGCGGTTCTTACTGCACGTTGGGAAGAATATATCCATGAAGCGGAAAAAGGTTTTTTGGTCGTTTATCGGGAATAAGAAGGCTATACAAAAGGATTTGACGGAGGATATAAAACCCGTTATTGAAGCCTGTAGAAGCATGTCGCGTACACGGACAGGCGCTTTATTGGTTTTTTCAAAATATTTTGATGAGGAGTATTACCAGAGTAGCGGTGAGTATATCGATGCTCATATTTCGAAGCGTTTGATTGAAAGTATCTTTCATAAAAATAGCCCTTTGCATGATGGTGCAGTCGTTATTGTTGATTTTAAGATTATGACAGCATCTTGTGTGCTACCATTGTCGGATAGTGAGGATTTGCCGCTGCAATTCGGACTACGGCATCGTGCCGCTATTGGGGTGACGGAAATCTCGGATGCGATTGCTGTTATTGTCTCTGAAGAGACAGGTGAAATATCTTTTGCGAAGGATGGAAACGTCAATATGAACGTTTCACCAGAAGAACTTGAGCAATTGCTAAAAGACGAGCTATAAAACTAAAAGCCGAGTTATAAAAAAGGCCTTAAATGCAATGCCTCCAAAAAGTGAGATACTTTCTGGGGGCATTTTTTAGCTATAAATACCTATTTCTTTGCAGCGTTGATAACTTGTGTGTTCAATTTGATGTATTCACTATTTTTATCTGCTGTGGCAACTTCAAGACCTTTCGTTGCAGTTTCTATTGCACCTTTTTTATCGCCAGCTTTTAATTGAGCTTTTGCTTTCCAATAAAGAACGTGAGCAGCTTTAGGTTGAGCTTTGGCAGCTTCGTCATACCAGTTTAGCGCTTTATTTAGATCTAAGTTATTACTAAAGTAATATTGGGCTGCGGCAAAATAAGGTTTTTTCTCGCCCTTCATAGCTTCGTCGATCGAAGCTAATATTTTAGCCTGTTGATTGACTTTGAGATCAACCTTTACTGACGTTTTTTCCCAAGCCAAACTCAATACAGCACCTGTAGGCGTAACATTGTCGAAAGAAATGCTGAAAGTTTCTACTGGATTTGCCAGGGTATGAGGTTTTACATTGAAGCGTAAAGCATCTTCACTTTGTTTATAGGTATAGGCGCCCCATTGTTTTGTGTTTTTACTGATGATGATGGTCCACTCTGATTTGTTCGGGATCGTGAAAAGAGCATAGGTTCCGGCGGAAAGCTTATGTCCATTCAGCTCAACATCACCTTCAAAGGTTAATGTGGTATTTGTATTTGCACCTGTGCGCCATACTTCGTTGTAAGGAACAAGATCACCAAAAATCTTACGACCGTTCATGCTAGGTCTGCTGTAATTAAGGGTTACGTTTTCAATACCTAATCCTTGTGTAACTGTCTGTGAGCTACTTGCTGCAGGTAGTTTTAACTGAGCAAAAGATTCGTTGGCCGTAAACATCATTGTTGCGGCAATGGCAATTGCAAAAAGATTCTTTTTCATCTGTATTATTGTTTGTTTTGTTGTATGCTTAATCCTGTGGTTCAATATGCTCTTGATATGCATTTGATCATGCTTTCCATTTCTCCTGTTGAAAAAACAGAAAATCTGATTATAGTATGGCTGTAATATTTAATGGCTCTTACAGCATCTATCTCCTAAAAATAGGAAGAATTTTAAGAAAAAAAGGCATCTATTTTTAGATGCCTTTTTTTCTTAAAATATAAGATGGATTTACATTAATTCGTTTTTCCAACTTTATGACCTACTATAGAGAAAAACATAATGTATAGATAGCCCGGAATCATTGCATATAAGAATGCGTGTTGAAAATCAATATGTAAATGATCTTTTAACAATCCGTAGATCAAAGGCCATATAGCACCACCTGCAATACCCATAATCATGATGGCTGACCCTGTTTTCGTGAACTTTCCGAGGCCTTTAATTCCTAGCGGGAAGATAGCTGGCCACATGAGGGAGTTAGCGATTCCTAACAAGGCAACGAATATAAATGAAGTTGTACCAGTCGTAAAAACAGAAATAATGGTGAATGTGATGCCAATGATTGTGCAAATGCGCAGGGCCATTTGTTGTGATACAAATCTTGGAATAGAAATAATACCAATAATATAACCGATCAACATACAAGCGAGTGTAAATGCTGTTGCATAGGTTGTAAAGAAGGGATCAACTTTCAGTTCGCGTGCATAGACGCCAATGATATCTCCCGCCATAACTTCAACAGCTACACAGAAGAAAATTGCCAAAGCTCCCAAGAACAAATGCGGATATTGAAATATCGATGTTTTCTTTGCTGCCACAGTTCCGCTTTCTGCGCTGGTTTCTTCTTCGGCATCCATATCGACCTCAGGCAGGTGTGTGAACTTTAAGAATATTGCGAAGGCAACGAATATAATTGCTAGCGAGATGTATGGAGTATGTACGCGTTGAAGAAGATCATCTAAGATCGCATTCTTTTGGACAAGATCCGTTGTTGCTTCTAATTTTGCTGTTACCTTTTGAGCATCTTTTAAAAAGAGTGTTCCGAAAAGGATAGGTACAATAATACCGGCCGATTTATTGAAAAAACCAGCAATTGAGATGCGTTGTGCGGCACTATCAATGGGGCCAATAATACTTAAGTAAGGGTTAACGGCTGTTTGTAACAATGCCATTCCTGAACCTTGGATGAAGATTCCTGTTAAAAATAGGCCGTAGCTTCTATTATCTGCCGCAGGAATAAAGATCAAAGATCCTAAACCTAATATAATAAGACTGACAACTAAACCATTTTGGAAACCAATTTTTTTAATGATGACTGAGCTTGGAAGTGCTAGGAAAAAATAAGCAATATAGGAAGCAAAGGTTACGAAGAAAGCTTGTAAATCTGTTTCGAGGTTACAAGCAATTTTTAAGAATGGAATTAAGGTTCCGTTTGCCCAGGTAATAAAACCGAGGATAAAAAATAAACCACAGCAGATGGCCATAGGGCGAAAAGCTGTTTTACCAACGTTAGGATTAGTGGTCATGTTTTGTTTTATTATATTTAGTTAAGTTATCGTTCGAGGATTGGTAAATCAGTAGGAATAAGGAATGAACAAACGATTGCGCTTCATAATTACTGATTTTTAAAGTATCCATCCTACAAGACTACTTAAATTTCTTGAATATCGGAAATAAATAAAGGCATATTTTTGGGGGATTTTGATAATTAATTGACAAAAAAAAGAAGGATAAATTGTGAAATTTATCCTTCTTTGCTTATAAATATTGTCGAATTGTAATTGGAACGAGGTGATAAATCGAGTTAGCAAGAGTCGTATAGTTATCGTTATTTTGGAACGATAGCTACTGTAAGTCTTGAGATACAATTTAATTTGTTGAAGCGATCGTACATTTTTATTTCCCAAATATGTGTGGATCGACCAATGTGTATTGGGCTACATTTTGCTGTTATTACGCCGCTACTTACCGGGCGTATATGATTGGCATTTACTTCAAGTCCAACTCCGCGGTATTTTTCTGGATCAACCACGAGGTTAGATGCTATACTTCCCAAGGATTCCGCCAGAACGACAGAAGCGCCGCCATGTAAAATACCATGTGGCTGTTTGACTTTATCTGTCACCGGCATGGTCGCAGTGATGGAGTTGTCATCAATTTCTGTCGCTTGAATCTCGAGCAGACCCGATAGGTATTTGTTGAAAAATACGTTTATTTCCTCAATGCTGTAATGCTGAAACCAAATTTTTGACATCGTCTGAGTTTAAATAACGTTCTTGGATAATGATGCGATGATGATTGAGGTGGCCCGCAATGACATACAAGAGCGCTTTTACACTTGTTAGCCGTTCAGATGCCATCCCTTTACGTTCTAATTCAGCCTCATTAAAACTATTGAAAAGCATCATGTTCGCTTTGCGGAGAAAAGTAAATTCTTTGCTCAGGCTTTCTAAGGTGCGATCGTTGTAACGAGAATACTGAATGAGGTAGTCTTGATCGTATCCGGCTAGCTCTTTAAGGTCGTTACGTGAAAAACGCAATGCTCGGTAAGCCATGATACGCTCATTATCGATGACGTGGCCAACAACTTCTTTGATTGTCCACTTATCTTCGGCGTATTTAAAATTACCTCTTTCCTCTGGTATCGTGTCCAGAAATGCTGGAAAGGAGAGCGTTTGTTCTTCTAGTGCATCAAACACGTTATCGACGACAGTCTCAATATAAGGCGCGTAGACTGCTGGATATTCGTCAGATTTGAGTGGCTTCATATTTTAAATTGCTTTTTAAGATTATTCGAAATGTTGTTCCTTTACCTACTTCAGATTCTTTTACAAAAATTTGCCCTTGGTGGTACCGCACCATTCTTTTTGTCAGACTAAGGCCAAGCCCCCAACCTCTTTTCCGAGTTGTGAACCCTGGCTGGAAAACAGATTCAAAATTTGATCTCGGAATTCCTTTGCCCGTATCACTAATGTCTATAAAAATTTCTTCTTTCGCAATATTTTCTGAAATATTAACAGTTATCTTTCCTTCTGTGCCAATGGCGTTTACTCCGTTTTTCAATAAATTTTCGATAATCCAATCAAAGAGTGGAATATTAAGCTGTGCTTCGAGATGTGTGTCGCCTTTTAATTCGAAAGCAATTTTATTACTGGTTCGTACGCGAAAATAATCCATGTAATTTTTGATGACATCATACAGGTTATGGTTAGTCAGCACGGGAGTAGATCCTATTTTCGAAAAGCGATCAGCGACGATTTCAAGTCGCTTAATGTCATTTTCCATTTCATTTAGGGTGTCATCTTCTTCGGCATCGAATTTTATGCGAATCAATTCCAACCAACCCATCAACGACGAAATAGGGGTGCCTAACTGATGTGCGGCTTCTTTCGTGAGCCCTACCCAAACGAGATTTTGTTCGGATTTCCGGATAGAATTGAAAACGGTATAAGCAATAATGAGAAAGAGTGCAATCAGCGATAGTTGCACATAAGGAAACACCCTTAACTGTTGTAAAAACCATGAATCTTTATAATACACACGCCATTTTTGTCCATTTTCCAATTCCAACGTAATGGGCGGATGGCTTTTCTTCATAAATGCAAGCTGTTTTTGGAAATAGGCCGGGTCATAATCGAGATGCTTTGTAACACTGTCGTTGTGTCCGGGTTTAATATTTGTCTTTGTGGAATCGAGGTTGCGCCAGAAAATAATGTCTTCCTTGTCGTCAGTAATAATTGCGGGTAAATTTAGACTATCTCTTACGGCGTAAATAAATGTAATGAATTCATCATCAACGTCGGGCATGGTCATGATATTTTTGGTACTCATGGCCCATACCTCAGCCTTCGAACGTTCGGCATGTGCAAGATTTCGAACGAGGTAATTGGTATAAACCAGCGAGGCGACAGCAATGACTGCGGCAAAGATAAGCAAGATAAATTTCCAGCGTTGCTGGGTAATCTGAGAGGGTTTCATGATTCCGTATTCGTGTCCTTCATTTGCAAATTACTGAATAAATGTCTGTTTTCTGCACTTTTATTTCATTGAAGAAGTTATGGTGCCGCCCAAATCAAAAATTTTGTGGTAATTTTGCGACATGAGTTCAGAAAGAAAAGTAAGAGTGCGTTTTGCACCAAGCCCGACAGGTGGTCTTCACCTTGGTGGGGTACGTACAGCTTTGTTTAATTTTCTCTATGCGCGTCAGCATCAGGGAGATTTTATTTTACGTGTCGAGGATACGGACCAAACTCGTTTTGTCCCAGGTGCTGAGGAATATATCAACGAATGCTTAGCATGGTGTGGTTTGACTCCAGATGAAAGCCCATTAAAAGGAGGCGAGTACGGACCTTACCGTCAAAGTGAGCGAAAACCATCTTACCGGAAATATGCTGAACAGCTGATCGAGAATGGTTATGCTTACTATGCTTTTGACACAGCAGAGGAGCTGGATGAGCAGCGTAAGTTGCAGCCTAATTTTCGCTATAGCCACGAGAACAGACTTCAATTACGTAATTCATTGAGTTTGTCTGAGGCTGAAACTCAACAATTATTGGATGCGGGCACTCCGCACACCATCCGTATAAAGATTCCAACAGATGAAACGGTATTATTCACTGATATGATCCGTGGAAAGGTTGCTTTTGATACAAATCTTGTCGATGATAAGGTATTGCTTAAGGCAGATGGGATGCCGACTTATCACCTCGCTGTTGTTGTAGATGATAAGGCCATGGAAATATCGCATGTATTCCGTGGTGAAGAGTGGTTGCCTTCGGCACCCATCCACATCTTATTGTGGGAATACCTCGGTTGGGGAGATAGCATGCCAGGCTGGGCGCACCTTCCGTTGATTCTTAAACCAGATGGAAACGGTAAACTAAGCAAGCGTGACGGCGATCGTTTGGGTTTCCCTGTTTATGCTATGAACTGGACCGATGCTAAATCTGGCGATACAACAAAAGGATTCCGTGAGATGGGCTTCTTACCCGAGGCTTTTGTCAATATGCTCGGCGTGTTAGGTTGGAATGATGGCACTGAACAGGAGCTTTTCTCCTTAGATGAATTGATTCAAAAATTTGGTGTTGACCGTATCAGTAAAGCCGGTGCGAAATTTGATTTTGAAAAAGCAAAATGGTTCAACCATGAATGGATTAAACGCACGTCGACAGAATCCTTGTTGCCACAGATCAAAACAGTATTGGAACATCATCAAGTAGATGCCAATGAAGCTTACGTGAGCAGGGTATTGGATGCTGTGAAAGAGCGTTTAACTTTTGTTGAGGACTTTTGGAGTCAGGCGTCTTTCTTCTTTTTGCAACCTGCGGAATATGATTTGAATGCTGTAAAGCCTAAGTGGTCTGCTGAAAAAACAGCATTTTTTGAGGGTATAAACCAATCATTCGAAGGATTTGATACGTGGAAAGCTGCTGAATTGGAACCTTTCTTCAAAGATGCGATTCAGGCATCGGGAATGAAAATGGGCGAACTGATGATGCCATTCCGGATTATGTTGGTAGGCGGTAAATTTGGACCAGATGTCTTTCAGATTGTTGAATTGCTCGGCAAAAACGAGGTAATATCACGTGTGAAAAAAGCACTTAAAGAATTCGATGCTTAAATAGATTAAGTACGAGATACCGAAAAGGGGTTGTCTGCATTGATTTGCAAACAGCCCCTTTTTTGAAAGAACCTGTTTAGTTGATTCGTATTGTTTTTATTAAGGCATCAATGAGCTCGTGATACTCGGTTTATTAGGCAAAAGGAATCTCCGGTTCGCTTTCATTGCTGTTGCTGCTTGCGAAAGCATGAAAGTTGTATATAGGAGATTTAGCTGCCTCGTTTACAAGTATGGCATCCTTAGGCGCATGAAAAGTGTTTTGGCTGGGCCGAATAAAAATATTAGCCCTGTTATCAGTATTCCCAGGATTCCCAGATAAGTAAATATCTCCATGTTACTGATTAGTGAAGCTTGCTGACTTAGGGTTCCCGAAATACTTTTGCTTGCAATACGACCTGCTATCTGATCGCCATATATTCCGGTATATTTCTCCATTAATGTATTCCAATAGTTTATTGTCAGTGGGTTGCTTGTATTCAGTGTCTGTTCGAGTTGAATATAATGCTTTTGATTTAGTGTATAGCTGGCATTTTGAATAAGTGCAAATCCGACATTGGTACTCCAAAACCGAACGGTTGTGCCCATGAGGCCTGCATTGCCAGCATGATGGGATTCTACACCTGTCAAAATATAAATAACCAGTGGTGTAAAAAGCCATCCTTGTCCGATTCCTTGAATAAACAAAGGAAGACCGATTGCCCAGATTGTGGTATCAGGGTAAAATGTGGGTACAAATAGAAAACATGAAGTCGCCAATATCAAAAAGCCAAAACCAAAGATATATTTAGGGGATACATCGCGCAGGAGTAAGAAACCTGAACTGCCAACACCCAGTATTGTACCAAGCACATTGATGTACTGTACATCAACAATATAATGCCAGGGCCACTTCCATACGGTAGCCATCACTGTGTATACATTATTGAGACAGCTGCGAATAATATAAAAGAGAAAAAACAGTATAACACCAAAGATCACATTTTTGTATCTGAGGATCTCAAAATGAAAAAGCGGTCTTTTGACCATCCGCTGTTTAATGATGAAAAGTGCTCCGAAAATAAGGAAAAGTGCGAAGTTAATGGTGATCGTGGAGCATTCAAACCAATAGTATTTGCGACCATAAATTAAAACGTAGGCCCCGCAGCTCAATGATATCAATAAAAATAGACAGCTGGCCAGATCCAGTTGATAGAGTGGGAACTTTTTACCCAAGCGATTATTGTTGAGTAACAGCAAGGCTATTGCAATCACTATCAAATGCCAATAGAGCACGACATGGATCATATCTTGCCATCCATAGTCCATTATGCTTTCTTTGAGTAAGGATGTCGTCAAAGTTGATCCTGTAAGCATAAAGGTATACAGGAAAAAATAGGCGATCGTTCGGCTTTTGTTATGCTTAATCTGCATCATAAGCAGCGGAAGAAAGCATGCCCCTTCCAGTACACAGAAAATACCTTCGATCACGCGGAGAATACCAATAAGGAAAGGGTCTCTTGTAAGTGAAATACCGAGTAGAATCAGGATGGAGAGGCTACAGGTCAAGAGTATGTATGTCCTTACCCTAAAAAACGAGAACAGCCGTTGAAATATAAGTAAGGTAACGACAATGGCACCATACATCAAGGATAGAAAATACTGAATATCCTCAGCTTCAATGTCCAGTGCCGAAGCGGTAAATGCTGTATTGGAATGGAAGAGCGACATTAACATGAGGTGTGGAAACATCGCTACTATCATAAGCGGAAGTTTTATCCATTCGGGCACCCAGCTGTAGTATAAAGATTTGTTCGTACTCATGGGCGATTAGGATTGATGGGCAGCATGGATAACGACATTCATACCGGCACGTAATTTCTTCAGATCCTGTTTTGGATCAAATACAATTTTAATGGGAATTCGTTGCTCAATCTTTACGAAATTTCCGGTTGCATTGTCTTGTGGTATCACGGCAAATTTGGAACCTGATGCCGGAGAAAATGAGTGAATTTTTCCTTTAAAACTGAGTTTGGGAAAAGCGTCTACCTGTATAGTAACTATAGTGCCTTCTGCAAGATTTTCGAGTTGAGTTTCCCTAAAGTTAGCGTTGATCCATTTCTCTTCACTAATGACATTGGCAAGTGTCTGACCTTCCTTTACATATTGTCCTGCTTGGATGGTTCGTTTTCCAACGAAGCCATCATAAGGTGCTGTAACTACGGTGTACGAAAGAAAAAGCTGTGCATTTGTTTTTGCAGCCTTTTTGATATTGATATTGGCTCTTGCCGGTAACTCGCTTGCTTTTTCTTTGTAGGTGTTTAGTTGAGCTGAATTATATTCTTCGGTTGTGGTGTGCAATTGTGCCAATGCTATATCATATGCTGCTTTGGCATTATCGTACTGTTGTTTGGTCGCAGCCTCTGCTTCAAATAAATTCTTGAATCGATTGTAATCCTGTTCGGTCTGCCATACACTTACTTTTGCAGCTTCTAATCTTGCCTTTTGAACGGAAATGCTATTGGCTGTGGCATTGGCTGTTTTGCTGATTACCTCAACATTGCTCTGGCTACTTTGGAGTTCGGCATTCGCCATATCAACCTTGGTTTGATACTCACTGGCATCTATAATTAATAAAGTGTCGCCCCGATGTACATATTGGTTTTCCTCAAATCGTACCTCCTTGATAAAACCAGAGACTCTACTGGCAATAGGTGTCAAGTATTGATCGATTTGTGCGTCATTTGTTGTTACATATTGATTGGTAAAAATGAGGTGCCTGACTAAGACGCCAATACCGGTCAATAATAATAGGCTGGCAAATATGACGAGCATTTTATTAAATCCTTTTGTTTTGTCTTTTTTATCTTCTTTATTCATTATTGTTTTGATTGCGCGATTTTAATAGCCTGCTTTATGTGCTTATAGTGTGTCAACACAGGCTAACTGTATAATTTTAGCATCAACTAAATTTGCAGTTGAGTTTTTTTATTTAATCCTATGTTGTAGGGGACTTTTAAAAATTTAATTAAAGCCCGTTGTGCCAGTATTCAGTTCCGCTTATGATGTACTCGGAGTAGCAATTTTTCTGTTTTTGCATTTTACTTAAATTTGAATCCTTGGAATATCGATCAGCTCATCCGAATGCTTGAGAATATGGCCGTACAAAGATACTGTGGGATGGAAATGTTTTGTTTTGTATAGTCGGACGGATATTTGTTCGTTTGCGCCATATTGTAGAAAAAGTGTAATTTTAGATTATGGAAGAGGAAAAACTTGCAGCTATCGATGCTGACCGATATGACTTTTATGTAGACCACATGTATGTCGATCGTATCGATTCTCGCGAGTACAAACATAAAAAGGCGCGTCTGATCTATGCTGACGGTGGTATTATTCATGTGTTTACAACAACAAAGCACTGGTATTTGCCAGCAAGGTTTTATATGTGGATTCCGGCAAATACAACTTATCATCTGGAGAGCACAAGCTCTCGTATCCCGCTATATAGTTTTTATTTCAAGCAGCAGCAGCATATGCCGTCTGTACTTTCAACGCCGAATATATTTCTTAGTAATGATCTGGTACGTGAAATGTTTTTATTTGCTCAGGATTGGAGCGGAGGGGTTAGCAAAACGGCTGATTATTCAAAATACTGTCTCTTGCGTGCGATGATGGCGATTATTCCGGATACGAGTTCACCAATAGATGCTTTTCCGATGCAACATCCCTATCCTAAAAGTGAAAAGCTCAGGAGTGTGGCTAGATATCTGAACAGTAACATTGATCAGGCCTATACCATTGAACAGATTGCGGCGCAATTCGGGATGAGCAGCCGCTCATTGTCACGTTTGTTTAAAGAAGATATGGGGATTAGTTATATCCGGTTTTTAAGAGCCATACGAATTGCTAAAGCTCTGGAACTGATGTCCGAGAATAGCTACTCCATTCTAGAAATAGCTATGCGAGTGGGATACAACGAGCTGTCTTCTTTTAGCAATATTTTTACGCGTGTAACGGGTATCCGTCCATCGATATATATGGCGAAGATTAATGGATATAAAGAGTAATGTTTTTATTTAGGCCAAAAGTTCATGCAGATCTTCCTGTGATAGTGACTTGATAAAGCTTTCTTCTGTCGTGATCAGGCTTTGTGCAATCGATTTCTTTTTATTCTGTAAAGCTAATATCTTTTCTTCGACGGTATCTTTACTGATAAATTTATAGATAAACACGTTGCGCGTTTGACCGATGCGGTGTGAACGGTCTACAGCCTGTTGTTCCACAGCTGGATTCCACCACGGATCCAGAATAAAAACATAGTCGGCTTCAATCAGATTGAGTCCCACCCCACCTGCTTTTATCGATATAAGGAATAACTTGGTATCGTTGTTTTTACGAAATTGGCTTACGGCTTCATCCCGATTCTTTGTGCCGCCATCCAGGTAGGCATAATTTGTACCTTTATTATCGAAATACTGACGGAAGATATTGAGCTGTTTTACGAACTGGGAGAAAATCAGTACTTTGTTGCCTCTTTGCATGACCATCTCAAGTGTTTCAATTACAGCTTCGAACTTGCCGGAATCACCCGAGAATTTCTCATCCACCATTCTGGGATGATTGGCCAATTGTCGGAGCTTTGTCAAGCCTTGCAACAGCGCAATTTGCGTAGATTTAGGCTTGCTGTCCAATTGTCCGTCAAGAATTGCATTGCGATATTCAGATTTGACTTTTTCGTACAACTCGGATTGTTTTTCCGTCATTTCACAATAAAGGACCTGTTCAGTTTTTGGCGGTAATTCTGTTGCCACCTGATCTTTCGTACGTCTTAATATAAATGGTTTGACAATCGCTTGAAGACGCTGTGCTTTTTCTTCATCTTTTTTCTTTTCTATGGGCTGTACAAATTCCTTTTGAAAATAGGTATAACTGCCTAGTAGTCCTGGATTGGTGAAGTGCATCTGTGCCCAAAGATCCGAAACGGAATTTTCTACAGGAGTTCCACTCAAAGCCAATTTGTTTTTGCTTTTTAGGCTTTTGATGGCTTTAAAAGATTTGGAAGTTGGGTTTTTGATATTCTGGCTCTCATCGAGGATAATGTAATTAAAATAAAAGCCACTCAAGGTTTCTTCGTCAATACGGGCAATCCCGTAGGTGGTAATTACCAGATCATATTTGGCGAAAAGTGAGGCATCTTTAATGCGGTTGTTTCCGGTATGAAGGTGAATATTAAGCTGTGGAGCAAATTGCTGTGCTTCTTTTTGCCAGTTGTATACCAATGATGTTGGTAAAACCAAAAGTGAGGTACGGATATCCTGTTCGTCTTGGAGTTGTTCTTTTTGCTGTTGCAATAGGGCTAAAGTCTGTATGGTTTTACCCAAACCCATATCATCCGCAAGACAGCCACCAAATTTATACTGCTTCAAAAAATTAAACCAATTGTATCCTGCTTTTTGGTATGGGCGAAGATTTCCCTTGAAATGTTTTGGTTCGGGAATATCAGCAATTTCTTCAAAGTTGGCTAGCTTCTGTAGTTTTCGCGTAAATACCAGCTGTGTATGCTCACTAATTTCAAAGAGTAGACCAATATGTACCTTATTTAGTTTGAGCTCATGCCGATCTGCAGAAAATTGGAAGAGATGATTGTATTTTGCAAACCATTCTTCCGGAATCATGGCAATTTCTCCATTCGGTAAGGTAAATTCCTTAATGTTATTAAGAATATGGTTGCGCAGCTGGATAAATGGAATCTCATAGGGTCCAAATTTTGCGATAGCACTTATATCAAACCAATCATTGTCTTCATCAATGGAGATATCTAAGGAGGTATGACCTATGAAGAAGCGTTTTTCTTCACTATTTTGTATAATGTGGAATCCAAGTTTCTCAAGTTGTTCTTGATGGTTGTTCATCCAGTCAAATACTGAAAGCCGTTTCCCAGTATGGGTAGTTGGCGTTAATAAACCGAGTTGGGGGTCAACATCCTGTAGGCCCAATTTTTTTAAGCTTTCATTTTGTTGTTCTTCCCATTGCAAAGAGCGTTTGACACGGTGGAATATATAATGGTCATCTTCCACATTATATTCCATACGAACAGTAACTTTATTCTCGGCTCCCGCGGTAAAGGTATGCGGTCCGTACTTGAATTGCAGTTGTAATTGCGACGCTCCATCTTCGATATAAATCAAATGGAGGAGCGGAATTGCTTGGTGCTGGTGGGTTTGAATTTCAAATCCTTCGGCATAGACATGATAGCGTTCAATCAGTCCACATACAAAGGTCTCGAAATATTTTTTTTCAGTGCTTCTACCGACAGAAATGTAACGTTTATTTAGGAAAGGGCTGAGCTTCTTGCCCTCAAGAGCCTGATCGAAATAATATAGGGTATTGTTTAAAAGTAACCATGCTTGTACATTGGTCAAGACAATGGCATTTTTGAACATGAACTCCAGACGCTGATTTTCGTATTTGATTGTCGGGAAATAACGTGTTTCTTCTTCGTTTCGTCGAAAATGAAATAGAACCGATGCCGCAGAGGTTGCCAATTTAATTTCTTGATCTGCTGGATAACCATCTTTGCTCATCATGAAAAGCGGTTTGTCTCCAACAGCTTCAAAAAATTGAATCATTTTTTCATCAATTTTAGGACGAAGAAGCTCATATAGCTTTTTATCGAAAACTTTGGAAAAGAAATCGACAGGTCTAATTGCTTTTTTGTAGTATTTTTTGATGAGGTGAGTTTGTTCGATTTCATCGAGCAATCGAATTAGTTTATAATCTAATTCATCCAATTCAGCGGCGTAAGCATCGACAGTATTGCTAAATATACGTTGATAGCGTAGTGAGTAAGTCCCATTGGGATTGAGTTTGACCATGTGTGGCTCAATAAGATAGCCAAGATAGGGGTGCTCACATATAGAATAAACGATTTTATATACTGGAAATGACTTTGACTGTTGCATTAAAAATAGCGGACCTTATAAATAAAGGTATCTAATATACAATAAAATATACCATTAATCGCAATTTGCGCGTTGAAATTTTAAAAATCGGTTACTGGGGATTGCTTAGCGTTTGGTTAAAATCTAATACCTAACTACATGAAGAGCGTTGTACTCAAATATACGTGAACACCAAGGGTAGCAGGCGATATTCCAATCTTGATTTTCTTGGATGGAAAATTTGGATTGCAATTAACCTTGATCGCTATAGGAGTAAAAATCTAATAGTTCCCTTCAAAGACAAACTGTGCCGGGCCTTTTAAGAACACCTCTGTGAAATGCTTGCCCTGCTTATGGAAGGAGATATAAAGCTGTCCTCCCAATACTCGGATAGGAATATTGATATCACCTTCTAAATTTTGCTGCAAGGCGACAGCCATGGCCGCAGCAGTTGCTCCAGTGCCGCAGGCATAGGTTTCATCTTCAACACCGCGCTCAAATGTACGGAGGAAATAACCATCTCCTTCAGCTTCAATGAAATTTACATTGATGCCTTCTTTTCCATAAGTAGCGTTATTGCGAATTGCGTAGCCATCTTGGAAGACATTTTTATCCTGCAGATTTTTTACGAACTCAACATAATGTGGAGAACCGGTTTGTAACAGATAGGCTTCTCCATCACGGGCAAAATCTGTTACATCGATCATCTGGAGATTGACAAGGTCTGCTGATAAAGAGGCATGGTGTATGCCGTCTACTGCCAAAAAGACAGTTTTGTCAGTGATAATGCCTAAGTCGTGTGCAAAAGCGACGATACAACGGCCCCCATTACCACACATGCTGCCTTCTCTGCCGTCGGCATTATAATAAATCATCTCAAAATCGTAATTTTCTCTGGTTTGTAAGAGCATTAGACCATCGGCACCAATGCCAAACCTGCGGTTACAGAGCTTTTCTACCAATGCTTCATCTGCGCGGTCAAATGCATTGTCGCGATTGTCTACTAAAATGAAGTCATTGCCTGCTCCCTGATATTTTGAAAATCTTACTTTTGATGCCATTACGTTGATTTGTAGTAACAAAAGTACGTTTTTTTGTTACAAAAAAACGGAGAAAAGTTAAGATTTGTTAAAATGATTGCATTTGTCTAGTAATTAACATTTTTTAACGTGTCGGATTTTCCGAAGGCTTCGAAATGGTATTACATTTGAACATATCCGAATAAAATCGGTAATTTTAAGAGCAAAAATTATCAGCTTATATTAAGACATTTTAAAATAAAAATAAGTTTATGAATAAGGTCGGTTTAACGCTATTAACAGCTGTTTTCGGTGGAGCGGTAGCATTAGGAGGTTACAAGCTTATTGAGAATAAGAAGTTTGATGGTATGTCTTTCGAAGACAAACAAAAGGTTTATTTTGCAAACAATCCAACAGGGGTAATGTCCTCTACAGGTAATCCTGATTTTACCCAAGCTGCGGCGGCGGTATCACCGGGTGTCGTACATATTAAGACTACTTATAGCCGTAAGGGGTCGCAGCAATCGCAGGGTTCTCCGTTCGATATGTTTGAAGAGTTTTTTGGCATGCCACAAGGTGGTGGACGTCGTCAAATGCAGTCGCAACCCGTACAGGCATCTGGATCAGGTGTAATTATTTCCGATGATGGCTATATTGTAACGAACAATCACGTCGTGGAAGATGCAGATAAAATTGAAGTGGTACTAACAGACAAGCGTTCGTTTGAAGCTAAATTGATCGGACGTGATCCGAATACCGATTTGGCTTTGTTGAAAGTATCAGGTAAGGGCCTTCCTGTTGTCAAATTGGGTAACTCAGACAATGTCAATGTCGGTGAATGGGTACTGGCTTTCGGATATCCGCTTGGACTTCAATCTACAGTGACCGCAGGTATCATTAGTGCTAAAGGTCGTCAGATTGGTATTTTGAATGAAGGTCAACAACAACGTGGTAATCCATTTGGTGGTGGACAGGATCAAATCCCAGTAAGTTCAGCGATCGAATCCTTTATTCAAACAGATGCGGTTATCAACAAAGGGAATAGTGGCGGAGCCTTGACTAACGCTTCTGGAGAATTGATTGGTATTAACTCGGCCATAGCCTCTCCAACAGGAACATATGCTGGTTATGGTTTTGCGATTCCGGTCAATTTGGTGAAAAAGATTGTTGATGACTTTGTCGAATACGGTAATGTAAAACGTGGTTATATTGGTGTTACTTATACTGAAATAACACCTGAATTGGCCAAGGAAAAAGGTTTTACAGATGTGGATGGCTTATATGTTCAAGATGTAGTTGGTGGCGGTGCTGCAGAGGCTGCAGGTGTCAAAAAAGGAGATATCTTGACCAAGATTAATGGAAAAGTGATTACAGGTTCACCTGTCTTAAGTGAAACTATAGGTCGTGCGCGTCCTGGAGATAAGGTCAATGTT
This sequence comes from Sphingobacterium sp. UME9, assembly GCF_014170215.1. Taxonomy (NCBI): domain Bacteria; kingdom Pseudomonadati; phylum Bacteroidota; class Sphingobacteriia; order Sphingobacteriales; family Sphingobacteriaceae; genus Sphingobacterium; species Sphingobacterium sp. UME9. Next base: position 459,555 of record NZ_LZZP01000005.1, on the reverse strand, counting down.
ACTTACAAACGTGATGGTAAGGAAAAACAAGTAACTATGACATTGAAAGGTGAAGAATCCTTGAAGACTGCAAGTACAGGAGGAAAAGCTTCTAAAAGTGCAACGGAGATTTACAATAAATTAGGGGCAAGCTTTATTCCTGCTTCAGCTCAGAAGAAAAAGGAACTGGGGGTAAACTCTGGAGTTGTTGTGACCCAAGTGAATCGTGGTGGCATCTTTGATTATTTCGGTGTAGAGCGTGGACTGGTCATTACAGAGGTGAATGGAAAAGCGGTCAATACAGTAGATGATGTTGAAACAGCGCTTGGTGCAACGCAACGTAATATTGTACGATTGAAAGGAGTATCTCCGCAAGGTGGTGCTGTTCAATTGAGCTTCCCTGTAGAATATTAAACATTGAATTAAGAATTGGTTGATTAATATAGTTTAGGTGGTTCTAACCGTAAGGTTAGGCCACCTTTTTTATGCTTTGTGTTATTGATCGTATTTTTTATGACGATATCATTCAGCTCGCTACGCTTGGTTTAATGAAAAGAGTTTAGTCTCATTGGCTTCATTGAACTTGGTTATTGGACAGCAAAGTTCTCCGGTCTGTTTTCATTGCTGTTGGTGGATACGGAGTCAGAAGGACTTTATGGGAAAGCTAGGACACTTGGTAAGAAGTAAGTCAATTTTAAGCCGGTTGTTTCCTTAATCATTTTAGTTTAGCTATTTTGCGGAATGAAGTGCCGAAACAGCTCCAGCACTTTTTATGCTGGGCCCTTCTGGCCTTGTGATTTATTACATATTTTGCTATTGACAAGCGCGAAAGCCTGATTATGTCGGCTAATGGCGTTCTTTGCACCGTTTAGTTGGATCATAGCGTGGTATGGCTACTCTTTGATAGCTTTTAAAAATTATAGAGATGAAGATTTTAATGGTTTGTTTGGGAAATATCTGTCGTTCTCCCCTTGCACATGGTATATTGAAACAAAAAGCAGCAGATAAGCAATTAAACTGGGTCGTTGAATCGGCGGGTACAGGCGACTGGCATATTGGTGAAGCCCCCGATCGTAGAGCTATAGCAATTGCAAAGAAATATGGTGTCGATATTTCCGGTCAGCGGGCTCGGCATTTCAAACCGCAATTTTTTTCCGAATACGATCTTATATTTGTAATGGATAGACAAAACTATGCGGATGTATGCGCTCAGGTGATTGATAAGGAAGATCTGCACAAAGTTAAATTGTTTTTGGGAGATGATGTTGTTCCTGATCCGTATTTTGATGATAATTTGTTCGATCCAGTGTTTCAGATGATTGATCAACGTTGTGCAGAGGTTATTGCCAAAGGGGGGAATCCAATAGTATAACTGTATTTATCTGTGCGTTAATTTGCTTGCAAATCATCGTAAATTTATCTTAGTTTGTTTAAAACAAAAAAATGAAGGCAGCAGAAGTAAACAAGAAGTGGAGCATCCTACAGGGTGAAATTGCTTCGCTATTCGATATGGAAAAGCCTGACATCAAGGTCTGTTTATTCCTTATTGGTGTTCAGGAATTGGGGAAAGGTGCCCAAAAATTCTCAAAACGAGAAAAAGAAGAATTGATGCACATTGCGACGTGTCGTCTTTTCAGTGCTATGGGATTTTATAATCTGAAAGGTCTGGATGAAGAAGGGTGGCCACATTGGGAATTGGTAAAACCTATTCCTAACTATACTCTTTTGGAACAGGAACTGATTATGAAGTCGTTGATCATAAATTATTTTGAGGAATTAAACGTTATCTAGAAGATAACACAATTGAAAAGACAGGAAGTTCTAAATGGGAACATATAATTATTAACAGATGAGATTTTTAAAGGCTAGTTTAATAGCAGTATTCTGCTTTTTACAGGTTTTGGCATTTGCGGCTAAACCCGAGTTTAAATATGTACAGATCGTTACTGACAAGGGGACCTGTGTGCTGCGGTTGTACAATGAGACACCAAAACATCGGGATAACTTCGTGAAATTAGCAAAAAGTAAATACTACGACGGAACCTTGTTCCATCGCGTCATCCAGAATTTTATGATTCAGGGGGGCGATCCTGACTCAAGAAATGCCGTTGGAGGAGCGCAGCTGGGTAATGGAGGGCCAGGGTATACCATTCCTGCGGAGATCGAAGATGGTCTATACCATAAAAAAGGTACTATTGGAGCAGCTAGAGATAACAATCCCGCAAAAGCTTCTTCGGGTTCTCAGTTTTATCTTGTTCAGGGAAAAGTATTCACCCCTGAAGATCTCAATCGTTTGGAGCAAACACGGATGAATGGTAAGAAATTTTCGGAAGCCCAACGCCAAGCGTACACGACTATTGGCGGTGCGCCACATTTAGACTGGAATTATACTGTATTTGGTGAGTTGGTCAAGGGAGTGGATGTTATTGATCAGATTGCAGCTGTGAAAACAGATAAGCACGATAGACCGGAAGTCGACCAAAAGATGAACATGCATGTGCTAACGAGGCGAGAAGCGTTAAACTTAGAGCGGGAATTAAAAGGTCTAAAACCTCAGACTGGTATCTTTTCTAAAATCGGTGATCTGTTTTCTTCTAAGGATTATTAATGTTTTTATGAAGTCGCAAATCAGGGATTGAAGCGCTTTTTTCCCTATTATTTAGAATCTCAATACTCAAAAAATGAAAATAGTAACCTATAATGTGAATGGTTTACGTGCAGCCTTGAAGAAAGATTGGTTAGGCTGGTTGAAAACTGTAAATGCGGATGTCATATGTCTTCAGGAAATTAAAGCTACACCGGATCAAATTCCCGAAATTGCTTTGTTGGAGCAGATGGGCTATGAGCATTACTGGTATCCAGCTCAAAAAAAGGGCTATAGCGGAGTCGCCTTGTTTACGCGAATCACACCTAAGCATATTGAGTATGGTTGCGGTCATGAAGATTATGATTTTGAAGGGCGTATTATCCGTGCTGATTTTGATCAGGTTTCAGTGATGAGTACCTACTTTCCATCAGGTACAACAGGAGATGTGAGACAGGATTTTAAATACCGTTTTCTGGAGGATTTTCAGTTATATAGCGATAAGCTTTTGATCGAAAAACCGAATTTGGTCGTTTGTGGTGATTATAATATTTGTCACCGTGCCATCGATATTCACAATCCAAAATCAAATGCAAATTCTTCGGGATTTCTTCCGGAAGAGCGCGAATGGATGGAGAATTTTATTAATTCGGGGTATATTGACTCTTTTCGCCATTTAAATCCTGATCCACACCACTATAGTTGGTGGAGCTATCGCGCAGGGGCTCGTGCAAAGAATTTGGGCTGGCGTATTGATTATAATATGGTTTCAAAACCTTTGGCGGAACAAATCAAATCTTCCAGCATAATGCCGGATGCAGTCCATTCCGACCATTGCCCGGTATTGCTGGAGCTTGCTATCTAATAATTAGATAACATTTCATAAAAAAAAGGCTTTCATACGTATGAAAGCCTTTTTTTATGGTGAAGCGCAAGAGCACATTATTAACGAACTATCTCCCCTGGCTATGGATAATGGAAAGTTGCTGGGCAACTTTCTCTGCGATCGTTAAAAATGATTTCGTTACAGGATCTTCGGTATCTATGGCAACAGGGAAACCATTATCTCCTGCATCAGAAATGCCTTTTAACAAAGGGATTTCACCTAGGAAAGGAACTTTATATTCTTCTGCAAGACGTTTTCCGCCATCTTTACCAAAAATATAATATTTATTCTCTGGCAGTTCAGCTGGTGTAAAATAGGCCATATTTTCCACGACACCCAATAATGGAATATTGATGCTATCCATTAAGAACATTCCAATTCCTTTTACAGCATCAGCCAGGGCAACATGCTGCGGGGTTGTGACAATGACCGCTCCCGCGATAGGGAATGTCTGAGATACGGTGATATGGATGTCACCAGTACCTGGAGGCATATCAACAACCAGGTAATCCAGTTCACCCCAATGTGCATCGTTAAAAAGCTGCTTGATGGCCGAGGTTGTCATCGGTCCACGCCATGGAATAGGCTGGTTTGGATCAGTGAAAAATCCTATTGAAAGTAATTTCAGTCCAAATTTTTCAAGCGGTTCAATTTTAACCTGACCGTCTGGCATTTCAACTGAACCTGGTTTAGCGCCTTCAAGCCCAAACATAATCGGAAGAGATGGACCATAGATGTCGGCGTCTAAAAGTCCTGTTTTAGCACCTTTAGCATGGAGAGCAAGCGCAAGATTTGCGGCAACAGTAGATTTACCAACTCCACCTTTGCCTGAAGATACCAGGATGATGTTTTTAATACCTGAGACTTGCGCACCTTGTTTTCCGATCACATTGGAAGTCATATTGATATGAACTTCGAGGTTTTTGTCTATGAAATGGGCTATGGCGTTTCGACAGGCATGTTCAATATGGTCCTTAAGCGGGCAAGCTGGAGTAGTTAAAATGACATCGAAAGAAATTTTTTCACCTTCGATCTCGATATTTTGAATCATATTCAATGTTACAAGATCCTTTTTCAAATCAGGCTCTTCAACATAGGATAATGCATTTAATATTTGTTCTTTGGTAACCATCTATTATTCATTTGTAATCATGGATTACAAAACTACTCATTGCGGATCAATTTCATGTCATTTCTTTGTTTTTAATGGGATTAAGATTACTGTATCGTACTCCTAATCTTTAGGAAAGATCCGTTATCCAGTACATTTTCGTTTTCGGGTAACCAAGGTGTTTTCTAAATAATTTTGTCGGACTGTAGAAAGGGATAAAGGCCATCCTGGTTTCAGTGAATTATAATTGTATATGCAGCCAAATTTATCTAAGTTTGACTGTTGATATGCACGAATTTGCATTAAGTAATAATTATGTCCAATCGATTTATAACATCTTTTAAGTCCCGCAAATGGCGATGGCTTTATATCGCTTTAGCTGCTATTTTGGTTTTGGCGATCGCAGTAGGCACGTATGCTTATCAGAAAAGAGATGCCATGCTCATGGGAGCAATCAACAAAGCGAAAGCGAAGTTGCTTGAAAAGTATGATATGGAATTGAAGATTCAATATTATGCTTTCCAGGGGATTAATGCCGTACAGTTTAAGAATATACAGCTATTGCCCAAAAATAGAGATCAATTAGCCCAAATCAATGATTTGACAGTATCTGTTAAATTATGGCCTTTGTTATTTGGGGATGTGAAGTTAGGACAAGTTCTTTTAGATAATGGGAAGGTTTCTCTTGTTAAAAAGGATTCGATCAGTAACTACGATTTCCTGTTCAAAAAGCAGAAAAAGGATACTGTTGAAAATGATAACCCAAAGCAGAATCTGGCGGCCTTGGCAGATCGATTGTTGAAAAATGTATTTTTTAAGATTCCAAATGATCTCGATCTCAAAAACCTTGAACTTTCCTATCGTGACGACAGTACTTCACAACGCGTTGTTATTCCTTCTGCTGTGATAGACGGCGGAGATATGGAAACGAAGTTCTTGCTAAATGACCATGAGGCAGCTTGGAATCTGACCGGAACGATTGATTCAGATAATCAAGAGTGTGATCTTCGTCTTTTTTCCGATAAGAAGGAGGTAAATCTTCCACTATTACAGCGCAAATTTGGTCTTGCGGTAAGTTTTGATGAAATATCCTTCCGATTGGACAAGGCTCATAGAAGAAATAAGGAGTTACTGGAGTTGCATGGGCAATGGGGATTTAAAAATCTGAAAGTAAATCACTGGCGTATTTCTAGTAAAGATGTTATCTTTCCTGAGGCCAGAATGCAAGGTGCATTGAATATCGGAGCATCGTCGATTGAAGTAAGCAAAGAAAGTACCGTACAGGTCAAAGATTTTGTGTTTTCTCCTTATATCAAATATGTGCACAAGCCGGAAAAAGAACTCTTCCTTGCCATTCATACCGATAGGATAGAGGCTCAGCACTTTTTTGATGCCATGCCAGTTGGATTATTTCCTGGCTTAGACGGTATTCAGGTGGAGGGGCATATTCAATACGATCTGAACTTTGCTCTCGAAATCAAAAAGCCCGAAAAGCTTCTTTTCTCTTCTAAGATGGATGATAAGGATTTAAAAGTAGTCAAATGGGGGGAGGCCGATATTGCGATGTTAAATACACCATTCACGTATACCGCCTATGAAGATGGTAAGCCGATGCGGGAGATTGTTGTCGGACCTCAAAACCCTAATTTTACACCTATAGATCAAATATCCCGTTATATGCAGATTAGTTTGATCAATACAGAAGATCCATTTTTCTTTAAACACAAGGGCTTTGAGGAGAAGGCTTTTAAGCTCTCCATTGCTACAAATATCAAGGAGAAAGGATTTAAACGAGGGGCAAGTACGATATCAATGCAACTGGTGAAAAATGTTTTTCTAAATCGGAATAAGACCGTGGTGCGGAAGCTGGAAGAAATTTTGCTGGTATGGCTGATGGAACGCTCTCAGCAAGTGAGTAAAAAACGCATGTACGAGGTTTACCTGAATGTCATCGAATGGGGCAATAATGTATATGGTATTACCGAAGCTGCACGCTATTATTTTGGGAAAACACCGGCGCAATTAGGCCTTGGAGAAAGTATATTTTTGTCGAGCATTGTTCCGCGTCCTAAAAAGGGATTGAACTTTTTTGACTGGACAGGGCACCTGAAAGGGAATATGTTGCGCTATTTTAATACCTATGGTCATATTATGACCAAAACAGGGCAGATTAGTGTGGATTCAACAACTTCAAATTATGGTTTTTATGAAGTTGTTCTGCAGCCGCATCTGCGAGCAGCAAGACCAGCTGTGGTCGATTCTGTTGATGTATTTGATATGGGAGATGATCCATTGTTGTTCGATCGTCTCGAAAGTAATTCTCCTGCCGACAATCTTGAGCGTGTATCTGTTCCAAAGAAGCTAAAACAAATGGATCTGACGGAAAAGAAAGATGAGGAGGCTAGTGAGCAGGAGAAACCAAAACGATCGCTATTTGATAAGATATTGGGGCGTAAAAAAGAGGAAAAAGAAAACGACGCACATAAATAGTGCCTGTGACGAAAGAAGAATATTAGCATGAAAAAGATAGAAATTGACGGACTGCTTTTCGAACCTTTATTTGAAGAGGAGCAAATTCAGAAACGAGTGCGCTTGATGGGGATTGATATAAGCCTGCGTTATGAACATAAACAGCCTGTTTTTATAGGCGTCTTGAACGGATGTTTTATGTTTATGGCAGATTTGCTTAAGCAAATTGATGTTCCTTGTGAGATGTCGTTTATTAAGTTGGCGTCTTATATTGGAACGGGGCAATCTGAATTAAACGAGCTTTTAGGACTTGGTATTGATCTTGAAGGCCGTGATGTGATTATTGTAGAAGATATTGTTGACTCTGGGCATTCCCTGAAGTATACATTGGATGCCGTGAAAAAATTGAATCCAGCGAGTGTGATTGCCTGTGCACTTCTGGTGAAACCCGAGGCGCTGCAGTATCATTTCGAGGAATTGACCTATGTTGGCTTTGAAATAAGTAAGGAATTTGTCGTTGGGTATGGTATGGACTTTAATGGTCTTTGTCGGAATCTCCCTGATATTTATAAAAACGTAGCAGTCTAATGTACTAACAAGTGATCATTAGATTGCAACTATAGAATTTTGATTTATTCAATTGTTTGATCGTTGTATAATTCCTTTAGATTTATGCGTAAAATTTCTAAATCAGACAAGGGTAATTTAGAGACAGTTTCAAATATTTCCTTTTCATCAAATTTAATGACTAAGACACCTTTGTTATCTTCCTCATAGCCCGATTTTTGTATTGTAAAGTCTATCTTTTCAAAATCAAATTCTTTTTGACCCCCTTTAAACCATTGGTAGTCGGCGGTGTAGTTGATTTTGTTTTTTTGAAATTCAATAATTTCAGCGCCATAGGTATTCCATAATGAAACACGGAGCATATAGTATGCTATTAATCCAAATAAGCCAAGCATGATAACACCCACAATTGTCAGCCCGCTATTGGATACATTGACAGTGACGCCACCAAGGGGTAGAATTATAGAAAATATGGTAAGTAAATAGATGAATAGTCTGGCAATTAGCGGACCTCTTTTTTCTTTTAATACCAATTGGTTTTGTTTTAGGTCGATTTGATTCATATACTGCATTTCTGTTCTTAACGGTCTGTTTTTATGGTGTAGAGAACCTGTTTTGATTTCTATAAATTAGTATTTGCGAAACCTATGCGTATTTTAATGGTTAGCTATTTAAACGAACAGGTTTCGATATGGTCGTTCACCATTCCAACGGCCTGCATATAAGCATAACAGATGGTAGAACCGAAAAATTTGAATCCCCTTTTCTTCATGTCTTTTGCTATTTTATCAGAAATAGCTGTAGTTGCAGGTACCTGTTGCAAACTGGTCCAGTGGTTGACAATCGGTTGTTTTTCGGGCAAAAAGGTGTATAAATAGTCGTAGAAGCTACCATATTCTGCTTGGATTTTCTTGAAGTGCTGCGCATTGGTAATGGTGGATTCAATTTTATTCCTGTGTTTGATGATTCCCGAATCGACCAAAAGTCTAGCAACATGTTTGTTTGTATAAGCAGCGACTTGGTCAACATCAAAATTGGCAAAAGCTTCTTGGTATGCCGTTCTTCGACGAAGAATCGTGATCCAGCTTAGACCAGCTTGTGCAGACTCCAAGATCAAGAATTCAAATAAAGTTTTGTCATCGCGGACTTGTCGTCCCCATTCTTTATCGTGGTAGTCTACATATTGTGGGTCAGATCCGCACCATTGACAACGTGTGATTTCTTTGTACATGTTCTCTGAAGATTTTTTGAATGCAATATAACTTTTTATCCTAACTTTACGACCACAATTTAAGAGTTTCGAATATAGACGGTTGTTGAACATTTCATTGCCGTTAAGAGACAATTCATTTTAATGAGCGTAACTATCTTCAAATATCATTTTCTATTTGTAGTATTCCTGCTATTTTCAATAACAGGATCAAATGCACAGCGACGGACTTTACGGGCAGTTGTTCAGGACAGCAGCATCGTTAGGACGGATAGTCTAAATGTTGTCAGGGATTCTGTCGAAACGCCTAACCAAAAAGTTTTGGCGTCCTTGAACCCAGCGTTACAAGATCAATATCGGATCGTAACAGTGAACGGGGAAGGTTTAAGGGTTCATAACATTTATAATTTTGATGTACAGCAGTATTTTCAGGGTGAACTGAGAAAAAGCAATTTGGATCGGCAATATGGGACGCTCAAGGCTCATCGTGAAAACTGGATTCTATTTACGGTTCTTGCATTGATCTTTGGTGTTGGGTTGATTCGGGTATTTTTTCCCTCTGATATCAAATTGGTTTTTCAGGGTTACTGGGATGATCGGGTTTTACTCTCTGTAAGCAAAGAGGATACGATTTTGACATCCTGGCCATTTATTTTTCTATTCGTATTATTCTCCGGGGCGATAGGCTTATTTGTAAGTCTATTCTATGCGTATGAATTAAATAGATTCGATTTTATTACTTTTCCCAATTATATGAAGACGGCGGGAATGGTGGGCGGTTTATTTGCGCTAAAAATTGGTTTCATCCGATTCTTATCCTTTGTTTTTGAAATTAGAAAGCTAGTAAAGGAGTATGTGACAGTGCTGTATCTGATTTATTTCAATACGCTTTTTTTAATGCTTCCTGTACTATTAATTTTGAGCCTTGTACCCTTGACATCAGTAGGTATTGTGCTGCATTTGGCCATCGTTGGAGCGGCTTTACTCTTTTTCTATCGATTTCTTAAGACCGCGGCTCATATTATGTCTATGTATAAATTTTCAATTTCCTATTTAATTTTGTACCTTTGTTGCCTAGAAATAGCACCAATATTAATACTGTTAAGATTATTGAGCTAAAACTGGTTAATATGCAAACTTCAGACGTAGAAAGAGCAAAGAAGGTAAAAAGTGTACTGGTGACTTTACCAAAACCTGAAAACGATAAGTCCCCTTATTATGATTTAGCAAAGAAATACGGGTTAAAATTAGACTTTCGAGGTTTTATACACGTAGAAGGAGTTCCTGCCAAAGATGTGCGTAGGGATAAGGTTAATTTAGCAGATTATTCTGCCGTAATATTTACGAGTAGAAATGCTGTAGATCATTATTTTAGAATTTGTGAAGAGATGCGATTTGAAGTGTCTGCAGAAATGAAATATTTCTGTATTTCAGAGACGATTGCCCTCTATCTTCAAAAGTATATTCAATATAGAAAAAGGAAGATTTTCTTTGGTAAACAGACCGCGAAAGACCTTGAAGAGGTATTGAAAAAACACAAAGGGGAGAATTTCTTGTTCCCTTGTTCGGATGTAGCTAATGAGGAAACAAGTAATTGGTTACAACAAAACGGCTATAAATTTACACCAGCTGTGCTTTTTAGAACTGTTGTAAGCGATTTGACTGATTTGAAAGATGTTTTCTACGATGTTATCGTGTTCTTTAGCCCTTCAAGTGTACAGTCCTTATATGATAACTTTCCTGACTTTAAGCAGAATAATACCAGGATTGCAGCATTTGGTGCTTCTACTCAACAGGCACTTTTAGATCACGGATTGATTTTAGATATCCCTGCTCCAACACCAAAAGCTCCTAGTATGACGATGGCTGTAGAAGAATATATCAAAAAGGTAAATAAGTAGTACCTAACATAAGGTAAATAACAAAAAAAGGGTTCTTAAGACCCTTTTTTTGTTATTTATGCAGTTTAAGGTCCGCAAAGATCTGTAAAGACTTTTACGGGCGTTGTTGTTGAGTTTTATCATTCCGAATCGGGAATGGTACGATGACAATTTTACGAATTGGCCGGATGATCAATTTGTGAAGTATGTTCATGTTGTATGAAAGATAGATGAATCGTATTTTTATCTGTAGGGGTATAGAAATGGTGGCGAGTCGAATCGATGATGTTAAAATGTAATAAAAGTGACGATGGTCATTGAGATTTTAAGTATATTTCTATTAAATTGCTTGGAATAATTTATTCCAATTAAAAATAAAGCATAGGCAGTATTTTTAAAATTTGATAGAAATATTTTTTTATGTTTGTAATTAAGCAAAATTAGTCAGTCGTGAAGTTAAAGCAAGTTGATAAAATTTCGGGCATTCAATCAGAGGACTTTTTAAAGAATTATCTGAAACCAGGTTTTCCTGTAATTATATCAGATTTTATAAGTGCAGAAAGTCCAGCGTGGAAGAAATGGAGTTATGATTACTTTAAGGAAATCGCAGGAGATATAAAGATAGATGTCTATGGAAAAGAGGAAGAATCAATGGACCGTGCTGCCAGTGCTCCTGTTGGCCATATGACATTTGCAGAATATTTGGATCTGATCACAAAAGAACCTACAGAGTTACGGTTGTTTTTGTTCAATCTACTCAAAATACGTCCTGAACTGAAACACGATGTTATTTATAACGATGTCACAGGAGGTAAGGTATTGCAATGGTTGCCATTTATGTTCTTTGGTGGAGAGGGGTCAAGTACCCGTAACCATTTCGATATTGATATGTCACACGTATTTATTTCTCAATTTCAAGGATTAAAACGTATTTGGCTTTTTCCGAATGATCAATCTGATTTGATGTATAAATTGCCATACAATTTTCATAGTATTGCAAACCCCAAATATAGTAGTGAAGAGGAATATCCCGGGATTAAGTACTTAGATGGTTATGAAGCGGTTATTCATCCTGGAGAGACCTTATATATGCCGGCAGGTTGGTGGCATTATATTCAATATGAGACAGAAGGCTATTCGATTTCTGTTAGGGCTTTAGCAAATTCGATCAGCGAGAAATTGCAGGGGGCGCGTAATCTGTTTATCACAAGGCATTTTGACAATACGATGCGAAAGATCTTCAAAGACCATTGGTTCCATTATAAAATTAATACAGCAAAACGTCGAGCCAATAATGCAATTAAAAGAAATAAACGTTAATATAGAAAGGGGACAGTAAAATGTCCCCTTTTGTTTTTAAATGTATTTTTTGTACATCATTTAGTTTGACCTCTTCTTAAAGCCTTTGCTGTACTCATTCTTCTGCATCAACCCATTTGCTAGCTTCCCGGTAGAACAGTGTATAAGGGTCGCTGGGGTAAATCATTGCGTCCGGGTTATGCCGAAATGGAACATCTGGGTTAAAGATTTCCTGAAGAATATCTCGCAGGAATCTGACAAAATTTTCTTTCTGGAAAGCAAGGAATTCATCCGTCAATATTCCCTCTTTACCACTGAATAATGTCCCTTCTTCCCGCATTTTACGGGCGACATAGAGATGGGGTTCGAGTTGTTTTCTTCCTGTTTTCTGTTCAAATACATAGGCATAGAATAGCGTCTGCACCATGGCTTTATTTTCGGTATTTGGCGCAAACACCTGGTCGATTTCTTTGAATATGATCGAGTCTCCACCAGTCTTGTAATCAACAATTCTACTGATCATGCGATCGTCGTGTGTTACGACCTCATCTACACGGTCAATGATGCCGTAAAGTGTGACCTGTTGTTCTTCTCCATTGATCTCAATAGGAAAGGGCAGTACATAATCCTTGTCATTCTCGAGTTCAATAATCCGAAATGCTTTGTAATTGTTGATGTCATATTCAAGATACATCTTGACATACTCGCAGGCAATCTTCAGCATGATCCGCTGCAGGCTGTTTAAATCATGTGTTGTCTTTAATTCGATCTGATATTGCAGGCCTATTTCACGAATCACCTGTGCTTCTATTTTGTCTATCTCGTGCCGTAAGACAGTTGTCGGTGTAAAGTCCTGTTGCCCCTTGAAAGGTAGGAATATCTTCTCCATGACATTATGGATGACAGTTCCCAGTTTATTCATCTCAAATTCCTGAGAGATTGAAGGCGGTTCTTTGATGCCGGCAATATGTTTTAAAAAAAACTGTAGCGGGGATTGCAGGTAAGTTGTTAGTGCTGTTGCAGATATCCTTTTTTGGTTGACGATAAAGTCCTGATACATCTTTTCCCAGACCTCACCACGTTTCTCTATGACAATCTCTTGTGCTTTATCGGCAAATTGGATGGTCTGTTGTTGAATTTTTCGGTCAAACTGAAATTTACTTTCAAACTCCAGCTGTTTGATAAAACGACTTTCTTCGCCGGTAGAGCTTTCGTCTACTAAGCCATTGTAGAAAATATGTATTCCTTCACTGTATTGAAAATGGCGATAGAATAAATAAGCTGACAGGGCATCCTGATTCTCCAATATGGGAAGGCCATAAGCGCTTCTCAGGCTATTGGGTATAAAGGTCGGTGAATTGGACGTTTTGGGTAGAATGCCTTCATTTGCGCCTAAAATATATACGTTGTCAAAATTTAAACAACGGCTCTCCAAGAGTCCCATAATCTGAATTCCTTCCAGCGGATCTCCTTCTATCGCCGAATTAATTGGGGCAATTGCTTTTTTAATCAGGCCAATCTGGAAGCTGATGCTTAAGGGCGCAACTGTTTCAAAGCCCAGTAGCAGCTGATTTAACGTTTTCTTTGTTTCGATCAAGAGGTTGTTGTCAATTTGGCGGATGCGCTCCTGAGAAGAGATGCTATGCAATAGGTCATCGACGATCAGAATGAGCGCAGGGATCAAATGTGCAGAATTTTCGATTGGCACAAAAAACTGAGGCAGGGAGCTTTTGAGATGAAGTTCCTCCAATGCGATCTCAAAGAGCTGTTTGTCGGCAATCTCTTTTTGGATCTGAAGTTTATCTGCCAAAGAAACCATGCTGAGCGGATGGTTGATAAAGGTCTCTATGACCTGATAAGGAATCTTCCGTCTCTTGAACTGTGATATCTCCAAATGAACATCCATCCATAGGTCCAGGATGCCGAAAATGGGAGACTGCGTCAGGGGATATCCCGTTGTGATGTTGGGGTTGACATCGGGTAGACTCTGTAGCAAAGGAACCAGTAGGTTTTCATCTGCTAGAAGAATGGCAGAGGTCTGTTCCATGTTATGGTGCTGTTCGAGGATATCATAGAGCAATTTTGTTTGGCTGATTTTTCCGGTGCTGGCATATAGATTTACGGTTGAGGTTCTATTGCCTATAATGTTCGGGCTATCGCCAAGGGCATTGACCAAACCTGTTTGAAAAATATTTCGACGGATAAAAAGTCCCGCCTCCTGCATAGTGTCCTCCAGGTAATAGGCATCGGCATCAAAGTAGAATAGTGCGCTGCCTTTGTCCTGCCATTGTCTAAATAATTTTGCCTCGGCTTTATTTAAAGCATTGAAACCGACAAAAAGGATATGCTGAAAGGAAGATGCAAACTGCTGATTTGTAGCCTTGCCATCAACCAGATCACGGTAGATTGTTGGATAGTTGGTTTGGCCTTCTGTTTTGAGCTTTTCTTTGAATCGATCATATAATACGGGCAGTCTTTTCCAAAGTTGAAGAAAGCGCTCTTGTACTCCACTATGCCCCGCAATAGAAAAGGACTGCCAAAATTGACGGATAAACCCTTGCTGTTCTTGCGTGAGATGTTGAAAAGCAATGTCGATTTTGGTATTGTCATAAAGTTCTAGATAGATCTGCTCGATGGGAACGAGATCATAATCCAGTTGACCAAAGTCACTCAATATAATTTCGGCAATGGGATAGAACTCTTCCAGCGTTTCTGGTTGCTTGCCCTCAGCTACCAATAACTCATTATGAATATTAAACAGATGAAAAAATTGGGTTAAAGGACTGGCTTCGGTATCATCGGTCGAAAGTCTGAAAAATTCCTGAATCGTAAAAAACTGCGGCGACCAGATCGCCTGACCATACACTTCGGCAAGATGTTTTTTGAGGTAGGTAATCGGCCGTTTATTATTAAACACGATGGCAATTTCACTCAGATCGTTTCCAAAACGTTTTTGAATGTCTGCTGCTACTAATTTTAGAAAGGCTGTCTGCATCGTGCTATTTATTTTACTTCAGTTAATTGATTTGATTTCGCATAATAGAGATAGGCTTTAACGTTGTTATAGCCAAGGTTCTCCAAATTCTTTTTATAGTTGTCGACTTGATACTTGTGCCCAATATAGTCTGTCTGTGTGAATTTAAAATCCAGAACGATTGTTTCTTCCACGGAGGTGAAGACTTTATCGGGACGAATGGTCTCACCCTTGGCGGTAATAATGCTTGCTTCATTCCAGATTTTATAGTTTCCGGTGAGCCATTTATTGATCATGGGGTGCTTCCAGATCTGATTGATCTCCTGCATGAGAAAAGGCTCTTCCTCTTTGGAAAGGATTCCTTCCTGGATCAGTCGGCGTACCAGTTTATGGATGTCTTCTTCCTTTGAAATTTGAGCCATAATATCGTGGGCCAATATACCGTACTGCGCGGCTTTCTCCAGCATCATAATATCATTGATGTTACGTGTACTCGATTTTTCTAAGGCCATTTCCAATTCTTTGGAAATGGGGTAATGGCGAAGGGAAATAATATTGTCTTTTTGAGCCTGATGTTTTTTTTGTTCGATCGTTTGATCGATGTGTATACCTTTTTCTTCCAGTGCAAACGGAGCTATCGGGCTATCCAAGACTTGATAAAGCACATCGCTGATATATTCGTCTTTAATATCATATCCTGTAATTTCACCCGTTTTTTTGTCAACAGATTCTTTAAAGGAAGGTGCCGTAATATAGAGGTGTTCAACAGCACGTGTTGTTGCTACATAGAATGTGTTGAGTGCATCCATGTAGTTGAACAGCATCTCTTCAAAATATTGCTTGAAAAATACAGATTTGCCGACTGTAGATGTATATTTTATTGGAATTTTTCCCAATTGGGAAAAAGGAGTATCCGAGGTCTCTATCCAAAAATCGCCATTGATCATGCCATCGAGATCCCAGGAACAGAATGGAATCATCACAACGTCATAGGCTAGACCTTTTGATTTGTGAATTGTTGTTACCTCGATCGCATTAATTTCTCCGTTGGAAGGGAGCACCGCCCGGTTGCCATCTTCTTCCCAAAACTCCAGGAACTGTATAATGCCACGTTCGCCATTGGTGGAGAAAGCTGAGATCATATCTTTGAATGCGAGGAGGTAAGGGAGGTGGATATTATCTGTGGTTGTGAAACCGTAGATTTCAATGAGTTTTTCAATTAAATGAACTAAAGGCTGTTTCTGTGCCATTTCCCAGGAGTCAATCAGCGCCCCAGGGAGATAATCTTTAAGTGCGCGGATGTCGTTGCTGGCAAATTTTAACCATGCATTCTGATCGATTGTCTTATTTTGAATATGCTGGTATAGATAGACCATCTTTGCTTTATGGATGGTATGTTTATCTGAATTATAGACTAAAGCCTTCAACGTCTCGATCAATAATAGTACAGCATCATTGCTCGCTAAGGATAAAGCATCACCAGATATCACTTCAAATGTAAGTTGCTGCTCTTTTTTGAAGTCCATGAGCTTTTGGATGACCAATTTAGCCTGTACATTACTCCGTACCAGGATACCGATCTGCTGCGCCTGATATCGTCCGCTACCGATCCAGTCGCCTATTTTTTGACATAGTTGTAGTAACGATTCTTCAATAACCTGATTTCTTCTATAGCGTCCATCAGTGACAGGAATGTAGGAGATTTCGATAGATCCTAATTGGTCAAGTTTCCCTTTTTTATGTTCAGGTACTTCCTGTTGGCTGTTTTCATAAGCTTTGACCAGCATATTGTCATTGCCAGCAGAAATCCACCATTGTTTACCTTCTTCATCAAGGCTTTCGAATACTTTTTCATTCAGTACCTGTTGCAGATGTTGGGGAATACTGCTAAAGAGGTAATTGTTTAAATGGATGATATTTGGAAGACTTCTAAAATTGGTGTCGAGGCTTCCGTTTTCGATAAAGGTGGTTTTGCTATCCTCGTCTAAGTGAAAGGTATGACCAACCTGTTGTTCTACCTGTTGCAGGAGTATACGCCAATCCCCATTCCGCCAGCGATAGATACTCTGTTTGACATCCCCAACGATCAGGTGTTCGCTGATTGTGCCTTTGGCATCTGCCAATGCATTGATCAATAGCGGACTATAGTTTTTCCACTGAATACGCGAAGTATCCTGAAATTCGTCAAACAAAAAGTAGTTAAAGCGATTGCCGATCTTCTCCCAGATAAATGTTGGATCGCTATTTTCATCAAGTCCGAGTTTGTTTAATAAAATCTGCGAGTCGGAGATTAATTGAGCACCATTGTCCCGCCGCCATTGCGTCAGTAAATCGCTCATTTCCTTGAGCAGGCGTAGGTAATAGAGATTACTTTGTACCGCTTGATAAGCAATGTAAGCCGATAGATTATCGTGTAGCTTTTGGAACGATGCCAGAATGGGCCCGAGTGCGGCGATAAGATCATGACGTATATTTTTGTCACTATCTGTAAAAGCATCTTCATTGTCGATCAACTGGATATATTTTTCCAGTACCTTGGCGATTTCGGAAGCGCTCAGCTTTTCCGTTTTTTTATTGGTTTTGCTAGCGGAGATTATTTTATTGCGCGATTTACCTTTCAGGTCACTTTCGGAGATATTAAAATTCTTAAATGTTTCACTAAAGGCTTCAATTGTCATGGAGAGCGCCTCAGTGAAGGAGTTTATCTTCTGTTCAACTTCCTGATTGAGGAGATTAAAAACTTCCTTTGGATTGGCAGAATTGATGTCACCATCAAATTCCTGGAAATTTTCAGAGAAAATAAGACTTGCCAAACCCATTAGTTGTTGACGGTAGTTCCAATTTTCATTTTTTGCTATTTTCTTTTCCGCATAAGCGATAATCCAATCCAGTAGGTCGGGTCGTTCATCCAGCAATTGATTAAGCATGACTGTCAGGTCATTTTTCACTTTATTGACATTCATTTCAATCTTATAAGCAGCATCAAGATTGAGTTCATACGTAAATGCACGAATGACTTTTTGGGAAAAACCATCAATTGTACTTATGGTAAAATGACTGTAGTCATGTAGGATACGTCGATAAACCCGAAAAGCTTTCTCCTGTATCAGATGCGGATTCCAGTCTGGCTGCTGCTGGAGTAAAAGCTTTCTGATATCTTCAATTTTAGGGCTACGATTGCCTGTTGCCAAGCCATGGAGTACCGAGAGGATACGTTCCTTCATCTCGGCGGTTGCCTTATTGGTGAATGTCACCGCCAAAATCTCCTTATAGCTATTCTCGTTGGAGAGTAGGAGCGTGAGATAGTGTAAAGTCAAGCTAAAGGTTTTTCCCGAACCGGCTGAAGCTTTTAGTATTTTTAATGGCGCAACAGATTTCATGGAATGAAGGTAGAAAGTAAAAAGTGAATTGGCAAAAATGTCGATGACTATTTCGAAGGCACTGTACCCAAACGGTTCATCCTGTTTACATTTGGTAAAGGTGTCCTTTTGAAGGAAGGAGCTGTTTTTTGTCTTGATTTTTGAAAAGTTTGTTGTAGCTTCCGTATGGAAGCAAGAAAAGATGAAGGTCTAAGGTGTAGGTATTACGGTTGAAAGAGCTTGTTGAAAAGAGCTAACCCTGTCGTTTTCAGTGAAGTTTTATTAAATTATAATGATGATTAAAAAAAAATAACTATCTTTGCATCCCCTCTAGTATGAAGCTCGGGGGATATGTTGAATACATAAAATAAAATTAAAAAATGGCAACTAAAATCAGATTGCAAAGACACGGTAAAAAAGGACGTCCTTTTTACCACGTAGTCGTAGCGGATTCTCGCGCTCCACGTGACGGTAAATTCATCGAACGTATTGGTTCTTACAACCCAAACACAAATCCAGCAACTATCGTTTTGGATTTTGAAAAAGCTTTGGATTGGATGAATAAAGGTGCTCAACCAACTGACACTGCTCGCGCTATCCTTTCTTACAAAGGTGTTCTTTACAAAAAACACTTGCAAGGTGGTGTGAAAAAAGGTGCTTTTGATGAAGCTGCTGCTGAAGCTAAATTTACAGCTTGGACTGAAGCTAATGATGCAAGAATCTCTGGTAAAAAAGATGGTTTAGCACAAACTAAAGCTGAAGCTAAAAAAGCTGCTTTAGTGGCTGAAGCTAAGAAAAAAGAAGAAAAAGCTGCTGCTGTAGCTGCTAAAAATGCTCCTGTAGCGGAAGAAACTGCTGCTGAAGAGACTGAAGCTCCTGCATCAGAAGAAACTGAAGGTTAATTCTTTCATAAAGTATTCGAGAAAGCCGACTCAATCTTGAGCCGGCTTTTTTTGAAACAGCCAATAGGCTAATGGTTCGCCAAATCATGTCTCACAGCTAATCGCTAAATACGAAATATATGACTATTGATCAAAGCTTTTACATCGGTTACATCAGTAAAACAAGAGGTCTTAAAGGAGAAGTACAACTATTTTTTGAATTCGAGGAATACGAGAGTTTGAATATCGATGTTGTCTTTGTGGAAGTGAACAAAAAGCTTGTTCCTTATTTTGTTGATACCATTAAATTTCAAAAAAATAGTACAGCGTATGTGACATTTGAGGATGTGGATCATATCGATAAGGCTCAAGTACTTGTACGTAAAAAGCTATATCTTTCCAATGATAAGATGCCCGAGCGCGATCCAGATGATTTTAGATATACTGATTTAATCGGTTTTTTAGTGATTGATGAAAACCATGGTGAATTGGGGCAAATAACAGATGTTCAGGAATTTCCACAACAATTTGTCGCTTCGGTAAATATGGACGGTAAAGAACTGATGTTCCCGTTGTCTGATGATTTGATCTTAGGAATCGATGGCGAAGAGGAGATCATTGAAGTTGAATTGCCAGAAGGCTTGGTGGATCTTTATAAAGAATAAGCATATCCCCGAGCTTATTCAAATAAATAGCCGTATACGAACTATTGCAGTAATTTCTTATCTTGGTCTGTATATTATTACTGGCCATAATTATTGATTTATTTTGAAACCGTTATTACTGCTGCTATTCATATTCTCGTTGTCTTCTTGTGCTTTCTTTGGGAAGAAAAAGGACTTTCCTGAAGGCAATTACCAAATGATATTGGGCTATTCAAATGAAGAGTATCATAAAGTAAAAAGAGAATCACCCCAAAATGTCGAGGCAGATACCTATGGTAATGATCCTACGATATACCGATCCTTTCTCTCTCTCCATGATAAAGACAAGTTTGTCATGGCGATCGATGATATCTTACTCTTCGGTAAGTATAGATTCAATGGCGATCGATTAGAATTGACCGATGAGAAAAAAGGTAGCCTCGCATTAGATATTATTAAGGTAAAAAGCGATTTTGTTCAGCTGAGAGGTGATTTTTCACAGTTTAGCTCAGCACGTATACCCACTAGCGAAAGACTTTATATCAACTTTGCGTTAGATAAAACCCCTATCCGGGAGACCCCCAGCAAATTTGATAGTCAAGTGAATCTATGGCGAAATGCCCCTGTAAAATCAGAAAGTGAAAAGGAGATAAAAGCCAGGGCATTGAATTTTGTAGATTATTCTATCGCTTATTTCCAACACATATCAAGTTCTGGTACACATCACGATTATCGAATGGATGGTGTTGAATCACCCATTATTTATGCTGAGAATGGCATTGTGCTCAAGGCATGGGCAGATGTTCCCGATTCTTGGAAGGAATTATTTTACAACGAAAAAAATGCATTAGTCGCCTATCAATATTTATTTGATGGTTTTAAATTTGGATCGAAAGAGGAGTACCATGTTACAGGACTCTTATTGATCACATTTTATCTCAAAAATCTACGGAATTCCCTGGCAGCGAATCTTTAGCCAATCCTGTTGTGGCATAGTCAATCTCTTCGCTGTCGATGATCCTCGATCGTTAATTTTATCTGTTTTTTTAAGTCTTTTACTTTTGGTGGAGCGTAAATTCCTGTTGTTGACTGGGAATAAACCTGAAGCCGCATTTATTGAAGTCTTTTTGCCGCTATTTTTGCCTTTTCGAAAAAATATTTTTGTCTTTTGATTTTTTAAAACGATATTAGCAACGCTTATAGAGAAAGGCCGAGGGACTAGACCCGTTGAAGCCTTAGCAACCTGTATTGTTCAAGGTGCTAAATTCTACCCTACTCCATGTGGGAAAGATAAGTTACATGTAGATAAACGATTCCTCGACTTGTGCGTTTCGATGTAAGCCAACCAAACTAAAAACAGTTTTTTAATGAAGATTATCGATCATATCCAGAATGCCAAAGGAAAAACATTGTTTTCTTTTGAGCTATTGCCACCGGCAAAAGGGCAGGGCATCCAAAGTATTTTTAAAACCATGGATGAACTGATGGAGTTTAAACCTCCTTTTATCGACGTAACCTACCATCGGGAAGATTATATCTATAAAGAGCATGCGAGTGGATTACTGGAACGCGTTTCCTATCGTAAACGTCCTGGGACAGTGGCGATATGTGCTGCAATCATGAATAAATATAAAGTAGATGCGGTGCCCCATTTGATATGTGGTGGTTTTACAAAAGAGGAAACTGAAAATGCCCTGATCGATTTGAACTTTCTGGGGATAGATAACGTCTTGGTATTGCGGGGAGATGCACGTAAGGGCGATGCCGATTTCATACCGAGCGATGGTGGACATGCTTTTGCAACAGACCTATTGGAACAGGTAACTGATATGAATAAAGGAAAGTATCTGCATGAAGACATTATCACATCGGAAAAGACTGATTTTTGCATCGGAGTAGCGGGATATCCCGAAAAGCATTTTGAATCGCCAAATTTCAATACTGATTTTAAATATCTGAAACAAAAAGTCGATATGGGAGCAGAGTTTATTGTGACTCAGATGTTCTTTAATGTTGAAAAATACAAAGAGTTTGTAACAAAATGTAGAGACAATGGAATCCATGTGCCTATTATTCCAGGATTAAAACCACTGACAACGAAAAAGCAGTTGGTGACCTTACCAAGGATATTTCATTTAGATATTCCGGAGGAACTGAGCGATGCTGTTTCAGCATGTAAAACGAATGCCGACGTCAGACAAGTCGGTGAGGAGTGGTTGGTGCAACAATGTCAGGAGCTGATTAAATTTGGCGCTCCGGTATTACATTTCTATACGATGAGTAATCCCGGTCCAACAAAGAAGATTGTTGAAAAACTAGCCTAACTCATAAAAATAATACGAAAAGGGAGCGCATAAGCTCCCTTTTTTTATGGCAGTATTCGTTGTGAAAGCCTAAAATATGTCCAGAATTTTGATAGTGTGGTTTAGGCCGATCTGTATATTCAGGGTTTAATAGCCTGTTTATAGTCAGATACTTGTGTTAAATAGTGTTAATTAACTTATTGGAGTCAGGATAACTTTTTAACTTAAAGTGCTAAAAAGGATTTTAACAATAGACCAAATTGACCTTATGAAGTACACTAGATTAAATTCTCTACTCGGCTTTGCTTGCGGACTAATTGCTACATGTGTATATATCGCCACCGTTGAAAAGACGGTAAGCTGGTGGGATTGTGGTGAATTTATTGCCTGTGCCTACAAGCTGGAAGTGGCACACCAACCGGGAGCACCATTATTTCTTCTTATTCAGAATATATTTTCCAACCTGGCTTTTGGTAATGCAGGTAAAATTGCCTATTGGATGAATATTGGATCCGCAATCTGCAGTGGGCTTACTGTTACATTTTTATTCTGGACGATAACAGCAATTGCCAAAAGGATACTCAACAGGCAAGAGAAAGTTCAATTATCGAATTATTTCCAAATTTTTGCTGCGGGTTTAGTTGGTGCAATGGCTTTCTGCTTCAGTGATTCATTCTGGTATTCGGCTGTTGAATCTGAGGTATATGCGATGTCTTCATTGTGTACAGCGATTGTTTTTTGGGCAATTTTAAAGTGGGAAGTGCGTGCAGATGAAGAAGGTAGCGATCGTTGGCTGGTTTTTATTGCTTTTGTTATGGGCCTTTCGATCGGAGTGCACCTATTAAATCTGTTGGCAATTCCGGCTATAGCGATGGTTGTCTATTTCAGAAGAGCAGGACAGGTTAGTGCGAAAGGCACAATACAAGCTTTCTTGGTAGGAGTGCTGATCTTGGGGGCCGTTTTGTGGGGAATTATTCAATGGTTGGTCGGTCTCGCAGCTAAGGTAGACCTCTTGTTTGTAAACTCGCTAGGTTTGGGCTTTGGCTCAGGCATCTTCTTCTTTTGTCTGCTGTTGGGGAGCTTCCTCATTTATGGGCTCTATTATTCTTATAAAAAGCGGCAATACACACTCCACACCGGGCTGCTGGTCTTTTGTTTTATTCTATTTGGGTATAGCTCCTATACCATGGTTTTGATCCGTGGAAAAGCGAATCCCTCGTTAAACAATAATGCGCCAGACAATGTGTTTTCTTTTTTGGGTTATCTGAGCCGGGAGCAATATATCCGGGAACCTTTACTCAAAGGACCCAATTATGATTCACAAGTCGTTGGTGTCGAGAGTAAAACCGGTTATCGCAAAGATGAATCAGGGTATATTCCTTTTAGTCAGGTCGATAAGTATACGTTTGATAAGGAAACTTTCTTTCCCCGCATATATAGTCAAGATGGAGCCCATCAAGCTTATTATAGGAGTTACCTCAATTTGAAGGAGGGGCAGCAGCCACAATTCTCGGATAATTTTAAGTTCTTTTTTAATTTTCAACTGGGCGATATGTATACCCGATATTTCTTGTGGAATTTTGTCGGTAGACAGAATGACAGGCAAGGGTATGGGACCTATAGTGACGGCAACTGGTTGTCGGGGATTAAACCATTGGATAATTGGCGTTTAGGAGGACAAGATAAAATATCCAAATCGCAGGAGCATGACCCGAGCCGGAATACCTATTTTTTCCTTCCACTGCTACTGGGGATAGCCGGAGCGATCTGGTTGTACCGAAATAATAAACCTTATACCTTGGTCTTGACCTTACTGTTTGTGTTTACGGGAATAGCGATCGTTGTTTATCTCAACCAAACTCCTATGCAACCTCGGGAACGAGATTATGCTTACGTAGGATCTTTTTATGCGTTTGCGATCTGGATCGGACTGGGAGCAATAGCATTTGTTCGGTTTCTCAACCGTTTTGTACAAACAAGGTATGCGTTAGCGACAGGTATTTCTTTCGCTTTATTGGGCGGTCCCATTATTTTGGCCCATCAAAATTGGGATGATCATAATCGTTCTGAAAAATCGCTGGCAAGGGACATGGCACGTAATTATTTAGAATCCTGTGCTCCAAATGCTATTCTATTTACCTATGGAGATCATGATACATTTCCTGTATGGTATTTGCAAGAAGTGGAAGGAGTACGTCCGGATGTTCGGGTTGTGGTATTAAGTTATCTGACTGGCGATTGGTATATGCAACAGGCCAAGCAGCCGACGTATCAAGCGGCAGGTCTTCCCGTGACGATCCCAGCTGAAAAGACGAAAAAAGGCGTTCGTGATTATATCCCTTTTGTGGATAGACGGCTTGACAATGCGGTGGATATACAGCAATTATTGCAGTTTGTCACATCGGATGATCCCGAGTATAAAGTTCAGCTGAATTCAGGTGATATGGAAAACTATTTCCCTTCCAAGAAGGTCCAATTGCGCATTGATAAAGAGGAGGTGGTTAAGAAAAAAGCGGTTCCGGCTTATTTTCAGGGCGCTATTGTTTCTGCAATGGAATGGGAAATTCCGAATGATCATCTGACCAGGGCGGATTTAACCCTGTTATCGGTGCTTGAAAATAACCATTGGGACAGACCAATATATTTTTCGAACATGCTGCCAAGTGACATTAAATTGGGCCTGGATAAATACCTGGTCAATGAGGGCTTTACTTCCCGATTGATGCCCGTCGCTGCTACAGATCAGTCGACAGGAAAACGAAATGAGCAGGCCGGGCTAGTTAACATGGAAGCATTATATAACAATATTATGCATACGTATCATTGGGGCAATGTTAAAAATGCACAGTATTTAGATACAGATTCGTTTCGCTTTACAAGTATGTACGCCCGTGATATATTTGGAAAAGCCGCCCGGATGCTCTTGGCCAATGGTCAGGTCAAACAAGCTGGGGAAGTAGCAAAAAAAGCATACGATCAATTACCAGATCGCGTATATGCGATGTCGGATGCCATCAATTATGCCGATATTATCGACAGTCTATATCGTTCGGGACAACCTCAGCTAGCCAACAGGATGATGGACAGAAACCTTGATTATGTGGCTGAAAATATGGAGTATCTACATCAGTTGGTGACGGATAAGAAAAACCTGAGCTTCGAGTGGAATGATATTCAGACCGGTTTGGACTCTGTAGACCGGTATAAGGCTATTTTATTGGAAGCAAAAGATACCAAGCGATTGGCACGTGTTGAGCGCTTGAGACAGCAATATCAAAATTGGTACGGAGTAGAATAATTTTGATGACACACTGAACCAAATTTACGCGGTCTGCCTAAACGGTAAATTGACTGCTATACTTGAGGTAAAAAACCAGATGAGGCCTCTTCTAAAATATTGGAAGAGGCCTCGATACATATAGGATAGGGAATGAGCCAAATGATTAGAATTTCATGCCGACACCAAAGCCGAGCAGGAAGGGATTGATGTCAACTTTTGCCGGTATGGATAAGTTAGGTGCAAGATTTGATGCATCAACATTGACATCGGTTTTTAAAAGAATGTACTTCGCATCCAAATTCACGAAATATTTTTCAGATAGCTTAAAATCAATTCCCAGTTGAGTCGCAAAACCGAAAGCATTATCGTATTTTACATTTTTTACCGTTTGTCCCGCGTTGACGCTATAGAATATTGTATAATTTATTCCTGCACCTACATAAGGTTTAATGGCACCATCGGGGAGGAAATGATACTGAGCTGTCAGTGTAGGTGGAAGGAGCCATACACTGCCAAGATCGACATTGCTGGATGAACTACCACCAATGGCAGTTAAATTTGAACCTGTTGTATTAACTTTATGTTTTGTAGTCCCAAGGATCAATTCCGCAGCAATGTTTTTTGTGAAGAAATAGGTGAAGTCCAGTTCAGGGATCAATTTCGTATTGATGTCGACGTCTCCGCCTATGGTATTAATATTGGCCGATTCGTTTGGCATGACTGTCACACCTCTGAGTCTCATTTGCCAGCGTTGATTAGGGATTGTTTGTGCCTGTAAACTTAGTGCGCCTAGGGTGAGTGTTAGTGCAATTAAAAGTAGCTTTTTCATATCATTAAGGGTATTTTGTTTGCTGTAAAACTATTGCTAAAATCACGGCAAAAGAGTGACGATAATCAGGTTGAAAAATGAATGATACGACGTTTTTCTTATTGCAGATGATGTACCTTTATAAATTACTGCTGTAAAAAAAAGAGAAGTACGGGAGGGCATAAATCGTCTGTTGTAGGTTTTCAGTTCGAAGAAAGTAAATGGGCAGGCATATTTCTAGCATTTATCTAGCTTGAGAACAGGCGAACCTGATAAAAGGTGGTCACTTTCGAGCAGCAGTGGGTCCTTTGCGAAGCTTTATGCTATGAGAGCGGATGTTTCAAGAGGTTGACAGAGGTGTAGTTTAGCAAGATTAATGGGGATATAAATCCGGCATGTTGGAGAATATTGGGGATAAGAATACACTATAAAAAGAAGAGGTTGGAATCACTTCCAACCTCTTCTTTTTATGGGTTACGGTTTTACGCGTTTTTCTTTACTTCCTTACCCCAAGAGTCTTTTAATGTAACCGTACGGTTAAAGACTAAATGAGCCGGAGTTGAATGTGTATCTAAGGTAAAATACCCCAATCGTATAAATTGATATCCTTTCCCCGGCGTTGCATTTGCAAGATCCGGTTCAATGTAAGCACGTTCAATAATATGTAGGCTTTCCGGATTGATCGATGCTTTAAAATCTTCTGCAGCAGCAGGATTTTCATCATTGAACAATCTGTCGTACAATCTCACTTCGGCTTCTTTTGCATGTGGAACCGAGATCCAGTGGATTGTTCCTTTTACTTTTAGTCCCGAAGTGTCTTCTCCTGATTTTGAGTTTGGAACATACGTACAATGAACTTCCGTTACATTGCCGTTTTCATCTTTCACAAAATCATGACAGGTGACGATGTAAGCATGTTTCAAACGTACAGAAAGCCCAGGGCCTAAACGGAAGAATTTTTTTGGTGCATCTTCCATAAAATCATCGCGCTCTATCCAGAGCTCCTTTGAAAATGGAATGGAGCGTGAACCTTCACCACCTTCGACTTCTGGATTGTTCTCACCGACAAGATCCTCTACCTGACCATCAGGATAGTTTGTGATCACCAATTTGATCGGATCAAGAACAGCCATTCTGCGCCATGCCGTTTTGTTGAGATCCTCACGGATACAAAACTCCAAAAGACTGACATCGATCATGTTTTCACGTTTTTGAACACCGATTTTTTCACAGAAGTTGCGGATACTCGCAGGTGTGTACCCTCTTCTGCGCAATCCTGAGATCGTAGGCATACGCGGGTCGTCCCAGCTTTCAACAAACTTCTCATTGACCAACTGCAGCAATTTACGTTTACTCATGACGGTATAAGTCATATTCAAACGTGCAAATTCGTATTGTTTAGAAGGGAAAATCTCCAATTTATCAATACACCAATCATAAAGTGGACGGTGTGGAATAAATTCCAGCGTACAGATCGAATGTGTGATTTTCTCAATGGAATCTGATTGTCCATGCGCAAAATCATACATCGGGTAGATACACCATTGATTCCCTGTTCTGTGATGATGTGCATGTTTGATGCGGTATAACAAAGGATCACGCAAATGCATATTCGGGCTAGCTAAATCAATCTTTGCGCGTAACACTTTTTCACCATCTTGGTATTTACCGGCACGCATAGCCGCGAATAAGGTTAGATTTTCCTCAATAGACCTATCGCGATAGGGAGTTGGAACACCCGGTTCTGTTGGGGTACCTTTTGCTGCTGCAATTTCTTCAGCAGTGCTGTCGTCGACATAAGCTAGACCTTTTTTAATTAGATCAACGGCATAACTATATAGTGTCTCGAAATAATCTGAAGTATATAATTCCTCTGCCCACTGGAATCCAAGCCATTGAATATCTTTCTTGATACTTTCAACATACTCAGTGTCCTCAGTGACAGGGTTAGTGTCATCAAAACGTAGATTAGTCTTGCCATTATACTGCTGTGCTAATCCAAAATTCAAGCAGATGGATTTGGCGTGACCAATGTGGAGGTAACCATTTGGCTCAGGAGGAAAACGTGTCAATACACGTCCGCCATGCTTCCCTGTACGAAGATCCTCTTCGACAATTTCCTCGATAAAATTTAATGATTTTTCTTCACTCATAATACAAAGTTAATTATTCGCCGTGAAATATTAGCTAGGAGATCGTAGATATTCGGCTTAGCATGAGTGGTTGAATATGCCAGCTGTATCTGTTGGAATGGAGAGACTTAATAACGTTGGGATATGAAATAAAAAAGGGACGAAACTTCGTCCCTTTTTACCGATTGTTATTACTACTCTATTTATAAGCGAAGACTTCACCTAGCTCATCATTATTGGTAAAGGTACAGTGTTGATCGATCAATTCTCCCGTGCCGATATTGATAATCATTCCATGTACTGCAAGATCATTACGCTCTTTCCATGCGTTTTGGATAATCGACGTCGCACAAAGGTTGAAAACCTGTTCTTGTACGTTGAGCTCGATTAAGCGATTTACTTTTTTATCATGTTCCTGGATCGCATCGATCTCTGCGCTATGTAAGCGATAGACATCCTTGATATGGCCCAACCAGTTGTCGATAATACCATACTGCTTACGGCTTAAAGAAGCCGCAACACCACCGCAGCCATAGTGACCAGCGATAATCACATGTTTTACTTTCAGCACATTCACGGCATAGTCTAATACGGAAAGCATACTCATATCCGAGTGAATGACCATGTTGGCAATATTACGGTGAACGAAAACCTCCCCCGGCTTTGTACCTGTCAATTCATTTGCGGGTACACGGCTATCTGCACAACCGATCCAAAGAATTTCCGGATTTTGACCTTTAGCAAGTTGTTGGAAGCGTCCCGTAGCGTCACTCTTTACGAATTCCATCCACTCTTTATTTCCCTTAATGATATTGTCAAATCCTATTTTTAAATCTTTATTTTCCATATTCTTCTTATTTCACTCTTGCCCAAAGGCATTGTTCGATTTTATTATAATAATACAAATGTCTAAATTCATTGTTTACGTCAAACAACTTATTTTTTATTGAAAATCTGTTCTTGATATTCAATAATCCTTCCTCCTGTTTCAACCAAGGGTTGCCGGTAGAACGATGGAAGGTAATCGCCCACGATATATGTCGAAAGCCAGTGCCTATGAGGGTTTTTTATAGACAACCTGCAAAAGCTCGATGTCTTTTCCCTTACTTCTCGCGTTCTGTTCAAAATCTTTTATGACTTCGATGACATCCTTGTCTATAAATTTACTGAATGTTCCATCGATGCGGATCTTACTGATAGATTTTGGTAAGCTGTATAATTTCTGTTGGATCGGAACCTTGTTCAAAAAGGATACTTCCTCCGCTAATGTAATGACAGCCTTATCTTCTTCATTGTCTTTTTCAATATTATATTTGAAAGCATTTTTCATATTTGCTCTCAAAATATAGAATGTCGCCACGACAATACCTATTCCTACACCCATAAGAAGATCGGTAAACACGATCGCTACTATGGTGACAAAAAATGGAATAAATTGATCTAAGCCCTTTTTGTACATCGAGGTGAATAGACTTGGTTTAGCCAATTTGTACCCTGTATGGAGAAGGATAGCTGCAAGACATGCCAAAGGAATCATATTCAGCATTGTTGGGATAGCGAGCATAGCGACCAATAGCCACATGCCATGCATGATAGCGGACTGTCTCGTTTTTCCACCTGCATTGACGTTTGCTGATGAGCGTACGATAACGGATGTTAAGGGTAGACCACCTAGAAGTCCGCTGGTCATGTTACCGATTCCTTGTGCAACGAGTTCACGGTTGGTTGGCGTATTTCTTTTGTAAGGGTCTATTTTATCAACCGCCTCGATGCTCAATAAGGTTTCTAGGCTTGCAATAATTGCAATCGTAAATGCAGCTATCCACACCTCTTTGTTGACAATCTGTGTGAAGTCCGGTAGGGTAAATAATCCTGTGAGTTCCGCAAAAGAACCTACAATAGGGACCAAAACAAATTGTTTGTCATGCAATTGGAACGCTGAGCCGTTGAAAAAATAAGCTAAGCTTACGCCCAGAATCACGACAACCAATGGGGCCGGAATCTTATTAAGCTTTGGAATAGATGGCCAGAAGATTAGGATTGCCAATGATAGTGCACAGATGATTAATGCCCCAAAGTTGATCGCAGAGGCGATCGTATCAAAATAGGCGCCAATACCATGTCCATTGTCCATTTCGAAGGCATGTGTTTCCACTAAGCCCAATGCCAAAGGAATCTGCTTCATGATAATTGTGATACCGATCGCAGCAAGCATACCTACAATGACCGCTGAAGGGAAATAATTGCCGATCATCCCGGCTTTTAATATGCCAAGAATGATCTGTACTACACCAGCGATCACGACGGCAAGTAGAAAGGTTTCATATGCACCTAGGCTCTGAATAGCACCTAAGACAATAACGGTAAGGCCAGCAGCTGGCCCACTTACACTGAGTGGTGATTTACTGATTGAAGCGACAACGATTCCACCAATTACACCAGTCAATAATCCTGCAAACAATGGCGCACCAGAGGCCATTGCAATTCCCAAACATAATGGAAGTGCCACCAAAAACACCACAACACTAGCAGGGAAGTCATATTTTAAGTCTCTTTTCGATAGTTTCAGAAAAGCCGACGTACGAGTTCCAAACATAAAATTTGTGTTTATCTATAAATAAAGTTTTCATCAGGCAACCTTTAGCTAGCTGTAGCTTTGTATCATTATATCATATGACCTTCAATAGCATTGACAAAGCGTCTTGCTGAGAAAGCTCAACGCGATAAGATTCAACCAAGCTAAAGCAGATAAGGTTACTTCAGAAAAATCAAGGATACCGCACATGCTTTATCTTTTGCATGCGGGTCGATGGAAATACATCCCTAACTCAGGGATGCCTGTATTAACAGTTAGGAGGCGGTGTTGGAACCGTAGGATGGAAAGCTAAAATGCTTTTCTCATTTTTAAGATAATTCTTCTGTTTTCCTTGGTTCTCAACGGTAATGGTTTCAAATACAATAGGTTCTTCTGTTTTTGTATTGAAAAATTTTGAGGCGGTTTCAAGTGTATCGTTACTTGCACCGTTATTGTTTTCGATTTCCAGTTGTAAAACGACTTGTAAGATGGTGCTTTGATCTAAGCTGTTGGAAAAAATAGGCGAAATAGAAATGGCCATCTTTGTGAAAAAGATGATAGCACAAAGGAATGCTGCCACAAATCTAAATCTCTTATTTAACATTTTTTATTACCTTTAATCTTACTGTTTTACATCGTAAAAATAGTAATTCTATGTTAAATTCAAATTAATAGTGCACTAAAAATAAAATTTGGCACGAAATTGTGACGAAGAGATTATTTTTTGAAAAGTTTTCAATTTTTTTTGATTTATAAATATTAAGCCTTTCATATGGCAAATAAAGAACAATTTATTGAGAAGGTCCAGGCCTCCTATAATCCCAAAGGAGCATTTATCTATCTGGGAGCGGGAATGCTCAATGGTGAAATTTTGGCTGAAGCGAAAGTGAATTTAGCCTTGAAAATGATGAACCGTCACGGACTTATTGCCGGGGCCACCGGAACCGGTAAAACGCGTACGCTACAATTGATTGCCGAACAGTTGTCGGATGCCTCTGTACCTGTATTTATGCTGGATGTCAAAGGCGATTTATCAGGCTTAGCAGAACCAGGTGTCACCAATCAGGCCCTTATTGATCGGGGAAACGCTGTGGGGGTGCCGTTTGAGCCGTCGTCGTTTCCCGTTGAACTGTATTCACTTTCTGGCAATAAGGGGATTCCTATGCGGATTACCGTAGAAGATTTCGGACCGGTCTTGCTGGGCCGGATCCTGGAGCTCAATGAAACACAAACAGGGGTATTGGCCGCGATGTTTAAATATGCGCAAGATCATCAAATGCCATTGATCGATTTTTCAGATACTAAAAAACTGCTAAGCTACCTTTCAGAAGGACCCGGTAGCGAAGAAATCAAAAGCGATTATGGTAAGATTAGTTCCGCCAGCTCAGGAACTATCCTGCGTAAGATCGTCGCCCTGGAGCAGCAAGGTTTGGCTCATATCTTTGGCGAGAAAGAGTTTGATATCAACGATTTGTTTCAAAAAGTAGATGGTAGGGGCGTGATTGGCCTGTTGAATATTTCCGATGTGCAGGATCAGCCCATACTGTATTCTACATTCTTATTGAGTTTGTTGGCACAATTGTTTAAAAATATGCCCGAAGTTGGCGACCTGGATAAACCGAAGCTGGTCTTTTTCTTTGATGAAGCCCATCTGCTGTTCAACGGAGCTCCTAAAGCCTTTTTGACACAGGTGGATCAGATTATTCGTCTTATCCGTTCGAAGGGGATTGGTGTTTTCTTCTGTACACAGTCTCCAACCGATGTGCCGGAGTCTGTATTGGCGCAATTGGGAAATCGGGTACAGCATGCATTGCGTGCCTTTACACCCAATGATGCTGAAAACTTAAAGAAGACAGTTAAAACGTATCCAAAATCTGATTTTTATGAAATTGATCAGGTGTTGACCGCTTTGGGGACGGGACAGGCATTGATTACCGTATTGAATGACAAAGGTATTCCTACAGAGGTTGTTGCTACGCATTTGGTGCCGGCACGTGCCGTGATGGGGCCTGCAGCTGATGCAACAATCAACCAGATTATCAATCAGTCTGATTTGAAAGCTAAATACCAGGAGCGACAAGAAAATCGTTCTGCAGCTGAAATCATAGATGAAAGAATGCAAGCAGCGGAGCAGGAACAACAACGTGCGGCACAGGAAAAAGAAGCAGAGAAGGCAAGTCGGCCTTCTTCCAGAAGACAGACGCCTTTGGAGGCTGCACAACGAACTGCGACAACGACTTTAGCACGGGAAGGCGTTAAGTTTTTGGGTAAATTAGCGACGGGTTTATTAAACGCATTCTTAAAAAAGAAATAACAATAATTTTTTGATTCTTTTCGTTTCAATACTATACCTTTGAAGGTGGAGCTGAACTTAGCTAGATTTGCTTTTAAGGGCAAATTTAGCTAAGTTTGCGGACGAAAAGAAAATTCTATTAACGCAATTTAAATATGAGTAAACCAACCCTTTTGATTTTGGCAGCAGGAATGGCTAGCCGGTATGGTTCTTTAAAACAAGTAGACGGTTTTGGCCCACACGGCGAGACAATTATTGACTATTCAATTTACGATGCCATTCGCGCAGGATTTGGAAAAGTTGTATTCATTATCCGGGAAGAATTTCTGGAAAAGATGAAATCGGTGTTTGATGAAAAATTGAAAGGTAAAATAGAAGTAGATTACGCTTTTCAAGATTTTGACCTAACGAAATTCGGTGTTAACCACGTTATCGAAAGAACTAAACCTTGGGGTACTGCCCATGCGGTGATGAGCGCTAAGGATAAAGTGCATGAACCTTTTTGTGTAATCAATGCAGACGATTTCTATGGCTCGGATTCTTTTCAAAAAATGGCCCAATTCTTAACAACCGAAGTCTCTGATGAGCAAATGTCATTGATGGGCTTCCAGGTTGGAAATACCATGTCTGATTATGGTTATGTTTCACGCGGAGTATGTGAGGTTACTCCTTCTGGTCACATGGAAAGTGTAACTGAACGTACAAATATAT
This sequence comes from Sphingobacterium sp. UME9, assembly GCF_014170215.1. NCBI lineage: Bacteria > Pseudomonadati > Bacteroidota > Sphingobacteriia > Sphingobacteriales > Sphingobacteriaceae > Sphingobacterium > Sphingobacterium sp. UME9. The sequence goes on along the minus strand of NZ_LZZP01000005.1, from coordinate 425,610 downwards.
ACTACAAAGGTGAAGGTGACGATCGTAAAATCGTTTATGAAGAAAATGGTGTTGAAACAGACCTAGATCCAAAAACCCGCGTTTCGATGAATTTTTGGGGTTTTACACCAAAGATTTTCGAAGTGGCGCAGGCGATGTTCCCTGCATTTGTTGAGGAAAATAAGGAGAATTTAAAAGCAGAATTTTTCATTCCTTCCGTACCGGATTATATGGTGAAACATAAGTTGGCTGATTTTAAAGTGATCCCAACTTCTTCGAAATGGTTTGGCGTAACTTATAAAGAAGATAAACCTATCGTACAAGAATCGATTTCGAAATTAGTAGCTGATGGAATATATCCTGAAAAGTTATTTTAAGAGCTAAAAGAAATAGCTTATATTGAACCTGTATTGTCAAGCAATACAGGTTTTTTTTTACCTGTGCGCTAGATTAATTGAGCGGAAATAGATCTTAGATGAAAAAAATTCTTAAGGTGTTTGGTTATATTATTTTAGGATTGTTGTCTTTTTGTGTGCTCTATATTGTTGCTGAATACAGTCTGTCAAGAATTTCGGCTCCAAAGAAGAATATAGACGAAGAGAAGACGATTCAGGTTTTTGTTCAATCCAATGGTATTCATACCGATATTGTATTGCCTGTCGTTAACGAAGATATGGATTGGTCGCAACTATTTCCTTATGGGAATACAGTTGGGAAACATAGCAGATATCGGTATGTGGGTATCGGTTGGGGTGATAAAGGATTCTATTTGGATACACCAGAATGGAAGGATCTAAAAGCATCGACGGCTTTTGTTGCTGCCTTTGGATTGGGGGAGTCTGCCATTCATGTGACCTATTACAATTCGGTTCAACAGGATGAGTTATGTTTTGCTTATCAAATCAGTAGATCCCAATACCGGGATCTGATAAAGTACATAGAAGATTCGTTGGATCGAAATCAAGCGGAAACTATTTTGGTGAAAACAGATGCACAGTATGGTGACTCAGACGCTTTTTATGAAGCAAAAGGAGCCTATAGCATGTTTTATTCCTGCAATACCTGGACAAATAATGCCTTAAAGAAGGCGGCTATGCCAGCAGGTATATGGGCGACATTGGACAAAGGAATATTAAGTCACTATAAGCATAAGAAGTAGCTAGAAATCCATAAGCAGGATCTCGCTGAATGTGAAGTGAGGTAGTGAAAATGATAGACAAAAAAAAGCTCCAGGTTAATCCCGGAGCTTTTTTTATGAGGAGGAGTGATTACTTCACTTCTTCGTAATCTACGTCAGTTACATCATCACCACCTTGGTTTCCACCTTGAGCTTGACCTGCATCACCTTGAGGTTGTTGTGCACCACCTTGAGAAGCAGCATACATTTCTTCAGAGGCAGCATTCCAAGCATTTTGCAATTCTTCGGAAGCAGCGTCGATATCAGCAAAGTTTTTCGCTTCGTAAGCAGCTTTTAATTTTGTTAAGCCAGCTTCAATTGGCGCTTTTTTATCTGCTGAAATTTTATCGCCATATTCTTTCAATTGTTTTTCAGTTGAGAAGATTAAAGCGTCGGCTGCATTTACTTTGTCAGCTTCTTCTTTCATTTTTTTGTCAGCATCAGCATTTGCTTCAGCTTCTTCTTTCATGCGTTTGATTTCGTCGTCAGACAAACCTGAAGATGCTTCGATACGGATATTTTGTTCTTTTCCAGTAGCTTTATCTTTCGCAGATACTTTGATGATACCATTCGCATCAATATCAAAAGTAACTTCGATTTGAGGAACGCCACGAGGAGCTGGTGGAATGTCATTCAAATGGAAACGGCCGATTGTACGGTTTTGGGTTGCCATAGGACGCTCACCTTGTAAGATGTGAATTTCTACAGATGGCTGATTGTCTGAAGCAGTAGAGAACGTTTCCGATTTTTTAGTTGGAATTGTTGTATTTGCTTCGATCAATTTAGTCATCACACCACCCATTGTTTCAATACCTAATGAAAGTGGAGTAACATCCAATAATAAAACGTCTTTTACTTCACCTGTCAATACACCACCTTGGATAGCAGCACCTAAAGCTACAACTTCATCCGGGTTTACACCTTTAGAAGGTTCTTTTCCGAAGAATGCTTTTACAGCTTCAACGATTGCAGGGATACGAGTAGAACCACCTACTAAGATAATTTCGTCAATATCAGATTTGCTGAAACCAGCATTTTTCAATGCAGACTCACAAGGAGCAATTGTTCTCTTGATCAAGTCAGCTGCCAAAGCCTCAAATTTAGCGCGTGATAATGAACGAACTAAGTGTTTTGGACCAGTTGCATCAGCAGTGATATATGGCAAGTTGATTTCAGTAGAAGTTGCGCTTGATAATTCAATTTTCGCTTTCTCAGCAGCTTCTTTCAAACGTTGCAATGCCATTGGATCTTTTTTCAAGTCAAAGCCATTGTTTTCACTTTTGAATTCTTCGTTCAACCAGTTGATGATTACGTTATCAAAGTCATCACCACCTAAGTGTGTGTCACCGTCAGTAGATTTAACTTCAAATACACCGTCACCTAATTCCAATACGGAAACGTCATGTGTACCACCACCACAGTCAAACACAGCAATTTTCATGTCTTTGTGTGCTTTGTCCAAACCGTAAGCTAAAGCTGCTGCTGTAGGCTCGTTGATGATACGTTTTACAGATAAACCAGCGATTTCACCAGCTTCTTTTGTTGCTTGACGTTGTGCGTCGTTGAAATATGCAGGAACTGTAATAACAGCTTCAGTTACTTCTTGACCTAAGAAATCCTCAGCTGTTTTCTTCATTTTTTGAAGAATCATTGCAGAGATCTCTTGTGGTGTATATTTGCGGTCATCAATTTCTACACGAGGTGTATTGTTGTCACCTTTAACGATATTATAAGGTACGTGTTCAGCTTCTTTCACAGCTTCATCGTATGAAAGTCCCATAAAACGCTTGATGGAATAAATAGTTTTATGCGGGTTAGTAATTGCTTGACGCTTTGCTGGATCCCCAACTTTGCGCTCGCCACCTTCTACGAAAGCTACGATCGAAGGAGTTGTACGTTTACCTTCGTTGTTCGTAATTACTACAGGCTCGTTACCTTCCATTACGGCAACACATGAGTTTGTAGTACCTAAGTCAATTCCTATAATTTTAGACATATCTTGTGTTTTAATTTTTTACTTAAATAAATTCTATCAGTCTATTATCAACCCTTATGCCAATCCAAAAGTTTTGTAAAAAAAACACTATTTGTCATCAATTTGTCTTTAGGTACTGCCAAACTGACATTTTCAATACACCAGTTGCTCTAATATCCTTTTTTTTGCTGACTCGTTTTGGCGATTGCGTGGCATATATCTGCCAAAGATTTCCGAGAATTCGGCAAGTTTCATTTTTTTTGATTTCTTATCCCGCCAATCAGAAGGAACAAGTTTATTGGTATAGGCGATATTTGTAGCCCAATATTGAATGTGCATTTCTGGGATGACAAGACCCAATATCATTCCCGGGAGGCCATGACTCAAGGCTGGTCCTGCTGATACTGGGATTTCTTCCGAATAGTAAGCAATTAGATAAAGTGAGTCTTTGGTGGCACCGTTGACTCTACGGCAGTTTACACCAGCAATATTGCGGAACTCCTCCGTGAAACGCCAAGTGATGCTGTCCAATGTTTCCGAAAGAATGTATTTTTCGTCGATGTCAAGCTGGATGTCCGCTGTACCACCTTTCAGATCCTGGTAGAGGACTTTGCCATTCTTGTTGGCACCACCTCTAAATTGTCCTCTTTGGTTTCCTCCGATTCGGGCCGCGCCCTGAGATCTGCCCCCTCTGCCATTGGCCGAAGTTATGGTAGGTGCAGCCATTTTTACTTCAGCACGTTGTTTTTCGGTACCCTGGCTTTCCTCGGGCATCAACACGGTAGAATTCTCATCAAAGTAGAAGTTTAATTTTTCTGTATGTGAATCCGGTACCTTGTCAAGATATTCGACCATTCCCATACCTCTGTCCATCCCTTTCGAGCTCATGTCGTTGGACATCTGCCGTATGCGTGCTTTTGTGTAGGTGACTTTGTCAAAACTAATGGTACCCCTACTTCCAAAATAGGCGTATTGCGCCTGAAGCGATAAGCCACACAAACAGCAGATGATTACGGTTAAATATATTTTTTTAATCATTTCCTTTCCCTAGATATTTGTTAAAATCCCATTTTACACCGACCAAGAAATACTGTGTCAATACCTGTTGAACGGATTCGGAGTAGTTGGTATCACTCGCATTACGGCGTGTGTTGTTAAACGTATTGAAGAGGTCAAAGGCCTTTACACTGAGTGTCATGCTCTCATCTTTCAGTACTTTTTTCTCCAATTCGATATTGGTATAAAATTGATTGATTGATTTCTTATAAAGTTTCGTAGGTCCTGTATAGCTATAGAAGATGTTGGCCATGATATTAAACTTCTTCGGTAGAAAGTATTTGACATAGGCTGAGGTCCCACCTTGAAAACTTGTTGCATTGTATTGTGTGTTGATCGAGTTTTGCTGGATATTAAAGCCTGCGTTTGCAGAAAGGTCGAAATCGAATCCTTCTGAATCTTGCTCATTTAAGCTTGAACCTAGGCTAAAGTTGGTATTCTTTGCATTGTTCAGCAGAAACTCGCCGCCGGATTGTCCGCCTTCAAATTTGGTGTAGCTATAGCTGTTGTTAAATCTAACGTTTGCACTTTTGTTAAAATTGATACGACGATTGGCCAAGGGCTGCATATGGTTGATATTCAGACCGCCATTCCAGTTGGATTTACCGGATAGATTTTCATAAGTACTGATCTGGGCAGAGTTGTCCAGTATGGTTGTTTTGTTGACAATCGGATTATTTACGAAAGATAAGTTTCCGTTGATATTGATATTGGTTCCTTTCAATAAACTGAAAGCATTATAATTGGCCGAAATATTATTGTTCACCGCGCGTTTTAGGTCCGGATTACCAACTTGTTGAAACAAAGGATTGGTCTGAGGTTGCAGTGGTTGTAGCTGATCGAAGGAGGGGATGATATTCGAACTTTGATAAGCTAAACGTATATTTTTGCTATTTGAAAGGCGATAATTCGCATCAACGTTTAAATTGTTGTCCCAAAAATTCCGGGCGAGATCGATTGATCTGTAACTATCATTTAACTTTTGATTCTTGTAGAACGTACGGTTTGAAAAATTGATTTCCAGCTTTTCTTTACGATAAGAAAAGTTAATATTAACACCTTGATTGGTGTTATTGTCAATCTGATTTTGAGAATACAGTGAATCAAACTTTTGCGTGATATTGTCTGTCGAATTTTGTGTGTTCGTATTCTTCGAATGATTAAAGCTATAACCTAGCGCCAAATTAATGTAATCGCTGATTCGGTTATTGAAGTTAATTGACGAGTTGAAGTCATTTCCGCTATTCCGTCCGTGCCGGTCTTGGTCAATAATTGTGCTATCTCCTGTTTTGTAGAAATAGGTTCGCGAATAGACTTTGCTGTCTGAATTTGACTCTTTATGGTTATTCCCGACCATTAGGTTTACAGAACGACCCGCTTTTAATCGTTTTCTATAATTTAAACGGAAATTATTGTTGGAGCTTGAAGAATTGGATTGATTGTTCTCCCTAAAGTCGCTGATCGGATTACCTGATCCGTCGCCCGTTTTGCTGTCTGTATAGGTTAGATTAGAATTGTTGGCCCAATTGGCATTGGATTGAAGTTCCATAGTTTGCGTGGAATCCAGTCGCATGTTAAGGGTTGACCTTAAACCATTGCTTCGACTATGCCTTTCATTATCGTTTTTGCTGTTTTTTTCCTGAATGGACTCGTCTGGTAGTACATTCTTATTGTAAGTCTCCGAGTGGTTCCTGTTGCTGTTGTTGTCGTAACCATAGTTGGCATTGACTTTTAGGGCTTTTTTGAAGAACTGATTTTCATAATTGGCACCAAGGTTGGTGTTCAGTGGTGCGCCCGTAATTTGGTTGTTCATCCGTAGAGAGCCTTCACGACCGCTTGAACTACCCATGTTGTTGTGACTCGCGGTGATGCCAATCCGCTCAGTCTTATTAAATTTGGCCGCAAAGAGATTTCCCGCATACAATTCTTTTGATCCAGCCAATGCTTCCATGTTTCCAAAGACACCCTTTCTTGCTTTCTCTTTGAGTACAACATTAACTGTCTGAATTCTTACGCCATCATCGATACCTGACAGCTCAGCTTCCTCCGATTTTTTCTCATAGAGCTGCACCTTGTCAACGGCATCTGCCCGTACATTTCGAATGGCTATTTTAGGATCATAACCAAAAAATTCTTCCCCATCAATAAAAACCTTCTGTACTGATTTCCCTTGAGCAGTGATACTTCCGTCTCCCGTAACCGTAAAACCGGGTAGACGGCGTAGTAAATCTTCTAACTTCGCATTCTTTTCTGTTGCAAAACTCGCCGCATCATATTCGATGGTGTCGCCTTTCAGTGTAATTGGAAGACGTCGGGTGACAATCACCTCCTGCAAAACATTTCTTTGGGAATTTATTTTGATATCATGCAAATCGAGATCTTTGTCTGCAATTTGGATCGTATCACTATATAGTTCAAACTTGGGGTACGTGGCCAAAATAATATAGCTCCCGGGTTTGATATTTTTGACCTGGAATTTTCCCTCTTCATTGGCTCGGTTAAAATAACGGAGGACTGAATCGCGGTTCAGTAAAATAATGGAAGCATTGGTCAGGGGCTTGTCATCCGCCTTGTCTAGAATCCTCCCCTTGATGTTTATTTGGGAGTAAGCACTGTTGATGACGATAAATAGTAAAAGTATTAATTGAACTAATCTTTTCATGTACGGGTTGTATCTTTCAAATATAATTTACTTAATCGTTAATAAATGTAAAACATCTCTTCTGAATGTAAAATCTTTGGTATATAAGGTAGAGGAAATCACATTTTTTCTTGCTGTACATGTACTTTTTGAGCATCATTTTTTTTATTGCATTCAATACAGATTGTTGGCGGAAGGTTTTTTGAGAAAGTTAGAAGTAAAATTTACCTTTGCACAAAATTGGTATTATGACGTTTGAAAATTACTTACAACAATTCGAAGATATCTTAAATCATCCTGAGAATCACCCAGCCTATCAAGATGATGAATATTATCAGTACACAAAAATGAACTGGACAAGAATGGGCCGTTGGTTAAAACGCTTTGAACCAACGTCGACTTTTGAACAGTTTGTGGAGTCAATTACTGAAAAGCAACAATGGATTATTATTACTGAACCTTGGTGCGGGGATGCAGCGCATTCGGTGCCTATGTTGGCGAAGATGGCCTCCAAAAATCCCAATATCACGGTGGATATCCAACTGCGTGACAGCGCTCCGTTTCTGATCGATTCTTATTTAACCAACGGAGGTAAATCTATTCCAATTCTGGTGATACGTAATGAACAGGGACAGGATTTGGCTGTCTGGGGTCCAAGACCGCAAGCCTGCCAGGAGCTGTTTTTGAATATGAAAGCGCAAGGGGCAGATTTCTCCGAAATCAAAGAGGAGATTCAAAAGTGGTACAATGCCGATAAAGGAACCGAAATCCAAAAGGAAATCCAGGCTTTGCTAGAAAAATAAGAAAAAATACATCTTTATAATAGACTGGCAATTTTAAAGTTTAACCGGATAATCATCTCAGGAGTAGACCTGGTCTTTCCTGAGCATGGTTTGAAAAAGTGAAAGAATTCGCTGTAACAGTCCGCGTTTAACTTTGGTATATGTAAGCCTATTTCAGTATAATATATTCTGCCTTTTAACGCTGCTTGTTCGGTGCTTCCTCGGTACTTGTTCGGTACTCATTCGGAGCTTCTTCGGTTACAAGCGAAGAAGCTCCGAATGAGTACCGCTTCATATCCGTCGATAATTCCTATAAAGACCGAGGTTGTCCTATCCTTTTCATTGTCTAATCCCAGTTTATTCCGCAATTGTTTTTCTTTGTATCCATATCGCTTTATTGCCAATAGGTTTAATATCGCCTTTGCTAAAGATTAAAAGATTTTAAGTAAAACGACCCGCTGTTTTTGTTAGCTTTATATGAATTATTGTCCATTTTATGAAGGGCATTCAGATTAGCTTGAGCGATAACTAAAACTAAAAAAAATATGAACATTGAAGATCTGAGGGAATATTGTTTATCTATTGGACCAGTTATGGAAGAGACGCCATTTGGTCCGGATACACTGGTATTTAAGGTTGGTGGCAAGATTTTTTTATTGGTGGGACTGGATCAGATTGATGAGCTGCGGTTTAATGTGAAGTGTAATCCGGAGTGGGCAATCGAACTGCGTGAAAGGCACGAACACACAGTGCTTCCGGGGTATCATATGAATAAAAAGCATTGGAATACCATTATTGCCAATCGGGAACTTGATGATAGAAAGCTTGAAGAGTTGATTTTGCATAGCTATCAACTTATTGTCGAAAGCCTGCCCGCGAAGATTAGACAAGAAATTAGTGGGCGCTAAGTGTGGTTTACGTGTAAAGAATTAGTTGCTTGGTGCATAAAAGGTATTAAAAGAGCTGTTTTTGGAGCGAGGAATGGTAGCTTTGCCAAATCGATGTATCGCTCAATAACATCGATCATTAAATTTACACTAAATATTATTTTTATGAAACGAACACGAAATTACTCGTGGGTAATCTGTTTTATGCTTCTTTTCAGTTTGGGAAGTTGTATAAAGGAAGAAGCGCTTAATATGGAAGCGGATATTGTCGGTGTTCATGCCGATGAAGATGTCTTCTTGCTGAACCCGGTTATCTCAAATACGCAAGTTACACTTTATCTTCAGCCCAATATTCATGATCTTACCAAGTTGAATATGACTTTTGACCTGACTCCTGGTGCCTCGATTGAACTTTTGAAGGATTCTTTGAAAATGCCGGCCGGAACTCAGGATATGAATAAAGTAATTGTTGATGAATTGCTAAAAAACGGCGTATATTATAAAGTTACGTCCGAAGATCATCAGTTTACAAAGAACTACCTGATTAAAATTGTGAAAACAGATGGTGGATTTGTTCCAACAGAATATGGTTTTGAAGATACGGCGATCGATAAAGATGATAAATACACCATATTTTATAATAAAATTGATGGCCAGGATTTCTATAATTGGGCTTCCGGAAATCCAAGTTTCTCCTTGACATTGAGCTTGGGAGGAGGTGCAAAGGAGCCCGAGTCATACCCTACTAAAACGAGTTCGGATGCACATTCAGGATCGAAAGCGGCTTTATTGGAAACGAAGTTGACCGGTGCTTTTGGGGCGATGTTCAAGAAACCTATTGCTGCGGGAAATCTTTTTATAGGAGCGTTTGACACGGGACCTGTATTGACAGATCCACTTTCGGCAACGCAGTTTGGTCTTCCTTTCAATCAGATACCCTTGGTTTTGGAAGGTTACTATAAATATAGTCCTGGCGCGACGGTGACGGACGAAAACATGAAGCCGGTCAATACCAAAGATTCCTGTGATATCTATGCGGTTTTTTATAATCGGAAGCAGCTGATGGATTCGGAGCCTGATCCGAAGAAGAAAGTTTCCTATTTGACTGGACATAATATTTTGAAAGATCCAAGTATAGTGGCTATAGCCAGGCTGGAAAATGGTGGCGCAACAGCGACCAATGGTTTTGTCAAGTTTACATTGCCATTTAAGTACACGGCGAAAGTAAATGATGCTGACGTTGCCAATTTGGATTATAGCATTGCTATTGTGATGTCTTCGAGTAAATATGGTGATAATTTTATTGGTGCTGTCGGTAGTAAGTTAACGGTGGATGATCTCAAAATTGTAACGAAGAAATAATGAAAATGATAAAATATACAATCGCACTTGCTGCGATGGTTTTGATAGGGTCTGTTGCAAATGCGCAGGAAAATACATCGGGTGAAAGTAAATTAGGTTTTGATGTGATGGTTGGCGGTAAGATCGGCGGAGCCGCACCGCTTTCACTGCCACGTGAAATCCGAAAAATTAAAAGCTATAATCCGAATGTTCCCTTTTTTGTCGGAGCAAGGGCAAACTATCATATTGATCCCAAATGGGGAGTATCTTTGGGACTCGTCTTCGAAGGAAAGGGCATGGATACAAAAGCGAGTGTTAAGGGATATAAGACGACATTCAATGCTGTGAATGATGCAAAAGAGGAGCTGAGAGGTTATTATACGGGTGATATTACAACCAAAGTGCATAATCTGTATCTGTCTGTGCCGATTCAAGCGACTTATCAGCTTTCAAATCGTTGGAATGTGCAGGCAGGTCCTTATATTTCTTTTGCGGTAAAAAAGGAATTCTATGGCGAGGCTTACAATGGCTATCTTAGACATGAAGAACCTACTGGAAATAAAATTGTTGTGGATAATGCCGATTATGATTTCTCGGAGAGTGTCAGGAGTATTGATGTTGGTATGAGTTTGGGAGCCCATTATGCTATCGACAAAAGATTCTTTGCGTTGGCACAGTTGGATTATGGTTTCAATAATATTATGAAAACCGGATTTGAAAGTATTAGTTTCGGATTGCATAATATCTTTATGAATGTTGGTATAGGTTATAAGTTGAAATAGCTTTCATATCCATAAAAAAGAAATGGCCGATCCTAGGATCGGCCATTTCTTTTTTATATGCTATTCTGCTCATTTAAACCAATTTAAATGATGCGGAGTCTTACATTTTTAATCCGATTTCTCTTAATCGTTCATCCAGGTACTGACCAGCGGTATAATCTTCGTAGACCTTCGGGTGTTCCGCATCGATGCAGGAATCTAATGAAGCCAAACTCATGGAGGATTTTGGATGTAAAAAGAATGGAATAGAAAAACGGGAAGTACCCATTTTTTCACGTGGCGGGTTTACTACGCGATGCGTAGTGGATTTCAACTTATTGTTTGTTAACCGTTGCAACATATCACCCACATTGATGACGATATCTTCACCTTTGGCTTTGATAGGGAACCATTCTCCGTCTTTTGTCAATACTTCAAGTCCATCTGCACTAGCCCCAATCAATAAGGTGATGAGGTTGATATCTTCGTGAGCGCCTGCACGTACAGCATCTGGAGATAAGGCATCCGGATCGCTGATTGGGAAGTAGTGTATTGCACGTAGAATAGAATTACCGTTGATAACATATTTTTCAAAGTAATCTTCTTCCAGATCGAGGTAGGTAGCAATCGCTTTTAATAAGTCCCGGCCTGTATCTTCTAATTTTTTATAGACCTCAGCTGTCACACCATTAAAGCGAGGTATTTCAGCCACTTCAGGATTGTCCGGAAAATCAGCTTTGGAGTATTCTTCACCAACGATCGTTTGACCGCGTTGCCAAAATTCCTTTAAATCAGGAGTCTTCGCATCTTTCGCTTTTTCTCTTCCTTTTGCTGTATAGCCACGTTGACCTGCAAGTTCTGGAAATTCATATTTTTCCTTCGTCTCGGTCGGCAAACCAAAAAACTCAGGCACTACCTGATATAATTCTTCAATCAGCTCTTTTGATAAGCCATGATTTGCAATCGTTACAAAGCCCGTTTCGTTAAAAGCCTTGCCAATATCTTGGATGAATTGATTTCGTTGTTCTTGGGTTCCTTGAGTATAATGTAGCAAGTCCAAGCGAGGTATGTTTACTAAAGCCATACGGTGTTGATGTTTGTTCAGGACAAAGTTAACGGAATTAATTTTGATTATTAAACAGGAGCTGTTAATAAAAGTTTTATGTTTTGTTTTATTTGGTTGTATTTCAGTGCTTAAAAGTTTTCCACATTTTCTATTATTGGCAAATTCAGCTAAGAAATATGAAGCGCAGTCATGCTGACGAATATATGACAAAATTTATATTTTGGATCTTGTTATTCTGATTACTAACTGGTATATTTGTTATGCAAGCATAATAAATAGCTTGTGAGTACGCTTATGAACCAAAATCAGACAATCGACTATTTTTTAAAAACAGGCTGGCAGACAATAGCCAATAAATATAATCAAATTGCTTCGCAGTACGGTTTTACCCAGGCTGCAGGTTATATTTTGATTAACATCCATAAAGAGGGTACACCTGTTTCTCAGATTGCAAATTTGACAGGAGTTAAAACAACTAGTTTGTCCCGGGTGTTAAATAATTTGGAGTCATTGGGATTTATATACCGTGAAACGAGTGAAACCGACAAAAGGTCAGTAAAAGTATACTTGACTGAATTGGGTCGGGAGAAAAGAAGAATTGCCAAGGATGTGGTGCGTAATTTCAATCAATACTTAGCGGATAATTTTTCAGAAAATGAACGTGATCAATTGATTGCTTCTTTAGCGAAACTCAATGAGCTTGCAACCAGTTACAAGGAAGAAGTAATCGTTTAGAAGTTAAACCAAATGTACAGAAGTGCATGATAAATATGTTATGATGAACAGAAATATTAGAAAAGTGGCGGTTCTCGGTTCGGGTGTTATGGGCTCGCGAATTGCTTGTCATTTTGCTAACATTGGTGTTGAAGTTTTATTGTTGGATATCGTTCCGCGTGAACTGCTGCCAGCGGAACAAGCCAAAGGTCTCACGTTGGAGAGTAAGGTCGTTCGGGACCGAATTGTCAACAGCTCCCTAGACACGGCTTTAAAAACAAACCCTTCGCCAATTTATAGCAAGTCATTTGTCAGACGTATCAAAACAGGAAATTTTGATGATAATCTAAAAGATATTGCTCATGTGGACTGGATCATAGAGGTTGTCGTTGAGCGACTTGATGTTAAAAAGTCTGTTTTCGAGCGTGTTGAGCAATTTCGTAAACCTGGAACATTGATTACTTCCAATACTTCTGGTATTCCTATTCATTTAATGACAGCGGACAGAAGTGAAGATTTTAAAGATCATTTCTGCGGTACGCACTTCTTCAATCCACCACGCTATCTTCCTTTATTGGAAGTTATTCCCACACCGCACACCAAGCCTGAGGTAATTGATTTTATTCTTCACTTTGGCGATAAGATGCTGGGAAAATCGGTTGTATTGTGTAAGGATACACCAGCATTTATTGGTAATCGTATCGGTGTTTATTCGATGTTGGCGGTTACCCATTTAGTGGAACCCTTGGGGTTGACAGTGGAAGAGGTCGACAAATATACCGGTCCCGCAATGGGGCATCCCAAATCGGCAACTTTTCGTACGGCTGACGTTGTAGGACTTGATACCTTGGTGAATGTTGCCAATGGACTGGCACAGAATGCGCCCGAAGATGAAGCCAAGGGTGTCTTCCAACTTCCAACATTCATCAATAAGATGGTAGAGAATAAATGGTTGGGTGAGAAAACCAAGAAAGGGTTTTATGAAAAAGTAAAAGCTGCCGATGGTAATTCGGAGATTTTGTCTTTAAATCTAAAAACACTGGAATTTGGTTCACAGCAAAAAGTGAAATCAGCTACTTTGGAAGCCACCAAGCCTGTGGAGGATATCCGCAAGCGGATGAAAGTATATGAACAAGGAAGCGATAAAGCGGCGGAACTTTTCCGTGCCATGCATTATCCATTGTTTGAATATGTGTCCCGCCGTGTTCCCGAAATTACAGATGACTTCTTCCGCATTGATGATGCCATGCGTGCTGGATTTGGTTGGGAGTTAGGACCATTTGAAGTATGGGATGCGCTAGGTGTCCGAGAGACCTTAGCTAAAATTAAGGCCGAAGAAAAACGACTTCCAGGTCAGGATGGGGAGGTTGCTTCCTGGGTACACGAGATGTTGGAAGCGGGATGTGAATCATTCTATAAAATTGAAAATGGTGTACGTCACTATTATGATATTGCGACCAAATCTTATAAAGCTATTCCCGGAACGGAAGATCTGATCGTATTGGATCATATTCGGGAAAGTAAAACAATCTGGAAAAATACGGGTGTTTCTATTATTGATCTTGGCGATGGTATCATTAACTGTGAATTTCATACCAAGATGAATACCATTGGCGGAGATGTTATCCAGGGCCTGAATAAAGCTATTGATCTCGCTGAAAAGGAATATCGCGGTTTAGTGGTGTCCAATGATGGGAAAAACTTTTCTGCTGGCGCCAACATTGGAATGATTTTCATGATGGCTGTAGAACAGGATTTTGATGAATTGAATATGGCCGTTCGTGCCTTTCAAAATACATCCATGCGCTTACGCTATTCGTCAATACCTGTAGTCGTTGCGCCATTTCAAATGACCCTCGGTGGGGGCTGTGAATTTTCCATGCATGCTGATTTTGTTCAGGCTCACGCCGAAACTTATATGGGCTTGGTTGAACTTGGCGTTGGTGTTATCCCCGGTGGCGGTGGAACCAAAGAATTTACACTACGTGCCTCGGAGGAATTTAAGGAGGATCAGATTGTTCAGAACACCTTAAAAGATAAATTCCTGACCATTGGGCAGGCGAAAGTTTCGACTTCTGCTTATGAAGCCTATGAACTCGGCTATTTGCAGAAAGATAAATTTGCAATTACAATGAACCGTGCCCGCCTTTTGGCAGATGCCAAAGCAAAGGCACTGGAATTGGCTGATGAGGGTTATGTTCAGCCTGCTCCACGCAATGATATCAAGGTTTTAGGAAACCAAGGATTAGGGATCGTGTATGTAGGGGCTTCATCGATGCGTGAAGGTAATTATATCTCTGATTATGATCGAAAGATCTCAGAAAAACTAGGCTGGGTGATGTGTGGTGGAAATTTATCGTCACCGACCGAAGTATCTGAACAGTATCTACTGGATCTTGAACGTAAAACTTTCCTCGAGCTTTGTGCCGAACGCAAAACGCTTGAAAGGATTCAATTTATGCTGACCAAGGGTAAGCCTTTACGGAACTAAAAATCACTACTCACGAAAAAAATAAAAATAATGGAAGCATATATAGTAGCAGGATTTCGTACAGCAGTAGGCAAAGCGCCGCGGGGAGTATTTCGCTTTATGCGGGCGGATGATTTAGCCACGGATGTTATTAAACATCTTGTATCCACTGTGCCAAATTTAAATAAAGAAGATATAGATGATGTCATCGTTGGGAATGCCATGCCGGAAGCGGAGCAGGGACTCAATATGGCACGTTTCATTTCACTGATGGGATTGGACACGGATAAGGTCCCGGGAGTAACCGTTAATCGATACTGCGCTTCAGGTTTGGAGACTATTGCAACAGCGGTAGCAAAGATCAAGACTGGGATGGCCGATGTTATTATTGCCGGTGGGGTAGAGGTGATGTCCGGAATGCCCTTTGGAGGTTGGAAAATTGTGCCTAATCCTGTCGTGGCAAAAGAACATCCAGATTGGTATTGGGGTATGGGATTGACTGCCGAAGCTGTAGCCAAAGATTACAATGTCTCACGTGAAGATCAGGATGCTTTTGCACTTAAGTCAAATCAAAAGGCAGTTGCAGCTATTCAAAATGGTCATTTGAAAGATGGTATCGTACCTATCACCGTAAAAGAAAATTATTTGAAAGACGGCAAGATTGCAACGCGTGAATATGTCGTTGATACGGATGAAGGTCCTCGAGCCGATACTTCCCTGGAAGCTTTAGGGAAATTAAAACCAGTTTTTGCAGCGAATGGTTCCGTCACAGCAGGGAATTCCTCACAAACTTCTGATGGGGCTGCATTTGTCTTGGTGATGTCTGAAGCAAAAGTGAAAGAGCTTGGTGTAAAACCTATAGCAAAGCTCGTTAGTTTTGCTGTAGCAGGTGTTCCGCCCCGCATTATGGGTATCGGACCTATCTATGCCATACCCAAGGCTTTGGCAAGAGCCGGTCTTAAAAAGGAAGATATTGACCTTTTTGAGCTGAATGAAGCTTTCGCCTCTCAATCGCTAGCCGTTATTCGTGAACTTGGATTAGACGAAGAGAAAGTAAATGTCAATGGCGGTGCCATCGCTTTAGGGCATCCACTTGGATGTACAGGAGCTAAATTGACGGTCCAAGTCTTAAACGAGTTAAAACGCAGAGGCAAAAAATATGGCATGGTGACGATGTGTGTCGGAACTGGTCAGGGAGCTGCTGGTATTTTTGAGTTATTGGATTGAAATTAGCCGCTAAGAATAGCAATATAAACGAAATATGGATCTCTGATCTCATAACGCATAGAAGTATTTAAAAACATTGTGGACAGCATCATCACTAAGCAGTGATTTGCTGGTCCATATAAATCTAAAAAGACAATGGGTGAAAATAAAGCAATTAAAGGCGGAGAGTTCGTGATTAGAGAGACTCCCTATACAGCCGTTTTTATTCCGGAAGAATTTGATGAAGAAGCCAAAATGATTCGTCAGACCTGCTTGGATTTCTTGGATACAGAAGTATTGAACAAGCTGGACCGTATCGATGCGCAAGAAGAAGGACTTATGCCTAGTTTGATGGATAAGGCCGGTGAACTGGGGATGTTGGGTGTTTCTATTCCCGAAGAATATGGTGGTTTCGGCAAGAATTTCAACACTTCTATGCTTGTTGCCGATGCGGTAGGTGGCGGGTTTTCTTTTGCTGTCGCATTGTCTGCTCATACGGGAATCGGTACGCTGCCTATTTTGTATTATGGTAATGATGCCCAAAAGGCAAAATATGTTCCAAAGCTTGCTACCGGTGAATGGAAGGCGTCATATTGTTTGACAGAGCCCAATGCTGGATCGGACGCAAATTCGGGTCGTACTTCCGCAAAATTAAATGCCGAAGGGACACATTATTTGATCAACGGACAAAAAATGTGGATTACAAACGGTGGTTTTGCAGATATCTTTATCGTATTTGCAAAAATCGATGATGATAAAAACCTGACGGCATTTATTGTAGAGAAAGACTTTGGTGGCATCACGATGAATCCCGAAGAACATAAATTGGGTATTAAGGGATCTTCAACACGTCAGATCTTTTTCAATGATTGCGCCGTTCCTGTAGAGAATATGCTTTCTGATCGTGAAAATGGATTTAAGATTGCTGTAAATATCCTGAATATTGGTCGTATAAAACTGGGCGCCGCCACGATCGGTTCGGCACGTATGGTGATCAATCATGCGGTGCAGTATGCCAATGAACGTGTGCAGTTTAATCTGCCGATTTCTAAATTTGGAGCCATTCGTTATAAGCTGGCTGAGATGGCAACACGTTTGTTTGCTGTGGAGTCGGCATCGTATCGTGCCGGTCAAAATATTGATGATGCCTACGATGCATTGATTGCTGGCGGTATGGATGAAGCTAAAGCAAAATTGAAGTCTGTGGAGCAGTTTGCAATTGAGTGCGCTATCATCAAAGTATGGTGTTCGGAGATGTTGGATTATGTGGTTGACGAAGGGGTACAGATTTATGGTGGAATGGGTTACTCGGCAGATGCGCCAATGGAACGCGCTTATCGGGATTCACGGATCAACAGGATCTTTGAAGGTACGAATGAAGTGAATCGATTGCTTGTCGTTGACATGCTGTTAAAACGGGCCATGAAAGGTGAATTGGATCTGATGGGACCTGCCCAAGCTGTAGCTGGAGAGCTACTCGCTATTCCAGATTTTGGTGAAGAGGACGATGCGCCTTTCGCTGTAGAAAAGAAAATTGTGGCAAACCTTAAAAAAGCAGGGTTATTGATTGCGGGAGCAGCTGTGCAAAAATTGATGATGTCCCTTTCCAAAGAAGAGGAAATCCTCATGAATATTGCTGATATTATCGGGTATGTTTATATCACCGAGTCAGTCTTGTTGCGCGCAGAAAAATTGCTGCATACAGGATCTGATAAAGCAGACTATGCAAAAGATATGGCTAAGATCTATCTGTATGGTGCTATTGATAAAATCAGCGCCGCCGGTAAAGAAGCATTATATTCTTTTGGTGAAGGTGATGAACTGAATATGATGTTGGTTGGTTTGCGCAGATTCACAAAAGCACAGCCATTTAATGTGAAAGATGCACGTCAGCGAATCGCAAAGAAATTGATAGATGAGAATAAATATTGTTTTTGATTGGTAATAGATTATTGGTTTTGGTTAATGGCCGGAGAGAAATCTTCGGCCATTTTTGTGTTACAATCCTAGAAAGTCACTGTAATTATGCTACATTTAACCTTTTAAACCCTAACCATTATATGACATCTTCAAGATCATTTACATTTACAGAAGACTGGGTAGTCGTCATTTTGGGGATCGCTACCATATTTCTTGCACTCTCAGGAATTGTTGCGCCAGTACCTAGTTTTTCGTGGAGTAATTCCGCCGAACTCGTCGCAACGGTTTTCGACCCGACAAATTTAATGAAGCTTTTTGAGCAGTTTATTTTTGTATTCGTTACCGCGATATTGGGCGCCTTTCTTTTGGGGAAATCTGTGAAACATTTATTCGTTGTATTTCCTGTTGTATTTATCCTTACCGTATTTGCATTGGTGCTGGCAGGAAATGCAACGGTTAAAGAATATAATCTCGAAGCTGTAATTTTTAGTTTGATTATCGGTTTAGTCATCAGCAATTGCTTTAAACTGCCTAATTGGTTTAAAGAGGCGCTCAGTACCGAGCTGTATGTCAAGATAGGCCTAATTCTGCTCGGGACTACCGTGATCTTCGGGGATATCCTGAAAGCGGGATCCTTGGGGCTTATTCAAGCACTGGCTGTCGTATTGTCTGTTTGGTATTTTGCGTTCTGGATCTGTAAAAAATTAAAGATTGACAAGGAGATGTCCCTAATGCTGTCGAGTGCAGTATCTATTTGTGGTGTTTCCGCAGCGATAGCAACTTCGGGAGCAATTAAAGGTGATAGCAAAAAGCTTTCCTATGTCATTTCACTGGTTCTTATTACAGCGATTCCAATGATGATTTTCATGCCTTATATGGCGGAGTGGATGGGCTTGTCGCAAGAAGTTACCGGTGCTTGGCTCGGCGGGAGTATTGATACAACCGGTGCTGTCGTGGCTTCAGGTTCCCTGGTAGGAGAAGAAGCGTTGAAAATCAGTACCATTGTGAAATTTTCCCAAAACGTATTGTTGGGGCTAGCTGCTTTTGCAATCAGTATTTATTGGACTTATGCGAAATCGGTTGATGATGAAACCAAGCGGGATAAGCCTACGCTAAAAATTATATGGGAACGTTTTCCGAAGTTTGTGTTGGGATTTGTATTTGCATCGTTGCTCTTTTCATTCGTGATATCTCCTGAGAAGATTGATGCGGTCAAAGGAAGTTTGAAAAACTTACAGGGCCTCTGGTTTACCTTGGCATTTACATCCATTGGCTTGGAAACGAACTTTAAGGATCTTTTTGCTCAAGATAACAAGAAACCGCTATATGCTTTTCTGATTGCCCAGACTTTTAATGTTATTATTACCCTATTGATTGCTCTGGTGCTATTTCGCTAAGACGGTAAGTGTTTCAAGGTGAAATAGATCGTTAAAATATGATTGTAAAGATGGCCGTCTAACTAGGACGGCCTTTTTTATGCTTTTTCATCAAGGGTTTATGAGTAGCGTTTTTTTCAGATTCGTAGCACAGATCTTCGTTTTTTATAAAATTGCTTGCTTCTTGATTTTCGCTGGACTGTTGGTGTGTAGGATGGTTGCCTTCGTGATTTTTTTCATGCTGAAAGAAATTCGAAGCGCTTTTTATTTGCTTTAAGTGTCTTAAAATTAATGTTTAATGGCTTTTTGAAAAAAAACATCATTAAATCTATCAAATTAGTAGTCTTTTAAAAAATATTTATATATTTGTATCGTTATCTGATTTACAGGTAAATAGGAAGGCGAGCAAAAAGGACTGACTTGATTATGAATCGAACTAGCCATGAAATTGATTTTATAAAAAAGACATGTGATTAAAGTTGTTTGAGATTGCCGCTTGATAAGTGCATAAATTGATTCGTTTATGCAGCAGGAAATAAAAGAAAATAACAAGATAAAAAGAATGAAACAAAATTACTCTCCAAAAACAAGTTTATTGGTTGCTTCGGTAGAAGGATCTGTTGTTACCCTAAAAAGTGACAAGAAACGAATGTGTTGTTAAAATTTCTCTCTTACACTCTCTTATATTAGAAAAGGGAAGCCGAGGCTTCCCTTTTACAAAGTTTTAACAATGAAGCAAGTATCGATTGGCGTTGGCACTTGTTTTAGATTCACCATTAAACTGAATAAATTTATGAAAAAAAATGCTATTTTTCGAATTAGCGTCATTTTTAGCTTGCTTTTAACAGGTTCTTACCATACCTACGCGCAAGTAGAAAATCCTAAACCTATTATAAATGCCTCGTTAACAGGTACCGTAATTGACGCCGTAACAAAAGAGCCTCTGCAAGGCGTAACGGTTCAGTTGGAGGCCGTTACACACCAGGTGAAAACCGACAGTAAAGGCGTTTTTCAGTTTGTAACTGGACAAAAATTGCCATTTTCATTGATTGTATCCATTGTCGGTTATCAAACCCGTCATATCGTTGTAGACCATTCTCCGGCAGTGATTGAACTTACACCACGATTGGAAGCATTGGATCAAGTAGTGGTCACTGCACGCCGTCGTAAGGAACAGTTACAGGATGTTCCGATTCCCATATCGATTATTCGTGGCGCTGCATTGGAGGATGCAGGGGCATTTAATGTCAATCGACTAAAAGAGCTTGTACCTACAGTTCAGTTATATGCATCGAATGCACGTAATACGACGCTTAATATCCGGGGACTGGGCTCAACTTATGGCCTCACCAATGATGGTATCGATCCTGGTGTAGGATTTTATCTTGATGGTGTATATATTGCCCGTCCTGCCGCGACTTGGCTAGACTTTATTGATATCGACCAGATAGAGGTACTGCGTGGACCCCAAGGTACACTCTTTGGAAAGAACACAACAGCAGGTGCATTCAATATAACCTCACGTTTACCACAATTCACACCAGAGGCCAATGTGGAAGTCAGTTACGGAAACCAAGGTTTTATTCAGGCGAAGACTTCAATCTCAGGGCCATTGGCCAAAAACCTGGCTGCGAGAGCTTCTTTCTCTGGCACACAACGGGATGGAAACCTGTTTAATGTACATACCAATAGGAAGATCAATGATATCAACAACCTGGGCTTTAGAGGGCAATTGCTGTTTACCCCGACTGAAAATATCAAACTGGTGCTTTCTGGGGACGTGTCATCACAAAAGCCTGATGGTTACGGTTGGGCGGTTGCCGGAGTTGTAAAAACACAGCGTGCGGACTACAGACAATTTGATGCAATTATTAAAGATCTTGGCTACGAGTTGCCCTATAAAAGTGCCTTCGAGCGTAAGATAGATTTGGATACACAGTCCAAAGCTGATAATAAATTGGGTGGTGTCGCATTGAATGCCGATATCAAGATTGGAGAAGGGACACTGACCTCAACTTCTGCGTGGCGGACATGGACATGGGTTCCGCTCAATGACCGCGATTACTTGGGACTTCCGGTATACACCGTTTCAGCAGGTAATTCCGTCCATAATCAGTGGTCACAGGAATTCAGATACTCTGGAAAAATCAGTGAAAAGGTCAGCGGGGTTGTTGGTTTATTTGGCCTTTGGCAGGATCTGGGTACAGATCCCGTACATACCGAAGAAACAGGGTCTGCCTTTTGGCGTTTTCAAAAAAGCTCTACCAGTGCTTTGTGGCAGACACCAGGATTATTTGACAATTTTGGAATCAAGACCGTTTACGGAATTAAGAGTACAAGCCTGGCAGCCTATACACAGATTGATTGGGCTGTGACACCAAAATTACACATCCTCCCAGGGCTGCGCTACAACTACGATAAAAAGGTGGCTAACTACGATAGGCAGACCTATGGTGGTTTGCAGACGTCAGACCCGGCACTGCTAGCCTTAAAGAACGGTGTATATACCAATCAGACTTTTGATATCAATGCGGATGCCGATAATTTCTCAGGTCAGCTATCGGCAAGATATCGTTTCAATCCGAAGATAAATGCTTATGCAACGTATTCCATCAGCTATAAACCTGTTGGTATCAACGTTGGTGGATTGCCGACAGCCAATGGAGCAGTGTTGCTGGATCTCGCCGAAGTAAAACCTGAGGCTGTACGTCATAAGGAAATTGGTGTGAAGACAAATCCAACACGCAATTCACTCCTCAATCTGACCGTCTACCAAACGGATATCAAAGACTATCAGACCCAAGTGCAGACTCCTGAACCTGGGGTGAACCGTGGTTATCTGGCCAATGCCGAGAAGGTGCGTGTAAAGGGAGTTGAATTGGATGGAAACATCAACATCGGACATTTTCTCCGATTGAATGGAGCGCTAGCCTATACAGATGCCAAGTATGTCAAATTTACCAATGCACCTGTCCCTTTAGAAGAGGTTGGCGGAGCTCAGGCTTTTAAAGATATCTCTGGCGGCGTCCTTCCTGGTGTTTCCAAATGGTCCTGGTCGCTGGGTGGCGAAGCGAATAAAAGCGGTAAGCTGATCGGGATTAATGGATCTTACTTTTTGGGCGCAGACCTATTTCACCGCTCTAAATTTTCATCAAGTTCTTCCCCCTCACAATACCTAAATATTGATGCCTATTCGGTATTGAACGCCAGGTTAGGATTCAGGGGATCGAATGGTATTTCGGTGTTTGTGTGGAGTAGAAATCTAACAAATAAAGATTACTACGAACAGTTGCTGGCGGCGCCTGGAAGTTATGGGCAATACGCAGGTGTAGTTGCCGATCCAAGGACTTACGGCGTTACACTGCGATACAATTGGAAACAAGGAAATTAAATCCGTAATTCATATTATATTCTTATCGACCGTCTCCATTTCATCATGGGGACGGTTTTTCTTTTTTCGGTAATTTTCAATAGCTCCTTTTTTTATATATGGAAATTTGTATATTAAATCATCATTAAGGTGAATGATTTGCGCATGAACGAAAAAGAGCTTTTACAACACTATAAAACAAGCGGTGACTTGTCTACACTGGGGAAACTATATTCGCCCTATATGTCTTTGCTTTATGGTGTGTGCTTTAAATACTTACAGGATCCCGATCGTAGTCAGGATGCTGTGATGCAGATATTTGAAGAACTGATACCGAAGCTTCGTCAATATGAAGTCGATAATTTTAAGAGCTGGTTACACGTTTACAGTAAAAATTATTGCCTTATGCAATTACGTAAGGATAAGCGGACCACGCAGGTTGATATTGAAAACAATTTGTTTGAAAGCGAACAAAAGCTAAATGATACCAGTGAAGCTAAATGGGAAGAAAAGGATTTCGAGAAACTGGAAGGCTGTATGCAAACTTTAAACCGCGAACAAGAGGAATGTGTACGTTTGTTTTATCTCGAGCAAAAATGTTATAAAGATATTGCAGATTTGACTGGATATGATTTGAATAAGGTCAAAAGTGCTATCCAAAATGGAAAGCGCAATCTGAAAATCTGTATGGAAAGGAAAGAAAATGGAAAATAATTATCAATTATCAAGGATCCATAATTACATCCAAGGTTTGATGAGTAAAGAGGAGATGTTTCAGTTGGAACGTGAAGCGTTGGAAGATCCCTTTTTACAAGATGCCATCGATGGTTACCGATTACAAAATGGTGTGGATGCCCGGCAATTGAGCCTCTTACAACAGCGCCTCAATCGTAGGGTGGAAGATACTGTTGCAACAAGACACGCCCAGTATTTCACATGGCAGCGTTTGGCCATAGGTGCTACCGCAGGTGTACTGTTTGTGACTTTATTGGCCCTGCTATATTTTAAACATTTTAGCGGTAAAGCTGAGCGTACAACGGATGTAGAATTAAGTGAACCTGAAAATAGGGTATCTGTTCAACCTTTGTTGGACGGGGGGGATGCAACACCCCGTGAAGGATGGAAAATTTTTGAACAGTACCTCAATCAGAAGTCGGTAGCGCCTGCAGGAGGAGGCGAAATTATTGTTAATTTTACGGTCGACAAAAATGGAGTGCCCACCAATATTAGTGCCGAAGGGCAACCCGATCAGTTACTCTTTAATGAAACGGTTCACCTTCTACAGAATGGACCAAAATGGCAGGGAACAAAAGGACGTTTAAAGATTGTTTTCCCCGTCAAAGCGGAAAATAATCCGGCACAAGCAGCTGTCATTAAACCTCCGCATTGTTTTGGAATTGAAAAAAAATAAAAGTGATCTGATAAAAAGCAGCGAGCCATTTCCTATGAAAGAAATGGCTCGCTGCTTTTTTATATGGTCTGAATTACTTAAAATGCATATCTCAGACCCAATTGTACTTGATAAGGATTACCATTTAAGTTAGATACGCCAACGCCTGAACTCATATTGTAAACATATTGTTGATTCGCTGCATCGAAGCTTTTGATGGCATATAGATTCTGTTTACCCAGATTGTGTCCTACACCCCAAGTTTTTTTCAAAAGGTTGGCTACATTGAAAATGTCTATCGAAGCTTCAATACCATGTTTCTTGTAAACTTTTAGATTTTTGGCCAAGTGCAGGTCAAATACGCCGTAAAAACCGTTGATGCCACCGTTACGTTCAGCTATGCGGTCGAGGTTTCCATTGATGTATTTTTTGATGCTCTGCTCTGCATTTGGATCATCTAAAATAGCTTGAATGCCGGTTTTGATGTAATCGGGTGTGTTTTTGTTATTTGGATCGTATACGAAGGCAAGATCGTTGGAATTTACAAAATCGCCGTTGACATTCCCATTGACCGCTAAAGAATAGCGTGTTCCTGCAATCCCGCTGAAACGTAAACCCATCGAAACACCCCATAACGATGGCATGGTACCATAAAAGACGACTTTATGGCGGAACTGATTGTCCGAATATGTCATCGTACTCAAGTCGCGTGGATCATCTTTGACCATCAGGGAAAGGGTGGCAGAGTTGGCAACATTACCGTTATAGGAGGTATTGTCTTTGGTATCGTTCCAGGTGTAAGACATCGTGATCTGACCGTCTTTATAATAACGATAAGTTCCGTCCAGTACAACGGTGTAAGAATTGTTTTTCCCTTCGCTGTTCATTTCCAGTACGCGGCCTATTTGTTTGGTTTTACGGCTATTGGTCCAGTTGGCGGCACCATTTGTCGTGTTGATGCTCGATGCTGGAACATACACCCCACGGTTACCTTCGGCAGTCAACCTAAAGTAAGGGTCCTCCACCATATTGCGATCTACATACATATAATTGTTGCGTCCCCAAGTTCCGTAAGCACTTAACCCGATACGTAACGAAGGTGTGAAAAAGTGATTGATGGAAATATTGGCTTTATATACCGTCGGCACTTTCACATCCTTGCTATTGGTATTGATGGTGACAAGTTTTTCGATCTTTGGGTTGTCCAACAATTCACGTCCCGGAGCTGTATCGGGATCCTTGCGATATCCTGCAAAATTTGGCTTGGGAATTAAGGTCGGGTCAGTAATATCTACACCGGCAATGCGTGAACCATCAAACAACATATTGTTTAACATAGAATAGGGGTTGAGGGCCGAACCGAATATACCAGCGCCAAAACGGATGATATTTTTCTTTTCTTCATTGATATCCCAGTTGAACTGCACACGGGGCTGTATCTGAAAAGTATTGATCCCATTATCGGTCGAGAGACCCAGTTCGTCATAGACCGTTTGGTTGAATGTTGCCTTCTTTAGGTATTTCGTGTTGTCCAGACGTAGGCCGCCGACAACATCAAGACCTCTTGCGATTTTAGCTTCCATCTGTCCATAAAGACCTACAGCCAGATTGTTGACCAAGGTGTTTTCTTTGTCGGTCATATATACATCACGGGCATAGCGATAAGGAGTCAGGTTGTCGAAATTTTGTAAACCGGTAAAATAAAAACGGCCATTCATTTCGCTGCCGTAGCGGAAGTCCATGTTGGTATACATGACATCTGCACCGAAGGTATATTTGATTTTATCTGTATTATAATATAGGTTGTTGACCAATTGTAACATATTTCCATTAAACCATTCTGGCGCATAACGCTGACCACCAAGCTGTATTGAATTGGTATATTTATTTGTACCGTCTACAGATTGAACGGATTCGACGATCGCACGCGGAATACTGTGTGATTGATCAAATCCAGCAACATTATGTTGTGCTTCTGAACGTTCATAGAAATGTTGTACCTTCAAATCGTTGGTCAGTTTGGAGTTGATAGACGTACGCAAGGAGGCCATTAGGCTATTGTTTATGTACCTTCTGTTCGTATAAGATTCAAAAGCATTGATCCCTGTATTGTCCCCTTCCTGTTGATTGTCCATGTCGTAGACAAAGTTGTTACGAATTGTCAATAGGTTTTTATCGTTCAACTGCCAGTCAATGCGGGCAAAGGCAGCATCGGTCTTTTTCTTTTTGTCGAAAGAACCAAACAGACGATCGGCGCTAGCGCCATATTTGCCTACAGCAATGCGGGTAAACTCATCTAAAGTAGCCTGCGTTACTTTGTAACGTGCAATATCCTCCGTTGTTTGAATATCAGCGATCTGAAGTGGGCGGGTATCCATCTGACGGTCCCAGGTTACAAAGAAATGGGCTTTGTCCTTGATGATTGGCCCGCCAAGTGAGAATCCATATTGATAGGTGGAGAATTTTTGTTTACGTGCCGTTCCATTAAGGTTGTACTTGCTCGAAAGCCAGCCCGCGCGTGCAAAAGTGAACGCACTTCCTGTTAAAGTATTTGTACCTGATTTGGTTACTGTGGTAATACTTCCGCCACCGCTGCGGCCGAACGTAACATCGTAGTCGTTGGTCACTACCTTGAATTCGCGAATCGCTTCCATGGAGATTGAATAGGCACCACCGCTGTTCCCGCCAGCTACTGTACTGCGTGAATTCATGCCGTCTACCGTAAAATTGGTCGAAGATGCTCGTTGTCCAGCTAGATTTGTTCCACTGCTAACAGGTGATAAATCAATTAGCGAGGAGAAATTACGTCCATTTACAGGCATTTTTTTGAGATCATTAGCCGTAATAGCTGTAGATGCACCCAATGTCTTGATCTTGTTTTTTAGATCAGCTGCAGTTCCTTGAACGATAACTTCATCCAATTTATTTTCAGCTGATGATAAGGTGAAATCCACATTGAGCTCGTCACCATAGCTTAATTTATAGTCGGTCTTTTTTTGTTCTGCATAGCCAACATGGTTTACCGATATGCTGTATGGCGAGCCTAAAGGTAATTGTGGAAAGGTATAGATACCGTTTTGGTTCGTCAGTGTTGTTTGTTTAAACCCGGTAGATTCATTTTTTACTGATACGGACGTTCCTTTTACAGGGCCATTGTTGTCCATGATACGGCCTGTAATGGTTGCTTCAGTACCCTGAGCCCAGCTGTTAGTTGGAATTTGAAAAAATGTAATGATGGTTAATGAGATTAACCAAATGATCTGTCTTTGCATAATAATTTCACTTTTTAGTTGATTAGTGTCTGTCACAAGTATGTTGCGAAATTATCCCTGCAAGATTGTTAAATGGTTAAGGACTCATTATTAAATATTTAATAAAAATGGATTTAGGCTGCCTATTGCGTATAATTAATTAACCTATACACAGAGCGGGCGGCTCGGAAGAATCCGAGCCGCCCGCTCTGTGTATAAAGATGAGAGGATTTACTCTTCCCAACGAATTTTATCTGCAATGGGTGTACGGTTAGGTTCACGCACCTCAGATTGGTGGTGTCCTAAGTAGAATAGACCAATACATTTTTGATTTTCTTCGAGATTTAAGAAACCACCCAAGTGATTGATTAAACCTGGTGTCGCCCAGTATCCACCGATATTTAGCGAGTGCGCAGCCAACCACATGTTTTCAACTGCAGCAGCCGTACAAGCCAATTCTTCCCATTCAGGAACTTCACCCGTATAATTGACAACAATCGTAATGGCAACGTTTGACTGTGTTGCTTTTTTGCCCATTGTTATTTCAGTTGCTTCAGTATATTTCTCTGTAGGTGTTACCGATTTGTAGATACGTGACAATTCGGTGCCTAAACGTTCTAATCCCTCTTTGCGGAAGATCACAAAACGCCAAGGTTGTGTTCTTTTGTGTGTTGGAGCAGCATTGGCCGCTTCCAAGATACTCAAGATATCTTCTTTACTGACTTCTTCTTCAGTAAAGGAAGCTTGAAATACGGATCTTCTGTAGTGTATTGCTTTTAATACGTCGTTTTTCATTATAATTTATTTTTCCTTTATGCTTTTTCTTCCCATAAAGATACAACATGCAAAATTGTTTTGACGGCTTTTTCCATATCTTGTACAGCTACCCACTCTTGTTTTCCGTGGAAAGCATGCCCTCCAGCAAAAATATTTGGACAAGGTAAGCCCATAAACGAAAGGCGGGAGCCATCTGTTCCACCGCGGATACTCCTTCTTTCGGCCACCATTCCTGCACGGTTGATGGCTTCCATGCCGATTTCCATAATTTCAGGATGCTGATCCAGCACTTCTTTCATATTACGGTATTGTTCTTTTACGACAAAAGTATAGGTGCAGTTTGGATATTGTTCCACAATCGATTTTGCGATGCCTTCCAGTTCATCTTCATGTTTCTTTAGATTGGCTGTAACGTGGTCGCGTACGATAAATTGAATTTCAGCTTTTTCCACAGATCCACTGATATGAACAGGGTGTACAAAGCCGTCTTTTTTGTTGGTGCTTTCAGGTGAAAGTCGATCTTTTGGTAGTGCATCAATTACCGCACTGGCGATTTTGATGGCACTTTGCATTTTACCCTTAGCAAAGCCGGGATGTACGGATACACCATGAATAGTTAATGTAGCTCCATCCGCTGAAAATGTTTCATCCTCAATGGTTCCAGCTCTTTCGCCATCCATTGTATAAGCAAAATCTGCTGCTAAACGTTTCAAATCTGCTTTATCAACACCTCTGCCAATCTCCTCATCTGGTGTGAAAAGAATTTTGATATCACCATGTTTGATTTCAGGATGTTTCATTAATAGACGGGCAGCATCCATGATTTCGGCCACACCTGCTTTGTCATCTGCACCCAACAAAGTGGTGCCACTCGCTGTAATGATATCATTGCCAATTTGATTGGCTAGATCGGGATGTTCGGCGTATTTGATGATAATACTCTTGTCGTCAGGAAGCACAAGATCCTGGCCCTGATAATTAGGATGAACCAGTGGTTTAACATCTTTTCCAGAAGAGTCCGGAGATGTATCCATATGAGAACAGAAGCAGATAACAGGAACTTGCTTTGCAGTATTGGATGGAATAGTTGCATAGATATATCCATTTTCATCCATTGCTGCGTCTGAAATACCCAATGCTAGCAACTCCGCTACAAGTAACTTTCCAAGGTTCTTTTGCTTTTCCGTAGAAGGACATGTTGGTGAATTTGCATCAGATTGTGTGTCAATCTGTACATAGCGTTGAAATCTTTCGGATACCGAAAAATCACTTATGTTGTTGATCTCAAATGTGCTCATTTTCTAATAGCCTTAATGTGATAAGGGTGGTCAAACTTAGATAAATTGCTTTTTATTTGCAATTTAATTTGGTTGCATTTACAAACAATTTGTCCCTACTCCACAGGTTTAATTCTATTTGTTAACAAACTGACAATAACTGAAACTCATAGGAGGGGGCACGACCCCAATTCCCGCTGAAAGGAATTTATTGTTATCTATAAT
The DNA here is from genome assembly GCF_014170215.1 of Sphingobacterium sp. UME9. NCBI lineage: Bacteria > Pseudomonadati > Bacteroidota > Sphingobacteriia > Sphingobacteriales > Sphingobacteriaceae > Sphingobacterium > Sphingobacterium sp. UME9. The sequence continues at coordinate 395,969 of NZ_LZZP01000005.1, read as the reverse complement.
TTATTGCTACATACAATGTGCTGTAGCGCTTTTGAACAGTAAAGTTTTACCCATAGCTATGTGAACAGAAATCTTGGATGATCCCAAATCAAAAAAAAGACCTATCAAATCGTTGACAGGTCCTTTTTTAAGTGTATCGTTCTCTATTTCTTTTCGTCTGCGTAACCAAATACTTTCTGTAAAATATTGGTATTTCTACTGCCGCCTATGTTCTGTCTAATTTTTGACTCCTGGTCGGCAACTTTGATGAAAAGACCGTCTATTGCTTTCTGCGTAACGTATGCAGTAAGATTTGTCTCCACTTTATTGCCTAAAGGGAGGTTGTTATAAGCTGAGGTCAATTGTGTCCAATACTGGTCCACATTGTTTGTACCCATGGCAGATTTGATAACAGGACTAAATTTGTTCGTTAATTCTGTCGATGTATTTGTTTTAAAAAACGTTGTCGCGGCGTCTTCTTTGCTGCCTAAAAGAATATTGGTCGCATCTGTAATTGTCATCTTTGAAAGTGCATTGACAAATACGGGGGCAGCCTCTTTAACGGCTCCCTCAGCAGCTCTGTTCATGCTCTGTATAAACTGATCGCATAATTTTCCCATACCAACAGCGCGAAGTGTTTTTTCTACTTTCTGTGCTTCGGCAGGCATCAAAATCTTTACTGCCGCATCACCCAAAAAACCATCCTTCTTGGCTAAAGATTCGATACTCAGATTTAAACCATTGCTTAAAGCCTGTTTGATCCCCAATGAAGCATCTTTGTTGGATAAAGACGTCAAGGTATTGGATTTTGATGCTGTGGTCGTTTTAGTACTGTCGGTTTGGCCCTGATTTGCTTTTGTCAATGTTTCACTGATTTTCTTAAAAATCTGTGCTTCGCTTGCATTGGAATAAAGTAGTCCTGAGACAAATAGTGTGCAATATAATAGTGGAAATTTCATCATGTTATTGTTTTGCTGTCAAAATTAAACATATCGACTGTTAATTTATGTGAAAGTTTAAAGCAATTGCTAGGAACCATAGCTATTGTCAAGAATCGTAGCAAATGCGCTACAGCGTGCTGAATCGCTATCCCTGATGCGGTATAAATAAAAAGCTGTCCCACAAAATAAAACAGCAGATTCTAAGCGAACCTGCTGTTTGTGTTATAGGGTTGTTGTAATTAACATGATATTATTTCCAGGAGAGCGTCGTTGCTACTGGAAAGTGATCTGAGGGGAATTTATTCATATACGTGTCCGTCAGGATACCATATTTTTTAACCTGGAAAGGTTTGGTAATAAAAATATGATCAATGCGGCCTGTTGGTCTGATGCTTTTGCCCCAGCCATTGAAGGAAGAATTGGGTTCATATTTGAATGTTGCCAGTTCATGTACGTCAGTGACTACTTTGCTATTGGCTAATGTGAAATAAGCCTCATCTTTTTCATCCACATTGAAGTCGCCGGTTAAAATCAAAGGTAGGTCTTTGGCAAACTCTTTTGCTTTTTCTAGAATCAACTTGGCACTCTCGGTGCGTGCAGTGCGGCCGATATGGTCAAAGTGCGTGTTCATGAAGATGAAGCGTTTTTTGTTGGCCTTGTCTTCAAAAATACCCCAGGTACAGATCCGCGGTAGTGCTGCATCCCAGCCTTTATTCGGGTGTTCGGTATCTGTCGCTGAAAGCCAGAAAGTTCCGCTCTTTATTGCTTTAAAGCGATTTGTATTGTAATAAATAGCCGAGTGCTCGCCCTCTTGTGCACCATCGTCGCGACCAACACCCACGTAATCAAATCCAGGAAGGAGCTTTTTGAGGTCTTGAACCTGATCAAAAAAACCTTCTTGGATACCAAAGATATCAAAGCCATGGTATTTAATCAGATTAGTTAGCGGAACTTTACGGTCGTTCCACATGTTGTCAACATCGACGGTATTTCTTTGACGGATATTATAGCTGGCTGCAATAAATTCCTGTGCATAAGACAGAAAGGATAGACAGAGCGCTAAAGCGAGAATAATACTTTTTTTCATTTAGAATCTAGTTTTTAAAAAGGTACTGAAACGGTCACGCTCATCAAGTCGGCCTGATAAGTGGTCAACTGATTAGGAACCATGACTATTTCAACGGTATTGTTATTTCTTTAATACACGGAGCAACAATTCAGGTTCGTCAGTTGTAATAAAATCAATTTTCTGATTAATTAGATTGGTCATTTCCTCTTCTGTGTTTACTGTCCACGCATTCACTTTCATGCCAAGTTGATGTGCATCTTTCAGCCATGTCGCATTCTTTTTGAAAACCGAAAAGTGATAATCCAAACCATTTATTCCCGCAGCCTTCACCTCAGCAGGAGTTTTGTCACCTGTGAGGTATTGAATATTGGCCTTAGGCGCCAGTTCGTGAATCTTCTGACAAGCCTCAAAGCTAAAGGAAATATAATCAGTGATTTTCTCTGCTTTCAAGCTTTTAACCATTTCCACCGTTTTTGTTGTCGCTTCAAGTGTACGCTCTACCCCTAGTTTATTGATTTTCAATTCAAGGATAAGACGTAAACCTTTTAATTTTTTTCCAGCGTTAAGATATTCTTCCAAGGTGGGAATAGATTCACCGTTAGGATGCTTCTTTTCTAAGAGCTCCTTGTACGTTGCTGTGGCAATATCGATACCATAGAAATCATTATCGTGGTTGACCACAAGAATATTATCTTTGGTCAAATGCACATCAAATTCGGATCCGAAGAGCTTAAGGTCGTGGGCTGCTGTTAAAGAAGCAATAGAATTTTGCGGAAGATGGCTGTTTTTCCATACGCCACGATGCGCAATGGCTTTAGTTTGTGCAAATAATGCCGAAGATGAGATCACCATGGCTAGTGTCAGACAGCTAAAAATATGTTTTTTCATGTGATAATTATGTATGAGTGTTTGTTTTCAACGGCATAATTTGCACGTTTCACTCGTTGATTTATTCCTATTCTATTTCTCTTTTTGGGCATTTATATTACCGATTAAGATGTTTATGGTAAAAAATCGACCCCTAATGATAGGATCATTTCTTACAAATCTGTTTAAAAGCTGATTTTACATAAGACAAAAAAAGTGGTACTTTTTATCTCGATGTACAAGATCTAAAGTACCACTTTTATATTTAGGAATTGTTAAGTGTAATTTATTTTTTACCGTTCCATTCGGCCATGAACTCATCTAGGAAGCTGAGCATATAATCATGGCGATGCGCTGCGATTCTTTTCGCTGCTTCTGTATTCATCTTATTCTTTAACAATAGTAGCTTTTCGTAGAAGTGATTGATTGTAGGAGCTTCCGAATGCTTGTACGCTTCCTTATCCTTATATTCCTGAACGGGAACGTTGGGATTATACATCTCACGGCCTTTGTTTCCGCCAAAGCTAAACGCGCGGGCAATACCTATTGCGCCAATAGCATCTAGACGGTCAGCATCTTGCACGATCTCCATCTCTTTTGAATGGAATGAAACTTCACCTAAACTTGCTTTGAAAGACATGTTGAAGATGATTTTCTTGACATGGTCGATGATCTCAGGCGAAATTTCTAGACTTGCCAAAAACTCTCCGGCAACACGAGGGCCGATTGTTTCGTCGCCATCATGGAATTTACTGTCAGCGATGTCATGTAATAGCGCCGCCAATTCGCACACCATAACATCTGCTTCTTCATCTTCTAAAATTAACTTCGTATTGTTCCATACGCGTTGAATATGCGACCAATCGTGGCCTGCTTCTGCAAATTTCAACCGGTCTTGCACAAATGCTACTGTGCGCTCAATAATGTTATTCATACAATACTTTTGTTTTTTCGCGAGTACCCTCGTATAATTCGTATTCTAATAATCTACAATCTAATTTACCATTATAAAATTCTATACGTCGGGATGCGCGCAACCCGATTTTCTTTGCCAGATCTGGATTTCCAGTAAATATATAGCCTCTATAACCTTTGCATTCCTGTTTCATGAAATCTCCCATACGCTTATAGGTAATTTCTAGCTTGCTGTGTGTGCCCAAACGTTCACCATATTCAGGATTGAATAAAATGACCCCTCCTTCTTTAGGAACGTGTGTTTCGGCAAAATCGCATACTTCAAATGAAATTAATTGCTCTACACCAGCAGTTCTTGCGTTCATCTTGGAGACGTTGATAGCCTCTTCCGAGATATCACTTGCGATAATTTGCGGAGCCGCTTTTTTATTGATCTGATCTTTAAGTACGCGACGCTCCTGGAAGAAAACTGTTTCATCGTAACCTATGAAATGCATAAATGAATAGTTCATGCGTAATAATCCAGGTTTTCTGTTTGTTGCAATCAGAGCTGCCTCAATAGCTAAAGTTCCGGATCCACACATCGGGTTCACAAATGGAGAATTACCATCCCATTTGGACGCAATAATAGTCGAGGCTGCCAGGGCTTCCAACATTGGCGCTTTTCCCGGGATCTTCCGGTAGCCATGTTTCGCTAATGTTTCACCTGAGGTATCGAGAAAAATTTCAGCACGGTCATCTTTCCAGTACAAGTGCACAACCGCTTTATTATTGTCCGGACCTGAATTAGGGCGCATACCCTTTTTTTCCTTGATACGGTCCACGATTGCATCTTTAACTTTGACGTTTGCAAATAATGGTGTGCTGATTGTCTCATTGTCTACATTGGAGCTGACAGAGAAGTATCCGTCAAATTGAATGAGTTCTTCCCATGCGATTTGACTCAATTCTTCATAGAGCTCCGTCGGATTATTGGCCGTAAACTCTTTTAACGAATACAAAATCTGAGATGCTGTGCGCAGGTTCAGATTGAGCTTGATCGTATCGTTTATACTGACCTTTAATTCTACTCCTGTAGGAAATGCCCTGACAATGTCAAAACCTAACTCTTTAACTTCCTGTTGCAAATAAGGTGATAAGCGCTTATTGCACGTTATAATAACTTTATTGGGGGTGTTGAAAACTTCCATCATATTTTGTACAAAGTTAATTAAACTCTTCCTCAAAAATTGCTTAATTTTACGCTTTAATATTTATTTTTTTGATTATGGAAATTAGAGGAAAAGTACACGAGATAGGAGCGACACAACAAGTGACAGAATCATTCAAAAAACGCGATATGATTGTAGCTTATGCCGAAAACCCACAATTTGTTGAGTATATCCGTTTTGAATCAACACAAGACAGAACGTCAATTTTTGATAACCTAGCAATTGGTGAAGAGGTAGAAGTATCTTTTAATCTTCGTGGTCGTCCTTGGACTAATAAAGATGGCGTAACAACTTATTTCAATTCATTGGTAGCATGGCGTGTAACAAAATTGGGTAATGCTGCTCCAGCACCATCTTCTCCAGGTTACGCAGATATGCCTGCTCCTGTAGATTTGGCTGGTTCATCAGATGATGATGATCTACCATTCTAATCTGAATAGGATTTTATGCACTATCGCCTTTGCGGTAGCCAATAGATTATTTGAACTGTAAACAATCCAGTTATTTACAATAGAAAGGCTTCTTCAAGAAGCCTTTTTTCTTTCATAGCATCAGCATGGGCACCTGATTTTTCTTGGCGCTGAAATTGCTTGCTATACGGTGTCGTACATCAAAAAACAATAAATATGAAATCATCCGTATTATTTCTTTGCTTAGCAGCAGTTTCGCTAAATGCATGCAATCAAACTTCAAAAGAGAGTCAGCATGCTACAGCAGATTCTTCAGTACATGAGACTGCGGCAGTAGATACTGCCCATACATCGCAAAACTCACTGGATTGGGCTGGTACCTATGAAGCTACTATTCCCTGTGCAGATTGTGAAGGTATCAAAACCAATATCACCTTAAAGAATGATAATACCTTTGCCATCGTCAGTGAATATATTAATAAAAATACCAAGGTTGAAGATACTGGCAAAGTCATGTGGCACGACAACGGATCCGTTGTTCATCTCACAGGGAAAGAGACAAATATGAAATTGAAGGTCGGTGAAAATAAGCTGATTGGACTAGATCAGGAAGGCCATGCGATCGATGGTCCCAATGCACATCTCTATGTGTACAATAAGGTCGAAGGAGAGAAACTGTAAAACGAAGCTCCGATAACAGAATTAGCCGCTGACGTATTTACCGTAGGGAACTTTTCGGAGAAGATACGTCAGTAAGGCACTCGCTAACAGGGTGAGAACCGTTGCTGCCGGGATTTTCCACAAAGTGGATAATGGAAGCAAAGGATGAATATAATTCAGCAATAAAATATGGCATAAGTAAATGCCAAAGCTGTGAATGTCGATAAATTCCCAGAAGGGGTTAAGCTGTTCTGGGAGTTTAAGACCTTGCACGAAAATGAATAAAAAGCCTGCACTCAATGCGATATTTGGCGAAAGATAGTTGTAAAGTGTCGGGTCAAATTCTCCGCGAGAGACACTTAAATGCGATGTCCCCGAAGCCGTAATTAAACAACAGATCAGAAAAAACGTAAAACTTGATAATTTGACCATTTGGATTGGATAATTACGTAAATAATGCCCCAAGACAAGGTAACCCGCATACCCCGAGAAAAAGGTCAGGTCAAAATTAGGTAGGTAACTATTGAACCATTTATTCGTAAAAAATAACGCTGCAAACCACAATCCCAAAAAGATCTCAAGCTCCCTTTTACTGCAGTTGCCAACAATTTTGCGTATGAAAGGAACTGCAAGGTAGAGCCCAAGTATCATGTATAGATACCAAAGGTGTGCATTCGTGCCTGATTTTAAGCGAATTAACACAATGTTAATAACTTGTGGAAAACCAATATAGTCAAAATCAATGTACCGAATAAAATAATAGAGAAGATAGACGATCGTCCAAAAAAGAAAGGGCGGGACAATTTTTAACAGACGTTTCTGATAAAATTGTCCCGTGCTTTCGTCTTTCTGTAGCAGCAGAGCGCCTGAAATAATGACAAACAGGGGTACTGCAAAGCGCGAGAAGCTATTGATCCAATTGGCATAACTCCAGTCGAATGACTCAAATTCATTGCTGTTTAGGTAGCCCGAAGAGGAATGAATCAAGATAACGAGGAATATCGCAACAATACGTAGTACACTGATATAACTGGTTCGCGCCATTTGATTATGCTATTTTTATTGACTTTTACTGTCGTAGGCTTTCAAATACAGCAGGGTTAGGAGTGCGCCAATGCTCGCCATGCCCACGCCAACAAGCGAAGGTGTGTTATAAGCTAAACCCCAGGTTATTGGAATTCCACCTAAAAATGCACCTAAGGTATTGCCCAGGTTAAAGGCAGCCTGGCCACCTGCCGCAGCCAATGTTGCAGCTTCTTTTGAAGCGCGAATTAACATCAGTTGTGTCGGCGAACCAATGGTGAAGGATACCAGTCCAGTAATAAATGCCAAAGGATAGGCTGTCCAGCCCAAAGGCGATATAAAGTAAACCATCACAAGGCATAGCGCCATGGCGGAAAAACTAGCGATCGCAGCTTTGGTTGGGGAGATTGTATCGGCCAATTTTCCGCCGATAAGATTCCCGAAAAACATACCAACACCGATCAGGACCATAATCAACGGTACGCGATCAGCAGCGATGCCCGACACATTGGTCACTAAAGGCGCGATGTAACTGATCCATGCAAAAAGTCCACCGGTACCGATGGCGATAATAGCCATTAATAGCCAGGCAATTTTTTTGTTGAAGAAGTTGAGCTGGCTAAAGATGTTATTCCCTTTGGAAGCTTCAATTTTTGGCATCCAAGCATAAATTGCTGCAAAAGTGATTAATCCCAATATACTGATGATACCATAGGTCAAACGCCATGAATAATGATGGCCGAGGTAGGTTCCTAGCGGTACTCCAGCCAAATTGGCAATGGTCATTCCTGTGAACATGATAGATATAGCCTGGGCTTCTTTTCCCTTTGGTGCCAACCGAGCAGCAACAACAGATCCAACACCAAAAAATGCACCATGCGGAAGCCCCGCCATAAAGCGGGAGAGGCTGATCAAAAATTGACCTGGAGCAATACTAAATAGGCCGTTGAAAATAAAGAAGAGCAACATTAAAAAAAGTAATACCTTCTTTGGTGGATATTTTCCCGTAAATAGGACTAATGTTGGGGCACCTACAACAACACCCAGTGCGTATAGTGCAATCAGGTGCGCGGCAGTAGGGATCTCGATATGAAGATCTTTGGCAATATCAGGCAGGATACCCATCATCGTGAATTCGGTCATTCCGATGGCAAGTCCGCCAAATGCCAAAGCGATAATTCCTTTGTTCATTGTATTTTAAGGTTGAGGTTGTACGATAATGGTACGAAGATAATAAATAGATTGTACTAAAAATTACTGATACCTTTTTTGAGGGACACAAGTAATATTTTTAGTCTTTCTTAAGATGATCTGACGTTGATCTAATCTGCTTTCCAGTACCACCGAATCCGCAGCATGATAAACAACTTTAAAGCGGGGGATGTACTGGCCGGAAAGATAGCAGCCTGAAATTTTCTGCTTGCCATTCTCTTTGGTATAAATACCATCGACAATGATGGAGTCTCCACGCAAAACATAAATACCCTTTGCATGTTCTGTCCAAGATCCATTTTTGTAACAGCTATCCGGGATTGTTTGTACCTTATTGTTGACGTGCATGGTCGCGTAAACAGAATCACAGGTAAACTTGAAATCGGTCAAGGTATATTGCATCATCTGCTGTTGTCCTGGAATACTGTCTTGGACCCATTCTCCCTGTAAAAAGGGTGCGCCTTCGTTCTGCATATCCGAATTGAATTTGCAGGCAGTAAAAAAGAAAAACATACCTATGGCAAGTGCCAATAGGTATGTTTTTGTTCGTATGTTTTTTATTGAAATAAAAGTCACAGCTTATTTTAAACTTCCAACCATATCTTCTGGTTTTACCCAGGCATCGAAATCTTCAGGAGTCACATAACCTAAGCGTACGGCTTCTTCTTTAAGCGTAGTACCATTTTTATGTGCTGTTTGCGCGATTTCTGCTGATTTGTAGTAACCAATTTTTGTGTTTAGTGCCGTTACTAACATCAATGAGTTGTCTACCAATTCTTTGATGCGTTTGTAGTTCGGTTCAATACCAGCTGCACAGTGCTCTTCAAATGAAACACAAGCATCACCCAATAGGCGAGCAGACTGTAAGAAGTTTGCGGCCATCAATGGTTTGAACACGTTTAGTTCATAGTGACCTTGCGTTCCACCAATTGTAATAGCCACATCATTACCCATCACTTGCGCCGCAACCATTGTCAATGCTTCACATTGCGTTGGATTAACTTTACCTGGCATAATCGATGATCCTGGTTCGTTCTCAGGGATCAAGATTTCACCGATACCTGAACGTGGGCCAGAAGCCAACATACGGATATCGTTTGCAATTTTATTTAATGAAACAGCCAATTGCTTCAATGCACCATGTGTTTCAACGATTGCGTCGTGAGCAGCCAATGCCTCAAATTTATTTTCAGCGGTTACGAAAGGTAGGCCAGTAAATTCAGCGATATATTTAGCAACGACAACGTCATAGCCGTTTGGTGTATTTAATCCTGTACCTACAGCAGTACCACCCAATGCAAGTTCTGACAAATGCGAAAGTGTATTTCTTAAAGCTTTCAGACCATGGTTCAATTGAGCAACATAACCTGAAATCTCTTGACCTAGAGTCAATGGAGTAGCATCCATTAAGTGTGTACGGCCAATTTTAACTACGTTTTTAAACTCTTCAGCTTTTTTCGCCAATGTGTCACGCAATTTTTCTACACCTGGAATGGTAACTTCAGCAACAGCTTTGTAAGCCGCAATATGCATTCCTGTAGGGAAAGTATCGTTAGATGATTGTGATTTGTTTACATCATCATTTGCTTTTAACACAGGTTCACCTTCACCAATTTTATGTCCAGCCAATACTTGTGCACGGTTTGCTACAACCTCATTCACATTCATATTGGATTGTGTACCCGAGCCCGTTTGCCAAATAACCAATGGAAATTGATCATCCAATTTGCCCGCCAAGATCTCATCACATACTGTAGCGATCGCATCACGTTTCTCTACAGGTAATACCCCCAACTCGTGGTTAGCATAAGCAGCTGCTTTTTTCAAATAAGCAAAGCCTGCGACGATTTCGTGTGGCATTGAAGCTGCCGGTCCGATTTTAAAGTTGTTGCGTGAACGCTCTGTTTGTGCACCCCAGTATTTGTCTGCAGGTACTTGAACTTCACCCATTGTGTCTTTTTCAATTCTGAATGACATAGTATGTAAGTATAAGTAAAACGTAAAAATTAAAAGCATATGTGCAAAGCACATCATACATCACTCACAAAGTTACAGGATAATACAGTAAAGAACAAGGATTAAAGCAGAAAGACACAATAAGCAGGTTTTAAAAACCAAGACGTTTTGTCAAGGAATCATTCACATGGTGGAAAACCTGTTTCGGTTTTAACGTCCGCCAGGGAATCACGTTCAATGTACCACCGAAATTAATGTAATAATCTATATTTTGTTGCTGGAATTCTTCAATAACATGCTCACGGAAACCAATACCCGCAATCCATCCGTCCTCGATATCCTGAAACCATTCCTCATAGTAAGAGTCGTCTGAAGCATGAAAATTCAGTACATTCTCTCCGATGAGAATAAAATACTTGATCCCTTGACTGATCAATACATCGATAATCTCTCGCTTGAGCAACATGATGTCATTGTAGATTGCATCATTCCATTCACCAATTAGTTCGATAATACAGTACTGTTTCTCATAGTCTACAAATAGTATTTTCAGATATAAGGTAAGCGAACCGAATTCATCCCATTGTGGGTGCAAAAGAAAATTATAGATCTGTTTGTCAAAATCGAATTCGCTGTAGACTGTACCATAAAATGGGGATTGTTCATCTTCAGCGGCAATGTAATAGTCCCGCCAATTGTAATAAGGTTCGATTTCGTGCATAAAGTGGAATCTTTTTCAATTCAAACTAAGATAAATTTACGCGAATTTGCAAGTTAAATTATAGGGATCATTGTCATCTATTGCAATTAAATGTTTGGCACTCCTAGTAGCTGTTTGGTTATGATTTTTGATAAAGACTTTTAATCATGGACAGCTTTGTTTCCTGACCAAAACAATGACGTGAACTTTTTGTTTTTAATGTAAAAATATGGGTTCAAAAACTCGTTTAACCGAATAAACTTGCTATTTTTGATAAAGTAATTAATTGTTGAATAGTTTGTCTCATCTTCGGTAATTCATGAAGATTTCCCATGCAGAAAAGTATTAAACGAAATATTTTTGTAGCCGCTACATATGCTGCAGTATTGCTTCTCGGCTTGCTGTTGGGACAAAATTATGCCGAGGAACAGGGAAGTAACCAGAAAACAACCTTTTCAAGTTTGCGCTCCAATGGCAATTCTGATAAATTACAATATCTCATTCAATTAATTTCCGAGAATTACGTCGACAATGTCAGTATAGACACCGTGCAGGATGAAGCCATCGAGCATGTTGTTTCCCGCCTGGATCCCTTTTCCACCTTTTTGAAACCCAATCAAGTGCTTGCAAAGCAGGAAACTCTTGAGGGAACATTTGATGGTATCGGAGTAGAGTACTTTCGCCTGAAAGATACGCTACTTGTTGTTGGGATGGTTGCAGCAGGTCCCGCTGAAAAAGCAGGTATGCGTATTGGCGACCGCATTTTAAAGATCGGAAATAAGGATCTTGTCGGAAGAAAGGTTGCCGAATCCGAAATTGAAAAACTGATCCGCGGAAAGAAAGGAACAGCTGTATTGATCTCCATTCAACGCAATGGAGAGGTATTGGGCAATCCAATAAAAGTCATTCGTGATCAGGTAAATGTTTCGAGTTTAGATGCATCCTATATGATCGCTCCGAAAACAGCTTATGTGAAAATTCGAAGATTTGGACATAAGACAGCAGATGAATTCAGGCAGTCACTCATTGACTTACGAAAAAGCGGAGCTCAAGATCTTATTTTGGACCTACGTAATAATGGCGGCGGATTTGTACATACGGCAATTGACCTGGCAGGTCAATTTTTCAAAGAAAAGAGACTGTTGATGTATACCGAGGGTGCGAATGAACTGCGCCAGGATTTCTATTCTGAGAAGGCGGGCGATTTTGGTGATGGCCGGGTCATTGTGCTGATCAATGAAAGTACAGCATCAGCGAGCGAAATACTGAGCGGTGCTCTTCAGGATTTGGATCGGGCAACTATTGTCGGCCGCAGATCCTATGGCAAAGGTTTGGTGCAAGAGCAATTTGATTTTTCAGACGGTTCTGCAATCAATCTGACTGTGGCTCGCTACTATACACCGCTTGGAAGATGTATTCAGCGAAAATATGCACGGGCGAATTTTGATGCAGCAAAATACATGACAGGCTTCGATCTATGGACAATGGATACCGAATTCAGCCAAAAAGAAATGTTTACAACCAGCAAAGGAAAGCTTGTCTTCGGTGGTGGCGGTATTCTTCCGGATGTAACCATCCCGATTGACACCAATGAAACCAGTGCCAAGTATCGCGAGATATTTCATTCCAATGCGATCGAAGAGTTTGTTTATGATCGCTTCACGAAACATCTGCCGGCATATTCTATCGAGAATTTTATTAGTGGCTATCACTTGCCAGCAACAGAATTTGATTTATTCATTTCATATCTTAATAGTCAAAAGCGGATCGCGGTCACAGCCAAAGAAGCAAAAAACTTACATGATTTAATTCAATCCGATATCGAGGCCTTGGTAGGTCGATATTATTTTGGTCGTGAAGCGTATTACAAAATCAAAAACCGAAGAGATAAATTTATTGAAATAGGTCTTAAAACGTTGGGCTATCAAATGCCTAAGGTTTAAGTCTAAGATCAGACCATACAGGATAATGATCCGACAATTTCTGTTTGACAATCTGATAGTTCATCACCTGAAATTTCTGGCTGGCAAAAATATAATCGATCTGGAATATCGGAAGGAGGGCATGATGGGTTACTCCCCAGCCATTACCTTTCTCCTTAAATGCATTGTACAGCCCGTCTCCAATTAGATTGACCGAGTAGCTCATTGGAGTATCATTGAAATCACCTACGGCAATATAAGGATATTGACATTCATTCATGTGTTTCTTTAACGAATGCGCCTGTTCGCTACGAAGCTCGAAGGCATTCTTAAGTTTGCGGCTCAATTTACGTGTCCTCGAATTATCCGATTCATTATTATTGGACAGATTTTGGATAAATTCCTTGTCTTCATTTTGAAGCGCAAAAGAACGGAGATGTATATTATAGATGCGAATCAGTGTATCCTGTTTTTTGATATCTACATAACTAATCCGGTTGATTCCGTAATCGTTGTCTCTGATGGTACCTGAATCATAGATTGGGAAGCGGGACAGGACAGCCATTCCATAGGCCTCGTAATCGTTTTTAGAACTAGGCTCAAAGAAAAAATAATCATAGCCCAGTTTATCCTTGAATTCTTCGGAGAACACATGTTTTCCTTTGATCTTGCTAATATATTCCTGAAAGCAGATCACATCGGGAGATATGCTGTCAATAATTCGGACAACGTCGGCTTTAAAGTTTTTTTTCTCATCGTTTACTTTTTTGAACAAATGAGCATTGAAGGTCATGATGCGCAGGGTACGTGTCTCGGAGGATACAGGGGCATTCTCTTTGCGAATGTTCCAATGTTTAGTTAAAAAAGGCCATCCAATGAGGATTGTTACGAGTGAATAAAGAGCAATTTTCCGTTTGCGGAGTAGCCAATAAAAGATAAATCCAATATTGATAAGAAGAATTGGAAGGTAGCCCAGGCCCATAAATGCAATGGGCCAAAAAGATTTAGGATTAATGAAGGTCGCCGAATAGCTCATAAGCAATGCAACGATCGCAAGCATATTTGCCAGGAACATTGTTTTACTTATAAAGCCCAGTTTTCTTCTTAAAAATGTCCTTTTATCCATCAACCTTGTCACCACTATTGCTTGCCCTAAAGAGCGTTTCTTTTTCATGGTTCGTTAGACTGTCGTAGCCAGAAATAGAAATTTTATCTAAGATAGCATCGATTTCGTCCTGATTGGGTAAGTCATAACGATGTTTCCGATTTGTCGGAATATTGTTACCTACAACGACTTTCATTTTTGCAGGCTTCTTTTGTTTTTTCTGAAAAATTGTGGACCAGTCCATCCCCGATTTTAGCGCATAAGTAAATCCCATTCCGAAGAGTACAACAGCAAAGTATGAAATGGCAGCAGGTCGATTGGTCATGGTAAGGGCAAGGAATTCCAATCCAAAATAAATAATAGCCACTAATTTTAGCTTAACAGTACCAATAAGCAGGAAGCGTAATTCGTACTTGGGGACCAAAGTGACAATTGCCGCCAATATCGCTGCCAGGGGAAGAGAGCCACCCATGAGCTGAACGCTGTCAGAAACGGGAATAAGTGACCCAAAGCCCATATAAAGAATGCTGCCGAGCAACCAAGAAGAAATATAAACAAATAGAAATTGCCGCTTGTTTAAGAAGGTAAAAAAGATCTGACCGACCCAATAGAGCCAAAGACTATCAAAAAGTATGGTCAGAAGCTTGACGTAAACAAAATTCGATGTGATTAATGACCAAGGCTGTGCAATAAATGCTGAGAAATTACTCGGTAAACTCAACCGGCGTACAATAGGCTCCAAAAAGCTTTGTGGTACAATTTTTAATTCGAAGAGTAGATCTAAAAAATAAATGAGGACAAATAAACAGACCTGAATACTGATCACCAAAGGTACGGGCGAGCCAGTTTTATAGGTTTGTCTCCAAAAATCTTTTAAACCGATGTTATTCATTGCGCACGATATTAATAAATTCCTTTTCTAATCTTCCACAGTTTAAGCAGTAGATAGCCAAATAGTGCACCACCGACATGCGCCAGGTGAGCCACAGAATCTCCTGGTCTAGACAAGCTCATATAAATTTCGATGAGGATGAATCCACCGATCATATACTTTGCTTTGACTGGTACAGGAATAAACAAAAATTGAAGTGGTATGTTTGGAAAAAGGTAGGCAAATGCTAATAGAACACCATAAATGGCTCCTGAGGCCCCTAACATCGGAATGAGGTAAGTTAGTGCTTCATTATTTCCGGTATTGGCCATGGCAATAAGTTCGTTTCCGCTTATGCCGTGAAGTGGAGCGAAAGAACCTGTCGCATTATAGAGTTGTATACCATTTACAGCTGTATAAAGAAACCAGGCACCGATTCCCGAAACCAAGTAGAAATTTAAAAAACGTTTTGACCCAAGTACCTGCTCAATCATAGGACCGAACATAACCAGGGAAAACATATTGAAGAAAATATGGGTAATATTGTTCTTGTCATGCATAAACATATGCGTAATCACCTGCCAGATTTTAAAATAAGGGGAGTCCGGATAATAGACCGCAAGATAATCATATGCTGCAGGTACAAGTTGTGATCCAATATAAAATATGATATTGATGATCAATAAATTCTTGATAACAGGTGTCAGTTGTGGAAACATATATTTTATCTTCTAATTTTTACCAAATTTTTCAGCTAATTCTTGCAATGTAAATGTTACAATTACAGGGTTGCCATAAATGGAGATATTGGGTGAGTGACAAGCAAAAAGTCTATCCACAAGCTCCGCCATCGCTGTATTGTCCAATACGGTACCGGGCTTAATGGCCGCATTACGGGCAAGACTCTTGGCAAGATTTTCTCGCTTAGCGAGCTTATACTCAGATTGATTGTTTTTGTAATCCTCCAATATTTTCTCAATCATCTTTATTTCGTCGAATCCTGTTCCTAAGTCTGCAGGAATTCCGTCAATAATATAGGAATTTTTTCCAAATTCACGAATTTGAAAGCCTAAGCCATTGATGTCCTCCAGGAGGTCTTTCATTAATTCATTATCTGCAGCATTCAGGTCCAAAGTCTGTGGAAACAAACTTTGTTGACTCAGACCTTTATGTTGGTCCAGTTGCGCAAGAAATTGTTCAAAGAGAATACGTTCATGTGCAGCCTGTTGATCGATTAGAATAAATCCAGAGTGAATCTGAGAAACAATATATTTATTATGGAGCTGAAAAAAGAGCTTTGAGGATGACTTATCTTCGGCCTGAATGGTCTGTGAGTTATCCGTATGCAATTCTGGCTCCGCATGCAATGGCAGCTGAACAGATTCCTCTTTTTCGACAATCTGGTACAAGGAATCCCAATTGCTGGGTATGCCACCTGTTTTCTTACTGAGTCCCTCAGCGTAGCTTTCCGAGCGCGTGTAGCTCGAACCAGATTTTGATTTGTCTGTATCAAATGGATTGAAGTTTGGATTAAAAGTTACCGTTGGAACGATAATTTCATCCAATGCCTTTTTTGTGATGAGATTGGTGAAGCTCGTTTCCTGTTCAAAATCCAAAGATGGCATGATATTGTACCGTCCCAATGATCTTTTTACGGCTGAACGGATAATGGCGTAAATAGCCTTATCGTCTTCATACTTAATTTCTGTCTTGGTAGGGTGTACGTTGATATCGATGCGTGCAGGATCTATGTCGATAAATAAGACATAGAAAGGGAATGTTTCGGCCTGTAAAATATCTTCATAAGCATTCATGACTGCATGATGCAGGTATGGATCACGTACAAAGCGTTTGTTGACAAAGAAAAACTGTTCACCACGTGTTTTTTTTGCAAATTCAGGTTTTCCCACAAAACCTTCTACCTTAATGATGGATGTATCTTCTTCCACAGGGACAAGTCGCTGATTGTAATTGTTTCCGAAAATATGGACAATACGTTGTTTCAGCGTCTCAGCTGGCAAATGGTAGATCTCATTTCCGTCACTATGTAAGGATAGGAAAATCTGTGGATTTGATAAGGCAATACGTTGAAATTCATCAATAATATGACGCATTTCTACGGAGTTACTCTTTAGAAAGTTCCTTCGCGCAGGAATATTGTAAAAAAGATTTTTAACTAAAATATTTGTTCCGGCAGCAACAGCTTCCGGGTATTGGTTGACAACTTTTGATCCCTCTATCTCAACAACTGTACCCAGTTCATCTTCGATGCGGCGTGTTTTGAGCTCTACCTGTGCAATCGCAGCAATGGAGGCCATTGCTTCACCACGGAAACCCATTGTGCGGATAGCGAATAAGTCTTCAGCCTTACGAATTTTCGATGTTGCGTGACGTTCAAAACAAAGACGAGCATCAGTTACGCTCATGCCACAGCCATTGTCAATGACCTGGATCAATGACTTGCCTGCATCTTTAACAATAAGTTTTATTTTGTCAGCTCCAGCATCAATAGCATTCTCAATCAATTCTTTAATGGCAGACGCTGGTCGCTGCACCACTTCTCCCGCCGCAATCTGATTAGCAACATTATCTGGAAGTAATTGAATAATATCCGACATATAATACAAAGTTAAGAAATATCCATATTTACAGCGTATAAACACTGATGAAAATCAACCGGACATTCTGTATGTTCTTTAAAAGCAAAAACCTTTAATGTGTTCATTTATACAAATGAAAATGGATGGCGTTGATAAATAGTTGCGCCCTCTTCCTCGGCCGTCAAAGTCAGTGTGCGATATCTATTGCCCCTGTAAGACAAAGCCCAAGGAGTTGGAAAACATTCCTGCGCAATAACCGAGCCATCCCGGGAAAACAGCAGCCACGAAACATAATACTTCGCAGATGCCGTTTTGTAGACATTACATTTCCAATTTTAAGAAACGTGCTGTTTCGCTTTTATTATTCTTAATTAAGTTTTCAGGTGTTCCTTCAAATAGAACCTGCCCACCGTCTTTGCCACCTTCGGGACCGATATCAATGACCCAATCA
The DNA here is from genome assembly GCF_014170215.1 of Sphingobacterium sp. UME9. Lineage (NCBI taxonomy): Bacteria > Pseudomonadati > Bacteroidota > Sphingobacteriia > Sphingobacteriales > Sphingobacteriaceae > Sphingobacterium > Sphingobacterium sp. UME9. Next base: position 378,077 of record NZ_LZZP01000005.1, on the reverse strand, counting down.
GCCGATTTAACGACATCAAGGTTGTGCTCGATGATCAAAATGGTGTTCCCGCGCCCGACCAGGCGATTGATAACGCCCATAAGAACATTAACATCTTCAAAGTGAAGACCTGTTGTCGGTTCATCAAGGATATAGAATGTATTTCCAGTGTCTTTTTTAGAAAGTTCAGTAGCCAATTTTACCCGTTGTGCCTCACCTCCCGATAAGGTTGTCGAGGACTGTCCTAAGGTGATATAACCCAAACCTACATCCTGCAGTGTTTTGATCTTTCGGTAAATGCTCGGTACATTTTCGAAGAAATCCACAGCGTCGTTGATGCTCATATCAAGTACATCGGAAATGGATTTTCCTTTATAGCGTACCTCTAAAGTTTCTCGGTTGTAGCGTTTTCCGTGACATGTTTCACAAGGAACCTGTACATCGGGAAGGAAATTCATTTCGATGACTTTCAGCCCGGCTCCCTGACAGGTTTCACAACGACCGCCTTTGACGTTAAAGGAGAATCTTCCTGGCTTATAGCCTCTGATCTTAGCTTCTGGAAGCTGAACAAACAAGGTTCTGATATCCGAAAATACACCAGTATAGGTCGAAGGGTTGGACCGTGGTGTACGGCCGATAGGACTTTGGTCGATCTCGATGACTTTGTCAATATGTTCTAACCCTTCAATTTTTTTGAAAGGAAGTGGAATTGCTTTGGCTCTGAAAAAATGTTTATTCAAAATCGGGTATAAAGTACCTGTGATTAGGCTTGATTTACCCGAACCTGAAACACCCGATACAACAATGAGTTTTCCTAATGGAAAAGAGACAGACAGATTTTTTAAGTTATGTCCGGTTGCTCCATGTAATGACAATGTTTTTCCATTGCCCTCACGGCGTTTCTCAGGAATCTTAACCTCTTTTGTCCCGTTGAGGTAAGCTGCTGTTAAAGAGTTTGATTTTAGGATTTCTGTTGGTGTACCTTCGGCAACCACAGTGCCACCATGAACGCCTGCAGCAGGTCCCATGTCGATAACATGGTCGGCATGTAGGATCATGTCTTTATCATGTTCTACAACAAGGACCGAATTGCCAATATCGCGTAGGTTTTTAAGCGCATTGATCAAACGTTCGTTATCCCGCTGATGGAGCCCAATACTCGGCTCATCCAGAATATAAAGTACATTCACCAGTTGGGAACCAATCTGTGTGGCCAAACGGATCCGCTGTGCTTCGCCACCCGAAAGTGTTTTAGCTGTACGGTCCAAGGTCAAGTAATTTAGGCCGACATCCAGCAGGAAGCCTAAACGTGCGCGGATTTCCTTTAATATCTCCGTTGCAATAATGAGCTGGCGTTCATCAAGTTTGCTTTCAACCTGATCAAACCATTCTTTGATGGATGTAATGTCCATCGTTGAGAGCTCATGGATGTTTTTATCCGCAATTTTAAAATGTAAAGACTCTTTTTTCAGACGCGCTCCCGCACAGGTTGGACAGGTCACTTTCGTTCTGAAGTCATCTAAAGAAGGCGCCTCATCCGATGATTTTCCCGAAAACTCTTCCAGCATCTTAAAGATTCCTTCAAATTCAACACGATATTCTCGTGTGCCATAACTTCCATAAGATACCGTGACAACGATAGGCTCTTCCTTATTGCCAAATAAAAGCTGGTCAATCTGTTCTTCAGTTAGTTTTTCAAGCGGTGTTGTAATTGTAAAATCTAATTTTTTTGCGACAGCTTTCAATACTTCCGAAGTCCAATTTTCCCGGGTAGGTCCCAAAGGGGCCAAACCACCTTTTTGAATACTTAGTTTTTTATCCGGGATAACGGCATTCTTATCAATTTCAAAAATATAGCCCAAACCATCACATGTAGGACACGCACCGTATGGGGAATTGAATGAGAAGGTATTTGGCTGTGGCTCATCATAAGAGATCCCCGATTCGGCATCCATGAGATAACGGCTATAGAATTGCTCCTGATTATCTTTCGTGGAGACCTTGATGATGCCTTTCGCTGTTTTCATCGCCTGCATCACTGAAGTCTGTAAGCGCTTTTTATCTTCACGCTCTACTTTCAGACGATCTACGACGATTTCAATATCGTGTATTTTGTAGCGGTCGACCTGCATTTTTGGAACAAGGTCCAATATTTCTCCATCCACACGTACCTTCACATAACCTTGCTTACGGATTTGTTCAAACAACTCACGGTAGTGGCCTTTACGACCCTTAACCACTGGAGCCAGGATGTTCAGGGCCTGTCCTTCAAACTCAGTCAAAATCCGTTCGATAACCTGATCGTCCGACATACGCTCCATTTTCTTACCAGTCACATAGGAGAAAGCTTCTCCTGCTCGGGCAAATAGTAGACGCATAAAATCATACACCTCAGTAATGGTTCCAACAGTGGACCTCGGGTTTTTGCTGGTGGTTTTCTGTTCAATGGAGATCACTGGACTTAAGCCCGATATCTTGTCCACATCCGGACGTTCCATGCCACCCAAAAACTGACGGCTGTAGGCACTGAATGTCTCCATATACCGACGTTGTCCTTCAGCATAAATGGTGTCAAAAGCCAAGGAAGACTTTCCGCTGCCACTTAAACCTGTGATAACAACCAATTCATTTCTCGGAAAAGAAACATCTATATTTTTTAGATTATGCGCACGCGCTCCAAATACCTGAACTTCACTTTGTTCGCCCAAATCTGGGCTTCTTTTTACTGCCATGAAAACTCCTTAAGGTCCCTGTGTGAGGGATTAAATGCAAAACATGCAAAATTACAGATTTTAAAGGAATTATGCGAGCCTATCTGACTTTTGGAACAAAATGTGATATACAAGTGATTTAAAAAAATAATGTACCTTGCACAGTAAATCTAAATTTATGCGAAAATACGACGTCAGCAAACAAGAGAAACAATCGATCGACGATATTGTCCAATTTTGGAAGAAAGAGAACTTATTGGATGAACAAAAAGCGAACGAGCTGATGGATAGTCTAGACGTGAAAAGTTTTGATTGGGGACAACTCGCTAGATATGCCTTTTGGATTGCCTTGGCATCTCTGGTCTTCGCTGTTTTTTCGTTGTTTACAGATGCATCGTTCTTGGCCTTTGTGGATACACTCTACGAAGCACCTAATATCCTTTTTTGCTTCTTTTTCGCTGCCGTGGCTGTATTATTCTATACGTTGGGTTTTCGGTATAAGAAACGCTATCCTTATAAAAATCTATCCACGGAAACCATGATGCTGATTGGGGTTTTCGGAACTGCGGCCTGTATCGGGTTCATGGGTAAAGTATTGGATAAAGATACGATGCACTATTCCCTGTTATTTTTACTCTCCGTGGCGATTTATGGCTTTCTTGCCGTTAAGCTCGAGAGTAAGCTGATCTGGACGTTTATGCTTTTGGCCTTGGGAGTATGGTTTGCGACCGAGACCGCCTACCACAGCAATTGGGGATTTAAGTTTTGGGGGATGAACTACCCGCTGCGTTTTACCATTTTTGGAGCACTGATAACCGCTTTAGCCGTTTGGGTTCAACCCAGGTTTGAAAGGCTACAAATCTTTCAGCCCATTAGTTATATTGTGGGATTGATCTATCTGATGGTATCCTTGTGGACCCTTTCTATTTTTGGAAATTATGCTGATTTCTATGAATGGACGACTGTACGTCAATACCATATGTTCTACTGGGGTATTTTATCCACTGCCGTGTCGGCATTCCTGGTTGTCTACGGCTTAAAAGCGAAAGATAATGTCAGCAGAGAAGTAGGCTTTGTATTTTTAGTGCTCAATATCTATACCCGCTATGTCGAGTATCTCTGGGATAATATCAATAGAGCAGTGTTCTTTTTGATTTTGGCCGTGTCCTTTTGGTTTGTCGGCCGTTGGGCAGAGAAATTATGGAACAAACGGAAGGAAGAGATTGCTGGATAACCCTTAAAATTGAATCGTAAATCCGACACCTCTATTCGAACTGATGCTCAGATTGGGATCCAGGCTTAAATATTTGCGGATCCGGGTAATAAAGACATCCATGCTCCTTCCTGTAAAGAAATCTGCATTTCCCCATACCTTTTCAAGAATTTCTTCACGCGTGACAAGCTGACCATTGTGTTGCCATAGAAAGAGGAGAAGTTGTGCTTCACGTTCAGTGAGCTTAAATTGTTCCAAAGTATGGCTTAATAATAATTGTTCAGGATGGAATAGATAGCTCCCGATGGCGATCGATTTTGGAGTACTATTCTTCTGATTTCGCTTTAATATATTTTGTATGCGAAGCAAGAGTTCCTCGGGATCACAAGGTTTAGTGACATAATCATCGGCACCGATTTTTAGTCCCGTGAGCTTATCTATTTTTTGCTCCTTCGCTGTTAAAAAGATAAAGGGTAAAGCAGGGTATAGTGCATTGATTTCTTTGGCGAGGCTAAAACCACTGATTTGAGGAAGCATAACATCCAGTATCACCAGATCGTAATCGGCTAGCTGCTGAAAATTTTCCGTAAGATCATTGGGCTGTGCTATCCAGTCTATGGCAAATGTGGATAGCTCAAGGTATTGCTTAAGCATAAAACCAAAATCTGGATCATCTTCAACGAGTAATATTTTATTCATTTTTGTTTTCAGTAGTTGAGTTAATATAAATGCTTTAGTCTATGGCCGTCTATTTTCTTTCCACAGCTTATCCTTGTTTTTGGTCATATTTCCGATGATGGAATAAGCGCATGCGGCAGCTGGATTTTAAACGTAGTCCCTACACCGGGCTTGCTAGTTACAGTAAGCTGTCCGTGATAACGATCGACGATTTTTTTTACAAGGAAAAGACCTATTCCCAGGCCTTTGGTGTCGTGAACATTGTCTTTTTGTATGCGGTAAAACTTGTCGAAAATATAAGGTAACTCGGACTCCTCCATGCCATAACCATTATCCTGTATACAAACCGAGAGTTTACCTTTCTGATCCTCAAAAAAGATATTAATCCAAGTTGCACCATATTTTACGGCATTGTTCATCAGGTTCTGAAATAGTGTTGTCGCATCATTTGGACTCAGACATAATTTGCCGTCAGGCAAGGGACTTAATTGGAATGCGATAGCGGGATTGGTCAATTGAAAATCGTCGAAAATAGCTTGAAGTTCTGTACTGGTGACAGGAGGCTGATCAATATTTTGAAGATTTTCGTTAAGTGGGTCAAGGGTTTGTTCCAAGCGATTTACTTGTCGTTCAATGACCGTTATAATGCTTTCGTCTGTTGATTTTCGAAGTGTTTTAGCGGCAATTTTCAGGGTTGCAATAGGTGTTTTGAGTTCATGTGAAATATTGTCGACGACATCGTGCAGTACGGTGATCTGTTTCTGCTGTTTTCTGAGGTTCTGAATGGTTCTATAAAAAAGCCAAAGAAAAGCGGCTAGAATAAATAAGGTGCTCAATAGGAGTGAGGTGAGTTCTTTGAACAATATCCAGTTGAGATTCGTTACCTCAAAGGAAGTTTTCCGGTGTACAAAAAAGGTGTACAAGATCTCCCGGCTTTGGATACTGTCTTTGATTTTCTGTGTTTCCGTTTTTTCAGTTATCCATTCGCTTGAAGAGAGCTCTACGGGTTGACGAAACGTTCCATTTGTTATGTAGACAGTAATAGGCCCCGCTGCGATTTGTTTTTCTAGGTTCTTGAAGTAAATACCCAAAATTTCCTTTTTCAGGATGACATCCATTCCTAAGGGTTGAAATAGACTGTCGACATATCGCGTGAGCTTCTGGGAAGTTTTATGGGCATTTGCGCGGTATAGCTCTTTTAGTTTTTCGGCTGTTATCTCATTTTTAACCAATTTGATGTAGTAGTCTCTAGCAATGTCCTTGCTCATTAAATCATCATCAAAAAGCTTGTCGTTGTCATGAAGCTTGCCCAGCTTACTTTTCACAGTGGCAAAAATATCACGCTGTTTGAGCTGATAGGTATTGTACAATTGATACCCCTGTATGCCAATAAGTACGGCAAAAAATAACGTGAAGAGGACGATATAACTTTTGGGTTTCAATTCCATACACAAATATAACTGCTGACGGCTAAGATAATATACCTTAACCCAGTATTAACCTTTCATTAACCATTATTTGTCGCAACTATAGACACTTTTGAAGCATAGCATATCAGTATGAAATGGCCGCGATTGTCAAATAGAATAATGCGGATAAGCTATACTAGAATTAAAAGACTAATTATTTGTACATGAAATTGATCCTATTTTTTCTGGCTTTCCCCTTGTTGCTTTCAGCACAGACCAAACAAATCGGGGGACAAGTACAGGATGCAAACAAAATTGTGCTGGCGGGAGCGACCGTTATGCTATTGGATAGCAACTATCAAGAGATCCGTGAAGTAAAGACTGACCATTTTGGAAAGTTTATACTTACGCTGGATCACCCTAATGGATACTATCTACGGACAACCTATCTGAACTTCAAGTCTCAGGAACTTTTTTTTCGCAGCGATACCATTTCTCGCCCTTTGTTACTTGAACTTCTTCCTGAAGCAAAGGTACTCGAAGAAGCGCAGGTCGTGGGTCGAGCTCCCCGATTGATCCGTAAGTTGGACCGCTTGGAATTTAACGTTCAAAATTCCAATCTTTCAGCACTGAATAGCTGGGATATTTTGAAGCGTACGCCATTGGTGATGGTGAATGGTGCGGATTTAATGGTCCGTGGAAACAAAAATATTGTTGTCCTCATTAATGACCGCAAAGTGATGCTCACGGGGGACGAACTGAAAACCTATCTGGAGAATACAGCAGGTAGCGACGTGCAATCGATAGAGGTTATTACCAATCCACCTGCAAAATATGAAGCTGAGGGAAGCACGATTATCAATATTAAACTTTCCAAATCCAACCTATATGGCTATAGAGGCACGGTGGTTGCATTGGCCGAAAAAAGCAGTACCTGGAAGCAACTGTTTGGACTGACCCAGTATTATAAAAATGAAAAATTCAATCTTCGTGGTACTTATAATTTCGGACGAGGGACTTACGCACGCTATGAAACGAATTATGTATATTATCCGAATGAGCAAACCTCATGGGAAGGTGTCATGGATCGATTTGATACCAATAACAGTCAGAACAGCTATGTATTTTCGATAGACTATACCCCCGATACAACCTGGACGGTTAATGCTGGACTAAATGGATATTACGGACCGAAAACCTATGGTATTTATGAAGTGCCCACCATTATATACGATAAAAATCATGTACAGGAGTCCAGTTATTTTACCACCAATGATCATCAACGATCGACAAAAACAAATAACCTCTACCTTCAGGTAACAAAGAAGCTTAATTCCAGGTGGAGCATAAATTGGTCATCCTACTTCACTGACAATCATTCGACAAATGATCAGGATGTGCTGACGGCGCTGCGATTTAAGGGGGAGGAACCGACAGATACCCGATTTATCAGTAATAATGGAAATAAAAATCGGCTTTTTTCTTCACAGATAGATTTTACGGGAAAAATAAAGAACCTCGGCATGGAATTCGGTGGAAAATTTAGCGATGTGAAAACGACGAGCACCCTTGTTTTCTTTGACGATGAATCAGGAGAGCTCGAGCAAAGGTCTGATAAGAGTAGTGTGTTTGATTACAAAGAACGTAATGTAGCTTTGTATGGCTCATTGGACTATGCTTGGAAAAAATGGAGCTGGAAAGCTGGTTTAAGAGGAGAATATACCGATTTGGAAGGTATTGTATCCGAACCGGCTGACATCAATAAGCGTGATTATTTTGTGCTCTTTCCGACATTTTACATGCAATATGCCTTGACTGATGATCAGCAGTTTGGTTTTTCCTATGGAAAGCGTATCAGCCGACCTTCGTATTCTTGGCTTAATCCTGCAAAATCCTATTACAATCGTTTTTCTTATTTTCAGGGAGATCCACGTTTAAGGGCGACGATCGTTCATAACCTGAATCTGACCTGGACAAAAAACAACTGGAATATCGATCTCTTCTACCGATTTGAAAAGTGGCCCAATATGGAAATTTCCCGCCAAGATAACAACAATCATCAACTGATTTTCCAATATACCAATATCAAGAAAGGACAGGGAGCGGGGATAGACTTAGGAAAGAGTTTTCAGCTGACCGGACGCTGGGGATTGAATCTGCAGCTAGAGGGGATGTATAACCAGAATTACTTTATGGGTACTGATGACGTGTTGCACAAGAATGATGTGTATATCGGCAACGGAAACGTAAGCACCAACTATGTGCTGAATAAGGATGCCGGTTGGAACCTTGAACTGGGTAATACATTTACATCGCCCACGATACAGGGGCCATTTAATATTACAGGGTATTCAAGTACCTATGTGACGACAAATCGAAAATTCTTTAAAAAGAAATTTGAAGTAAATCTATCATTTATGGATATTTTCAAAACAGAGAAAATGACGATATCATCCAAGTACGGCGATCAAAATAATTTTTATAGGGACTATCGGGATACCAGAAAAGTAAATCTGACGCTGCGGTATCATTTTGGAAATCAGAAAGTCAAAAGCAGTAATCAACCCACTAGAACAGAAGAGCAGAATCGTTTGTAAATCAGTTAACCTTAGTAAAGTTAAATCCTTCCGATTCCCTGTACCTATTTTATTCATAATACATTGGTAAAGGAAATGGATGTAGCATTCATTAAAAACAATAATCCTCCACATCGTATGTGGAGGATTATCAGATGCTAAGAAAGTATTTTCTTAGTTTATTTTCAACGAATACGTGATATTAATACCACCAGCGGCAAGCATATCGTGTACTGAGCAATACTTTTTAACGGCTAATTCAGCCGCTTTGGCTGCTTTTATCTCATCAATTTCACCTTTTAGGAAAAAATTAATGTGAATATCTGTAAATACTTGTGGAATTTCTTCCCGGCGTTTACCTTCTACTTCGACCTGGATATCGTCAATTTGTTGGCGTTGTTTTACCAGTATGCTATGGAGGTCAAAGACGCTGCAAGAACCCAGTGCCATTAAAACCAATTCCATTGGACGAACACCTTTTCCTTCACCGCCGATAGCTTCCGAGCCATCAATGTTGACTTTGACAGGGGATAATTCACTGCTGGCTTCGAAATGCACAGCTTGGTTGACACGGTTTAATTTGATTTTCATCTTATTCTATTTTATTCTTTTTTGCTAGTTTAGGCTGTGAGGAGATGGGGTAATACTTCATCTTCTTTTTCAATCCATAAGAGTTTTTTCTGTTCAATCTATACTAAACAAATATACAAAAAAGGCAGACGATTATTCGTCTGCCTTTTGTCAGTATATTGATCACTGTTTATTTTGAAACAGTATCAGGTAATTTAACACCGCGATATTTTGCTACGTCAACTTGTGGGATCTTCGATCCATATTTTGAATTGATCGCACTGATGAAGATGTTGGCCATTAGGGCATTTCCAATTGGCGTTAGGTGGATACCATCCAAAGAGAAAGCATTTCCGGTAATGTATTTGGCACTCACCGCTAATCCGTTGATACGAACACCATCTTTTACATTGTTCAAGAATTCATGCACATCAGCTAAGGCCAAGCCTTTTGAATTTGCAGCAGCTTTGATGGCGGTATTAAACTCATTGATGCGTTGTACGACAGTTGCCGTTTCGCTTACATCAAGCACGTATTTGTCTTCTACGGGGTTCAAAGGATGCAAGCCATAAGGAATTTGTGCTGCATTAGGTTTTCCCAATAATCCTGTTGAGGAGAATGGTAGAACAAAATAATCTTGATCAGTAGCTGCACGAGGACCTGACTTTGTTGCAATATAGATATTTGTTACCGGTGTCGGCGGATTTGTTGCATTTACGGCTGCCAATAAAGCAGCACGGGTTACCGTCGTAAAATAAGGTGTTGCTGTTACATCAGGAATTGTTGCCAGTACCCCTTTTCTGTCCCCTTGAGTCAATGCCTGTACATAGCCATTGAGAATCGCAGTAAACTGAGCTGTTTCTGTCAACACAGTTGTCGGATCCGGTTGCTTAGTTGTTGGGTTAATGTTCACTACACCACCATTTGTTGCCCAGCCGAGCGCGTCGTTATTTCCAAGCGCAAAACTAAAGAAGGTATGGTTTTGCGTGGTGGAATAGGTGAAATATGTTTTCATCGCATCTGCATCAGGTAATAATCGCTCGAAATACATGTTTCCAGCGGGAGACCCCATACCTGCTACCATAGAAAGGTCCATACGCATACCTGGTACACCAAGGTTGTTGATCGGATCTGTATATTTGGTCAATAATTTTGGTGAAGCTGAGCGGTAGGCTAATTTATCCGTTACCTGTGCCGTCACCGGCTGGCCATTGACAAGTGCTGTAAGCGTAATATAGCCAGAACCATTGGCTTGATCTTCACTGAAAAATGGCGATTTGAACTCACCACCACCCACTTGTTTTAATTGCTCCGCAATTAAATTGGGGTAAGCCACCTTTTGGCCCTCCAAGTAAAGTCCTCCATCGGCATAACCTGCTGTCAATGAGTTTCCGATGGCAACATATTTTGAAAAATTAAGCGATCCAGCCGAAGGCTTATATTCGTCCAAGGACGGTTTGCATGAGGCGATCGCAAAAAGTGCTAACGCCGCAGCTATATAAAGTTTGTTTTTTTTCATCTTAGTCAAATTTGGCTGTTAATTACCATTTATAGCTTACACCGATACCAGGAGCAAAAATATTTGTCGCATAAGTACCCGAAAGATGACTCTCAACGTTGGTTGACTGGCGAGCCACAATGCGTTGGTATGCAAAAGAACCTGTGACGTCAATTTTCGGTGACGGTTTTACGGTAAAACCCCCAGATATCAAGTACCTGGTGTTATCTGGTGTCTCCGGATAGACATAGGCACTCTGTTGCACCGGTGTTGCGATCACACCGCCACCTATACGTAATTGTAGGCAGTCGGAAGCAATATACTCCAATCCTGCTTTGACAGATCCTGCTTTATCATATTTTTTTGGTGAATGCGTATCCTGTAATACAGGCGTATTTTCCTTGTAATCGAAGTCCAGGGACTTATAAATGTCGTAGTTGATGAGTGTGGCATCAATAGCCATCTTCAATTTCTCCGAAATAGGGAAGGCCATTCCCACTGCAAATGTGGATGGCAGCGGTAATTCAGCACTGAATTTGTTGCCCGCAGGGAAGTTGCTTGCGACGGATTCAGGTACGTCAAAATTTGCATCCCCATTTTTAAGTTTGGTGACGACTTTAGAGCGGTAACTTACCGATATTGCAAATTCGTCTTCTAAGTTATAATGAATACCCACGTTATACCCCGTTCCAGTTCCAGTTCCTTTTAGGGTTGCCAATCCGGCGTGACCATCCGGATAGAATACGGGAACAGAATTTTCGAGGTCTACGGTACCAATGTTGTATACAAAACCACCCCCAACACTAAAATTTTCAGTCAGTTTGAAACTTAATGTGGGCTGAATATAGATTGCACGTAGCGAAAGGCTAACCAAACTGAATTTACCAACCCAATCTTTTCCCCAATCGACAGCTCCACCATAAGGTGTGTAGACTCCAATACCGGCTTTCCACCAGGAGTTTTTAGGGCCGAATGCGGCAAATAATGAGAAAGGAGTTGAAATCTGATTTCTAGTATGATAAACAACTGTACTTCCAACCTCTTGAAATGCAGACTTGTACATCACGGCATTACCGGCAACGGAAATAGCATTATGGTCCATTTTTGCTAAGGCACCCGGGCTATAGAAAATGGAAGATTCATCTAAAAAGTAAGCAGAGCCTGCTCCTCCCATTCCCACTGCCTTGGGACTTTGTAGATTCACTTGTGATCCTTGTGCAAACAAGAGTGACGGACTTGCACAAAGTATTGAGAATAGTAGTTTCTTCATACTAGTGTTTATTGTTTGGTTAACATTCCTCTATCAAATACAATGCTAACATAATAAATGTTTGACTAAAATTAATAAATGTTGTGTAATATTTTTTTTGCTCGTACCTTTAAATGCAAGGATACTAAAAATTAAACGATCATATTATATGGCTACAATCACTTTTAAAGGCAATCCAGTAAACACGAAAGGCAGTTTACCACAGGTTGGCGAGCAAGCTCCTGATTTTAAATTAACTGCAGGCGATCTTTCCGATAAGTCTCTAGTAGACTTCAAGGGAAAAAAAATTGTATTAAATATTTTTCCTAGTGTAGATACCGGAACTTGTGCCGCTTCCGTACGTGCATTTAATAAAGAAGCATCGCAGTTGGATAATACTGTAGTGTTATGTATATCGAAAGATCTACCTTTTGCACAAGGTCGTTTTTGTGCAGCAGAAGGTCTAAATAATGTAGTGACATTATCAGAGTATAAAGATTCAAACTTTTCAGATGCTTATCAATTGGCTATTGCGGACGGACCTTTGGCGGGTTTGTTGAGCCGTGTTGTCATTACATTAGATGAAACTGGAAAAGTGTTGTATGAAGAGCAAGTTGCAGAAATTGCTGACGAGCCAAACTATGCCGCAGCGATCGCATCGTTGAATTAAGAAGGATGTGAATGAATAAAAAAGCCTTTGCACAAGCAAAGGCTTTTTTATTTAATATGTCTTCTTGTTGTTATTTTGTTTTCTCCAGAGCCTGCAAGATGTCGTTGATGATATCTTGTTGATCTTCCAAACCCACCGACAGACGGATGCTGCCTGGTCTGATACCTAAGTTCAGGCGTTCATCTTCCGATAACTTTGAGTGTGTGGTGGAGGCTGGATGCGTTGCGATTGATCTTGAATCTCCTAAATTAGAGGTATATAAAATCATTTCCAAATGATCTACAAAGGCTTTTGCTCGCTCAAAACCACCTTTGACAACAAAGGTTACAATACCGCCACCAGCTTTCATCTGTTTCTTGGCCAGCTCATATTGTGGATGGCTTGGTAAAAATGGATATTTTACATCCTCAATTTCCGCATGATTTTCCAATGCCTCGGCCAAAGCCAATGCGTTAGAACAATGGCGGTCCATACGGATGCCCAACGTGTCTAAACTTTTTGATATGATCCAGGCATTGAATGGGGATAGCGCCGGGCCTGTATGCCGGATGAAGAACATCAATTTGTCGATTAGCTCTTGTTTTCCGACAACAATTCCACCTAAGACACGCCCTTGCCCATCCATATATTTGGTCGCCGAATGGATAACCAGGTCAAATCCATATTGAATCGGTTTCTGAAGATAAGGTGTGGCAAAGCAGTTGTCGATCGACAGAATGATATGAGGATATTTCTCCTTGAATTTACCCAACCATTCCAAATCAACCAATTCCAGACCAGGGTTGGATGGCGATTCTAAAAAGATGATTTTCGTATTCGGCTGGATTGCTTTTTCCCATTCTTCAGGATTAGCTGCGTCTACGTAAGTTGTGGTAACACCCCAACGTGGGAATAGTTCCGTAAATAACTGATGTGTGGAGCCGAATATTGCGCGTGAAGAAACGATATGGTCTCCACTTTCGATAATTCCTGCAAAGGAAGCAAATACTGCTGCCATACCTGATGCAAAAGACAATCCTGCTTCTGCACCTTCAAGAATACAAACTTTGTTGATGAATTCTGAAGTATTTGGATTGGCATAGCGGGAATAAATCATTGCATCCTCTTCGCCAGCAAAGACCGCCCGACCTTGTTCAGCGCTGTCGAAGATAAAACTTGATGTAAGGTATAAAGGAGTCGAATGTTCGCGAAGTGCTGAACGATCGACCTGTTCACGTATGATTTTAGATTGATCTTGTTTCATGATGTGTAAAGGTACGAGATGAAAATTTTATATTTGTATAATTAGCAATGAAATAACCCATTTTATGAAAAAAATATGGCTTTTGCCTTGTACTATATTCCTAGTGCTTTGCTTTTCCTGTTCAAAGGAAGGAGAAATGGACTTAGGGAACAAACCGAAAAAAATTGCGATTTTTTATTTAAACTCTTATATAGAGAGAGAGCTAATATCTGCATTGAGCGAGATGAAACTGACCTATAAAGGGAATAAACTTACACGCATTACCGGTGATGTGATGCCATTACCTTTGGCAACAGGTTACAAGCCTTATTTTACCGATGAAATTTATTGGGATGTTAACTTAAGTGGCAATCGAGCAATATTGAAAAAAAAGAGTACCAATGCAATGATGGCTTTTACTGAAACGCATGAATTATTGTATCGGAATAAGTTGATTGTTGAAAGAACAATCGTTCAAAAAGATGTCTCCACTAATTTCTATAGCTATGAATATGAGGGGAACCGGTTGAAAAAAGAATATCGATATGTTGACGGTAAATTATATACCGACAAGACGTTTTATTTTAATCAAAAACAAAATTTGGACAGTATTGTATCTGAATTTTCCTATGTTACCTCCAAGACAGTAGAAATATTTAGTAATTATGATACACAAGAAAATAAGGTAAGAGGACTTACAGTACTTGAAGATCTTATGCCGAGGGCACTGTCCAAAAATAATTATTTAAAAAAAACTACTGTAACGATCTTTGAAAATGGCCAACGAACTCCGCCAAGTGAGAAAAAATGGGACGTGAGCCTCTTCAATTAATGAAACATAATACGATTAAACTTTATGCTTTGGGATGAATCAATGGTTGTGAATGTTATCCGAAGCATAACCTGGTGGATAACCTCGACTCCTAAATAAAAAAAGGCCAGTAAATTTTACTAGCCTTTTTTATATCATTAAACTAACTTATTTTTTTACGAATTGCATCACCACGATATCTCCAGAAATAAATGTCAATTCATTATCCCGTACATCAAAGTTTGTCGTAGACTTTAAACCATTCATAAATTCGTTGTAAGCTGCGTTCTCACAATGCATCATGGTTGAAACCAATTTATCTCCGATTTTGATCGAATTGCCTTTTTCGCTTTCGTAGGTTCCACCAATACCATTACAACCGTTGTTACCATCTACTTTGTGGTCTTTTGTGTTGAAAGTTAATGTTGGAATTTTGTCCTTAAATAAATCCTTAAGTTGTTTTCCTGCAGTCTCTGGTGTGGTCAGGGATTTAAGTTCCCAGGTGCCTTCCAAAGACGAATTGTCCACTGTGCTTGGTTTTTGAACCGTAGTCGCAGTGTCGCCGCTACCTGTTGCCTCAGCTTTTTTTCCAGTTGTGTTACATGCGATTGTTGAAAACGCCAATGCAACCGCTAAAATCATTAAATTTCCTCTCATAATCATTTTTAATAATATAAAACTTTCATTATTTCTTCAGCATCAAAAACCATGAAAACAACCTGAAGGTTCTTTTTGGTCAATAAAGACAGACACTTTCAGAAAAAACATTCCTTTTTCTGCCCTATACTTATAATTATCATGCCAATCTCAAGTATAGCCCAATGGAGCATCTAGTCGAATGCTGTTAACTACTTTATCCTCTATTAATAACGGATGGATGATTTTTGTTTGAACGACAAGCGAAAGAATCAGATTTTTGGGGAAATTAGGGTGAAAAAAGAACAGTTTTGTGTTGATATAGCATATCAATCGAGGTACAGCATGTTTTTCTTTGGTGTTGAAGATAAAAAATCGCTTATGCCGGTATACGAAAAGTTAAATAATTGGCTGTAAATAGTACCATTGATAAATTGGAATTCTTGTTTTAATCAATCGATTGATTAAAACAAAGAATACGATTTGACCTAGGGATAAATCCTATTGGAGCTGAGCATCGGTCGGTTTTGTACGCAAATGTTACATACAGCATTTTGCAAAACTTCTTATCTTAGGGCTTTACAACCTAATTTTCTAGCACATAAATATAGACTATGTTGACAATCTTGTTATCCTCCATTTTACTTTCCAGCGGGCCTGTAGCCAAATCAGATACTTTAAAAGCTTACGGGGCTCTGCCAACCGAGCGTCAATTAAAGTGGCAAGAGATGGAAACGTATTGTTTGATTCATTATACGCCGACAACTTTCCAAAATAAGGAGTGGGGTTATGGTGACGCACAGCCCTCGTTGTTTAATCCTTCGGCTTTTGACGCAAATCAAATTGCTAAGGCAGCTGCAGCAGGTGGTTTCAGGGGCTTAATTAGTGTGGCGAAGCACCATGATGGATTCTGTTTGTGGCCAACCAAGACAACATCCTATAGTATCGCTTCTTCACCATGGGAAAATGGAAAAGGTGATATGGTCAAAGATTTTATGCAAGCGACCCATCAAAATGGGATGAAATTTGGTGTATATCTTTCTGCTTGGGATCGTCACGACGAACGTTACGGTACTCCGGCCTATGCTGAAGCCTACAGACAGCAGCTGACTGAATTGATGAGCAATTATGGTCCATTGTTTACGTCTTGGCATGACGGAGCAAATGGAGGTGATGGCTTTTATGGTGGCCATGAAGGGAAGCGTATTATTGATCGAACAACTTACTATCAGTGGCATGAAAAAACCTGGCCTATCGTACGTAAATTACAGCCTGAAGCCGTTATTTTCTCAGATATCGGTCCGGATATGCGTTGGGTGGGTAATGAAAAAGGATTTGCTGCTGAAACATCATGGGCAACATTTACGCCGATTGGCTTAAATGGAAAAGTCGCTGTACCTGGAGCAACAGAATCACATAATGCCGAAACAGGCGACCGTAATGGTAAATATTGGATACCTGCTGAATGCGACGTGCCACAACGTCCGGGATGGTTTTATCATGAAGAACAAGATAGTCGTGTAAAAACACCAAATCAGCTTTTTGAGATCTATTTAAAATCAGTTGGAAGAGGAGCATGCATGAATCTTGGCTTAGCACCGATGCCTTCTGGTACATTACATGAGAATGATGTGAAGTCGTTGCAGGCTTTTGGAAAAAAAGTGAAGGAAACTTTCCGTACAAATCTGGCTAAGGGAGCAACCATCACGGCATCCAATGTCCGTAATGGTGATTCAAAATCCTATGGGACTTCATTTATTACCGATAATGATCGCTATAGCTATTGGGCAACAGACGATTCCAAAACATCGGCAACATTGGAAATAAAATTAAAATCCCCAGCGAAGTTCGATCTTATTCAGTTGAGAGAGAATATTAAGTTGGGACAACGTATCGATAGTGTTTCGATTGAACGTTGGGAAAATAACAGCTGGAAGCCTTTGGCCAAAGCAACAAGTATCGGCGCAAACCGACTCATCAAACTCGAGCAACCTCAAACTGCAAGTAAATTACGTCTTCATGTTTATGCTCCTGTAGCGATTACGCTCAGTGATTTTGGATTGTTCAAGGAGTATAACGAGCCCTTTGCATTTAATACCAAAGAGGTGAAAAAGCTGACCGGATTTAAGATTTCGACAGGTAGATCTAATAATAATGCTTATATATCTGACGGAAAACCAAGTACTTTTGCGACTGTTGCCGATCAAGGTGTAATCGTTGTCGCTACAGACAAACCTGTTTCTGGTATCGGCTTCCTTCCTCGTCAGGATGGAAAGAACATAGGGACACCAACACATTATAAAATCTCAACCAGTACCGACGGGAAAACATGGACCCTTGTTAAAGAGGGCGAGTTTTCCAATATTAAGGCAAATCCAATTTTGCAACAGGTGTTTTTTGATACGAACAGCGCAACCAAGTTTATCAAATTTGAACCAAAACAATTTATCGACGGCAATGAATTAGCCATAGCGGAACTTGAATTGTATGGCAAATAAATTCTTAATGTTTATCGTGGTATGTATTTGTCATACCACGACTCTTTTTGCTCAGCAAAATCCACTCGTACTTTGGTATAATAAGCCCGCGAAGGTTTGGGAAGAAACTCTGCCATTGGGAAATGGACTTATCGGCATGATGCCAGATGGAAACCCTAGTCAGGAAAAGATCGTACTCAACGAGATCAGTATGTGGTCGGGCAGTCCAGAAGATCCCAATAATTATGAAGCCTACAAAAATGTTGAAGCTATTCAGGCACTGCTTAAAGCAGGTAAAAATGATGAAGCCGAAAAACTGGTCAATGAAACTTTTGTGACCAAAGGCAAGGGGTCCGGTTTTGGTAATGGTGCAAAGGTTCCCTATGGCTGTTATCAGCTATTCGGCGACCTTTTGCTGGATTATAAATTGCCCGCTGGAACGATCCAAGATTACAAGCGTTCCTTGGACTTAGCGACGGCCTCGGCACAAACTTCATTCAAGATCAACGGCCAACAGGTCCAACGCCGTTATTATACTTCTTTTGACAATAATGTAGGTGTTATCCAATTGAGTCAACATAAAGATGAGGTACAGCAGTTAGGCATATCATTTCAGCGCCAGGAAAATATTGACCGTTATACCTTGTTGGACGATGGGATTCTGATCGAGGGATCTTTGCCTGATGGAAAGGGAGGTAAAAATCTGAAATTCGTTGGATTAATTCAGGTTAAAGGTAAAAATCTGCAGATCAGTAAAAAGGATAAAACCTTAGAGCTGTCTGCAAAAGGCGGTCTCACGGTCTATTTCTCAGCAAGTACTTCCTATTATGGGAAGGATCCTTTACCTGTTGTCAAAGCGGCTGTTGCAGCAGCAAAAACTGCTGACGAACAGAAAATATATAAAAACCATCTTGCTGCCTATCAAAAAATCTTTAATCGGGTAAATCTTAATTTGTTTGGAAATACGGCGAATAACGCTATTCCGACTAATGAACGGATTGCCAATTTCTATAAAAATCCAGTTCAGGACCCTGATCTGGCCACGATTTATTATCAGTATGGAAGGTATTTGAATATTTCAAGTGCTGCTCCTAAAAATACAAATTCTCTGCCGCCAAATCTGCAGGGACTATGGGCTAATCAGATCAATACACCTTGGAATGGTGACTATCATCTCAATATCAATGCACAGATGAATCATTGGGGCGTGGAGGTCAATAACCTGAGCGAATATCATAAGCCTTTTATTGAAATGATAAAGCGGATTGCAAAAACTGGCGAGCAGACAGCAAAGGCTTACTATAACGCACCGGGTTGGGTGGTCTATATGATGACGAATATCTGGGGGTATTCCGCTCCGGGTGAGCAGGCTTCCTGGGGAGCGAGTACGGCATCAGGCTGGTTATGTAACCATCTCTGGGAACATTATCTGTTTACCGGGGACAAAAATTACCTCAAAGAGATTTATCCGATACTCAAAGGAGCGGCAGAGTTCTACGATCATACATTGGTTCAGGACCCTAAAACAGGATGGTGGGTCACTTCACCGTCTGTGTCGCCGGAAAATGCTTTCCGAATGGCCAATGGAAAAGTTGCTGCGGTTGTAATGGGACCTACCATTGATAACCAGATCGTACGGGAATTATACCAGGCAGTGATTCAAGCTGATTCTATCCTTGCGACGAACGATAGTTTTGCCGGCGCCTTGAAAGCGAAGCTGAAGGATATCCCTCCGCCGGTAGTCGTTAGCCCATCGGGGCGCGTGATGGAATGGCTCGAGGACTATCAGGAAGTTGAACCTAAACATCGACATGTATCACATTTATATGGTCTGTATCCCGCGGCATTTATCTCGCCACAGACAACACCTGAATGGGCTGACGCAGCACGTAAGACTTTAGCTGTACGTGGCGACGAAGGAACTGGCTGGTCTAGAGCTTGGAAAATATTGTTTTGGGCGAGATTACAGGATGGTGATCATGCACTCGAAATTCTAAGGCAGTTGCTTAAGCCCGCTTTTACCAATGAAACAACCTATCAGGGAGTCGGGGCAGGTACCTACCCTAATTTGTTCTGTGCGCATCCGCCTTTTCAGATAGACGGAAACTTCGGCGGCGCAGCCGGGATTGCCGAGATGTTGATACAGAGTCACAACGGTTATATCCATCTATTACCTGCTCTACCCAAAGCCTGGTCAAAGGGTGAAGTTAAGGGACTTAAAACCCGTGGAAACTATACCGTAGACATCAAATGGGAAAATGGAAAGGTTTCCGCCTTGCAGATTAAAGGTAAAAAAGGAAAGCTTCGTCTATTTGAAAACGGAAACTATAAAGATTATGAAGTTCGTTAAATATTTTTGCTTGATTTCTGTGCTGGCCTTGGGGACGACAGCCTGTACACAAAAGTCCGAATCGGCGAAGACAGCCGCCTTGTTGAATAGCTTTAGCTATAAGATAACTGGAAAAACCACTGCCGCGGACGGGACTCAGGTGAGCCTCGTCGATCACGATAATAAACTGCAGCAATTTGTAAAAACGCCGGTTGCCAATGGGCAATTTGTTTTGGAAGGCGAACTAGCCATGGCCGGATTTTATGATATTCAGATAAAGGGTTTGGAGGCCTATACATTATTTGTCGAAGGCGGGAGTGACTATGATTTGAGTGAAAATCAGGGCAAGTTTACCTTGACAACCTCTTCGCAGAATGCCAAGGATTTCATACAGTTCAATGCGAACTACAAACAGCGTGAGGAGGAGGAAAAAAATAGAACGGCAAATAAAAGCCAACGGGTAAGGCAGTTGGAGAGCCAGTTGCCTTCGATGGCTGCAAGAAATGATGGTTCCTATGAAAAAGCAGTGGATGAAATACAGCGCTTAAGCGGCAATGCCGCATTTAATCCACGCATACTATACGCCGATTTTATTCTCGATAGTACCCACCGTTCATCCTTAGTATTGCCTTATTTTTTTAAATACATCTCCTTGGATCAGACGAATTATAAAAAATTCGATGCGGCATTGCTGAGTTTTAATACGGATTTGCAGAAGCATCCTTATTTTAAATTTGCCCGCGAAAAGGTCGATAGGGTGAAAGACTTCTATGAAAATATGCCTGTATTTCCTGCTATTAGCCCGATGAATGTAGAGCGGGATAGTTTGAATTTAAAGGATATTTCAAAAGCTAAAATGCTGATAGCCGCGTTTTGGAGAACTTCCAATACAAATAGCAAGGCAGATATAGTGATGTTACGGAAAAAAGAATCTCAGTTGAACGCTATGGGGGTAAGGGTTATCTATTTTTCGCTGGATAAGGATTTGGATAAATGGATCAAATCAAGTAAAGAGCTCGCCCTAGGCAAGCAGAGCTATTTTTTGAATTATAACGACCAAGCAACGATGGAAAATGATTTTGGTATAGATCGTACGCCAAGTTATCTATGGATAAATCCGCAGACCTTCCAAATTTTATCCTTGAGTGGTGAGGATCCAGCAATGCCTCAGTTTTTAGGGAAGGTAAAGGAATTTCTTGCTAAAAATTAACGATTATTGTCTTAAAAAATCTTACATTTGAATTAACTGTTTAATATTTGTTATTTCAATACGTAATGAAAGTCGTTCAATTTACAGTTCCGGTTGTTTACCAAGGATCTATTTGTGTGCAGGAAGACATTCTGCCTTCATTCTATAGCAACTATCACCGACACAAGGAAATCCAGCTGACCTATATTCTGAAAGGGCGGGGAACCTTTATGATTGGCAACTTTACACATAGTTTTGAAGAGGACGAGATCTATATCGTTGATGCGGATGAACCGCATATGTTCAAAACGGGGGAAGATATAAGGGATGGCATTCATGCCATCCATATTTTTTTCGACTACGAGCATTTTAAACCCTTTCTGGATTTTCCTGAATTCGATGATGTCAAGTATTTCCTGGAACACATCAACGTCAGTAAAAAATTGGATGCGGAGCACTCTGTCGCGTTGAAAGAAAAATTTGTACAGATTAACGTGAGTGCGGGCATAGATCGTCTTCTCTCGTTTGTGAAGCTGATTAATTTTTTAAGTAAAAAAGTAGATCAATGGACTTCGCTGTATACAGGTATTCCACAAAAGAAGTTCTCAGATGCCGAAGGATTGCGAATCAATGAAATATTCCAATATACTTTCCAGCATTTTGGAGACAAAATTTCCTTGGAAGATATAGCTGCGGTAGCACACATGACGCCACACGCATTTTGCAAGTATTTTAAGAAACATACCCGGAAAACCTATGTTACCTTCCTCAATGAAATCCGGATTGAACGCGCCTGTAAAATGTTGATTGACGAATCTTCGGAAAGTGTTTCTAATATCGCTTTTAAAACAGGGTTTAACAATGTTGTCAATTTCAATCGGGTGTTCAAGAAAATAACCAAACTTTCGCCGAGTGAATATGTACAGGAACATCGTATGCGCGACTAGGCTGTTTGGCGGATGTTACTATGCCGTTTAATGGAATAGTCTATGGAGATTTCCGAGCTATGGCAGGATCCTCATCCCGTTGATTTTTGGTAGGCTCCCCTCCGCGGAAATCGGAAGAATGGTTTTGTTGACAATATCGGAGAAAGACTCGTCAATAAAATTTAAAAATAGCAGGTGCTAAAATGGTATTTTTGAGTTCTAACGATAACCATTCGATGAATAAAAATCTATTTATTGCACTCATAGTTTTATGTATATCTGCGCTGCAGCTCCGGGCCCAATCTTCTCTTTTTAAGATTGATACATTGCAATACCAAGGAACGGATAAGCATATTGTCAATCTGGTCATTTTGGGGGACGGTTACACCAAAGCACAGCTGGATGATTACGCTGCCGATGCCAAGCAGTTTACCAACTATTTTTTCGCGATCGAACCCTTCAAGCAATACAGCAGTTTTTTTAATGTGTTTGCTATTCGTACGATCTCCGAGGAATCTGGTGCAGTGCACGACTGCAAAGCGGGTGACTGTGTACATGGTGAAACCGATCTGAGTAAATATCCCCCACGTTACAATAAGTTTACACGAGATCATGCTGTTCCGATTGCTCATCCGAACACGATTTTTGGAAGCAGCTTTGACAATGGTGGTTTACATCGTTTGGTTGTACCGCAGAAAAATGATCGTATTGAAGAGGTATTGAAAATGCATACCCCAAATTATACACAGGTCGTTGTGCTGGTCAATTCCCCATTTTATGGTGGTTCAGGAGGAAAATGGGCAACTTCTACTGTTAATTTTAAGAGCAATGACATCGCGGTGCACGAAATTGGACATTCCTTTGCCCAGCTTGCGGATGAGTATTGGGCTGGGAATCAATATGCTATTGAGTCTGCAAACCGCTCACAATCGGCAGATGCAAAGCAGGTCCCCTGGAAATACTGGCTTGGAAAAGACGGAGTTGGTATTTATTCTTATGGTGGTAAAGGTTCGCCCTCTAACTGGTTTAGACCACATGAATATTGTAAAATGCAATACCTGGTAGCTCCATTTTGTCCCGTTTGTCAAGAGCAATTTGTTGCTTCCATCAAGAAAAAGTCAAGTCCATTTATTCAGGTAAAACCTGCCCTCGATAAGCCGATTACCTTAGATAGTGTTCAAAAGTTTTCGCTACGTCTGGCAAAACCTTCCCCGAATACCTTTAAAATGTCCTGGTTGTTGAATGATCAAACAATTGCGACCGACATTGATTCGATTTACCTCGATCCGGGAATGCTAAGCGTTGGAGCGAATACGTTGAAGGTGATGATTCAGGATACGACAAATCTATTACGGAATCCATCCTATGTCAACCATCGAGACTCGGTTGTGTGGACATTTAATCAGGTAAAATTGATTGATTTAGCGAAGCCATCGATCACATGGGGCGATACATTGGAAACCTGTTATGGTGGTGCTCAGGTGCTTACAGTGAAGCATCCTATTGCAGGACTTGAATATCGCTGGTATGATGCCGCCACAGGGTTTTGGGAAGAGACGGGCAATAATATTTTTTTGCAAAATATTGTGGAATCAAAAGTATACCTCGTCCGTGGTATTTGGGATGACCGGGTTTCCGAGAAAACAAAAGTTTACATCAACACATTGGACAAAATTGATAAGCCAAAGAATATTCAGGTTAAAATCGACAAGAAGAAAAACACATTACAGTTGACGGTAAAAGATAAAGTCGATGCGCGTTATAACTATATCTGGTTGAATGAAGAAGGTAATCCGATTTATGAATGGGACGAATTTAATGGCGAGTATGTACGTCCAACAGGGGTGAATAATGTGCTCAAAATGAAATTAACAACCTCTTCTGGAAAGATATACGTTCAAAAAATAGATAAAGAGACCACTTGCAAAAGCGAGAAAACGATTGTAACTTTTTAGTTATACTATTGGAGTGAAATGATTTATAAGTTAATTTTAATCTGCCGGTTAATTAACTTATAAATCATTTATATTTATGAAAAGAAAATCCAAGTCAACTTGGGGAATTCTTTCATGCGTATTCATCCTGGTTTTAGCCGCAATGCCTTCGTGCAAAAAGCATGCAAAACTTCCCGATGAAAACGATGAAACAATTCATGCGGTAAAATTCAAAGTCAAGGATTTTGAAGCGATTGTTACTCCTCTAAAAAAACAATCAACCACGGCAAAACGAGCTGCGCTGAGCGGAGCTGCTTCCGAAAACGAATTGCTGTACCACTGGACGTTTGATAATAGCAACACTGTTCCAGAAGTTGCACTCGATGCCGCTGTTTTGATCGATTACAACAATGCAAAGACAGACTATGATTTTTTGGGCGGTTGGCCCGCAACGGGAAAAGCCATAAGTTTTAAGGGCGGGAAAGAGATCCTAATTAAAATCCCTACCAAAGGTATTCAATCCTTAGGCAGCTGGACGTTTGATGGCAATAGTTCGAGTACAGGACCAAGAGCGCTCATGTTGAGCTATTCCCTGGATATGGGAAATAGTTTTTCAGTGCTCTCGGACACAATCAGGTATCCCCCGAATGTGCAACTTTCAGCTAAAATTCCAATAAGTACATCGTTGGCAAATATTTCGCTTGGCAGCAGCAAAGAGCTTTGGTTGAAAATCTCATTATTTGCCGGGAGCAGAGACGGTGGAGTGGGCTACAGTCCAACGACGGGTACCTTTAAGATGGATAACTTGATGATTTATGGGCAAGTAAAGCCGCAGGCTTTACCAAGCAAATTTTACTACCATGTGTTCGATGCAAAATCGAAGGCCATGATCAAATCGGGCGTACTTAATTCGCAGGAAACTTTCGATGTTGAATTGCCAAATGGAACCTATTACCTGAGTCTGATTGCTAAAAATTCAACATTGCCGCTGATTATGGCGGAGGCTGTGGATTTTGAACACTTTTATGCTACGAATGCTTTTTCTGAACAATCTGCGGAGTTGTTTGCAGGTCGGGATACCTTTGAGGTTAAGGGGGCGCTAGAGCGGGTACTGAAGTTAAACCGGATCTACAGTGAGGTCAAGTTGACCTTTACAGACAGCGAAGATCTGAGCGCAATTGATAGTATTCAGGTGGAGCAACTTCATCCTGTATTTCATTATTATCCTTTTATGACGCGAAGTAGTGATCAGTTCGATAAAAGTGTGTTGACGGTTGTCCCACATTTTACGGTAGCTGATCAAAGTTTTTCGTTCAACCAATTTATGGGCTATTATCTCGATAACAAGGCTATTCGGTATCAGTTTCGAGTTTTCAAAGACGGCCAATTACTGCGTACATTTGAACTGGGAAGCGAAATCCGAAATAATGTTCAAATACAGTTTAAGGGCAAATTGCTGGAGACTGCCAATGGGAATTTGGGTTTTCAGATCGTGAAGAATGAACATTGGGACGATCATATTGTGATAGAATACTAGCACAGTTATTGTACTTAGCATCTAGCCGCCCTACATCTATTAAAACAAAAAGGTGTCCAGCAATGGACACCTTTTCTGTGATAGCGGATTGGCTATATCAATTTTTTTAGCAAGGTATTCCAACCAGCCAAGTCATTCAATATTTTTTCAAGATCGGCAATGGCAACACGTTCCTGTGCCATCGTATCGCGGTGACGGATGGTTACGGTGTTGTCTTCCAGAGAATCGTAATCGACTGTAATACAGATTGGTGTTCCGATTGCGTCTTGACGACGGTAACGTTTTCCAATGGCATCTTTTTCGTCATATTGAACGTTGTAATCCAATTTTAACGTATTTAGGATCTCACGTGCTTTTTCTGGTAAACCATCTTTTTTGGTCAATGGTAAAATTGCAGCTTTTACCGGTGCCAATGCTGGTGGAAATTTCAATACAACACGAGAATCTTGTTTTTCTGCTGTAGAAAGATCTTCCGTTACCAGAGAGTTACATAATACAGTTAAGAAAAGGCGATCCAATCCAATTGAAGTTTCAATTACATATGGAATGTAGTTTTGATTGATTTCAGGATCAAAATATTGCATTTTCTTTTTAGAAAATTCCTGATGTTGTTTCAAGTCAAAATCTGTACGCGAGTGGATACCTTCAACTTCTTTGAATCCGAATGGGAAGTTGAATTCAATATCAACTGCAGCATTTGCGTAATGCGCTAATTTGTCGTGATCGTGGTAACGGTAGTTTGATGGATCGAAGCCCAATGCCAAGTGCCATTTCAAGCGTGTCTCTTTCCATTTGTTGTACCATTCCAATTCAGTACCCGGGCGGCAGAAAAATTGCATTTCCATTTGCTCGAATTCACGCATACGCATGATAAACTGACGTGCAATTACTTCGTTACGGAAAGCTTTACCAATTTGTGCAATACCAAAAGGAATTTTCATACGTCCTGTCTTTTGAACGTTCAGGAAGTTGACGAAAATACCTTGTGCAGTTTCAGGGCGAAGATAAACTTGATCTGCTCCATCTGCCATAGCACCCATCTGAGTTGCAAACATCAAATTAAATTGACGTACTTCAGTCCAATTTTTGGTGCCTGAAACCGGACATACGATATTATGTTCTTCAATGATGGTTTTTAGTCCAGCTAAATCGTCTGCATTCAATGCGGTATTCAAAGCGTCTAATAATGCAGCAGCTTCTGCTGTCTTGCCATCTGCCTCATAACGTGCAATCTTATCTTCGATCAATTGATCAGCACGGTAACGTTTTTTTGAATCCTTATTGTCGATCATCGGGTCGTTAAAGCCATCAACGTGACCAGAGGCTTTCCATGTCGTAGGGTGCATGAAAATTGCGGCATCAATACCAACAATGTTTTCGTGCAATTGCACCATGGATTTCCACCAATAAGTCTTTAGGTTGTTTTTTAATTCCGAACCTAATTGACCGTAATCGTAGACGGCACTTAATCCGTCATATATTTCGCTCGATTGAAATACAAAACCGTATTCCTTCGCGTGTGATACTACACTTTTGAAAAAGTCGTCTGTCTGTTTGCTCATAAGTGGCAAATATAGATATTAGTTTTAGATTTTAGATATAAGATTCTTGATAAGAGGTATTCTTTAAATGCCTAAATCACGGATCTGCTGGGACGCATTTTTGTTATCTACTTTTTTGATGATATGCTGGATAATGCCATCTGCATCAATCACAAAAGTGGTGCGTGCTGTGCCCATATACTTTTTACCATACATGTTCTTTTCTACCCATACACCATAAGCCTCTACAAGGCTCTTGTCTTCATCTACAAGCAGCTGAAAAGGAAGCTCATGTTTGCTGATGAATTTTTGGTGCGATGCCTCGCCGTCCACACTTACGCCTATGATTTCAAAACCATCTTTTTTCAAAGACTGATAATTGTCTCTGAAATTGCAGGCCTCCGTGGTGCAGCCTGGGGTATTGTCTTTTGGATAAAAATATAAAATAACTTTTTTCCCTTTAAAATCTGAAAGATGGACTGTTTCACCATTTTGATTTTTTGCACTGAAATCCGGTGCTTTCTGTCCTATTTCTAGTGTTGCCATATTACATTGTATTTAGTCGATTAAGATACGATTAATCTCTTGAACCCCCTGATTTATTGCCAAAAATTAGGGGTCTACCTCATAAAAGAAGCTTCGTATGTCTTTAAATTCCCTTTATTGTCTTTCACTTCGAGTTTAAACTCATGTCGGCCACTGCTTAAGTCGGGTTCGAAGTCGTGCCAGATATGTCTCGTTTTAGGATCATATTTCATCAAGGCCCATTTTCCATCAATATAAGCGCCAAAAGTATCTATTCCAGAGAGATTGTCGCTGATTGTAAAGTCAATGGATTGCTGTCCACTCACATTCTTTCCGTCGGTCAGGTTACGTGCGACAATATTCGGTGCAATGGTGTCAACAGCAACATAAAAACCGCCAAACTCGCGTACATTGGCCACAACCCAACCGTTCTCATATTTACCTCCCTGTGCTCCGCCGTCGGAAGAAACAATCAAAGCTTTGTCATAAAGATTTTCAGACAAGCTGTAGTCTGGTTTGATCATGAGTTTGTAGTATCCGAATACCGGTGTATAAGCGTTGTGGATATAGTGCATTGCCGAGTAGCCTTTTGCAGGTTTTGCTCCCTGCGAATAATTGAAGTAAAGGTCGTCATACAATA
This sequence comes from Sphingobacterium sp. UME9, assembly GCF_014170215.1. Classification (NCBI taxonomy): domain Bacteria; kingdom Pseudomonadati; phylum Bacteroidota; class Sphingobacteriia; order Sphingobacteriales; family Sphingobacteriaceae; genus Sphingobacterium; species Sphingobacterium sp. UME9. The sequence continues at coordinate 349,757 of NZ_LZZP01000005.1, read as the reverse complement.
TATTTTTGCTCATATAAACCCGAGCATTCTCCGCTTCATATTTATTCTCGTCAGCATAGTGGAACATTTTGAGGCCTGTAGCACCTGTACGGCTGATGGAAAGTGAAGGGTTATTCTGCACCTTAAAATTCAATTCGCTCGTATTCCCTTGAACATCCTTGACAACATATTTTACCTCATGGACCTCATTGTCTTTCAATTCGATTTTTCCCAGGTTGTCCAGGTGTTTATAGATGTTGATCGGATTGTTTGGATCTTTAAAACTTTTTTGAACGCGTACACCGGATTTTTTTAAGTAGGGGTAGTCGACGTAAGACTGGATCGCACGGGTCTGATCAAAAGGGATTGATTCAAACAGCACCGTACTGATGTTTTTGTTGTCCAAAAAAAGTTCGATCGAGTAGACGCCATACGTAAATGAGATACCACTGCGTTTATCAACCGTGTTAATGCCTAGCCCAAAGGTGCCATTCACAGAGATGGGGGCGTTTGTTGCTAAACTATAATTGCCGCTACCAACGGATTTGATCGTTTGATGTCTGCGGGGCGTATTTTCATCAAACAGTTCGGAGCCTAAATCATAGACCGTCATGCCGCGGATGATCGGTTTTACACCATCCGGAAAGAGCAGTCCGAACAATTGTGGATTGAGTGGTAGCTGCGCTTTTGTATCACGGATTTCAAAATGAAGATGCGGACCTGCAGAGCCACCTGTATTGCCCGAATTTGCAATAAACTCGCCTTTTTTCACCGGGACCTGATTTGGTTTGAGGAATACATCGACATCAAAACGTTTCTGCTTGTACTGCTCATCTTTGATGATTTTAGCAAGATCCGAATTGAAACTTTCTAGGTGCATGTATACCGATGTGTAACCATTGGGGTGATCAATATAAACATAATTACCACCACCACCTATCTGTACCCTGACGCGGGATACAAAACCTTCCGCCGCTGCATGCACAGGAATATTGATGCGTTGTTGTGTCCGATAATCGTCCCCGCCATGGAAATGCGTTGCGCGCAATTCGCCGAACGATCCTGAAGCCTGCGGCGGAATGTCCATGGGCCGTACAAAATAATTTTGTGGATAATTGCGGCTTTTGATAATATCTTGTCCCTGGCTCAAACCTGTCATACAAGTGAGGATGGCCAGTAATGCTATTCTTTTTTTTGTCATAAGATGTCCCAACTTATTTAATTCTACAGCTAAACATCTTCTGTTCGCCGATGAAACCTTCCAATAAATCGCCGATGGCAACGGAACCGACACCAACAGGTGTACCTGTGTAAATGAGATCCCCTTTGCGGAGGGTAATAAACTTGGAGGTATACACAATCAGATCCTCGTAGGAGAAAATCATGTCCTTGGTGTTTCCCTGCTGAACTATTTGCCCATTTTGCTGCAGGGAGAAATCAATCGAGTTCACATCTGCAAGCTCTTCTTTAGGAATCAAGTTGCTGATCACTGCAGAATGGTCAAATGCTTTTGCCAATTCCCAGGGAAGGCTTTTTGCTTTTAGTTCCTGCTGTACATCCCTTGCGGTGAAGTCAATCCCCAGACCGACTGCATCGAAGTATGTTGATGCAAATTTTGGTGTCACATGTTTTCCTTCTTTACAGACCCGGAGGACAACTTCGGTTTCGAACTGAATATTTTTGGAGAATTCCGGGTAATAGAAATCTTTGTTATCCTTTAATACCGCAGTATCAGGTTTTAAAAATATAATGGGATTCTCGGGGACTGGATTATTGAGCTCTTTCGCGTGGTCGATGTAATTGCGACCGATTGCAATTATTTTCATTATATAAATTTTTAAGGCAATGAAGCTTTCAGATTTCTTGCGAACTCATGAGCTCGGTTTTCATCGCGTGTACGTTTGAGGCGGTATTAGAAAGTACTATATGCTAGTTGTGAATTACCTACACTTGGCCGGAATGCGCTATGCTAACGAACGTAATGGCTATCTTCTAAAAGCTGGTCGTGCATTCATACTCGGTATACATTAGTTTTCGTTTACCACAACAAACTTAATAAATGTCCAAAGCTTATCCAAAAATGAAGGAAAACAACTGCTTTTGTACATACTATCAAAGCAACTATTTACATAGGGTTTAGTTAGGGTTAGCTTAGGGTTTAGTTAGGGTTTGTTTAGGTATAACCTAAATAAACCCTAACTTAAACCTAGCTAAATTCTAATTTATTGCTAAATTAAGTCAAACATTGATAACTATTATTTGTTAGGGTGTAAAATAGATCCCGCAATTACAATAAAAAGGTTTAAAAATGGCAATATTAGAAGATGGTCCAAATGGTGGTTTTCGAGGCAAAGTAGGTTCAGTATATGGCTACAATCTCAATGGAAAATGTGTTATCCGGGGGGCGAGGAAGAAAAGTACGAAACCACCAACTGCCGCGCAATTGGCGCATCGTCAGAAAATAAAATTGGTAAGTGAGTTTTGTGGCTGGATAAAGCCTATTGTCAACTTTGGGTATCAATTTGAAGAAACTAAAAACTCCGGACGAGGGAAATTTCAACTTGCACAGCAGCATATTTTCAAAAATGCGCTTGATGTGGATGTCGAAAATAAACCAGTTATTAATATGGAAAAAGTGCAGGTATTTGTCGGGGATCTCGTCTCACCCGAAGGTGTTCAGGCTCGTTGGGAAGACGGTCTGTTGAAATTATCGTGGATACCGAACCCGAAATACAGGGATAGCATGTTTAAATTAAATGTGGCCTTAGTTAGTTTAGATCGGGAGGGCGACCTCAAAATGGCCATCGCGGATGCGGCGCAGGGGGAATGTACGGTTGACGTCGCGGCATTTAAAAAGGATAAATTTGATTATCATGTCTACATCGGTTTTTGGGATACCTATCATGGTGCATTCTCAAATTCTACCTATTGTGGTGTCATTTAATAGGATTTTTCCACCTACTTGTGTATCTTTAACACTATGAATAAAATACAGGCGGTATTGTTCGATCTGGACGGTACGTTAATTGATTCGGAATATTTCTATTTCAAAAACTGGGCACCTATATTAAAACAAGAATTTAACCTTCAGATCAACTATGAAGATTGGATTCGCGATTTTGCTGGACATACTTTAGCACATAATGTCAAGCGTCTTACCGAGGACTATGGCTACGACGTGACGGAAGAACATATGTGGAAGCGTACACGTGCGGCCTATGCCGATTCTAACATGAGCGATATTGAATTGATGCCTGGAGCACGAGAAATTTTAGCTTTTTTGAAAGCAGAAGATATCCGTATTGGGCTTGTGACCTCGAGTTATAGAAGCACAGTCGATACTGTTTTGGGCAAGCATGAGCTTTTGGATTATTTTGAGTTTTTTGTCACGCGTGAGTGTGTGGAGTTGCCAAAACCCAATCCGGAACCCTATCGTTTGGCATTAACAAATCTGGGTCTACCAACTGACCGCTGTGTGGCTATTGAGGATACATCAACCGGAAGTACATCTGCGTTGGGAGCAGGGACGCAGTTGATTGCAGTTACGAAACAGGAGGTAGAACGTGCTAGACTAACAGCTGTTGATAACATTGTGGAAAACTTATCTGAGGCAAAAGCCCTGTTGGCGCAATGGATTTGAGGGTTGTAAAATAATTTAATCGTTTTAGCATTTGTATTTTTATTCGGATATATGTAATATTACCGAATTGTAAAGGGAACTCTGATTATGAACCGTAGAACCGCAATAAAGCAATTTTTCATTATAGCTGGAGGACTGACAATTTTGTCGTCCTGTCTGAATGATGGAGGTGCATCAATTGTATTAAATAAGCTGAAGATTTCGGCGGAGGATGAGCAATTTTTGGGCGATCTGGCTAATATCCTGATTCCGAAATCGGATACACCGGGAGGAAAGGATCTGAACTTACATCTTTTCGTCATCAAAATGGTGGATGACTGTGAGTCGCCAGAAAATCAGGCTAAATTTGTCGCTGGTTTCAACAAATTGAGAAAACAGTTGAATTTAAAAAATAGCAAAGAGACTGAGACCACTTTGGCGGGGTTAAAAGACCAAACCGACGAGAAGGCTTTTTTTGAGACCTTCAAATCGCGTGCAATTCAGGGGTATATGAACTCAGAATACGTGATGAAGAATAAGGTGATCTATAAACTTATTCCGGGTCCGTACAATGGTGCGGTAAAAGTTAAGGCATAAATAGCAGATGGCAAATCTAAATATTGACAGTGAAAAAAATAGAACCTACGATGCGATCGTGATCGGTTCGGGAATTAGTGGCGGTTGGTCCGCAAAAGAGTTGTGCGAGAAAGGCTTGAAAACATTGGTTTTGGAACGCGGACGTGATGTACAACATATTAAGGATTACCCAACCACCAATATGATGCCTTGGGAGTTTGAACATCGGAATGAAATGCCTTTCAAAGTAAAAGAAGAAAATCCGATTGTCAGCAAATGTTATGCATTCCATGAAGATGCGGCTCATTTTTTTGTAAAAGACAAGGAACACCCTTATATTCAAGAGAAACCTTTTGATTGGATCAGAGGCTATCAAGTTGGTGGCAAGTCGTTATTATGGGCGAGACAGACGCAACGTTGGTCTGACTTTGATTTCGAAGGGCCAGCGAGAGATGGTTTTGCCGTAGATTGGCCGATACGTTATGCTGATTTAGCACCTTGGTACGCTTATGTCGAAAAATTTGCCGGTATTGCCGGTAATCACGATGGACTTCCTGAATTGCCAGACGGCGAGTTTTTGCCAGGGTACCCATTAAATATTGTCGAGAAGTATTTTAAAGAAAGCGTCCAAAAGAAATTTCCGGAACGCAAAGTTATTTCAGCACGTTGTGCACACTTATCTAAACCAAATCAGATTCACATCGAACAAGGACGTGTACAGTGTCAGAATCGCGTACTTTGTCAGCGAGGATGTCCTTTTGGTGGATATTTCAGTTCCAATGCAACGACAATCCCTTGGGCCGCCAAGACCGGGAATATGACCTTACGCCCATTTTCGGTTGTTCATTCGATTCTCTATGATGAACAAAAAGGAAAAGCAGTCGGTGTACGTGTTATAGATACCAATACAAAAGAGGAAATTGATTTTTATGCCAAACTGATTTTTGTCAATGCGGCTGCAATCAATACTAATTTGATCTTATTGAATTCTAAATCGAACCGTTTTCCAAATGGTTTGGGTAATGATAGTGGTGTGCTCGGAAAATATGTTGCCTTTCACAACTATAGTGCACGCATTTATGCAGAGTATGAAGGGATGTTGGATTTCACGGCCGAAGGGCGGAATCCCGCAGGTGGAGGGTATATTCCACGTTTCAGAAACTTGCACAAACAGGAAACAGACTTTTTAAGGGGCTATGCCGCCGGTTTCGGAGCTTCACGTAGTAAAGAGTCAGATCGTTCAGGTTTAGGGCTAGATCTGAAGAACAATTTGTTGAATCCTAAATTAGGTGTTTGGCAGGTTGGATCTCACATGATGGGTGAAACGATACCAAAAGAATCAGGAATGGTTTCATTGGATAGCAATAAGAAAGATGACTGGGGTATTCCTTTGTTAAAAATTGCTGTCGATTATGATGAGAATGATGAAAAAATGAAAAAGGATTACATTGCTGTCATGACGGAGATGTTTACGGATGCTGGCTTCACAAACATTCGCCCGGATACACACTGGCAGGCTCCAGGTTTGGATATCCATGAAATGGGCGGTGCACGTATGGGGCACGATCCGAAAACTTCGGTACTGAATAAATGGAATCAGATGCATGCTGTGAAAAACGTTTTTGTCACAGATGGTGCAAGTATGACCTCAACATCAACACAAAATCCTTCATTGACCTATATGGCATTTTCGGCACGATCTGTCGATTATGCGATCAGCGAGATGAAGAAAGGAAATATTTAGTTTATTGGGGAAAGGTTTTGAAAATAAATCTTTCCCCAGTAAAATTAAAGTGCTATCTTTCCAACTTAATAGCACGTTAAAACCAAGAAATAATAACCAAAAGGGAAAACAATAACGAATAAACAATTAAAGAACCAATAAGTAATAAAAAAGACAATTAAAGAACCAAAATAGGGAAACCAAAAAATTTTACAACAAAAGCAAAAGCGATTTAGCTTAATTTATTACAGATGCTATGCGGCAATAATCCCATAGACATTTTGAAACCTTATGTTTTCTGTTAAATGAAAGCAAGGGGAGTATCATATGCAATTTTAAGAAAGCAGATCGATTTTAAAACCATCAATTAAGGGAAACTAAATTAAACTAGACGTTCTAAGCATCTTTTTGCTAAAACGTTTTTATAAACCAAATCACTATTAATATGAGCAAAGTTGACGTAAAATCACTTGCGCAGCTTGGGAAAAAATCAAAGTTATTTTTCTCATTGGCTGTCATTGCTGGTACTTTCCAACAAGTCAATGCCGCAGTCGGAACTTCTGCCAATTACGATGGCAAATCCTTCGTAAAAGAAGTAAACCATGTGCAGCAACAAGTTAAAGGAAAAGTATTGGATGCTACTGGAAAACCAATTTCAGGAGTTAACATCGCCGTTAAAGGTACTTCAAAGGGCACACAATCTGATGCCTTGGGTAATTTTACATTGGATGCTAAATCGGGGGATGTATTGGTCGTCTCTTCCATTGGTTACAAAGCCAAAGAAGTTACTGTTTCCGGTGCAACTGTTTCTGTACAATTGGACGATGATCAAAGCCAATTGGACGAGGTTGTCGTTGTTGGTTACGGTACAATGCGTAAATCTGATGTGACAGGTTCTATCGCCATGGTCAAAGGGGCAGACATGATCAAAGATCAGAGTTTTAGCCCTTTAGATGCCTTGAGGGGAAAAGCTTCGGGGGTGAATATCTTTTCTAATTCCAGTCAACCTGGAGCATATGGAAATAGAGTCGTTATCCGTGGTGTGGCTACGATCAACTCGTCTTCCAATCCTCTTTACGTTGTCGACGGAGTCGTGATGGAAGATTTCAATTTGTTGAATCCGAATGATATCGAAAATATTGAGGTCTTAAAAGATGCTTCTTCTGCAGCTATTTATGGTGCACGTGGTGCAAATGGCGTTATCTTGGTAACAACAAAACGTGGAAATAAAGACGGATCTAGAACAATTAGTTATCAAGGATCAGCTGGAGTGAGCTCTGCTCAACGCTACATGGATGTGCTGAATGCACAGGAATGGGTGGATGCCTTTATGATCGGATTGGAGAATGAAAACAAATACCAAGGAAAATCTTGGTCTTTGGATAAAAAGACCTGGTTTAATGATGCAAACTATTTTGATGGAAATGGTAATCCACTGTATGATACGGATTGGCAGAAAGAGGCAACACGTACAGCTATTTCACATAATCATCAACTAAATGTACAACAAGGTGATGAAAAATCTTCTGTTGGTGCATTTTTGAATTATACCGACCAACAAGGGATCATGAATAATACCTGGAACAAGCGGATAAATGCAAAAATGGCTTATGATGCAAAACCTACATCCTGGTTATCTACAGCAATTAATTTAACCGTTAATCACACTTGGGGACGTTATACTCCAGAAGATGGCGGTGGACAGGAAGCTCGTCGTACCATGATTGAGATGATTCCTTGGTATCCAGTTTATGATAAGGACGGTCTCTATACGAATTCGTCGTCATCGACTGTAGCAGAACAATTGGGTTTTGAAGGTATGTCCAATCCCGTCGCCATTCTAGATTTGCAAAAACGAATGCGCTACAATACACAAATTTTTGGAAATGCGGCATTAACATTTCATCTAGCTGATGGTTTGGATTTGAAAACACAACTAGGGATTGACCACCATAGAAAAGATTATAAGGGATATTCTTCAAAGCTGTTAAATAATATTTCTAGGCCGAATGGCTGGGCAGAACGTACCCATACAAATACATTGTATTGGCAGGAAGAAACTTATCTAACCTATAATAAGCAATTCGATAAACATCGGATCAATGCAATGGCAGGTCTCTCTTGGCAAAAGAAAACGTATGATTACGATAAAATGAGATCAGAGGGATTTCCGGATGATTTTTACGAGTATAATAACATGGGATTGGGCATCACTCCTTCTGGACTCGAGTCTAATGTCAATGAATGGGCGATGAATTCATATTTCTTAAGAGCTGCTTACTCGTATGATAATCGCTATTCAGCAACGGTAACCAGCCGTTATGATGGTTCATCTAAATTTGGTAAGAACAATAAATATGCATTTTTCCCTTCACTAGGTTTGGCATGGAATGTGTCCAATGAGGAATTTTTACAAGGCAACGAAACAATCAGTAATTTGAAATTACATACAAGTTACGGTTTGACAGGTAACTCCGAAATCGACCCCTATAAGTCGTTGTCAATCGTCGACGCTGGAACAATCTTGCTGAATAATGCTAGGGCTCCATATTCATTTGTGAACACGATTTCGAACCCGGATTTAAAATGGGAAAAAACGGCCCAGTTTGATTTTGGGGTGGAACTGGGATTACTAAAAAATCGATTAAACTTTGATATTTCTTATTATCGTCGGAAAACGACAGATCTTTTGTTGGAGGCGCCTCTACCAAGGGCAACCGGCTTTAATTCGGTTTATAAGAATATAGGATCTGTTCAGAATCAAGGTTTAGACATGATGATTACAGGTACAATTGTGACCAATGAGAATTTTGAGTGGAAGGCATCGTTGAACGGAAACTATAACAAAAATAAAGTCTTGAAATTAGGCGAGAACAACGCTGATATCTTACAAAATGATTGGGTCGGCGGGGCCAATAGCATTATTCGTGTCGGTGAAAACCTAAATAGTTTCTATGGCTATAGAAGATTAGGCGTATATACACAGGCGGATGTTGACGCAGGAAATGCAGAAATAAAAGATATAGGACGTGCAAAACGTTCAAAAGAAAAGGAAATCATAGGAAAAGGACTACCTGATTGGACAGGTAGTTTTATTAACAACCTCCGTTACAAGAACTTCGATTTTACCCTAGATCTGCAATTTGTCAAAGGAGTGGATGTCATGCAACAATTTTTCCATTCTACTTATGATCGTTTTGGAATTACCAATGGTCTGAAGGAAATTTTGACAGATGCATACAATGGTTCCAATCCGAATACCATGCAGCAGGCCATCTATCTGACCAATGGTGGGCATGCGGGACAGGATACCAATGTGGATGATGCTTGGGTTGCGGACGGATCCTATCTTCGTGTAAACTTGATGCAATTGGGATATACATTCAAAGCTGATGCGTTGAAGCGAATAGGATTATCGAGATTACGTGTTTATGCGAATGCAAATAATCCATTTTTGTTCACATCAAAAGATTTTAAAGGTTATGATCCAGAAAGTACCTCACAAGGGGAGAGTAAATTTGGACAAAATATGACCTTTTTCTCTTATCCTAGAGCGAAGACTTTCTCTTTAGGTGTTAATGTTACATTTTAATTCATAGAATTTAAAAAGATGAAGACTAAATTAATCATGTTGTTATTAGCCGGAATGGCATTGACAACATCCTGTAATAAATTTTTGGAAGAAAATCCGGGCTCAAACTTATCGTTAATAAGTTATTATCAGAATGAAGGACAGGCCGAAGCAACTGTAAATTCACTTTATCGTCGCGGGGCGCCAATACGTTATTCTTCTACCGGTTCTTACCTTGGATCTACAGCCTCGATCAATACTATTTTGACTGGATATTTTACAAATAGCTACGAAGGACAAGAACGTGTTAGTTTATTCGCCCGTGAATTGACGCGACAACAAAATACAAATATCATCTCGCCAACGATGAATACGATCTGGGATGAAGGTTTTAAAGCGATTAATATTGCCAATGCAGGTATAAAGTACATTCCAGAAATAAGTATGCCAAATGAGGCAAAGAAAAATACGTTGTTGGCAGAGGCAAAATTCTTTAGAGCTTATAACTACTTTTACCTTGTCAAAACATTCGGGGCACTCCCGTTGTATACGCTCCCTAACGAAAACTTGACTGATCCACTTTACATAGAGCGTACAGATGCTGCGAAAATATATGAGTTGATCGAGCAAGATTTAAAGAGTGCGGTTGAAGTATTGCCTGCAAAAAAATTCGCAGAGAATGGGCATCGCATTACTAAATATGCAGCAGCAATGCTCTTAGCTGATGTTTATTTGCAAGAGGGAAAATACGCAGATGCGGCAACAGCAGCTAAAATTGTGGTGAATTCTCCGCATAAGATGACTGAAAATATTGATCTTGAGCAGAGTAGTGCATATAACTTACTGCGTAAGACTGATGACTTAGATGAGGTTATATATGCACAGGAGTTTGATGAAACTATTAATAATAGTGGTGCGCGAACAGCGACTGCTTTTAGTTCTTCGGCAGTTTCTGTATTTACTACTTATTCGATATTTGAGCGTGTTTTTGGCCCAACTAAGCAGTTTTTGAATGTTTATGATAAAAAAGATTTAAGGATTAAACCAAATCAGTTCTACCATTGGTCATATACAAATCCGATTAACGGTAAAACATGGACATCTACAGATGCAGGAATATGGTATTATGTGGATGAACAGGCATTGCTGACAACAGGGAGGGGTACAAAAGACTGGAATTTTTACCGCTATCCTGAGGCATTATTGACTGCCGCTGAGAGTATTGCTAAATCAACGGGTGTAAGTGCGGAAGCAGCGGGTTATTTAGCGAAGGTCAAAGCTCGTGCTAATACAGAAGGAAAATCAGTTTCTGCTTATACGGCCGAATTGCAAACATTATCAGCAGAAAATTTTGTGAAAGAATGCTGGAAAGAGCGTCTCCGCGAGTTCCCATTGGAATTTAAAATGTGGGACGATATTGTTAGAACTAAAATGTTCCCTGTTATTTCTACAACAGAAGCTGGAAAAGTAGATTTTGTTCCATTGATTGGTGCAAAGAATGGCTCTGGAGCAACATTTAAAGAATCCGACTTATTATGGCCTATTTCTCCTGATGAGATACAGCGTAATAATAAACTGACTCAGAATCCAGGATACCAATAGACATAACTAATATAAGATAAAGGGTATTCAATCTACCCTTTATCTTATCAATGTATAAAAATAGGGCTTGTGAATATTCATGAGTTCTTTTTTATGGGATATAAGTTGCTTTTTAACTGAATTTCATAAAAACAATAATTCTAAATTATTTTTGATTTAAAATTAAAAATACCTATCTTAACGATCGAATCATACACTTGAACTAAATAATAAACCAAAGAAGGAAATCCAACGTATATTTCTAAAAAAGCTTCCATTTTTTTTACTTTCTTAGCAAAACCGATTTTGCTGATATAGGATGGCGATTTTGAATCACGTGCCGATACTCAATTAATATTTAATACTAAATGTTTCCGATATAATGATGTGTATTGAATAACACAATAATCACTGTTTTCGGCAACTATTATAAATAATAATAAATAAAAATGCCTTTGCCAATAAGCTAAATCGTTTTATATACTAATCACCATAATAAAAATATGAGCAAAATTGATTTAAAAACAGTTGTGCGATTAAAAGGAGAATCTAAGCTATTCTTATCTTTGATTTTTATCGCAGGAGCAATGCAGCATGCGCAGGCTACTGTCTCTTCTCAAAGGATGTTAAGCAACTCTTTTCTAACGGAATCGAAAAAGCCCCAACAACAAATTAAGGGAAAAGTCTTGAATGCTGATGGAAAGCCAATTTCAAGTGTAAACATCACTGTTAAAGGAACATCGAAGGGGACACAGTCAGATGTGTCAGGTAATTTTTCTTTGGATGCTAAACAGGGAGACGTGTTGGTTGTCTCTTCTATTGGTTACAAAGCGAAAGAAGTTACAGTTTCTGGCGATACCATTTCTGTTCAATTGGAAGAAGACCAAAGTCAGTTGGAAGAGGTTGTAGTTGTCGGTTATGGTACGCAAAAAATAAGGGAAGTTACTTCTTCAGTAGCCCATGTAAGTGCAGACCAATTTCGTCAAAGCGGCGCGAGAAACCCGTTGGATCTCATTCAAGGAAAGGTCGCGGGATTGCAGGTGTCTAGAAGTGGGTCAAATCCTAATTCAGGTGTAGCGACTCAATTGCGGGGCGCGATTTCTGTCACTGGTAGTGCCAGTCCATTGTTTGTTATTGATGGGATACCTGGAGGTAATCCGGATCTACTACAACAAGATGATATTGAGTCTATAGATGTGCTGAAAGATGGATCTGGTGCTGCGATTTATGGAACAAGCGCCAATGCCGGTGTCATTCTGATTACGACAAAAAGGGGAAAACCTGGTAAATCGGTATTCAACTATTCCAGTTATTTTCGCAAAGATTTTGTCTATAATAGACCTGATTTTTTAACTCCACAAGAGTTTAGGGATAAGATTGCATCTGGTGAGCTAAAACAAACTGATTTTGGCCATTCTACCGATTTTTTTGATGAATTGATTAATAAAGATAATTTTTCACAAAATCATAACCTTTCACTGTCTGGAGGTAATGAATCAACTACCTATCGTGGAAGTGTCAATTTCCGAAATTTGGAAGGTATTGCAAAGGAAAATTCAAGAAAGGAATATACAGTGAGAACGAGTATAAACCAGAAGGGCTTTAACGATCGTTTGAATTTTCTCCTCAATATCGCTACCAATACGAACAATGCGAACTTGTTAGGCGGTGGTGGCTGGGAAAGTGAAGCTACGAAAAATCCGACGCTCTCAAATTATAACGATGATGGATCTTTTCGTTATGACCGAACGAGTACAAATGAATTTGCGCGATTGTTTACTGAAACAAGTTATCGGAAACAACAGACATCTTCTTTAGACGGAAAAGCAGATTTAAATATAATTGAGGGATTAAAGGCCAGTGTTTTTGGGTCGGTACAACGTAATTCCTATACAGATGGTGCTTATAGAGCGCTCAATAGTGAAGCATCTTTAGAAGATCAAGACTATCCGGGTGGGGGATATGCTTCCAAATCCAATCTGTTGAATGAAAAATATGCATTTGAACCGACACTTCAATATAACACTACCGTTGCGGAAAAACATGCAATCACAGCATTAGCAGGATATAGTTATCGTTATGAGAAAGACGAGGGACAAAGTGCAGACAATAGGGGATTTATAAATAATAATTTCCATGAAGATAATTTGTCGGAAGGACAAGCGCTTCGGGATGGACGTGCTAATATGGACAGCTATAAGAATGACAATACTTTGATCGCCTTTTTTGGCCGGGTAAATTATACCTACGCGGATAAGTACATGGCTCAGTTTATTCTAAGGCGTGAAGGTTCGTCTAAATTTGGAGCAAATAACAAATGGGGGAGTTTTCCGGCAGTATCAGTGGGATGGAACATCAGCAATGAAGATTTTATGAAAGATATCGGTTTTATAAATAATTTGAAATTACGTGCAGGTTATGGCGAAACGGGAAATACGGGCTTTGCTAATAATGCCTCTCGATTAACTTTGGGGGGAGGAGGAAAATATCTGTTCCCTGATGAGTCCTACCGAGAAACCTACGGACCCGACCGTAATCCGAATCCAAACTTGCGGTGGGAGACGAAGAAGGAAACAAATATCGGTGTTGATTTCACAATGTTGAGCAATAAGCTTTCAGGTTCAATTGATGTTTTTCAACGAAAAACTGTTGATCTTTTGGATACATATACTACCCCACAGCCTCCTTATATAAGAAATAATATATATTCCAATGTAGGTACACTTTCTTCAAAGGGTATTGAGCTAGCGCTTAGCTATCGTGCTATAGATCGTGAGAATTTTAAGTGGAACATGGATTTTACAGCTAGTACGCTAAAAAATGTTTTAGATAGTTATTCGAATGATATATTTAAAGTAAAATATAAAACATTTGGTGAAATCGGCGGAGCAGGAGCATTGGGCGATGCATTCACAACGTACGAAGGACACAAGATCGGTGAATTTTTTGGTAAACGATTTGCCGGATTTGATGATGAAGGAAAATGGCTTTTTTATAACCGAAATGGCGAAGCTGTGCACAATGATGCGATTAATAATTCAAGAGATGATTTGAATTCTTCTGATTTAGCGGTAATAGGAAATGCAGTCCCCAAATATTATATTTCCTGGACGAATAATTTTTCCTATAAGAATTTTGATCTGAGAATTTTTATGCGGGGTAAATTCGATTATGATATCTTAAATACAACGGCACTTTCTTATGGCAATAAGGTCTGGTCAGAGAATCTTTTGAGAGATGCTTTTACCAAATATAAAGATATTAATGATACCTATATGTATTCTGATTACTATTTGGAAAGTGGTAGTCACTTAAAAATTGATGAAGTTACATTGGGATATCGATTTAAATTGAAAAGTAACACTTGGGTGAATAATGTGCGCATATATTTGACGGCTCAAAATCTGGCAACAATAACAGGGTATTCAGGGAATGATCCTGATTTTGTATTGGATACGGGGCTGGGTAATGAAGTAAATGGACAACGTTTAGGTATTGATAGTAGAGGACCTTATCCCAATACGAGATCGTTTTTGTTTGGTGTAAATTTTGGTTTTTAATAGATAGTATTATGAAAAATATTGTTAAGATTTTATTTTTAGCTTGCGTAATTAATGCATCAAGTTGTACAAATTTAGATGAAAACGCTTATGATATCATTGTAGCGGACGATTTTTATAAAAATAAGAATGAGGTTATATCAGCTGTATTGCGTCCATACACGCATGCAAATGCGTGGATATCACCATCAGGGCAGGATGGATGGTGGCGGCCAGCAGAATTATCCGCAGATCAATTGGCCTGGCCGACCAAAGGGCGGCATGGAGAAGATGGAGGCAAATGGAAAAGGCTGCATTATCATACTTGGACAGTAGATGAAGGTGGGTTAAACAACGCATGGGTATTGATGTATTGGGGAGTAGGTTTGTGTAATAGCCCCATTGATATTCTCGAAAAATCTGACGTGGCTCGCATGGGGATAACAGATGCTGAAAAGAATGAGTTTATTGCTGAACTAAAGCTTTTACGGGCATTACATTATCTAAAGCTAATGGATTTATTCGGCAATATTCCAATAACTACCAAAGCCCCGAGTTCAGCAGAGGAGCCCTTGCCTCTACCTTCTTCTACAAAAGAGGTTTTTGAATTTATTGAAAAGGAAATTTTAGATAACATTGGTTCAGCCCCTAAATTAACAAAAAGTATGCTGGGAAGAGTCTCTCAGGCTTCAGGCTATGCAATGCTCGTTGAACTATATTTGAATGCTGAAAGATGGTCTGGTCAACCGCGATGGGACGATTGTATTGCGGCTGCTGATAAATTGATATCGGGCGCTGGAGGAGGTTTGAATGGTGCCATGGCATTAGATCCAAATTTAACAGATTCCTATGTGCCGACCAATGACATGTCTAAGGAAACTATTTTTTCAATTGCCTACGATTATCAGACAGCAGACTTTGAACCTGGATTTCCAGGGGAATTTTATCATTTTGTGCAAAGCGAGATCTATGGTGGGGGAAGAACTGGCAATAACGGTATTGTGTTAATTCCGGGTGTTTTCGATCAATATAACGAAAAAGATTTGCGAAAAAAAGAATGGTTTTTAAGCGGACCTATGGTTAAGTTTGTGGACGGTAAAATTGTGCAAGGTTCGGAGGAATACAAAGGAGAACAGCTTGTTTTTGTTGATTATATTCGAAGGGCTAAGACTGGAGGTACGTCTTCTACAATGAGCGATGGAGAAGAGAATAGTGGTATCCGATTTAATAAATATAAGCTTGGTAACTCTGTAGAGGGTACTGTCAACGGTATTAAAATACCTGCGAATGCAAATTACAACAATACGGATTGGAACGTCTATCGTCTAAGCTGGATTTATTTTGCGAAAGCCGAGGCATTGATGCGAAAAAATGGAGGACGCCCTTCACAAGAAGCTGTCGATTTGATTAATAGTTGTAAAAAGAGAGCCTTTTCTGATACAGACTGGAGTGAAGCAAAGTATACCACCAGCACACTGACACTTGACGAGCTCTTGGCAGAGCGAGGACGTGAATTTATTTTTGAAGGATTTAGAAGGGAGGATTTAATCCGCTTCGGCAAATTTCATACAGCAACTTGGTGGGATCATAAACCTTCTTCTGACAGCAAAACAGTGTATCCAATACCTCAGCAACAGATATCGATGAATCCCAATTTAAAACAAAACCCTGGTTATTAATGTTCAGGAATAGTAGATGCCGCATAGGCATCTACTATTCTTTTACCTAAAACACATGAAAAGATATTTTACGTTGTTTCTTTTGAACTTTATTGGTGCAACCTTATTTGCACAAAAAAATAATTTTCAAAACTATGCTATCCAAACTTTAGATAGCATCTATAGCAAGTTTGGAAATACCAAGAATCAGCTCTTGGCTGAAAAATATCCCTTTGACGAAAACTTTAAAGCCGATTATCTGGATAATAATCAACAGGCAGCGCAGCATAAGAAATATGCTTACCTCTGGCCTTTCTCGGGTAGTTTCTCGGCTGTAAATGCCTTGATGGAATTGCCAAAAACAAAAAAGGCATTTCAGTTCATACTCGACAAAAAAGTCCTGATGGGGTTACAGGAATATAGGGATGAAAGTAGGTCGCCTATTGGCTATGCTTCTTATTTAAATACAGCTCCTCCCTCGGATCGTTTTTATGACGATAATATCTGGTTGGGTATCGATTTTACAGATAGCTATATCCATACAAAAAAAACAAACTACCTGACTTCAGCCAAAGAGATCTGGAATTTTGTAAAGAGTGGGGAGGATGATAAATTAGGCGGTGGCGTTTATTGGTGTGAACAGAAAAAGGAATCTAAAAATACGTGTTCGAATGCACCAGCAAGTGTATTTGCACTGAAGTTATTTATGGCAACCAATGATAGGTACTATCTGCAAGAAGGGGAGCGTCTTTATGAATGGACAAAAAGAAATCTTCAGGATCCCGAAGATAAGTTATATTGGGACAATATGCAGCTCAATGGAAACATTGGAAAAGCTAAGTTTTCGTACAACGCCGGACAAATGTTACAGGCGGCTACATTGCTTTATAAGTTAACGAAAAATAAACGGTACCTCGCGGAGGCACAACAGCTGGCTGAGGCATGTTTCGGCTATTTTTTCGAAACGAAGGAGAAATTGGATTTTCCAAAATTGAAAAATAGCAATTTGTGGTTTCATGCTGTCATGATGCGTGGTTACATAGAGCTCGCTTTAGTGAACGGTGACCAAAAGTACCTCACAGTGTTTGCGAAGAATCTTGAATTTGCCTGGCAGCATATGCGCGATAAAGAAGGATTATTTAGTGCAGACTGGAGCCTGAAAGATCAACATAAATCGAAATGGCTGCTCGATCAATGTGCTTTTGTCGAAATGTATGCACGGTTGGCAAAAGCTGGGTATTAAAATCGATGTAAAACGGTATAAGGTTAAGACGCTGAAAATAATTTTTCAGCGTCTTTTTTTTGTTCTGTAACATATTGGTTAGAGAGATTAAATAATGTTTACTTAACATAATAGACGCTGTAAAATTTCTATTTTTGAGGTAGGTCAACTTATTACCAGCGTGACTTGTAAAATATGATCGATAAACCTTGATCTAGCATGTGAACGATTCATTGGATAGGCGGGAACATCAGGTTATCTATTCTGGATACAAGAAAGCTTGAGGAGGTTGCGTACTGATTGAATACCAAGTTATTTTATTATGAAACCATCATGATTTATTCAATCACATTAGGGAATGAATAAATCTGATAGCTTCATCGCAATTGAAAAAAAAATTATACAGATGAAAATTAAAAATCTATTATTACCATTGATCGTACTGGGGCTATCCACAAGTGCTGTATCGGCACAGAGCAAAAAGATCAAACACATTGTTTTAGTTGGTTTTGACGGTTTTGGAGCTTATGCTTTACCAAAAGCGGAAATGCCAAATCTTAAAAAGATGATGCAGGAGGGGACATATAGTACACATGTACGTACCGTATTACCTTCCTCTAGTGCTGTAAACTGGGCTTCCATGATTATGGGCGCTGGTCCTACCGCGCATGGATATACAGAATGGGATAGCAAGACACCCGAGATCCCTTCTACAACCAAAACAGCAAACGGAATGTTTCCTTCCTTATTTAATGCTGTTGCCAGCAAAAATCCCAAGGCACAGTTTGCTGTGGTACATAGTTGGCCGGGTATAGGCTATTTGATCGACAACAAAGTCGTGCAAAAGGTCATTAACACTAAGGATGATGATGAAGCGGCTTTGAGTACCACTGTGGATATCATAAAAAAGGAGAAACCGACGATTACTTTTGTGCATTTCGACCAACCTGATGGTGTAGGCCATAATATCGGGCACAATACACCGGAATACTATGCTGAACTGAAACAGGTCGACAGACGTATTGGTACCTTACAGCAAGCTGTAAAAGATGCAGGAATTGCAGACGAAACAATTTTTGTTATTGCTGCGGATCACGGCGGTACAGGAAAAGGACACGGTGGTAAATCGCTGGCCGAGGTGGAGATTCCCTGGGTAATGACCGGACCTGGTGTGCCAAAAGGAAAAGAAATCAAGGAAACTTTGATGATTTATGATATCGCGCCTACGTTAACATGGTTGCTTGGTGCACCGCTTGATGCCGCTTGGCGCGGACAGGCGATCAAAGCATTCCAACAATAGTCGTTGCCCGTCAAACAAAAAGCCCCAAAGAATTTTCTTTGGGGCTTTTTGTTTGACGAACCGTCAATATTATATATCTACGACCACATCCATTTTGAAGTCATCATCTTTTAGATGGACAATTTCCGTTGCTTTTTCGTAGTTAGTTGATTTCTTAGAGAAGAAGTCATGTTGTGTCGTTTCAGTATTCAAACCATTCAATACGATTGGGTTGACTTGTTTTACTTCGAAGATCGGATCAAAGCCCAAATTCATCAATGCTTTGTTGGCATTGTAACGAACATATTCTTTTACCTCTGCAGTTAAGCCAACTTCAGTATAGATCTCTTCTGTATATTTCAGCTCATTTTCATACAAATTGTAAAGCAAGGCCAAGAAACGAGCTTTTACCTGATCTTGATTTTTTAATTTTTTGAATTGATCTTGGGCTATTAATCCAACGAATACACCATGAATTGATTCGTCTGCGATAATTTTCTTAATGATATCGGCAGAAGCAACCATTTCACCTTGTCCACATAACCATAACGGCAAGAAGAATCCAGAATAGAATAAGAATGACTCCAATAATACGGATGCAGCCATCGCCATATAAATCTCTTCGTCCGAAGCATCTTCTTTATCGATCGCACGGTAGTAGCCATCAATCGTTTCTGCTTTGTATTGAAGATATTTATTTTGTTGAACCCATTCGAAAATGTCGTTTATTTCGGCGGTTGTAGAAACTGTCGTGAAAATAGTGGAATACGATTTTGCGTGGATAGCTTCCATCATACACATATACGACAATACAGCTTTATTCTGTAATGTATCGATATGATCGATGATTTTAGGCATACCAGTATGGCTTTGAAGGGTATCCAATAGGGTTAATCCTCCTAAAGCTTTTTTATACGCATCTTTCATTTCTGGACTGATACGTTTCCAGCTATCGATATCTTTTGAAGGAATGTATTCCGTATCGATCCAGAATTGACGGATATTTTGTTCCCAGAACATCAATACATAATCGTTCTCAGGGGTATTCCAGTTGACAGCTTTATATGTTTTACTCATTTTTAGTTTAAAGTATTAGGCATTTATTATCACGTATTTGGATTGTTGATTTTAGATAAGCCAAAAGCCGCCAATGGCGTAGGCAACTTTTGACTTTCTCCCATTATATATCCAAATACTAAAATCTCAAAATTAAGCTGAACAAGAGACACATTCGTCGATGGTCGATTTTCTTGTCCGTGTATAATAAAGGGATTTCAATCCCAATTTATGTGCATAGATATAATATCTAGACAAATCTCTCGTCGAATCCTTTGAGTTTGTATGCAAAATTGTAGATACACCCTGATCAATATGGCGTTGGATAACCGAGATCAATTTTAAGACCTTGAATTGATCCATATCATAAGCCGATTTGAAATAGAAATAATTATCGTTTGTCAAGTATGGCATTGGATAGTAAGTTGTACTATCTCCATACTCACGTACCTCAATGATATCTACGATTGGCATGACTGATGCGGTTGCATTCATGATATACGAAGTCGATTGATTTGGAGCAATAGCCAAACGGTAAGCATGGTAAATACCATGTTCTTTGATTTTTGCTTTTAATTCCAACCAATCTTCTACTGTTGGAATATGTATTCCTTCAAATAACTCCGTTACCTTAGCTGTTTTAGGTATGTAATCGCGGTTTATGTAATTGTTGAAATACGTTCCATCGGCATAGGCTGATTTTTCAAACCCAACAAATGTTTTACCACGTTCTTTGGCAATTTCCATCGAAGCTTCCAATGAATAATAGTTCATCATCATAAAGAAGGTATTGGCAAAATCCAGCGCCTCGTTAGATTCATACATGATGAAGCTTTTTGCAAGGTAACCATGGAGGTTCATTGCACCAAGCCCTACAGAATGTAACTCACGGTTTGCTTTTGCAATAGATGGAACCATATCGATATTGGTCACGTCTGTAACGACAGTCAAAGCACGCATAGCCGTTTTTACGGTCTCTTTGATACGTTTGTTGTCCATTACAGTCGCAATATTTAAGGAGCCTAAGTTACAGGAGATACCATAACGGATCGTGTCCTGTTTGCCATAGATCTCAATATCGGATACTTGAGATACTTGCATGATTTCAGTACACAAGTTCGAGAATTTCACCTGACCGATTTCATTCAATGCATGGACACGGTTGGTGTTCTCTTTGAAGAAAATATAAGGATATCCTGATTCTTTTTGTGTCTGTGCAATTTTAACTAAAAGGTGACGAGCATTGATTTTTTTCTTTTTCACGTTTGGATTCGTGATCAATTCGTCGTACATCTTGTCCATATCCATCTCATCCAAGAATTGTCCATACTCTTGCATCACCGTATGTGGGTAGATCAAATAGCAGGGTTCATCTTTTTCTGCCAATTCCATGAATTTATCAGGAACGATGATACCGATCGACAATGATTTGATACGTACTTTTTCGTCAACGTTGATTTTTTTACAATCTAAAAATTCTTCGATGTCAGAGTGGAAAATATTGAGGTATACTGCACCAGCACCCGGACGTTGTCCCAACTGGTTAGCATATGAAAATGTATCTTCCATAATCTTCATGATTGGAAGTACACCGCCAGCACGGCCTTCAACACCTTTGATAGCTTCTCCGCGAGCACGGATTTTAGAGATATTGAACGATACACCACCACCGATAGAAGACAATTTCATTGCGGAATCAACAGCATAACCGATACCATTTAAGTTGTCGCCGATTTCATCCAAGAAACAAGATACCAATTCACCCGAGCGTTTCTTTCCTGCATTTAAGAATGTAGGTGTCGCTGGCTGATATTCTTGATTGATCATGATTTCTGCATACTCAATTGCTTTTTGAACACCCTCTTCTCTTGCCAAGAATAAGGAAACAGCAACTACACGGTCTTCATAACGCTCTAAAAACTTCTCGCCAGAGTCATCACGTAAAGCGTAGCTCTGGAAGAATTTGAATGCCGCCATAAAAGATTCGAAACGGAATTTCTTCGCATATACATAGTTGAATACCGTTTCCATTTCTTCAAATGTAAACCATTGGTAAAAGTCAATATAATAGTTGTTTTCTACCAAATAGTCTATTTTTTCTTTTAATGTATAAAAGAACACTGTGTTCTTATTTACATATTCCAAGAAATATGCACGAACCGCTTCCTTATCTTTATGTAAGCTGAATTCGTCATCATGCTTAATCATGATTTCATTATTAAGCAATATCCAGTTTTTTGCTACTTCGTTTGCTACCATCGCAAAAGTTCTTTAAGATGTCAATAAATTGATTAATATCTTCCATTGTTCCGGACAGTTCAAATTTGAACGCCAGTGGAATGTCGAAATCCTGTGAAATGCGATCAGCTGCTAGACCAAAATTCGGTCCCCAGTTGCGGTTGCCGCTGGAAGTAACAGAATAGATATTTTTAGCTTCGCGTTTCATGAATTCTTTTGTGTTTTCGGGCACCTGTCCAAAATTTGTGGTGAAAGTGACCAAATGACCAGGGGCTTTTACCGTTAAATCGGCGGTGATCTTATGGATTTGCCAACCCGTTATCTGAGCTACTTTATCCATAAAACGTTGTACGTTCCCCGTTCTGGAATCATAATAAATGTGTATCATGTCACTGTTTCATTTTAATGATACGCTGAATTTATTAAAGTGCAATGGCAGCCAATTCCTCTGGTTTAAAGCCAATGATACGGTGTTGAATCTCTTCATTTTCCAACACAATTACCGTAGGAACTGTGCGGATTTTGAATCTTGCGGCCAAGTCTGGTTCATCAAAAGGATTAACCGTTTCATATTGGATACCTTTTTGATCCAAATAAGCCGATACTTGTGCACAAGGAGCACAATCGTTTTTCTCAAATTTGATAATTCTTGCCATGTTTACTTGTTTATTTTTTTATTCCAATCTTTATAGAAAAACTCGGTACGGAGTTAATGGTATCAATTTTAATCGGGGAGACCAGATTTAAGGTGCATCTGGCCATTTAAAATAGACAATTCATCAAAAAGAAAAGTCTGTGTTTCGATACTTAAAAACTTCGTTGAGTTGCCAATTCTTTCATTAGCTTAACAAATATCTTATATTTTCTTTCGATGCGGTAGTTTGACTTTTCCACATTTTGGGTAAAAGTTTGTCAGAGAATGCGTTTGCTGCAGATTAGTGTTTGTAAATTGTTGATTATCTTAATTTTACAAATGTGGATAACTTTAAATTAGTAAATTTTACCACTATTTTACAAATGATTTAAGTTTAATTTTAGTGTCATAAAAAAGCTACAAAGCTTGCTTTTTTATGAAAATTTTATTACTTTATTTTGCCCTAATTTGAAAAATAAATTTATGAAGAAACTATTCTATGGTCTCTTGCTTCTAGCGTCGCTACAGACGCAGGCGCAGGAAAATATTACCTTTCAAAAACCCTCTACAGAAATTTTGGCCTTAGCCGATTATGTGCGCCCACCTCAAATAAAGATTTCAAGCGATAGAAATTGGATGTTATTTACGTTCCGGCCTACGTATAAAAGCCTGGCGGACTTAGGCCAGGAAGAAATGAAACTGGCGGGATTGCGGATTAATCCTAAAACGAACATGGAAAGTTCGACAATCTTTTTCGATAAGATTGCCTTGAAAAAAATAGGACAAAATATGGAATTTTCCGACTTCATGGGGATGCCCGAAAAAGCGGCGATGGCCAATTTTGTGTTCTCTCCAGACAATAAGCGTTTGGCATTTAGCAATACAAATGAAAGTGGAACGGCCTTATTTGTCATTGATCTTGCAACGCGAAATGTCAAACAGTTGACAGCTTACAATTTGAATGGAACATTGACAGCACCATTTCAGTGGCTGAGAAATTCTTCCGGTTTACTGATTACAAGCCTGCCAAAGGATAGGGCTGCACTGTTGGATCCTTCAAAAGATTTGCCGACGGGACCTATTGTCTCAACAAGTGATGGGAAGGTGTCCCAATTGAGGACATACCAAGACCTGCTTAAAAATCCGCAGGATGAAGTGAATTTTGAAACATTGGTGCAATCCAACCTTGAACTTGTAGATCTGGACGGCAAGATTTCTTCCTTTAAAGATAAAGCCATTTATACGGGGATCAGTTTCTCGCCGGATGGTGAGTATGTGATGATCACGACGATCGCAAAACCTTATTCCTACGTAGTTCCGGTCTCGTCTTTTCCACAGCAGGTTCGTATATATGATCGATCGGGCAAGGAAATAGCGCTGGTCAATGAGACAGCCTTGACAGAGGTAATGCCCAAAGGTTTTTCGTCGGCACGATCGGGAAAACGTGCCTGGCATTGGCGGAGTGATCAGCCAGCTACGTTGGCTTATGTAGAAGCCTTGGATGGCGGGGATGCGAACAAACCTGCGGAGTTTCGTGATGCCTTATATACTTTATCTTACCCTTACAATGGTGCGGGAAAGCTTATTTTTAAAATCAAAGACCGTTATGCTGGTGTAACATGGGGGAATGATAAATATGCATTGATCAATTCGCAGTGGTATGATACGAGAAATGCAAAAACTTTTGTGGTGAATCCTTCCTCGGGAGAATCTAAACTATTGCATGACCGGAACAGTCAGGACGTCTATAATGATCCGGGAGATGTGTATATGGAAAAAAATAGTTTAGGCACTTATTCGATGTATATAGATAAGGATAAAGCGTTGTTTGTAGGTAAGGGTTTTACTAAAAATGGCGAGTTTCCTTTTGTGGATGAGCTTGATCTGCATTCATTGAAGAAAAAACGCATCTACACTGCTCCAGCATCTGAAATGCAGGAACGTATCACCCAACTAGTAAACCCTAAAACTGGGGATTTGTTGATTTCGCTTCAGTCAGCATCGATTTATCCGAATTATTTCATGAAAAATATGAAATCGGGGAAACAGCTGACACTCACCTCCTTGGAAAATCCGTTTAAATCTTTGGAAAAAGTTCATAAAGAGATTTTAAAGTACAAGCGCAAGGATGGAGTCGAACTTTCCGGAACATTATATTTACCTGCCGGTTATGATTTTACGAAGAAAGAGAAGTTGCCTCTGCTAATGTGGGCTTATCCACGGGAATATAAGGACAAAAATACAGCCGGACAAAGTACGGCCAATCCGAAGGAGTTTACCTTCCCAAGTTATGGTTCTTTTATCTACTGGGTATCGAAGGGGTATGCTGTATTGGATAATGCGGCCTTCCCTATTGTTGGAGAGGGAACAAAAGAACCGAATGATACCTTTATTGAACAACTTGTGGCAAATGCCGAAGCTGCAATTGATGCGGTAGATCATTTGGGTTATATCGATCGGAAAAAAGTTGCTGTGGGTGGGCATTCCTATGGTGCGTTTATGACAGCACATCTGTTGTCCAATTCAAAATTGTTTGCCGCAGGAATAGCGCGTTCTGGAGCATACAATCGGACCTTAACACCATTTGGTTTTCAGAGTGAACAACGTAACTTCTGGGATGATCCAGCCTTGTATATGACGATGTCTCCATTTGTGAGTGCTGATCGGATGAAAACCCCACTTTTGTTGGTTCACGGCGGAGCCGATAATAATCCCGGAACATTCACCCTGCAGACAGAACGCTATTTCCAGGCCCTGAAAAACTTGGGAGCTCCCGTGCGTATGGTTATTTTACCACGCGAAGCACATGGATACGTCGCCAAAGAAAATATCTTCCATTTACTTTGGGAGCAGGATCAATTTTTGGAGAAATACCTTAAAAAATAAGGTGAAAATCAAAACGAATATAAAAGGTTGCCGTAAAAGGCAACCTTTTTTGTTGCTCAAGTTTCGCTTAGATGGATCGATATGCTTCACTTGATCTGCGTTAATCTGATTTGGATACCCCGAAGTTAGGGCTCAACTTTGGCAGGCTCCTGTTGGCCGGCCGGCAAATGTGCTGAAGTACCAATGGATTATACATATTATTTTTTTAAGTTTGGGTAATTTACTGGAGGGAAAATCCAATTATGAGACCTGATATATTTAGAGAGAAATCGCCATTATCTTCCGATGACTGCTTTGTGGTCTTCGATCGGAGAAAATCTTCTTTTACGTTTCCTGTACATATTCACCCAGAATATGAGCTCAATTATGTTGAGGGGGCAGTGGGGGCACAACGTATCATTGGCAACTCGATAGAGTCTATTGGCGAGCGGGATCTGGTACTCATTGCAAGTCCTGAGCTTGAACACGCCTGGAAAGATGGCGATTGCCAATCGAATGATATTCATGAGATCACGATTCAGTTTCACCCTTCATTAATTGAACAGTATCTGGATAAAAAGCAGTTTGCAAGTATACAGCAGTTATTATCCAAAGCTTCGCGTGGTGTAGTTTTTGGGAAAGACACAGTAGATCGGGTATTACCGCTGTTACGCATACTGACTTTGGAAAGGGATGGATTCTATTCGGTTATGAAACTTTTGGTGTTGCTGTACGAATTGTCCAAGGGTGAAGATATCCGTGTATTATCTACTGCGACCAATACAGTGCTGAGCAATAGCGAATTGATGATGGGACGATTGCAGGAATATATCGTTACCCATGTAAATAGAGAATTGAGCCTTCCTATGGTTGCCGCGGTGATGAACATGAGCAAATCAACATTTTCCCGTTTTCTGAAATCGACTACAGGGATGAATTTTACAGATTATCTGCTCGATTTTCGGATCAATATGGCTGTGCGACTACTGAAAGAAGAGACCTTGATTGCCGATATTGTCGAACAATGTGGCTTTAACAGCGTTTCGTATTTCTACCGTGTATTTAAAAAGAAAAAGGACCTCACTCCCGTCGAGTATAGAAATAGCCTCCGCAAGCAACAGATGATCATCTAATTTTTTCTTTTTCCATTTCTCTTTTTTAGATAAACGAAAGATCTATATAGGTCTATCTAAATAAAGTCAACTATTCCGTGAATATGGGGGCGTTTCAACGCTATTTAATTATTGATTACCTCTGTTCCTCTTGCTAGATAATTCAATACAAGTGAGTCTAAAGTTCAATAAAGTGACCTTTCTTTGTTTTTAATGTGCTGTTTTTTAACTGTTTACAGTGTTGTTCTGTTGCCTCATTTTTTTTCCTATTTTATTGTCATTTCTATTTTGCGCAATCGTTTGTGTTGACATTTTTGTGTTTTTCCCAGGAGAAATATGAATGAAAAGTACAATACAAATGAGTTGATCTTGCTATTTACGGCTTCTCCTTTTCTCTAATTTCGTCAAACAAACCGATATAAGAATACCAATTAAGTATAGACATATTATACAAACCATCTATTTATTGTAAACCTTAAATACACACAATATGAGAAAAACAGCTTTACTACTCTTACTTTCCACTTATGGGAGCTTAGCCTTTGCACAGCAATCCCAAAAGGTGAGGGGCAAAGTCCTCGATGCGGATAATAAGCCAGTGGCAGGAGCTACGGTCAATATCAAGGGCAGCGCCAGCGGAACGAAAACAGATGCAGATGGTTCTTTTACACTTGATGTTGCGAAAGGAAAAACCTTAAAAATTACCTACGTGGGGATGAAGGAGCAAGAGGTGCTTGTCAATGATGAATCAATCTATAGTGTTGTACTTCAGTCGGGTACGGAATTAGATGAAGTTGTGGTGATCGGCTATGGTACGGTGAAAAAAAGTGATTTGACTGGTGCAGTGGCATCCGTGACGGGCAAGGATCTACAATCTACTTTAGCTAAAAGTGCTGCCGGCGCTTTACAGGGGCGCGTTGCTGGGGTGAGTGTGTCAAATGCTGGCGGATCGCCAGGAGCAGGAATGAATATCAATATTCGTGGTATAGGTTCGATGGGCAGTACTAATCCTTTATATGTGATTGATGGTGTATTTGGCGATATCAATACGGTAGATCCAAATGATATCGCTTCATTGGAAGTATTAAAAGATGCATCAGCAGCAGCTATTTATGGTTCTCGTGCGGCTAATGGAGTGGTGATTATTACAACGAAGGGCGGTAAAAGGGCAAGTCCAGCCACGTTGAGTTTAAATGCTTATACTGGGGTACAAAGTCTACCAAAAAAAATGAGCTTGATGGATGGACCGCAATGGAAAAAATTTGTGGACGAAAAGGGATACCTACCAGTACAGGCCAAAGACTTCAATGCGAATACCGACTGGCAAGATGAAGTGTTTCAAACAGCACCCGTGAATAAGATCAATCTGGATGTTGCTGGTGGTGGCGATCGATCGACCTATAGTGTTTCCGGAGGGTATCTGAATCAAAAAGGTATTTTGAAAACAACGGGTTATGAATCTTTCAATGTACGTAGCAAAAATACCTTTAACTTTTTCAATGATCATCTCCGTGTTGGAAATACTTTCTTGATTAAATCGGGGGATCGCCAATATGCCAATTTGGTAATCACAGATATCCTTCGTCAAAATCCGTTATTACCAGTTTATGATGCCAATGTTGTCGGTGGATATTCAACCTATGCACCATGGATGAAAAATTTGGATAATCCCGTTGGTAATTTGAATCTCAATACTAATCATGTCTATCAGACAGATATCATGCTCAATGGATATGCGGAGGCAGATCTTTTTGTAAAAGGATTAAAATATAGATTGAATGTAGGGATTAATAGAACCACAGGAAGAAATTATAACAAATCGGATCGACGTCCCGATGGTACTGCCGTTTTGCAATCTTCGCTGAATGAAAGCGCTTTCTTCAATAATCAGTGGCTGATTGAAAATACCTTACATTACGACAATACTTTTGATAAGCATACAATTTCCTTATTGGCGGGTTACTCCTCTCAGGAAAACTCAAATAGAGGATTTGGTGCCAAGAGACTTGATATTCCAGCAGGCACGGATGCAATTGATGCAGCATCACCAGCAGAGCAATCAACTTCAGGAAGTCTGCAGGAAGCATCCATGATATCGCAATTTGGTCGTGTGATGTATACGTATGATAACCGTTATCTATTTACGGCAACGGTTCGTCGAGACGGATCTTCGAAGTTTGATAATGGACATCGCTATGGGGTTTTCCCATCGGTGGCTCTGGGCTGGAATATCATGAACGAAAGCTTTTTTGAAAAGGCGAAAAATACAGTCAATGAATTCAAAATCCGCGCAACTTATGGTCGCTTGGGTAATCAGGAGATTGCCAATTATACGACACAAAATGTTACGAGATACGGTATTAACTATATCCAAGGTGGAGCGTGGTGGCAAGGAGCAATCCCTGGAACGAGCTGGGTTTCGCCATCTAATCTAACTTGGGAAGAGACCGAGACGAGTAACCTCGGTGTTGACCTGGCTTTTTTACAAAGTAAGCTAAGAATCAGTGCAGATTATTATGTTCGAAATACGAAAGATATCTTGTTGTCAATCAACCAACCACCTTCTGCAGGAAAATCGGGTTCACCAGTAATGAATGCGGGTACTATCAGTAACAAGGGTTTCGAGTTTTTAGCGAGCTATCGCGATGCAATTGGTGAGGTAAATTACAATATCGGTGTCAACGCTTCGGCCGTTAAAAATAAAATGAAAGCGATTACCGTGGGAAATAAGCAGGAGTTTGAGGGATATAATCCACAGGGTGAAGGTGTAATTAGTTGGGCTAAAGTTGGTTATCCCATTGGCGGTTTTTGGCTGATTCAAACGGATGGATTGTTCCAGTCAGATGCTGAAGTACAAGCCTATAAATCGGGGAATGGTACTGTAATCCAACCTACTGCCAAAGCTGGGGACATTAAGTTCGTTGACTACAATGGCGATGGAAAGATCGATAACAACGATCGTCAATACATGGGCAGTCCTTATCCTTCATTAGCCTACGGTATCCGTGGTGGACTGGATTATAAAGGCGTTGATTTTGCGTTCTTCTTTGATGGTATGTACGGTAACAAAATATACAATTATACGCGTGCTAGAATAGAGAGCACAAGTGAGGTGCATAATTATTCTACCAGTCTTTTGAATTCGTGGACAGCAAGTAGTACCAATACCGATATCCCGCGTTATACGCGTGAGGATCCCAATGGTAACGTACGTCGCGTCAGTGACCGCTGGTTGGAAAGCGGTGCGTTCTTCCGTTTAAAAACAATAGAATTGGGCTATACACTACCTAATACTTGGTTGAATAAAGTAACCTTGAAAAATGCGCGTATTTATTTGGCTGCTGACAACCTGTTTACCGTAACAAAATATAAAGGTTATAGCCCTGATTTAGGTCCAAGCAATAACGATAATGGGGTCGGCCAGACAGGAGTAATGACAGCTGGTACAGATCATGGTCGGTATCCGCTGGCGCGAACTATTATGTTTGGTATACAGGCTAATTTCTAGTGGATTACAGGAAGTTTACAATTAAATTTAAAATGAAAAGGATGAAGATTTCAATTAAAAAATATACAGCAGCAGCAGCCGTTCTTCTTTTGATGGGAAGCTGCAGCAAAGATTTTCTCAATCGTACGAACCCAAACAAACCGGTGTCGGAGATTTTCTGGTCGAATGAAGCTGAAGTACAGGCGGCAATGGCAACCGTTTATTCACCTATCCGTGGGCAAATGGAAGGGTATTATGGCGCCTATACGGGATGGCAGACGATGAATCGTGCTGATGATGTTTGGTTCCTTGCAGGTGAAGAAAGATTTACATGGGAATATGCAACCTTTCTAAATACTCCGGGAACTGGAGGAAGTGATTTTGGAAGTTTATATAATGGTATTAATCGAGCCAATGTGCTTCTCTATAATATTGGGAAAGTTTCCATGGACGAAGCAAAGAGAAAGGAGCTGATTTCCGAGGCTACTTTTTTACGGGGCGTATATTACTTTTTGTTGGCTTCCAATTATGGTGATGTACCGTTATTGTTGGTTCCCGCAGATGTTGATCCCGAAAATAAACCATCGACAGCTGAAGCTGATATCTGGAAACAAGTGATCGCGGACTTCAAGGCTGCAAAAGAAAATTTACCTGTTACACGTCCAGCAGCAGAAGCAGGCCGAGTGACTAAAGGAGCAGCGATTGCTTTTTTAGGAAAGGCATTGGTGTATACTAAACAATACGGGGAAGCCGAAACAGAATTGAAGACGCTGTTAACTGCTCCTTATAACTATGATCTTGTCGAAAATTTCGAAGATAATTTTAAAGACAATACAAAGTTAAATAAAGAATCCGTTTGGGAATTGGTATATGATGGTAAATATGGTTCAGATGGTATTTGGGGGGCAGAGAATCCCAATAGTCGTCAAGGATTTATCATTCCCAATTTTGCGGGACCGGCAGGTACAGGGGCTTGGTTTAAGTTGGTACCAGGTATTTCCGTTGTTCGCGATTTTATCGCAGAGGAGCGCCCAAGTGGATCAGATAGCCGTTTTGACAAACGGATGTATACCAGCTTCTACTGGAAATATTCGGACTATGAAACTGGTCTTACAGACGGCGCTTGGTTCGGCAATCTTTCTTTTGATAAGTTGTGGTCAGAGTCTATGGCTAAAATTTCAGCAAATCCAGGTCTTGTGTATCCGACGATAGATAATAAGCCTGGAAGATTCTTGATCAAGAAATACACCAACTTCTTTAGAAATGTATCCGGAGCTAACAGTATGTACGACGCCGCAAATACAAACAATAACTTCCGTCTGCTACGTTTTGCAGAAGTGCTACTTTTACATGCAGAGGCATGTGCTAAGAATGGTAACACTGCCGGGGCAGCTTCTAGTTTAAAACGCGTTCGCGATCGTGCAGGATTAGCCAATAAAACTTGGACCAACGCGGATGATTTGATGAAAGAGATTATTCACCAGAACGAACTTGAGTTTTTCTTTGAAGGTCATCGTTTCTTCGATTTAAAACGCTGGTATCCTTATGCTCAAATGAAGCAGATTTTTGTAGATAATAAAAAGCAAGGTGCCACCGAGTTTCAACCAAAGCATTATTATCTGCCTTTGCCAGAGGGTGAAATTAATACCAACACCAAGATTCAGCAGCATCCGTTGTGGCGATAAAGAAGTATAGTCAAAATCTTAATCCGTATAAATTTAACGATCATTAAAATTGTAAAGTATTATGAAAAATTATCTGACATTATGCTTATTGTGTTGTATGGCTTTTGTTGCAAGCAGCTATTCTGTTCCTAAACTTATTGAAAATGAGAATAATACAAATAGTAAGGGTTATGTAAAAACAAAGAAGCTGGTATTTGCTAATACCGTTTCTATAAACCTCAATAATTCAACAGGTACAGCATTACCTAATTGTGGTGTTTATCTTAAACAAAATGGAAATATAGTGATGACTTTGTATTATCCTATTGCACCTGGTGTTAACTTTTATACGAACATTCCAGCAGGAACTTACGAAGTTGAAGGGTTCTTTTTAGGATCGAATTCTGGCCAATATCTTTATGGATTGCCAATGAAGGGATCTAAATGCGGGGGGCCGGAGTCGAACTTCGGAAATTATCAACTTAATGATTATGACCAATTTTCCATCATATGTATACTTGCTAGTCAAGCTAGTGGTTATCCTTTCTGTGTAAATCACTAAGAGCTTGGCATACACATAAAAATTTATTCTCGATTCCACAGTTGAGTGTTAGTTTTTTCCGGTAGGGGAGTAGATGCCTCTGCCGGAATACTTTTTGAAATTTCTTTTAAACAATAATATGTATGATTGCAGTACAACGGATGGGTAGATTTTTCACTACTTTGATTTTGCCACTTATAGGCTTTGTTCTGTTGTTTTTTTCCTGTAAGAAAGATCGGGAAACAACGAATGAATTATCTTCCAAGCTGGCATTGACATCCAAAATCGATGCTGGAGAATTGTTGCTTGATGTCAATCAACATACACTAGAGTATGTTTTCAACTTTGAGAAGGGAGCCGTAAATGTCCCCGTAAAGGATATTCTCAAGATAACTTCTGATCTGGCACATTGGCGTACAAAACTCTCCTTTAGCGACGGATCGGAGGTGGAGGTACCTACCAAAGGTACTTCGCTCGATTTTATTGTTGAAAATATTAAACTCGATCCTTCGGGTTATAATCCACTGTCGGCCATGGTAAATGTATGGTTACCGACCTATGGTCGAGTACGGGTGACTGTGCATGGTAAGCATGGCAAATTGGGTGCCATTACGCATTTATGTAACGATGATACACCACGTCAAAACGTACCGATATTAGGCTTATATGCCGATTATGATAATGTGGTCGATCTTGCTTTTACTGACCAGGAAGGCAACGAGCGCGGTAGCACAACGATACATATTATCACACAAGCTCTAACAGTACAAGACTTTCCCCAATGGAAGATTGTCAAGGGGCAAACCGAGAAAATGGAACCTGGGATCAATTTGGTGAGTTATCCCGGTCAGAGTGAGTTAGATACTTCTTTACCTTATATGATTGATAACGAGGGGGAATTGCGTTGGTTGTTGCTGTTGAAAAAATCGCCTGATTTACAGAAGTTTTCCGGATCGATAGGTCTTAAGCGGACCAAAAAAGGGACCTTTATTTCGGGTGACCAGTCGCAACAACGTGTTGTTGAAATTGATCTTTTTGGAAATCTGATCAATCAGTGGGATCTGGGGAAACTGGGGTATGGATTTCACCATGAGGTTAGTGAAGCTGCCAATGGTAATTTCTTGATCAATGTAACCAAAGTTGCGGCACGTTTAACTAATGGCGAACCGCGTATTAACGACTTTATCATCGAATTGAACCCCCAAACAGGTGTCTTAGTCAATGAATGGGATCTTGCCAAGCAACTGGATACAACGCGTTATATCAAGCCCGATGGTATTACACCACCGGCCTTCTCGCAGAGTCCAAATAATTGGGCACATAATAATTCAATTACAGAAATTGGCGAAGATTTATTGGCCACGGCACGTTATCAGGGGATTTTCAGTTTTAATCATTCGGGAGTGACGCAATGGATTATATCGCCCCATAAAAATTGGGGAGCCAAATATCAGACCTTGTTGCTAAAGCCAATTGCCGAAGATGGCACTGCAATTACAGACCCAGCAGTGATCAATGGAGATGCTGCGGTTGCAGGTTTTGACTGGCCTTGGGGGCCACATACACCTGTCGCGTTGAGCAAGGATCGTATTTTGGTTTTTGACAATGGGTATAACCGGCAATGGAAATCAAATTTTGCTCCCGGGGTGAAAAGCTTTAGCCGGGTAGTGGAATATAAGGTTGACCTGACCAATAGAACGGTACAGCAAGTATGGTCTTATGGAAAAGATCGTGGCACGCAAGGCTTTTCACAGGCCATATCGGGCGTACAATATTTGGGGCAAACTGGACATGTTTTATTTTGTCCGGGTATGGGGGTAGCAACTTCTATTGGTTCGGGCGGACGTGTTGTGGAGATTGATCCGAAAACAAAAGAAGTGATATTTGATCTTGAGGTCGCTACTGGTAGCGGTACGGCATTCCATCGTGTGACCCGTATGCCACTTTATCCCGAAAACTTGTAAAGTAACTATTTTTTTGAACTGAACTAAATTTATGGCCGAATCATTTGAACGTCAGCAAGCTTATATTATCGAATCACAACGCTTATTATTGGAGAGAACTAATGTTGAACTGTCTAATCAAGGAAAAATTGTTAAGCGTTATTTATATCCTGTTGTTACCAAAGAACATATCCCGTTGACCTGGCGTTACGATTTTAATCCCTTGACAAACCCTCTTTTTCTAGAGCGAATCACCTTCAATTCAACAATGAATGCGGGGGCACTCTATTGGCAAGGAAAGTATCTGTTGTTTGTTCGGGTTGAAGGGGCTGATCGGAAATCATTTTTTGCGATAGCAGAAAGTGAAAATGGGGTGGATAATTTTCGTTTTTGGGATCAGCCATTGGTACTTCCGGATTTGGATAAAGAGGAAACAAATGTATATGATATCCGGCTGACTGCTCATGAAGACGGTTGGGTGTATGGTATTTTTTGCAGTGAAAAACGCGATGCCGCAGCTGCTCCGGGGGATCTCTCCAGCGCCGTTGCTTCAGCAGGGATCATTCGATCAAAAGATTTGAAGCACTGGGAGCGTTTACCCAATCTGAAAGCGAGCAGTCAACAGCGAAATGTCGTATTGCACCCCGAATTTGTACAGGGGAAATATGCCCTCTATACACGACCACAAGATGATTTTATCCTAGCAAAACGTGGAGGTGGAATTGGATGGTCATTGATTGATGATATTAAAAATGCCGTTGTTGTTGAAGAACAAATTATCAACAAACGTTTTTATCATACGATTAAAGAGCTGAAAAATGGTGAGGGCCCTGCGCCTTTAAAAACGGAGAAAGGCTGGCTACACCTTGCCCATGGCGTACGGGGGACGGCAGCAGGGTTACGTTATGTGCTCTACCTTTATCTCACCAGTCTGGATGATCCAAGCCAATTGATCGCCGAGCCTGCTGGTTATCTGATGGCTCCGGAGGGAGAAGAACGGATCGGTGATGTTTCCAATGTGTTGTTTTCTAACGGTTGGATCATGAATCCCAATGGCATGGTTTATATCTACTATGCATCGAGTGATACACGAATGCATGTTGCTGTATCCTCGGTTGACCGGCTTTTGGATTATTGTCTAAATACAGCATCCGACGGTTTGCGCTCGGCAACCTCGGTTGACAATGTCCTCCAGCTTATTGGTCGCAATGCGCTATATGTTATGTAATCTGGAATTTGTTCCCGAAACGGTGTGAAACGGGCCTGATAATAGGATGTGAAAATTGAAAGCCGGTCTCCTATTCTAGATCGGATAGCCCGGCTTGTTGTTAGTTATAAAGGCTTATTGTTAGTTATAAAATCGATATTTAGGAGTATACAAATGAAAGATCTGATCAAGTTTTATGGAGTGATTGCTTTACTCTTGCTGTGTTTGACAGTGAAATCTCAGGCCGATCAACCGCTAAAGATAATATCTTATAATATCTGGAATGGATTTGAGCATACGAAAGCAAGATCGGATAAATTTGTCCATTGGATGGAACGACAGCAACCGGATATTGTTGCTTTGGAAGAACTGGTCGATTTCAAACAGGCCGATCTTCAACAGCTGGCCGAATCCTACGGACACCACTACAGCGTCTTACTCAAGGAGAAGGGCTATCCAGTAGGGATTACATCTCGCTATCCGATTACCCTGATCAAAGCCCAGGTGGATGAGTTTTGGCATGGTATGCTGCATGTTAAAATTAAAGATATTGACATTATAGTCACACATTTCAGCCCTTTTTCCTGGAAGTATCGATTAAAAGAAGCACAGCAGATTGTGGATTATATCAAGAGTAATTCCTTGAATAACTGTATGATCATGGGGGACCTCAATGCTTATTCTCCATTGGATGCAATTTGGCTGGAACACAAAGCACAACTGAGAAAGAATTTATCGAATTGGGATCAAGCGCATCCAGAATATGGCAATATGCGTGGCCAGCGTTTTGACTATAGTGTGCTGTCGACTTTTATTGCTGCAGGTTTTGATGATTGTATCGGACGTACTGTATTTCCAGAAAATAAGCGGGTCAGTTTTCCTACAGCAACAATATATGGCTGGAATTGGGGCGACAGCCGATTAGCAGAAGTGTCGGAAAGACTTGATTATATCTTATTGTCGGAGCGATTGTCGCCTTTGGTTCAGCAGGTCGAAGTGCACAATGGTCCTGATCTCGAAGGAATATCAGATCATTACCCAGTTTCGGTCGTGATTGGCCAATTGGAGAAGTAGAAATATAATTGTAGATTGCGGTTGACCACGAGAAGAATATTCATGGAACTTTCCGTAATAGATATAGTGATCATTGTCTGTTATTTGCTGACGATGATTGTCATTGGCCTGATTCTTAAAAAGCGAGCTTCTAAGGATCTCGACTCTTATTTCTTGGGAGGGAAGTCACTTCCTTACTATATGCTTGGTATTTCTGATGCATCGGGGATGTTCGATATTTCGGGCACAATGTGGATGGTTTATCTTGCCTTTGTCTATGGCCTCAAGAGTATGTGGATTCCTTGGTTATGGCCTGTCTTTAATCAGATTTTCCTGATGGTTTACCTTTCAGTATGGCTGCGGCGTTCAAATGTTTTGACGGGAGCTGAATGGATCCGAACCCGTTTTGGACATGGTAAGGGTGCAGATGGAGCTTACACCATTGTCATTCTATACGCTATTGTAGCAGTATTGGGTTTTCTATGTTACGGCTTTATCGGAATCGGTAAATTTATGGAGGTATTCTTCCCCTGGGAACAGCTTTCGCGGTTCATTCCCTTAACTATTGACCCGATGTATGTTCCCCAATTATACGGCATGTTTTTTACTGCTATCACGACATTTTATGTCATGCTTGGCGGCATGCATAGTATCGTTTGGGCAGATATGGTGAAGTTCGCTATCATGATTGTATCCGGCATTGCAATCGCAGTGATTGCAATGCAGCAGGTAAGTCCTGAATTGTTGGCCGCCAATACTCCTGAGGGATGGGACTCTCCCTTCTTTGGCTGGCATTTGGATATGGACTGGAGTAACGTACTCCCTTCTATTATGGACAGAATAGCCGATGATCAATACAACCTGTTTACCATATTTGTGATGATGATGCTTTTCAAAGGTATTTTCATGAGTATGGCTGGGCCCGCGGCAAACTATGATATGCAAAAGATTCTTGCTTGTAGGTCACCAAAAGAGGCCGCATTAATGAGCGGTTCGGTATCTGTTATCTTGCTGATCCCGCGTTATCTGATGATCATGGGTTTTACGGTGTTAGCGCTTGTGTTCTTTCGGGATGAGTTTACAGCAATGGGAAGCCATATGGATTTCGAGATCATCTTACCCAAAGCAATTAGTCGTTTTGGGAAGGTTGGATTGACAGGTTTACTATTGGCGGGACTTCTGGCTGCTTTTATGTCTTCTTTTGCTTCAACGATAAATGCGGCGCAAGCGTATTTGGTCAATGATGTCTTGCTGAAATTTTTTTATCGTTCGGCTTCGCCTAAAAAACAGATTCGTTTGAGTTATATTGTTTCTGTTTCTGTGGTTGTCTGTAGCACGATCATCGGATTATATGTCCAAAACATCAATTCGGTGCTGCAGTGGATCGTTTCGGCACTCTATGGTGGATATATTGCCGCGAATGTGCTTAAGTGGCATTGGTGGCGATTTAATGGGACGGGATTTTTTTGGGGAATGTTGACTGGTATATTCGGCGCAATTATTCTGCCTCAGTTTTTCCCACATACTTTGCCGCTTTATTATTTCCCCTTTTTGTTTGTCCTATCGTTATTAGGTTGCTTACTTGGAACTTGGTTATCTAAGCCAACTGAGGAATCTGTGTTGGTTGATTTTTATGTTCGTGTTCGCCCATGGGGCTTTTGGGGGCCAATTCACCAAAAAGCATTGCAGAAATACCCTGATCTTAAAAGAAACGATCACTTTAAGCGTGATTTATTTAATGTTGGGGTGGGGATTGTATGGCAATGTTGTTTGACATTGATCCCGATGTATATTGTTATTCAACAGGGACAGGGCTTATTGACCAGTGTACTGATATTGGGTATTACCACACTGATTCTTAAAAAGAACTGGTATGACAAGATGTGCCGCGATGAGGCTGAATACGATGCTTTTATGATAAAATACGGAATGAATAAAGCGGATTGATAAGTAATTAAGTTCTTAAAATAGGGCTGAAAGAAGCGAAGAATCATGTAATCGGACGGCCCGTTGTTTGATTAAAAAATCGTTCACTCGTACCGTACCGATTACATTGATGATGGGTTTTGCGTTTAGTTGCTCACTTTAACCGTAAATGGAACTACATACTGTCCCCACTCCAAAGAAATAGCTCCTTGTGGAGTCGCATTGATCTTAAACTGTTCCTGTGAATTGCTTGCTGTGGCATTGCTAACAGAAACACGTAGGGCATCTTCGTTGGCATCATATTTTGTTCCCCACTGATTCCACACTTTATTAAACATAATTGTTGTTTCGTGTTCCCCAGGGATACTGTAAAGACCATATTTTCCAGCGGCTAATTTCTTGCCTTCAACCAATACATCTTTATTAAATTCGATGGTGGTCGCTTCATTCGCTCCAGTACGCCATACAATGCCGATAGGGGCGATATCAACACCAAGCTGACGGCCTTTCAAAGAAGGGCGGCTATAGTTAATGTCGATCGTGACACCGTCGGTGGTGGTTACTTTGGTGTTGTCTGGAGGACTCGGGCGTTTACTTTTGTCGGTCTGGGCAAAGGTAAGTTGACCTATTAAGGTCAGGATTGTTAAAATTAGTACTCTCATTTTTCGTATATTATTGATTAAACAATTAAACTTAGATAAATTACTTTTTATATGCAATATGCCTTTGGCCAAATAAGATAATTTATCGATCTCTTCTCAGCTATTGAATATCTTTTAATAAAGGAAATATAAGATTTTTTAAGTTATGGAATTGTTAGTTTTTTTTGAAGACTTTGGGTGAGGTATTTTGGTTATATAAACGAGAAAAGCCAGGATATGAATCATTGGCTTTTTCCGTTTATACCTATTATTTAAACAAGATATTCAAATAGTGTCTGGTCTTTGTTGATTTCAATGACATCAAACTTATATTCTTTCATGCGTTCAATCAATGTTTCGTAATCCTCAGGCTTGTTGAGCTCAATGCCGACTAGCGCTGGACCTCTTTCGCGTTCTGTTTTTTTGATAAACTCAAAACGGGTAATATCATCCTTAGGTCCCAATACTTCAGAAACGAAGAGTTTTAATGCACCTGGGCGTTGTGGGAAACGAACGATAAAATAATGTTTGTACCCTTCGTAAAGCAGAGACAATTCTTTGATTTCACTCATGCGGTCTATATCGTTGTTTCCACCGGATATGATGCAGACGACTTTCTTGCCTTTAATTTCATCTTTGTGAAATTCAAGAGCAGCTACCGATAAAGCACCCGCGGGCTCAACGACAATTGCATCCTTATTATACAGCTCTAGGATACATGTACAGATCTTTCCTTCAGGAATAGAGCGTGTATCATCCAACAATTGTTTCGCAATTTCAAATGTCGTTGCACCGATTTTTTTAACAGCGGCTCCATCAACAAATTTGTTGATATGCTCGAGCTCGATCGGTGCGCCATGTGTCAAGGCCGCTTGCATAGAAGGAGCTCCTTCGGGTTCAACACCATAACATTTGATCGCTTTGTTTTTACTCTTCAGGTAATAGCTCGCTCCCGCGGCAAGTCCACCGCCACCAATTGGGATAAATATGGCATCCATATCGGGAAGATCTTGTAGAGCTTCAACGGCCACAGTACCCTGTCCTTCCACAACTTTGAGATCATCAAATGGCGGGATGAAAGTCATACCATGTTCTTCTGTGTAAGCCAGCGCCGCTTTTTGACAGTCATCAAAAGTGTCTCCTGTCAAGATAATCTCTACATTACCGTTACCCCACATTTCCGTTTGTGAGATCTTTTGGCGTGGTGTAGGACCCGGCATAAATATCACGCCTTTGATGTCGAGTTTATTGCAGGAGAAAGCAACGCCTTGGGCGTGGTTACCTGCACTCGCACATACAACGCCGCGTTGTCGCTCTTCCGCTGTTAAGGAGATAATTTTATTGTAGGCACCGCGTAATTTATAGGAACGTACGACTTGTAAATCTTCCCGTTTGAGATAGACTTCGGCACCATATTTTTCGGATAGATGCCGATTATATTGAAGCGGTGTTCTGTTGACCACAGACTTGATGCGGTCAAGTGTAGCTTCTGAATTGATGTTTAAGGTTGATAGATTCATTGTTAGATGATTGCCTAGTTAAGGTAGCAAATAAAACGCAGATATTCGCTGTTATATGAGAGATTCTACCTATACAGTGTTTAAATTTAGTTGATTTTGATTGGAAGATCGTCTGAACACATGCTAAAATAATAATCAGCTATGTGTCATTTGTATCCTTTAAAAAAAATGTACTTATGATAAAAAAAGGCTGCATCTGCAGCCTTCCTTTTTTATATTTTTTCCTGGATGAGGCTTTTTAGGTCATCATCACAAATATTTTTCTTTTCGTCGGCTAAAACCAAGAAGCGTTGATAGCAATCTGCTAAATCATCTTTTTCAAGATGGAAGCCTAAACGCTCCAAATGGTGTTTAAGGGCATGTCTTCCTGAACGTGCAGTTAAAATAATATCAGCTTCAATCAAACCAACATCTTCTGGTCTGATGATCTCATAGTTTTCGCGGTGTTTTAGGAAACCATCTTGGTGAATACCCGAGCTATGGGCGAAGGCATTACGGCCAACGATTGCTTTATTCGGTTGGACAGGCATATTCATCATTTCACTTACCTTGCGCGATAAGTACGTAAACATGCGGCTATCGATGTTTGACGTTAAGCTTCCAAACGACTGGTTGTGCACCTTAAGGATCATGGCTACTTCTTCAAGCGACGTGTTTCCGGCACGTTCGCCGATACCGTTGATCGTACATTCTACCTGACGGGCTCCGTTTTGTATGGCAGCGATAGAATTTGCTGTTGCAAGTCCTAGGTCATTGTGACAATGTGCCGAAATAATTGCCTGATCGATATTGCGTACATTTTCCTTTAGGTAGTTGATTTTTGAACCATATTGGTCCGGTAAACAATAACCGTTTGTATCAGGGATGTTGACCACCGTAGCACCAGCCGCAATCACCGACTCAACCATTTTAGCTAGAAATTCCAAGTCTGCGCGACCAGCATCTTCTGCATAAAACTCGACATCTTCTACATAGGATTTGGCGTGTTTTACAGCCGCAACAGCACGTTCTAAAATTTCTTCTCTTGTGCTGTTGAATTTATATTTGATATGCATGTCCGAAGAACCAATACCGGTATGGATACGTGGGCGTTTGGCATATTTTAATGCCTCGGCAGCTACGTCAATATCGTTTTGATTGGCACGGGTCAATGCACATATAATAACATCATTCACCGCTTTAGATAATTCTACCACCGATTGAAAATCACCAGGGCTAGACACTGGGAAACCGGCTTCGATAATATCTACCCCTAGTTTTTCCAAGTCTTTAGCAATCTCAATTTTCTCTGGAGTAGTTAATTGGCAGCCTGGTACCTGTTCGCCATCACGTAAGGTGGTGTCGAAAATGTAAAGATGATTAGGATCGTGTAACATAATTTCTTAATTCAAAAGATTTACAAATTAAAAAGGGTATACTATTTAATAAACTCCAATACTTTTTCACCCATTTCCTGAGTACCTAAGATTTTTGAAGCTTCAGTGCTGCTGTTGGCAATATCACCGGTTCTCCAACCAGCTTTTAATGTTTCAGCAACAGCATTGGTAACAGCTTTAGCTTCGTCCTGTAGACCAAAGCTAATATCAAGCATCAAGGCTGCAGATAAAATTGAAGCAAGTGGATTTGCTTTATTTTGACCAGCGATATCGTGTGCTGAGCCGTGGATAGGTTCGAAGAAGCCTGTGCCATCACCTACGGAAGCAGAGGCCAACATACCCATTGAGCCTGCGATTTGTGACGCTTCGTCTGTCAAGATATCACCAAAAAGATTGGCTGTCAATACCACATCGAATTTCTTCGGATTTTTAACCAATTGCATGGCTGCATTATCGATAAACATGTGCTCGGTTTCAACATCCGGATATTCTTTTGCGATTTCCTGTACAACTTCTCTCCACAGGCGGGATGTTTCCAATACATTGGCTTTATCAACAGAGCATAATCTTTTGTTACGTGTGCGTGCTGCATCATAAGCTTTACGTGCGATACGTTCAACCTCGTAACGATGGTAGTTCATCAGATCTGACGCAAAGGTGTTGTCCTCATTGCGGTTTTTTTCACCAAAATACACATCACCTGTCAATTCACGGAAGAAAAGGATATCTGTACCTTGAAGAATTTCAGGCTTTAAACTCGAAGCATCCAATAACTCGTCGAATAAAAGGATTGGACGAAGATTTGCATAAAGACCTAGTTCTTTACGGATTTTCAACAAGCCTTGTTCAGGTCTTACTTTAGCAGAAGGATCATTATCATACTTGATATGGCCAATGGCGCCGAAAAGGATAGCATCAGAAGCTTTTGCTTTCGCTAATGTTTCATCAGGAAGAGGGTTGCCCGTAGCTTCAATTGCAGTATGGCCCATGATAGCTTCATCAAAGCTGAATTCATGACCATAATTTTCACCGATTTTTTCTAAAACTTTTTTACCCCAAGTTGTTACTTCTTGGCCGATGCCATCTCCAGGTATGATTAAAATATTTTTCTTCATTGTATTTTTAGTATTGAGCTATCAGCGATATGTATATTGAAACTTTGGAAGATAGGCCTAAGCCCTATTGTATTGTCTTTATTTTTGACTTTTGATTTCCAGTGTTTTGCCGATAGCTTGATTCTCTTTTTATTTTTTTGTTCTTGTTTTCGAATTAATTCAAGTTTTCCATATTTTTTATGTTGATAAAGCTTCTTTTTTGTGGATAACTTCGGATACAGCCTTTACTTCTCCTTTTTCCAACACGATTTTATTGTCAATGCACGTTGGTAGTTGTGTCTGGAAGTGCCCTACATAAATGAGCGTCTGGCCACTTTTACTGAGGTCATCAATGACATCGTTGAAATACTGGGTCTGCTCTTTATCTAAGCCCTGACAAGGTTCGTCCAAAATCAGCAATTCTGGATGCTTCACGATCGTGCGAGCCAATAGGACCAAACGTTGTTGGCCTAATGGTAACGACCCCAAGGTTTTGTGTTTAACCTCTTTAAGGTCAAAAAAATGGAGAATTTGCTCGAGCTTTTGCTGTTGTTCAAATCCTAATCGCTGGTATAGGCTCATGGAATCAAAAAATCCAGAAGCAATAGTCTGCCCAACGTTGGCATTCATATCATAGTACCAATGCAATTCTGGCGATATAATACCCAAATGTTCCTTGATATCCCAAATGCTTTCTCCAGATCCTCTTTTTTTGCCAAAAAGATGGATGTCGTTGGCATAGGCCTGTGGATGATCGCCGTTGATTAAACTGAGCAACGTGGATTTTCCTGAACCATTATGCCCTTGTAGCAACCATTTTTCGCCGGCTTTTACTTCCCAGTCAATATTCTTTAAGACTTGTTTTTCGCCATAGGAGATATTGATCTTGTTCATTTTTACCATGATCGGAGAAGTTACTTCAGGGGCTCGTTGCAGAAAATAGGGGAGTGCCTTTCTTGTGCGGGGCAATCCTCTGGATAGCTCATTGCTATTTTGGCGAATAACAATCTTACCATGCTGGATCTCCGCAAAACGATTGATAC
This sequence comes from Sphingobacterium sp. UME9, assembly GCF_014170215.1. Lineage (NCBI taxonomy): Bacteria > Pseudomonadati > Bacteroidota > Sphingobacteriia > Sphingobacteriales > Sphingobacteriaceae > Sphingobacterium > Sphingobacterium sp. UME9. Next base: position 305,610 of record NZ_LZZP01000005.1, on the reverse strand, counting down.
ATTCCGGTTGTTCGTCATCATTACTTATCAACAACAAGGTAACTCCTTTATCCGCAAGCTGATCGAAAATCTGATTGAGATCTTCCCGAGACTGTGCATCTAGTCCTGTATAAGGCTGGTCGATAATGAGCACCTGAGGTTGAAGCCACAAGGCCTTGATCAATTGCAGTCTTTTATGTTCGCCACTCGAAAGTTCAATCAATTGCTGATCTTTGAAATTTTCGAATCCAAAAATGTTCAGGTAAGAACGTACGTTTTCAAAAGAAAGCTGTTCTTCTTGCGCAAAATGTTTCAACTCAGCAAAAACCGTTAATGTATCGTTTTTTGCAAATTTGTTGTAGCGCTGTTGGTAATAGAAATTGCGATCGCCTTCAAGATTGGTAAACTGAAACCAATTGGAAACGTAGTGAATTTTTGCCGGCAGTGGGCTCGTTGGATCAAGGTGGAATGTGATCTCGCCTTCATACTTCAATTGCCCGGCAATCGCTTTTGCAAGTGTGGTTTTTCCTGTACCGCTCGGACCGCCTAAGATCCATTGCTCGCCAGGAAAAATTTGCCAATTTAAGTCGTGCAGTACGGTATCTTTACCGTACTGAATGGTTAAATTGGCAATATGGACGACAGGATCTACCATTGTCTGTTTGCTTCAAATGCTTCGATTGAATCTTTCTGGTTAAGGATAAAATCAATGTCATCATATCCATTGATCAAACATGATTTTTTGTATGGATTGATTTCAAACTCAAATTGATCACCTGTCTCTGTCAACATGACTGTTTGTTTTTCAAGATCAACGATAATGGCTGTTGTCGGATTTTGGTGCACCAATTCGAAAATTTTTGCCAAAAACTCTTCGGGTACCTGAATCGGTAATACACCATTGTTAAGGGCATTTCCTTTGAATATATCGGCAAAGAATGAGCTGATGACCACATCAAAACCATAGTCTTGAATAGCCCATGCGGCATGTTCGCGGCTTGAACCACAACCAAAGTTCTTACCGGCAACCAATATTTTCCCTGTATAGGTCGGGTTGTTCAATACAAAGTCAGTTTTGGGCTGATTGTCTGTATCAAAACGCCAGTCGCGGAATAAATTATCACCAAAACCTTCGCGCGTAGTTGCTTTTAGAAAGCGTGCGGGAATAATTTGATCGGTATCAATATTTTCGATAGGTAGAGGGACTACCTGTGACGTTAAAGTTTCAAATTTTTTCATTTTTTTCTGCTTAGATCAACTCTCTTACATCTGTTACTTTACCTGTTACTGCCGCTGCTGCTGCTGTCAAAGGAGATACCAGCATGGTGCGGGCATTCGGTCCCTGACGCCCTTCGAAATTTCTATTTGAAGTCGAAACACAATATTTACCAGCAGGGATTTTATCTTCGTTCATACCTAAACATGCCGAGCATCCTGGTTCACGTAACTGGAATCCTGCCGCTTCAAATATTTTATCCAAGCCTTCTTCTTTAGCTTGTTTTTCTACTTGTTTTGAACCTGGTACAATCCATACTTCAACGTCTTGTGCTTTTTGCTTGCCTTTAACGAATGAAGCTACTTCACGTAAATCTTCAATACGGGAATTGGTACAACTTCCGATGAAAACATAATCAACACGGTTGCCTAAGACTGTTGAATCATCTTTAAAGCCCATGTAATCCAATGCTTTTTGGTACGATGGTCTTTCTGATTCCGGTTGTGCGATAGTTGCTGGGATATGCTCCGCGATACCCATACCCATGCCAGGGTTGGTGCCATAAGTAATCATTGGCGCAATGTCTGCAGCATCAAAAGTCAACACTTTATCAAAGATGGCATCTTCGTCAGAATACAATGTTTTCCAGTACGCTAGGGCTTGATCCCATTCCTCACCTTTTGGTGCGAATTCACGGCCTTCTACATAGTCGAAAGTGATCTGATCCGGAGCTATTAAGCCTCCGCGTGCACCCATTTCGATACTCATGTTACAAATGGTCATACGTGCTTCCATGCTTAATGAACGGATTGCTGAACCGGCATATTCAATAAAGTAACCTGTACCGCCCGCAGCAGAGATTTTGGAGATGATATATAGGATGATATCTTTTGCCCCAACACCTTTTTGAAGGGTACCGTTGACTTCAATTTTCATTGTTTTTGGCTTCGACTGCAATAAACATTGTGTTGCGAAGACCTGTTCAACCTGAGAGGTTCCAATACCAAAAGCAATAGCTCCAAAAGCACCATGTGTTGAGGTATGACTATCGCCACAGACCATCGTTTTACCTGGTAGGGTGATACCCAGCTCCGGACCAATAACGTGTACAATCCCTTGGTATGGATGCCCCAAACCATATAATTCAATACCAAATTCAGCGCAATTTTTGGTGAGCATATCAACTTGATAACGGGATAGCTCTTCTTTGATCGGTAAATGTTGATTGAGTGTCGGTACGTTGTGGTCGGCAGTAGCTACCGTTTGCTTTGGACGAAAAACTGGGATTCCTCTTTTACGCAAGCCATCGAAAGCTTGAGGTGAAGTAACTTCATGAATCAAGTGGGTGTCGATATATATAATATCCGGAAACCCTTCTTCACGCTTGACGACGTGAGCATCCCAAATCTTTTCTACTAATGTTTTTGACATTTTTTAATCTCTCTTATGTTATTTTTATATGAATCAAGGTGATATTGTAAATGTCTCAATATCACCTTGATTTCAATATACTAAATTACGAAATATTCATGATTTTTGGAGCATGTATAATTTCGTATGGACTTTTAAACAGTTTTGATCGCTTTCATTGCAGTCATCGCTTTACGCAATTTGCGACCAACGATTTCTACAGGGTGATCGCGCAGAATTTCATTGATGACAACCAATTGTGCGTTATCAACTGCAGCATCTTTGTTGTCGTTAAAGTTTTTACCGACTAAATCCGTATCAACAGTTTTCATGAAGTCTGCCAACAAAGGTTTACAAGCTTGGTCGAATAGGTAACAACCGTATTCTGCTGTATCAGAGATAACACGGTTCATTTCGAACAACTTCTTACGAGCGATTGTGTTAGCGATCAATGGTGTTTCGTGCAATGATTCGTAATATGCTGATTCTGGTTTGATACCTGCTTCAACCATTGTTTCGAACGCCAATTCAACACCTGCACGGATGAAAGCAACCATTAGCGTATAGTTGTCGAAGTACTCTTGTTCGTTGATTTTAACATCACCAGCAGGTGTTTTTTCGAATGCAGTTTCACCTGTTTCGGCTCTCCATTTCAATAAATTTGCATCACCATTTGCCCAATCTTCCATCATGGTCTTGCTAAAGTGACCTGACATGATATCATCTTGGTGTTTTTGGAATAAAGGACGCATAATATCCTTCAATTCTTCAGAGATCTCAAATGCTTTTACTTTTGCGGGATTGCTCAAACGGTCCATCATTCCGCTCACACCACCATGTTTCAAGGCTTCCGTAATCACTTCTACACCGTATTGTACCAATTTGGATGCGTAACCAGCTTCGATGCCTTTCTCGATCATTTTGTCGAAAGACAAGATCGATCCTGTTTGCAACAATCCACAAAGAATCGTTTGCTCACCCATCAAATCTGATTTTACCTCAGCTACGAATGAAGATTTCAATACACCAGCCTTGTGTCCACCTGTTCCTACACAGTACGCTTTTGCTTCAGCCCAGCCTTTTCCTTGTGGATCATTTTCCGGGTGAACAGCGATCAAGGTAGGAACACCAAAACCACGAAGGTATTCTGCACGAACCTCAGAACCTGGACATTTTGGAGCAACCATGATGACAGTAATATCTTTACGGATCTGCATACCTTCTTCAACGATGTTGAAACCGTGTGAATACGATAACGTAGCGCCTTCTTTCATCAAGGGCATTACAGCGTTGATTACTGAAGTATGTTGTTTATCTGGAGTCAAGTTGATAACTAAATCCGCAGATGGGATCAATTCTTCGTAAGTGCCTACGTTAAAGTTGTTGTCCGTAGCGTTTTTCCAAGAATCTCTTTTTTGTTCAATAGCTTCTTTACGCAAAGCATAAGAAACGTCCAGTCCGCTATCTCTTAAGTTTAAACCTTGGTTCAAGCCTTGCGCACCACATCCTACGATTACGATTTTTTTACCTTTTAAAGCATTTACACCATCCGTGAATTCGGTGTTGTCCATGAATTCAGCGTGACTTAATTGTTCTAACTGCTCTCTAAGCGGTAAGGTGTTGAAATAATTTGCCATTGTTTTACTTTCTTTCTGTTATGGGTTGTTGATTATTTATTTTAATTATTGTACTAATCTGCGTTGAGCCATTGCGTAACCGAAATGAACGTTATCGTGTCCTGATGTCAGGGCTATAACTTCTTCAATGGTATCCATTGGATAGCCATAGGTTGCTGTTGAAAAAGAGGTGATTTCTCCGAAAACACCGTTTTCATAGTCAGCAGCAATTTGCTCAATACTGCGGATTGCAATTTCTTTCAATTCATCAACCTCTGCTTGTTCAACAAAGCGGGTTGGCTTGGTATCTTTTTTATAATCTTCGTTATAGTTCACCCAAGTCGTATCGGCCTTGATTCCTGTACGGACATAAACCAAGGTCTGTGTACTGACGACAATGTGGGCAAAATTCCAGATGATATTGTTGTTAAATCCCGCGGGAATTTTGTTAAGCTGTTCAATGGAAAGACCGTCAAGTAATTCAATGAATTTTTGACGTGACTTTAAGATAAATTTAAATGTCTCTTGCATAATACTATTAAAGCTTACATCGTAAATACGTCATCTCTTTTGTCGAGATACTCGTTTTCTACAATTTCTATCGATGGTTCCTTGGCTTCAAACTGAACCAATTTGGAATGGAAACCTGCACTATCTTTAATGATGGCGATACGTGCGCCACGGACAAATTCGATCAAACCATATTTGGTCAATTCTTCTGTCAACTTATCGATCTCCTCGCGGTGACCTGCAGTTTCAAAGACGATATAGTCGTTGCGGATCACAACAACATTGGCGCCATATTGACGTAATAAGCGTTCTACATATACCTTTTCATTGACAACATCCGCAGGCACTTTATACAGCGCCTGTTCTTGCCAGATCACTTCATCATTAGTGTTGTAATAGGCCTTGAGGATATCAATCTGTTTTTCCAGTTGACGACAAAGCTTACGCAAAACATCTTCAGCCTCCGTGATTACGATGGTAAAACGATGTATTCCTTCTACTTCAGAAGGAGAAGTATTCAAGCTTTCAATATTGATTTTTCTTCTTGAAAAAATTGTTGAGATCCGACCGATAAGACCGATTGAATTCTCTGTATATAGGGTGATGGTATATTCTTGTTTTTCCATGTTAAATTCTACTTTAAACGTATCTCAGATACCGATGTTCCTTGTGCAACCATTGGAAATACATTGTTTTCCTTACCTACCATCACTTCCAATAGATATGCTCCGTCGTGATCAATCATGGTTTTCAGGGCATTACGTAGGTCTTTACGTTCCGAAATCTTCTGACCGTCGATGTAATAGCCTTTCGCTACTGCAACAAAGTCAGGACTCGTGATATTCACGAATGAATAACGTCTGTCGTGGAACAATTGCTGCCACTGGCGTACCATGCCCAAGAATTCATTATTGAGGATCATGATTTTGACTTTTGCGCCAAATTGCATAATCGTTCCGAGCTCCTGGATCGTCATTTGTATACCACCATCACCGATGATTGCTACGACAGTTTTCTCTGGAGCACCGTACCAGGCACCGATTGCTGCCGGAAGACCAAAGCCCATCGTTCCTAAGCCCCCTGAGGTTACATTCGATTTGCTGTTATTGAATTTAGCATAGCGACAAGTTACCATTTGGTGTTGACCGACGTCCGTTGTAATGATTGCATCACCACCTGTCAATTCATTCAATACGTTAATCACTTCACCCATGGTCATGATATCAGTTTGAGGATGAAGCTCATTTTGGATGACTTCTTTGATTTCTTCTTTTTCAAGTTCACGGAATTGTGCAAGCCAAGCGGAGTGATCCACGGCCGTTACCAATTCTGTAAGCATCGGAAGAGTTTCTTTACAGTCTCCCCATACAGGTACGGTTGTCTGTACGTTTTTGTCAATCTCTGCCGGGTCTATATCCAAATGGATTACTTTTGCCTGTTTGGCATATTTGTCCAAACGACCTGTTACACGGTCATCGAAACGCATACCGATAGCAATTAAAACATCACATTCGTTTGTCATCACGTTTGGCGCATAGTTACCATGCATTCCGAGCATTCCTACATGGAGTTTGTGATCCGTTGGAAGTGCACTTAACCCCATTACGGTCGCTGCCGATGGAATTCCTGTCTTCTCGATAAAAGCTTTGAACTCTTCTTCTGCTTTCCCCAAGATGATGCCTTGTCCAAAAAGAACAAACGGTTTTTTTGCATTGTTGATTAACTCGGCTGCCTGCTCAACATATTCTTTACGAACTTGTGGTGCAGGTCTATAGCTACGAACGTGGTTGCATTTTTCGTAACCGAAGTAATCGAACAATTGTAGCTGTGCATTTTTAGTGATATCGATCAATACCGGTCCTGGACGACCTGTGCTGGCAATATAAAATGCTTTTGCGAGTGCAGCTGGAATTTCAGTTGCGTCGGTGACTTGGTAGTTCCATTTTGTGACTGGTGCCGTGATATTGATGACATCTGTTTCCTGAAAAGCATCTGTTCCCAATAGTGAAGCAAAGACCTGACCTGTGACACAGACGATAGGGTTACTATCGATCATGGCATCAGCCAGTCCAGTAACTAGGTTTGTTGCTCCAGGACCACTTGTCGCAAAGACGACGCCTGTACGACCTGAAGTTCTTGCATAACCTTGCGCCGCGTGGATTCCACCTTGTTCATGGCGCACTAAAATATGCTTCAGACGATCCGTATAATCATAAAGGGCATCATAGATCGGCATAATTGCGCCTCCAGGATAACCAAATACGGTATCAACTCCTTCGCTCAATAAGGCCTCCAATACAGCTTTCGATCCCGAAATTTGTGTCGGAGTTTGCTGCGCTGTAGCGGCCTTATTTTCTGTTATTTCCAGTGTACTCATTACGTTGATTTTTTTTATTGTTGATTATTCAGTCTTTTTAGTATTTAGATATTAGATCTGAGACATTAAGCGTCGATTGTTTAGGTCTCTATTTGCTTAATGTCTCTGTTTTTTATTTTCTACTGATCCGTTACACAGCCTTCTGAGGCATCGGCAACAGTTTTAGCGTATTTGTATAAAACTCCTTTGTTAACTTTTAACGCTGGTTGGACCCAAGCGGCACGGCGTTGCGCGATCTCTTCATCGGAAAGCAGTACATTGATACTGTTATTCACCGCATCGATCTCGATAATGTCATCATCATTGACAAGACCGATCAATCCGCCTTTGTAAGATTCTGGTGTGATATGTCCTACGACAAAACCATGTGTTCCACCTGAGAAACGGCCATCGGTGATTAAAGCAACAGATTTACCTAGACCCGCGCCGATTATCAGTGACGTAGGTTTAAGCATTTCAGGCATGCCGGGTGCTCCAACAGGACCTTCATTTTTGATCACGACAACATCTCCTTTTTTGATTCTGCCAGATGCAATACCGGCCACTAAATCGTGCTCTCCGTCGAATACACGTGCAGGGCCAGTGAATTTTTCACCTTCTTTGCCGGAGATCTTGGCAACAGAACCTTTCTCTGCTAAGTTCCCGTAAAGAATCTGTAAGTGTCCTGTAGCCTTGATTGGATCGCTCAATGGTTTGATGATCGGTTGATCATATTCCATGATTGATTTAACATCAGCCAAGTTCTCAGCGACCGTTTTTCCTGTTACCGTGATACAGTCGCCATGAAGTAAACCCTCATTTAAAAGATATTTCATAACAGCAGGAGTTCCACCGAATTGCTGAAGATCTTGCATTAAGTATTTACCGGACGGTTTAAAGTCCGCTAATACAGGGGTTTCGTCACTCATGCGTTGGAAGTCGTCTTGCGTGATGTCTACGCCTACGGCTTTGCCTATTGCAATAAAGTGAAGTACAGCATTGGTACTGCCACCCAAGATAACAATGGTACGTAGCGCGTTCTCAAATGCTTTACGTGTCATGATATCAGAGGGCTTGATATCTTTCTCAAGTAATGTGCGGATATGTTGACCTGCCTCTAAACATTCATTTTTCTTTTCTTCCGAGATCGCTGGATTGGAAGATGAGTATGGTAAGCTCATTCCCAAGGCTTCAATTGCCGAAGCCATGGTATTTGCAGTATACATTCCGCCACAAGCACCAGCACCAGGGCAGGTATGTTTGATAATGCCTTCATAGTCTTCATCGGAAAGATTTCCGCAGATGCGTTGTCCCAATGCTTCAAATGCAGACACAATGTTTAATTCTTCACCTTTATAGTGGCCTGGAGCGATAGTACCGCCATATACCATTAAAGAAGGACGGTCCAAACGAGCCATTGCCATAATTGCACCAGGCATGTTTTTGTCACAGCCAGGAATAGAGATCAAGCCATCATAATATTGTCCACCACAGATCGTTTCGATACTATCAGCGATCACATCACGACTTACCAACGAATAACGCATCCCATCGGTACCGTTGCTCATACCGTCACTGACGCCAATGGTTCCAAAGGTCAAACCCACTAAATCATTGTTCCAAACGCCCTTCTTGACGATTTGTGCCAAATCATTTAAGTGCATATTACACGTATTACCATCATATCCCATGCTGGCAATACCGACCTGTGCTTTGTCCATGTCGGCATCCGTAAGACCGATACCATAAAGCATTGCTTTTGCAGCAGGTTGCGTTTCGTCTTGTGTAAATGTACGGCTGTATTTGTTCATTCCGTTTTCGCCGTTAGATGATGACTTCATAATTTTCGTTCTCTAATACTAAATTTTTATATCTTCTTTGGATTGATGCACCTATGCTGTGTTCCCAGGCTTCTTTGTAGATGACATCATCGACTTGTTTGATTCCGATAATTTCTGCCGCAGTCCCGCATAAGAAAGCGCTGTCAGCAGTGTAAATGTCTTCTATCGTCAACTGCTTTTCAATGACTTCGAAGTTTAATTTTTTACAAATGTTTTTTACAGTCTGGCGTGTAATGCCCGGGAAGATATTCTTCACTGGTGGCGTATAGATTTTGAAATCCTTTTCGATGAAAATATTTTCACTGGATGCTTGGGCAACGTAGCCTTCGTGGTCGAGCATTAACGCTTCGTCGTAACCCTTCCTGATGGCTTCTGTTGTCGCAAGGATGGAGTTTACATATTGCCCAGAGATCTTCGAGTCAATTTTAAACGACTTCGGATTAGGTCTTTTGATATCAGAGATACATACCTTTAATAGGTTTTGACCAAGATATGGTCCCCATTCCCATGCTGCCATCATGATGGTTGCTTCGGTTGATGAGGTTAGGTGCATATTTGAACCGGTCAATACCAATGGACGTATATAAGCTTCTCTTAGGTTGTTGTTGGCCAGGAGCTCATAACAGATGTCGATCAGCTCTCGGTTGCTCCAACGATAGGGAATATTAACTGCTTCACACGATCTCTTTAAGCGATCGAAATGCATGTCAGCTTTAAAGATACGTGGTCCATTGTGGGTATTATACGCACGTAAACCATCGAACACTGCATACCCATAATGCAGTGACTGTGCAAAGGGATCCAATGCAGCTTCGGAAGCTTTTACAAAAGCTCCATCTAAATAGATCAACGTGTTTTTATCGTAATATTTCATAACCCAAAATTTACCTAATTATAATAGTTCCCTTTGTTGTAATATTGGTGGTAAATCATGCTATCTCAAGCTTCTATAAAAACTTTCGAATTTCATTTCCTCAAGGTAGCAGGAATTACAATAATTGGCAATAGGTAAAGTACTAATTTTGTATTTAGAATAAAATTTTATTAAATCTGTTTTTGTAAAATTTTATTTTTCAGTAACTCGTTTTATTCGGTTTTATATTTTGTTAGTCGTATACCATATTTAAAATTGGTCTACAGGGTCAAAAAATTATTTTTTGTTACAATGGCCAATTTTCTTCCTAAAATGAAGAAAATGTCAAAAAAACTTTAAAAAAAAAGCTTCCGATATTTCTATCGGAAGCTTTTTAGATTTTATAAAATCGATTTGATTTAATCTCCGATAATTCCTTCAGCAAGCACGGTAATGACATTGTCTTTTGCTTCCACAACACCACCTTTAATGAACACTTCTTGTCCACCTTTACCTTGTTGAATAATTACTTTTCCATCTTCCAAAGTAGAAACAATGGCAGCGTGGTCTTTCAAAATTTGAAAAGAACCCGCAGTGCCCGGTACAGTAACTGAAGTTACTTCGCCTTCGAATGCTAATTTGTCTGGAGTGATAATTGTTAATTTCATTATTCTTAGATATAATCTAGATTAAACTGCTTCTGCTAATAATTTTTTACCTTTTTCGATAGCATCATCGATGTTACCTACTAAGTTGAAGGCAGCTTCAGGGTACTCATCTACTTCACCGTCAATGATCATATTGAAACCTTTGATGGTATCTTTGATGTCTACCAATACACCTTTTAAACCTGTAAATTGTTCTGCAACGTGGAAAGGTTGAGATAAGAAACGTTGTACACGACGTGCGCGGTGTACAGTTTGTTTATCTTCTTCAGATAACTCGTCCATACCTAAGATGGCGATGATATCTTGCAATTCTTTATAACGTTGAAGAATTTCTTTTACACGTTGTGCAGTATTATAGTGTTCGTTACCTAAAACGGCAGGAGAAAGGATACGTGATGTAGAATCCAAAGGATCCACAGCAGGGTAGATACCTAGCTCAGCGATTTTACGAGACAATACTGTCGTTGCATCCAAGTGAGCGAAAGTTGTCGCTGGAGCAGGGTCAGTTAAGTCATCGGCAGGTACATATACGGCTTGAACCGAAGTGATTGATCCGTTTTTAGTTGAAGTAATACGCTCTTGCATTAAACCCATTTCAGTTGCCAATGTTGGTTGGTAACCTACAGCTGAAGGCATACGACCCAATAGGGCAGATACTTCAGAACCTGCTTGTGTAAAACGGAAGATATTATCGATGAAGAATAATACGTCACGGCCTTGACCTTCGCCATCACCGTCACGGAAGTATTCCGCAACTGTCAGACCTGATAAAGCAACACGTGCACGTGCACCAGGAGGCTCGTTCATTTGACCGAATACGAAAGTACATTTAGAATCTTTCATCAATTCGTGGTCAACAGTATCCAAAGGCCATTCGCCTTTTTCCATGCCTTCCATAAAGTGCTCACCATATTTGATGATACCAGACTCCAACATCTCGCGCAATAAGTCATTACCTTCACGTGTACGTTCACCTACACCAGCGAATACAGAAAGACCACCGTGACCTTTTGCGATATTATTGATTAATTCTTGGATTAATACAGTTTTACCTACACCGGCACCACCGAATAAACCAATTTTACCGCCTTTAGCATATGGCTCTAAAAGGTCAATAACTTTGATACCAGTAAAAAGTACTTCGGATTCAGTTGACAAATCTTCGAATTTAGGAGGTACGTTGTGGATAGGACGACCATTCTCCTTATTCAAATTTTGGATCCCGTCTATGGCATCACCAACTACATTGAATACACGACCTTTGATTTCTTCACCAACAGGCATTTTGATAGGAGCACCAGTATCGACAACTTCCATTCCGCGAACTAAACCTTCAGTTGCGTCCATGGCAATTGTACGTACACGATCCTGACCTAAGTGTTGTTGAACTTCTAATACAACACGTTGTCCATTTTCTTTTTGAATGTACAATGCATCGTAAATTTTAGGTAGATTTTCACTGTCGGCGAAGTTGACGTCAACAACTGGGCCGATAATCTGCGCTATTTTACCAATCTTGGGCATATTATAGGGACTAAATATTTATTAATCAATTTTATATAAGAGACATAAAAGGCCTCTTTTTTGGTCAGCAAAAATAAGGTTATTCGTTTTTAAAAACAAATAGAATTTGCAATTAAATTACAATTTTATTAATGTAGGTCAAAATGTTATCGATTGTAATTCTGTATGTTTCGATTTCTATACCTCCAAATATAGTTTTTCTCTTTTATTGGGCTACGTATTTTTGAAGTTTAGTGCTTTACTTCACTGAATCTTTTATTCGTTTTAGGAATGGAACCTGATTAAATAAAATCGACCTGTAACGGAGTGCCTCTAGGATTCGTTACAGGTCGATCAAAATAAATCTGCTATTTTATGAAAAGCAGGACTAGATTTTTTTGTTTAGTTCGTCCTGCAACTGGCGCTTGAGCAGTTGTTCCTTTTCCATGGACTTTTTGCGGAAAGTAGCGAATTCCTCCTGCGATTGCTCGGCCGTTTTTTGGAATTCCACCGTGTCCACTTTCGCTTTCCGATAAGAAAATAAAAAGATAAATGCTGCTACTGCCAATACGGCAATGATCGTCCAAACAACAGTATTGTAAAAAGTTTTAGATGTATTGATTCCTAAGAAAGAGAAACTTTCTGTTTTTTCCTTCTCCTGTGTCAGCTGATCCTTTAAAACCTGAATAGAATCTTGTAAAGTTTTGGTGTTGGATGTATAGTTGCTTGAAGACGATTTTAAAGAGCTGATTTCCTTGTGGAGTTTTGCTACGGTATCAATTACATTTCGTTTCACAATATCAAGATTGGTTTTTCGTACCATCTTGAAATCATAGTTGTTTTTCGAAATATAATTCAGGTGGTCAAATTGATTTGCCAAACTTCCTTTTTTTAATCCATCCGGACTGTACTTGAAGGCATTATCCTGTTGTGTTGCTGTAGTGGCGGGAGCCGCAGCAGGAGTTTGTGCCTCCAATAGCGTATGTGATGAAATAAATAAAATCGTAAAGAATATAAATGCTAATCTCAATTTGCTCATGTTGTTTATTTTATAAAATGCGTTAATCTAGCTTATCCTAATTGTAAAACTAGGATATACCTGTGATAAATATAAGGAATTATTGAAAAAACGAAAATGTTAAGTGAAATATATTCCAATTCCCATAGGTCATTTCCCGCTACTTTATCATGATTCGATAGACCAACTTGGCAAATACCGTAAAAAGGACATGATCTTTTCCTTATAAATCGCCGTATTTAATTTGAAATAGTATGCTCCTTTTTTTGAATTTTCCTTATCCTTTTCCTCCAGTTTGATTATGAGGTCTGAGGAAAGCAGTTTTCGGCTGAAATTGCGCTTATCCAACTCGATATTGTAAACTCCCTCATAGAGTGCTGCAATCTGGGGAATCGTGAATTTCTCAGGCAGCAGTTCAAATAATATCGGATACAAGGCTGCTTTCATACGTAGACGGTGCTGTGCCGAAGCGATCATCTGATCATGATCGAAGATCAGCGTTGGGTGCTCCCGTAATGGAAACCATTGAGCTTCGTAATCGTCACTTAGGATATGTTTATATTGCTGCGTATCAATCAGCGCAAAATAACAGATACTAACAACCCGGTCGCTAGGTTCACGCTGAGGTTCACCGAATACACTACATTGCTCCATGTATACATTCTCAAGTCCTGTTAACTGTTTGAGCACTCGGCTCGCCGCCTCTTCCGGACTTTCGTCGGATTGAACGAAACCACCCATCAGACTCCATTTATTTCTTTCTGGTTCGAAATCACGTTTAATTAAAAGTACTTCAAGGGATTCGCCGTTAAATCCAAATATGATACAGTCTACTGCCAAAAGGATCCCTGAATCTTTTTTATAATATTCCATCGTCTATCGTTTTATCTTTTTATCTGACACCACCCCATTTATTCCACGAGCAAAACTATGTAAAAAAGTAAATAGCTAAAAATAAGTATAATAATTGTCTGTTACATCCCTTTAAAAGGCTTTTATACACCTATGTCAGGAATTCGGGTTAACCATAATTTGCTGCTATGAAGTTAGCTCTATTTTTTAAATATGAAAATTTTCTTTCATATTTAAAAAAATAAATGTTTGTTTGACACTAATTATTTTTTCAAGGCGAACTTCAGAAAGGGGGGGATTGAAAAATAAGGCGTTAGAAACAATTATAAGTTATAAACCAAATTCAGCAAAAATGAATAAATCGTATGTCATTGGGGTGGACTATGGAAGTGATTCGGTCCGTTCGGTATTGGTTGATGCTAACAATGGCGAGGAAATAGCTTCTTCTGTATTTTACTACCCGCGTTGGAAAAGAGGGGAGTATTGTGATGCTGCTTTAAGTCAGTTTAGGCAACACCCGTTGGATTATATCGAAGGCTTGGAAGCGACAATAAAAGATTGTTTGCTCAAATCGGAAATCGACAATATTGGCGCGGCTGTAAAAGCAATTTCCGTGGATACAACGGGATCTACTCCAGTTGCCGTAAACGCAGCCGGGGTTCCATTGACATTGTTGGACGAGTTTAAAGACAATCCCAATGCCATGTTTGTCTTATGGAAAGATCATACAGCTGTTGGTGAGGCCAAAGAAATTAACCTGCACAATCAAAATAGTCCGGTGGATTATTTGAAGTATGTGGGCGGAGTATACTCTTCTGAATGGTTCTGGGCCAAATTACTTCATGTTTTTAGGACTGATGAAAAGGTCCGTACCGCCACATATAGCTGGGTTGAGCATTGTGATTATATTCCTTTTCTATTGACTGGAGGAACACAGGTGTCTGCTATGAAGCGTGGGGTTTGTTCAGCAGGTCATAAATCGCTTTGGGCCAAAGAATTTGATGGCCTACCTCCAAATTCTTTCTTTTCAACACTTGATCCATTGCTGGATGGTTTGGTTGATCGTTTGTTTTCCGAAACATACACTGCTGATCAATCTGCCGGTCAGCTTTCGGAAGAATGGGCGCAACGATTAGGTCTTACAACATCAGTCGTTGTTGGTGTCGGTGCATTTGACTGTCATATGGGGGCCGTCGGAGGACAAATTGAGCCATATTATCTGAGTAAGGTGATGGGGACATCGACCTGTGATATGCTAGTTGCCCCAAAGGAGGAGGTTCAGCATACGTTGGTCAGGGGAATCTGCGGTCAGGTAGACGGTTCAATTATACCGGGAATGATTGGTATGGAAGCTGGACAATCGGCATTTGGAGATGCTTACGCTTGGCTGAAACAGGTGTTACTGTGGCCAACGAAAAATTTGATACAAGATATTGAAGAGATCGAAGCGCATACGCGTGAACAGTTGATGGCAACCCTAGAAGATAAACTCTTGTTCAGTCTAAGTGAGCAGGCTGCATTACTTTCCGTAACGGCAACATCTGAATTAGCTTTGGACTGGCTCAATGGTCGTCGAACTCCGGATGCGGATCAATCCTTGAAAGGAGCGATTACAGGCTTGCACCTTGGAACAGATGCTCCGCGGATCTTCAGGGCGATTGTCGAAGCGACTTGTTTTGGCGCGAAGGCTATTGTTGACCGTTTCGTGGAGCAGGGTATTCCGGTAAAAGGCTTGATCGGTTTAGGCGGAGTTGCAAAGAAATCACCTTTTATTATGCAAATGATGGCGAATGTGATGAATATGCCTATTCGTATTCATAAAAGTGAACAGACTTGTGCCATTGGCGCAGCAATGTTCGCCGCAACAGCTGCTGGTTTATATGACCGGGTTGAAGATGCTATGAAGGCAATGGGGCAGGGTTTTGAACGAACTTACATACCTGAGGAAAAATGGGTAACCATCTACGCCGAACGCTATGAATATTACAAGGCTTTGGGAGCTTTCATCGAAGGAAAGGAATCGCTCGCCATTACTGTTTAACCATTCAAATTTTAATCATGTATAATTCAATTAAAGAAGAAGCCTACCATTGCAATATGCAATTGCCCCAGCTGGGATTGGTGCTTTTTACATTTGGAAATGTGAGCGTTGTCGATCGTCGTCAGGAAGTTTTTGCGATTAAACCAAGTGGGGTTCCATATGAAGAGCTTTCACCGGAACACATGGTGATTGTAGACTTTGATGGTCATGTGGTTGAGGGAAATCTTCGGCCATCATCAGATACGAAAACTCATGCGCTATTGTATAAACATTGGAAGGAAATCGGTGGGATCACCCACACACACTCCACCTATGCGACAGCATGGGCACAGGCGCAACGGGATATTCCCATTTTCGGAACGACACATGCCGATCATTTGACGGTCGATATTCCCTGTGCTCCACCAATGCACGATGAGATGATCGCCGGAAACTACGAGCATGAAACGGGGTTTCAGATTATCAATCACTTTGCCGAAAATAAGCTGGATTATAAAGAGGTGGAGATGATTCTCGTTGGTAACCACGCACCGTTTGCCTGGGGTAAAACTGGAACAAAGTCTGTTTATAACAGTGCAGTATTGGAACAGGTTGCTAAAATGGCTTGGTTGACAGAACAGATCAATCCGAATGCGCCTCGATTAAAGCCTGCACTGATCAAAAAGCATTACGAACGGAAGCATGGGATCAACGCCTATTATGGTCAATAATTTTCAGTAATAAAAAATCTATAGCAAAAACTACAATTTAACATGAATATCAATTTAAAAGAGCTTGAGGTTTGGTTTGTCGTGGGAAGCCAAGACCTATATGGTGAAGAAACCTTGCGACAAGTTGCCCTACATGCTGAGGAAATAGCCAATTATTTACATACCCAAGCAGCGATTCCAGTAGCGGTAAAATATAAACCGATCGTAAAAAATACGGACGAGATTTATGCAACATTGGCAGCCGCCAACAATGAAAAAAACTGTATTGGGGTTATTACTTGGATGCATACATTTTCACCTGCAAAGATGTGGATCAGAGGATTAAAAGCCTTGCAAAAGCCATTGTTGCATCTGCATACGCAGTATAATCAGGATATCCCATGGAATAGTATCGATATGGATTTTATGAATCTCAACCAAAGTGCGCATGGGGATCGCGAATTTGGACACATCGTTAGCCGCTTAAAAATAGGTCGTAAAGTCGTAACAGGGCATTGGCAAGATGCGGAAGTGCTGGAACGGATTAATGTTT
Organism: Sphingobacterium sp. UME9; assembly: GCF_014170215.1. Lineage (NCBI taxonomy): Bacteria > Pseudomonadati > Bacteroidota > Sphingobacteriia > Sphingobacteriales > Sphingobacteriaceae > Sphingobacterium > Sphingobacterium sp. UME9. Next base: position 288,505 of record NZ_LZZP01000005.1, on the reverse strand, counting down.
GGGCGCGGGCAGCCGCGGGATGGCACGACTGGCAAGGGGCTAAGTTTGCACGTTTCGGCGATAACATGCGTTATGTGGCTGTTACGGACGGCGATAAAGTAGAGGCAGAGTCGCAATTTGGTTTCGCTGTAAACACCTATGCCATTGGTGATTTGGTAGAGGTTATCAATGCGAGTACTGAAGCGGAAATCGCGGCATTATTAGCGGAGTACGAAGCGACTTATGAACTTGCCGAAAATGTGAAAGCTGACGGTGAATATCGTGCTAACCTCATCGAAGCTGCTAAAATAGAAATTGGCCTACGGAAATTTTTGGAACAAGGAAACTTTAAAGGTTTTACGGATACTTTTGAGGATCTGCATGGGATGGTACAACTTCCAGGCTTGGCGGTACAACGTTTAATGGCTGAGGGTTATGGTTTTGCCGGCGAAGGGGATTGGAAGACTCCGGCTTTGGTGCGCGCTTGCAAAGTAATGGGGGCAGGATTAGCGGGAACGACCGCATTTATGGAGGACTACACCTACCATTTTGATCCGCAGAATCCCATGGTACTTGGCTCACATATGTTAGAAGTGGACCCAGCTTTAGCAACTGGAAAACCACGTATAGAAGTACATCCGCTAGGAATTGGCGGCAAGGCGGATCCTGCCCGTTTGGTTTTCAATGGTCAGAGCGGAGATGCATTGAATGCCTCTTTGGTCGATATGGGAACGCGTTTTCGTTTAATCGTGAATAAAGTACAAGGTGTTGCTGTGGAAGAAGAGTTACCTAAGCTTCCTGTTGCGCGGGTGCTATGGAAACCGCTGCCAGATATGAAAACAGGCTGCAGTGCCTGGATTGTGGCAGGGGGGGCACATCATACCGCCTACAGCTTGAGCTTAACTCCCGAATACCTGGAAGATTTTGCACGTATTGCCGGACTGGAATATGTATTGATCGACGAGGATACTACGGTAGCGAAACTCGAAGATCAATTGAAATGGAATGAACTATATTATTTACTAAGTAAATAATAACCTAAGCCATTTATACCTGCTCTTCGGGTATAGATGGCTTATTGATAATAACCAATTTGGGAAATATGGAAAAATTTGCAACGGTAGATTACATCATCTTCGTAATTTACTTCTTTATTGTAGCCGGTTATGGCTACTGGATTTATCGTAAAAAGACGAATAGTTTAAGCAGCAGCAAGGACTACTTTCTGGCAGAAGGATCACTGACCTGGTGGGCCATAGGCTCTTCGTTGATCGCATCGAATATTTCTGCTGAGCAGTTTATTGGTATGAGCGGTAATGGATTTGAGGTCGGTATTGCTGTAGCCGCTTATGAGCTCATTGCTGCGGTAGCGCTAATTATTGTTGCGGTTTGGTTTATTCCGGTCTATCTGAAAAACAAGATTTTCACGATGCCTCAGTTTTTGAACAACCGATACAATGAAACGACGAGTCTTATTATGGCAATCTTCTGGTTGTTTTTGTACGTTTTTGTCAATCTGACTTCCATTTTGTATCTCGGGGCAATCGCCATTTCGAGTATGGCCGGAGGTGGCGACAGCTTCCACACCATTACAGTTGCTCTAGCCGTATTTGCCGTTATCATCACTTTGGGCGGAATGCGTGTTATTGGCTTTACAGATGTTATTCAGGTTGTTGTATTAATTATTGGTGGTATAGCGACGACCTATGTGGCATTGACCTTGGTCAGTGAACATTTTGGTTTGGGACAAGACGCCTTAGCTGGATTCAATAAACTGATGGAAGATTCGCCGGAGCATTTCAACCTATTTGTCGATAAACCAGGGCCGGGTGCCAGTCAGGAAGATATCAATAAATATCTGATGCTGCCTGGAATAGGGATGTACCTTGCCGGGATCTGGATTGTCAACCTAAATTACTGGGGTTGTAACCAATACATCACACAACGCGCTTTGGGAGCAGATTTAAAGACGGCACGCACAGGGATTCTTTTTGCAGGATTTCTAAAGTTGTTTATGCCGATTATCGTTATGCTTCCCGGGATAGCTGCTTATGTGCTTTATAAAAATGGTGCGTTACAACACGAAATGGCTCCTGGAGGGGTGTTTCATGCTGATAATGCGTACTCGGCGATATTGGGCTATCTGCCAAATGGAATGAAAGGACTTGCACTGGCGGCGCTTACAGCGGCTATTGTGGCCGGATTGGCCGGAAAAGCAAATAGTATCGCAACGATCTTTACACTGGATATCTTTAAAAAATACATCAATAAAGATGCGAGCGAAGCAAAAATGGTCTGGGTTGGAAAGATAACAATTGTGATCTCTATTCTACTTTCTGTTTTATTTACCTGGAATGATGCACTGGGCATCGGTGGCGCCGGAGGATTTACTTTTATCCAAAAATATACAGGTTTTATCAGTCCGGGTGTTTTTGCGATGTTTTTGCTCGGTATGTTCTGGAAAAGGACTACGGGTGCAGCTGCCATTACAGGCCTTGTTACGGGATTTGCATTGTCGGTATTTTTCAACGAGTTTGCAACAAAAGTTTTCGGACCAGAAACATGGATCTATACGGCATATCTTAACAAAGCGGGCGTTTATGAAATTCCATTTCAGATATGTATGGGACTAGCATTTGTGTTTACGATGATCGCTATGATTGCTGTCAGCTTATTTGGACCAAAAGTTAATCCAAAAGCTTTTGTGTTGGATCGATTGATGTTTAAAGTGGAACCGTCCGTATTGGCATTAATTGTTGTGACTTTATTGTTGGTGACTGCTATCTATGTGCGTTTTTGGTAGAAATGTTGCCATTTGAATAATTAAATGATTATGAACCATTCCTAATTAAAATTAGGAAGCCTCCATCAGACCGATGGGGTAAAACTTAATTGCAGATGAATAAGAAAATTATTATTGGTTTGTTGACTTGTGCTTCATTGGCTTATGGCTGCCAGTCTTCATCAACTCAAAGTAAACAAGCAGCGACCTTGGCTGACTCTACCTCCAACCAAGCTTTTGATAGCCAGATTGATGGTAAAGAAGTTAAACTATTCCAGCTCAAGAATAACAAACTCGCTATTACATTGACAAATTATGGCGCACGCCTGGTAAGTTTAAAAGTGCCAGATAAAGACGGTAAATTGACTGATGTGATTTTGGGCTATGATTCGGCCAAAGAATACAAGGATAACTATAATAATTTTTACGGCGCAATTGTAGGGCGTTACGGGAATCGGATTGGCAAAGCATCATTTAAACTGAATGGAGAGGTTTATTCTTTAGAAAAGAATGATGGCGAGAATTCACTTCATGGCGGTACCAATGGCGTTTACAATAAAGTGTGGGATGTAGTCAGTAGCACTTCGACATCAATCACATTAGCCTATACCTCACCTGATAAAGAAGCGGGTTATCCGGGAACGGTCAAGATGGAGGTTACCTATACCCTGGAGAACAATGGTGCTTTGGCCATAGCCTATCAGGCGACAACAGATAAAGAGACGGTCTTAAATCTGACCAACCACGCTTATTTTAACCTCAATGGGGCTGGAGATTCTTCTATTTTGGATCATGAACTTCAAATTGATGCAAAGGCAATTACCGAAGTTGACAATACCTTGATTCCAACTGGAAAGAGTTTGCCTGTAGCGGGAACAGCATTCGATTTTACAAAACCGACACGTATTGGTGCTCGTATTGAAGATGAAAATGCACAACTGAAGATCGGAAAAGGCTATGACCATAATTATGAACTAAACAAGAAAGATGGTTTCCAGAAGGTCGCACAGGTGTATGCCGCGAAAACGGGTATTGAAATGGACATCTACACAACCGAACCTGGTTTACAGTTTTACAGTGGTAATTTTATGAAGGATTCTGACCCTAAAGGGAAAGAGGGAAAAGTGTATCCATTACGTTCTGCTTTCTGTTTGGAGACACAACATTTTCCAGATGCACCAAATCACCCCAATTTTGCATCAACGGTATTAAAACCTGGAGAAAAATATAGTTCAAAAACAACCTACCAATTCAGTGTGAAATAATAAAATCTATATAATGAAGCTAAGATTAAAATTAGGCGTTGTTTTTACGCTAGCCACTGGATTGTTGTATGGACAGAGTAGTGTAAGATTGGAAACACCGCAGCAGGAGCAGATTATAAGTCGACATATTTATGGACATTTTGCCGAACATTTGGGACGCTGTATTTATGATGGATTTTATGTCGGGGAGAAAAATGACTCGATTCCCCATTCCGATGGCGTCCGAAAAGATGTCATCGAAGCCCTTAAGAATTTAAACATTCCCAATTTACGTTGGCCAGGAGGATGTTTTGCCGATACGTATCATTGGAAGGATGGAGTTGGGCCCAAAGCGCAGCGTCCTGCTATCGTAAACAACTGGTGGGGTGGCGTGACAGAGGATAATTCTTTTGGCACACACGATTTTCTCAACATGTGTGAATTGCTTGGTGCGGAACCTTATCTGGCGGGTAATGTGGGTAGCGGTGAGGTACAGGAGCTTGCCGACTGGGTCCAATATGTGAATTTTAAAGGAGAAAGCCCCATGTCGGATTGGCGACGAAAAAATGGTCGGCAGGAACCTTGGAAGGTAAAATTCTGGGGCGTAGGAAATGAAGCCTGGGGCTGTGGTGGAAATATGACCGCCGATTACTATACCGACATTTATCGCAAATACGCCACTTTTATGTCGGATTGGACCAATGGAAGTGGTTTGTATCGGATAGCATCAGGAGCTAATAGTGCAGATTACAATTGGACGGAGACACTCATGAAGAAAATTCCGAGTGGTTTGATGAAAGGCATGGGACTTCATCACTATGCAGTGATCAACTGGGATAACAAGGGCTCTGCGACCCAATATTCGGAGGAGGAGTATTTTAAAACCATGAAATCAGCTTGGTTTATGAATGAGCTGGTGGAGAAGAATATTGCCATTATGGACAAATACGATCCGAAAGGACTTGTGGATCTGATCGTAGACGAATGGGGAGGCTGGTATGCGGTAGAGCCTGGTACGAATCCGGGTTTTCTCTACCAACAAAATACCATGCGTGATGCCATGATTGCAGGAATGACACTCAATATCTTTAACAATCATGCTCGTCGGGTGAAGATGGCCAATCTAGCGCAGGCTGTGAATGTATTGCAGGCGGTTATTCTAACAGAAGGAAAGAATATGATTTTGACGCCGACTTATCATGTGATGGAAATGTATAAGGTACATCAGGATGCTAAGTTAATTCCTATTTCCCTTCAATCAACGGATTTTGAATTTAACCAGGAAAAAATTCCGGCCGTGTCGGTTTCAGCGTCACAAGACAAGCAGGGCCGTACACATATCTCCTTGGTAAATATTGATCCGAAAAAGAATAATAAGGTACGTGTGGATCTCGGTTCAGTGAAAGCTGCAAAAATTTCAGGCCGAATTCTTACCGCAGAGAATCTACGCGATTATAATTCCTTCAAGAAACCGACAACAATTAAACCTGCTGTGTACAATAAGACAAAGGTAGTGAATGGTGGTGCCATTGAAGTGGACATTCCGGCATTTTCAGTTATTGTATTGGAATTAATATAACAGCCAATTTTGATAGGGTGTCATGTCGTGCTACCCTATTTATGCTGTTAGAGCTGGTGTAAAAACCTGAAATGATAAATTATTGTTGAACAAATACATATAGAAATGAAAAGAGTAGTGTCAATACTGTTACTGTTAGCGAGCTTGGGTTCTTCAGCAATGGCACAGTCACCGATAACATTAAATATTGCTTTGGATAAACCTACAGGCAAAATATCGCCACATATGTGGGGCGTCTTTTTTGAAGATATCAATCTTGGTGCCGACGGGGGAATCTATGCTGAATTGGTAAAGAATAGATCATTTGAGTTTGATCAGCCTTGGATGGGCTGGAAAAAGCTCGAAAATGGTCCTGAGGGAACCTACCTGCTGCTAAACGATAGCAAACGTAAAGGCAACAAACGGTATTTAAGGATAAACAATGCGGCTAATCTGAAATTAGGACTACAAAATGAAGGCTTTAGAGGAATGGGGGTGAAAGCGGGGGCAGCATATGAGTTCTCTGTACAATACCAAGGTGCAGCTAAGGGGATGAAAATCCATGTTGAGCTGCTCGATCAACAGAATAAGGTTATTGGCGCAGCTGAACTTCCACTTGAACCCGTCGGATCATGGTCTGAAGCTGCAGTCAAATTTCCTGTCAACCAAACGGCAGATAAAGCCAAATTAAATGTTTGGTTTACAGGGACGGGTACGTTAGACGTAGATATGCTTTCGTTATTTCCAGTAGACACCTGGAAAGGAAGACCGAAGGGTCTACGTAAAGATATGGTTCAGATGCTTGCCGATATGAAACCCGGCTTTATCCGCTTTCCTGGAGGCTGTATTGTTGAAGGGAAAGATTTGGCCAATCGCTTTCAATGGAAAAAAACTGTTGGACCAATAACGGAAAGGGAATTGATTATCAACCGGTGGAATACCGAATTCAGCCATCGTCTGACACCTGATTATTTTCAGACCTTTGGTTTAGGATTTTATGAATACTTTTTACTGGCAGAAGATATTGGAGCATCTCCAGTTCCCATTCTCAATTGTGGTATGGCCTGCCAATTTAATACCGGGGAACTTGTGCCATTGGACGAACTTGACACCTATGTTCAAGACGCTTTGGATCTGATTGAATTTGCTAATGGTACAACAGATACAAAATGGGGGAAATTACGGGCGGATATGGGGCACCCTGAGCCTTTCCACCTCAAAATGCTGGGAGTTGGAAATGAAAATTGGGGTCCGCAATATATCGAACGGTTGGCCGTCTTCAAGAAAGCGTTAAACGAAAAGCATCCAGAGATCAAAATTATTGCCAGTTCGGGCACTGATCCCGAAGGAGATCGCTTTGATTTCTTAAATGATCAACTGCGGGCGATGAATATCAATATCATTGATGAACATTATTATCGTCCACCATCCTGGTTTCTTTCGAGCGCCAATCGCTATGATAATTACACTAGAAATGGGGTGAAAATTTTCGCAGGGGAATACGCTTCGCATACGACACGACCAAACGGTCCAGGGAAAAGTACCTGGGAGGCGGCCCTCTCGGAAGCCGCTTTCATGACGGGCTTGGAACGAAATGGTGACGTAGTGGAGATGGCATCTTATGCGCCATTATTCGGTCATGTCGATGGCTGGCAGTGGTCACCAGATTTAATTTGGGTTGATAACTTGCAGGTATATGGAACACCGAGCTACCAAGTACAAAAATTATATGCTACCAATAAAGGGACAAACATTGTTCCGATCAAACGGGATGGTGAATTCGTAGCTGGCAAAGATAGCCTATATGCTTCGGCAGTATTTGATGAGACTTTGCAGCAGTTGATTGTGAAGGTCGTCAATTATACCAGTCAGCCAAGGCAGTTAAATTTAGATGTATTGACGAAAAAGAAATTGTCAGCGACAGCGCAAAAGATTACATTGTCTAATGCAGATCTGAGCGTGAGCAACAGTCTAGAAGAACCGTTAAATATTCGTCCAAAACAAAATACAGTAACTTATAAGGGAAAGACAATTGTTGAAACATTTGAACCTTATTCCTTGACCTTGATAAAATTGACCGTGAAATAAGATGAACATCCGCACACTCCTTTTTACTATCCTGATCCTATTTGCGCATAACTTGTTTGCACAGGTAAAGGAATCAGATCTGGCTGCTTACCTGATGGTTTATTTCAAGGATGAAAGCCACGGGCTGTATTTTGCAATAAGTCAGGATGGCTATTCTTTCACCGATATCAATAAAGGAAAACCGATCATTGCCGGCGATAGCATTGCACAGCAGAAAGGTATTCGGGATCCCTATATCATGCGGGGGAAAGATGGTTATTTTTATATGGTCATGACGGATTTACATATCTACGCACAAAAGCAGGGTTATAGAAATACGGAATGGGAGCGTGACGGAGTCGCATTTGGATGGGGTAACAACCGGGGTATTGTCTTAATGAAATCGACTGATTTAATTCACTGGAACCATACGGAGCTCTACTTGGAGAAAGCCTTTCAAGGTTGGGAAAATGTAGGGTCCTTCTGGGCTCCCGAACTCATCTATGATGATCGTACTGGGAAGATGATGATCTATTTTACGATGCGGTTTGGCAATGGACTGAATCAGCTCTATTATGCCTATTTAAATAAGGAGTTTACAGCATTTGAATCAGAACCACAGCTTTTGTTTCAATACCCCAAAGCAAATAAAAATTACATCGATGGCGATATTACGAAAGTGGGCAATAAATACCATCTTTTTTATGTCGCCCACGATGGTGTTCCGGGCATTAAGCAAGCTGTGTCAGATTATCCAAATGGCCCTTATCAGTACGATGATCGCTTCTATGATCCTGAGCCAGAAGCCTGCGAAGCTCCGAATGTGTGGAAAAGGATTGGGGAAGATAAATGGGTTTTGATGTATGATATCTATGGGATCTCGCCACATAATTTTGGCTTTAGTGAAACAACAGATTTTAAAAATTTTGTTGATCTGGGACACTTTAATGCAGGTAAAATGAAATCTACTAATTTCACTTCGCCTAAACATGGTGCTGTCATTCCAATAACAAAGCAAGAGCTGGAGCGATTAGCGAAGCATTGGCAGTTTGATTTGTCAATTCAAAAAAAACAGTAATGTGCTATTTACAAATGAAATAACCTTTTATGAAGAAAACTAAGTTAATGTCCATTATGGGAGCTGTAGGTTTAATGATGGCTTCGTTTTTTTTCGCATCGGCACAGGAATATAAATCTGGACCATCGGAAAAAGATTTCGTTGGTTATTTGTTTACCTATTTTAAAGGCAATTCGGTTGCCGATGAAGCCGTGTGTTTTGCGATTAGCACTGATGGCTATACTTTCAGGACACTCAACAATAATCAGCCCATATTGGATTCTAAAATCATCAGTAGTACAGGTGGTGTAAGGGATCCTCATATTTTACGAGCTGAAGACGGAAAATCGTTTTACATGGTGCTAACGGATATGACGGCATCCAAAGGATGGGATTCTAACCGGGCCATGGTTTTGTTAAAGTCTACAGATTTAATCCATTGGGATCATCATGTGATTAATATTCAACAGCGTTATCAAGGACAGAAGGACTTAAAAAGAGTTTGGGCACCACAGACTGTATTTGATCCAGGAGCAGGTAAATATATGGTTTACTGGTCCATGAAATATGGAGATCAACCCGATGTGATTTATTATGCCTATGCTAATCGCGATTTTACGGATCTAGAGGGTGAACCTAAGGTGTTGTTCTTGCCTAAAAACGGTCAATCTTGTATAGATGGGGATATTATTGTTAAAAACGGCTTATTCCATTTGTTTTATAAAACTGAGGGGAACGGGAAAGGGATAAAACAGGCGATCACAGATTCATTGACTTCGGGGAAATGGGTTGAACAACCTGGTTATAAACAGGCAACAGCAGACGATGTTGAAGGATCTGGGGTTTTTAAACGCAATCAATCAGACACCTATATCTTGATGTATGATGTTTATAAAAAGGGGAAATACCAGTTTTGTGAATCTCAGGATCTAGATCATTTTAAAGCAATAGATCAACAGATTGATATGGATTTTAATCCTAGACATGGCACTATTTTACCGCTTTCAAGAAATGAGTTGAATAAATTGATTCAACATTGGGGAAAACCAGCTGATATCACCTTGAACAATGTGAAGAATCCTATATTGGAGGGATTTTATGCGGATCCGGATGTATTGTATTCTAATAAGACAAAGAAATATTATATCTATCCAACGAGTGATGGCTTTGACGGTTGGGGCGGCTATTACTTCAAAACCTTTTCTTCTACTGATCTGAAAGAATGGAAAGATGAGGGAGTAATATTAGATTTAAAAAAAGATGTACTATGGGGCAACCACCATGCCTGGGCGCCGACGATCGCAGAGAAGAAAGTCAAGGGTGAGTATAAATATTATTATTATTTTACAGCAGCTCAGAAAATCGGTGTTGCAGTAGCAGACTCGCCAACCGGGCCTTTTAAGGATTCCGGTAAACCGCTGATAGACTTCAAACCAAATGGCGTAAAGGGAGGCCAAGAGATCGATCCGGCTGTTTTCACTGATCCCAAAACCAATAAGAGTTATCTTTATTGGGGAAATGGTCATCTTGCTGTAGCCGAACTCAATAAGGACATGATCACAATCAAGCAGAATACGATCAAATTATTGACCCCCGATAGAACATTCCGTGAAGGAACATATGTCTTTTTTCGGAACGGAATTTATTATTTCCTATGGTCGGAAAATGATACACGTAGCGAGAATTATCGGGTTCGTTATGGCACTTCGACCTCTCCTTTGGGACCTATTCAAATCCCCGAAGATAATCTTATCCTACAGAAAGATATTGCCCATGGAATTTACGGTACTGGACACAATTCTGTATTGGAGTTGCCTGGAAAAGACGAATGGTACATTGTTTACCATCGATTTAACTATCCCAAGGGAATTACGATGGGCGACGCTGCTGGATATAACCGCGAAGTGTGTATGGACAAATTGCAGTTTGGTCCAGATGGGAAAATTCTTCCAGTCGTACCGAGCCATTAAAAGGGCTTATTATCCAAAGAGGTTACTGGTAAATTTTACTTTAATTCCGAGCTGAAAGTTATTGATCGTTTTAAATATTTCCTTAATGGTTGCCTTTTCAATATTTGTCAAGCTGTCCATCGGTACATAGTTGTTTGGACTTAGTTTGGCTATCCGAATCTGATTCGCTTGATTTTTCAGGCGAATCGACATCAGATAATAGTAAGATTGATGCAACTCTTCATACTGTTCCTGCGTGAAAATTTTCAAATCGAGCAGCTGTTTGAGTCTCCCACCGGTATTTTCCTCATAAATTCGGTTTTTGAGGGCATAGACGCGAACCAAATCAACAATAGGTGTCATAGCTTTTTTGATGTTGAAGACTTCAGACGATCCGATGGTTTGCGTTTTGATCGCCTTAAAAAATGTCAGAGGAGGTTCATACTGTAGTGCATTTTTTGCGATAAATGTAAAAAAGCGCTCATTAGGTTTTTGTAATTCGACATTTAGAAACTCTTTAAGTTGATCTATAATCTCTTGGTCGCCATACAATCGTCGGCAGTCAAAGAATGTGGAGAACTTAATTGCATTTTCGGGGATGCTTTCCTCGATCCATTTTTTGTAGTTGTTTTTCCAATGTGAAAGCGAATGTGTCCATTCAGGATTGCTGGCCATATATCCTCCAGTGCAATAGCTGAAACCTATTGTATTTAAGTGATCAGATACACGACTTGCAAAGTTCAAGAAGTAGTCTCGGACGAGCTCTCGCTGTTCATTGGCTTTATCTTCATAAATAATCGCATTGTCTTGATCCGTCATCAGGGTTTGCTCTTTTCGGCCTTCACTTCCGGTCACCATGAAGACAAATTTTGCCGGCGGTTCGCCCATCTCTTCGATTACTTTTTCGATTACTTTCAGTGCAATACTGTCCGCTACAGTTGTAATCACCTGATTGGCAATTTCGGCATTTACTCCTCTGCCGAGCAGTTGATGGATAATTTCTGGGACGTTGTTCCACTTTTCACGTAATTCGTCCAAAGTTTCTGCTAGTTTGACCGATTGAATAAATACAAGCGGAGATTGTCCTTGCTCACTCAATAACCTATTTCGACTTAAGAACCCAACGTAGTTTCCTTCTTTTTCAACGAGCAGGTACCTTGATTTCGTTCGGAACATTTTTAGTACAGCCTCATAGAGGTAAGCTTGATCGGATATACTCACAATTGGGTTGTCCATCACTTCGATGATCGCGCGGTCGACAGCGATTTGTTGAGCAACGACATTATCCCGTAAGGTCATATCGGTGGCATAACCGATAATATCATTTTCGTCTTTGATAAAGACACAACTTACCTTTTGTCTGGCCATTGTCTTTGCAACTTCAAAAATGGGCGTATCACCAGCGCAGGCAACGATATCTTTATAGGTGATATGTTCTATCTTTCGCGAATACAATTGATCTGCTGCAAAGTAGCTTTCCTCAAAAGAGGCAGGGGATTTGACAAAGTGTGAAAACTCCTCGTCTAACATCCTTTTTCCAAATGAATTGGTGAAGAAATGGAAGAACTCTTCGTTTGCATTACATAGCTCAATAAAATTTTTCCGCGGTAATCGATAGATAATCGTCCCCTTTTTTGCGATGACAGATTTTAACGCTTTTGTTCGATTCAATAACACCGAAATTCCGCCAAAACAATAAGGTTGACGGTGGATCTCTACTAATCTTTTATTGTCTAAGTCATCCAGAAAAAACGTTTCATATTCCCCTTCTAGGATTAAGTCAACCCCTTCCATGTCTGTGATGTTTTGTCGATAGACAAGTGTGTCTTTGGAGAAACGATGTTCGTAGAATATATCTATAATACTGAGCTGTAGGGTTTCTGGTAATACTTGGAAAGGTTGGGTTGATTTCAGTAGGGAAAGGATACTTTCGGGATTTTTCATGGGGACTGTATTTGGAAGATTTTATCGAATTCTATTTGCTGGTCTCGAATGTCTTGATGGGACAGTTCGTTTCGTTGAATCATTTCGAAATAGCATTTCGCGGTAATCTCGGCATCTTTCTCTGCATTGTGCATATTTTCAGGGATTTCGGAGAAAAGAGATTCGTGTAATAAAGAAAGCGGAAGATGGACCATATTGGGATTTCTTACGTACCTTTTGCTATGCAATAATGTACAAAAGTAGTTTGTCCCATCGAAAGGGAAAGGTAAATTGGATCGATAGAATTCTGCCGCCAGCACCTGTAGGTCAAAGGAAAGAAAATGCCCAACAATCTGTGGCTTATATTTTTTGATGTCATGACTTAGCTTGCGTAGTACCTCTTTTTTCTTTTCGCCATGCTTCATTAAAAAAGGCGGGGTCAATCCATGTATCTGTTCCGAGGCTGGACTGATTGGAATCAGGGGCTCATAGATATATTTGTTCGTACGCTTCACCTCATTTTGTTCCTCATCAAAAATGATCCAAGCCAATTGCAGTACATGCGGCCAATTATCGTTGTCTGTGTATTTTTTGCCCCATTTTTTCGGTAAGCCAGATGTTTCTGTATCTAAGAATAATAAATATTTTTTCAATGAATTATCGATAATAACTAATTAAAAGTAATCAAAATTTACTGTAAGCTGTAGATGCCGCTTAAATAAATTATCTTGTATAGAGCAACTGTCTTGGTTATGTGGCATAACAGTGCATAACAGTTCCTCCCATCAAATCATTTAATTTAGTTTTTGTAATACCTAAAAAGATACACAATGAATGCTGTTTTCGGAGTTATATTTCATTTTATAGGCGGTTTCGCGTCTGGAAGTTTTTATGTGCCGTATAAGAAAGTGAAAGGCTGGTCTTGGGAATCTATGTGGATTTTGGGTGGCCTTTTTTCATGGATTATTGTACCACCTATAGCCGCTATTTTGACAATTCCCAATTTTTTGGAGATTATCAGAGATACGAATAACTCGATCTTAGGGTACACTTTTTTATTTGGATTACTTTGGGGAATAGGTGGACTTACTTATGGACTCGGCGTGCGTTATCTGGGAGTATCCCTTGGGAGCAGTATCATTTTAGGGCTTAGCATGGTTTTTGGATCCTTGATGCCGAGTATTTATTATTTTTTCAATAGGACAGAGGGGAAGCATGGGATAGATTATTTTTTTACAACACATTCAGGTATCTGTATCCTCATTGGGCTCTTAGTCTGCGTGCTAGGTGTATTTCTATGTGGTAAGGCGGGTGTTTCCAAGGAAAAACATTTATCTGCATTATCAGCTGAGAGCAAATCAGATTACAATTTTGGGCTAGGCATCGTCGTGGCTATTATTTCCGGAATATTAAGTGCCTGTTTCAATTTTGGAATTGAGGCTGGAAAACCGATGGCCGATGTGGCGAACAACTTATGGAAGGCTACTAATCCAAATCAAGGAGAATTTCTCTATCAAAATAACGTCACCTATATTGTAATCCTTTGGGGTGGCTTTGTGACGAACTTTCTTTGGTGCCTTTACTTATTGTTTAAGAATAGAACTTTTGGGGATTATACAAAGTCCGATGTGCCAAAAGGCAAAAATTTCCTTTTATGTGCGATAGCGGGAACGACTTGGTATCTGCAGTTTTTCTTTTATGGTATGGGCGAAAGCCGTTTAGGAAATGGAGCCAGCTCCTGGATCTTGCATATGGCATTTATCATTCTCATTTCAAATGCTTGGGGTGTTGCACTCAAGGAATGGAAAGGTGTGGATCGTGCGACTTATCGTTCTATAATCGGAGGAATTGTAACCATTATCATCTCTATTTGCATTGTAGGGTTTGCAAAGACATTAGAAAATTAATATTTAAATAAATATAGAAGAAGTGAAAACGTACAAACATGTCAATTACTTATGGGACGATGAGAAAGCTCAGGCACTAAGCGGTGATGAAGTAGCTTTACTGTTATATCGTTCGAATATTTTAGGTGCAGATTTAAGGATCACAAATTATGGCGGGGGAAATACCTCGTGCAAAGTTTCTGAAAAAGATCCTTTGACAGGTGAAGAAGTGGAGGTGATGTGGATCAAAGGCTCAGGAGGTGATATCGGAACTTTGAAAAAATCCGGTTTGGCGGCTTTGTATCTCCAACGTCTACGTAATTTGGAAAATGTCTATCGTGGATTAGATCACGAAGATGAAATGGTTGAATTGTTTAACCACTGTATCTATGATCTAGCATCTAAAGCTCCATCTATTGATACACCATTGCATGGATTCCTGCCATTCAAACATATCGACCACTTACATCCCGATGCGGCAATTGCCATTGCCGCGGCCAAAGATGGAAAGACAATCACGCAAGAGCTTTTTAATGGGACCATCGGCTGGGTAGACTGGCAACGACCGGGATTTGATTTAGGCCTGCAGTTAAGAGCTTGTTTGGAGCAGAATCCAGGAATCCGAGGTATTATGTTAGGCTCTCATGGTTTGTTTACCTGGGGCGATACAGCATACGAATGTTATGTTAATTCGTTGGATGTCATTGAAGCTTGTGCGGAATATCTTGAGCAAAACTATGGTAAAAAAGCACCCGTCTTTGGTGGACAGAAAGTGACTAGCTTGGGCAAGGAAGAAAGAACTGCACAAGCAGCCAAACTTGCGCCTGTTTTAAGAGGTTTTTGTTCCAGTGAGCGCCATATGATCGGACATTTTACAGATGATGATCGTGTATTGGAATTTATCAATTCCAATGATTTAGGTCGTTTGGCTCCGCTAGGTACCAGTTGTCCGGACCACTTCTTAAGGACTAAAATCCAACCATTGGTATTGGATTTGGATAAATCCGAAGATTTAGACAACGTTGAGGAGCTCAAAGCGAAATTGACGCCATTATTCGAAGATTACCGTGAAATGTATGCGCAATATTATGAAAACTGCAAACATGAAAACAGTCCAGCTGTACGTGATAAAAACCCGGTAATTGTTCTGTACCCAGGTGTAGGTATGTTCGCATTTGCGAAAGACAAACAAACGGCACGTGTGGCAGCAGAATTCTATACCAATGCGATCAACGTCATGAAAGGAGCAGAAGCAGTAAGTGAATACACCGCTTTACCCCGTCAGGAAGCATTCGATATTGAGTATTGGTTATTGGAAGAAGCTAAGCTTCAACGTATGCCAAAACCAAAGGCTTTGTCAGGAAAAATTGCTTTGGTCACTGGAAGCGGTGGCGGTATCGGGAAAGCAATCGCTAAAAAGATGGCTCAAGAAGGCGCCGTAATCATCTTAAATGATATCAATACCGAGCGCCTGGAATCAAGTAAAGACGAATTTATTACCGATTTTGGGAAAGATTCCGTTATTACGACGATTTTGGATGTAACGAACGCAGAATCAATTAAAGAAGCGTTGAAAGAAGCTGCTTTAGCTTTTGGAGGTATTGATATTATCGTTAATAATGCTGGACTGTCAATTTCCAAAACAATCGAAGATCATACAGAGAAAGATTGGGATTTGTTGTACAACGTATTAGTAAAAGGGCAATTTCTAGTTACGCAAGGAGCTACTTCTGTATTAAAAGCACAGGAAATCGGGGGAGATATCATTAATATTGTCAGTAAAAATGCTTTGGTTAGTGGTCCGAACAATACTGGCTATGGGAGTGCAAAAGGAGCTCAGCTACACTTAAGTCGTTTGTGTGCCGCAGAATTAGGGCCAGCGGGAGTACGTGTCAATGTTGTCAATCCCGATGCGGTTATTTCAGATAGCAATATCTGGGCTGGTGGCTGGGCAGAAGGCCGTGCTAAAGCCTATGGTATCACAGTTGCCGAATTGCCAGCCTATTATGCAAAACGGACCTTGTTGAATCAGGTCATTCTTCCTGAAGATATTGCGAACGCCTGTTTCGCTTTTGTGGGAGGACTGTTGAGCAAATCTACGGGAAATGTTTTAAACGTTGACGGAGGTGTTGCAATGGCGTTTGTACGCTAATTTTTATATCTTAGGTGTCGCGCTCAGAAAGGGAAAAATGTGCGCGACACCTTTCGAATTTTTACACGATAACCAGTAATATTATGATTCTTGATACACAAATTATAGATCAGCACAATAACCAATTAAAGGAAAAACATAAAAGAGCATTTGACTATGTGTCGGCGGATATTTCAACTACAGATGAAATTTTGGAAAAGCTCCAAAAATTTCAAATTGCCATCCCAAGCTGGGCATTAGGGACAGGTGGTACCCGATTTGGACGGTTTTCCGGAGCAGGTGAACCTGGAACTTTGGAACAAAAGTTAGCGGATGTAGGCTTATTACACGCGCTCAACAAATCAAGCGGAGCTATTTCCTTGCATATACCTTGGGATATTCCTTCAGATGCAGAAAAAATCAAATCATTGGCATCTAAACTCGGTATTGCATTTGATGCAGTGAATTCCAATACATTCCAAGACCAGGCTGGACAAGAACATAGCTATAAATTTGGTTCGCTTCACCATGTAAATCCTAAAGTTCGTGAACAAGCCATAGCCCACAATATTGAGGTCATCAATTATGGCAAAGCGTTGGGCTCTAAATCCCTTACAGTTTGGTTAGCTGATGGTTCATCTTTTCCAGGACAGTTGAATTTTAGAGAGGCATTTCAAAATACATTGTCTAGCTTAAGTGAAATTTATAAGCACCTACCAGACGACTGGAAATTGTTTGTTGAATACAAGGCTTTTGAACCTTATTTCTACTCAACAACAATCGGAGACTGGGGGCAGTCTTTACTATTGGCCAATAAATTAGGCCCTAAAGCATATACACTTGTTGATTTGGGACACCATTTGCCAAATGCCAACATTGAACAAATTGTTTCGTTGTTACTTATGGAGGGTAAACTTGGTGGATTCCATTTTAACGATAGTAAATATGCGGATGACGATCTTACAGCGGGTAGTATAAAACCTTATCAGTTATTCTTGATATTCAACGAACTGGTTGATGGTATGGATTTGAATGGGATAGATCATGCAACAGGGCTGGGCTGGATGATCGATGCTTCTCATAATCTGAAAGATCCGTTAGTCGATCTTTTACAGTCAGTAGAAGCAATTAAGATCGCGTATGCTCAAGCATTGCTGGTCGATCGTAAAGCACTGAAACAGGCACAGCAAACTAACGATATTGTGAAGGCCCAGGAAATATTACAGGATGCTTTCCGTACAGATGTCAGACCGCTTGTGGCGGAAGCTCGGTTGAGAAGTGGTGCTGCTTTAAATCCGGTTCAATTGTTCAATGAGGAAAATTTACGCAACAAACTTATCGAAGAACGTGGAATAAATTCTGTAGCTACAGGTTTGTAATTAAGGAAAAAGAATGAAGGGGAAACCAATACCAGTAGTTGCCATATTTGATGTTGGTAAGACTAACAAGAAATTATTTCTCTTTAATGAGCAGTATCAGATTGTTTTTGAGAGGTCTGCTCGTTTTTTAGAAACTACCGATGAGGATGGGGATAGCTGTGAAAATCTAGAAAGTTTACGTTTGTCCGTTTTCGATTCCTTGCATGAAGTGTTTCGGAAAGGTGAGTTTGAAATCAAGGCGATAAATTTTACTTCGTATGGAGCGAGTTTTGTCTACATTGATAAAGATGGACGGCCTTTAACACCATTATATAATTATTTGAAAGAATACCCAAAGAAACTGTTGGAATCGTTTTATGCACAATATGGCGGAAAAGATAAATTCTCATTAGAAACTTCCTCTCCGAGTTTGGGAAGTCTCAATTCTGGACTACAGATCTATCGTTTGTTTAAACTAAAACCGGCATTATTTAAGGACGTCAAATGGGCATTACATCTTCCACAATATTTGAGTTATCTAATTTCAGGACAACCCTATGCCGATATGACAAGTATAGGTTGTCATACAGCACTGTGGGATTTTGAGAAAAATAATTATCATCAGTGGGTCTTTGATACAGGTATTCTACAAAAAATGGCACCCATTGTACAAGGTGATCGATTGTTTCGGGCGACTTTTCCTGGGAGTGGTTATTTAGTAGGTAGCGGCTTGCACGATAGTTCTTCGGCATTGATTCCCTATCTGTTGAATTTTCATGAACCTTTTGTTTTAATTTCGACAGGAACTTGGTGCATTTCCTTCAATCCATTTAATAACGAACCGTTGACAAAAGAAGAACTGAGCAAAGATTGCTTGCAGTATATGACCTATACAGGCAAACCTGTAAAAGCATCCCGGCTTTTTGCCGGTTATGAACATGAGGAGCAAGTGAAACGTATTGCGAATTTTTTCCAGGTTTCGACTGGTAAGTTTAAGCAGATCGGCCTGCAGTGGGATATTATTGAAAAATATCAGGCACTGGATATTTCCGATGAGCTATCAGCTTTCGCATCGATTGATTTGAGTCATTTTTCTAGCTATTTTGAAGCATACCATGTTTTTATGATGCATTTGGTGAAAGCACAGATAAAATCGACGGAACTGATTTTACGGCCTAATGGTGCTCAACGTATATTCGTGGACGGCGGATTTAGTCGTAATTTGATCTATATGACGCTGTTGGCCCAAGCTTTTCCAAATAGTGAAGTTTTTGGTGCATCAATGGCCCAGGCGACAGCTCTTGGAGCAGCTCTGGTTATTCATGATCATTGGAATACGCAGGCTATACCAAATGATATCATTGAGTTACGCTACTTTAGAACCAAACAGCAACTACATTGATTATAAAATTGGAGTTAAGGTAAAAATTTAGTTTTTTTATTAGTTATCGTGAGAGGTCAGGCAATTCGTTGTCTGGCCTATTTTTTTGAAAGTGTCTGATGTTATTGGTTAGAAAGAACCTTCTGTTCGCTTTCATTGCTGTTGGTATCTGTGGAGTCATTTTCTAATATATTGGTAGGAGTGTATTTATATGGTTACGACCTGTGTTAAAAAATAAAAAGTTTCCAAACGGGCGTGAGGAAACCTTTTATTTATTAAAAACCTAAAATTATGAATAATGATACCAATTATTATATGATGATTAAAGGTGCGGAAAATTGAGCGATTAGCTGTCCTGAACTGTTGGCGAAAGGGAGGCACAGGTAAGCGCAGGGTGGTCTGATCAATTGGAAAAATTATATTTGAGCCTCCTAAATTAATAAAACTTACAGATGAAGAGACTAATCTTAACGATCACATTTTTTATACAGATCTGTTGCCATGTTTTATTTGCCGAACAGATTGTCAGGGAATTTCGCTTTGGTGGTACTAAGAAAAACCAGACTGTAATTTCTTTAAGGGAAGCACAAGCCTATAAGGATAAGCAAGGGTATGGTTTTGAATTTTCAACAGAACAAGATGTCAGGATTGATTCAAAGAATAAAAGCCTTTTCAGCGAAAAGCCATTTTATTTTTCGGTAAGGGTTCCTGAAGGCAATTATAAAATTACGATTACCTATCAGGGTTTGAACGATAAGCCTTACCGCAGTACTGTACGGTCTGAATCCCGGAGGCTGCAGATCGAAAACCAAGAGGTATTACGTAATAGATCTTTCGATAGGACCTTTATTGTACATATCAAAGATCCAAAGATTGCTTCTGGCGAAACTGTAGCATTGAAGAAGCCAAGGGAGCCGCAAAAACTCGACTGGGATAATAAGTTGACTTTGGAGTTCCAGCAAACAAATTGTATTTCGACCATTCGAATCGAGTCAGTAAGCAATGTCCCGACTGTATTTTTAGCGGGGAACTCGACGGTAGTTAATCAAGAGGATGAGCCCTGGGCGTCTTGGGGACAAATGATTCCTCGATTTTTCGATGCAGGTGTGGCCATTGCTAATCATGCGGAATCTGGACTAGCACTAAGTTCGTTTTTGTCCTCAAAAAGATTGGAAAAAATTCTCTCTGTCGCGAAGCCCGGAGATTATTTATTTATTGAATTTGGGCACAATGATCAAAAGGAAAAAGGAGAAAATGCAGGTGCTTATAAGGGATATAGTGATCGTTTACGTTATTTTGTACGTGAATTTCGTGCAAAAGGTGGCCTGCCAGTTATCTTAACCTCCACAGCACGGCGAGCATTTGATGAACAAGGAAAACTGTTGCAGACATTAGGTGATTTTCCCGATGCGGCTCGGAAGGTCGCAGCAGAACTTCAGGTGCCTTTAATAGATCTTAATCAGAAAACGAGTTTGTTTTACGAGGCATTAGGAGTTGAGCAGTCTAAACGAGCATTTGTTCACTACCCCGCGCATACTTTTCCAAATCAAAAAAATGATCTTGCCGATAATACCCATTTCAATCCCTATGGTGCCTATGAGATCGCTAAAATGGTGCTCACAGGAATTAAAGAAAACAACTTGAAGATAGCAGACCATATCGTCGATTTTCAGGGCTTTGATCCGCAGCAACCAGATGATTTTAAAACTTGGTATTGGCCACCAAGTTTGATCAATAGTGTTATCAAACCAGATGGCAATTAATTTGTATT
Source organism: Sphingobacterium sp. UME9 (assembly GCF_014170215.1). Taxonomy (NCBI): domain Bacteria; kingdom Pseudomonadati; phylum Bacteroidota; class Sphingobacteriia; order Sphingobacteriales; family Sphingobacteriaceae; genus Sphingobacterium; species Sphingobacterium sp. UME9. Next base: position 267,419 of record NZ_LZZP01000005.1, on the reverse strand, counting down.
GATATAACGTTAAGGTCGGGCAGTATTTGTCCGACCTTTTTTATGTTCTATTTGCTCATTTAGACAGGATAGTGCAGGTTGGTACAAATGTCTTTTAGACATATATTTGTTACACCAATTATGAACCGCAAAAGAACAAACTTTAGCTTCATAAAACGTATTATTTGAAGTATCTCAACGAGCACTTGCCGTATTTATTATTAATCAAATTATTGACCTAATACATTTACTATGTTATCATCCAAATTTAACCTATTTTGGATTGCACTATTGATTACGGTAGTGTCATGTAGGAAGGAAGCCTTTGACGCCTACTATGGTAGACCCGATTGGCTGGCAAGCCCAATTTACCAGCAGCTCGATTCAATGGGCGACTTTAAGAAGTACCTGAGCTGCATTGAATTGTCTGGCTATAAAAATACACTCGGGACTGCGGGTTCTTGGACGGTATTTGCACCCACTGATCAGGCCTTTGATCAATTTATGAAGGAAAATGGTATTAGTGATGTATCAAAGATCGATGCGAAACTGGCCGAGAAGATTGTGCGTTCTTCGATGATTTATGACGGTGAGCGACTTGAAAAGCTGAACGATTATTTTTCAGCAAAAGGTTGGCAGCAAGGTTTTGCTTTTCGACGTCGATCTGTATACTATGACTTTGTTGAAAAAGAGGATTTAGGGAATGGCAAGATTAGACGTTTTGTCTCAACAAATCGCGGCCCTAATGTAGCTTATGCAGCTACGGATAACAATAATAAACACATTAGCTATTTTTTTGATGCTTACATGAACCAGCGTGGTTTAGGTGCTATAGATTATCAGTCATTTTATCCTAACAGCAGCTATACGGGGTTGAACGTTGGATCAGCTGAAATTGATCCTGCAAGAAGCAATATCTCCGCGGAGAATGGCTATATCCATGTTGTGAATAAAGTTTTGATTGCGGAGAAGAGTATCGATCAATACCTCCGCGATAATATTAGTTACTCCACATTTAAATCAATTCTGGATTTTTTTGCCTCTTATACATATAATGCGGAGATAACACGGAAGAATGAGGTGCTTACTGGGGAAAAGGATTCTGTATTTGTTAAAGGATATGCAGGGATTGGTTTGGCGCTCAACAATGAAAATTATGCAAAGGAAGATCCCAACGATGCCCAAACCAATAATTTTTCGATCACGGTACCTACCAATGAGGCTGTAAGTAATTACGCTAAACGTGTATTGTTAAAGTATTACCCCCAAGGCACCACGTTAAAAGATCTTTTTTATACAAATCCTGCTGTCTTAACAGAATTTGTAAATTCTCATCTGTATAATACACAGGTGTGGCCATCCCAGTTCTCCCAAGCTCAAAACTTTGTCGGTGAGCTGCCTAAGGTGACAAAGGCCAATATCAAAGAGACAAAATTGTTGAGCAATGGTGCATTTTATGGTATAGACGCGTGTCAACAGGCCAATGTCTTCCACTCCGTCTATGGCAATGTTTTATTGGATCCTAAATATAGCTTCATGCGTCGCGCATTGGAACGCATGAGCATGAATTTGACCTTAAAGATTCCAACCATTCGTTATATGTTGATCCTCGTATCGGATCAGAAGTTATATGAAATGGGCTTTGACTATGATGCCTATAATACCTCAGACCCGATCCGTTTTAATGGCGGAAATGGCACCCCGGAAATGCGAGAGGTGCTGATGGCTCATATTATTCCATTAGGAAACGATCCCTTGCCTGATTTAACGGGAAAGGGAATATTGGAAAGCTATGCTGGTGAGTATGTAAAGTTTAACCAGATGAAAATGTCTTCTAGCGGAACTTTGGATGGCCCAACGGAAACACAGCAAATCCGCATTGATTCAATCAGTATTGGAAATAACCTTTCGGGGCCATTAAATGGCGTTGCGGTCTATCTTAACGGAGGATTGACTTCATCGAATACCAATATTGGATTTTTTCTTAAAAATATTGGAGCGGATCAGGCCTCCTCTCCATTCAATTCATTTTATAAATATCTTATTGCAAGCACACTTTATTCGGCTACAGATGGAGTTGTCAAAGGAATAGAACTCGGATTGAATTATACGCTGCTTATTCCTAACAATGACGCTATAGCCAATGCGGTTGCAAACAACGATTTGCCAGCATCATCCGCTCCAGCAGATCAAGCGTCTATAGATAAAATAACCCGGTTTATTCAATATCATATTGCGCGAAATTCATTTGCAATCGATGGAAAGAAGACGGGATTCTTTCAGTCGCTTTGTAAAAATGTAGACGGGGATGCCCAATCAATACAGGTTGCTGTCAACCTGGTTAATAAGTTGCAGGTGATGGATAATCTTAACCGAACCGTTGAAGCTGATGTCGTGCAGAGTAATCAACTTGGACAGCGCGTATTGATACATTCTCTCAAAGGATATTTAAAGCATGGCCTGTAATCTAACCGAAAACATGATGAAACAGATAAACTATTTGATTTTAATAGGGTGCATAGTATGGATGACTTTCTGGGGAGGAGGAGTTTACGCGCAAAATAATGCGGCTTTGCTCACCGGAAAGGTAACCGAAAAGGGAACAAAACAACCCATCGCCGGAGCAACAGTTGTCTTAAAAGATAATGATAACCGCACAATTGTCGGAACGACTACAGATGTTGAGGGTAACTATAGTCTTAGAGCTCGAATGCAAGGCTTGAAACTGGCGGTCTCCTACACGGGCTATAAATCTTCGGGTGCGATTGCTGTAGGGGATAGGAAAACGATCAATGTGCAGATTGAATCGACAAATAATGTGATTGATGAGGTTGTTATCTCAAAGTCAAAACCTGTCAATGACGGCACGGGTATGGGGATTTCGAAAGAACGCAATACAGCAGCGATCTCAACGATTAGCATGGATGAGCTGTCCGAAATGCAATCTGTGTCTGTTGATCAAGCGTTGCAGGGAAGGCTGCCAGGAGTTGATATCACTACGGTATCAGGCGATCCTGGGGCTGGAATGCAGATCCGGATTCGCGGTACATCTTCTTTAAATGGGGCAACAGACCCGCTTATTGTGGTTGATGGTATGCCTTATGACATTACCATTCCGGACGATTTCAACTTTGCAACTTCTGATGATAATGCATATGGGCAGCTTTTAAATATTGCACCATCTGATATTCAGGACATCTCGGTATTAAAAGATGCTGCTGCAACTGCTGTTTGGGGATCGCGTGGAGCAAATGGGGTATTGGTTATCACAACCAAACGCGGAACTGTTAGTGCTCCCACGTTGGGATACACTTTCAAAGGATCTATTTCAAAGCAACCTGAATCTATTCCACTATTGAATGGCGATCAGTACTCGACCTTGTTGTCAGAAGAATTCTATAATGCAGGGAAGGTCTTTTCAACGACAGACAATGCGCAGCAGTTCCAGTACGATCCGAATAACACCTATATATATCACAACTATAGTAACAATTCCAACTGGGTAGATGCCATTACACAGTTGGGGTATTTTCAAGATCATAATCTCCAGGTGCGTGGTGGCGGTGAAAAAGCACGCTATCTGGCCTCAATAGGTTATTTTAATCAAGAAGGAACGACCATTGGAACAGGTCTAAATCGTCTATCTGCTCGTATCAATCTAGATTATGTAGTTTCTGAGCGCATCGGCTTTCAGTCGGACGTTTCATATACACACGTCGACAATGATAATCTTTATCATGCTAATGTACGGGATATCGCTTATCGTAAGATGCCAAATCAGGCCATTTGGGAATATGATGAATATGGGAACCTAACAGGTAATCTATTTAATCCTTCTTCTTCGGCGCAAGGATTTTATCCAGGGACATATAATCCACTTTCTATGGTCCAAAATGCTATTGGTAAACAGTTGGGCGATATTTTGGGAACCCGTTTTAATGTGGATTATAGATTGATTCCTAATACCTTGCGATTTGTAAGTACACTAGCGCTAAATATTAGAAACAACAAAACCAAGCTCTTTTTACCCCAGTTGGCAACAGGCCGACCTTTTACGGAAAATACAGTGAATAGGGCTTCGGACTCAGATTTAGATGAGTTTTCACTGAGTACCAATACCAGGCTTTTGTTTACCCCTGCATTGGGTGAAAACCATCTGCTTACAGCCAATTTGTCTTTCCTGACTTCGGATTATCGCTATACGATTCAAGGACTGAGTTCGACAAATACGGCATCTTCCTATCTACAGGACCCAAGTGTACCGTCGCGGACCTTGACTGGATATGCACAATCGGTTACCACACAATCGCGCTCAATTGGAGCGTTAATCCAGGCAAATTATATGCTCAACAAAAAGTATGTTTTTGCCGCAAGTCTGCGTGGTGATGGCAACTCAAAATTTGGTCCTGATAATCGTTATGGATTATTTCCTGCTTTCTCTGCCGCTTGGCAGATCGGAAGGGAAAATTTCTTGAAAGATATTAACGCCATAAAAGATATTAAGCTAAGAGCAAGCTGGGGACGCAGTGGTAATGCTCCTCGACGTGATTATACTTATATCAATGTATATAGCACCAATGATTATGCTTATTTGGATGAAAACGGTGTCTATTCAAAAAATATAGAGTTGTCCGACTTAAAATGGGAAACGGTGACACAGCAGAATTTGGGTATGGATGTAGAAATGTTCGACTACCGTTTGATGTTTGGTGGAGAGATTTATAAAAATAGAACAACGGATTTGATGATGGACAATATTCAGATTCCGACCTATACTGGATATAGTGGACTGGCTATGAATGTTGGTACAATGGATAATGATGGCTGGGAAGCAAATTTTACCGTGGTGCCCATTCGTAATAAAAAATGGGATGTCAGTTTTACGTTCAATATTGCACACAATCAAAATGTGATCCGCGAGATATCACCGCTTTATCCGCGCGAAAATGCTAGATCATCATTAAAAAACAAAACATTTTTCACCTATTTCCAGGAGAATAATCCGTATGGATCTTTCTATGGATTTCGCTATTTGGGCGTTTACAAAGATCAGGAAGCTACCATAGCAAAAGATGCACAAGGAAATGCCATCGTGAGCCCAGACGGCGAGACGATTTATATGCGTTTTAATTATCCTACAGTCGATTATGTATTCCAGGCGGGCGATGCGATGTATGAAGATATCAACCACGACGGTGTGATTGATCAAAAGGATATTGTGTATTTGGGCAATAGTAATCCGAAGCTTACGGGTGGGTTTGGATTTAATGTGGGATATAATAAACGTTTGAAATTAAGCGCCTTCTTTAACTACAGACAAGGATCTCAAATTATTAATGGAACCAAAATGAATACGACTGATATGCTTGGGTATAACAATCAAAGCGCGGCCGTGTTGCGCAGATGGCGTAAGGATGGTGACATAACAGATATCCCGCGAGCATTGTTTGGAACTGGATATAATTCTTTGGGATCCAGCCGATATGTCGAGGATGCTTCATTTTTACGTTTGCGTACAGTCACCTTAAAGTATGACTTTGCGAAAGAGTTCTTGCAGCGATTTCACATCGAGGGGCTTGGCGCTTATTTGACCGTAGAAAACATATTTACGCTGACGAAGTATACCGGTCAAGACCCTGATGTTGCCGTAAAGTTAAAGGATGCATTTACTGTGTTAATGGATAATTCAATGACACCGCCATTAAAAACAGTTACACTAGGTATTACAGCACGTTTTTAAAACAAGGTTATGAAAAGAACAATTTTATGGAGTTTAGTTGCTGCGGGAAGCATTTTACTCAATTCTTGTAATAAATGGCTGGATTTACAGCCGCAGGATGGAATAACCCGTGCAGAATTTTGGAAAACAAAGGAGGATGTCCATGCGGCCTTAATCGGTATCTATTCTTCCCTTAATTCAGGACCTGTTGAACAGCAATTGTTCACTTGGGGCGAACTTAGGGCCGATCTAGTTGGGTTGACAAGTTATGCGACAGACGACAATCGCCTGGTAAAAAATTACAATATTTTAAGTACAAATGTAATTGCGGACTGGAGTGCTATTTATACCGCGATAAATAATTGTAATCTGCTGATTGATTATGCAGGTCAGGCAAAGCTGGCAGATCCTACTTTTACAGAGGCCGAATACAATACAGATTTGGGGGAAGCTTTAGCTGTCCGCAGCTTTTTGTACTTCTATTTAGTACGTACTTTTCGGGATATCCCTTTAAAATTAAAAGGCACCTCAAAAGACACCGATATTGTTTCTGTAGGGCAGTCCACTGGCGATGAAGTGCTCAAGCAAATCGAGAAAGATCTCTTGCAGGCTTTGGACTGGATACCCGAATACCATGTCAATACTTCGGGTTACAATGCGACAAACGCCGGTCGGGTGACAAGACCCGCGGTTCGAGCGATGTTGGCTGATGTATATCTATGGCTGGAACAATACGATAAAGTGGAAGAGCAGACCACAAAAATTTTAGAAACTGGACGATATAGTTTAATTGGCGCAGCACTGCCCGAAATTTTTGATGGTGGCACGATGGAAACGATTTGGGAGTTGAGCCATAAAAACTCCAGTGAAAATCCGATGTATAATATTGGCGTGACTGCACGTAGACCATTCACAGCCAATGTGGATATCTTGAATAATGAGATTTTTCCTTCCAATGAAGGGACAGATATAGATTTATTCGACAGTCGTGGAGAAGGAATCCTGTATGGTATGTCGGGAGATCTGAGAAAATTCGGTACGGAATCACCTGACTACTACAATTTTCAGCTCTACCGCTTCTCTGACGTCATATTGATGCGTGCTGAAGCTTTGGCAGAGCTCGGGCGAGGGACGGAAGCATTGGCACTTCTGGAGGATTTGCGAACCAAACGTAAAGCCATAAGAGCTACGGATCCGAATATTGAAGCGACAGATTTAGAAGGAATCATCCTATTCGTCTTCGCTGAGCGTGCACGTGAACTTACTTTTGAAGGTAAACGTTGGTTTGACCTTTTGCGCTTGGCAAAGAAAGATAATTATGCGAACATCAATGTGCTAGTAGATCTTGTAACGAAAGTTGTAGACGCTAATGTACGCCAATCCGCAATTAATAAAGTGCGCGATGTGGATAGCCATTATCTTCCCATTTTGGAAACTGAACTCTTCAAAGACAAACAGTTGAAGCAAAACCCATTTTACCTAAAATAGATCGTTATGAAAAGAAATTTTAGAAAACAATATTGGCTGATAGGGACATGGTTTGTCCTATCTGTTGCGCTTATATTTTCCTGTCAAAAAGAGAAATATCGAATTTCAACTTCAGATGAAGTGAATATTACAGGTTATTTGGAAGCACATGAAACTGATTATTCCTTATTGACCGAAATCTTATACCGCTCAAAAACGGCGGGCTATCTAGGTGCGTATGGTACCTACACATTGTTTGCTCCCAATAATGAAAGCATTAATGCCTGGATCAAAGATAATGGAAAAACAGGATTGAGTGATTTTACAGATGCGCAGCTATTGGATTTTGTCAAATACCACGTGGTTAGGGATACGGTAGGCAGCACACGTTTTACAGATGGGAAAATCAAAACAGCGAGTTTATTAGGTGAATATTTATACACAGATGTGCAAAATGGGATTTACCGAATTAATAAATCTGCAAAAATTATTAGATCCAATATTAGCTGTGGTAACGGCATTATTCACTCCATAAATAAAGTATTGGTTCCACCAGCACAGAGTCTTGCTGAATTGATAGGTAATAATCCTCGTTACTCCATTTTTGCCGAGGCTTTAAAAGAGACTGGGTTTTATGATACTTTATATTATCAACGCGGTGTAGCTGTGGCGGATGCCAAACGTTTTCAGACCGCTATTGTTGAGTCAGACTCCGTTTTGCAGCTACAGGGAATCAAAAGTTATGCGGATATGAAAGCAGTCTATTCACAGACTGGTGATGTAAAAAGCCATAAAGATAGTTTGTGGTTATATATGGCCTACCATTTAAGCAACGATATCAAATTCTTGGAAGACATCGTTGCCGCAAATACGATCTATACTTTGGCTCCAAAAGAGATTATTTCAACCAAATTATTAGGTGCGCAGATCTTATTGAATGATGACGTGTTTAATGGGGTTCATGAAGCGGGTGCTGAAATCAACAGATCACAAAGCGATGTATTGGCGTCCAATGGTGTGCTGCATGAAGCGAAACAGCCATTTAAGATTAAGGTCCGCCAGCAGGTGCCCGTGTATTTTGATATAGCGACCTCTCCCGAATTAGTCAATGCACTGGGAAGCGCCTATTTTAATAGTTCCAAGGCATTGGTGGCAAATGGTGCGACCATTGCCAATTCTTTTGCCTTTAATAGTTTGACGGTTTCGACCATTGGTACGAACGGATATTACTATTATAAAGCCTTAGAAACGAAGCGCCCTTATGCAAATGGAGACCTCTTAAGTCTGTCGCTTTGCGCGAACAATAGTGCGCGAGCAAAATGGATTGAATTTAAGACTCCATATCTCGTAAAAGGACGGTATAAAGTCTGGATCTGTTATGCCCAGCATGGCGATGCCCCAGAGATTCAGGCGACGTTTAATCCTGGAAAAGGGGATGAACAAATCCTGCCCAATACGATCATATTGAATCAAAGTCTGACCGCTTCGGGCGTTAGCGACCTCGCGAATGCAAATGCGGATAATCTGATGCTGGCACAGGGTTACAAACGTTACATGGCAACAGTAGGCGATTACAATGTAAATAATATTACCGGTGGACTCAAGGCAAAATCGGGTAGTGAAGCTCCATTGAATGTTGGCCGTTTGGCCGGTATTATCAATGTCGAGACGACTGATCGACATGTCATCCGTTTTGAAGCGATCAAAGATAAGAAGTGTGGTAGCAATACCGTCTATCTGGATATGATCCAATTTATCCCCGCAGATGATCTTGAACAGAACTACCCTAGATTTCATCAGATTTCAGGTGAACTTTTTTATAGACCAAAATAACAGGATACACAATTATGAAAGCTATAATTTATAAAATTTACCTAGTCGTATTGGGCATGTGTTTATTGTCTGCTTGTTCCAAAAATTGGGAGGATCATTTTGGAGGAGGTGATGCCGATGCTCAAAAAAACTTGTACACCATTATTTCCGAGCATGCTGAGTTTTCAACTTTTATGGACTTGCTCAATAAATCGGGCTATGGTGAATCGTTGAAAGCATCGAAAAATTATACCTTGATTGTACCAACTAATGACGCCATTGCTGCTGTACAGGATCAATATAATTTTTCCGATACTGCGGTGATCAAGAGTTTTGTAGGCTACCATATTATCAATTCGGTCTATAATGTGAATTCAGGAGCTGATACCGTAAAGGCATTAAACTTTCGCAATAAATATGTGGAGTTTACGCATGGCGCATTTGACGGTGTTGAACCTCTTCAGGGGAATCTGGTGGCGAGCAATGGACTGTACCATGTGGTAGGTCGTCCCCTAAAGCCTCTTCAGAATATATTTAATCTAGTACGCACCTTTTTTGCCGACACCAAGCAAATTGAGGCTGTGAATTCCTTTGATACAGTGTCCACAGAGGGTGATATTATATATTACAGGTATAGTCCGGTATGGTATACGGAGGTACGTCGCAATATGACGACCGAAAATAAGAAACACACCTATTTCGTAGTAGACGACGAAAATTTTGAGACCGAGTATGCTAAGTTAAGACCTTTCTATGCGACAGCCTATGAGGAAGGGAATACGCTCCGTCCCGACAGTACGACTACTTTTTTTGCCAAAAAGGCTTTGTTGCGCGATTTTATTGTAGAGGGGGAATTGGCAACTGATCAACTTACAAATAATCTGATTTCAATAGCGGGAACCAAATTTAGTCTTGACCCCGCAAATATTATCTCGCGGACAAAGGCCAGTAATGGGGTTGTTTATCGTGTGAAGCGACTAGAGTTTGCACTAGCGGATCAGATCAAGGAAATCAAAGTATTGGGAGCAAGACCCATCGGTTACAAGCAAACGGATAAGCGATCAAATACCTTTTTCAGGGAAAAGCGAGATAATGAAGGTAATTTATACAATGACATTGAAGTATATGATCATAAGGTTACTTCCTTTTATGTAAAGTATCGCGCTACAGGTATGAACGTCGCTAAATATAAAGTATACGGACGAGCAATTATGGGATTGGCTGGTGATCCGCAAACAGCCGCGTTTATCCAATATGTCTACTTTTTTGATCCGAAACTTATCTCTGTTAATGAGGCGGATTTATACAAACGTTCAGTCGTCAATAACTTGGGTGCAAACGATACGCGAATGACATTTGATGTACAGCCGCTCAATCACGGAGAAGTTTATTTAGGTGAGGTGACGCAAGACCAATATGGGAATCTGCCTTTGCTTGTTATGAGCAATGGTACTGGTCCTATTATTTTAGAATATCTCCGATTCGTCCCGATTATTCAATAACTAAGCAAAACGAAATGAGTTCGATCAACATAAATTATAAATTGGGTATTATCTTGTTTATTTCTACTTTGGGAGCGCACAGCAGTTGGGCGCAACAAGATACCGCCGCCCGCAATATACAACAACAAGGACAAGTTACTTCTGCTTATTCGGTTAAAGGTACTGTCTATGACAGCCAAACCAATAAACCCATCGCAGGTGCTCGTATAACTTACGGCAGTAACGTTGCAAAATTGACGGATAGTAAAGGAAATTTCCGCTTGGAGCTACCGGTTTCCAATGCAATTGTTGAAGTTTCTTTGGATGGATATATAGCCAAGCAGGTACCAGTACTGCTGGATAAATCAATGAAGGTGGTCCTTTACCCTGACGGGTATCGTTCTTTCTATAAAAAAACAGAGACAGTATTTGGTGATAATGGAGTTTTAAATAATACTGGCGCAGTCGATAAATTGGAACTCAATGCCTGGGAACAGAATTCTGAGACGGTGGTTAGCTATCCACAAGGCAAGCTAGCCGGAGTACAAGTAACCCGCCATTCAGGAACACCTTCTATTGGCGGAAATCTCAATATTCGCGGCTTGCAATCGCTGTATTCCAATAATCAGCCCTTATATATTGTAGACGGTATTGTATATAATGCGGAGCATTTGAGTCCTTCTATAACCACAGGACATCTCAATAATGCATTGCAGCACATTGATGTGCGCGACATTCAAGATGTTACGGTATTGAAAGACGCTGTATCCGCTAATATTTATGGGGCCAAATCTTCCAATGGAGTCGTGGTCATTAATACAAACCATTCAAAAGAGTTGGCTACACAGATCGATTTGCAGGCAACAACAGGATATAATTTCCGTCCGAAACGTATTCCCGTCATGAAGTCTTATGCCTACCGAAGTTATTTGAATGACTTGTTAGCAACGAGTACGTACAGTGGTGAGGAAATTGCGAATATGCCTTTCAATAATGATAATCCAAAATTCGAAGAATATGCGAAATATCATAATGAAACGGATTGGCAGAAAGATGTGCTTAATAATACGGTCGACCAGAATTATTTTCTTCGCGTTACAGGGGGAGATAATATAGCACGGTATGCCTTGTCGGTAGGTTATAACAATGAACAGGGTGTTTTGGATAACACGAAGCAAAATCGCTATACGGCACGTTTTAACGGCGACATGAACCTGACCAAAAAATTAACTGCTCAGACCAATATCTCCATGGGGTATGGACAGCAAAGCTTGAAGGATCAGGGCTTATCACCAAAGACCAACCCTTTGTTTCTTTCGCTGATTAAGTCTCCATTTTTAAACACGCATGATATTGCTCCAGACGGCAGCATTTCACCGAATTATGCTGAAGCTGATTATTTCGGCTATTCCAATCCGATGCAAATCACACAAAATGGGATTAATAATAAAAAGGCCTATCGGTTTTTAGGTTCTTTGGTGTTCAACTATGCATTCAATACAAATTTTAAGTTAAGTAACCTGTCTACAGTAACCTATGATAAAGCGCAAGAGGATTTCTTTATTCCTAAAAAAGGAGTCGCAAAGGACACGGTAAATAATATGGAAGTTTATAGTCGTCTCGGTACGCAGGTGGCACGTTATTATTCGATTTCAAATGATTTGCGTCTGCAATATAATCAGGATCTAGGAACTCAGGGCCGCTTGGAAGCTATTGGTGGAGTCCGGTACCACAAGCATGATTCGGAACAAGATTATGCACTAGGCTATAATTCGGCGACCGATCAGCTGGTCAGTATTGGTAACTCAACACCGGCATCTCGGGTTTATGGAGGGCATATCGGTAAATGGGCAAATATGACGGCCTATGCTATGGGTAATTTTAGCTGGAAGAATACTTATATCTTAAATGCATCCATATCGATGGATGGATCTTCCCGCTTTGGAGAAAAAGCAAAAGGAGGCTTAAAGCTTGCAGATAAGGTATATGCAGTATTCCCGGCAGTTGGAGCAGCATGGTTATTGTCCAATGAGGATTTTTTAAAAGGAAATAGTACGATCTCATTATGGAAACTTCGGGCGAGTTATGGAATTACAGGCAATGATGATATTGGAAATTATGATGCGCGGCAGAATTACATCTCCCAAAACTTCTTAGGTGTCCAGGGACTTGTGCGCGATGGTGTTGCCAATCCTTATCTAAAATGGGAGAAAGTAGAAAAAATAAACGTTGGGACGGATCTTTCGTTGTTGAATGAACGCATCAATTTAGGCGTTGATATCTACCAAAATAGGACAAGTGATATGCTGGCTTATAATTCGGGGAATACTGTTTCGGGAATTAGTTACTACCTCTATAATAATGGTTCAATGCGTACACGCGGTATTGACTTCTCCTTGTTTGGACGTATTCTGACCGGTCCGGTCAAATGGGATGCCTCACTGACACTAAGTCACTATAAAAGTACGATCACAGATCTCCCCGAAACATCCTATACACAATATGCCGGTGGAACTTTTGTGAGCGAGAAAGGTGGCGCACCCAATGCCTTTTATGGGTACCAGTTCAACGGTGTCTATCGTACCAGTGCCGAAGCTGCCGCTTCTGGACTAGCAATTTTAGATGCAACAGGTCATAAAATACCTTTCCAGGCAGGAGATGGGAAGTTTACAGACCGTAACGGCGACAAGATCATTGATGATCGTGATCGAATGATCATAGGTGATCCCAATCCAGATTTGGTGGGCGGATTGAATAACAGCCTGACCTATAAAAATTGGAAATTCGGTGCATTGGTGACATTCAGCGTAGGCAATGATATTTATAACTATACACGGGCACAACTAGAGTCGGGAAGTACATTTTATAACCAGACAGAACTATTGCAAAATAGATGGCGGGCGGAAGGCCAGGAAACTGATGTGCCTCGCGTTGCGCTCAACGATCCAATGGGAAATAGTCGATTTTCAAATCGATGGATAGAAGACGGTTCATATGTTCGGCTTCGTCAGCTTTCCGTTGAGTACGGTATTCCAGTAAATAAACGTATCATCAAATATATCCGTCTATATGGTACTGCCAATAACGTGTTGACTTTTAGTAAGTATTTAGGTTATGATCCTGAATTTGCACAGTCTGCTGATGTTTTTCATCAGGGGGTTGATGTGACGTTGGAACCCATTGTTCGCTCTGTGCAGCTGGGATTGAGGATCGGTTTATAAAAATTTAATATACTATGTTTATCACATACAGAAAATATTCGAAATATTCACTCTGGGCCTTATTGGCCTGTAGCCTCTCTTTTACATCTTGTAAGAAAGCATTGGATTTCTCGCCCGAGGATAAATTGGACAGTTCAAAAATGTACAATACGCTTGCCGATGCTGATGCGGTAGTGCTTGGGATTTATGGGCAAGTAGCTGGGTTAGGGGAACGTTATATTGTCCTGAACGAATTAAGGGCCGATCTCATGGACGTCACACAAAATGCAAATCCCTATTTGCAGCAAGTTTCCAATCATGAAGTAGCAGAAGATAATCCATATGCAGATCCATCTGCTTTTTATAAAATTATCTTCAATTGCAATGATGCCTTGAAGAACTTCAAGGTGATGGAGCGACAGGGTAAGTTGAGCAATACCGAATTCAATCAGCGGTATTCTGACCTCGCTATGCTACGTGCATGGTTGTATTTACAATTAGGGATTCACTTTGGAAATGTCCCCTATATCAAAAATACCATTGAAAGTGTTGACGAGATTAAAAGTTTGGAGAACTATCCGAAAACAACTTTCGATAATTTGGTTGATTCTCTCATTAGTGACACAAAAGACCTGCCTTATCAGGATCCGTATGCCTACCCAACAGGTAGCACATTGGTTTTTACGACAGATGGCGCGAGCACACAGAAAGTGTTCATCAGCAAGGCTCATGTCCTGGGCGAACTCTATCTTTGGAAAGGAAACTATTATGAAGCGGCAAAGAGTTATAAGCGATTGCTGTCTGCTGAAGACAATAACAGTAATATTGATTATCTGTTCAATTTCAACCGTATTGGCTGGAGCTACTTTAATGTAAGTTTTGCGAGAGCCCAGGAGGGGTCATCTTTGGTAAATTCCTTAACAGCAGGCTGGCGAAGTATGTTTGCGCTATCGAACACGGTACGGGAATGGAATTCCGAATGGAACTGGTCAATTCCATATCACAACTCTTTTGTCCCTGGAAATCCTTTTATAGCGCTATTTTCTAAGTCAGGTAACTATGCACTTAAGCCCTCCCAAAAGGTGATTGATTTATGGAATTCACAGACCAATAATGCGGGTATTCCCTGGGATCCCCGGAGTAAGCTATCTTATGAAGTTGCTGCGAATGGTGATCCAGTGATTACAAAATTTACGGATAATTCAGGGGATTTATTAAGCTTGTTAAATAAAAGCGGTCGTTGGAACATCAATCGAGCGGCAGGGGCGCACCTGCGCTTTGCTGAGGCTGCCAATCGGGATGGTCAGGGACGTTTGGCCTATGCATTAGCGAACTGGGGCCTGATTAGTACCTTTTATTATGGTGCGTTTACGAGTGCAGGAACAATTGCCCCGGGTAATTTTTTCGAATTGGAATCCGAAATAACTTATGAAGGATTTGGGACAAATCGGACCACTTATGCTGAGTCTTCGCCCTATTATTTTGACGCACGCGACAATGCGAGTATTGTGCGCGGAGTTTGGTATCGGAATTCGGGAATCCGTGGACGGGCTACCATGCCGCGTTGGCAATTCTCAGGCATTGAATATGGTCCGGGTACAGTCGGTGGTTACGGAAGTATGATGACAGCCTTCGACGTGCCGAAATCAGATCTGGAGGATAAGATTATCGAAGAATCAGCTCTTGAGTTAGCCTTCGAAGGCGAACGCTGGTCAGATCTGATGCGCATAGCAAAACGCCGTAACGATCCAGCTTTCCTAGCCGATAAAGTCTATGAGAAATTGCTGAAAGCAAATAACCCGAAAGCTGGAGCAGTACGTAGCAAGTTGATGGATATGAAAAATTGGTATTTACCTTTTAAATTGCGGTAAACCTGATATACGTTTGGATTATTGATTTAATGGTTAAAGGTCTGCTTTGTGCAGGCCTTTTTCTTTGTCTTAGATGTTGACCATGAGACAGCAGGATAGTGAATTCGAAATTGTTTAATATCATTGTGTAGAGATACCATACCACTTGTTAGCGGTAATCGATACTTCTAGGCTCTATCAACAGCTCATTCAAATCGAGTAATTATCGTGAGACGAGTATGTAATCGTAACATGTCAATGACAGTGTAATCTTTTGATAATGCCATTTGCGTTTTATAAATGTAATTTTTACATTTATAAGTATTTCTGATTAATTATAACCAATGGAACGAGTTTCTTTAAAATTTAGAATCTACTATTTTTTTCTGGCAAAAGCGATCTGCTTTTTTTGTCTATTTTGGATTTTCACTACCCCTACATATGCCTATAGCAGCGGGACTTCTGAACCGGATTCGGCTTATTTCTTTGCTTATGCAAAAGAAAAGAATGCTGGCAGAGAAGGGCTATTATATGCCTGGAGTTTGGATGGTAAGCAATGGAACTCCATCGGGACAGAACTTGCCTTTGTAAAGTCAGATTATGGACGCTGGGGATCAGAAAAACGGATGATAAATCCTGTATTGTTTCCTCGAACTGGAGGCGGCTGGTCCTGTGCGTGGCAATTAAGTACTGAAAGTGACGGTCCTTATGCATATACTTTTACATCCGATTTTTTCAATTGGGGCAGACAAGATTATTTTATTGCATTAAATGATTTGGATAAATCAGTGGTATCTTTTGTAAAAAACAGTTTATTGACTCGTGATAATATCTCCATGAATGGCGAAAGTTTACGTGGAACCAAGTTGAAAGTTTCATGGTCTGTTATTAAAGAATTAATCAAGCATTATGATCTCGCGCTGCTTAAGCAAAAACAATGGTCCGAACGAAGCGTTGACGATGACGCCCGCTTCCCTGGCCTAAAGCCATTGGATGTCAAATTAACGCCGAAGGTAGGGCAAACGAAGTCCATCAGTGATATGTTAGTGGGTGTTTTTTTTGAAGATATTAATTATGCCGCAGACGGAGGTCTTTATGCAGAATTGATTCAAAATAGAGACTTTGAATATAAATTGAGTGATAAACAAGGCCGTGATAAAAATTGGAACGCGAAAACTGCTTGGCGTATGGATGGCTCGGGACAATTTCATATTGACAGCATCAATCCAATTCATCCTAATAATAAACATTATGCGAGATTGCAAGGTGAAGGCATCCTCAGAAATATAGGCTACGATGGCATTGCCTTAAATAAGAACGAACGCTATGATCTTTCGTTTTTCGGAAGGGGCACTGTTGGTAAAGTACCTAAACTAAAGATCCGGATAAGTACAAAAGACGGAAAAATCCTCGATGAGAAATCCGTAATTGTTGACAGTAAAAACTGGAAAAAATATCAATTGGTATTGACATCCAATGAAACCTGTAAGGATGCCGTATTGGAATTTGTATTTACAGACCGACAACAATTGGATTTGGATCTGATTTCTTTATTCCCTCAGCATACATTTAAAGGGAGAAAAAATGGATTACGGAAGGATCTGGCCGAGGCTATAGCTGCATTGAATCCCCGTTTTGTCCGTTTTCCGGGTGGCTGTTTAGCACATGGGGATGGAATTGAAAATATCTACCATTGGTCTAATACTGTAGGGCCGCTGGAAAGCCGTATGCCACAGCGTAACATGTGGGGATATCATCAAACCGTGGGCTTGGGGTATTACGAGTATTTTCAATTTTGTGAAGACATCGGTGCCTATGCTGTTCCTGTAGTGGCGGCTGGTGTACCCTGCCAAAATTCGGGTGCTCATGGTCACCCATTGGGTGGACAACAATGTGGTATCCCAATGGAAGATATGGATGACTACATCCAGGAAGTACTGAATCTGATTGAATGGGCCAATGGCGATAAAAATAGTACCTGGGGAAAGGTACGAGCTGCCGCGGGGCACCCCGAGCCATTTCATCTAAAATACATTGGTGTTGGTAACGAAGATTTAATATCGAATGTTTTTGAGGAGCGTTTTACCATGATCTATAACGCTATCCGTGCAAAATATCCCGAAATACAGGTTATTGGAACGGCAGGGCCATTTTTTGAAGGAACCGACTATGTAGAGGGCTGGAAAATCGCTAATAAATTGAATGTACCCATTATGGACGAACACTATTATCAGACACCGGGCTGGTTTATTCATAATCAAGACTTCTATGATAAATATGATCGCAGCAAATCACAGGTGTATTTGGGCGAATACGCTGCCCATATTCATGGGCGAGCGAGTACCTTGGAAGTTGCATTGGCTGAAGCGGCATATCTCACGGCATTGGAAAGAAATGGTGACGTTGTTAAGATGGCCTCTTATGCGCCATTGTTGGCCAAAGATGGCTATACGCAATGGCGCCCCGATCTTATTTATTTCTCCAATACTGATGTAAATTTAACACCATCCTATTATGTACAGCAATTATTTGGGCATAATAACGGAACCGAATATATTCCAGTAGAAACAGTTTATGCTAATGCTGACGTTGAGGTACAGAAGCGTGTGGCATTTTCTATTGTTAAAGATCCGAAAGATCAATCACTCATTGTAAAGCTGGTTAATATTTTGCCTGTTGCGGTCAATATACAATTGGAATTGGATCAACTCAATTTGAAGGGTGATACGGCTCTTGTCGCTCAGTTGGCAGGGGAATTGGAAAGTAAAACGGCAAAACCCGAAGAAAAGACCATGTCCGTTGACAAGCTTAAAAACCAGCAATTACCGCCTTATTCGTTAACTGTCATCCGAATTCAGTCGGGTGCAAAATAGCCTCATTCAATTCATATGATATATCCAGCTTTGCAGAAGAAGTCTATTTTAGTTTTTATAAACCTCTGTTTGACAATTGTGCCCTTGTTTGCCGGCTCAGGCTTCAATCTGATCAAAAATAATCGGGCTGCGGATATTTATTATGGTGGAAGAAATCCTATCATTGAAACCGCTTTGGAACTTTTGGATGCAGATGCACAACAAGTTGGTCAATCTGCTTTTAAACGAATCGACAATGCTGATCCTGGGGGGATTATCGTTGGAGAATTGCATGATCCAATAATTGGCAAATTGATAAAAGATTATCATATCCGTCTTCCTGAAATGGAAGGTCAATGGGAAATGTTTTGTTTGAAGGTGCTTCCGATAGAAAAAGTACCGACACTTTTAGTGATAGGATCTGATGCTAGAGGTACGGCATATGGAGTGATGGAAATTTCTAGAAAATTGGGCGTTTCTCCATGGAGTTGGTGGGCAGATGTGGTTCCCCTTAAAAAATCAACAATTTCTCTGCCCGTCGATTTTGAAGACAAGCAATTTCCTAAAGTGCAATTCCGGGGAATTTTTTTAAATGATGAGGACTGGGGATTGACACCTTGGAGCAGCAAAACCTATGAACCCGAAGCAAAGTTAGATGCAGGAATTGATCCAGCCAAAACAAAAAAAATGGCGACGATAGGGCCTAAGACCTATGCACGTATTTTTGAGCTGTTATTAAGGCTGCGGGCTAATTCAATTTGGCCAGCAATGCATGAAGTAACTGTTCCTTTCTATTTTGTCCAGGGAAATCGCGAAATGGCTGAAAAATATGGAATATATATCGGCTCATCTCATTGTGAACCCCTTGCTCGAAACAGTGCGACGGAATGGGATATCGTAGGTCGGGGGCCCTATAATTATTTGACAAATAAAAATGAGATTGTTGATTATTGGTCCAATCGACTCAAAACACTGGGGCAATCCCATAACATATTTACACTGGGTATGCGCGGGAAACACGATGGAGCAATGGAAGGCGTCAAAACAACTGAAGCCTATAAAGATGCGATCAATAAGGTCATTAAAGATCAAACGGGTCTGTTGAAAAAATATGTCAATGCAGACCCAGCGCAGATTCCTCAGGTTGTTATACCTTATAAAGAGGTATTAGACGTGTATAGGGCCGGTATGGATCTTCCTGACTATACAACACTGATGTGGTGTGACGATAATTATGGTTATATCACCCACTTCCCAAATCCGATAGAAAGAAAAAGATCGGGTGGTAATGGACTGTATTATCATGTTTCCTATTGGGGACGACCACATGATTATCTTTGGTTGTCGACCATGAGTCCGGCGCTGATTTATCAGCAGCTTAATACAGCTTATCAACATGATGTTAAAAAAATGTGGATTGTCAATGTTGGGGATATTAAGCCTGCTGAATATCAGATTGAACTCCTGATGGACATGGCCTGGGATATGGACCAGGTAAAAAAAATAGGCATCTACCAGCATCTGAATCAATTTTTGCAACGGGAATTTGGACGTCGTTTGGCGAAGAAGATCGTGCCGATTATGCAGGAACATTATCGGTTGGCTCATATTCGAAAACCTGAGTTTATGGGAAATACACGTACGGAAGAAAAAGATCCAGCCTATAAAATTGTGAAAGACCTACCTTGGTCCGAACAGCAGATTAAAAAGCGATTGGTGCAGTATAAACATATTCAAGATGCAGCCACCGCAATTGAGGCATCAGTCCCCTTGGATCGCAAGGATGCATATTTTGAATTAGTCCTGTATCCACTTGTTGCAGCGGCAAAGATGAATGAAAAACACCTTTATGCGCAATTGGCACGTCATGGCAAAGCTGAATGGCAAAAAAGCCACGATGCGTATGATAAAATCGTTTCCTTAACTGCGCAATACAATGCCTTGAATAAAGGTAAGTGGAAGGGGATAATGGATTATAAACCCAGAAACCTTGCTGTTTTCGATAAGATTATAGAAGAGAAAGCTGTTGCTCCACTGGCCAATAATGATCAGCCCGTCAAGCGGATTCCTGGTAGAGATCTAAAAGGCTCAATAGGATATGAAGGTTTGGGGTATGAAGGGCAGGCCGGAGCTATCCCATTGGATGTAGAAGCCAGTTATCCGCTCAAAGGGCTCAAAGGCGATTCTGTTACCATTGTCGTCCACTTGCTGCCTACACACCCGGTCTCTTCAGATGATTTGCGTTTTGAAGTTTCCTTGGGGCAACAGCATTCGCCTGCCATTTCTTATAAAACAATTGGACGAAGTGAGGAGTGGAAAGAGAATGTCTTGCGCAACCAGGCCATTCGAACGATTAAATTTAAGGTTGCTTCATTGCAACAGGACATATTGCGTATCAAAGCGCTTGATGAGGGCGTAGTGGTCGATGAAGTAACACTATATTTGGATTAAAGTATTCGTTTCCTGCTCTATAATGGAAATTCGTTATAGACTTATTCATAAGATTATAAAAATGAAAAAACAATTTCTAGTCACGCTCCTCGTTATTTTAACTTGCCTCGTTAAGGCACAATCTTCTGTCTACCTTTTCTCTTATTTTATAGGTAATGGTGCTGACGGACTGCATCTTGCTTATAGTTTGGATGGTCTGAAATGGGAACCCTTGAATCAGGGAAAAGCTTTCTTAGTACCAACGGTAGGAAAAGATAGGCTGATGCGTGATCCCAGTATTTGCCAAGGCCCTGATGGCACCTTTCACCTTGTATGGACAACGGGTTGGTGGGATAAAATTATCGGATATTCTTCTTCCAAAGATCTTGTACATTGGACCGAACAAAAAGAAATTCCAGTCATGGTAGATGAACCTGATGCGAAAAATGCATGGGCTCCGGAGCTTTTTTACGACAAGGCGACGAAGGAATATTATATCATTTGGGCCACGACGATCCCTGGTCGACATAAAGAGGTACAGACCAGCGATAGTGAGAAAGGCTTAAACCATCGGATGTATAACGTCACGACAAAGGATTTTAAACGTTTTTCAAAAACCAAGTTATATTTTGATCCCGAATTTAGTGTCATCGATGCGGCCATTATACAAAAAGGCAATAAGGAATACATGATGGTGTTGAAAAATGAAAATTCTAACCCACCTGAGAAAAATATTCGGATCACAACAACAAAGAGTTTAGCGAAAGGATTTCCGACGACTGTCTCTAAGCCGATTACAGGAAATTATTGGGCGGAGGGGCCTGCTCCGCTACAGGTTGGGGAGTATATATATGTATATTTTGATAAATACCGCGACCACAAATATGGAGCTGTACGAAGCAAAGACGGCATCAACTGGGAAGATGTCTCCGATCTGGTGAGCTTTCCGAAGGGAGTACGTCATGGAACAGCTTTTACGATAAATCAAACGGTTTTATCAAATCTGTTAAAAGCAAACTGATAATCCTATGTATAGTTCCTGAAACTTTATTTTAGTGTGTTTTATTTGGAAAACGTGCACTAATTTTTTTAATAAGGAAGGCTTGCCTACTTTACCTTTTAGAACGGAGTAGTGTATTTCTGAGATCTTTCTTTCGAAATATTCACGCTTTTGTAATGATCAAATTATAATACTGTTGCCATCTTAATAGAAGTGATTGTTATAAAAAAAGGTTTTCAAACGGGGAGAATGAAAACCTTTAAAATAACCAATTAATCCTAAATTTATGATAAAAAATATGATACTATTTTGTTGGCGTTCCTTTGATAAAACTCATTTGGTTTCATCTAAATTATAATTTACGTACTTACCACCTAAATTTGGGAATAGCCAATTTAGTAAGGCAAGTTTAAGTATATTGAAGTGATTTGTCATCCTGTGCTGTTCTGTCTGAACAGTATGGTATGCCTAAATAAAATGTTGGTGAATAAAACCATTCAGGTAAGTTCAGGATGCTTAAGTGTCCTGAACTTTTTATTTTAGAGGTTTGCTAATTCAATGAATAAACCTATGCTTAAAATTCGAATTGCCTTCTTTACTTTGATATACGTTATAATGGCAAATATTGCCTCAGCACAAACGATGAAGGAAATACACTATCTCTCAGGAACGGACAACGTTCATACGGTCAATTGGGACTTTTGGGTAACTGGGGGACGTAAGGCTGGAAAATGGGATAAGATTGCGGTTCCCAGTCATTGGGAACAACAGGGATTTGGGGCTTATAACTATGGTCGGGACTATGTGACCTATGGCAAGAATTTCATCTTTCACGATGAGAAAGGTTTGTATCGGCATCAATTTACTGTTCCAAAAAACTGGAAAGGTAAAAAAATAAGCCTTGTGTTTGAAGGTTCGATGACAGACACCGAAGTTAAGATCAACGGTAAGTTAGCCGGAGATATCCACCAAGGTGCTTTCTATCAGTTTAAGTACGATGTCACCGACAAGATCAGCTTTGACAAGGCCAATATATTGGAAGCCACTGTATCAAAAATGTCTTCCGATAAATCTGTTAACAATGCCGAGCGCCTTGCAGATTATTGGATTTTAGGCGGTATTTATAGACCCGTATACTTGGAGGCGACACCACAGGAGCATATCAGCTGGACAGCTATCGACGCAAAAGCAGATGGAACTTTTCGAAGCAACGTGCATTTAGAAAGCTTATCTAAAGCCACTAATCTACAGGTGGAGATCAAAGATTTGAAGGGCAACGTGATCGCAACTCAGAAGTTCCCGATTATGGCGAAAGATTCGGTAAAATTGATCGAAATGAAAGTGGAAAAACCGTTATTGTGGACAGCGGAGACGCCAAACTTGTATCAGGTCACGTACACCCTATGGGATGGGAAGAATAAAGGATATCAATCTCAAGATCGTTTTGGTTTCAGGACGATCGAAGTTCGAGAAGGAGATGGTATCTATGTCAATGGTGTAAAAGTGAAGATGAAAGGTGTCAACCGTCATGTATGGTGGCCCGAAACTGGACGATCTGTGAACGCACAATTGGATCTGAATGATGTTAAACTGATCAAAGAAATGAACATGAATGCGGTACGCTGTTCACATTATCCGCCAGATAGATCGTTTTTGGCCTATTGCGATTCATTGGGCTTATATGTTTTGGATGAATTGGCCGGATGGCAGAAGGCATATAGCACCGTTGTGGGTAAAAAGCTAGTGCGAGAAATGGTTATTCGAGATGCCAATCATCCGTCCATTATACTTTGGAGCAATGGCAATGAAGGCGGGCATAATAAAGAACTTGTTGATGAGTATAAAAAATATGATCTTTCGGCAAGAACGGTAATCCATGCACATCATAGACCTGGGAACGCCATCAATGGAATCGATTGCAACCATTATGAAGACTTTTATTCAACAAAAAAAATTCTGGAAGGGCCAAACATTTACATGCCGACTGAATTTCTCCATGCACAGGACGATGGCGGCGCCGCAGCAGGATTAGCGGATATATGGGAGTTGCACTGGAATGCCAAATTAGGTGCAGGCGGATTTATTTGGGATTTTGCAGATGAAGGTATCGTACGTACAGATTTCAACAATGTGATTGATGTCAACCGCGTAAATGCCCCCGATGGAATCCTTGGGCCACATCGCGAAAAAGAGGGAAGTTTCTATGCTATTCGGGAAATCTATTCACCTGTGCATATTACGATGAAGAAATTACCTGCCGACTTCAATGGAACTATTCCGGTGGAAAATCGTTATCACTTTACCGACCTAAAAGATTGCAGGTTTGAGGGTAAATTGATTACTTATAAACAGCCCTATGCTGAAGAAGCGGGGGTGGACTCAGTGTTGAATCTAAAGATAAGTAGTCCTGTATTGGCTCCGACTCAAAAAGGAAACGTGCAATTGAATTTGCCTGCAGACTGGAAACAGTATGATGCGCTAATATTGACGGCAACTGGCCCACATGGGGAGGAAATTTATACTTGGACATGGCGTATAAAATCCAATCAGGTTCTTACAGCTGAAATCCTACCTTTAAAATCTTCTACCGATGTTGAAGCGAAAGAGGACAGTGTGAATTATATCCTCAAGGCAAACGGAATAACAGCTTTTATCTCCAAAAAAACAGGATTATTGGTTGATCTGGCCAATGATTATAGCATGAAATTAGCTTTTAATAATGGCCCGGTGCTTATTGATGGACAGTCGGAGCTGAAAAGTGCTAAACGTTGGCAGGATGGAAAAAATGAAGTTGTTGAGTTTATGTTTGATGGCAATCTAAGTTTTATCCGTTGGACGATGCGGCCAGACGGCTGGTTGAAACTTGATTATGCTTACAATATGAAAAAAACGGTGCCTTATGCCGGAGTAAGCTTCAACTTTCCTGAAAACTATATTATTGGGGCCAAATGGCTCGGTAATGGGCCGTATCGCGTATGGAAGAATAGGATGCAAGGTGTCACCCTAAATACATGGGAAAAAATGTACAATGATGGAAAAGCCGGTATTGGTCCATGGGCATTTCCTGAATTTAAAGGCTACTTCTCCGATGTTAGCTGGGTACAATTCAATACAGTGCAAGGCAAGTTTTTGGTCGCAACAGATCAGGAAGATTTATTTGTGCGATTGTTCGAGTTTTACGGAATTTCCGGTCCTAAAGGATATCCGCAATTGCCGTCTGGAGATATTTCCTTTTTAGATGCTATTCCCCCTATTGGAACAAAACTGGCGTTGGGAATTAATGGAAATGCTGCCGTGAATGGACCCGCGGGTGAGCTTAATCAAATGGATAAAAGGATTAACCGGACACTCTATTTTTACTTTGGAACCCCAAAAGGCGAAAAAGAAAATACACAATTTGTGATGCCTAAGGTTAATGTGTTGACAGATTAAAAGAATAATGCATAAAAAAGGGCTTTTCTATGTTAATAGAAAAGCCCTTTTTTATGGTGTAACCCTAATAGTATGTATTCTTTTCAATAATGCTTATTTAGGTTTCTTGAACCCCAAAAGGTTGTGCTTTATTCACTTTTATCGCTATTCGTGTAGGAAAAATCATTGACGTATTTATTTTGAATAGCAGTTGATGTTGTTTTTTTAAGATGTACATCCTTCAATTGTACGGTCTGAATTGGAAGTTCGGGATTGCCATTGATCTTCGAGACAAACTGCCCTACTTCAGCTTTAATGTGGGAAAGATAGACATTCGTTATTGGAGTCAGTTTTTTTACTTTGGTTGGTACCAGGTTGCGCCATTGATAGAGCACATCCGTATCTATTCCAAGTATACCTTCCTTTACGTTTTGGGCTTTGATATTTGAAAAATAAATGTTTTTAACGTAACCGCCCATACGTTCATTGGTTTTGATGAAAAGTAGATGCATGAGCTTCTCATTCGGCAGTACCGTGCAATTGTTTACGTAAATATTTTCAATCCCTCCCGAGAGTTCACTCCCAACGGCAAGGAGCTGATGACCGTCACGGATCTCGCAATTGCGGATCACAATATTCTTTGTTGGCGTTTTCAACCGCCAGCCTTCGGGATTTCTACCGGACTTCAAGGCAATAGCATCATCCCCTTGGTCAAATACACAATTTTCAATCAATACATTCTGACTCATTTCTGGGTCAATTCCATCATTGTTATGCCCATGGGCGTAGATGTCGATGCCACGGATAAGCGCATCTTTCGTTAGGTAGAGATGCAAGGTCCAAAAAGGACTGTTTCGGATCTTGATATCTTCGACCCTCACATGTTGGCAACGGTTAAATTGAATAAACTGAGGTCTAAGGTTGGATGTGTCGTTGACCATGATCCGTTGTTCGACAGGTAGCCCTTCTTGTGCCCAGTTGTAAAGATTTTTGATGCTTTCCATATGCGGTTTTGGTCTGGGAAACCATTTCTCCCAAACAGTCAGATCTGCTTTTATGGTTCCCTTACCGGTAATGGCAACATTTGTCGCTTCGTATGCGTAGATCAGTGGGGAGTAGTTATAGCATTCTAGTCCTTCCCAGCTACTGTGAACAGCAGGTAAATAGTCTTTCGGGTCGCCCGAAAATAATAAGGTTGCTCCTGCACTGACATGTAAGTTGACATTGCTCTTTAAGTGGATTGCCTTTGTTGACCATTCTCCAGAAGGAATAATGATATTGCCACCCGATGTTGTCGCTAGCGCAATTGCCTTCGCGATTGCTGTGGTAGTACTTTCCTTATCACCCTTACGTGCACCAAAATCGCGGATATCGTAGTTTTTACAATGCTCGAAATTTGGGACCTTAAATACTGGGATTTCAAAAGGAGCTTTGATTTTAATATCGTCTTGGTTGATCTTGCTGATCTGCGCGACGCTCAATCGAGTAAAAGCGATCGATAGTAAAATAAGGGTGAAGATTGATTTATATTTCATGTTAATAATTATTTCATGAGCACGCAAGCTCGGTTTGTGTTTTTTAAGGCCATATGGCATATGGAATATCCAGTTTATTTTTCATCAGGAGGTCCTAAGCAATTGGTTAAAAACAATAAAGACTAAAAATAAGGAACAATCAAGGGGGAACCTAATTTTACCAAGCAGGACAGTACAAGGTGGTTTGGATATATTTTCTTAAGGATAAGGTATCACCAAATCCATATCAACTCCTGACTGCTAGCGGATTGTTAAAAAGGTGAGAGCATGGTGAATCAACCTCTAAAAGGTGGACTCAACGTGGACTCACTGTGCACTCAACGTGGTTACAGTGAGGAGTTGGTCATAAGTTGGTGTGGGGTTGGAGTTGAGAATTCTATAACAAATATATTACGAATGACGTTGAATCCCTGTTTTTAACCTTATTATACATGAAAACGAGCACTTTCTGACTGTACTGTCTGGTTTGTTCAGGATACTACAGGACGGCTCTTGTTAAAAATGTTGATACTTTTAAAACTAGCTACTTATTTAAGTATCCTTAAATACGCTAATCAATTCGAAGGCATTGTCTACACTTTTTAATTAAGCTGTAGACAAGCGGGGAAACAAGACTTAATAAAACTAAATATGATGAAAAAATTCTTTCGATTTTTATATCTACTCACATCAATTGCGATTTTGTCCAATGCACATGCGCAAGGAAAGTTTCCGGACGGAACAGCAATCTCAAAATGGTTCGAGACTGTAAAATCGACTGAGATCGGAACGCTCGGAAAGAAATTTCTCATCACGGATTTTGGTGTGGTCGCAGATAGCACCATCGTGCAAACTGCCAAAATCCAACAAGCAATTGATAAAGCATATGAAAGTGGAGGCGGTGTCGTCGTCGTACCTAAAGGGATCTATCTGAGTGGTTCATTATTTTTTAAACCAAAGACACACTTGCACTTGGAAGAAGGGGCTGTGTTAAAAGGAAGTGATGATATCGCAGACTTTGCGCTAGCGGAGACTCGAATGGAAGGTCAGACAGTGAAATATTTTTTGGCGCTTGTCAATGCAGATCAGGTGGATGGATTTACAATTTCGGGCAAAGGTACACTCGATGGAAACGGGTTGCGCTACTGGCGATCCTTTTGGCTTCGAAGACAGTTTAATCCACAATGCACAAATATGGACGAGATGCGCCCACGCTTACTTTATGTTTCCAATAGCAAGGACGTACAAATTTCGGGCATTCGTTTGATCAATTCACCGTTTTGGACCTCACATTATTATAAATGTGAAAATCTCAAATTGATCGGTTTGCACATTTCGGCGCCCAAGGAACCTGTGAAAGCGCCTAGTTCAGATGCGATCGATTTGGATGTCTGCCGTAATGTGTTGATTAAGGATTGTTACTTATCCGTTAACGATGATGCGATTGCATTAAAAGGTGGTAAAGGGCCTAAGTCCGACAAAGATCCTAATAATGGACCTAATTCAAATATTATTATTGAGAATTGTTTCTTTGGATTTTGTCATAGTGCACTGACTTGTGGTAGTGAATCTATTCATAGCTATAATGTGATTTTTAGGAACAATACCTTAGATAAAGCACGCAAGCTGTTGCAGTTAAAGATGCGGCCGGATACGCCACAAGAATATGAAAACATTTTGATCGAAAATGTAAAGGGAAATGTCAATAGCATGTTGTTTATTAAACCTTGGACCCAATTTTTTGATTTGAAGGGCGAGAAAGATATTAAAATGTCCTATGCAAGAAATATTGTCCTACGCAATATAGATCTGGATTGCGACATCGTATTCGATGTCCTAAATTCGGAACAATATGTGCTGTCGGATTTTACATTTCAAAATATGCACGTCCGTGCAGCCAAAGATCCAGCGATTCACAGGGAATATATTAAAAACTTTGTCCTAAATAATGTAACTGTTAATAATAAAAAGCAATAATAATATGTACCAGCATATTGCTGTGGCTTAGACCTTGAATTATGAAGACAAAACTTATTCTTTTGACTGGGGCACTGATCGGTTCCCTAGCCGTTTCAGGCCAACGTAAAATGGAGTTTTTGGATCGGGGGATGGTGGGTGTAAAAACGACGGACAACGCTGTTTTTTTAAGCTGGCGTTTGCTTGGCACTGACGATTTTGATACGGCCTTTGCAATTTATAGAAAGGAAGGGAATGGCAAGCAGAAAAAACTAAATACTTCACCTTTGACCAAAGGGACTAATTTTTTGGACGATCATGTCGATTTGAATCAAGATGTTACTTACATTTTGGATATAGTAACCGGAGGTAAAGAAAAAGAAGTTGCTAAATTGACCTTATCGAAAGATCAAAAAGTACAGCAATACTTAAATATTCCTTTACGTACTCCCAAAGGATACACTCCTGGTGATATTTCTGTAGGTGATTTGGATGGCGACGGGACTTACGAACTGATTGTTCATCAGACGGGTGTTGGACATGATAACGCACACAATGGGATTACTTCGGAACCTATTTTTCAGGCATATAAACTAGATGGTACTTTTCTCTGGGAAATCAATTTGGGTAAAAATATCCGGGAAGGAGCACATTATACCCAATTTATGGTATACGACCTCGATAGTGACGGCCGTGCGGAGCTGGTCTGCAAAACGGCCGACGGTACGAAAGATGGACTGGGAAATGTCATTGGTGATGCCCAGGCCGATTGGCGTGATACCGTATTAAATTCGCGGACTGTTGGTCGCATATTGAAAGGACCTGAATATTTAACCGTATTTGATGGATTGACGGGCAAAGCCCTAAGCTCTGTAGATTATCTACCAGAACGTGGAGAGCTAAATTCATGGGGAGATACAAATGCTAATCGCAGCGATCGATTTTTAGCTTGTGTAGCCTATTTGGATGGTGTACATCCAAGTGTTGTGATGACACGGGGATATTATGAACGGACAGCTCTGGCAGCGTGGGACTTTAAAGATAAAAAATTAGTGAACCGCTGGGTATTTGATAGCAAAGTTCGTAAAGATCCTTATTCCGGACAGGGATATCATAATCTTACGGTCGCGGATGTTGACCAGGATGGCAAAGATGAAATTGTATTTGGTTCGATGGTTATTGATGATAATGGCAAAGGTCTATACAGTACAGGACTGGGACATGGTGATGCGCTGCATGTCGGTGACTTAGATCCTGAAAGACCCGGCCTGGAGATCTTTGGAATCCATGAACTGAAAGGAGGGCGGAAAGGGACCGGCGTGGCTTTATTGGATGCCAAAACTGGTGCAATATTGTTTAAAAGTGCAATAGACCAAGATATTCCCCGCGGTGTTGCTGCAAATATAGATCCCGATCATAAAGGGGCGTATCTGTGGTGGCTGGGATCTAGAGATATGTACGATACCAAAGGTAATCGTGTAGGGCCGGCTCCGAGATCGACCAATTTTTTGATTTGGTGGGATGCTGATTTGAGCCGGGAACTTTTAAACAGTAACTATATTGAAAAATATAAAAATGGGAAAATAGAACGAATCTTTACGGGGATTGGAGCATCGTCGATCAATGGAACTAAAAGTACACCTAACCTGAGCGCGGATATCTTTGGCGATTGGCGTGAAGAATTGATCCTACGTGCAGATGACAACCAAAGCCTACGTATCTATACAACAACGATCCCTACAACGCAAAGGGTATATACGTTGATGCATGATCCACAGTATCGCTTGAGCATAGCATGGCAGAATGTGGCTTACAATCAACCGCCACATACGGGGTATTATCTCGGCGCAGGTATGGATCGTCCAGTCAAGCCGAACATTCAGCTGGTAAAGTATGCCCATAAAAAATAGAAATTTGGAAGCGCGATTTGGATTTTTTGACTAAAAGAAATAGATAAGTTAGCAAATGAAGCATACAATAAAATGGATAGGGATGGCACTGACAGCCGTTCTTTTGATATCCTTTGCAAAACAGCAAGATAGACCTACGATTTATCTTATCGGTGATTCGACCGTTAAGAACAGCAATAAGGAATATTGGGGCTGGGGTACCCTGATTCCTGAATTATTGGATACGACACGAATCCGTGTAGACAATCATGCAATGGCGGGGCGTAGTACACGAACATTTGTCAAAGAAGGAAGATGGGCAAAAGTTGATTCTTTGTTCAAGCCGGGAGATTTTTTATTGATTCAGTTTGGCCATAACGAGGGCAGTAAGCCCGATACCAGCAAACAAGGCTATCGGGGTGTGCTACGGGGCATCGGCCGGGATTCTGTTGTGCTGGATTGGGGAAATGGAAAGAAGGAGACCGTGCGCACTTACGGTGAAAACCTGCGTCGTTTTGTGATTGAAGCAAAGAAAAAGGGGGTAACACCAATTTTGTTATCCATGATTCCGCGCAACCAATGGGATAATCAAGGTAAGGTGAAACGAGCCGACAACGACTTTGGCTTGTGGGCTAGGCAGATTGCAGAAGAACAGGGCGTTCCTTTTTTGGATCTGAATAGTATTACCGCAGATAAATATGATCAGCTTGGAGCTGAACGGGTAAAATCCAATTATTTTCCAGGTGACCATACGCATACGAATAAAGCTGGAGCAAGAGAAAATGCATTGTCTGTTATCGAAGGATTTCGGAGGATTAAAAGCCAATTAGTACAATACATTAAATAAAAACGAAGATGAAATTGAAATTGTTGCCTTGGGCTGCGGTCCTTTTCGCTGTAATCAGTATGTCTTTTTTGGAAAAACAGCATAAACCGACCTTATTTATTATTGGTGATTCCACCGTAAAAAACGGACAGGGAAATGGGGCCAATGGACAGTGGGGCTGGGGAAGTTTGATCGGTCAGTATTTTAAATTAGATAAGATCAATGTCAAGAATCGTGCTTTGGGGGGAACAAGTACCCGGACATTTTATAACAATCCAAAGCTTTGGCAGAGGGTACTGGATAGCATACAGCCGGGCGATTTTGTCCTTATGCAATTTGGACATAATGATTCAAGTCCTATTGTGGATACGTTACGTGCTCGTGGAACGATAAAAGGAAATGGCGACGATTACCAAGAAGTGTATAATCCATTGCTGAAGCAACATGAAGTTGTCTATAGTTATGGTTTTTACTTACGTCGATTTGTGAAAAATATTCAAGACAAAGGAGCCACAGCAATTATTTGTTCACCTATTCCGCGCAATGCCTGGGAAGGAAACCAAGTGCGTAAATCGGATTATGCAACATGGGCAAAAGAAGCTGCACAACAGACTAATGCGTTTTTTATCCCCTTGCAGGATCAAGTGATAGCCCAGTATGAAACATTGGGTAAAAAGAATGTAGAAACAGAATTTTTTGATCCTAAAGATGCGACCCACACAATTAAAGCAGGTGCTTTGCTAAATGCTAAACTCGTTGCGGAGCAATTGAAAGCACAAACCAAAATCGGACTAAAGAAATTTATGTAGTATGATAAAATCTACCTTTCCGCTGACGATCTTCTTTCTGCTCACAGTATTTACAGTCCGTGCACAGCAACGGCCCAATATTGTGTTGATTCTGGCCGATGACATGGGCTATGCTGATTTAGGTTGTTTTGGTTCCGAAATTCAGACCCCACATTTGGATAAAATGGCAAAGGATGGTATTAAGATGACTAACTTTTATAATGCTTCGCGTTGTTGTCCATCACGTGCTTCTCTATTGACCGGATTGTATCCGCATCAGGCAGGTGTGGGCGATATGATGAACAAGCGTCCTTTTCCTGCCTATCAGGGCTATTTAAATAGAAACTCGGTCACATTGGCCGAACTATTGAAAAGCGCAGGTTATGGAACTTATATGGCTGGGAAATGGCATGTTGGACAGGAAAAAGAAAATTGGCCTCGGCAGCGTGGATTTCAGCGCTACTATGGGCTAATTGATGGAGCAAACAGCTACTTTGAAAACCGGCCTTATCGTCCCAAACAAACATTGACGATAGCTTTAGACAATGAGACGATCGTTCCGCCAAAAGATTACTATAGCTCGGATGCCTATACGAATTATGCGATGGCTTTCATTGGCGAGCATTTGGAAACGAAAAAAGAGGATCCTTTTTTTCTATACCTCGCTTTTCAGGCACCCCACTGGCCTATACATGCCAAACCGCAGGATATTGCAAAGTATCGGGGTAAATATATGGAAGGCTGGGAGGCTATCCGTGAAAAGCGTTTTCAAAAACAGCAGCAGTTAGGGATAGTGCCACCAACGACCAAATTGTCTCCAATGGATACCACCTTGCGAAATTGGAATGATTGCAGCTGGGAAGAAAAAGTAAAATGGGATGAAAAGATGGCTGTCTACGCGGCGATGGTAGACGAATTGGATCAGAATGTTGGCCGACTGGTTGATTATCTCCAATCAAAAGGGCAATTGGACAACACTGTTTTTATTTTTCTCTCTGATAACGGGGCGAGCAATGAGACAATAACCAATGCGGGATTTACAGCAGAAATTAGAGCTGCGAATGAATTCCCTGCTAGTCATCCACGTTCTTTTACAGCTTATGGAATCGAAGGCGCTGCAGTGAGCAATACCCCTTTCAAAAAGTTTAAGCATTGGGAGTTTGAGGGTGGCAATGCAACCAGTTTTATCGCATATGGCCCCAAGTTTCTGCCTCAAGGAAAACAGTTTGATAGGCCAGCCCATTTGATCGATATCATGCCAACCTTAGCACAATGGTCGGGAGCAAACTATCCTAAAAATTATGCCGGTAATACGATTAAACCGATGGAAGGGGCCTCCTTGCTTCCGCTATGGAATGAGCAACAGAAGGATATGGATAGGGAAATTTGTTTTGAGCACGAAGGTAACAAAGCTGTGCGCAAAGGAAAATGGAAATTGGTCTCTTCCTATCCTGAAAATAGGTGGTATTTATATGATATAGAAAAAGATAGAAGTGAAACAGTAGACTTATCAGCCTCTTTTCCGAAAATATACCGAGAAATGGTTCAGATCTATGAAAACTGGGCGAAAAGGGTTGGTGTGATACCCTACGAGCAGCTCGCTCAAAAACCTTCATGATTTCGCAGACACCAACAGCAGTGAAAGCAAAAGAAGGTTCTCTCTGGCCAATAAGATCAGACACTTTCAGAAAAAAAAGGAATTCCCGTTATGAATAATTATATAAAGAAAAACATGAAAATATTTAATACTTATACGACCACTTTATTGATTGCATTTTTCCTTTCAGCATGTTCATCGACGAAGAAAGTTGTCGAACAGAAGCAGGAATTATCTGCTGTAGATGTACTCCAATCGTTGCAGTTGACCAATCGTTATTTCATGAACAAATGGACAGACACAGGGAAACCGATCTACACCAACCGTTGGCGGCCGAGCAACATCTGGACCCGGGCCGTTTATTACGAAGGGCTCATGGCACTTTATCAGATTGATAAAAACAACGAATACTACAATTATGCAGTGGATTGGGGAAATAAACATGATTGGGGGATGCGCAACGGTTTAGAAACTCGAAATGCCGATGACCAGGCTTGTGGGCAAACCTACCTGGATCTCTATGAGATTGAAGCGAAGCCTGAGCGTATCCAAAAGATTAAAGCCAATATAGATTATATTATCAAATCTGGAAAAGTAGACGATTGGACTTGGATTGATGCCATACAAATGGCCATGCCAATTTATGCCAAACTGGGTGTAATGACGAAGGATCAAACTTACTTTGATTACATGTATAAAATGTATCATCATTCAAAAACGCAGGAAGGTGGAGGCCTATATAATCAGACCGATAAACTTTGGTGGCGCGATAAAGATTTTGTTCCTCCCTACAAAGAACCAAATGGTGAGGACTGCTATTGGTCACGCGGTAATGGATGGGTGGTAGCAGCTTTAGTGAGGGTACTATCTTTAATTCCGGAAAACGAAGTACATCGAGCAGAATATGTAGCGGATTATAAGGCATTGATGGAAGCACTTGTTCCTATCCAAAGACCAGATGGATTTTGGAATGTCAGCCTGCATGATCCCAATAATTTTGGCGGACGGGAAACCTCAGGGACAGCATTATTTGTCTATGGTATGGCCTGGGGTATCAATAATGGTTTCCTGGATGCTAAAATATATCGCCCTGTTGTAGAAAAGGCATGGAAAGTAATGCTAGCAGAAGCGGTACACCCTTCTGGGTTTTTGGGCTATTTACAAGGAACAGGGAAAGAACCTAAGGATGGTCAGCCCGTCAGTTTTTCAAGTCAACCGGATTTTGAAGATTACGGTTTGGGTTGTTTTTTATTGGGGGGGACAGAGGTTTATAAAATGTTGTCAAGATAAGATGAAAAGGTTCCTGTTTATTTTTTGTTGCCTGCTGCTTTCATTCGGTACATATGCTCAAGCGGGGAGGAGGACTTTTAGTTTCAACGCTGACTGGCGTTACCATATTGGCGATGTTAGTGATGCTTCTGCTACGGGCTTCGATGATCGGGCATGGAAGCAGGTTGCCTTGCCTCAAGCATGGAATGAAGATGAAGCTTTCACAAAAGCGATACATGACCTTTCGACAACTATTGTTTGGTATCGAAAAAAGTTTAGTATTCCCAAGGGAATTACTTCTGATAAGGTCTTTTTGGAATTTGAAGGGATTCGCTTTGGCGGAGAATTTTATCTCAATGGAAAATTTATTGGTCGTCATGAAAATGGCGTTATGGCAGCAGGACTTGATATTTCGGACCTGATTGATCGCGATCACGAAAATATCTTGGCCATACGTATAGACAATAGTTGGAGCTATCGTGAAAAGGCAACAAATAGCACGTATCAATGGAACGATAAAAACTTTAATGCAAACTATGGTGGAATTCCAAAAAATGTGTGGATCCACTTTACTTCCAAAATTTATCAGACTTTACCATTGTATTCCAATTTGAAGACTACAGGTGTTTATGTGTATGCGAAAAACATAAATATTCCTGAAAAGACAATGGATCTTTTTGTTTCTTCGGAGGTAAAGAATGAAACCCTGCAATCGCGTCTGGTCAACTTTGTTGCCGAAGTACATAATGCCGAAGGAAAATTAGTGAAAACATTTTCAAAAAAGTTCAATCTTCCTGCCAATCGAACACAACAATTGACCATGAACTCAACCATGAATCAGGTTAATTTTTGGAGCTGGGGTTATGGCTATCTCTATACGGTTACGACAAAAATTGTACAGGACAACAAAACTATAGACGCTGTAAAGACGAAAACAGGATTTCGAAAAACGGCTTTTAAAGATGGCATGGTATATCTGAATGATCAGGTTTTGATGATGAAGGGCTATGCACAGCGTACAAGTAATGAATGGCCTGCTGTTGGTTTGTCTGTAGCACCTTGGTTAAGTGATTTTAGCAATGGACTGATGGTCAAGAGCAATGCCAATTTGGTTCGTTGGATGCACGTAACACCTTGGAAACAGGATGTTGAATCCTGCGACCGCGTGGGACTGATGCAAATGCTACCTGCAGGAGATGCCGAAAAAGATGTCCAAGGTAGACGTTGGGAGCAGCGAACGGAGCTTATGCGTGATGCAATTATTTATTATCGGAATAACCCAAGTGTCTTGTTTTATGAATGTGGAAACGAATCGATTTCGGAGGAGCATATGGCAGAGATGAAGACCATTCGTGATCAATACGATCCAGCTGGCGGACGGGCAATTGGCTCACGTGAGATGCTGGATAGTAAGCTAGCTGAGTATGGTGGTGAAATGTTGTATATCAATAAAAGTGCGCGCCACCCCATGATTGCAACCGAATATATGCGGGATGAGGCCTTACGTAAATATTGGGACGAATTGAGTTATCCTTTTCATAAGGATGGTGAAGGCCCGCTTTATAAAGGTGTAGATGCCAGTGATTATAACAGGAATCAAGATACTTATGTTGTTGAAGCGGTACACCGTTGGTGGGAATATTGGAAGATGCGTCCGGGCACTGGTGATCGCGTAAATTCGGGCGGTGTCAATATTATTTTCTCGGATTCCAATACCCATTTTAGGGGAAAAGAGAATTACAGAAGAAGTGGTGAAGTAGACGCCATGCGTATTCCCAAAGATGCTTACTTTGCCCACCAGGTGATGTGGGATGGCTGGATCGCTCCTGATCCAAAAGGCTTGTACCTTGTAGGACACTGGAACTATGCTCCCGGAACGAAAAAAGATGTATTGGTCGTTTCGGCCGCTGACCGGGTCGAATTAGCTGTGAACGGAAAAGTACAGAAAGAAGCGGAAAAGCTATACGACTTCCTATACCGATTTCCATCCGTTGATTTTGAGGCCGGCGTATTGACGGCAAAATCATTCACAAAAGATGGAAAGTTGTTAAATAAGAAAGAACTAAAAACAACAGGTGAGCCTTACAAAATCCGTTTGACGGCGCAACATGGTAAAAATGGCTTATTTGCTGATGGTAACGATATGGTATTGGCAGAAGTCGAAGTGCTTGACAAAAACGGATTACGTTGCCCATTGGCTTCTAATACGATTGACTTTAAGTTGGATGGACCGATGGATTGGCGCGGGGGTATCGCCCAGGGGCCTGATAACTATATTTTAGCGACCTCACTTCCTGTGGAGGCTGGTGTAAATCGTGTATTACTTCGCACAAAGTACGATAAATCGGGGCGTGTGATGTTGAAGGCGACATCAAGTGGTCTGCTGTCAGATTCAACCGTCTGGACGGTGCAACCCCTCAAAACCATGGCGGATTATTTCGTCAAGGAATCTAACGAAAATTTGCCTTCATTTTTAGCGCGTGGACCAAGTCCTGCGAACCCCACATTGGTGCAACTGAAAAAAAGTCTCAAAATCCGTGCAGTTGCTGCTGGTGCCAATCAAGAGAAAGCATCACAATCTTACGACGATAATGAACTGTCGGATTGGGTCAATGATGGACAACTGGGCACTGCCTGGATTACATACACCTTGCAGGAAAAATCCGATATTGATGAAGTTGACCTGAAACTGAATAATTTTAGATCAAGATCTTATCCATTGCAGATTTTTGTGGACGAAAAACTTGTTTTCGACGGCAATACAGATGTGACATTAGGCTATTGTACCTTGTCATTTCCGCGTACAAGGGGTGAAAAAATAACAATAAAACTTAAAAATGCACCTTTTACCACGAGGGAAAACAATCAGGTTGAAATGGGGGGCAAGAAACTTGATGATGGTGTGGCCCGTAATGACGCGAATGCCAAAGGCACCTTGAGCATTATCGAAGCTGACATACATCAGGTATTGGCCAATTAAGAAAATTTGTCGATCATAAAATAGTTGAAGACTTAAAAGAAATGGAGAAAATAGCATTTAAAATGAAATTGAAACCGGGAATGTCTGCGGAATATAAGCGGAGACATGACGCGATCTGGCCAGAATTAATAACCTTATTACGCGAAAATGGGGTGTCTGATTATTCCATTTTTTTGGATGAGGAGACAGACACTCTATTTGCTGTTCAATATTTAGCAGGACATTCGTCACAAGAGTTGGGTAAGGAAACTATTGTTCAGCAATGGTGGGATTATATGTCTGATATCATGGAAGTACATGCCGATCATTCTCCAGTATCGGTCAGTTTGAAAAAAGTATTTCACCTAGATTAGGCCAACTGTAACATGAAGAAAATTTATATATCATTAGTGCTTGCCTGTAATCTGTTGGCTGTCGGTCGAACGATGGCGCAGGATTTATGGCCAGCAGTTACCAAAGAAATGAGGCCTTGGACGCGTTGGTGGTGGCTCGGTTCGGCTGTGGACCGACCTAATCTCGAACGCGAATTAACCTTATTTGAAAAAAGTGGTTTTGGTGGAGTTGAGGTAACACCTATTTATGGCGCTAAGGGATTTGAATCCAGCTACCTGAACTTTCTTTCACCACAATGGATGAATATGTTGGGGGTAACAACGGATAAGGCCAATGCCTTGGGCATGGGAGTGGATATTAATTTGGGAACTGGTTGGCCATTTGGGGGACCTCAAATCAAAGAAAAGGATGCCGCTACCAAATTGATCCTAGATGAATTTGAATTAAAAAAAGGTGAAAAAGTCACCTTTCCCTTAAAGCCTAAGGATCCTAAACAACATTATTTCTTTTTGCAGGCATTACGGGCATTTAGAGCCGACAATAGCGAGATTAATCTGGATGATCATATTTCAAGGACTGCTGGAACATGGGAAGCCCCTACCGATATTCGTTTAATAGCTGTCTTTTCTGGTAGAACAGGGCAGAAAGTCAAACGTGCCGCTCCGGGCGGAGAAGGATATACGTTGGATCACCTGGGGAAGCATTCTGTGGCATCTTATTTCAATAGATTTGCCGAAGCTTTTCAGGACAAACCATTGCATGTACGTGCTTTTTTTAACGATAGCTACGAAGTATACGGTGCGAATTGGACGGATGAGTTTTTGCAATCATTTGAACGGATAAAGGGATATAGGTTACAGGATCATCTCCTGGATTTTGCAGGTAAGGGCAAGAATGAAGCTAAAACAGCAGGCCTTAAATCGGATTATCGTGAAGTTGTAAATGCATTGCTCGCCCAGAATTTTTTGATCCCGTTTACGAATTTCGCCCATCGCTTTAGCGCAGTCTCAAAAAATCAAGCCCATGGATCTCCAGGAAATCTGATTGATTTGTATGCGGATACAGATATTGCGGAGTGTGAAACCTTTGGATCCAGCAGTTTTGATATTCCTGGATTAAGACGGGATACTGCTGATATCCGTAATGTGGATCCAGACCCCATGATGGCGAAATTTGCGACGTCGGCGACAAATGTATACGGTAAAAAATATACTTCTTCGGAAACATTCACCTGGCTGACGGAACATTTTAAAACTTCTTTGTCACAAACGAAACCAGAAGTCGAACAACTATTCCTTGCTGGAGTGAATCATGTATTCTATCATGGGACAACCTATTCGCCGAAAAATGTACCTTTTCCCGGATGGTTGTTCTATGCTTCCGTTAATTTTGTTCCACAAAATTCGTTCTGGGACCACCTTACCGGTTTGAATCAATATATTACACGTGTGCAATCTATCTTGCAATCTACGCGTGCTGACAACGAACTGCTGGTATATTGGCCCATTTATGATATTTGGAATAATGCCAAGGGAATGGATAAGGCATTAAAGGTTCATGATGTTGACGAGTGGTTACATCCGACGCAATTTTATAAACAAAGTGTTCAGCTGCAGAAACGGGGCTATAGCTTTGATTTTGCAACAGATAAAATTCTGGCGGGAACTACAGTAAACGACGGGAAATTACAAACCTCAAAGGATGCGATCCCTTATCGGGCAATTTATATACCTGCCTGTCATTATTTTTCTGAAGTGACACTGCAGAAAATCCTGGAAATGGCCAACCAAGGCGCAACTGTCATCTTCCAGCAATTACCGCAAGAGATTCCTGGATATAGCCAATTAGAGGAACGTCGTACACTGTTTAATAAATTAATTGCATCGCTAGGTTTCGAAAAGGATAAAGCGAATCAGTATACAGCTTTTGGAAGAGGCAAAATCTATCTTACGACAGATGTCAATTCGGCGCTCGAAACAGAAGAGATCGCACCAGAACGGATTAACCAAACAGGGTTGAAGTTTTCACGCAGAGCCGCTGGTAAGGACAGGTATTATTATTTGGTCAATCATAGTGGACAGACCGTTGATCGTAACATTACACTAAATGTACAGGCTTCACATTATTCGCTGTTGGATCCTCAAACTGGGCAGACATATCAGTTGCCATCAGCTAACGGCAAAATACGGGTGCAGATTCCATCTGGCTATTCCTGGATAGTCCTTGCCTCAGCGCAACAGGCCGGAGAACCCTTTCGTTATCAGGACGAGTTAAACCAAGTGGCGCAATTGGATCGCGATTGGAAAGTGAGTTTTATTGCTGGTGGACCTGTTTTACCAAAGGCTAAAAAGCTCGATCAACTCTCCTCCTGGACAGATTGGGGAGACCAAGATGCTGTCAATTTTTCCGGAACAGGGGCTTATGAAACAACAATTTCGATCAATAAGGATCAATCAAAATCCTATCTACTGAAATTGGGTCGTGTTGCTGAAAGTGCAAAGGTCTATGTCAACGGAAAGGAGGCCGGTGTGTTATGGTCGGTTCCGTTTCAGCTAGATATTACAACAATGCTTGTCAATGGGGAAAACAAGATTCGCATAGAGGTTGCCAATTTAATGGCAAACCGTATCAGCTATTTAGACCGTAAAAAAGTTGCCTGGCGAAATTATCATGAAATCAATTTTGTCAATATCAATTATAAAGATTTTGATGCAAGCGGCTGGAAACCCATGGAAAGCGGTCTGATTGGACCCGTGACCATTTGGAGTTATTAAAAGCAAAAAGCAGTAAGCACTATTGAAAGCCTCGTATAAAACGAGGCTTTTTTTTGGACATTACTTTTTACAATTTCGATCGTTAAAATGTACAAAATGGAGTGCGTTTTAAGTTTTTAAAATTTGCAATTGTCTGGTTATCATGTAAGTTCAGGACAGTTAATCAAATGAGTTCTTTTAAATTGATTTACCAATATAAATCAGATTAATAATTAAAAAACTCAATCCATGAAAAACATAATGCGATATGGGGCCATTGTTGTGGCTCAAATGGCTTTTACGCATGTATTGTACGCACAGGGGACACTGACTGGAAAAGTTGTTGATAGTAAAAATCAGCCGATCAGTGGCGTTACAATCCAGGTAAATGGCAAAAATGAAGGGGCAAGCGGTCAAAATGGTGATTTCAGTATTCATGCAAAATCTGGTGACAACATTGTATTTCGTTCTGTGGAATACCAGCAGAAAGAAGTCCGCGTATCAACATTAGCATTTCTACGTGTTGAGTTGTTGCCGAAACAAGAAGCATTGGATGAGGTTGTCGTCATTGGCTATGGATCCCAAAAACGAACTAACCTTATAGCACCGGTTTCAAAGTTTAATGCTGAGAATCTCGATGAGCGCCCTATTGCACGGGTTGATCAAGCCCTGATCGGACAGATGTCCGGTGTACGGGTTAAGCAATCTACAGGTGTTCCCGGAAAAGGGTTAAGTGTTCAGGTCAGGGGATCGGGCTCTATTACCGCTGGAAGTGAACCCTTGTATGTCATTGACGGTTTCCCACTGTCAACGGCCTCGCAAAACGGCTCGGGAAACTATGCCTCAGGAAATCCGCTGGATAATATGAACCCCAACGATATTGAATCTGTGGAGGTACTAAAAGATGCATCTGCAGCTGCAATTTATGGATCCCGAGCAGCAAACGGAGTTGTTTTGATCACCACAAAACGCGGGAAGAGCGGCCAGGCTAAAGTAAGTCTCAATTCATACGTAGGCATGTCCGAGGCTTATAAAAAATTGGATATGTTAAATGGTGAAGAGTGGATAGATAGAGCGGTGGAGATGATCAATGCACAATGGGAAGCCTCGGGTACCGGAAGGCTGGCAAGCCAAAGCAATGCCGAACGACGGAAAATATTGGGACTCGCCGACGGGACATATAATACATCTTATATGTATGATGACCGTTGGCTGGAACCCGGACATCCCGGGCTTTACCTTATCAATTGGCAAGACGAAGCGTATCGAAAAGGAGTGATCCAAAACTACCAGGTTGCGGCTTCGGGAGCGACAGAATTTGTCAATTATTATATCTCGGGGAATTACCTCAATCAACAAGGTATTGTGAAAGGCTTGGATTATAAAAACTATACTGCCAGAGCTAACGTTGAAGTAAAACCGAATAAAAAATTCGCATTTGGTTTAAACTTAGCACCTACCTATTCTATCGGAAACGATCCCGGAGTGGAAGGAAAGGATAATATCATGCATCAGATTTATTCGATGTCACCTGTTCAGGACCATCCTGCTGGAACAGTAAACGTTTTTGACAATGAAAAATATCCTTGGAGTACTTCAACAAATGATCCCATTGCCAAATTGAATTATTATATCGGGGAAAACAAAATTTCACGTTTACTGGGGACAGTTTACGGACAGTACAATATTCTTGATAACTTCAATTTTAAGACTACAGTTAATTTGGATCAAACCGATAGCAGAAGTAATAGATTTCAGCCCTACACTGTAGGCGGAACTTTGGCTAACCGAACCAACAACCCGAATCAAGCGACCTATGGCTCCAACAGTGTGTATCGAAAGCAAACTTTTGTAAACGAGAATACATTAAATTATCATCTCAATTTTGACAAACATGATATTACCGCATTGCTGGGGCAAGCCTATAATTTTGATAAACTTGAAACTTCTTCCATCACCTCGCAGGGAGGTTATACCAATAGTTCTATAACAACTTTGAACGGTGCAGTTGCTACAGTTGCCTCAACAGGCGCAACACAAAGTGTCTTGCTTTCTTATTTTGGGCGTGTCCAATATGCCTATGACGGTAAGTATTTGCTTTCTGGAAGTATTCGTCGGGACGGCTCATCGCGTTTTGGATCCAATACAAAATGGGGTTGGTTCCCATCGTTGTCCATGGGCTGGCGTCTGTCACAGGAGGGTTTTATGAAACCAGTTACCTTTATCAATGAGCTGAAATTACGCGGAAGCTATGGTGAATCAGGGAATAACAATATAGGTGATTACAGTAGCATTGCCTTGTTGGGCTTTTATAATTATTCGTCAAATGGCCTTTCCGTTTCTGGACAGGCGCCAAGCAATATCATTAATCCGGATCTAAGATGGGAAAAATCGCGGACTTATGATGTGGGATTGGATTTTGGCCTTTTGGGTTCCCGCATTACAGGATCATTTGACTGGTATACCCGGAAGAGCAGTGATTTATTGCTAAATGTTCCTTCCATGCTTTCGACAGGTTTTTCTTCCTATTTGGATAATGCAGGAGAGGTGAAAAGTAAAGGCTGGGATTTAGAGATCACGTCCCATCAGGTCAGAAAAGCAGATTTTTCATGGTCTACCTCTTTTAATATTAGTCATAATTCCAATAAAGTAACAAAACTTGATGGTGAGCAAAAGGAGATTTTAATACCGTCCTCATTTGATATCCAGCATAGTCTTCTACGGATTGGCGAGCCGATGTATAGTATTTATGTCGTTAAACAAGACGGCATATTGAGTCAAGCAGACATTGATGCTGGGGCTGCGTTGTATGGTAGCCAAAAGGCAGGTGATCCAAAATATGTGGATGCCAATGGAGATGGTGTGATTGATGCGAATGACCGTGTGATTGTGGGGCATCCAAACCCGAGCTATGTATGGGGGATAACCAACAACTTTAAGTATAAAAATTTTGATTTGAGTTTTATGTTCCAAGGCCAGAATGGTGGTCATATCTATTCCTTATTAGGACGTGCCTTGGGACGTACCGGTCAAGGATCATCAGACAATGCGCTTGGATTTTATCGGGATAGATGGCGTTCGGAAGAGGATCCTGGAGAAGGTCGTGTTGGAAAAGCTTATTCAACGTTTGGACGGATTAAAAATACAGATTGGCTGTATTCGTCGGATTATTGGCGTTTACGCAACGTCACTCTTGGTTATAATATAAAAGACCTGAAATTGGGGAGTCAGTCCAAACTTAGTTTGGTCCGTTTATTCGTGACATTGGAGAATTTTTGGGGAAAGGACAAATATGACGGGGGTGTGAATCCGGAATCTTCAAACACAAATCTAAGCGGAAGCTCTGATTATCCCGAGGCGGGTGATTATGGGGGCCTGGCAATTCCAAAGACAGTGACATTTGGTTTAAACGTAAATTTTTAGAACGATGAAAAAATTG
Source organism: Sphingobacterium sp. UME9 (assembly GCF_014170215.1). Classification (NCBI taxonomy): domain Bacteria; kingdom Pseudomonadati; phylum Bacteroidota; class Sphingobacteriia; order Sphingobacteriales; family Sphingobacteriaceae; genus Sphingobacterium; species Sphingobacterium sp. UME9. The sequence continues at coordinate 222,874 of NZ_LZZP01000005.1, read as the reverse complement.
AGCCTATTTTTTTTGATAGCAGGTCTATTGGGATCTTGCAAAATGGATCTGAATCAGCAACCAATTTCGAGTGCTACTTCAGATACCTACTTTAAGACAGCAAATGATTTTATTCAAGGATTGAACGCTATATATAACAGTACACGAGGATATCCTGATCGCCTGATGAATCTCTCGGAAACACGATCGGATAACTTGTACGCAGTGTCGGACGGCGGAGTGCGTGATTGGGAAGGGATCAACAGTTTTCATAAAACGATTGCGAGTAACCCCTATGTGATAGAAGCTTGGCAAACAAATTTTAACGGCATCTTTCGTGTAAACAATTATTTGGAACAACTTGCGGCGAATGGTTCCACGGCTATTATTGATGAAAGCCTTCGCAATAGAATGGAAGGCGAAGCCCGGTTCTTGCGTGCATTTTTTTATTTTGATTTGATCCGATACTTTGGCAAAGTGCCACGGATCGACAAGGTGGTATCCGCCAGCCAAGCTAAAAGCGTTGGCCGGAGTAACGTGGAGGAGTTGTATGCGTTGATTATTGAAGATCTGAACAAAGCAATTAATGCGCTGCCTGCACCCAGTGCGTACGCTGCTGCAGATAAAGGCCGTGTCAATAAATACGCCGCAAAAATGTTGCTTGGCTTGGTCTATATGACACGGTCAGGACCCACATTGGGCGTTGAAGGTGCGGGTTTGAACAGTAACGAATGGGGGAAAGCGGTGGAGCAGTTTAACGAGGTGATCAACAGCAATGAATTTAGTTTGCTGACCAGCTATAATAGCATTTTTGATTACGGTAATGAGCGCAACAAGGAAGTGATTTTTAATATTGAATATTCAAGCGGCGCTAATCCTGTTGTTGGGGCAACATTTCCTTGGGTGCTTGTGCCTGATAATTGGTTCAATTCACTCGGGCTAGCCACGCAAGGAGGCTTAACAATCAGGCCAGTATCTGATGACCTGCTTAAGCTGTATGATACAGGTGACAGCAGAAAGACGTTCAGTATTCAGCAAGGATATATCTATGGCAATGTTGCTGAAACAAGATCATTTGTTAAGAAGTTTGTAGACCTTACCAAAGTGCCTGCAAATCGAATGGATTGGCCGATCAATTATATTGTATTCCGTTATAGTGATTTGCTATTGCTAAAGGCGGAGTGCATATTGAATGGCGCCTCTGGGAACATTCAAACGGATGTAGATGCGGTCATCAATCAAATCAGAAAACGCGCCGGATTGACAACTGAGTTGACGAATGTCACTAAATCACAGCTGATGGACGAACGCAGAAGGGAGTTTATTGGCGAAGGGGTGCGATGGTTTGATCTTGTCCGCAGTGGTAGTGTCGAATCGGTCATGAAGGCTTGGATCAGGAAAGAGGACGTCGCAAAGCAGATGTTAGATTTTCAAGTCAATTATGTCCTATATCCGGTGCCACAGTCAGAACTAGACAATAGTCCGGGCTTGTATACACAGAATCCCGGATATTAATATTTTAATTGATTTAATCGCCCTTAGCATTTAAGGGCGATTTTTTTATTTTTGGCGCCAGCTAATGACAGGATTGAACAGGATGGTTATTACAAATCATCCTGTTACTTTTAACCAACATTATAAGCCTAAGGGGAAATCTGATTATTTTTTTAAGCCAGTCGTCCTATAAAGCAATAAGTAAAGATCATACAACATTTTCATTATCTCGTATAATGAAAACCGATTTTCACTACCGAAGATCAACAAGGGAAAGAATAAAATAATACCTAAATAATACTTTAATGATAAACTATTTAACAATTAGGTTTGATCATCATGTAAAGAAGTACACTTTTTTGCTGTTTATGGCGATGTTGTGTACGTTAAATTTATTTGCTCAAACTACGAGGACTGGAAAGGTAAATGATGAAAAAGGTTCACCTGTTCAAGGTGTGACAGTACAGGTAAAAGGCAAAACTATGACGGTAAAGACCAATGCCGATGGGTCATTTACCATCAACGCGCTGCCATCGGATGTATTGGCCTTCAGAAGCCTTGGTTTCGAATCCCAAGAAATTTCTGTTGGTAGTCAAAATAACTTCAATATAGTTCTTGCACAAAAGGTCGATGTCATGGATGAAGTCGTGGTGGTTGGTTATGGCACGATGAAAAAGAAGGATGTGACGGGTTCAATTGCCAGTGTGGGGGAAAAAGAACTGAAGGCAATGCCTGTAAAAGATGCATTGCAGGCAATGCAAGGTAAGGTGGCCGGTGTAGATATCACTTCGAACCAAAGACCGGGAACAACAGGTAGTATAAAAATCAGAGGAGTACGATCTATCAATGCAGATCAAAATCCGCTATATGTAGTCGATGGAATGGTATTGCAGGCTGGAGGCATTGACAATATCAATCCAAGCGATATCGAAACCATTGATGTCCTAAAAGATGCTTCTGCAACAGCTGTCTATGGTTCGCGTGGTGCGAATGGTGTGGTTTTGGTGACGACCAAGCAAGGTAAAAAAGGTCGCCTAATGTTGAATTATGCAGGTACAGCGACATTTGAAAAAATGTATGATGTCACAGAATACATGGATGCAGCCGAATGGTTGGATTATGCGCGCTTGGCAAATTTCGGTACCACAACACCTGACTACAAGAAAGATTATGACAAATGGTCTAAAGTGCCGGCTTCTTGGGCAAATATTGCTAAAGGCTGGACCAACAATAATACCGTATGGGATCCAAGCTTAGTCGGTAATTACGATTGGGCTGACGCAGGACGTAAAAATGCCTTATCGACCGAACATACCTTAAGCGTGTCCGGTGGTGGTGAAAATTCAAAAGGCTATGGTTCCTTTGGCTATTTAAAACAAGATGCCACACAACCAGGGCAAAAATTTAATCGCTATACTTCAAAAGTAAGTTTTGAAGCAACTCCGACTAAGTGGTTTACCATGGGAGCTTCTCTAAATACCTTTTTCTCCGATCAAGATTACGGTTATAACTTTTCTAAATCGGTCACGGGCGCGGGCGATTATTACTCGGCTTTACGGAGTATGCTGCCTTGGTCCGTTCCATACGATGAAAATGGTAACTACATTCGTAACCCTGCGGCTGGAGAAGTAAATATTATCAACCCAATTAATGAATTAACAAATAATACCAATCAACGTCAGACTTTTGGTGCGAATGGCAGTTTCTTTAGCCAATTGGATTTTGGACAGATTTATGAGCCATTGAAAGGGCTAAGATATCGGGTGCAATTTGGACCTGAATTTAGATATTACCGGTTGGGTTTAGCAAATGCAGCCGAAGGAATAAATGGTGACGGCAATAATGCAGTGACTTACTCCACAAATAGAAATCTTTCTTGGACCTTAGATAATCTGATCTATTATGATCGCGACTTTGGAACAGATCATCATTTAGGGATAACATTATTACAAAGTTCTTCCAAGTATAATTCTGAATCAAGTAATATGAAAGCGACGGATGTCTACAGTGCTCGAGAATTATGGTATAATATTAATTCAGGAGGCTTTGTGGGTAGTTGGGGGACTGGACTCGAGGAGAGACAAATGGAATCCTATATGGCGCGTGCAAACTATAACTATAAGGATCGTTATATGTTGACTGCCTTTGTGCGATGGGATGGATCTTCGGTATTAGCCCCAGGACACCAATGGAGCTCATTTCCTTCCGTAGCTGCATCATGGCGAATCGACCAAGAAGATTTTATGAAAAATGCTAATTTCATCAACGCACTAAAATTACGGGTAGGAGCAGGGATTGTGGGTAATGCTGCTATTGGTGCCTATGGTACGAAAGGAGGATTGACGCAAAATTTTTACAATTGGAGCGCTAACAATTCGAGCCCAGGTTATGTAGCATCAGATCCTTCTGCTGCGAATCCTCAGAAAATGGCCAATCCTGAATTGAGCTGGGAACGGACCACACAATATAATGTTGGAATTGACTATGGTCTTTTCAATAATCGCATTAATGGTGCATTGGATTTCTATAAAACAAAAACGAATGATTTATTATTCGCGATGAGTTTAAATCCCGTAACTGGATTCCCGAGTACTTGGGCAAATATTGGGAAAACCTCAGGCTGGGGGATTGATTTTCAGTTGAATACAGTCAATGTTAAAAGTGCTAACTTTCAGTGGAATACAACCCTAACCTGGTCAATGGATCGAAATAAAATTTTGCAATTGAATGACGGACGGACAGAAGATGCTAATAATAAATTGTTTGTCGGCCAGCAAATCTCTGTTCCGTACGATCTAGTTTATGATGGTATTTGGAAAACCTCAGAAGCGGAAGAAGCAGCAAAATACAAAGCGAAACCTGGACAGATTCGTGTAAAAGATATTAGTGGGCCCGATGGTGTTCCTGATGGTCAAATAGATGCAACTTATGACCGGCAGATTTTGGGCTCCTATCGTCCAAAATGGTCCGGCGGTATTATGAACACCTTCACCTATAAGAATTTTGATTTATCCTTTTTTATTTTCTCCCGTTGGGGACAAACCATCAATGCCGGGGCAGAAAATCTAGGTGGGCGTTTTATGATGCGTAAATTGGATTATTTTATCCCTGGCGTTAATGAAGACGCGGAGTATTATCAACCGGGATTGAATGGTATTGATGTTGCAGATCCTAGGAATTCTTCTATGAATTATCGTGATGGCTCATTTATTAAGTTGCGGAATGTAAGTTTGGGATACAATTTTCCAAAAGCAAAATTAGAGAAGTTGGGCGTAAGTAACTTTAAAATCTATGCACAAATTATGAATCCAGCGATGCTGTATTCAAAAGTTGATTTCTTGGATCCAGATCTATCGAATTACAATAATAATACAACGCAAGCTGGTTCCGCAATAGCAACTCGGGGTGTAGTAATTGGTGTAAACATTGGGTTTTAGACTGTAAAAAGATTAAAAAAGATATTCATGAAAAATTATAAAATATTAATTGCTTCTATCTTTGGTGCTGCTGGATTGCTAGTATTGAATGGATGTAGCAAAGACTTTTTAAAAGAGGACCAGATTACTATCCCAGATACGGAATATTTTAAGACACAGGCAGGGTTGGATGATCTGGCGACAGGAGTTTACTCGAAGCTGAAGTTTAAATATAATTATACCTGGGGCATGGCTTTGTTCAATCTAGGTGTAGATGAGTTTACGGATGCAAATAATCCCTCCCCAAGCTTCAATAGTTATAGCGCCGATCTAAATTCTACAGAATCAACTTATGGTGGTGGAAATATTCAGCCGGTGTTTGATAATATGTATAGTGGTATCGAATCGGCCAATACCCTGATTCAAAACGTACCCTTATATTATGATAAATCCAATGCCAATTATAATACACGTCTTGGCGAGGGATACTTTATGCGGGGATATTTCTACTTACAGCTGATTGTACAGTTTGGTGGTGTCCCCCTGAAATTGACCCCGACCGAAAAGGTTGAATCCTATTTTACAAGAGCCTCAGAGGATGCCTGTTTTGCACAGGCCATAGCAGATCTTGAGCAGGCTTATACGTTGTTGCCGGCTTCGGCGACAGAATTTGGGCGTGTAACAAAATCAGCTGCAGCACACTACATTGCTAAAGCACGATTGACTCGATCGAGCGAGCTATATGCCTCTTGGAATTCAAAATATACCGCAGAAGACTTAGATGCTGTCATCAAATATGGAACGGAGGTCGTGGCGGCACATCCCCTGGTAGATGATTACGTAAAACTATGGGATTATCAAAAGGCCAATAGTGCTAACGAAAAAGTCTCGGAGGTTGTTCTGTCAGCACAGTTTTCGGACGACCAGGCAACCTGGGGACGTTATGGAAATCAGATCCATCTTTACTACCCTGCTGTTTATCAAGATTTAGGAGGAACAAGCCGCGATATCTCCGGCGACCGTGAATTCTCTTATGCGCGTACCACAAATTATACGCTGGATGTATTTGACAGGGTGAATGATTCACGTTTCTGGAAATCCTTTATTACGATGTATGGTGCCAATAATACCGCTAATGCCCCTGTCTGGACTGCAGCCAATGCATCGCTTGGGCCTGAAGGAACTGTTGTTGGAACGAAGCGATTTAAAGGTGGAGAGCTGGGTATTAAATACATTGTGAACAACGCTGGCGATACACGCTACAAAGCAGTGGCCAGTGATGCAACAGGAGTTCTTAAAAATGGCGTGATGCAGAATCCGCATACTTTTGTACGTTACTTTCAGGGAGAACCTCAAGCTTGGGTGGGTCAACATGGAAATAACGGATACTTTGGTGTTCAATCACGTTATGTGGCGCTTTCGAAGTTCAGAGATGGCTATCGGGTTAGTATAGCGTCTGCCAATGGTACGCGAGATGTTGTTATGGCACGCTCGGCGGAAGATGTCTTAATGGTAGCCGAAGCCTATATCCGTAAGGGTGAAGGTCAGTACGCGAATGCAATCCAGTGGATCAATAAATTGCGCAGTCGTGCTGGCTATAAAAATGGTGAAGACCGAGCGAAGAATATCGACGGCGGACAAGCCTACAAGAATAATTCCTATGCTGTTGGAAAGGGCGGCGGCTTTTCTGCGGAAGGAGCAATCTATTGGGAAGGAAACTCATACTACGAATCCAATAATGATATTGCGAAAACTACGGTCTCTTCCGAAACTCAGATGTTGATCAATTCTGTCGCTGACATTTATAATTCAGCAGTTGATGCGCCAATCTACGAGAAATTGGGTGCAACAAGCAATGCACAGAAAATGATGGCATTTTTGTTGAATGAACGCACACGTGAATTGTGCGGTGAACTTTACAGATGGGAAGATTTGGCGCGCACCAAAACATTGGAAGCGAGATGGAAAGCCTTTAATGATGGTTATGTACGCGGGAATACAGTCTTTAGTCCAAATACACATTACTATCGACCGATTCCGCAATCTTTCTTGGATGCAACAACCAATGAAAGTGGTGCCGCATTGACGCCTGCAGAAAAACAGGCTATGCAAAATCCAGGCTATTAATTTTTGATGGTAATAAACGTGAACCTGACCTACCTGTTCTGAATGGAATGGGTAGGCTTTTTTTTATCAAAATGTAAGCGATTGCAGGATAGCGCAGGATAGGGAATATTGCTGGTTTTGGTATCTTTCGGTTTGATTCTCATTACATTGGGAATCGGAATAAACCAAATTATAGATCAACGGAAGGGAAATGTTCACATGGATAGAAGAGTCTTCTTAAAATCAAATGCATTTTTGTGGGCGATGACGGTGTTACCTTTAGATACGGCAGCTAAAAAGGGTATATTGGAGTCTCCTTATTTCAAATTGAAACCGATTGGAAGATCCTTACAATTGGTAGATTACTTTATTTGGTGCTCATCTCCGATTTGGGGCGACGATGGTAAGGTTCATCTTTTTTATTCACGTTGGCGAAAGGAAAAAGGGATGGGAGGCTGGATCAAAGGTTCCGAGATAGCGCACGCAGTTGCTGATTCTCCCTATGGAACATTCCAACATAAGGATGTTGTTCTACAACCTCGGGAAGGATTTTGGGATAGTACAACCTGTCATAATCCACTGATAAAAAAGATAGCGGATACGTATTATCTTTTTTATATGGGAAATTCCAACGGAAAGACAGATACCAAAAGGATAGGTGTAGCAACGGCGAAAAACCTGGATGGACCATGGAAACGACAGGATAATCCAATCTTATTGCCTGGCGTGGAGGGGGCATGGGATGATCATTGCACCACAAATCCAGCATTTCTAAAAGGTAACGATGGTAAATTTTGGTTGTATTATAAATCTTGGAATACTGCTGAATATCTGCGGGATAAAGGTCCTGTCAGAGGAAATCGAAAGTATGGATTGGCCAAAGCTGAACATCCCTTGGGACCATATGTTAAAGTATCAGAGCATCCGGTAATTGATTTTTCTGATCGTCCGCTTAATGCACAGCTTGAAGATGCTTTCGTATGGAAACAGGATGAACAGTATTGTTTATTAGCAAGGGATATGGGGTTTTACAATCACGAAGATGGATTGATCTTAAAATCATCAGATGGCGTTAAATGGTCTGAACCGCAAGTGGCTTATCTAGGTTTATCGACCTATATTCAGGAACCGCCCCCACCAGCCAACTTGAAGCGCTTTGGCAGGCTTGAAAGACCTATGATCCTGATGGATAAAATAACGGATAAACCGCGTTTCCTTTTTGGAGCCACCCAAGGCGGAATAGCAGAAACTTCGACAGCCTTTGTATTTGAGATCGTGTGAAGAGTCTGCGATAATCGTGTTTAATTCGAGAAAATAACTGCAAAGTTTTGCTTCTGTATGTTGAAGATCGATACAAGTGAGCGGAATTTGACAGCTGATATAACAAGTATAACCAGAAACAATTATAAGCCAATGAAACAGATTTTTAGTATGCTCCTCGCAATTTTTGCATGCGTAGCAAGTCAAGGGCAACAAATAACCTGGACCAGTGCAAAGCAACCCTTAAAGGAAATTGAACAGCTTAAAAAGATTATTGTTGCTCCTACATTTAAAAAGAAAGATTATTCCATCGCTGATTTCGGTGCTATTGGAGATGGCAGGACAAAAAATACTGTAGCCTTTAGAAAAGCAATTGAAACGTGCAATAGGCAGGGTGGAGGGCGTGTAATAGTCCCAAAGGGAGTCTATCTGACCGGTGCAATCTATTTGAAAAGTAACGTTAATCTTCATGTCAGCGAAGGGGCAACTGTACTCTTTAGTCGAGATAGTGCTGATTATCCGATGGTATTCACGCGTTGGGAGGGCATGGAATGCATCAATTTTTCTCCTTTCATCTATGCGTACAAAGAAGAGAATATTGCCATCACAGGAAAAGGATTGCTGGATGGAAATGCCGATAATGATCATTGGTGGTATTGGTGTGGTGCCCGAAAATATGGATGGCACGAAGGCCGCCCTGGAGAACAAAAGCCTGCCCGGGCAATTTTGCATCAGCAGATGGCTGAAGAGATGGATCCGCATAAAAGAGTATTTGGCGACGGAAATTTTCTTCGCCCCAATTTTGTTCAGCCTTATTTATGCAAAAATGTCTGGATTGCTGAGGTCAAGCTGATTAATTCTCCGATGTGGAATCTTAATCCTGTCCTATGTGAGAATGTATTGATTGAAGGTGTGAAAGTGGTAAGTCATGGACCTAATAATGACGGCTGCGATCCTGATGCAAGTAAAAATGTATGGATCAGAAATTGTTATTTTGATACCGGCGATGACTGTATTGCTATTAAATCGGGACGAGATGAAGATGGCCGCAATATTGGTCGACCTGCGGAGAATCATATCATCGAAAATTGTGAAATGAAAGATGGTCATGGCGGCGTCGTTATCGGTAGCGAAATTGCAGGCGGAGCCAGAAATATCTATGCGCTCAACAATGTCATGGACAGTCCAAATTTGGATCGGGCTCTACGGATAAAAACCAGTTCCAGCCGAGGTGGGATCATTGAGAACGTTTTTTTTTATAACACGGAAGTGGGGCAATATAAGGAAGCGGCTGTACGATTTAATATGTTTTATGAAAAACCCGGAAAACATATTCCAACGATTCGCAATATCTGGGTCGAAAACCTCCATGTTAAAGGTGGCGGAAAGTATGCCGTGCTCTCCACGGCGTACGAATCTTCACCTATAACTGATTTTACGATGGTTAATTGTAAGATTGATGGTGTAAAAGAAACGTTTAAAGTTGATTACCTCAAGAATGTCTCGCTCAAGAATGTCATTGTCAATGGAAAAGAAATCAAATCTTTCGATTAACATAACGTATAAATCGATGGAAAGTATAAACTCCAGTGACTAAGAAGTAGCTAACGGTCATTAAAAAACCTGCAAACAGCTAATTCATGAAATAATTATTGATATGATACGAAAGTATTTGATTTTTTGCGGTTTGCTAGTTGGGGCTGTCCTGGAGATAGCTGTTGCCCAGTCAAAACATTGGAAAGATAACGACCGTGTACTGCATTATACCGAGGATAAGGGAGATTTCTTACTGGTGAATGGGCGATATCGATTTAATCGCGCTCTTTATGGTAATAACCTGGCATCCCGTGTAGAAGCAGGCGATTTACCTGAATTTGCGCTGTACATGCCGGGGATGGCAGGGAACTTACAATTTGTCCTCAGCAATAAACAGCAGCGAAAAAAAATGATTGATGCTGATCATATTGAGACAAGATATCGACCCGGAGCGATGTATTATCGCATCAAAGATGCTTTACTTGGAAATGGTTATATCGATATCGTTGTGATGGCGCAGGCCGATGCCGAAGGGATGATCGTAAAATTACAGGCGACGAATATTAAACCCGATGCACATCTTTACGCTGTCTATGGGGGAGCTAGCGGAAAAACATTCAGTAGAAATGGCGACATAGGCGCGGATCCAGAATCGGGGTTTTATCTTCTTCCTGCATATTGTGAACACAATCAATATACACTGGAAAAAAATAGTTTTGGACTTAAGTATCAAAATAAGAAAAATGAGTCCCAATTTATTCAGGGTAGTTTTTCAGGACTCTCAGGACTGCGGATGTCAGATGCTACCGTTTTGGATGATCTCGCTAATCTGACCAAAACGGAGAATAAGGGTAGTCCTATCCTTGTCGGGGAATTTATGCTGACAAAAAAATCAAGTTATATTCAAATCGCTAAAGGGAAGCGTTCTGCTGCGGAATTTTCTGAAGGCTCATTAGAAAAGATTTATGAGCTAGCGGATCAGAAAAGGGTTTCGTTGGCTAGTCGGGTTAAAATAAACACACCGGATCGATACATTAATAATTTGGGGGCAGCGCTTTCGGCAGCCGCTGATGGAATTTGGGAATCGCCTACTTTCTTGCATGGAGCTGTGGCATGGCGTATGCGTTTGAATGCCTGGCGGGGAGCTTACACCGCAGATGTATTGGGATGGCATGACAGAGCGAAAGAACATTTTTCGAGTTATGCGAATTCGCAGGTTAGAGAACCCGCTGCTGGACGGGTAGTGATGGATACAACTTTGCACTTAGCTCGACATTTGGAAAAAATGGGTACTTCTATGTTTTCAAGCGGCTACATTTCTCGGAATCCAAATAATAACACGGTACCCCATCACTACGATATGAACTTGGTATTTATCGATCAATTGTTGTCACATTTTAATTATACGGGAGATATTGCTTATATCAAAGAGATGTGGCCAACGCTGACTCGGCATCTCAACTGGGAAAAGCGAAATTTCGATCGAGACAATGATGGCTTATACGATGCGTATTGTGCAATCTGGGCAAGTGATGGTTTACAATATTCCGGTGGCGCGGTCACGCACACAACCGCCTATATGTACCGTGCCAATCAAATGATGGCCAAACTCGCAAAGGTAATAGGTGAGGATGCGACGCCCTACCAACAAGAAGCAAATAAGATTCAAAAAGCGCTAAAAGATCGACTTTGGCTGCAAAAGAAAGGTCATTTTGCCGAGTTCCAGGATGCGCTTGGCAATCAGCTTATACACGAAAATGCTGGTTTGTGGACCATTTATCATGCCGCAGACGCTGCTATTCTAGATGATTTTGAAAGCTACCAAAATCTCCAATATGTAACTAATTATTTGCCAAAGATTCCTATTCATGTCAAAGGACAGGAACAGCATGACCTGTATACATTGCCGACGACGACATGGCAGCCTTACACTTGGTCGGTCAATAATGTTGCTTTGGCAGAGAATCTACAGACAGCATTGGCCTATTGGCAATCTGGTCGGGCGGATGATGCCTATCAGCTCTGGAAAAGTAACCTCATGGAAAGTATGTATCATGGGATCAGTCCCGCCAACTTTCAGCAGCTTTCCCACTATGATGCATTTAGAGGCGAATTATACCGTGATTTTGCCGACCCAATTGGTGTAGCATCTCGTACATTAGTCGAAGGATTATTTGGCGTGCATCCACATCTACTGGGCAAACAATTGTTTATTAAACCTGGTTTCCCATCGACATGGAATTTTGCACAGATTGAAATGCCGGAATGGAGTTATACGTACAAGAAAACTAAAACTGCTATTACATTTCAGATTAACACGCGTTATGCGATGCCCGTAAAACTTGCTTTGGAAGTTCCCGTAGATTTTACCCAGGTGAGTGCTGTTAAAGTCAATGGAAAAGAAGTCAAGTGGTCATTAAAATCTTCCGCTATAAATGGGGCATGTATTGTTATTGAATCTGAAGCTAAGCGGAATTTCGACATCACGATAATGGGATATGGTAAACTCGAAAAGATGGATACCAAAAATGTGGAGCAAGTATTCACCGATCAATGGGCTTTTCCCTTACCTGCTAACACCCAATTGTTGGAAAGCTACGATCCTCAAGGAATTATCCAAAAGAAAGCCGGTCACAAATTTTCTTTTGTCCAGCATGAGCGGGTAGGAACCTTTTTTGTGAAGCTTAAACAGGGAGCTATGGTTTGGTGGCAGGCCGTTGATATTCGGCTATTACCGCCTATAAATTCAACTATTCTGCGTAAAGAGCTAGACTATTTTTTGACGATGGAAAACCGTTCTGCTCAGCCACAACAACTGGCAATTGATCATCAGGATTTTCAAACAGCCTTCAGCTTGAGATCAGGAGAAATAAAGAAATTGGAACTTCCCATCAATATCTTTTCAAAGGGAACAAATAGCGTTAATCTGGTTGTGGGAGCTTATCGCCAAAAAGTAGATTATATCGATTGGAATATCGATGATAAACCTGATTTTTTAGCGGAAAATTTATCGAGTTATTACAATGCGCGTTTGACGGATATCTTCCAACAGAAATATCTTTCGCCAAGACCGGAAGGGCCAACCTTGCAGCTGCCTTGGCAGGGAATAGGCAATTGGTGTTATCCATTGACGACGGCAAATATTGACGACAGGGGAATCATGAAAAAAGGCAAGCAAGGGGATCTAATATACCTTGGTATTCCGTTTCAGCTAAAAAATGACTCCAAAAATGTGGTCTTTGTCAGTCAGTGGGATAATTATCCAAAAAGCGTCAAAATACCTTTAGCCGGCCAGGCCAGCAAAATGTATCTCTTGGTCGCCGGTTCTACAAATCCGATGCAATCCCAGCTTATCAACGCCAAGATTAAGGTCAATTATACTGATGGAACTTTTGATACGCTAGATCTCATCAATCCTATTAACTGGTGGCCTATCGAACAGGATTACCTCGATGATAATCATGCTTTTGAGCTCCCCGATGAACGAATTCCTTACCGAATCAGTCTGAAGTCTGGAGAGCTTTATAAGGGCGGAACCTGGAGTCGTTATACCGATATCAAGGGGTATAGCAATCGTGCCATTGATGGCGGAGCAGCTTCATTATTGGATTTGCCTCTAAACAAAAAAAAGAAACTTCAATCAGTAGAGCTTATTGCCGTAGCAAACGATGCGGTCATCGGTCTGATAGGTCTCACTTTAATGCGATAGATAAATTGAGAATGTACTCCGGAATTTCCGGAAGAATCTTGAACACGAATATAGTATGCATAAAAATCCAATATAGATGAAAAAGAAGTTTAGTATTATTTTCACTTTCCTTGTAAGTGTCCTAAGTCCTATGTTGGTTCTAGCTCAACAAGGAACCAAAATTAATCGGGAAAATGTCGTTAAAAGGCACAATGTTTCCAATCATACCATGGATACATTAGCTTCGCTCACAGTTGGTAATGGTGCCTTTGCCTATACGGTCGATGCTACAGGAATGCAGTCTTTTCCCATTTATTATAAAAATGGGGTTTCCTTGGGAACACAGTCAGAGTGGGGATGGGATTCCTTCCCCAATACAAAGAACTATAAATTCGAAGAAACATTAAAATCCTACGACTTTAACAACGAAGGGCGGAACGCGCAATATAGTATCCAATTGAAAGAACCGGAACGCAATGCAGAAGCTGTAAACTATTTTAGGGAAAATAAACACCGTCTGCAATTGGGTAATGTGGGCTTGGAACTTTATTTGAAAAACGGGCAACGGGCAACTGCACAGCATATCCAGGCTATTCGACAGGAGCTGAACCTTTGGACGGGTATTATCACAAGTGAATTTCAAATTGAAGGAGAACCTGTTTCTGTAAAAACCACATCGTATCAAAGCAGTGACCGCGTTGCAGTACATGTCGCTTCGCCATTGATTGCACAGCAAAGGCTGAAAATATTTGTACACTATCCTTACCCAAGCGGAAAATTTTTGGATGAAGGTACCAACTATGATCAGGTGAATGATCATAAAACAACGATCGTAGCTCAATCTGCAAATGTTGCAGTGATAAATCATCAGTTGCAGGGAGCCAGTTACTTTACACAATTGGATTACTCACAGGGAACTTTAAAAAATACGGCTTCACACTATTTTGTGTACCAACCAGCTCCTGCGGTCAAAGAGTTTGATTTTTCATTTGCATTTGCGCCCACAAACAACTTTGATAAGAAGAGGATCCAGTATACTGATGCAGCAGGTGAAAGTGCAAGGTCCTGGAAGCATTTTTGGGAAAGTGGTGCTGCGGTTGACTTTGCGGGTAGCACAGATCCAAGAGCCAATGAGTTGGAACGAAGAGTTGTACTCTCTCAATATCTGACAAAAGTACAATGCGGAGGAAGTAATCCACCCCAAGAAACAGGTCTTACTTTTAATAGTTGGTATGGAAAGCCACATACGGAAATGCATTGGTGGCATGCTGTGCATTTTGCATTATGGGGACGTCCTGAAATTATGGAAAAAACATTGGATTATTATTTTAGGACCTTTGAAAAAGCGAGAGAACTCGCAAAACGACAGGGCTATCAAGGGGTTAGATGGATCAAAATGTCCGATAACGAAGGGAATGAAAGCCCCTCATCTGTAGCTGCATTTTTAGTTTGGCAACAGCCACATATTATCTATATGACCGAATTGGCCTATCGGGACAAAAAGGATTTCGCTGTCTTAAAAAAATATAAGGATCTCGTATTTGCCACAGCTGATTTCATGGCCGACTTTGCACATTATGATCAGGCAACGGGTCGCTATAATGTAGGCAAGGGAGTTATTCCTGCACAAGAAGTTTTCAAGGCTTCCGAGACGATGAACCCGACGTATGAGGTCGCCTATTGGGATTGGGCACTTCGTATAGCGCAACAATGGAAGGAGCGTCTGGGAGAACCAAGAGTGACCAAATGGGATCAAGTTATTGAAAAACTGGCCCCCTTACCAAGTAAGGACAACGTCTACTTGGCCACTGAAACTGCTCCCGATTCTTATACGTACGATCGTTGGATGACGGACCATCCCGCGGTACTCGGTGCATTAGGGATGGTTCCTGAATCACCGAAGCTAAATAAAGCGGTGATGAAAAACACACTGGATGTCGTTTGGGAGAAATGGCATTGGGAAAAGACTTGGGGGTGGGATTTTCCCATGACGGCCATGAATGCTGCTCGTCTGAATCTTCCCAATAAAGCGCTGGATGCATTATTTATGAATGTCCAAACCAATACCTATCTCAAAAATGGACATAATTATCAAGATGGACGCCTGCGGATCTATTTACCAGGCAATGGTGGGGTGCTCACGACCGTAGCGATGATGCTTGAAGGGTGGGACGCTTCCAACAGTGATTTACCAGGGTTCCCAAAAGATGGCTCATGGGTTATAAAAAAAGAAGGATTTAAAAAAATGCCCTAATATGATGAAGAAAATAATATTACTATTGCTTTTGGGTGGAAAAGGGATGGAACGCAATTTCTAAAGAATCACTGCAACCGAACGGATTTTTAGGATATGTGCAATCGACAGGAAAAGAGCCCAAAGATGGCCAGCCTGTTACTGTTGATAAAGTTCCAGATTTTGAAGATTATGGGCTTGGTTGCTTCCTCCTGACTGGAACTGAAATATATAAACTTGTAGAAAGCTCTATGTAATGTTGGATTTGATGAGTTGATTGAAAACATGAAATAAAAACAAAGGCGCATTTCAATTTGAATTGCGCCTTTGTTATTCAGATGCTTGTCGCTGACTAATATGCAGAATTGTTCTTTAAGCAACGTAATCAGTATTTGTGCAATATTTAAATATACACCTTCATCCTACACAGAAGAGGAACATTAAATTGAACTGTCCATTGAAAAATAACATACAGTACAGGATGATGAAATCGGACACATTTTATAGTATTGTAATAACCAATATAGCTTATTACGTTGGAGAACGAATCCGTGAAAATGATGCTAAGGCGACAGGTCCTTTTATTATGAGATGCATAGAGGCTGGGTTTTGAAAAGCGAGTTTTAAGTGTTTTTTTAAAATATTTATAAACAAATCGTTAATTTTATAATTAATAAAATCTAACAATGACCAATTCCGTAAATCAATTTTTAAAAACTTTAGAAATTAGCGATTTTTCTGCCACACCTAAGTATTTGCAATTGGCAAATACGATTATCGATGCTGTTAAAAATGAGACATTGGTCAGAGATGATATGCTCCCTTCTATTAATGAGTTGAGTGCATATTTGGAAATATCACGTGACACTGTCGAAAAAGCGTACCGTTATCTTAAGAAAAATGAAATTATAGCATCTAACCCTGGAAAGGGGTATTATGTAAACAAAACGGATGTCGAGTCCAAACTTAAGATAGCACTCTTTCTAAACAAACTAAGTGCCCATAAAAAAATAGTATACGATTCCTTTGCAAAAGAGCTGAGTGATTATGCCAACCTGGATCTATTTGTATACAATTCAGATCTATCGTATCTGAATACATTGTTGGGAAGCTTAACGAAAACATATGACCACTATGTTCTATTCCCCCATTTTAAAGAGGGAAGGGACAAAGCGCCAGATATCATCCGTAAGATTCCGGCAGAGAAACTCATGTTATTGGGTAAATTCATCGAAGATGTGCCCGGAGATTTTCCTGCAGTCTATGAAAATTACGAACATGATATTTATTCCGCATTGGAGGAAGCTAATGAAGTGTTGAGTAAGTACAAAAACTTAAAACTTGTATTTCCTGATTATAGTGATTTTCCAAAAGCCATTATCAAGGGGTTTTATAAGTTTTGCCAGCAATATGCATTTGAACACGAGCTCGTATCCGATATTGATGAAGAGAAAGTAGCGAAAGGAACATGTTACATCAATATTATCGAAGATGATCTGGTAAAATTGTTGAACAAGGTTATTCAGAAAAAACTCGTTATAGGAAAAGATGTTGGTATCATATCCTATAATGAAACTCCATTGAAAAAGTTTATCCTGAATGGTATTACAACAATATCAACTGACTTTGAAATGATGGGAAGAATGGCTGCTGAGTTGATTATCAATAAATCTAAAGATCGGGTTGAAGTGCCTTTCTACTTAAAACTAAGACCTTCTGTTTAGTCTTAATGGGTACCTCTGTCAAGGTACAAATGATCATGAAGCTGATTAGTTCTTTATGTTTCCGCAGGCGAGCGGGCGGTAGTGAATGGAAAAGACGATTCTTTTACTCGAGGAACAGGCTAATAGAAAAAGCAAAAAGCTGATCTACTTAAATAAATCAGCCTTTTGCTTGTGTATGTTGCTTTTGAAAACTTCGTTTATTTCTTTATTGTTTTTACAGGGAACAAGTCAATAACACCTTTTGCAACCTTGCTGATGTTATTAATTGCTTTTTCTGGATTGTCAACATCGCCAGAACCACGTGCCTGCCAGATCACTGCGTTTGTTTTACGATCGATGGCTTCGATAATCAAATGGCCATAACGATAGCGTTCTTTTGCAACTGGGTAATAACCGCCGCCATAGTAATAAGGTGAAAACCATGGACGGTACCAGCCCCAGGGGCCACCCCAGCCGTAATAACCGCCACCACCATAGACCAAACGGCTTTTATTGTTGACAATGGTAATATACCGAAATAGTAAATCAGGATTATCTTTAGAATATTGTAGGCCCTTTGCCTCCAACGCAGTATTCGCGGCATCCAGGATATTGGCTTTGGCGATATCGTTGTCAAAATAAGACTTCGAAAGCGAGTCTACCGGAGGTAACCAAGCATACGTCTTGAAAGGAGTAAAATCCATCTTTTCTACCCGAGTGGTATTGTATTGATAAGACGAACATGATGCGAGTGCAACGCAAAGCACCAAAAATAATAGAATCTTTTTCATCGTAGTAATTTATTTATCAACTGTGATGAATCTACCATGAGTATTTTGGCGCCGCATTGGACAACCACACTCATGATGGTTCATGGCCTATATGGAACTTATATTTATTTAACTAATTTGTTCTTATTCTTTATCCGCATACCTTTCAATTGTAAAAATAGTACAGTTGACGGTCTTCATGGCAATTGTTTTTTTACCGTCCGGGATGCTACCATCCTTTTTGATTTTACAATCTATTACTTTAGACAAAAAACTATAAATATGGTTTAATCCGAATTGTAAAATTAATAGGGATATTTTGCCACCAACGGAATCTGCCTTCCTGGACCAAAAGCTTTTGGACTAATACGCAGGATAGGCGGAGCTTGAAAACGTTTGAATTCCGCATTATTGACCAATTTACATACCCTTTCTACTAACGATTTTTCAAAGCCCATTGCTACAACCTCAGATCCCGCTTTCTCATTTTCGATAAGTTCAAAGAGGATTTGATCCAATAGATCGTATTCCGGTAGCGAGTCCGAATCTTTTTGATCTGGTCGAAGTTCCGCAGAGGGCGCTTTTTCAATGGTATTGACTGGAATGATCTCCCTTTCTCGATTGATATAGCGCGCTAAATCGTAGGCTTTGGATTTATAAACATCACCGATTACAGAGATGGAACCTGCCATATCACCATAGAGTGTACCATATCCTACAGCAGCCTCACTTTTGTTGGATGTATTGAGTAAAATATTGCCGAATTTATTGGAAGCAGCCATCAGAATTACCGCACGTGCGCGCGCTTGAATATTCTCTTCAGT
Source organism: Sphingobacterium sp. UME9 (assembly GCF_014170215.1). NCBI lineage: Bacteria > Pseudomonadati > Bacteroidota > Sphingobacteriia > Sphingobacteriales > Sphingobacteriaceae > Sphingobacterium > Sphingobacterium sp. UME9. The sequence continues at coordinate 203,865 of NZ_LZZP01000005.1, read as the reverse complement.
CGTATCTGGCTGCAGCCCTTCAAAAAGGGGAGCTAAACTATGTTCGAAGGCATTGGCGATATCTTTGATCGGAACAATATAATGTTTGCAACCGGTATTGTTGACGAGATCCATCGCATCTTTTATCGAATGGTCGGAAGAGTAAACCGATGGCATCAGAATAGCTAATACATTATCGGCACCCAGAGCCTCGCAGGCCAAAGCACCAACTAAGGCCGAATCTAGCCCACCGGACAGACCTAAAACCGCCTTCTTGAAACCAGATTTTTGAAAATAATCACGTAGCCCGAGGATCAATGCATCATGTATAAGAGCCATCTCAGCTATAGACTCTTTCGAAGAAGCTGTGGTGGAGGTGATATTTTGTTGATAATAGGTGACAAATTGAAGATCTTCTTCAAAGCTTTTTAGTTCAGCAATTTTTGTTCCTTCATTATTCAGGGCGATTGAGCGGCCGTCAAAGATAATATCCATGTGAGCGCCAATTTGATTGACATAAATTAGCGGTCTGCCAGACTTTGTAACCTGTTGGCTGAGAACCTTGATCCGTTCATCAAAATGGGTATAGGAAAAAGGGGATGCCGCAATGTTGATGAGGAGGTCTGGATTTTCTTTTCTCAGCTCTGCCATGGGGTCACCAACATAAGAATTGCCCCCTTCGTCATCATCCCACAAATCTTCACATATGGTTAAGGCAATTTTTACGCCGTTCAACTCGATACAATCAAAACGTCTGCTGGGCTCAAAATAACGATATTCATCAAATACATCATAATCGGGCAAAAGGCCTTTTTTAACAATGTTTCGGACTGCCCCATGCTCAATAAATACAGCGGTATTATAAAGCTCTTTGCCCTCAGGATCACTATTTTTGACGGGTGCTCCGATGATACAGGCGATATCCTGACAATGAGCAGCGATTTGATGAATAGCTTCATCACATTGATGTTTAAAGGCCTTACTTCGCAAAAGATCCTTGGCAGGATAACCACCAATCGCGAGTTCGGCAAAAATAATAAGATCGGCTGTTGCTTCTTTGGCCTGTTGGATCGCGCTAATTATTTTTTTAGTATTTGCTTCAAAATTACCGATATGGTAATTCAATTGTGCTAAAGCTATTTTCATATGCTATTAATCGTCTAACTAAATAAGATACCAATTGATGTCGGATCTTCTCACAAATTTATTTCTTTTTTTTGATACTCAGCCCGCACTTATGCGAATAAAAGCGCTAAATTATCTTCCGACCAACTGATGGATATCTATTACCAACTTCGGCCTGTAAGTAGAGTGAAAGCATAGTTGGTCCATGTTGAGTCCACCTTTTGAGCTGCTATCGTTGTATATGCATGTTTTTTACAACTCGGGACGATATTGAATCGTGCTAAATTGTTTTAACATAATTTTAACAACGTTAAATGCTGTTAAATTTCTTGACATGAAAGCAGATCTGTAGTACCTTTGATATATCAAAAGAAACGAAAGATATTAAAAATAATATATAAAGAACTTTTCATAATTTAGGTTAATAATTGGTTAGGTAAAGCTCGGAGTTCCCCACTTCGAGCTTTTATTTTTTCTAGAAACCTGTTTCAAGTCGTGTTTCAATTTCCTTCTTTTTTTAATTTAAAGTGTTGTCTTTGGATCATACCATTGCCGCACAACAGAGATTTTTTTGTTACGTAAGTATAGTTCCTTCCCTTTTTTCTCTTTTATTTTTTTGCGGGGAATTAGGATCTGATTGTGATCAAATTAACTCTTTTGACAGTGCTTGTTCAGTGATCGTTCAGTGCTTGTTCAGTGATCGCTCAGTGTAGACTGAATAACCAGTGACTGATCACTGTTTAAGAATTGATTGAAAATTGTTATTAGGTATAAGTAGATATTAAAATATATCAGTTTTAAGATCTATCTTACTTTTAAGTTTTTGGATAATTTTGCAAACATTAAAACTATCGTCCAATAAATACATTAATCGTTGAAAACCTCATTGAACTAAAAAGCTCCTAAAATGATGTCATTTTAGGAGCTTTTATGCTTTATTGCTTCAAGGAGCGATAATTATTTGATATCCGTTACTTCAATTACAAAATCCAATGGCGAGTTTGCAGGAATAGTTCCCACAGCCTGGTTTTGGTATCCATAAAGGGAAGGTGCCATGATATGAATTTTACTGCCCTTTTGTAGACCTTTTTCCGTTAAGCCACCTAATTTCATGTCACCGATTTTTTGCGGAGCAAATGCGAAGGTCCAAGCTGGAATAATAGTGCTGTAAAATGGATATTGATACCCCGTGTTTGTGATGATTTCAAATTCTTTGGCAGTGTCAGTTTGATCAAATACACTTCCACTCAATAATTTTCCAACGTATTTTACAGTCGGTTTAAATTTTAAGTATTTGCCATTTAATGTGTCAACCACTTTATACTCATAATTTCCTGTTCCTTCGGTAAGAATTTCATACCAAATTCCTGTTTCGCTGTTGTATTGTGCATCAGGGTAATTTTGGCTGACGTAATTTTTAAGTGTTACAGAATCTGTCTTAAATTGTGCATTCGCATCATAAACCGGCGCATCGTCGCTTTTGTTACAGCTGATAATAAGGAAAGCGATTGCTGCAATTCCCATAAATAGTGGTGATAACAGTTTTTTCATTATATTTTTTATTGGTTTTTCAAGGAAAAGCTATTTTCTTTATGAAAGTAGCTTTGCAAATGTATATTATTTTTTCTTCGTTAAAAGTTTTCGCTATAACAATTAACATTTTGATACATTAATTTACACTTCTGAACGTGTACTTACAAAAAAGCCATTCTCACTAGGAGAACGGCTTCGATGAATGCATTGTTTTCATTTTTTAGTTGGATGTAGCGGCTCCAATAGTTAACAATTCGATTGTATATACGACAGGTGTGTTTTTAGGTACTGTCACCTTCTCACTTCCTTTGGTATATTCAGTTTGATCAAATGTGTAATATGAAGGGGCAATAAAAGTTATTTTATCTCCCTTTTGTAATCCTTTTGGAAGTAAACCGTGTGGATAATAATCTCTCCCGTCTTGCTTAATAGTAGGAGGCGTAAATGCTCTCATCCATGCTACATTATAGATACTGAAAGCATTGTAGATGTTGGTGTAATTTGCAGGTGTTCCTGTAGCGCTTTTATCGAAAACAGTTCCGTCCATTAGCTCTCCTTTAAAGTTAAATGTTGCAGCAAATGGTGTAATCGCGGCACCACTATTTGTTAACGTGATACCATAGGTATACGGTGTAGCGGTTTCTTTAGCATATTCAATTTTGTACCACATTCCTTTTGAAAGCGAAGAGTCTGAACGCATAGCAGCGTCACCCCATTTTTGTCTTGCGTAAGCTTCCAAAATTGGAGCTTGAATTTTGTATAGCGAGTCTTGTCTTGCTTTTTCTTTTTTTACCGCTTCTTCTTGCTGTTTGTAATAGGCATCCCAATCAAAATTATCTTTATTACAAGCCGTAAAAAGAACCCCCAGACACAAAAACGCCATTAATAATTTCGTGATATTTTTCATAATTTCTTAAAGTGTGTATTAATTATAAAATCCAAAACGCAGGAATAATGGAGTTCGCTACAAGTAAATGTTAAATTATTCTAAAAAAACGGCTAACTCCTTTGAGTTCAGGTATTTTTGTTGTATACTTTTTAGGCGAAATTCGCTATCAAAACGTAGGAGAGTTGGGAAGATCATTTTTCTTCCTTGTAGCAATTGCAAAGCTAAAGGATGGTATTGTCCTGTTTTCTTTCTTTTGCTTAAGGGCCTCCATATACTTTGGTCAAAAGCAATGTCTTGGATAGATTCTGCATCTAAATGAACGGCGTAATAGCGCTTGTTGATTAATTGGACAATCTCCTTTTTTGTAAAGATTTCCTGTTCCATTTTCCGGCAATAGCTGCACCAATCCGTATGAATAAAGAGGAGCGTTTCGCGCGGTGAAACAGTCAGGAGTGAATCCAGTTGTGCCAAATCAATCCAATTTATCCGCTCCTGTCCATGAGAACAGAGCGGATAAAAGAATAGGATCAATAGCACATATATTTTTTGGAAATGCTTCATATCCCAAATCCATGTTAATGAAAATGACCAACACGAAGGCCAAGTGTATAAGTTCGGGGGCGTGTTGGACCATAGATATAATCTGAATCACGTAGCGCTCCCTTGTCGAAGTCCTTCTGAAAAGCATTGAACATGTTTTGTACACCCCCAAAAATTTCAATGCTGAAATCTTTATGTATTGGAAAGGTATACCCTAAGCGGAGATTTAATTCCACAAAGTCCCGGGCATTTTTAAGGGTCATTACATCTTGTTGGATATGTGGAACAATCATTTTTCCAGTGTACACGCCCGTCAGATCGATCGCAAATTGTTTGGTCGCTTTCAGGTTGCTATTCATATAACCATAGATATTTGGCGTACGGACATATTTCTTGGTGAGGATGTCCTGCCCGTCTTCTTTTCCTGTATAGATGAGTTGGTCTTTCTTATAACGAGAACGCTGGATCGTCCCACCAGTTTGGAAAGAAAACCAGGAGGATGGCGCAATATTGATTTCAATATTGGAACCATACACCCGGGCTCCTTCACCATTTTGCATTTCCTGGATAATCAATCCATCTTTTTCAGACGCCATGACGTTGACAAACTGATTGTTTAGATCCGTGTAAAATCCCTCCACGAGCAAACTTGTTTGTACATTTCCAAAATTTTTATTGTAGCTAAAAGAACCTGTATAGGCATTGGAGTATTCTGTTTTCAGATTTTCACCGATCAATACAAATACTTGGTTTCCGCCAATGGAAGTGACGTGCATGTCCTCATTAAATGCTTGTGGTGCACGGAAACCCCGTGCATAGCCTCCTCTAAATTGAAGATCTTTTGTGATATCGTATAATATTGTCAATCTGGGGCTGAAAGTACCAAAACGCTGATCCGAGTTTCGGTCTATACCTGCGAGACTATATTTGCCGTCAACATAGGTGTAATCGTATCGCGCTCCGATTAAGGTTTTAAAGTTGCTTAAAGGCTTCCATTCGTATTGGGCATAACTGCCTAGTCCTTTGTTCTGCTGATCAATGGTTCGTTTATACCCTGGTATTTCATCCTGGGTATTGTTGTATGAAAACTCCACTCCGGCAGTAAATACATCTCTTTCAAAATTGTAGGTATATTGTCCCCCGGCAACTAGCGCGATATCATTAGTTTTTCCATAGGCATTTGCGGCTAATGTGCTGTCCGCAAGGGTTGTTCCGCCTCCAAGACCGCCATAGTAACTGTCGCGAACAGTTTTCTGCACAGAGCCATACAACGACATTTTTTGCTTATAATCTGTGGAATAGTGATCGTACGTGATTCCGCCAACAAGCGAACTGGTTTCCAACTGCTCGGTGATCTGCGTCAGGTGCGGTACTTTATCGAGTTGATCACCACCGCGGCGGAACTCATTCACGGTGCTAAAATCAACCGTTATCTTATCCAGGTCACTCGGTTTGTAAAATAGTTTTGTGCCGAACGTGGTGTTACGAAGTTTGGTTATTTCCGAAAAACCATCGCCATTGGCATCGTAAGCTTCCCGATTACGGTGCATACCGTAGAATGTGGCTCCTCTTTTGAGGTCTTCCGAAACGGTAGAGGTATTAAAATCCACTGTATTATCCCAGCTTTTGCCGCCAATGAGTGAATTGGTGGATTTTACCTGCCAGTCGTTTTCTACAGGATCTTTTGTAATAATATTGATTGTTCCGGCGATCGCATTGGCACCAAATAATGCCGAACCACCACTGCGCACAACCTCAATACGATCGATCATACTTGTTGGAATCTGATCCAATCCGTATACGCTATTTAATGCGGAAAATACCGCCCTACTGTTGATCAATATTTGTGAATAGGGGCCCTCGAGGCCATTCAGGCGGACTTGTGAAAAGCCGCAATTCTGGCAATTGTTTTCTACCCGTACACCCGGCTGATAATTCAATGTTTCCGACATGGCAACAGATTGTGTCGCATTAAATAATTTTGGACCGATGACATTGACAACCACGGGGGCGTCCTTACGTTTGACACCATAGCGTGTAGCCGAAACAACAACCTCATCCAAATTGAGATTGTCTTCTTCCAGTTGAATTTGCAAAGGCGACTTCAACGTGTCTAAAGAGATGACTTTGCTGAAGGAGCGATAGCCCACTGCCGATATATTTAAGGTTACTTTTTGCGTTGGTATTGCAGACAGCTTAAAGTACCCATTTGGATCAGATGTAGTTGCGAGCTTGCTGTTTTTTAAAGTCAGTGTACCAGAAGGAACCGCCTCGTGGTTTTTGTTGAATAAGTAGCCTTCAAGTTTTGATTGGGCGTATATAGTGGATGTACCAGCCAGTAATGTGGCCAATAAAGTGTATTGCTTTAGCATCGTAATTTTATAAAAATTTTATAAATACAGGCCTCGTATAGCATGGTCTGTTCCTCGTTATGAATAGCGCCAAGGCATTGCGTCTTATCGGAAGCAGGGTAATAGCTTGTTTCCGACAAGGTAATGTATGCAATGGGCTCACTGAAACCATAGTGACAGTATTCAGCGAAGGTTTTCGCTATTGTAACAGGGACAATTCTCAAAGAAGAGGCAAATAAAAATGGGATCAAAGATGATATCTCGATAGCGGTATTTCATGCTGTCGTTCTGGAACCAAGCGATTTAGCACATGCGTAATGTCTTACTTGTTTGCGTCAAGTTCGTTTGATCGTTATGGAACTAGCGACAGGCCTTCGAAATCTTTGATTTTTGGTTTATGCTAAGCGGGGGGACCACGTAAGTGGTAATGATCGATCGTTGTGCTGATCGCCTCCGGACAAAATGAATTATAATGTTCTTCTTTTACTTCACGCGGAATAGGAAATTCAAGGACGGTAAATTCAGTTTGTACGTAGGTATTGTGATAGATGACATTGAGGTATTCGATTTGGTCATCTGTTTCTTGCGGTTTCTGTTTCTTGGTAAAATCATAAGGGTGGGTGTGCATGACAATTTCACCGGTTGATTTTACCTCTTTGTGCATAAAAACAACACCCGAAATAATAATCAGCGACATTAATACCAATTGGCAAAATGCGATAAGCTGACGTGGGGATTTCGTTGTTTTTCGGTACATAAAAAAGCGCTACTTTTTAGGGTAACGCTTCAAAAATACGATTTTATTTTGTGAGTATTCGTGATCTACTCATTAAAAAAATATGAAATAGCTATATACTAAGCTTACAGTGCTTCCTGATTATTTAATCAGATGATTGTTGTCGTCTGGAAATACAACGGAAGGTTTAAACTGCTTAGCTTCTTCAAAATCCATGTTCGCGTAGGAAATAATGATGACGATATCGCCAACTTGAACCAAGCGTGCCGCAGCACCATTCAAACAGATAATACCTGATCCACGTTGACCGGGGATGACGTATGTTTCAAGACGGGCTCCATTATTGTTGTTTACGATTTGAACTTTCTCGTTAGCGATGATATTTGCGGCATCCATCAAATCTTCATCTATTGTGATACTACCCACATAATTCAATTCCGCTTGTGTGACTTTAACGCGGTGAATCTTGGATTTCATTACTTCTATTACCATGGCGCAAAGGTAGGGCTTTCTGCTGAATTTGAAAGATTTGTCAATTAATTTGACAAATTATTCAGAATCATATTATCAATCAAACGGACACCTTCAACCCAGGCCGTGACAAGTGCGACATGCTGCTTGCTGAAATCGATGTGATCGACTTCTTTTAACGTTGAACTTTCACATAGCGCAAAGTATTCAACGCTAAGCCCATCGGTGTCTGTTAAAATCTGTAAGGCTTTGTCTTTTATTTCCGCTAGCGGGATAGCGTCATGTATATGATCTTTTACATATTGCAGGGAGCGGGAGAGTGCCAAAGCCGTTCTTTTCCCAGCTTCACTTAAGCGCGCGTTTCTAGAGCTCAGTGCTAGGCCGTCTTGATCCCTAATGATAGGACATATCGCCAATTGAATCGCGAGATCCTTCATGGCTATCATGCGCTTGATGACCATGACCTGCTGAAAATCTTTTTGCCCGAAACAGGCAATATCCGGTTGTACCAATGTAAATAATTTATAGACGACCTGGGTGACACCTTGGAAATGGCCAGGGCGTTTTTCACCTTCCCAAATTTGGTCCAGTTCGCCAAGATCGAGATGCCAAGCCTCATTTTTATCGGGGTACATCTCATCAACATTTGGTAAGAAAAGGATGTCGCAATCGACGGATTCCAGTAATCTGATATCGTTTTCGATGGGCCGTGGATATTTTTCGAGATCTTTTGGATCGTTAAATTGTGTAGGGTTAACAAAAATGCTGCAAACACGAATATCACTGATTGGTTTTGCATAATTTAATAAGGACAAATGTCCTTCATGTAAAGCGCCCATCGTAGGGATTAGGGCTATTTTTTGACCTGTTGATCGGGCTTCTTGCAGGTATGCTTGGAGAGATGCTTTCGTTTTGAAAATTTCCACTTTGCTATTTAGTTTTTTGTTGGCAAAGGTGCATAATATTTTGGGAATATAAAACGATGATTAATAGTAAATTGCATAGTAAGTATTTTTTTCGTACCTTTGTAGACCGATTTTACTGTTCGAAAATAATAAATAAAAATAACTGGAGATGGCAAAAACGAAGATATTGTTTATTACTCACGAGATGTCGCCTTTCCTCGAATTAACTAAAATTTCTGAAATTACACGTCAACTTCCGCAAGCGATGCAAGAAAAGGGTTTTGAGATCCGGATCTTAATGCCGCGTTTTGGGAATATCAATGAGCGTAGAAATAGATTACATGAGGTTATTCGTCTTTCAGGCTTGAACATTGTTGTGGATAATAATGATAATCCGCTAATTATTAAAGTTGCTTCATTACCTGCGGCCCGTATGCAGGTGTATTTCTTGGATAATGAAGACTACTTTCAGCGTAAAAAAGTTTTTAGTGATGAGCATGGCGAATTCTTTGCAGACAATAATGAGCGTTCAGTGTTCTTCTGTAAAGGAGCGTTGGAAACTGTGAAGAAATTAGGATGGTCCCCTGATGTAGTACACTGTCATGGATGGTTCTCTGCTTTGGTACCGGCTTACGTGAAGACAACTTATAAGGACGATCCTACATTCAAGGATGCAAAAGTGATGTACTCTTTATTCAATGAAGAATTTAAAGGTACATTAGGTACAAAGTATGCTGAAATGGCGCCAGAAGGTTCCTTTAAAGCAGCGGATGCGCAGGTGTACGGTGATGGTAGTTATGAGGCTATCTATAAAGGTGCTTTGCATTTTACCGATATGGTGGTTGTCGCTGACGAAAATGTCAACACTGAAATAGTTGATTTTGCTCGATCAAAAGATATTCAGGTTTTTGAGCCTAATGGCGATCAGGACTACGATGCTTTTGGAGAAGTGTATGATCAGTTTGCGCCCGAAGAAGTAGAAGCTTAAGCTTTACTTGTCGAAGCGTTTCGAAAAACAAACAGACAATAATATAAAAAAAGGCTATTCTCAAGGATAGCCTTTTTTTATGCGTCTCTTTTTTCCTCCGGTCGAACCGTTATTTCAATGATTTTCGTTGCGCTGCCTGCTAGAAACCTTTTGTCGCGGTAAATGTAGCTACGAATTGTTATCTTCGCAGTAATCTGTCATTGTTTTTAGATATCCATACCAGGGGATCTCCGCGAAGATAAATCGGGTTTGATCTATACCTAATAGGCTAGGTTATCAAATAGCATACATTGGCTGTATTTTATTGTATATAATTCGTGTAATGAAAATTAAGGTAGGATTTGGATTTGATGTCCATCAGATGAAAGAAGGTCATCCATTTATTGTTGGTGGAGTACAATTGGAGCATCATGCTGGTGCCTTTGGGCATTCTGATGCCGATGTGTTGGTCCATGCGATATGTGATGCCATTTTGGGCGCCGCCAATTTAGAAGATATTGGCTACCACTTTCCAAATACAGATATGCGCTGGAAAGGCATTAGCAGTTTATTGTTGTTAAAAGAATGTATGGCGCTGATTGCTGCGAAGGGATATACGCTTGGCAATATTGATGCGATGCTGTGTCTGGAAGCTCCTAAGATCAAACCCTATATCCCACAAATGAAAGTTAAACTGGCTGAAGCAACGGGTTTGGATATCGACGACATCTCTATTAAAGCAACAACAAATGAAACGATGGGATTTATCGGTCGTCAGGAAGGGGTGGTTGCCTATGCGGTTTGTTTGATTGAACGCGCATAGTTCGCCTCAATATTTTCACGTTTAAATTCTTGCTTTTGGCCCAATTAGTAATACCTTTGCCAAAGTAGGGATTCTTGGCACACTATCTGATAGAGTGAGCATTAATGTCTTAATTGAAGTCTTTAAAGATCAAAATAATGCAGTATCCAAGTTTGCAAAACACAACTGTGGACGGAAAAATGGGCTATGCAATGCGGTCTTTAAAATGAATAATATTTACGTCTGAAATTTAGTAAATAGATGAAACGAGTATCAAAAAAAAATCAACTTACTGAGGCTGATGTCAAACGGTATACGTTCAATTTTTGGAAAATTATCGTCGGGATCGTCGCGATAGGTTTCCTTTTTATATTGAGTATACGTCTTGGCGTATTTGGGAAATTACCCTCCTTCAGTGATTTGGAAAACCCCAAAAGTAATTTAGCTTCCGAAGTTATCACGGAAGATCATAAGGTATTGGGAACCTATTATGTCCAAAACCGCTCCAATGTAAAGTATAGCGAATTGTCTCCTTATTTGGTCAAAGCATTGGTTTCGACAGAGGATAAACGCTTTTATGATCACTCTGGGATTGACTACTCACGTACATTTACAGTTATCTTTCACACCCTGACCGGTAACAAACAGGGAGGAAGTACAATTACACAGCAGCTGGCACTTAATCTATTTTCGGATGGACGGCAAAAGAATTTTCTAAAGCGTGTCATCCAGAAATTTCAGGAATGGATTACAGCTGTTCGCTTGGAAAGAAATTATACCAAAGATGAGATTATTACCATGTATTTTAACACGGTAGATTTTGGTGCTTACAATACATACGGAATCAAATCCGCTGCGCGGACTTATTTCAATACGACTCCGGATAAACTGACAGCTGACCAAGCAGCCCTTTTGGTGGGGATGCTTAAAGGCCCAGGAGCATATTCTCCTGTGCGGTATCCGGAAAAATCACGTACTCGCCGTAATACGGTGTTGAACAATATGGTTGCCGCAAATTTTATTTCGGCTGAGGAGGCTACAAAAGCGAAAGAAAAACCACTTGGTTTAGAACTTAAGATCGCAAATTACGGTGAGGGTTTGGCGCCATATTTTAGAGCGGTATTAAAGGATGAAATCAAAAAGGAATTTGCAAAATTGTCCATCACTAAACCAGATGGCACACCTTATGACCTCGATCGTGATGGATTGAAAATATATACGACGATCAATATGTCTATGCAGCAATATGCAGAGGATTCGCAAAAAGAGTGGATGAAGCAACTGCAGTCTAAATTTGCTGCGCAATGGAAAAATAGGGATGCTTTTAAAGGGGATAAAGCCAAGTTGCTCATTAGTGGAATGAAGCGCTCTGACCGTTACCGTATTTTGAAAGAAGAGGGCTTGAATGAAGACGAGATCAAAAAGGCCTTCAATGTAAAGGTTCCGATGAATATATTTACATGGAAGGGAAGTGTTGATACGATGATGACGCCAATGGACTCCATTAAGTACAATAAACTCATGTTGCGCAATGCGATGATGTCTATGGAGCCGAAAACCGGACATATTAAAGCCTGGGTTGGAGGTATTGACTTTGACCACTTCAAATATGATCAGGTAAAAATGGGTACGCGTCAAGTCGGATCAACGGCGAAACCATTTACTTACGCGGTGGCGATTGACAATGGTTATTCCCCATGTTACAGTATTCCCAATTACCAACAAACTTATAACGGATGGACACCAAGAGGAAATGCACAAGGTGGAAACCCAATTACCTTAGCGAAAGCATTGGCTTATTCGCAAAACTATGCGACGGCCTATCTGGTACACGAAGTTGGCGCTGCGGAAGTAGCTGCATTGACAAAACGGATGGGTATAACAAGTGATGTGCCCAATTATCCTTCGATCTCATTAGGGGCTTATGAAGCGTCGGTCTTTGATATGGTAGGTGCTTATTCGGCATTTGTGAATCAAGGAACTTGGATTGAGCCAACAGCGATCCTACGTATTGAAGATAAAAATGGTACACCAATCTATGATAAAGCACCAAAGGTCGTAAAAGCCTTAAATAGTGAATCGGCTTATATTATTGTTGATATGTTGAAAAAGGTGGTATCTCAAGGTACGGCGAGACGTATTCAATGGATGTATAAGCTCACAAATCCAATTGGCGGTAAAACAGGTACAACCAACGATAACTCAGATGCCTGGTTTATTGGTATTACACCGGAACTGGTTACGGGTGTTTGGACTGGCGCAGAAGATCGAGGCATTAGTTTCGACAGGATGGAGTACGGACAAGGGGCAGCAGCAGCGATGCCAGTATTCGCTTACTACATGCAGAAAGTGTATAAAGATTCAAATTTGAAGTATACCAAAGGTGATTTTGAGCAACCTCAGGGTGGGCTTACCCGTGTCATTGACTGTAATCAGTATTGGGGCGGTGGTGGCTCTGATGTCGAAGATGGGTCTACGGATTCAAGCGGCAAAGATGCGACTAAACTAAAAGATGATCGCTTAGGTTTCTAAGTTATTTTAACGAATACCATTGGGCCAGACAATAAATTTTTTCGAGATTTGTTGTCTGGCTTTTTTGCTGACGGTGTTTGATATTGGAACATAATGGACGTATTTGACTATAGAGAAGAATTAAAGAAGATACCGCATCGACCGGGAGTCTATCAGTATTTTGATAAAAATAACGAACTGATCTATATCGGTAAAGCGAAGGATTTGCGTAATCGGGTCGGCTCGTATTTCGTTAATGAAAATCAGCTGAATGGCAAAACCCGTGTTTTGGTTCGGAAGATCAACCGTATATCTTTTACTATCGTTGACACGGAGATTGATGCTTGGTTGCTTGAGAATTCATTGATCAAAAAACACAAACCCAAGTATAATGTTCTGTTGAAGGATGATAAAACCTATCCCTGGATTGTCATCAAGAACGAACCTTTTCCGCGGGTTTTTTGGACCAGGCAATATATTAAGGATGGGTCCCGTTATTATGGCCCCTATCCTTCCGTGGGGATGATGCATATTGTATTGGATCTGATCCGTGAATTGTTTCCCCTCCGTACCTGCAATTTGGCCCTAACACAGGAAAATATACGGAAAGGCAAGTTTAAGATCTGTCTCGAATATCAAATTGGAAATTGCAAGGGGCCCTGTGAAGGGTATCAGTCCGAAGACGATTACGATCAGAACCTGAGTGATATCAAGGATATTCTGAACGGAAAGATTGCTGTGGTGACCAATCGCTTAAAGGAGAGTATTGCTACCGCAGCTGCAGCTTTGGATTTTGAAAGAGCGCAGTTAATTAAGGCGAAGCTGGATAAGCTGGACAATTACCAGAGCAAGTCTACAGTGGTCAACTCATCTATTACAAATGTGGATGTATTTAGTATTGCTTCAGACGAGGGCTACGCTTTTGTCAATTACCTGAAAGTCATGAATGGTGTTATTATTCAGACACAGACGCTCGAAATGAAGCGGCGTTTGGATGAGAGTGAACAGGAGCTTTTGGCCTTGGCCATACCGGAGATTCGGGAACGCTTCAAAAGCCTTTCGCGGGAAATTATTGTACCCTTTGAATTAGATATTGAAGAGAACGAACGGATTCGATTTACGATTCCGAAGCTGGGCGAAAAGAAAAAATTGCTGGAGCTTTCCCAAAAGAACGTGGCATTTTTTAGAAAAGAGCGCCTGTTGCAATATGAAAAGCTTAATCCTGATATTCGGACCGAGCGCATCTTAAAACAGATGCAAAAAGATCTTCGCATGAATGTGCTGCCACAGCATATTGAATGTTTTGATAACTCGAATATTCAGGGGAATTATCCCGTATCGGCTATTGTTGTCTTTAAGGATGCAAAACCTTCGAAGAAAGATTACCGCCACTTTAATGTGAAAACAGTTGAGGGGCCCAACGATTTTGCTACGATGGAGGAAGCTGTTTTTAGACGCTATAGGCGATTATTGGATGAAGACCAGCCTTTGCCGCAATTGATTATTATCGATGGCGGAAAAGGGCAGCTAGGCGCAGCCTTAAAGAGTTTGCGCTTGTTGGGGATAGAGCGAAAAGTAACCGTCATCGGTATTGCCAAAAGACTGGAGGAGCTTTTCTATCCAGGTGATCAATATCCACTTTATTTAGATAAGAAATCTGAAACCCTCAAGATCATTCAACATCTTCGGGATGAGGCACACCGCTTCGGAATCACCTTCCACAGGAATCAAAGGAGCCGGAAAACCTTCGTTTCAGAGCTGGAAAATGTTCCGGGTATAGGTAAAACAACAGTTGAAAAAGTGTTAACTGAATTTAAATCGGTGAAAAAAGCGAAGGAAGCCTCAGATGAAGAGCTAAAAAAAGTGCTTAATCTCAAACAGATTAAAGCACTTCGTGAATATTTTGCAAAGTAAAAATTTACAAGAAAAACAGTTCGTGCAGGGGAGGTCGGTATAAAAAGATCTCCCCTGTACGAATGTTCAATGCGAATTAATCGTCGTAACCGAAACGTTTAAGGTAGTTCTTTTTACTTCTCCAGTCAGGAATTACCTTAACAAAAAGCTCGAGGAATACTTTTCCGTCGATAAACTCTTCAATATCCTGGCGCGCATAGGTACCGACTTTTTTGATCATGGCTCCCGCTTTTCCAATGATAATATTTTTTTGAGAGTCGCGCTCAACAATAATTTCGGCAGCAATACGTGTGATATTTGCTTCTTCTTTGTAAGATGTAACAATTACTTCTGTACTGTAAGGAATCTCTTTATCGTATAGTTTGAATACTTTTTCACGAATCATCTCAGAGACGAAAAAACGCATGGATTTATCCGTTAACTCATCCTTTTCATAATAGGCTTCGTGAATAGGTAATTTGTCCTTAATGTAGTGCATCACGGCAGCAACATTATGATTTAATTTTGCTGAAATCGCAAAAACGGTATCTGGATTTAATTTTTCCTGCCAAAATTCAATCTTAGCCTTGACCTCTTCTTCCGAAGATTTATCAATTTTGTTGATAAGCACGGCAACAGGGGAATTTGTTTTACGCAATTTCTCCAGGACATCGTTCTCATCGTATTTTTCGTGGATATCTGTCACAAATAAAATAATGTCTGCATCGATCAACGATCCTTGGACAAAATTCATCATTGATTCTTGCAAAGAATAGTTTGGTTTGATAACACCAGGGGTGTCCGAAAACACAATTTGATGGTCTTCATCGTTTACAATACCGATAATGCGGTGTCTTGTCGTTTGCGCTTTGGGTGTAATGATAGACATTTTTTCACCCACTAAAGCGTTCATTAGGGTGGACTTACCAGCATTTGGCTTTCCGATGATACTTACGAATCCTGCTTTATGTGACATTTTTCTAAATTTTATTAGGATTACAAAGAAACAAAATATATCTTTGTACTCCAATTCGGAAGGATCATAATCTTGTTTTTTCAAAAGAAAAAAGCAATTTTGTTCAAAAATATATTGCGGGGTGGAGCAGTTGGTAGCTCGTCGGGCTCATAACCCGAAGGTCACTAGTTCGAGTCTGGTCCCCGCTACTAAAGAAAGAGCCGATTGCAATGATCGGTTCTTTTAAAGAAACTTAAAATACATTGCGGGGTGGAGCAGTTGGTAGCTCGTCGGGCTCATAACCCGAAGGTCACTAGTTCGAGTCTGGTCCCCGCTACTAAAAGAAAGAGCCGATTGCAATGATCGGTTCTTTTAAAGAAACTTAAAATACATTGCGGGGTGGAGCAGTTGGTAGCTCGTCGGGCTCATAACCCGAAGGTCACTAGTTCGAGTCTGGTCCCCGCTACTAAAAGAAAGAGCCGATTGCAATGATCGGTTCTTTTAAAGAAACTTAAAATACATTGCGGGGTGGAGCAGTTGGTAGCTCGTCGGGCTCATAACCCGAAGGTCACTAGTTCGAGTCTGGTCCCCGCTACTAAAAGAAAAAGGCCGAGGTGAATATCTTGGCTTTTTTTGTGTCCTAATTTACGCTATAATACCGCCTGTTTTTCAGGGTCATCTTTTTTCCTACTCTTCTAAATTTCTCTTTATCGATTGTCGTGAGGTTGTTAAAAAACTGTCTTTTGCTGTTATTTAATCGTTCTACTTTTTTGATATTGGATTGCTCTGTAAAATGTGTGTTTATGCAATCGTTTGTTTAATTGGCGCAATCGATTTCGTTGCTGCTAAATTTTGATATGCTATCATCATCCTTTAGTTTTAGCATTCATGTACCTAAATTTTGATTAGCAAGCTAATCAATTTTTAAACTAACTATTAAATATTATGATTTCAAAGATTCTCGACAATCACAAGTTGAGTCTGTTATCATTAGCTTTACTCATTACAAGTACACACAACTCGGCTAATGCTAATGGTCTTACGTTTCCAAACAACAATATTTTGTTGAATGACGTGGTTTATCAACAAAAAGTGAATGGAAAAGTGCAGTCTACAGACGGCCCATTGGCTGGAGCAACCATTAGTGTTAAGGGGAGCGGTAAATCGACATCCGCAGGAGCAGATGGACGTTTTACAATAGATGCTAAAAATGGTGATGTACTGGTCGTTACAAGTGTTGGTTATAAAGCACAAGAAGTGACCGTGACAGGACCGGTTGTTAACATCAATCTGGAGTCCAATAGTGAGGCACTCCAGGAAGTTGTCATTGTCGGTTATGGCACGCAACAGAAAAAAGAGAGTTTGACTGGAGCTCTTCAGGCGGTAAAAGGAAACAAATTACGTGATGTCACTACGCCATCGGTTGAAAACATGCTGAATGGTAAAGCTGCCGGGGTATATGTTGCACCAGGAGCAGGTAAACCAGGGTCAAATGGCGGTGTTGTGATTCGTGGTCAGGCAACATTAAGTGGTACGACGAGCCCATTGTGGGTCATTGACGGTGTTATCGTTGGCTCAAGCCCAGGTGATATCAATCCAGACGACATTGAGTCATTAACCATCCTAAAAGATGCTGCTTCAACGTCAATTTATGGTTCTCAAGGCGCGAATGGTGTTGTTGTCGTTACAACAAAAAATCCTTCGGCATCCAAAACAAGCATTAGCTTCTCTACAAAAATGGGTATCAACCAACTTTCCAATGGAAACATGGAAATGATGGACGGGGCTGAACTGTATGATTATTTTGCCTCTTTTTCTAACCCAGGTGACATCAAATTTCCACGCTGGAATTCTGAATTACGTAATAGCAATTTTGACTGGTGGAAGCTGGCCACAAAAACCGGATTTGTTCAAAACCACAATCTATCCATTCAGGGTGGTAATGATAAATTACAATCTTACCTGTCTTTAGGTTATTACAACGAAGCCGGTGCTGTAAAGGGTTATGATTACGACCGTTATAATTTTAGATTACGTACTAACTACAAACCTTTTGACTGGTTGACAATCAAACCGTCTATTGCTGGATCGAGACGTGCAGTAGATGATCGCCAATATGATGTCAATGCCATGTATGGAAACCTGCCTTGGGATAGTCCTTACGATGCAAATGGAAGTTTAGTGCCACATCGTTACAGCGGCTGGGTCAACAATGCAAGTACAAATTACTTATATGATCTGCAATGGAATCATAGTGCCAATACCAACTATGAATTTATGGGTAATTTGGATTTTGATATCAAATTAACGGATTGGTTGACTTTCTCTTCTGTGAATAATTATCGTTACAATAGTTATTCCGATAGCGGGTATCAAGATCCACGATCAAACAGTGGCGAAAGTGTAATTGGACGTGTGACAGATTATCGTATGGAATTTGCCCGTCGATATACCAACCAGATTTTACGTTTCAACAAGACTTGGGATAAACATAGCCTGAATGGATTGGCTGCATACGAATTTAACGACTATTGGACAAAAACCTTAGATGCTTATGGGACGGGGATTGTAAATGGTTTCGAGGTATTGGATGTTGTTGCAAAACCAGAGCGAACCAGAGGCGGAATTTCCGAATGGGCAGTACAGTCATTGTTGTCTAATGTAAACTATGCATACGATAATAAATATTTGGCACAGGTATCGTTCCGTCGTGATGGAGCATCCAATTTTGGTACCAATGCAAAATATGGAAACTTCTTTTCAGTTAGTGGTGGTTGGAATATCAATAAGGAAGAGTGGTTCAAGGCTGATTGGGTAGATAATTTAAAACTGAGAGCGGCTTACGGATCGGTAGGTAATAGACCAAGTTCATTATATCCACAATATAGTCTTTACTCTGTGTCTGCATCATCAAGTTATAATGGTATACCAGGGGCATTAATTAGCCAAATCGGTAATAAAGATCTGACTTGGGAAAAAACCTATACAACCGGTTTTGGGGTGGATGCAGCCTTGTTTAAGAATAGATTGCGATTCAATGTTGATTATTATGACAAGAAGACCGATAATGTACTTTATCAAGTGCCGATCAGCGGTCTAACCGGTGTCACTTCTATCTGGAAAAATATTGGCAAGATGCAAAACCGGGGGATTGAATTGACCATCGGTGGTGACATCGTTCGAAATGACAATGTACATTGGAGCTTGGATGTTAATTTGAGTCACAATGTGAATAAATTGACCGAGCTATTTGCGACAAAAGATGCCAATGGTAATCTTGTTTCAAAACCAATTATCGCAGGGGACGGATCAGGGATCGCTGGATCGGCGCAACGTTTGCTTCAGCCTGGTTTTCCGGTAGATACCTATTACTTAAAAGAATGGGCTGGTGTCAACGTAGATAATGGTCTGCCAATGTGGTATCGATACGAAACAGATGCCAATGGCAATGAAACGAGGACAACGACGTCGAACTATTCCAATGCAACTTTCCGTAATGCAGGAAAAGGAAATGCTGATCTGTTTGGAGGTTTCAGTACAGCTTTAAGTTATAAGCAGTTTGACCTGAATGCGGTGTTCGGTTTCTCCTTGGGTGGTAAATTATATAATTATTCGCGTCAGGAATTTGATTCGGATGGAACCTATACCGATCGTAACCAGATGAAGTTACAGGATGGTTGGAGCCGTTGGGAAAAACCTGGTGATGTTGCCACTCACCCGATTGCAAGATACGACAACCAAGATAAAGGTAATTCACCTTCAACACGCTTTTTAGAGAGCAACAATTTCTTGAAAATGAGATCGCTGACCTTAGGGTACAACTTTGATCTAAAGAAATACAATATCAAAAATTTACGTGTATTCTTAGCTGGAGAGAATTTGTTTACGATTACAAACTACTCGGGTGTTGATCCGGAACTTCCATTGACTGAGCCAGATGGCAAAGGCGGGGGCGGTCAAATGATTCGATCTACCGGAGTTTCTGTCTATCCTATGGTTCGCAAATACATGTTCGGCGCAAGCGTAACATTTTAATTTTAACGTTTAGAAAATCAACAATGAAAAAGATATTAATAGGACTTTTGATCGCAACGGCAGTATCCTCCTGCGATATAGATCGTCTTCCTTATACTTCAATGGACGAAGAAAATATTGCAAGTAATCCTGATGCAATGGTAACAGGTACTTATGCGCAGTTAAAAGCTTGGTCTGATCCGATGCACCGTCTTGGTGAATACGCTGGTGATAATATGATGATCCGTGGGTCATCGACAGATGCGTTTTACGAATTTATCTCCTATGCGAGAACGCCTAATAATTACCGTTTGCAGAACTTTTGGGACTATGGCTATAAGGCTATTGCACAGTCTTCGAACGTTATCAAGATGTTTGCGGAAGGTCAGAGTACAGAAATGGATAATAAATTGGGTGAATGTTATTACATCCGTGGAATGATGTATTTTTACCTTTGCCGTGCATTTGGGAAGCCATATTATCAAAGTCCAGAGACAAATCTTGGTGTTCCGATCGTTAATGGTACTCCTGACGATGTCTTCAATGATTTGAACTTGCCCGATCGTTCGTCTGTCAAAGATACATACGCTCAAGCGATCAGTGATCTGAAAAAAGCAGAAGCTTTAATCACACTTGATAAAGGGGCAGCATACGCCTCCAAAGGTGCAGCGCAGGCAATGCTTTCCCGCATTTATCTATACATGAGCGGGACATATAAAAATCCGAACGCGGAATATGCACGTCTTTCTTTAGAGTATGCCAATAAAGTGATTAATTCAGGTAAATATGTCTTGTTGGCCCGTGAGCAGTTCATGAAATACAATACCTTTAGACCTGAAGATAACAAGGAGACCATCTTTGCGGTGAAACGTGTTGCGTCTGAGTTCTCGGGCGATGATCATTATTATGGTATTGGAGGTATGTATTCCAATATTGGTGGTATGGGCTGGGGTGAGATGTATTCCAGTGCCAAATATATTGATCTTTTAAATGAAACTGGTCGTAATGACTGGCGACCAGATCATTATACGATTGTCGACGCACGCGCAGCATTTATAGAGCCGACTTATTCCAAAGACGATAAAGGCAATTACTCAACAGTTTTTCGATTTATCAAACAGAACTCACCTGCAAAAGTCGGTGACCCTAAAACATTAAGTTATGTGCAAATTCCGGCCATTATTAATGGGAATACAGTAATTGCTCGAGAAGTAAAAAAGGTGGGTGATCAAGAAGTTGTTAAAGAATATACTTTAGCGACAATTAATGCTGGTCAGCAGACTTATTCCATTACCTATGAAGACGGTAATACCTATTCGGGTATGATTGATTACTATATTTCCTTAAACCGTGCTTATCCACAGTTTTATATTGTGAAATGCTCACGTGAAGGCGAGGAGTCTCAACTGCACTCGCCTGTAATCAGCCGTTTGGGTGAAATTTATTTAAACCGGGCAGAGGCTAATGCAAAATTAGGTAACTATGGCGCTGCTTTAAATGATTTAAATACCATCAGAAATCGTTCTATTGTCAATGGCGGATATACTTCAATTGATGCGGCCAGTGCAAGCAAACTGATTGACAAAGAGCGTCAGTTGGAATTGGCCTATCAGGCTGAACGCAGCTATGATGTGTTCCGTAACGGAGATCCATTAAACCGTACCTATCCGGGGCCACAGAAACAATTTGAGGATATTGTACCAACAGATTTTAGAGTGACTTATTTTATTCCTCAGGATGCGATCAATTCATATCCGGGTAAATTGACTCAGAATCCAACGTCTAACTAGACGAATATTTATAATTTAAACCCTATAAATGGCTTTACTTCACGGTAAAGCCATTTTTGTTTTTGAGTCGCGATAATCCCTTTTGAATCCGTATCTTTGTTCCCTTAAGTATATTTTTAGCATAAAAGTGCCATCTGCTGTGAGAGCGGGTGGATCAAATAAAATAAATATGGCAAATATTGTTGCAATTGTTGGTCGTCCAAATGTTGGTAAATCTACCTTATTCAATCGTCTTACGGAAAGTAGAAAAGCGATTGTTGATGACTTTAGCGGGGTGACGCGCGACCGTCATTATGAAACAGCCGAGTGGATCGGAAAGAAATTTACAGTAATTGATACAGGTGGTTTTGTACATGGTTCGGATGATGTCTTTGAAGAGGCTATCCGCGATCAGGTCTATATCGCTATTGAAGAAGCTTCGGTCGTTATATTCATGGTGGATGTCACCACTGGCATTACCGACTTGGATGACGAAATCGCTGATATTCTGAGAAGAAGCTCCAAACCTGTGTATGTAGTGGCCAATAAAGTCGATCACGCGAAATTGCATCATGAATCGGCAGAGTTTTATGCCTTTGGTTTAGGAGAGGTCTTCAATATCTCGTCGGCTACAGGATCGGGTACAGGTGAATTGTTGGATGCTGTGGTTTCTCATTTCGAAGTGGAGGAGGAAGAAGAAGAATCCTTACCTAAATATACCATCGTAGGCCGCCCGAATGTGGGTAAATCTTCTTTGACAAACGCTTTGATCGGAAAAGATCGCAATATTGTAACGCCAATGGCAGGGACAACACGTGATTCAATCCGTATACATTACAATCAATATGGACATAACTTTTTATTGATCGATACTGCAGGTCTTCGTCGTAAGTCCAAAGTAAATGAAGATATTGAGTTTTATTCGGTGATGCGTACCATCAAAGCCTTGGAAGATTCTGATGTGACGATTTTAATGTTGGATGCACAGGATGGATTAGAAGCGCAGGACGTTAATATCTTCAACTTGGCGGAGAAGAACCGTAAAGGTATCGTAATTGTTGTCAATAAGTGGGATTTGATTGAAAAAGACAACAAAACAATGAAGGCTTTTGAAGATCGCATCAAAGAGAAAATAGCACCATTTACAGATGTGCCTATTATCTTTACTTCCGTAACCGAAAAACAACGTGTTCTTAAGGTGTTGGAAGTTGCCGACAAGGTATATGCCAACAGGACCAAAAAGATCCCTACTTCCAAATTGAATGAAGTGATGTTGGATATTATCGAGAATTATCCACCGCCATCCTTAAAGGGTAAATATATTAAAATTAAATATGCAACACAGTTGCCAGGACGGACACCGATGTTTGCATTCTTCTGTAATCTGCCACAATACATCAAAGATCCGTACAAACGTTTTATTGAAAACAAATTGCGTGAGCACTTTGACTTTACAGGTGTGCCAATTCAAATATATTTCAGACAAAAATAGATTTCCAAGCAGCGATTAAACATGGACCATAATCTCTTTTTATATAATACGCTTTCGCGAACAAAAGAAAAATTCGAACCTATTCATCCCAATCTCGTTGGTATGTACGTATGTGGCCCCACAGTGTACAGTGATGTGCATTTGGGAAACTGTCGGACGTTTGTGTCTTTTGATTTGATTTTTAGATACTTGCGTCATCTTGGTTATAAAGTGCGTTATGTGCGCAATATTACCGATGCAGGGCACTTGGAAGGCGATCGTGATGAAGGGGATGACAAATTTGCAAAAAAAGCAAAATTGGAACAATTGGAACCGATGGAAATCGTTCAAAAGTATACGATAGGTTTTCATGACGTATTGCGTCTTTTCAATACGTTGCCGCCCAGTATTGAGCCTACTGCAACAGGACATATTTCCGAGCAGATCGAAATGATCGAACAGATTATAGAGAATGGCTATGCCTATGAGCGGAACGGTACGGTTTATTTTGATGTTGAAAAATACGTTGAAACATACGATTACACGATATTGACCAATCGTAAATTAGAAGATATGCTCAATAATACCCGTGAATTGAGTGGTCAGGATGAGAAAAAGGGGCGTTTGGACTTTGCCTTGTGGATCAAAGCAAAACCTGAAACGATTATGCGTTGGCCTGCACCTTGGAGTGTTGGCTTTCCAGGTTGGCATATTGAATGTTCGGCCATGAGCAGAAAGTACTTAGGTGATCAGTTTGATATTCACGGCGGTGGAATGGATTTGGCAGCTACACATCATACCAATGAAATTGCACAGTCTGAAGCATGTAACCATACGAGCCCTGCCAAATATTGGATGCACACGAATATGTTGACTGTAAATGGTGCTCGTATGTCCAAATCTGCAGGAAATGGATTTTTACCGGGAGAGCTATTTACTGGAAATCACCCCTTATTGAATAGAGGTTATTCGCCGATGGCCGTACGCTTCTTTATGTTGCAGGCACATTATAGAAGTACGTTGGATTTCTCTAATGAGGCATTGGATGCAGCCGACAAAGGGTATAAAAGGCTAATGACTGCGATCAGTCTTTTAGACAAATTGAAGGTGTCGAAAGGTGCTGATTCATTCAATTTAGCTGAAATCCACCGCAAGTGTTACGCAGCTATGGATGACGATTTTAATAGCCCTGTACTCATTGCCGAATTGTTTGAAATTGTACGTGTCATCAACTCAATTTATGATGGCAAAGCGAAAGTAACAGCTGAAGGATTGGAAGGTCTTAAAGTATTCATGAAAGAATTTGTTGAGGATATCCTAGGGCTTAGAAACGATCAGACCTCAGCATCCGATGATATCGATGACGTCATGAATCTGGTCATTAAACTACGTAATGAAGCCAAAGCAAATAAAGACTTCGTCACCTCAGATCGTATTCGTGATGAGCTTAATTCTATTGGAATTCAATTGAAAGATAGCAAAGAAGGAACACTTTGGAATAAGATTTGATAGATAAGAAATCGAATTTATAAAAGAGGAATAAAATGGAATATTCCTATTGGGAAAACACATCATCGTGGAAACCAAAGGATATTCCATATAACCTTTAAAAGAAAGATCATTTTGCATATGAATTTTTGGAATAGGCTATCCGTCGTCGCAGTGATGAGTGTTGCTGGTACAACACTATACGCGCAGATACCTGAGAAAGTTGGAAGCCTATTGCAGGCTGATAAGGATGCTGCTGCATTGGCTAAAGCGTCTACGCCGCATCAGGCATTTCTTTCGATCATTGATAAGGAATCTACGTTTTATGTCCCGTCAGCAGTAAATGCTTATAACTATCTTAATAATAGACCAAATATTCCCGATGTTTTAAATTGGCAGCCTACGTTTGCGTTGATTGCTAAAAGTCAGGAGTTTGGTGTGACTTCGGGGTCTATGGACTTTCAGAAAGTAGGTGCAAGACTGCGTCATGGAGAATACCTGACTGTGTGGAAACGCAATAAGAAGGGCAAGTGGCTGGTCGATATTCGTGCCGAAGTTGAAAATAACGGGAAGGATGGGGAATTTGATCTTGAATATATCGAACCTACCGATTCGTGGTATCTGAAGCATCGCTCTAAAGTGCGATTGGATCAGCGTGAAGATATTGTCCTGGAGACGGACAAATTGATGTCAACAGTTTTGAAGGCAGACAACCCAACCGCATATAAGGAGTTCTTAAGCGAGGATGTCCGCTTTTTGTTTCCTTGGACCAGTCCGATGGAAGGAAAGGCAACAATGATGGCTTATCTCAAAAAACAACGGATGACGATAGAAACAGTACCCGAAGAAGTAAAACGTTCTTATAGTGGCGATTTTGCCTATACCAAGGGAACTGCAACGGTGCGACAAAAGGATAAAGTTGTGAAGTATAATTATATTCGTATCTGGCAACTGAGCGAATTGGCGAAGGATGATGTGAAGAAAGCGAACTGGAATATTCTGATCGAGATGATGTTTGAGAAATAGCATGACGATTGCAAAATAAAAAAAGGGCTTGAATATATACTATTCAAGCCCTTTTTTTATAGGATAAGTGTTGCACACTTATTGTTTTTTCCATTTTTTCAATTCATCGCATGAACCAAACTCGTCACTGATATTGATAAATGTTGTTTTCGATTTATCATCGAACCATTTACTTAGATTGCGATTGATTTTATCTTGTCTGGCAGCCTCTTTGATTTTGGTGAAATCCTCGTCCAAATTTGCTTTGTGCGGCGGAATACGTGTTTTCAAGTAATTGAAACGGTAGCCAACATCGCCCATTTTGTCTGTAAATTGCTCTGGTTTGGAGTATTCTCCTGGTTTTAGGGGATCGATTGCTGTAAATACTGATTTTTCCAAGCCATCCATAGGAATTACGGTTGTGCGGCTTGAGCCTTCTTGATTTAGGATCATACCACCATTGAATTTGCTTTCCTCTGCATCCGAATAATTTGTAGCAGCGTGATAGAAATCCATTTTTTTGTCAACAACCAGTTTATAGATACTGTCCAATTTGTTTTTTGTTCGTTCCAACGCAGCAGCACCAGGATTGATCTTCATCAGGATATGGCGCGTATGCACCTCTTCGCCCCGTCGTTCGAGTACCTGAATAATATGAAAGCCAAATTTGGATTCTACAATTGGTGAAATTTCTCCCGGTTTTAATTTAAAAGCCATCGCGGAGAATTCCTTTACGTAGTTGTCACGTGTGCCGAAACCTAAATCACCTCCATACGGAGCAGATCCGGGATCTTGAGAGTATATACGAGCCATTGTACCAAAGTCCGAGCCATCTACAATCTGCTTGCGGATACCTTCAATCTTATCTCGCTGCTCTTTTTTTTCTGCATCTGTCAATTTGGGCATCATCACAATCTCACCAATTTCTACCTCGGTATTGAAGTAAGGCAGACTGTCTTTATTCAAGCCTTCAAAATAACGCTTTACTTCCAATGGTGTTACGTCTACTTTTTGAACAATGTTTTGCTGCATTTTGTTAGCTTTCAATTGCTCAAAAACACTTGAACGCATTTCTTCTTTGTATTGCAATAAAGAGCGGTTGAGGAATTTTTCAAGACGTTCTTGCCCTCCTGCCTGTTGTGACATATGACGTAGGCGAGAGTTAAGGTTATCGTCAACTTCGGTTTCCGTTACATCTATAGAGTCAATTACTGCCTGTTGGGAAAGCAGCTTCTGAATGATTAACTGCTCAAGTACGCCGCATTTAAAATTTTCATTAGGTTTATTCCCTTGCGCCAACCATTGAGAATATTGCATATCCACGTCGGACTGTAAGATAATGCCCGATCCAACCGTTGCTACAACGCGATCAATAACTTGACGTTGCGCAAGACTGGCCTGAATTGATGCAAACAGCAATAAAAACAATATATAAATGTTTTTTTTCATCCGTATAAATTATTTATGATATTTATGAGTGATCTTCATTTGTATAAATGAATTCGTTTCACTCGGTTATTTGTTCATCATTTATTTTTTTGTCACAAGCATTCACGCTGCCTTCGGCGGTATGCGTAGTAATTGTGTTCAATATATACTTTTTTGAACAACAGCACAAAATTATC
The DNA here is from genome assembly GCF_014170215.1 of Sphingobacterium sp. UME9. NCBI lineage: Bacteria > Pseudomonadati > Bacteroidota > Sphingobacteriia > Sphingobacteriales > Sphingobacteriaceae > Sphingobacterium > Sphingobacterium sp. UME9. The sequence goes on along the minus strand of NZ_LZZP01000005.1, from coordinate 176,836 downwards.
AGATTATATGAATTATTCGTACTTTTATTTAACAATATTTTTGTATTCCCAATATTTTAAATGGGCGATTTTAGAATTGTTAAAATTGATGTGCTAAAATACGCATTTGCCTATTAGAAAGGACGGTTTTAACCAAATTTAACAAGTCTATTGACGATATTTACGCCTATAAAATAGCGGGGTTTTTAGATCCTCACACGAAGGAATGAATGGGTGAATTTAAGTAGGGTCCCGTATAATTTAGAAACAAACTTGATGTAACGGTCTCATTCAACAAATGAGTATCTACATTTATAAAATAATTTCAATGAAAAAAGCATTTATTTATTTGATGACAATTTTACCTCTTGCTAGTTTTGCGCAACAGATTCCCATGTTTGTGGGCACATATACAAGCAAAACCGCGAGCAAGGGCATCTATATTTATAATTTTGATGTTAAAACTGGTGAAACAACCTTGTCGAGCACGCAAGAAAGTAAAGATCCATCCTTTTTAGCGCGAAATAATAACTTTATCTATGCCGTTAATGAGGTGCCAAATCAAGAGGGAACTGTTTCTGCCTATTCTTTTAAGGACGGTCATTTAACTTTTCTAAACTCACTTCCTTCCGGAGGGGAGTCGCCTTGTTTTGTTGAAGTACATCCTAAGGGTAGCTTGCTCGCTGTGGCAAATTATACAGGTGGCTCTGCGGCGCTGTTTGATTTAGAAAGTAATGGGGTTTTAAGCAAAAGAGCACGTTTAATACAACACGAGGGTAAGGGGGTGGATCCCGTACGCCAAGAAAAGCCACACGTACATTCTACTTTTTTCTCCAATAAAGGGGATAAGTTGTACGTCCAAGATCTTGGTTTAGATGAGATTTCTATTTATCCGGTGAATAAAACGGGAAATGCTTATAGCCTTGCTGATGAATCAGAAGATATCTTTACGCCTGCTGGTGGCGGTCCTAGACATATTGTATTTGATAAGAAAGAGAAATTCCTATATGTCGTATTGGAAATGACCGGTCAAATTGCATCGTATAAGAAAGATGGCGACGCATGGATGTACCAAAGTACTTTCGATATCAACCCCGAAGGTTTTAAAGGAAGTAACGGCGGTGCTGATATGAAGATCTCTGCTGATGGAAAATTTCTGTATGCGACCAACCGTGGCGATGCCAATACGATAGCTACTTTTTCGGTAGAGAAGGATGGGGAATTGAAGAAAATAGCGAATCTTTCAGTAAAAGGTAAAGGTCCGCGTAATTTCAACCTTTCTCCGGATGGGAAATATCTTTTGGTCGCCAATCAATATACCAACAACATTGTTTTGTTTAGTCGGGATGCTAAAACGGGTTTGTTGACGGATACTGGAAAAGAAATTGCTGTACCAGCACCTGTTTGCATTATATTCTAATTCAGAAAAGAAGTTCGAATAAGACAAGAAGATTTTTAAGAAAAGCGCATACGGTTTTCTTAAAAATCTTCTTTTCTACAATCTAATTTACCTTCCTTTTCAAGGTCATTTAAGGTGGTTCCCTTCCATGTTTTTACCCGCTGTATATAAGCAGCCCTGCCAATCATATGTGCTGCAACCGGAGCCGTTAAGATCAGAAAAAATCCAATAGCTATAGCCTTGGTCGTTACGGATACATCCGGGAAGGTCATTGCTGCACAGATGAGTAAAAGTCCCACACCCAGCGTTGCCGCCTTTACCGTAACCGAAAGACGTAAATAAAAATCGGGCATCCGCAAGATGCCAATAGACGCAAATAGTATGGCCAATGCCCCGATGGTACTGAGAATGGCTAAAGTAATATCAATCATCTTTGCTTTGTTTTTCTAAATAAAATGAAAATGCGATCGTACCAAGAAATGCGATAAGCGCCAAGATCATGGCAATGTCTAAAAACACTTCCTGCGAAGTTCGTATACTATAAACGGTAATAATGCCAATTCCGATGGTGATAATAAGATCTAGGGCAATAACACGATCAAATATCTGGGGACCTTTATACAGACGAATAAAAGCCAGTATGACTGAGATAGTCAAGATCGGAAGGATCACATAATCAAAATAGCTATTTAAAGTCATCTTAAGAGTTCTAAAAGTCTTCGTTCAACATTATTTTTAAGGGTAGAAACAAACTGTTCCTTGCTTTTCATGTACATGACGTGAATAAAGAGCGTTTTTTTATCTTCACTTACGTCGAGGATAAGTGTGCCGGGTGTCAACGAGATAAAGGTTGAAAGCAGGTTAATTTCCAAATCGGTTTTTGCATCCATGGGATACTTGACAATCGCAGGTTTGATAAAAAACTTGGGGGTTATCACGTCATAGGCAACCTGCACATTGGCAACAATCATTTCCCACAGGAAAAAAAGAATAAAACTCAATGTTTTGGGGACCCGATAAAAGTAGCGTTGATCCACCTCATTCCTGTTCATAAGCCAGAGGATACCAAATCCCAACATAAAGCCGAATAGGAAGTTGGTGTAATACATCGATCCCGTCAATGCGACCCAGATAAAGGATAACATGAGGTTCATTAAAAACTGTTTTATCATATCATTTCTGCCCTCCTAGTACAGCGTTTATGTAAGGTGATGTGTCCAATAATTGTGTAGCGATCTGATCCGCCACATGGATAATCGCTTCGGCGTTGAGTCCGATATACAGGGACGCAGATGCCAAAATAACGATAGGGAGTATGAGCATTGTTTTTTTATAACCGATCATACCCGCAAATTTATCGTCAATGACTTCCGGATCAGGGACATCTTTCCAGAATACCTGTGCCCACATTTTAGCGATGACAAACAAGGTGATAAAACTGCCGATAATCAGGGCTCCTGCGAAAGCATACTTTTCTAACTGGAAAGCATCTTTGAATAGATAGATTTTAGGCCAGAAGCCCGATAGTGGCGGGATGCCTACCAGTGAAAAAAGAACAATGGCAAAAAGTAATGAAATCTTTGGGTATTGGGCATAAAGTCCGCCCAGTTTAGTCATATCCATGGTGCCGCGGAGTTGCCGTATAACGCCAGCGATGAGAAATAAATTCGTTTTGACCATGATATCATGGATCAGATAGAATACTGCCCCCAATAAAGCCCATTTGCTATATAAGCCCAATCCGCCAATCATAAAACCAATATGACAAACGATCAAATAGGAAAACAACCTCCGGATATTGGTTTTGATCAATGCACCAAAAGCGCCCGTCAGAATTGTCAATATGGCTAGTACGATAAGGAGTTCCTTGGTAAAATGATTGGGAATAAATAGTAGGGAAAATACCCTGAACAAGGCGTAAATCCCAACCTTGGTCAATAAGCCCCCAAATGTCGCCGCTACGGCCGAAGGTGGCGTATGGTAAGAGGACGGTAGCCAGAAATAGAGTGGAAATACGGCGGATTTAATACCGAAACCGATCAGGAAAAATGTTGCTGTAATTTCTACTAATGCCTGATTTTGTATTTTAGGAATACGCATGGCCAGGTCGGCCATGTTTAATGAACCTGAAATACCATAAAGAATGCCTATTCCGGTTAAGAAAAATGTAGAGGCCAGGATATTCATGGCCATATATTTTACAGCTCCCTCCAACTGGGATTTTCTACCCCCCAAAGTCATGAGTACAAAAGAGGAAATAATAATGACTTCAAACCATACGTACAGGTTGAAGATGTCACCTGTCAGAAAGGCGCCGTTAAGTCCCATCATCAAGAAGTGAAAGATCGGGAAATAACCATAGAGGATGCGCTGGCGTCCCACACCGACACAGGAAAAGATGGAGACTGCCAGACCTGCGATAGAAGTCAGAAGAACAAGGGTACTACTGAATAGATCGGCAACAAAAACGATCCCAAAAGGAGCTTTCCAATTGGCGGCATTCATGGTCAAAATACCATCATCATAAACCTTGAAGAATAGTTTAAAGGCAAGAATAAGTGCGAGCAAGCTTCCGCCAACGCTCAGAAAACGTTGTGCAGTGGATTTGCGCCACAACATCAGTTGGACAATAGCAATAAATAAATGCACGATGATCGTGGCAATAATGTGGTTGTCTATCATATATCTTCTTCCTCAGGCGTGTTCAAATCATCCAGATCATCTGTACCCAGCAGCGCATATACACGCTTGAGTAAAACGATGGCAAAGGAGGTTAGGCCAAAGCTGATCACGATGGCCGTTAAAATAAGTGCTTGCGGAATCGGGTCCGCATAAATATCGGTGAATACCTTCAGATCGGGTCCAATGATGGGTGGTTTACCTTTAATAATATTTCCCAATAAGAAGATCAATATATTGGTACCATTGCCCAGTAACATAATCCCTAACAACAATTTCACCATGCTTCGACGCAAGATGAGGTATATTCCGGCAGCATAAAGGATGCCGATCAATAACACGAGTATCAGTTCCATTATTCTTCTTCTTCAGTAGTTAAAGCAATTGTAAATAAAATTGTCAGGACAACACCTATGACAACAAAGTACACACCAAGGTCAAAAAATAAGGCGGTTCCTATCATCCCGATAACAGGAATTTTCTCTTCCAGCCAAAGTCCGGTCATGACGGGATAGCCAAAAAATGCAGGTAAGAACATGCTTATAGCCGAAATCCCTAATCCTATGGGAATAAGTGACAAGGGTTTGTACTGAATCAATTTCATGGTATTTTGAGGGCCAAAGGCAAAACTATGCAGCACAAAGGCAATCGAAGCAACCAAGCCGCCAACGAAACCTCCGCCGGGGTAATAATGCCCCCTGAGTAGAAGGAACACCGAGAAAAGTAAGAGTATCGGTAATAAATACCGCGTAGCGGTCTGTAATATTGTACTGTTCATTTGTTACTATTTAGCAATGAGCTATCAGCTCATTTGTGCATAACCTTTATCTATCATTATTCTTTATCAGAGGATTTTAAACGTAATTTTAATAAGCTATATACCCCTAATGCAGCAATACTCAATACTACAATTTCAAACATGGTGTCAAAACCTCTGAAATCCACAAGTATTACATTGACGACATTTTTTCCTTTAGCAAGCACATAAGCATAATCGCCATAGAAATCACTGATGTTGGTTGTCGTAGGTTCATGGAGTACACGGAGTGCGACCATGGATAGCAAAATTCCAAAAACGATAGCGACCACGGCGTCGCGAATGATGGTGCGTCGATTGGCCAAATTCAGAAAAGAAGGGAGCTTAAAGAGTACCAATACGAAGAGTACCACCGTGAGTGTATCAATGGTGAATTGCGTCATCGCTAGATCTGGGGCACTGTAAAACACGAAAATAAGACATATGGCATAACCTACAACACTGGTGGCTACTACGGCTGTTAAACGGGATGAGGTGCGGATGGTGAGTACAATGGCGCCGATCAAAATGCAGACTGTGGTGACTTCGTAGAAACTCACAGGAGATAAGGATTCCCATTTGATATGGAGTGGGCCGCCCAGGTATAACTGGTAGGCGATCAATAATTCGGCAAATAAGATAATTTTCAACAGATACGAACGCAAATAGCCGTTGTGCATTTTGTTTGTGAAGAAAGCAGAGAACAGAACAATTTCCTGCGCACATAATTGAATGATATATTCAGGAGAAATCTTATTGAAATTTGCAATCCAAGCCAATTTTTTCTCGCTGGGCCTGTTTGTGAAATAAAGTAACGTACCAGCGGCAATTGTAATAGCGCTTAATAGCAGGATTAAATTAAAGCCATGCCAGATTTTCAGCTGAAATGTTTCGGGTTTTGCGAGTATACTTGTTGCAGTAGGTCCAGCAATCCATTCGCCGACAAGTCCTGGGATGCATCCGAAGACAACCCCTAATATAGCTAAAAGTAGAGGTGGGATCCACATGGCTTTATAGGGCAGGTGGATTGTATTAAATTGCTCGGGTAGCTTACCCATAAAAGGTTTGATGCCGGCCATAAATCCAGCAGAGACCAAGAGTATATTTGTTGCTACTGCAGCGACGGTCAAATAGAGAAATAAATCGGGGGTGGCATGTAGTGTTGCCTCATAAATCAGATCCTTTCCAATAAATCCAAATGTAAGTGGAATACCAGCACTGGAAAGTGCCGCTAGGAAACCTGCTATAGCGACAGGCATTAATACCCTGCGTAGCCCCCGCAAGACTGTAAGATCCCGCGTTCCCGTTTCATGGTCTATAATTCCCGTAATCAAGAATAAGGCAGCTTTATATAAGGCATGTACGAGTATAAAGACACTTGCTGCGATAATGGCATCCTTGGTACCGAGTCCCAATAAGAAAACCAAAATACCGAGGGCGGATATGGTTGAATAAGCGAGTACTCCCTTGAGGTCTGTTCTGAAAAGCGAATGGAATGCGGCATAAAGCATCGTGAGGCCACCAATGGCCATGAGGGAATACATCCAGATCGGATTGCCCCCAAGTATCGGTGAAAAACGGGCCAAAAGGTAGATTCCTGCCTTTACCATGGTTGCCGAATGTAAGTAGGCCGACACAGGTGTTGGCGCCTTCATGGCACCGGGTAACCAAAAATGGAAAGGGAATTGTGCTGATTTCGTAATCGCTCCAAGTGCTACGAGGCCAAAGACCAGGGGAAAAAGTGGATGTTGCTGAATGATCGATACTTTGCCGATGAGTGCTGTAATATGGTAAGTTCCGGCAATATTACCCAGCAAAATAAAACCTGCCAGTAGAAAAAATCCACCCAACCCGGTAATGGATAGTGCGGTCAGTGCGCTTTTGCGTGAATCATTTTTGTCATTGTTAAATCCAATGAGAAAAAATGAGCTGATCGAGGTCAGTTCCCAGAAGATAAACAACAGTAACATGTTGTCCGACAGGACAAGCCCCAGCATAGCCGACATAAAAAGGCAGAGGTAGCCAAAGAATCGGTCGATATACCGATGACCTTTGAGATAGGCATTCGCGTAAAAGAATATACAGGAGCCGATCCCAGTAATCAATAAGGCAAAAAGTAGTGACAGTCCATCTAATTTAAAATCCAGATTGATGCCTAAGGAGGGCACCCACGACGTTGATTGTACGAAATAGGAGCCTTGACCAATAGGTACAATATATTGAGCAAAGTATAAAAATAGAAGTACCGGTAAGAATGCGAGAATAAAACCCCATTTGGTTTTTAGGAATCGACCAAATGGAACAATAAGGCTCGATGATATTAGTCCTGACAGAACAGTAAATAGCATTTAGTCTTTGTTTTAATTTTTTATTGAAGTGTTTGTTTTATTTGTCAATAAGAACCTTCTATATTTCATCGTTGCCAACGCTTATATGGCGATGAAGGTTTTTTGAAAGTCTACAATATAGTAAAAAAAAGCGAAAAAATGTTATTTTTTGACCGTTTTTCCTCTATATAAATGATAAAAGCAGGGATTTTGTTTTGGGCTAAGAACAGATTTTTTGAAGGAGAATACGTTTATAAAAATGAAACAAGAGACCCTAATTTATTGAGAAATAGAATTTTTTAATGTGCAGTATGAATAATTTATGTAATAAATATGTTAATTTTTGTTAAACAAAAATTAAAAATTATATATTTACAGAAGACTAGTTTATCAGCCACCAACGATTGTTGCTAATCAATTTTGTTATACCCGTTAGAACTATGGGACCCGAAGAGAAGTTATTTAGAACGCATTATAAAAGCTTATGTCACTTTGCATGGAAATTTGTAGGGGAATCTGCTATTGCTGAAGATTTGGTACAAGAAGCATTTATTACTTTTTTTAAGGAGCGGCAACGTATGGATGAATCTGAAAGCTTTGTTCGAAATTATTTATATACTGCCGTTCGGTTTTCCTGCTTAAAGCACCTTAGGCATGAAAAAGTAAAGGAAAAGTATTGGACGAGAGTAGGGTTCAGTGAAGAAGATGAGCATTCAGTTGAACTTTCCATGATTCATACCGAGGTGATCAATGAGGTTTATCGGATTATAACAACAATGCCTGCTGCCTGTCAGCAAATTTTTACGATGGGCTATTTGGAAGGCTTATCGAATCTTGAAATTACAGAAAGACTTCAGATTAGTGTGAACACCGTTAAGACCCAGAAGCAACGGGGAATGAAGATCTTGTTAGAGAAGCTACATCCCGAATTTTTACCCCTTATTATTTTTTTATTAAAATAATTTTAATTTCTTGTCACCCGCGGTGAATCTATAGGGTTTCTAACCTATAGATATGAAAGCTAATACCAATTACATAGCCAGACTCATTAATAAGTTACTTCGTGGTCAAGAAACCGTGGCGGAACGGGATGCTATTGAGCAGTGGCGGAAATCTGACAAAAGTAATGATGATTTGATTGAAAGCTTTCAAGAGGCAAAGAATATTGAGGGAGATCTTAACTTTTTTGCCAATTTGGATGAAGACGAGGCTTGGGGTAATATTCAGCGGACTCCTAAGAGAATAAAGAAAAATTATCGTCTTCTTCTTCGTGTTGCCGCCATTCTCATTGTACTATTAGGAGCATCACTCTTTTATATATTTCAAGAGGATCGGAAAGTTTCTGAGCAAGTAGCAGCTATTCGTCCTGTAAAAAAAGATATTTCACCGGCGCAGCCAGGTGCCTTATTGGTCTTGGCGGATGGATCAGTTTTGCCTTTGGAGAAGTCGAACAAGACCGTAGATCCAAAAATCGTTGCTGATAATATACCCCACGCAGACCTGGCAGTAACAGAAGCTCCGTTACAGTTTAACACATTGGTTGTTCCCAAAGGTAATTTTTATAAAATAAATTTGGAGGATGGTACCCAAGTTTGGGTAAACGCAAACTCTCAACTTAAATTTCCTGTAAAATTTAAAGAAAACGAACGTCGTGTCTTCTTGGAAGGTGAGGCTTATTTTGAAGTTTCTCATGATGGAAATCGTCCTTTCTTTGTGGAATCTGGAGGAAACGAAGTGAAGGTATTGGGGACGCATTTCAACATTAATGCCTATGGGAACAATGTTCGTACAACATTGTCTTCGGGAAGAGTGCAAGTAAGTCATTCTGGAAATATCATTGTTTTGGAGCCTGGGGAATATGCGAATCTTGTAGGAGAACAACTTCGCAAAGGAAAGGCAGATTTGGAACACGATTTATCCTGGCACAACAATCAGTTTTATTTTAAGAAAGAGACCATTGTTGAGATTGCCGCCACACTTTCAAAATGGTATGACATCCATGTTAAATTCAGGAAAGATGTGGCATTGGATAAGGTCTATACAGGCAATTTCAAACGTGATGTTAAGTTGTCTGAAGTTTTAGAAATGTTGACTTACGTCTGTGATTTAAAATTTGAATTTGATGGACAAGAATTAATAGTAGGAAATAAATAAAGGAGTGTCTATGTAAAAGAAATAATACCTAATCCAAAGGTCTTATAACTAAGTAAGAACAGGAATGTTGCAGCATCCCTGTTCCGGAATGATCAAAAAGGCCTAAAAAAATTAAAAAGCGAATTAAGTAAACCCAATTAACCACAAAGAGTAAATGTATGAATAACTTACCATTTGGCAAAACGTGGCGACTGATACCTCATGACCCACGGTTTTGTAAACCTTTACGTATTATGAAAATTAGTACCTGCCTTCTTTTCGCCTTTGTGACTGGAGTTCAAGCCAACGGCTTAGCACAGAAAGTTACTTTGAAGATGAAAAATGCACGGATTGAGGAGGCGCTAAATGCGATTTCCAAGCAGTCCAATTTGCAGTTATTTTATGGGGAAAATATTGATTCTAAAACGAGAGTCAATGTGAATTTGAAGAATGCTTCTGTAGAAGAAGCATTAAATTCTGTTTTGCGTAATAACCATTTAGATTATAGGATTATTGCAAATACAATCTCCGTAAATAGCAGAATAGCGGAAGAAAATTATGATGCTGTTGCCCAGCAGAAGGTTTCGGGGATCGTTAGAAATCAAAATGGGAATGGCTTAGGTGGAGCAACCGTTACTGTAAAAGGTACTTCGGTTTCCACACAGACAGATGAGAATGGGCGTTTCAGTATAGACGCACAGCCTAATGCGACTTTGACCGTCCGTTATGTTGGATATACGGTGGGAGAGATTGCTATCGGTGGCCGACAAAACCTCTCGATTGTTTTACAGTCCAACGAACAACAAATTGACGAGGTTGTTGTGACAGGACTTGGTGGTAAAATAGACCGTCAGAATTTTACCGGAGCAACGGCCAAAGTCAATATGAAAGATGTTGAATTGGGAGGATTACCTGACCCAAGTCGTTCCCTGGAAGGACGAGTTGCCGGTGTTTCGGTACAGAATACTTCAGGAACCTTCGGTTCAGCTCCAAAAATCCGCGTTCGTGGTGCAACATCAATTTATGGTAGTTCGAAGCCGCTTTGGGTTGTTGATGGAATTATTATTGAGGATGTAGCAGATGTTTCTTCGGATGCGCTATCTTCAGGCGATGCACTGACATTGATAAGTTCCGCCGTCGCTGGATTAAATGCGAATGATATTGAGTCATTTCAAGTTTTAAAAGATGGATCAGCTACCTCAATTTATGGTGCGCGCGCCATGGGTGGTGTGATTGTAATTACAACAAAAAAAGGTGCTGTTGGGCGGAATTCATTTAATTACGTTGGTGAATTTACGTCAAGGGATATCCCTTCCTATAATAGTTTTAATATCATGAACTCCCAGGAGCAAATGTCCATGTATCAATTTATGGACCAACGTGGATGGCTCAATCTTTCTGATGTTTCGGTGGCTTCTGAGAGTGGTGTTTATGGTAAAATGTATCAGCTGATCAACGCGGGTAAATTGGAAAATACCGAGACCGCGCGAAATGCCTATTTGCGTCAGGCTGAATACAGGAATACAGATTGGTTTAAAGAATTGTTTAGTAGAAATATCATGCAAAACCATTCGATCAGTTTGACTTCCGGGACAGAAAAAGCCCAATATTATACATCATTAAGTGCCATCAATGATCCAGGATGGGCAAAGCAAAGTGGCGTGAAGCGATACACAGCGATGTTTAATGCTGGGTACAATTTACTCGACAATTTAAAGTTGAATTTATTGGCAAATGGATCGTATCGTGATCAACGTGCACCTGGAACACTGGGCCAAACGATTGATGTTGTGAATATGCAGGTAAAACGCGATTTCGATATTAACCCATATTCGTATGCAATGAATACATCACGTACCTTGGATGCGAAAGAGTCTTACATCAGAAATTATGCTCCATTCAATATTCTGAATGAATTGCAGAATAACTATATGGATATTAATGTGGGCGATTACAAATTCCAAGGTGAGCTATCGTGGAAGGTTTTAAAACAATTGGAATTGACGGCAATGGGGGCCTTGCGTTATCAGCAATCGTCGCAACAGCACTATGTGAAAGATTATTCCAATCAGGCGCTTGCTTATCGCGCGATGCCTAATACCATTATACGCGATAAGAATCCTTATTTATATAAAAATCCAGACGATCCATATGCTGTTCCGGTATCCGTATTACCTTATGGGGGAATATACAACCGTACGGATTACAAGATGGTTTCCCAGAACTTTAGGTTCAATTTCAATTATAACAATACGTTTAATGAAGTACATAAATTGTACGCTTTTGGGGGAGCAACCGTCAATAATGATACCCGGAATAACGACTGGTATCGCGGATGGGGCATTCAATATGATCTGGGCGAAATTCCATTTACAGATTACCACGTATTTAAAAAGGGACAAGAAGAAAATAGTGACTATTTCAAGGTTATCAATACAAGAAATAGGGAGGTCGCTTTTTTTGGTCAGGCAAACTATACTTATGATGAACGATATACGTTAAACGGTACATTGAGGTATGAGGGTACCAATAGATTGGGGAAATCGACTTCGGCAAGATGGTTGCCAACCTGGAACGTTGCCGGACTTTGGAATGTACATAATGAAAAGTTCTTCAAGAATTGGAATTCGCCTATCAATGCCTTATCGTTTAAAGCATCGTATAGTTTGACAGCAGATCGGGGACCTTCATTTGTGACAAATTCTAAAGCTATCTTAGAGAGTTATAATCCTTGGCGTCCGAGTGCCGGAGATAAAGAAACGGGGCTACAGATAAAAGATCTTGAAAATTCCTTGCTCACTTATGAAAAGAAAAAGGAGTTAAATATTGGTACTTCGATTGGCATGTTCAATAATAGGCTTGCAATTGACGTGGATTACTACACGCGTAAGCAACATGATCTGATCGGAGAAATCAATACACAAGGTCTGGGTGGTCAAATTTCGAAATATGGAAATATTGCCAAAATGAATTCACATGGTTTGGAATTGAGTGTTGCAGGAACAATTCTTAGAAATGAAGATTTTTCGTGGAACTCTAGTTTTATTTTCACCAAAGCCGTCAATAAAATTACGGAAATGGAAAACCATAAGCAGGTTGTTGATTTGATCTCAGGGAATGGATTTGGACTGCAGGGATATCCAGTAAGATCCTTATTTTCTATTCCATTTGAAAAGTTAGATATCAATGGACTTCCAATTTTTACCGGCCCAGACGGTCCTACCACCACCGGGCTCGACTTTCAGGAGCGTGATAAAATTGGTTACTTAAAATACGAAGGCCCGACTGAACCAACGACGATGGGAAGTTTTGGAAATATTTTTGGCTATAAAGGGTTCAAGTTGAACGTGTTTTTTACCTATTCATTTGGCAATGTTGTTCGTTTGGATCCGGTCTACAAAACGCAATATACAGATCTAACAGCTACTACGCGCGAGTTCTGGGATTCATGGACTGTCCCTGGTGACGAATTGATCACGAATGTACCAGTGATGATCGATAAACGTATTGTAAGAAATGACAGAGAATATAAATATGCTTATAATGCGTACAACTATTCTTCTGTCAATATTGCAAAAGGTGATTTTATTCGTTTGAAGGATTTATCGTTGAGTTATGATCTACCTAAAAATGTTGTCAATTCTTTTAAAGTATCCTCTTTGGGCTTCCGATTGAATGTAACCAATCTATGGTTGGTATATGCTGACAAGCGGTTAAATGGACAAGATCCTGAATTTATCAACTCTGGTGGGGTTGCTTTACCAATTCCAAGGCAATATACGTTAACTGTACGGTTAGGACTTTAAACTTTTTTGAAATGAAAACTAAATTCTTAAATATATTAATACTCTCGGGATGTTTCATTGGCTTTACTTCATGTAATAAATATTTGGATGAATTGCCAGATAACCGTGCAGAATTAAACAATGCGGATAAGATCGGAAAAATCTTGACTTCTGCTTATCCTACAAGTTCTTATGTAATGACAGCTGAGATGTCTTCGGATAATGTCGATGATTATGGGGCGACAAATCCAAATTCGACCAGATTATCGGGGCAGATGTATAGTTGGTCTGAAATTACAGAAAAGGGCAATGATGATATCAGTGAATTTTGGATGGCTTCATACAAGGCTATATCGAGTACAAATGCGGCTTTAAAGGCTATTGATGAAGCTGGAAATCCAGAAAACCTTCAGCCTCAGAAAGGCGAGGCATTGGTTGCCCGTGCCTATAATCATTTTATGCTGGTTAATCTATTTGGCAAACATTACAACCGAAGTACCTCAAAATCTGATCTGGGTGTTACTTATATGACGAAACCCGAAACTACCCTTTCGCCCAAATATCAACGGAATACTGTGGCAGAAGTTTATGATTATGTGGTTAAAGATCTGGAAGAGGGAATTCCTATGATCGATGATGCGGCATATTCGAATAGTGCTACCGCAAAATACCATTTTAATAAAACTGCTGCTTATGCCTTCGCTGCGCGTGTATATTTATTTATGGGCGAATGGCAGAAAGCTGCTGATTACGCTTCTAAAGCTCTTGGAGACCCTACGGAGTCTTTGCGCAACTATGCGCAAGTCGCTGCTTTTGCTGCTGATCAAGGCAATGCATCTCGCGAATATAATAGTAGTACATTGAAGGCTAATTTTCTTATATTTTCTCCTTATTCCGGTTTAGGTCTGACATTTGGAGCATATTATACTGAATCGCGATATAACCATAATGCGGTTATTGCAAGGAAAGAGACTCTTTTTGCGATCGCTCCCTACTTGGCTTCTGCTAATTGGCCTGGTATTGAATCCGGAGCTATTCAAATAGGTTCTACAAATTATCGAATTAGGGCCTATGTGTATGGTGGTACCAATATTGATAAGGCTTTATTACCTCGCTTTCCGTATCTGTTTGAATTTACAGATCCCGTAGCACAAACTGGATTTGCTCGTACCACTATGACAGAATTGACTTCGGAAGAAGCACTTCTCACAAGATCTGAAGCTAATATCCACCTTAAGAAGTATGATGCAGCTATTCAGGATATGCAGCTTTGGGCTGGTAATATGGTGACTTTCGCTTCGAAAATGACCGTGGAAGGAATAAATAACTGGGGCAATCATTTCGCCTATTACACGCCAAAAGTTCCAACTCCGAAAAAGAAATTGAACAATCCAGAATATGCCATTGAATCGGGAACGCAAGAAAATATGATTCATGCTGTACTTTTTATGCGTAGAATTCAGACGCTTCATACAGGTCTTCGTTGGTTTGATCTCAAACGATATGGTATAGAGGTTTACAGAAGAACATTGGCAGGAGGGACAGTAGGATCAGTTTCTTCAGATGTATTGACGACAAATGATAACAGAAGAGCAGTACAATTGCCACAAGATGTTATTAATGCAGGTTTAACTCCAAATCCAAGGTAAGATGAACATTTTTAAAAATTTATTATATGCAGGGCTAATCCTTTCCTTTCTCGCTTCATGTAGAAAGGAAGATAAGCTGGATCCAAACAGTGTTTTCATTGATTCGAAGTTGACACAAAATGATTTAGATAAATATATCTATGAAAATATAACAAAACCTTATAACATAGATGTTTTATATAAATACGTGGACAAGGAATCGGATATGAATTATAATTTGGTACCAGCCACCTATGATGCATCGATAAGAATGACTCGGTTAATCCAGTATTTAGGGTTGGAACCTTACGACGATTTAACAGGGAGCAAACAATTTATTCGAAGTTACTTCCCGAAGTTACTGAATTATATAGGATCTGTTTCTGTTATGAACAACGGTACCGTAGTATTAGGTACTGCTGAAAATGGTACAAAGATGTCTTTATATAATTTATTAAATCTTGACGAGGAAAGTGGTAGTGACGTAGACTATTTAAATTATTATTATTTCAAAACTATACATCACGAGTTTCAGCATATTTTGAATCAGACAAAGCCATTTCCTTCTGATTTTAATAGTATTACAGGAACTTCTTATGTCGGGGATGATTGGAGTCAGACCTATTCGGAATCGAGGGTAGGTTTGGCTGTTGCTGATGGTTTTATTTCACCGTATGCTTCAAAAGAAGCGGTAGAAGACTATGCTGAACTCTATTCCTATTACGTGACCCGGAGTCAGGATGAATTAAACGCGATATTGACAGCACCAGGGTCGACGGCCGCAGGCAGGGCATTGGTGCAGAAAAAACTTAACATCGTAAAAACTTATATGAAGGATAAATGGGGAATTGACATGGATTTACTTCGGAAAAACATCCTCAATAGGACAGCGAAATTAGGTGATTTTGATCAAACGAAAATCAAATAAATAAAAGACTATGAAATTTCATTCAATTTATATAGCCATGTTTGTATCGCTTTTGTTGGGAACAAGTTGTGACAAAAAGCGCGATCGATTCTTTGAAGATAATCCAACAGAACGGTTGAATGCAAGCGTAGACAATGCATACAAAATTTTAAAATCAAATCCGAACGGCTGGATTATGCAATACTATCCGAGTAAAGATTTGGAATTTGGAGGTTATAATCTTTTTACAAAGTTTACCTCCGATGACCGTGTTGAGTTTCAAGCGGACTATGTGCATAAAAATATACATACCGACTATACAACACAGATAAGCACCTATAAGGTATATCCTGGAGCAGGAC
Source organism: Sphingobacterium sp. UME9 (assembly GCF_014170215.1). Lineage (NCBI taxonomy): Bacteria > Pseudomonadati > Bacteroidota > Sphingobacteriia > Sphingobacteriales > Sphingobacteriaceae > Sphingobacterium > Sphingobacterium sp. UME9. The sequence goes on along the minus strand of NZ_LZZP01000005.1, from coordinate 160,841 downwards.
CTATTTTGACTTTTGATACTTTCAACGAAATTATTCATTTTTTTGCACTTCCAGGTGCATATACAGAAGAAGGAGCAGTGGATTCAGGGACCAAAGGGGATTTTGAGTTTTTAGTACTGAAAGCGACTGCAGATTCAGTTGTTCTCCAAGGTCGCAAGACTTATAACCGTGTTGTGATGCTTCCGATAAAATCTGACCCGGCTGCATTGATAAAAAAACTTCAAAAAACAGCTCAACTATTTGATTCTTTCTTTGAATATGCTGTAGAAGTAGGGGGAAAGAGTTATGAGGCCTATATTTACAGTGATATGAATCGAGCTTTTGTATTTGATGATGCAACCGACGAGAATATCTATTCTTACGTGTATACAGAGACAGGATTAGAATTCTATAAGGAATTTAGTATAAAAGGCGTAAAGGTCAAAAAGATGACTTATGTGAGTCCAACCTCCGTTTATCCGTATGGTTATTTTGAAAATCCGGAGAAAACTGTAAAGTATGTTCCGGTAGGGTAGAATTATAGTTTATGTTTATGTTTAATGGCTCTTTCAAAGATTATTTGGAGGGGCCATTGTTTTATGAAAATTTCAGCGCATATTCTTGTCAATTTTGAAAAAGCTGTTAGTTTTTGTTACTTTCTTTTAGGGTTAAGCGAAAGATTCTTTTTTTTAGTCAATCTTTTGTCGCTATCTTAATATATTTCGTTTTAATCGTTCTAGTGCGATTTTCTTTTGTAGCTTATTTTAATAAGAACAGCTATTTATAGGTGCTAAAAATAGAACCTTGGCTAATATTTTTTATTTTTTTTGCAAATAATAAAAAATATTAGCCATTTTTATGGCACAATTATTAAACATCTCAACGCAGAAGATGTACTTGTATGTCCTAAATATCCACCTATAGAATACAATAAGTGGCAACGAGAGAGCTAACGATGCAGAAAGAAGAAGTATTATTCAAAACACACTATAATGGATTATGTCATTTTGCATGGAAGATATTGGGTGATCTTACTATAGCTGAAGATCTTGTACAAGACTCTTTTATTGCTTATTTCAAAAATACTGATCAAGTCAGTGATAATGAGATTGCAATAAAAAATTACCTATACAGTTCTGTAAGATTTGCCTGTTATAACCACATTCGCCATGAAAAAGTTCGTCAAAAATACTGGAACGTAGTAGGTTTTACAGAGGAAGACAATACAGCGCTAGAACTAAATATGATCCATAGTGAGGTTATTCAAGAGATCTATAGAATCATTGAAGAGATGCCTTTTGCCTGTCAGCAAGTTTTTCGCTTAGGCTATCTGGAAGGTTTGTCTAATTTGGAGATTACCAAAGAACTACAAATTAGTATCAATACCGTGAAAACACAAAAACAGCGTGGTATGAAAATGCTGTTAAAACGATTAAACCCTGAATTTATCCCCCTTGTTATATTTTTATTAAAAAATATTTAAATTCTTGTCACCCCTTTTTTTGTCCAGCGTTTCTTTAGTGTAATATATGAAAGAAAACACAGGGCATATTTCAAAAATTATCCAAAAGTTCTTGAGCGGTCAGCTTACGGCAGAAGAACAAAGTCAATTGGATAAATGGTTGAACTCCAGTCTCCAAAATAGACGATTTTTGGAATCATTTCGTCAAGCAGAAAATATTGAAGAAGATTTATCCATCGTTAGACAACTGAATGCAAATCAAGCATGGGATAAGTTGAATAATAAAAAACGAAATGGACGATCTTTTGGCAAATGGTCGTTGGGCATTGCAGCATCCATTGTGTTTTTGTTAGGAGGTTTTCTATTATGGCAAGGTGATTTTGATTCATTCCTTTCGGGTGGTAAGCGTGTAATAGTTTCAAAAAAGCAAGATATAGCACCTGCTACAAGTGGTGCAGTATTAGTTCTCGCTGACGGTACAAAGGTTTCTTTAGATGGTGATTCCACTAAAACCTTGACAAAAAATAATAACTTAATCGGGAACAGCAATGAATTGGTCGTTAAGCAAACAGATCAACCAATTCCATTGCAGTATAATTCTTTGATTGTTCCAAAAGCAAGTTTTTATAAGATGACCTTAGCGGATGGAACTAAAGTATGGGTAAATGCATTATCTCAATTGAAATTTCCGGCGCAATTTTCCACAAAAGAACGTCGGGTCTTTTTGGATGGCGAAGCCTATTTTGAAGTTACACCTAATGCAGAGCAGCCTTTTATAGTAGAATCCAGAGGAAACGAAATCAAGGTGTTGGGTACACATTTTAATATTAATTCCTATTCAGATTTGGTTCGTACGACCTTGGCTGAAGGTAGAGTTGAGGTATGGCAAAATAATCAACATGTAGAGTTATTCCCCGGTGAATATGCATCTTCTTTTAAGGACAATTTAATCAAAGGGAAGGCCGATTTGGCACATGATCTTGCATGGCACAACAATGAGTTTTATTTTAAAAAGGAAACAATAACGAATATCGCGCATCAATTATCGCGCTGGTATGATCTTGATGTTACATTCCGAGGAGATGTACAGCTCGATAAGGAATATACGGGAAGTATCGAACGTGACGTAAAATTGTCTCAGGTATTGGAGATGCTATCTTATGTAAGCAATCTTAAATTTGAGCTAGAAGGGAATAAACTCATTATTGCGACAAGAACCTAATCAGCCTAATTGAAAAGAAAACTATATGCCTATGATAAAATAATACAACAACTACATTGGCCCAAAAAAGAGAACAGGAATGTTGGCGCATCCCTGTTCAGAAAAAGATGTGATCATCAGGCCCTAAATCTAAAGATTGAACAATTAAACCCCAATTAACCACAAAGTGTAAATGTATGAATAACTTACCACTTAGCAAAAGGTGGTCCTTGATCCCTCAAGACCCACGATTTTGCAAACCATTACGTATTATGAAAATTAGTACATGTCTTCTATTTGCATTTGTAACTGGCGTACATGCGAAGAGCACGGCGCAAAAAGTTACGTTAAATATGCGCAATGCCCGCATTGAAGAAGCGCTCTCTGCCATCTCCAAGCAGTCCCATCTACGTGTGCTGTACAGCGAAAACCTGAATACTAAGGCCCGGATTTCAGTGAACGTTCAGAATGCTTCCGTTGAGGAAGCATTGAATGCTGTTTTGAAAAGCAATAATATTGAATACAAAATTATTGCCAATACCATTTCGGTCAACAGTAATTTAAAGAACGTTAGTCTAACGGTTCCTGTAGAAGTGCAACAGCAGTCTATTTCTGGAACGGTCAAAGATAAAGACGGGAAAGAATTGAGTGGTGCTACAATTACAGTTAAAGGAACTTCAGTTTCTACACAGACGGATGAGCAGGGACGTTTTAAAATCAATGCTCCTTTAACTTCGACGTTAGTTGTCCGGTATATTGGGTATGCAGGTGCTGAAATTTCTGTAGGCGGTCGTACGACTGTTCCCATTATTTTGAAATCACTCGATAATCAATTAGATGTGGTCGATGTGGTTGCAACTGGTTATCAAAATATTGACAGAAAGTTTTTTACGGGATCTGCGACCAGAGTTGATGCCAAAGATGCTGAGCGCGCCGGGGTACCTGATGTTTCTAGAATGCTCGAAGGACAAGTCGCGGGTGTCTCCCTTCAAAATGTTTCAGGAACTTTTGGCGCCGCACCGAAGATTCGTGTACGTGGAGCAACTTCATTATCAGGGGATAATAAGCCGCTTTGGGTGATCGACGGTATTATTTTAGAAGACGTGGTTAATATCTCCAATGAGCAATTATCAACGGGAGATATGAATACCCTGTTAGGGTCTTCTGTTGCAGGACTCAACCCTGACGATATCGAAAGTTTTAATATTTTAAAGGATGCTGCAGCAACAGCGATGTATGGTGCGCGGGCAATGAATGGAGTAATCGTTGTAACCACCAAAAAAGGAAAGGTTTCTGAAGGAAAGCCGCATGTAAGCTATACGGGGAATTTTACATCCTATATTAAGCCGAGTTATAATAATTTTGATGTAATGACTTCATATGACCAAATGGCGGTCATGATAGAGTTGAAGAATAAGGGATATTACCAAATTCCAAATGCTTCAAGAGGGGCTAATGGCGGAGTCTTTTATAAAATGTACAATAAGCTGTATGAATATGACGAGACAACGAAAACATATGGACTTAGAAATGACGCTCCGAGTCAGGTCGATTTCTTGACACGTTACGCAAATGCAAATACCGATTGGTTTGATTTGTTGTTCAAAAATTCTTTTGTTCAGGAACATTCCTTAAGCGTTTCTTCTGGTACTGAGAAGACCCAAAATTATTCATCTGTTTCTTATTTGAAAGATCCTGGGATGACTATTGGTAATAACGTCCAAAGATTTACAGGTAATTTTAGATCCAACTATAAATTCAATGAAAAATTCAGCGCCGAAGTATTAGGAAATGGATCTATTCGACAACAAAAGACACCGGGTACTGTAAACCAACAATCAGATCCCGTATATGGGTCTTACTATCGAGGTTATGATATCAATCCTTATAATTACGCTCTTGGTACAAGTCGCTTGATTACACCTTATGACGAGAATGGTGATCTTGAGTATTTTACACGTGACTATGCACCATTTAATATCCTAAATGAGGTGAACAACAATTATATGGAACTTGGTATGATCGATTTCAAAGTGCAGGGTGCTCTGAAATATAAGATTATTCCTAGTCTTTCATACTCTGTTACGGGAGCGTATCGTTTCTCAAAAAGTGAAAATCAGACCTTTTTAAAAGAGAACTCAAACTATGTACAATCATTTAGAGCCATGTCGGATGCGACCATAGTAGGCTCAAATGATAAGCTATATAACAACCCTGCTTTTCCAAACGATTTACCTATCAGTGTTTTGCCAGAGGGTGGGTTTTATAAAATTAATAACGACAATTTAAAATATTATTATTTCCGTCAGGATTTAGAATTCAATAAAGAATTTAATGGGGGACATAATGTCAATGTTTTCGCTAATATGGAAATGATTACAACTGACCGTCAAGCTGAATTTTTTGATGGCGTTGGATATTCCTATGAGAACGGAGGATTGGCGGTTCCAGCATATGAATATTTTAAAGAAGCAAGAGAAGAGGGCAAACCTTATTATGGTATGGGATATAACTTTACCCGGTTTAACGGATATAGTTTGCGAGCGGCCTATGCATATAAACAAAAATATTCCGTCAATGGAACTGTCCGTTATGATGGCTCTAATAAAATGGGTAAATCGCGTACAGCACGTTGGTTGCCTACCTGGAACGTTTCGGGAAAATGGAATGTTGATGAAGAAAAGTTCTGGCCGAAAGATTTATTCTTAAGCAATCTATCTGTCCGTGCGACTTATGGTATGGTCGCCAATATGGGTAATGCAACAAATTCTTCTGCGGTGTTCTATAATCAAATAGCAAGACGTCGCGAGATTGTGGATCAAGAAACGCTAACTTATATATCCAATATTGCCAATAAAGAATTGACTTGGGAAAAAATGAACGAGTTTAATTTAGGCTTTGATATGGGCTTGTTCGAAAGCAAGGTCGGATTAACAGTCGATTTGTACAAGAGAAAGAGTTATGACCTTTTAGGTTCAATTCAAACCTCTGGTATTGACGGAGAGTATACAAAGACGGCCAATTATGCCGATATGGACGCAAAAGGTATTGAAGTCGCTATCACAGGTACTCCTGTTAAGTCCAAAGATTTTAGGTGGAAGACCAACTTTAACTTTGCTTTTAATAAAAATAAAATCACGCGTTTGGATATTAACCCCAATATCTGGCGGGCAGTTTCAAATACTGGTGGAGCCGTGCAGGGCTACTCACAGCGGAGCTTATTTTCTCTTCAATTTGACGGTTTAAATCCAGAGTATGGATATCCAACTTTCATTGGAACGGATGGTATCAAGACAACGAATGTATACCTACAGAGTCAAATCCTAGATTATTTAAAGTATGAAGGACCCGTTGAACCAACGTTTACGGGAGGTTTCTTCAACGCATTTTCTTATAAAAGTTTTACACTTTCCGGTCTATTTACCTTTTCTGCGGGAAATAAATTACGTCTAAAACCTTCGATCAGATCTTCTTATGATGATATGTCTGTTATGACAAAAGACATGTTAAACCGTTGGATCATGCCGGGAGATGAGCTAAAAACAACGATACCCGCTTTGTTGGATCCAATTTCGGCAACCAATGTTGTTAGTGCATCTGGTACACAGGTAAGTGCCTCTTATCCTTATAACGCTTACAATTATTCAACTGAACGGGTCGTAGATGGCGATTATATTAAGTTGAAAAATATATCGTTGGGATATGCGCTGCCAAAGAAATTTATTTCGCGGATGAGTATTACCAATGCAAGTATTAACGTCGTTGCAAATAACATTTGGACAATTATGGCGGATAAGAGATTGCACGGACAAGACCCTGAGTTTTTTGCCACAGGAGGCGTTGCTTTACCGGTTCCAAAACAGGTTACAATCTCATTAAAAGTAGGATTTTAAGATAAGTAAGAAATGAAAAATTTTAATAGAATTCACATTGGAGTTATCGGAGCCCTAGTTTTATTGGCTTCTTGTAATAAATATTTAGATAAAGAACCGGATAACCGAACCGAGATAAATACGGTACAAAAAGTTGCCCAATTGGTTGGCACCGCTTACCCTTCTGCCGATTATCTTTCTTTTGCAGAATCCGCATCGGACAATGCGGTTGATAAAGGACCGGGAGTAGGAAACTCTGTAGATACACGTGATAGGCCATATGCCTGGGAAGATATCATTGGTGCAGGAACCAATACGTCTAGTAATTATTGGAACGGCTGTTATGAAGCAATTTCTGCGGCTAACCAAGCATTAGAATCAATCGATACTTATAAGCTTGGAGCAGCTGCCAATCCATATAAGGGGGAAGCGTTGGTTGCACGGGCTTACGCACATCATATGTTGGCCATCTTCTTTGCTAAAAATTATGAAATCGGTGGCGCAAACGATTCGCCTGGAATTCCGTATGTCACAAAGCCGGGCGAGAAGGTATTACAACAATATGAGCGTGGAACCGTTAAATCCACTTATGAAAATATAGTAAAAGATCTGGAAGAAGGATTACCTTTATTGTCTTCAACAGCCTATAAAATACCCAAATATCATTTCACAGCTGAAGCAGCTCATGCCTTTGCTTCTCGTTTGTATTTGTTCTTAGGAGAGTGGCAAAAGGCCGTTGATCATGCGACCCTAGCTTCGGGCGGAGATTTTCTAACGAAATTGAGACCCATAAATACAACAATGCAAAATCAGGAAAGTGCTGTATTTAGAGAAGGGTTTACAAAATCAGATGTGAAATCTACTTTGTTGTTGGCAAACTGTTATTCAACTTGGACTTATAATGAAAGCCCTCGTTACGGATATGGTCCGGCATTGACAGCGATGTTTAATACACCCAATGTAACTGGGGGAACATTGGCAAACAAAGTATTGTCCTACAGCACCGCAAATTATACAACGTATAAATGGTTATATTACTTCTTCTATACTGGACCTGGAATTGGATTCCCTTATATCATGCAACCGCTGCTGACATTGGATGAAACAATATTAAATAGAGCAGAAGCGTATGCTGAGCTAGGAAATTATCAGGCATCATTAGACGACCTGAATACATTTTATAGCACAAAAATCAGAAATTATGTACCCAGTACACATCAGGTAACTCTTCCTAAGATCATGGCATTTTTTAGTGAAGCAGACCCGAAAAAGGGGGTAGTGCAAACCGTACTGACAGCAAAAAAAGCTGAATTTTTACAGGAAGGTTTACGTTGGCTCGATATCGCTCGAAGAGATCTAACTGTAGTACACAATGTTATTGATGCAAAGGGAATTGAAACATCTATTGAACTGAAACCCGGCGATCCAAGACGGATTTTTCAACTTCCTGAAGAAGTTAAATTGGCCGGTATAGAATTAAATCCTAGATAACTAGATTATGAAAATATTAAGTAAAATATTGATTTTGTTTTTGGCTATCTTCCTTTACAGTTCTTGTCAGAAGGAGGTAGTTAAAAAGGTAGACTTTTCAAACTATAATGACGACGATCCTCAAACCAATACGGAATTGGATGCGTGGTTGAAAACTACTTTTCTTGATGAGTATAATATTGATGTTGTGTACCGTTACAACAGATATTATCACGATGCAGAACGGAATGTGACGCCAATTTATGTGGATAAGGTGAAACCAGCTATGACTGCGGTACTGGAAAGCTATATCTTACCTTACCGTAAAGTTGCGGGCGAAACCTTTATAAAACGCTATGTACCGAAAGAATGGGTGTTGTTTGGATCGCCTTCATTGGCTACCGATGGAACAGGTGTTGCGGGAACAGCAGCAGCCGGCAGGCGGGTTACACTATATTCTTTAAATACACAGTCACCTAATTTTGGGGTTTTGGTAATTCATCACGAATTTACCCATATTTTAAACCAATTGGTTGCTATTCCTACTGATTTTGAGTCGATATCAAAAGCCGATTACAATGCCGATTGGGCAAAGATACCTGCCGATACGGCAAAAAAGTATGGGTTTGTGACTTCTTATGCGATGGGTAAATATACGGAAGACTATGCGGAGGTCGCAGCACATCTTTTGGTAAAAGGACAGGCATGGTACGATAATTATGCAAGTGGTTCTTCTACATTGGGAAAAACCAAGCTGAAGCAGAAAGAGGCGAATGTTGTCAATTATTTCACTACAGGGCTGAAAGTGGATTTCAGAGCATTACAGAAGGAAGTTCAAGAGTATATGAAAAGAACGGCTCCAACGGATAATTCGTTAAGTATCCGCCCATATGTATCAAGCTTGTACAAAACGGTGACGATGAATCTCTCCAATTCCTATTATACGAAATATGGTACTTCGAGTGCTTTTTCGACCATATATAATAAAATGAAGCTGGCTATTTTAAATTATAGTAGTACGGCAAAATATAATATGGATTATATGCAGATCCGATTTGACAATGCAAATACAGCAACAATTCGTTGTGCATTTACTGCAGCAGCAGGAGGAACACAGTATTTCGCTGATTACACTTTTGCGTACACATATAACTCAACATCCGGAGATTTAACATTTACTAAAATAGATCAAGCAGGCACAACCGGTACATATTCGAATGCAAATTTATTTATTAACACTTTTACAAATGATGTTCAACCATTCTTCACTGGTAAAATATTTACTGCAAGTTGGTTAAATGCAAATGTAGATCCAGTTGATTATAATAACCTGGGCGCCTTTTATGAGAAAGACAACGCAACGAACTATTGGTATGGTACTTTAGGACAGACATTATAATGAAGTTAAATAAACTCTTATATCCGCTACTATTGCTAGTTGCTATGGTAGCTTGTAAAAATGAAAATGACGATCTGACTTTTGGCGAACGTCCTGAAATTAGAATGAAAGAAAAGATTGATTCGATCTCCTTTGTTTTACAGACTGCTACAAACGGTTGGAAAGCAGTTTTAGGGACAGGTCTAGGTGGAGGATATTCATTTTACCTTAATTTTAATGGCCAACAAGAGGTCAATATGATGGCTGATTTGACAGCAACAAGTGCAACGACGGCTGCCAAATCAAATTATCGTATAAAACAAGATAATGGAGCAACGCTGATATTCGATACGTTTAATTATATCTCGTTATTGAATGACCCAAGCTCGTCAACATTTAATGGTGTAACACGTGACGGTTACAAAAGTGATCTCGAGTTTGCTTTTGCCTATTCAAAAGGAGATACGCTTGGTTTCATTGGAAAAAGATTTAGACAATCCTTTGTATTGATAAAAGCAACAGCAGCCGAAAAATCTGCTTACGAAGCTGGTGACCTCAAGAAATCACTGGATAATACCGTGGATTATTTTAAAACCAATGCTAATCCATATATTGATGTTGCTGATGGAAATAGTACATATAAAATGGCTGTCACTGTAAATACATTGAGCAATAATACCAATGGAAAACGCATCGAGTTTGCATCATTATTGGCGGATGGTACCACATCTGCAGTGAAAGGTAAGTATGCATTTGCATTAGATGGCGTTACGATTATAGATGGGGGACTGACCTATAGAGGGGTTACTTATGTTTCCATATTGGTAGAGAATGGGAAGATGTATCTGGTTGACAGTAAAGGTGCTAAATCTGAGATTAAGAATTCAGTTCAGCCAATATTACCATTATTTAAGTTGATGGGCAGTAAATATGTTGGCATGAGAAGTCCTTATAAAACATATTATCCAGGAACATCAGCCAGTGGTCTTACCATTTTGCAGCGTTTCCACAATGGATTGGCTTCCGGTACGGGCTACGCGTTCAATTCAGGATATATGGAATTAGGCTGGGATGTAGCCAATTCAAGGATAGAACTTAGAGGTTTCTCAAGCCAAAACGGTGGTAGTTCGGGCTGGTTGACAACAATAGTGTATAATTATACGCTAGATGAAGCTACAGGTACCTATAAATGTACGTTGAAAACTGCGGCTTCGGGAGGCTATACTTCAGCGATTTTGGATCAAATGCACTCGTTCTTATTGAAGAATAGTTTTAAACTAGACTATTATCTAGACGGTGGAATATTGTACGGAAGCGTTGCTTCTGTCGAGAATCCCGATATTGTAATGACATTCCAATTAAGATAATGAGATTGAGCAGTCAGTGATTTAGCCTCGCTGGCTGCTCAATTTTTATGTAATTTCTAGTTGATGATTAACCGATTGTTGTTTAAAGTAGATTATTATGAAAAGTAAATTTGTTTTTCTGGCGTTTTTAAGTTTTGTTTTTTTAAGTTTCTCCTGTAAAAAAGAGGAGTCCGAATTGGATAAAATCTCAGGGCTATGGTATGTTAGGATTATAGCCGAACAACAGGTAAATGAGAAAGGAGTGTTGGCCTTTAAATCCTATCTTGAATATAAACCGAATGATAACGGAAATTATGCAACATTTAATTTTCATGGCAATCAGGTTACTGTAGAAGAGCGACGGAATAATTTGGCAATCAATAAGACAGATTATACTTATGCGATCGATGGAAATAATTTGGTTTTGTCAGGTTCATCAACCAGTGAAGTATATAAAATGTCCTATTTGGGGATCAAGAATAGTTTGGTTTTGGACAAGAGTGAAGTGGATAGAAATAATATTCTGTTTAATCTTAAAAAAGTTTTGGTTAGGGTACTGCCAAAACCTGATAAAATAGACGAAGAAATTGGAAGTGAGCCGAATCAAGGAACTCCAACAGGAGGAGAATAGAAGGAGAAATGCCATTTGCTGTTAAACCCATAAATTTTAAATTATAATGAGAAATTCAATTTTCAAACCCTATATTTCCTTTGGTAGTTATGTCTGGGCCCTTGGAATGATTCTTTTTGCTGTCTTTTTGTCCTATGATTCAACAAATCAATACTGGTATTTGGGTACACTGTTTATAGGTTTCATCATCGCAACGATGTGGTGTTTTGTCTTCTTTTACACCCAATATCGGATCGAGAACCACACTTTGTTCATTCGAGGGGTAATAAAATCCAAGCAGATTAATTTGGAGGCCGTCAGTAGAGTTGAAAGGAATAAAGTCGATTGGCTAATAAAAAATGGACGTCTTTATTTTTGGAACCCCTATCGCAGGGGTATGAAATTATATCTTAATGGATCTGAAGAGCTATTTATTAATCTTGGAGAGGATAGCGGTTTTCTAAAACAACTATTGGATCTTAACCCTAATATTGAAGTAAAATGATAAGAAGATAAAACCTATTGATTTTATTCTTTTAATTGAAAAATAATTAAGCTTACAGGTGTTTTCATGATTGTATGAGAGAAGTATTTAAAACACACATACCCTTCGGTAGCTATATTTGGGGGACGGTAGTGATTATTTTTATTGCCGTGATATCCTACGATGGTTTGTATCGAGGTTTATATACGGGTACATTATTGTTGTTCGCGGTATTTGCATTAACCTGGTATTTTACATTCTTTTTTAAGCGGTATTGGATTGAAGATAACAAACTGTTTATAAAAAGTATCTGGGGAACAGAATCTGTTGATGTCAACTCCATTCGTAAAGTAGAGACGGATAAGGTATTTTGGTTTGGGGCGATGAAATTCACCGTTTTAAGGCCCTATAGAAGGGGAATGATCCTGCATTATAATGTGATTGATGATATATTCGTTGATCCGGAAAATCCAACCCAATTTATTGATAAATTGCGGCAGATTGCGCCTAATATCAAAGTTATCGAAGCGAAATAGTCTTTTTCCTCAATAAAGTTTCGTCGATACGAATTGGTTACTCGTTGCTTTGGGCGAAGGTTTTTGTAAATAATTTTTTCCATGTAATGAATCTGTTGATTCAGTTGTCATAATTAAAGGATATAGGCCTTACCTTAATTAGTTTAATTGAAATAAACCAAAGTGTAAATTTTATGAAGTATTTTTTTAGTGCCCTTTTATTTGTTTTTGCAGCTCAGTTATTTGCGCAACAAAAAACCAATCAGACTAAACATCTGCCATTTGAGACGATCTATTTTGCCGGTGTTCAATTTAACAATGCAAGCAATTTGAATAGGATTTTGAAAGATTATGATTCCGGAAAGGTACCTGGGTTTGGCTGGAATGCTGGAGCTGGACTTGCATACAGGATCAAACAAACCCTCATTGGCGTGAATTTTAGCCTGTCGACAAGCAGTAAAAACGACAATACGATGAACACAGGAGATTTTACGGTTTATGTATCTACCAATGCGATACATACAGGCAGATTGATCTTTAGCCCGCAGCTGGGAGTCGGTACGCAGTCTACTACTTTTACCGTTCAAAAGAAAAATCTGAATGGAGAATTTGGAGACTTTTTGACCACGCAATCCAACCAAACTAAAATGGAGCATGATGCTGCTATTGTCGATTTAAGTGTTACGTTGAAAACATCCAATTCCGAACGCACTAGCTTTCGCCCGGAATGTAGAATAGGTTATAAATCGTCTATTGCACAAAATGAATGGAAAGTAGTGAATGCTGCAGTTTCGAATGTGCCAAAGGATAGACTGGGACATTTCTATGTACAGTTAGCCTGGGGTATTGGACGATAACAGCAAAACAAGGAATAGCGGATGTAGTTTATAAATTTAATCTAATGTTCGGACTTTTTAGTTAGCACCATTACCGCATAAGTTAACTTATCGTTATACTTTTGTGAATGCCCTACTTGAACTTGCTGTAAAACATATAGATGGTGAATAGGAGAGAAAGTGTATGATCCATAAAGAAGTATGGACATTGCAGAAGAGCAAATAATATGGTAACTTAGTATAACCTATTTTCTGAAATTTATTTACCATGAAACGGATTATTTTCCTCCTATTTTCTATTCTTATACAAGCTGTTGTCGTGAAAGCACAACAAAAGACCAGAGCATTTCTATTTACGAAACCACATAAGATCGTCGAAAACGCTAAGTATGGCAAAATAAACCTATACGACGCAAGAGAGATAAAAGATAATCTCGGCGTCATACAGGTCGGTATGATGAATGCAAACCGGTTGTTGGTGGCGGAGCCATCATTGGAAAAACAGTTGCAGAGCCAATTGGAACAAATAACCGGTCGTAAGGGAAATGGTGAATTGCTGATGCGGTTGGAAAAATTCTGCATAGCGGAATTGACGGGAGCTTTTTCTGAAAAGGGATTTTTGGATTTTAGAGCAATCTTATTCTCAAAAGAGGCTAATGGAGAATATTTACAGCTAGCCCGAGTTGATACAGCTATTGTCGTTAAAGGGATGGATGTAACCAAAGCGACTTTGGCACGCGCCAGCGAGGTTGTCAATAACCTGATCTTTGATGCATTAACCAAAAACGGCGATACCACAGAAAGCTATAGTCTCAGTGAAATCGAACATTACGACGATATTCAAAAGAAACAATTGGCACTTTATAACACGGAAACATATAAAGATGGGTTATATCTGACCTACGAAGAATTTGCCCTTCAAACACCATCAGGTGGGCAGGCCCAATTAAGAGAGGGGGATTTAAACTTAGGCTTCTTTAAAGAGAATGAAAAAGGGAAACTTAAAAAAGTAAATCCGAAAGATTATTATGCAGTAGTGCATGCTGGTAATCCTTTTATTTCAAGTCAAGATCAGTTTTATGCTATAATCAAGGAAGATGATGATTTTATTTTTGTTGGCCCCGTTATGGAAACTGCATCTGCAACCAATGTTGTTGTAGCTTCCCTGTTGCTAGGTGCGATAGGAGGTGCGTTGGTTGCAGGCCCTGAAACAAACTACTATACACAGAAACTCGATTATGCAAATGGTAGCTTTATTCGAATGCTGAATAAACAATAATATGTATCTCTTATTTACATCGTAAAAAACTTTCGGCCGAGCATAGTATATCGTCTTATATTTCTTCTAAATTTGATGTGTTCGCAGTTTTCCACAGCTTGTTAATAACATTGTGGAAAACGTTATCAATCCAGAGTTGACAAATAGATTTCTTGTTATCGAAATGGATTAATTATATAAATTAAATAAATTTCTCTTTGGATGTTAAATGTCTTTTGTATATTAAATTGCACTCTATTAAGCCTTGACTAATGAAAATCAAATTTATACTTGTTTTAATTTTGTCCTTCATCGTCTGCTTTTCAATAGCAGCTGCTGTATACTATTTCTTGGATGAGAAATCGTCCATTCCCGATTCCTTGTTCGTGGGGGCTATATCAAGCTCTATTGTGATTACATTATTCTCAAAGTTTAACACAGCCGCTCGGCGCAAATAATTATATTTTCCTGGCACCAACTCCATACCAACTTACGATCAACTCCGTACTGTAACCACCTTGTGTGCACAGTGAGTCCACGTTGAGTCCACCTTTTAGGGCTGCTTTCACTGTACAGACATCCTGTCTGCACCTTGCTTGCAATCAGAAGGTGGTTAGGAATTGGTTATAACTAATCCCCAAAAAGGTATCACTAAATTTCCAAATTTATAATTGCTGTTTGCTGCAGCTTCCGAAAGCCTTAAAAATGAACAAGATACTTGACATAGGGTCGTTTTGGTGGTATATTTATTGTATGGGAATAAATGATAACGGCTATATCCGTGGACTGGTTGGGCCACTGGTAAGCAGAAAGGTAGGAACAAAGAACTACATTCAAGGTAAACCACATCGTGTAAAACAAAACGTCGACACGAAGAAAGCTGGTAAAGATTTTGGGCAGGCAAGTCGTGCGGGCGCTGCAATTAGGCAGGCTTTTGGGTTAGTGCATCAGGAACTGCATGATGGACAAATGGGCAATCGCTTGAATAGACAGATTTATAGGGCAATGAAGACAAATATCAATGACGATAGGGGAACACTGTGCCTAAACAGCTGTAGGCTAGACAGATTGGTGAATTTCCAGTTCAACGAAAATTTCCATATGCAGGATGCGCTGAATATCGATCCAACGGTTAGCCTTACCAAGGAGAATCAGATCGAAATATCATTGCCAATGTTTGACATTAACCGAGCATTGCTGCTACCCAAAGATTGTAATGCTATCGCCTTTAAATTCCATACCTTTTCTTTCAATTTCAAAGAAAGGGAGTTCACTGAGGTAAAAGATGAAGAATGGGAAATTGATATCGTCTATGGACAGGATCCAATTCCGGCCAAGACGATCAGCATTCCATGCAACGAATTTGTTGGTACACCCATCCTGGTTGGATTTACGATCATATATCTTTATAAAAATGGCCGACGGTGCAATGTGCTCAATGAAGTTGATTGTACGCCTGCAACTATTCTAGCTGCTTTCCAGTTATAAAAGTGATATTAATCTTTACGTATATTTTTTCCTACCGGAGCGGATATCCATTTACCGCTCCTTTACCTCCATTTACCGACTTTTTTATTCCGTTGATCTAAATGTAATAAAATGGGATGCTGCGTTGTCTTACTTTTGAATCAGAATCTTAAAGGAAATGATGCAACAAAATCAACTTCCTTGCGACAATAAGAAAAGAGACAAAAAAACTAACAATATAAAGTATAGCAATTATGAAAACTTTAGTAAAGACATTCGCAGCAGCAGCATTGATTACACTATCAACTTTCGCAATGGCAGCAGCTGACCCTGGTAAAGCATTAAACCTTTCCACAGCCGATTTGGCCATCGATAGCTATGTGTCAGTAATGACAGAAGGTGCATCTCAGGGCGTAGAAAAATTGTTCGCATCCGAATTCAATCAAAAAGTTCAGGGAAAAGCTGCACGCACCAATAGCCGTTCGGAAGTCATTTCGTTCCTGAAAAAGCAAAAAGGTGAAAAATTGAACTGCAGCACAAGTACCGAAGTACTCGAGGAATCTGAAAACTATATGGTAGCACGTATCACGATGAAGTTTGACGATTTCACGAAAACAGATTTGGTGACATTGATCAATGAATCGGGAACCTGGAAGGTTGCAAGCTCCGTAAACTCGTATAAATAGAAACTGTTTAATTAAATTCATATGTTTATTTTAGCCACGTCGGGATGATGTGGCTTTTTTTGTTTCACAATCTCTTAGCGAATCTGAAATGGCTTTATTACTTACATGAGTAACGTTTTTAAGTTATCAACAGGGTTATTAACATTGTGTTGATAACCTGGTTTCCTCAATTGCAGCGATAGTTGTAATAAGTAATAATTAATTAACCTGTTTACTTCTTGTTTGGCTGCTCCATTTGTTATTATTGCAATACTATTAACAAATTTTATGAAATCCAACTTGTATTTAGCTGTAAAGCTGATTTGTTATTTGCTATTCAATCTATTTATATTTAATGCGAGTGCTCAGATTGAGACAACAGTATACTATACAAAGGCAGGGCGAGAAACCAAACTAAAGGATTCAGCCTATTTTTCCAGAACTATAGTTCCCATGACAGATCAGCCTATGTCATACTTTAAGATCGTAGAGCATTATTTACCGAATAATACCATTAAGTTAAAAGGAACAGCGCAAGATAAAGGTGTTATTTTAAAATTCTTTGGGAGGCTGGAGGAGTTTTATTTTAATGGTGAAAAGCGAAGTCTAGAAAATTTTAATTCAGAAAATGTACGTGTTGATTCAGCATTTTACTGGTATCCGAATGGGAAGTTAAGAACAATTTCACATTACCCATTTAACGATAAAATAAAGGGCGGTGTCGCATATTATATCGCACATTACGATTCGTTAGGCAATAAGACTTTTGAAAATGGAAACGGTTTTATTCGCATTGAGTATGATCATGACGATTACCTACAGGGAGAAATGGAAAATTACCGCCGTGAAGGTAAATGGGAGGGTATAATGTCTAAGCTGCCAATTACCGAGGTCTTTGCGCGAGGCAAGCTGCTCTTTGGTGTCAAAACCAAAGAAAATGGAACGACCATTAGCTATGATTCAACGACCTATTGGGTTGATCCCGTTTACCCAAGAGGAATGCCAAAATTGATGAACTTTGTTTCTAGACATTATAAATGGCCTAAAGAAGCTAAGCGAAATAATGTTAAGGGAGTATTGGAAATTAGTTTTGTTGTGAATAAGGAAGGATATTTAGAAGATTTTGTTGTGAAAAAAGACTTGGGCTTTGGTACGGGCGAGGAGGGTATCCGTGTGTTAAAAATGGCCGAAAGATGGAAACCGGGAATACTGCGTGGAGAGCCTATCGGTGTAATGTTCACGATGCCAATTCGGTTAGATGCCAATCCTTGATTGATGGTCTGTTCAAAAAGACTGATTGTGTTTTTGGAGCGTAGTTGTTCTTCTGTTCCTATGGTGAAGACTAAAATGAAGTTCTGTGAATAAATGAAGTCCTCAATTTTGGTGACAAGTTGGGTTATTAACAATCTTATTAACATCATGTGGAAAACTTGATTTTACACCATGATGTTGACCATAAATAGAAATAAGTATTATTTAATCGATTAATTTTTTATTTAACCAGGATATTTGTTATTATTATGAAGTATTATTTACATTTTTGGGTCTCAACCGTCTGTTTTTTGTTATTCAATTTTTTCTTATCAAACCTTTATGCTCAGGTTGCTTTTACAAGTTATCATAAGAAAGATGGCGATGAAACGAAACAAACTGATTCGGCCTATTATATGCGGACAATTCATGTCGACGCATCGGGAAAGGATAAAGTTTATCGTGTAGAGGAGTTTTACACGCGCAATGATTCGATCAAACTCAGTGGCATCAGTACAAATGCGCTTTATCCATTTAAATTTCGCGGGCGAAAGTACGAATTTTATGAACAGGGAACGTTAAAAAGCTCAGAAAACTACAGCGACGAAAGTGCCCTGATAGATTCTGCTTTTTATCTGTATCCAGGGAATAAATTGGAGAAGATTGTTTTTTATCCCAGTAGTCTCGATAAAAAAGGAAAACTGAAAATAGAAGATCCCATCTATGTTGTGTACTATGATTCTCTTAACAACAAAACGTTGGAAAATGGGACCGGTTTTATTCGGCTAAATTATGGGTGGAGTTATGAAGAAGGACAAATGAAAAATAGCCTGCGTGAAGGTGAATGGAAAGGAAAGATGGGCAAGGATGGCTTTGTTGAAACTTATGTGAATAATAAATTAGTGTCAGGAATGAAGACAAAGGTTTCCGGCGAAGTTTTTAAATATGATTCGTCTAACTTTATGAGTCCGCCTGATTACCCCGGTGGAATTTCTAGACTGATGGGCTTTATAGCGAGCAATTATGTCTACCCAAAGGAGGCGATTAGCAATCAGGTGTCTGGTGTGGTCATGATAGCGTTTGTGATAGACAAAGATGGTAACATAAAAGATCCGGTAGTAAGGAAAGATTTAGGTTTTGGAACAGGGGAGGAAGGAATCCGTGTTATAAAAAAAGCAGGCAAATGGAAGCCCGGGATACAGCGTGGAGAGAAACTAAATGTGAAGTATTCGCTCCCAATCCGCTTGAACACATCGCGATAGAACTGTTTAGATAGCATTAAAACATGAAGGTAATGTTTCGAATATTCGAAATTGAATTGTGTGGGGATAGCGGTAAAATACCTAAAAAGGGCTTTCCAATTTTTTGGAACGCCCTTTTTAGGTATAAAGGTTTTAAGATTGACTATTTTCTCAAAGCCGCAGCGCCTTTGATGATTCCTTCTACAACGGCAGGATCTTGAAGTGTCGAAGTATCACCTACATTGGCGATATCGTCTTCGGCAATCTTGCGTAAGATACGACGCATGATCTTTCCTGAACGTGTTTTTGGTAGATCATCAACAAATTGGATAATGTCTGGTTTAGCAATTGGACCGATAATACGTGAAACGGTTTCCATGATATCCTTTCTGGTGGCTTCTGCATCGGTATGGTGATTCGCAATGACATAAGCATAGATACCCTGTCCTTTTACTGGGTGCGGATATCCGACAATAGCGGATTCAACAACGTCAGCGTGCATATTGATGGCATTTTCCACTTCAGCTGTACCAATGCGGTGACCTGAAACGTTCAATACATCATCTACGCGGCCTGTGATTTTATAATAGCCTTCTGGACTACGGAAACACCCGTCGCCTGTAAAATACATATCCTTATACGTCGAGAAATAGGTTTGACGACATCTGTCATGATCCCCCCATGTCGTGCGTAGCATACCTGGCCAAGGGAACTTGATACATAGGTTTCCTGTGACATCATTGCCTTCGATTTCTTTTCCATTCTCATCCATCAAAGCGGGTTGAATGCCCGGCATCGGGAACATCGCATAACTTGCTTTTTCCGGTGTTACTCCCGCCAATGAAGTGATCAAGTGGCCTCCATTCTCTGTCTGCCAATAGGTATCAACAACAGGACAATTCTTTTTACCAACTTTTTCATTAAACCAGTTCCAGGCTTCTTCGTTGATTGGCTCACCTACAGATCCCAAAACACGCAAAGAGGAAAGATCGTTCTTGTCGACAAATTCGTCACCAAAAGCCATCAATGAGCGCAATGCCGTAGGGGATGTATAGATAATATTGACGTTGAACTTATCAACAATGTCCCAATAACGGCTCGCATCTGGGAAGGTTGGAATACCCTCAAACATTAAAGAAGTAGCTCCTTGTGATAACGGCCCGTAGACGATGTAACTGTGTCCTGTAATCCAGCCAATATCTGCTGTACAGAAAAATACATCGTTTGGCTTATATTGGAACGTATTCATAAAGGTATAGCCTGTATACACCATGTAACCGCCACAGGTATGTACTACACCTTTAGGCTTACCCGTGGATCCCGATGTATAAAGGATGAATAAATTGTCTTCAGCATCCATCTCTTCTGCTGGGCATGCTGGATTTCCTTGTGTTTCTACCTTTTTGATCTCATCTTCCCACCATACGTCACGTCCTTTGATCATCGATACCGGTGTACGTGTACGTGTTAAGACAATTACTTTCTCAACAGTGTCACATTGCATTAAAGCATCATCCACAATGTTTTTTAAACCAATGGTTTTATTGCCACGGTAACTACCATCTGAAGTAACGATCAGTTTGCATTCCGCATCGACGATACGATCCGCTATAGAACGTGCTGAAAAGCCTCCAAACACCACCGAGTGGATAGCGCCGATACGAGCACAGGCTAATACAGCGATAACCAATTCAGGAACCATTGGTAAGTAAATACATACCCGGTCTCCTTTTTTGATGTTATTATTTTTAAGTACGTTGGCAAATTGCTCTACCTTTTGTAGTAATTGCTTATAGGAAAGAATGCGGTGCGCTTCATTTGGATCGTTAGGTTCCCAGATGATGGCTGGTTTATCACCATTAGCATAAATATGGCGATCAAGACAGTTTTCTGTAATATTTAATTTAGCACCCTCAAACCATTTGACATTGGGTTCCTCAAAGTTCCAGCTCAGCACTTTATTCCATTTTCTCTTCCAGAAAAAATGATCTGCAATGCTCGCCCAAAACTCCTCAGGTTGTTCTACACTTCGCTTATATTCACTTTGATATTCTTCAAATGATTTTATTTGTAGGCTCATCGTTATTAGGATTATTATGAATTATTTTAATTTATATTGTTATCGTTGCGAAATTGTTTTTGATATTTCGATTTCGGTGTACAATTTAGCGGTTTTTGCCCATTTTATCAAAAAATTGATGTTTAATATAATGTTAAACTACTTTTATCTATAAGATTGTTATCTTGCATCAAGATTTACCAAGATGTCTTTTCTAAGAAAGCTATTCTATATTACAATCTATACAAATCTTCTGATCGCCATGGCGGCCATGGCACAATGCGCGCTGACTTATATCATATTTGAACGGTCTATCAATTGGTATATCGTTTTAGTGGAAGGTACAGCGACTTTGCTGCTCTATAATTTTAGCCTGTGGTGGTCCAAACCGAAGAACCCAAAAGAATCAAAATTCCCGCGGACACGCTGGATCTTTAATCATGAATGGGTCATGTGGTTAAATAATGGTATCGCTTTGCTTGTGCTTGGTTATTGCTTGTGGTATATTCATGTGTACTCTTTTTTGTTTTTGGGTTTTATTGGAATCCTGAGTCTATTATATGGAATGCCCCTGTTTGCCTTCCGTGACCGCAAAGTGGGCCTTCGACAGATACCTGGTGCCAAGATTTTTCATATTGCCCTGGTCTGGGTCTGCAGCAGTGTGGTGCTTCCCTATGTGGAACTGGCCAACGTCGGTGTCAAAATAGATCAGTGGGTTTTTATTGCGCTCTGCGGATTGAAGTTCATATTTTTGGTTATCTGTACACTGCCTTTTGATATTCGGGATATCCAACAGGATTCCTATTATCACCTGCGGACTTTGCCCAATATGCTGGGCGAACAAAAAGCTAAAAATCTAACTTATGGGCTTTTGGGCCTTCATTGTGTTTTGATCTTGACGGTACCTTACACGGTACCTATTAAATTTGGATTGATTCTGACCAACGTGCTCATATTTGCATTGCTAAAATTGGCTGTTTTCAAAACAAAAGATCATTACCACTATGCTTATCTACTTGACGGTAGCTTGGTGCTTCAGTTTCTGATTGTTGTTGTTATCGGTATCTTTAGTGCCGGAACCTGATTTTTTATACGTTTCAAGAGCAATAGGTTACTTTAACCTCCTAAGCGTGTATGGATAGGAGGAGATTGCTAGATTGATTGATTGATTGATTGATTGGAGATTTTGACAAATAGCTCTTTGTAAAAACTAAGATGCCAGAAAGGCGATGATCTTATCTGCAGCCACTTCCGATAATTTATAATAACTTTCAAATGTCCATCCAGCAACATGCGGAGATAAGATCACATTGTCTCTGCGGATAAGATCTGCATACCAGTTCTGTTCAGCGAGTTTTGGGAACTTTTCTACGGGCAACACATCGAATGCTGCTCCGATAATGGAACCGGAATCAAGGCCGCTAAGCACTGCGGGTACTTGTACAATACCGCCTCGTGCCCCCAGTAAAAAGAAAATAGGTTTTTCAAATTTAGCCAGATAATCTACATCAATCATCCCCTTTGTTTCATCCGTTAAGGGGATATGGAAACTGATCACATCGGCTTCTTTGCAGATCTTTTCCATGTCTGCTGCGACAGCATATTGATCCGCGTAGTCGATTCGATATTTATCATAGGCAAGCACCTGTACATCAAAACCGGATAGTTTTTTTGCCATAGCCATACCATTGTGGCCATAGCCGATCAAGCCTACAGTACGTCCCTTAAGTTCGTATCCACGATTGGCTTCACGCAACCACTGGCCGGATCGTATTTGTTGGTCACCCCGATTCAGATTGTTCATTAGACTGAGCAACATACCGATCATATGTTCACCTACAGCATCCCGATTGCCTTCATTGGCCGGAATTAACAGCACGTCTCTTTGCGCAGCAACTGTATCGTCGATATTGTCCATACCTGCACCAGCACGGGCGATAAAGCGGAGGTTTGGCGCCAGGTCAAAAAAAGCCTTATCTACCTGAAATTTGGAACGGATAACCATACCCGAGTAATTGGAGATGATTTTTTCAGCTTCTTCTCGGCTGATATCAGGTTGATAATTGTAATGTATACCTGCCTGCTCAAATTTTTTAAGCATGACCTCATGAATATCGTCGACGATCAAAATTGTAGCTTTCATTCAATTATTTTTTATGTAGGGTCTGTTCGTGCATGGCATTCCTGTGGAGTACGTTGATTTAGATCCTAGTGTCTTCATTACGGTTGATCTGCATAAAATCTACAGATAGTAATTTGTTCAGCTGTTGTTGTTTCATGCGGTTAGGCATTATTTTCATGCCAAAATTTCGCATTCCTATTAAGAATGGATTTTCCCATTGTGCGATTTTGCCTATCCTCCAGGAAGTATTACAGATATAGTTTACCCGATCCAATCTTCTTTTTTCGAATCCTTGGAAAGCCAAATTAACGGAAGCTGAAGTTTGGAGTTCATCTACGAGAACAGCAATATCTTCAATAGCCTGACAGGCTCCCTGGCCCAGGTTGGGAGTCGTCGCATGTCCGGCGTCACCCAATAATAAGATATTTTCAAAAGCGAGTTGTTGAAGTGGTTCGATGTCAATAATGTCATTTGCAATTAGTTCGCTATCCTTTGTTTCCGAAAGAATTGTTGGAATAGGGGCATGATAATCTTTGAAGTTGTCGAGGAGCTCCTTTGTTTTCCAATTTTTTAAGACCGGATTTTGTGCCTCAGCATTGATGCATGCGTACCAATAAATGCGGTTATTGACAAGCGGTGTCATCCCAAAGCGTCCTTTGCTGCCCCAGGTTTCCGTCCCTTTACTGAGCTGTATACTGCTATTATCGATAGTTGCCCGCCAACAGGTATAGCCTGAATAGCGGGGTGCCGAGCCTGGTATAAGTTGTTGTCGTAATGCTGAGTGTACGCCATCGGCAATCAAAAGGGCTTGGCCGCGTACATGACTTCCGTCTGCGAAATAAACTTGAATATCTTTTCCCTCTCGTTCAAAGGAAACGGCGCGTTTGCCGAGATGAACTTGTCCATTGGGGATTTTGGATAAGAGAAACTGATGCAGATCTGCCCGATGGATGGCGAAATTGTCCTGTTGATATTTTTGACTGATTGACCTGGTGTCTGGTTCAACAAGAATATTTCCCTTTTGATCCAAGACATTATAAGATGCAAGGTAATGCCCTATCGGAACGATTTCATCTTTCAATTCGAGATGTTCCAAAGCTTGCATGGCGTTGGCCGCGAGCCCGAATCCAGCACCTATGCCTTTGAGTTCAATGGCGCTTTCATAGACATGTGCTTCAATACCTAATTTTGCAAGCCCTATTGCAGCACATAATCCAGCGATACCTCCGCCAACGATAATAAATGTGCTGTCCGATGAATGCATACTAAAGACTGTTTGCTATTTCGCTTGTTAAACCGACAAAATCATCTACAGTCAATCGTTCTGCGCGTAGCTCGTATAGTGGATTATCGGACATTTTATCTTTGGGAACAACGCCCGAAAGTGAGTTACGGAGGGTTTTACGACGTTGATTGAAGCCCGCTTTAACAACACGCCAAAATAGTTTTTCATCACAATTCAATTGCTCACGGTCATTGCGCGTCATGCGGATAACGCCCGACAATACTTTTGGCGGTGGATTAAAAGCTCCTGCTTTTACAGTAAAAAGGTATTCTACTTTATAATAGGCCTGTAAAAAGACACTCAAGATACCATATTCCTTGCTGCCCGCCTTAGCTGTACAACGTTCGGCTACTTCTTTCTGGAACATACCCGTCATTTGAACGACACGTTGGCGTTCATCCAAAATTTTAAAGAGAATCTGGGAGGAGATGTTGTAAGGGAAATTGCCAATGACAGCCATTTTCTCACCAAAATACTGTGAAAAGTCAAGGTTCAGGAAATCACCGTGGATCAATCGCTTACCCAATTGGGGATATTTATCGTCCAAATAAGCAATGGATTCGTCATCCACATCGATCAAATAGGTTTCATATTCCTCTTTTTGCAAGAGAAAATCAGAAAGTACACCCATTCCCGGACCTACTTCAAGCACTTGGCTAAAACCCAATTTAGGATCCAATGCTTCCACAATCTTTTGTGCAGCATTTTTATCGTTCAAGAAATGCTGTCCTAAATGTTTTTTTGCTCTTACTGTGCTCATGTTGCAAAAGTAAAAAATAAATAAGTGAAAAGTTATTCTAAGAAAAAAATCCCTATTTTTGAATCAAAGCATTTAAACAGAATGAGCGATAAATTAAAAATCGGAATTACCGTAGGCGATATTAACGGCATTGGACTTGAAGTCATCATTAAATCTTTGGTAGATCAGCGTATGTGCGATTTCTTTACGCCAGTGGTTTACGGAAATACAAAGGTTGCTTCTTTTCACCGTAAAGCGATCGGTGTAAATGATTTTAGTTTTAACGTGATCAATGATGCTGAGCAGGCGCATTCCAAAAGAGCAAATATGATCAATTGCTGGCAGGAAGACGTCAAGATTTCGTTGGGTGAAGAAAACGAAATTGGCGGTAAATATGCTTTCCTTTCGTTGGAGAAAGCTGTTGAAGACCTGAAAGCCGGCAAGATTGATGCTTTAGTGACTGCCCCAATTAATAAGCATAATATTCAACAGGAGGGATTTCAATTTCCGGGTCATACCGAATATCTGCAGGCCAAAGTAGAGGCTGATGATGTATTGATGTTTATGGTTTGTGATGAATTGCGTATTGGTGTGGTAACAGGTCATATTCCACTGCATGAGGTTGCGGCTAATATTACCGAAGAAGCTATTCTTAAAAAGCTAGCCCTGATGAATGACTCGTTGAAGAAAGATTTTTGGATTGAAAAGCCTAAGATCGCGGTTTTGGGCCTAAACCCACATGCTGGCGATCATGGGATTATTGGTACGGAAGATGATCAGATCATTAGACCTACCGTAGAAAAAGCAAATGAACAGGGGATCTTCTGCTTTGGTCCATACCCTGCCGATGGATTCTTCGCAAAAGGTGCTTATGAGAAATTCGATGCTGTACTCGCGATGTACCATGACCAGGGTTTAATTCCTTTTAAGCATATTGCCAAAGGTGCCGGTGTAAACTTTACAGCTGGTTTACCTATCGTACGTACTTCGCCAGATCACGGTACAGGCTATGATATTGCTGGAAAAAACTTAGCTTCTGAAAGCTCTTTTGTAGAGGCAATTTTCTCGGCTTTACATATTGTAAAACGCCGCCGTGAACAAGCCGAATTACTTAAAAATCCACTTGCTTTCCGTAAGTTATCCAAAGATAGAGACTAAATATTCCGTCTTACTTTTTTAGGGACAAGGATAAAGATTGTTGATGTTAGTCTGTAAGCTCGCCGCTTACAGTGTCAGCGTCTTTGATCCTTGTTCAATTGTCTCTAATTCCAATACAAAAAAAAATGTTACTTTTGCAAACTGTTTGGTTTTTTACCTGCTGTTCTAACTATGTACGATAATTTACAACATCCAATATTTTCAATCATTAAGGAACTCGCCGAGACAACAAATACAGAATGTTATGTCATTGGGGGGTATGTTCGCGACTATATTATGAAGCGGCCTTTTAAGAATGATGTGGATATTGTTGTCGTCGGCAGCGGCATTGAATTTGCGACTTTATTGGGTGATAGGCTACATACCAAAGTTGCTGTCTATAAGAATTTTGGTACAGCAATGTTGGTTTATGAAGGACTCAATGTGGAGTTTGTCGGTGCCCGAAAGGAATCTTATCGTGCCAACTCACGTAAGCCTATTGTGGAAGACGGTACCTTATCCGATGATCAAAATCGACGTGATTTTACGATCAACGCGATGGCGTTTTCATTGAATAAAGCGGATTATGGTACATTAGTGGATCCATTTGACGGCGTGCAGGATCTTGAACAGCGTGTTATTCGAACGCCTCTGGATCCGATAGAAACGTTTTCCGATGATCCGTTGCGTATGATGCGGGCTATCCGTTTTGCGACACAGCTAAATTTTAAAATCACGATTGATGCGATCAAAGCGATTAGCGATACCAAAGAGCGAATAAAGATTATCTCGAAAGAACGTATTATCGATGAAATCAATAAGATTATTCTCTCACCTAAGCCGTCAGTCGGTTTTAAATATCTTTTTGATACTGGTCTCCTGGAATTGATATTTCCAGCCATGTATAATTTACATGGGGTTGATGTCATTGATGGCAAAGGCCATAAAGATAATTTCTACCATACGTTGGAAGTGCTGGATAATGTATGTGAATTGTCTGAAGATCTCTGGTTACGTTGGGCAGCGATTATGCATGATATTGCCAAACCGGCAACAAAACGTTTTGATAAAAAGCTCGGCTGGACGTTTCATGGCCACGAAGATCGTGGTGCCCGTATGGTACCAAAGCTTTTTGCTGAATTGAAGCTGCCGCTCCATGAGAAAATGAAATTTGTTCAAAAGCTGGTACAATTGCATCTTCGGCCTATTGTGTTGGCACAGGATATCGTAACGGATTCTGCTGTACGTCGTCTGTTGTTTGAGGCGGGTGATGATATTGAAGCCCTTATGATGCTATGTCATGCGGATGTGACCACAAAAAATGAGTTTAAAAAGAAAAAATATCGTCAGAATTTTGAACTTGTCAAACAAAAATTGAAGGATGTCGAAGAGCGAGACAAGGTTCGAAACTGGCAGCCGCCGATCAGTGGAGAGGATATCATGATCCTATTTGGCTTAGCGCCAGGGCGTACTGTAGGCCAGCTGAAAAATTTGATTCGTGAGGCTATTCTGGAGGGCGAGATTCCAAATTCCCGATTAGAGGCTTATCAATTCTTGGTGAAAAAGGCAGGGGAAATGAACCTGACGGTCAAACAAGAAATCCCATTGGAAATTTCCAATTCTTAAAATATAGTATTAATTTTAGAGGGTTAAAAGAAGAAAATAGCAGAGATGGCAATTTATAGATTTAGAGTTACTTTTGAGGATTATGAAGATGTATATCGTGAGATCGACATGCCTTCTAAAAGTACATTTATAGACCTACATGAGGAGATCCATAAATCAACAGGATATGCTCCAGATGCATCTTCCTCTTTCTATGTGAGTAATGATCAATGGAAAAAGGGAATTGAGATCGCATTTAAGCCTACACAACGTAAAAAAGATGCTGAGGTATTGTTGATGGAGAATATCCGTTTGAGTAAGTTTATCGATGATCCACATCAGAAATTTTACTACGTTTACAATTTTGATCGTCCTTATGATTTCCAGGTTGAATTGATCAAGATCTTGAAGGAAGAGGATGGGAAGGACTATCCGGCGCTGTTTAAGTCTATGGGGCAGGTTCCTAAAACCATGACTGCGGCTAATTTCCCAGTAGCGGATGCTGTTGAAGAGGACGATTATGTGGAGGAAGACGATACGCAATATGGCGTAGATGATGAAGACGAATTGGATGGCTTCGACAGTGATGGTGACGATGAGGAAGAGAGCGAAGAAGGTGAAGAGCGTGAAGAATCCAACGGCTACGAAGACGAATATTAATTAAGAAGACTTTACAGGTCCTTTTAGGCCTGTGAAGTGCTATATTATGGCAAATAGAAAAACATTGATAGCCATTGTGGGGCCAACTGCCGTTGGTAAGACTACAATGGCTATTTCATTGGCACAATATTTTAAAACAGCGATAATTTCTGCTGATTCTCGTCAGTTCTATCGGGAAATGTCTATTGGTACAGCTAAACCAGATCCAGCGGAACTTGCTGCTGCTCCCCATTATTTCATTGATTCACACGCTATCACGCAGGATTATTCTGCAGGAGATTTTGAACGTGAGGCTTTACTGAAACTAGATGAACTATTTCAATTGCATGATGTCGTAATTATGGTAGGTGGATCGGGCCTGTTTGTACGGGCCCTGTGCGAAGGATTGGATGATCTGCCCAAGGCCGGGGATGAAGTGCGCGAGCGACTTAATCATGAACTTGCAGTATTGGGATTGGAGGTCTTAAAAGATCGATTGAAAAGTATTGACCCTGCATATTTTGAAACGGCAGACATCGATAATCCGCAACGTGTCGTACGGGCTCTTGAAGTTTTTGAGGCGACAGGTAAACCGATGTCCTTTTACCATAAGAAAGATGTCGAGAAAAGACCTTTTGATATACTTACCATTGGCTTGAATATGGATCGGGCAAGATTATATGAAAGGATCAATTTACGTGTAGATTTGATGATGGCAAATGGCTTATTGGACGAAGTTAAAAACCTACTGCCCTTTAAGACGAAACCTGCACTGCTCACTGTCGGTTATGCTGAGTTGTTTGATTATCTCGATGGCAAGCAGTCTTTGGCGGAAGCGACCGAAAAAATCAAACAAAATTCGAGACGTTATGCCAAGCGACAGATTACATGGTTTAAAAAATATGGTAATACGCACTGGTTTCAATCCCAGGAAACAGCCGCTATAATTGATTTTATTCAAAAGGAGCTGACGGGAGAGCATTCCTAAGCATTTAGCAGGAGTAGAGAACTTGACGTTATCCGCGAAGATTCAAACGAAGCTTATAGACCGCGTTTCAAGGCATGTATAACGTATATAGGCAATAAAAAAAGCCTTTGTTATTGTTAATAACAAAGGCTTTTCTATTTCATTTTGGAAATTACTTTACTAAATAGTTCCATCCGAATGGATCTTCTACTTTGCCATAGCGCAAGTCGTTGAGGTAATTCAAAACACGATTTGAAAACTCTCGGCCCTCTACTGGTGGCAAGTGATAATCTTGTCCTTCAAAACCGATACGGCTGATATCGGTAATTGTGGCTGCCGTACCAGCTGCGAAAGCTTCAGTTACTGTACCGGCTTTAATACCGTCAATTAGTTCTTGAATAGATACCTTTCTCTGCTCGGCTTTATAACCCCATTTCTCCGCCAATTCCATAATTGTACGGCGTGTTACACCGTGTAAGATTGTATCACCATGTGGTGTAATAATCGTATCTCCAATGCGGAAAATAAGGTTTGCCGTACCTGCTTCTTCAATATATTTATGTTCAGAAGCATCTGTCCACATAATTTGGTCATAACCTTCGTCATTGGCCAATTGTGTAGGGTAAAGCGATAAGGCATAGTTACCTGCATTTTTAGAAAAACCAACACCACCTTCTGCTGCACGCGTATAGTAGGTCTCAACTTTTAAGCTGATTGCTTTGCTGTAATATGCGCCTACAGGACCAGTGATAATGATAAATTTGTATGACTTTGAAGGGTGTACACCTAATGCCGCTTCTGTTGCGAACATAAAAGGACGGATGTACAATGATGAACCTTCTTTTGCCGGGATCCAGTTACGGTCGATGTCCAATAGTTTGCTTAGGCCATCCATAAAAATCTCCTCAGGTACCTCCGGCATTTGAAGACGTGCGGCAGATTTGTTGAATCTTTCCCAGTTTCTGTCCGGACGGAAGATACTCACTGTTCCATCTGCAAATTTATAAGCTTTGATTCCTTCAAAGATCGCTTGACCATAATGTAAAGCGGACATCGAAGGACTAATACTGATATCTCCATAAGGGACGATGCTGACATCTTTCCATTCACCGTCATCATAGTTTGCGACCAGCATGTGGTCGGATAAAATCTTTCCGAATTTTAGATTGTCGAAATCTACTTGCGAGAGTCTTGAATTTTGAGTTGGCTCTACGCGAATTGAATAGTTCTCTGTCGCGTTCATCTTATTTTTTAATTACTTAGGCTAAGTTAGGAAAAAAATGAAATATAAGTTGCACGTATACCCGGATAATTTACCCGCTTTGATATGCCTTTTATTTCGGACAGTTGTTCCCTATTTTACTACACTTTTTTTTGAAATGGAAGAATTTCACTTCATATTTCTCGGCTAGCCCGTATTAATAATTAAATGTGTTAATTTTTTATTAATTAACACGGTGATTTGATATTGTGGCATAAAGTTTGGCTATACAGAATGCGGTCCTATAGATGGGCTTTCTGGTCCGCAGTAACGCTATAAAATCACTTATCATAAAAATAAACTTAGTATGGAATTGACTCACAGTCTTAACAAAAGTAGTGAAGTAACATCAGGCGATAATCGCTCAGTGTTACAGGGTGAAGTTGAAGTTCAGAAGAAAGGTATTTCTATGAATTTTATCCTTGGTTTTTTTGTTTTTTTATATAAAACGGCAATTAAACCTTAACAAACCTCCATTATAGTCTAAGCTTTCTTGAGCTTATCAATTAGACGAACTCACAGCAGTTCTTTAAAACAACAAAATTCAGCAATACGAGATTAGCCAAAATAAGGGAATCCAAAAATTTTGGCTAATCTCCAGCCGGAGACCACCCTATTATTCGGTCAGTATGTGGAATTTTTCATTCGGTACGCCGTATTATTCGGCTAGTATTTTCAATAGCGGGTCGAGATATTCGCGACTATTGCTCAATCTTGGAACCTTATTTTGTCCACCTAGCTTACCTCTTGATTTCATCCATTTATAGAACGTATCTTCGGGTGCATTGTGTACAATAGGCGGTCGGAGCGCCATATTCTTAAAACGTTTGGCGTCATAATCCGAATTGATTTCACGGAGTTTAGCATCCAATATTTCACAAAAACGCCTAAAATCATTGGGTTGTTGTTCAAATTCTATCACCCATTCATGGGCTCCGGCTTCGGCATCTTTAAAATAGACAGGCCCAGCAGTATAATCTTTTATACGAGCCTGTGTCAACTTGCTCGCTTCGGCCAGAGCCTGTTCGGCGTTGTCAACAATAACCTCTTCGCCAAAGGTGTTAATGAATTGTTTGGTACGTCCGGAGATCTGAAAGCGATAAGGAGATAATGACGTAAACTTGATGGTATCTCCGATTTTATAACGCCACAAACCAGCATTAGTTGAAATGATCAATGCATAGTTTTTGCCAAGCTCCACCTGATCCAAACGTAAGGTTGACGGATTTTCTTCGTGCATTCGCTCAGTAGGTAAGAATTCGTAATAAATGCCATAATCTAGCATAAGCAGAAGATCTTCCGAATCCGACTGATCTTGTAAACCAAAATATCCTTCTGAGGCATTATAATTCTCTAGATAATACATATTGTCAGAAGGGATCAATTTTTGGAATTGCTCGCGATAAGGTTTGAAGCTCACTCCGCCATGCCCATAAAACTCTAGATTTGGCCATACCTCCAGTAGGTTGTCTTTGCCTGTAATCTCAAGAATACGTTTGGCCATAACAATATTCCATGTCGGTACGCCAGCTAGGCTCGTTACGTTTTCTTTGAGTGTAATTTGGGCAATCTGCTCAATTTTCTCTTCAAAGTTTGGGTTTAAAGTAACCTCCATATTGGGCGTTCGCTTAAATTCTGCCCAGAAAGGAAGGTTACGGATGAGGATTGATGAAAGATCGCCGTAGTAGGAATCCGGACTGAAATTGTTTATTTGTGAGGAACCACCAATCACAACAGATTTTCCTGTAAATACGCGATTTTCGGGTCTATTATGGCAATAGATTGTAAGCATATCTTTACCACCCTGAAAGTGACATTCTTCGAGCGCTTCCTCACTAACGGGAATAAATTTGCTACGGTCAGATGTGGTACCTGAGGACTTGGCAAACCATTTGATATCAGAAGGCCACAGGATATTCTGTTCGCCTTTTATCATGCGATCAACGTAGCCCTTGATATCATCATAGTCCTGTATAGGGACGCGTTCTTTGAAGATTTCTGGCGTTAATATACTTGTATAATCGTATTTTTTCCCCCATTCCGTAGCTTCAGCAGTGGCAATTAAACTTTGGAACCATTCTTCTTGTACATCGTGTGGGTATTTCATGAAAAGTTCAATCTGGTGAATTCTTTTTTTCATGAACCAAGTAAAAATGGAGTTTAATAAGGCCATAGGGGGGAGATTCTTTAATCTTTAAAATTTTTTCCTTCTTAATTCAAAATGTCGACCGAGATAAAATTTACGGGCAAGCTCATTATCTGCAATTTCCTCAGGGGTACCCGTCAACATAATCTTTCCTTCGGTCAGGAGGTAGGCCCTGTCCGTAATAGATAGGGTTTCCTGTACGTTGTGGTCGGTAATTAAGATGCCGATATTACGGGTTTTGAGCTTGGCTACAATCGTCTGAATTTCTTCTACGGCGATTGGGTCAACCCCTGCAAAAGGTTCATCCAAAAGTATAAAAGATGGATTTGCAGCTAATGCTCGCGCAATTTCGGTACGTCGACGCTCACCACCGGATAACAAATCACCCCTGTTTTTGCGGACACGGTGTAGGCTAAATTCTGTGAGTAGTTCTTCCAGTTTTGCCAAACGTTCTTCTTTATTCGGATAGTGGATTTCTAATACAGCCAGGATGTTGTTTTCTACGGAGAGCTTCCGAAAGACCGATGCTTCCTGGGCGAGGTAACCTATCCCGCGTTGGGCACGTTGGTACATCGCATCCTGCGTAATCTCCTGATCGTCGAGGAATACTTTACCTTCATTGGGCTTGATAAGACCAACAATCATATAGAATGAGGTCGTTTTTCCTGCCCCATTAGGACCTAATAACCCGACAATCTCTCCTTGTTCCACATGGAAGGAAACATTGTTGACAACGGTGCGCTGCTTATATTTTTTTATGAGATGTTCTGCCTTTAAAATCATCTTCGTGGAGTGTCTTGTGTTATATGTATCTGTTCAATAGGACTACTTAAGAACCCTCACCATTCTTTCATGCCTGGTATCTAATCCAGTATGAGGGTTTTATGCCTGACCAAATCTTGTGTAAATATATTTAATATCTTCTTACTATTGCAATACTAATACTTAATCCCTTTGATGTTTAGCTGTAAGTTTCTTTTGTTGCGCCACACATTCTCTTCAATGCTGTAACAGATGTCGAAACTTTGTCCGGAATTGATATGTGTGATATGTTCTGCCAGTCCAAAACCGATACAGTCAAATGAAGGAGAGTCTTCTTGAACAACGGTCATCTTGAGGTGATTCGTGCCTACAATAAAGGCTTGTCCTACTGCATTTATCTTTTTACTGAGGAAAATAGGAGATTCATTTTGGGGGCCGAAAGGTTCAAACTGCTGGAGAATACGGAAGAACTTAGCGTCGATATCCTTCAACGCTAGCTTAGCATCGATCAAAATTTCTTGGGTCAGCATTTCAGGACTGATACGTCGCGATACCACTTCCTCAAAACGATCTTGGAATAGGGTGACATTATCTAAGGACATCGTTAGTCCGGCAGCATATTTATGACCACCAAATTGCTCCAATAGGTCGGCGCATTCGCTTAAGGCTTCATACAAGTCAAAACCCAGTACCGAACGGCAGGAACCTGCAATATGACCATTTGTTTCGGTCAATATAATCGTCGGACGGTAATATTTTTCGGTCAGGCGGGAAGCTACAATACCAATGACACCTTTGTGCCAGTCGGCTTTATACAATACAGTGGATTTGCGGCTTTTAAGTAGGGCATTGTCCTCAATGAGTGCCAGCGCTTCTTCTGTTATTTTGAGATCAAAGTCTTTACGGACATTGTTTTGATCGTCAATGCTCGAGCTAAAGTCTTTGGCTTCTTGTAGCGATTTGGAAATCAAAAGCTTGACGGCATCTTTGGCATGGTCTATTCTTCCAGCAGCATTAATGCGTGGGCCGATCTGGAACACAATGTCATTAACTGTAAAGATCTTCGTTCGATTATTTGATAAGTCAATCAGTGCCTTTAGTCCGACGCAGGGATTCGTATTAAGTTTAATAAGGCCAAAGTGGCTGAGTATTCTATTTTCACCGGTAATCGGAACAATGTCCGAAGCGATACTCACGGCCACAAGATCCAAAAATTGATAGCAGGCATTGATATCCATGCCGTTGGTCAATATAAAAGCCTGAATAATCTTAAAGCCGATTCCACAACCTGAAAGTTCTTTATAGGGATATTCACAGTCTGCACGCTTGGGATCTAATACGGCATAGGCTTTGGGAAGTTCTTCACCGGGAAGGTGGTGATCGCCAATGATAAAATCAATTCCTTTGCTATTTGCGTAATCTATTTTATCGACTGCCTTGATACCGCAGTCCAAGGCAATAATTAAGCTGAAACCATTTGCTGCGGCATAGTCGATGCCTTGTGTGGAGATGCCATAACCTTCGGCATAGCGGTCTGGGATATAAAACTCCAGCTGGCTATGAAATTCCCTGAAAAAACTATAAACAACGGCTACCGCTGTGGTACCGTCTACGTCATAATCTCCATAGATCAGAATTTTTTCTTTGTTGCCGATGGCTTGGATAATACGGGTGATGGCTTTCTCCATGTCCCGCATCAAAAATGGATCGTGCAAATCCGATAATTGAGGTCTAAAAAACTGCTTTGATTCGTCAAAAGTCTCAATTTCTCTGCTCACGAGCAACTCTGCCAATACAGTGTTGATGTTTAATTCCTCGCGCAGTTTGTTGGTTATTTTGACATCAGTTTTAGATTTTAGTACCCACCTTTTTTGCATATCTTTGCACAATATTTTAAGTGTAAATATACGTTTTAAGGCTGGACTTACCTAATTCCTAAACCCGGTATTGATCCGCTGTTGCTTAACGTGCATATTCCCAATGTTTTAAATATGGTGCAGGCTTATTCTTTATATGAAGGTTCTTTTTCCGTAGACAAGAGTAGAAAATTTATTCCCTTTGACCCACTTCTAGACGACCCTAAGGACCGACCGGGGGCGATGTTTATCCATGTCCATCCCTTCTTGATCCAAACTAATGCCGGACTTGTTCTCTGTGATACCGGCCTTGGCTATACCGATGACAGTGCTGTGCTACAGCTGCATCATAATATCCGTAAGGCTGGCTTTAGACCCGAAGATGTAAAATATGTACTGATGTCCCACCTTCATAAGGATCATGCCGGTGGGATGGTCACATTTGAAAATGGAACTGGACGTATCGCATTTCCTGAAGCCGAATATATTGTTCAACGTGGGGAATGGGAAGACGCCTATTCAGGGATCTCCAGTTCATACAGGACCGAGATTTTTGATGTGATTCAACGCAGTGGAAATTTGGTACTGGTGGAAGGTGAAGGAAAAATAAATGATGAAATCAGCTATGCGCTCAATGGTGGACATACAGCGCATCATCAGGCATTTCATATTCAAACGGATGATCAGCACTATTTCTTTGGCGGAGATGTATTACCTGAGCCTGAAGAAATTTTCCATAATTATGTCGCCAAATATGATTTTGATGGTCGGCGCTCCAAAGCCTTGCGTCAAGAGTATTGGGCAGAAGGCGCGCCAGCAGGCTGGATTTTTTTGTTTTATCATTCTAAAAATATAACCATTGGCCGTAGTCAGATCCGGGAAGATGGAACCTATAAGCTGGTTAACGCAAAGTTATAAAGTAAAAACCTCCATGACCTTTTGGGAACATGGAGGTTTTTGGAAGGTTTAGTATCCCGGATTTTGTGGGAAGGCTGCACCAGTGTTACTGTCAATAACTTCTTGTGGAATAGGCCAAAGAATAAATTCTTTTTTCACCACATTTTTTGATTGTGTGTTTAATGTTTGTACGCGGCGTAAAAAGATATCCTCACCAAAGCGGGCAAGGGTCATACGGCGCATTTCCTCACCAATAAGCTCCCGCGCGCGTTCGTCGAGAATCAAATCAGCATTGATTGCTGTGGCATCGATTAATGACGCTTTTGCACGGGCACGGACAGCATTGATGGCATCTTTAGCTTGTGCCGGTTTATTGGCGCGCCAGTATGCTTCAGCCAATAGTAGGTAAGTTTCTGCCAGACGTACTTTCACACGGTCCTTCATATTTCCTTCAAATGCAGGATCAACAGCTGTCTTTCCGTAGAAAAATTTGGTTGTTGTCGGGAATACATTGCCTGATTCTTTGATGGCGTCGGTAAGTACGATCTTCTTGCCATAAAGTTCAGGGACGGAAGGATCGTTATAATACCAATCGCGTTTGATATTGAAAGCTGAATTTCTGACATCTTGTTTTTCATAACTATCCAGCCACCATTGATAAGGGCGTACGTGCCCAAGACCTCTTCCACCAAGCGAGTCGGCCAAAGCAAATCCTTTTTGTTGTGAATAGAAAGGCACCCAGGCACGTTTACTCCAATCCGTGTAGCGGTCGCCGCCCCCTTGTGTATTGTATTCCAATTGGATGGCCCAGATCGTTTCTTGATTGCCGGAACCGCGATTTTGATTGTTTTCGATAAACATATCGTGGAAATAATCCCCGGGTTTATCTTTTTCGGCACCAAAACGTTGATCGTTCAATTTAAAGTAGCCACTTTGAATAACTTTGTTGGCAGCTTCTGCAGCTAAATCAGGCTGTCCAGCTTCGATATATGCTTCTGCCAGGTAGTGTAAAGCAGCCCATTTCGTCAATTTACCTTCCTGAATTGTTCCTGGATTGTCGGGCAGGTTTTCACTTGCATACTTCAGGTCTTCAATCATGTGCGTCAAGATTTCAGCTTTCGGTGTACGCGTGAAATCGCGACGGGGTGTTTCGGATACCTTGTCCACCCAAGGCACATCGCCGTACAGGTTGACTAAGTAGCGATAACTATAGGCGCGGAAGAAACGGGCCGTTGCTTCCACACGTTTTGGATCGTTGTCCTTGTCTGTCCAGCTAATGCCATCCTTTTTTAAAGCCTCGAGGATAGTATTGGTATTACCAATAAATCCATAGGCATATTTCCAATAATTGCGGACATAAGACGAAGCAGGATTTAGCGTATAATTGCTGAATGGAGCCAATGTAGCGTCTGTACCTGTGGTTTTGATAGCAACGATATCTGTTCCGACCTGTAGCGCCTCCTGTGGAGTTGCTCCTTGGGAAAAGATACTACCGTTCCAGGTCAGGAATTCCATGCGGGCATAAGAGTATAAACCATTTAGTCCAGTTTCGAAGCCTTTGGTATTAATATAGGTATTATCAGGTGACTGAAAGCTGCTGGTGTCTTCATTTAAGAAGTTCTTGCTGCAGCCTGTAAAAAGTAAGCTTAGGCCAGCTAGAATTGTATATAAAGTTGTATTTCTTTTCTTCATGATCTTGATGTGTTTAGAATTGGACATTTACTCCCAATGAGAATGTTCTCGCAACAGGATAAGGACTGGCAATATTTGTCGTTGTTGGATTACCTGTGGTCGAACTTACGCTCAATGCCTCTACGTTGTAACCTTTGATTTTGGAGAATGTATAGAGGTTACGGGCGTTAATAAATGCTTTAATGGAAGAGAGATTCAATCTTTTTAGAAAATCGCCATCAAAGGTATAACCCAAGCTAAAGTCCCTAATTCGCCAATAGGATGAATTGATATAATACGTATGGTTATTTACAGGCGTGTATCCAGGGGATGGGATGTCTGTGTTTGTACGCTCCGGTGTCCAATAAGGCATGTCAGCGAGATAATTGGCGCCGTTGTTAGGTAAGAAACGTTCGATGTTTTTGAAATCATCTATTTTCGTTCCACCAAATGCCCCATTCATAAAGAACGACAGGGAGAAATTTTTGTACGTGAAATCATTGCCTATACCGAGTGTATAAGGTGATATTTTGTTCCCCATCATGGTGCGGTCATTGGCATCGATTTTACCGTCGTTGTTGAGGTCAGCTAACTTGGCATCGCCAGGTTTCGCTTTAGGTTGATAGGAGTTTGCGATGTCTTCGCCCTCTTGCCATACACCAATGACTTTATAATCGTAGAAAATACGGATAGGCTTTCCGATTAACCAGGCATTGGTCAAATCATCTTTTCCATCAGCGCGCAGTTTGGTGATTTTATTGTTGTTATAGGCAAAGGTCGTATTTACATTCCATTGGAAATTGTCGTTTTTGACAGGTATGGCATTCAAGGTAACTTCTATCCCTTTGTTGGAAGTTTCACCGATATTGGTCAAAATGGTGTTGTAGCCGTTCATGACAGGGACCTGTTCACTTAATAAAAGATCCGATGTTTTTGAGGAGTAGTAGTCGATCGTTCCTGAAAGTCTATTTTTGAGAACACCAAAATCCAAACCAAGGTTTAATGAAGCTGTTGTTTCCCAAGTTAGATTGCTTCCACGTCCATTGAAATTCATCACAAGTCCTTTGACTGGGTCAAGACCATAAATATAATCGACGTTGGTCAGACGGTCGTAAGTTTGATAAGGTGATACGGCCTGATTTCCATTTTTACCATAAGAAACACGAAGTTTTAACAAGTCGAAATAGTCCTGCACATTTCCTTCTTTAGAAACCACCCAGGCTCCTGCAACGGATGGGAAAAATGCATATCGGTTGTTTACAGAAAATGCACTATAACCGTCCGAACGACCTGTTAAGGTTAATAGGTAGCGATCCTTAAAGGCATAGTTGATTCTTCCCATGTAGGAAATCATCGCTGTATTTTGAAGGTTGGATTCGATCTTAAGATTTTTAGAGGCAGAAGCCATGTTGTTATATCCGGCATCTGATACAAAATCGTCTCCATTCATTCTTGAAGTTTTCAAATTTGTTTTCTGGGAAGAATAGAGGCCCACGACATTGATCTTGTGGTCACCAAAGGTACGGTCATAGGTCAAGAGATTTTCCCAGGTCCAGTCCCAGAAATGCTCATTGTAAATTGATCCGGTACCGTTCACGCCGCGTCCTGTAACCGTATTCGAACCATAGTAGGAGTTTTCGTTAATATTTCGGTAGTTTGTTCCGAAGGTAGTTTTGAAACTTAATCCTTCAATAGGGAGTTTCACATCAAGCCAAGTATTCGCATAGACCGTTCTTCTGGTCTGATCCCATTGGCCTTTTTCGTCTGCGAAAGGGTGTGCCCACAATGTTTGTGCGTACATCGGGTACGTTACAGCAGTGCCATCTGCATCACGGTTTTTACTGTAAGGGGAAAGTTTTACGACACTTTCGAGATTAGGCTGTACGCCGTCACGGTTCCCTTGAGAAGCCTGCATGGTCATTCCTAGCTTTAACCAAGAGCTTAAACTTTGGTTGAGGTTTAGATTGACATTATATCTTTCGTAGGGCGTGTTTTTTACCACACCATCTTGATTTAGGTAGCTTACAGATGCATAGTAATCGGATTTATCCGTTCCACCCGAAAAGCTGAGTTGATGTTCCTGAATGGGAGCGCCACTATTGAATACTTCGTCCTGCCAATTGACTTCTTCCCCTTTTTTGTATTGTTCCAATACGTTGGCAAAAAGATAATTTTCTGGGTTGAGCTGATCGCCGGTTTTTCCTTTCGAAGCCTGGTAATCACGCATAAATTGGATGTACTGTGGGCCGTTCATCAATTTAAGGCGGCGTTCTACACTTTGAACCCCAAAATAGCCGTTATAATTGATGCGTGCTTTTCCTGCTGCACCCTTTTTTGAGGTGATGAGGATAACGCCATTTGCAGCTCTTGAACCATAGATTGCGGTGGATGAAGCATCTTTCAGTACCGAGATACTGGCAATTGTATTGGAAGAGATATCACCCAGGGAACCACTAAAAGGAATTCCATCCAGGATAATTAGGGGTGCATTGGAGGCAGAGATCGAGTTCTCACCGCGGATATTGATAGAAGCTGTTTCGCCAGGTTTGGCCGAGCCGGAATTGATCGCTAAACCAGAAATCTTACCTTGAAGTTTATCGACAACATTCGGTGAATTTATTCGTTCCAGGGATTTTGCTTCCACTGTAGCGATACTTCCTGTCAAATCGCTCTTTTTCTGTTTACCATAACCTACGACCACAACTTCATCCAAAACATCCTCGGATTTTGTCAAGGTTATTTGTGATGCTTGTGCTGCAGAGACTTCTTTCGCCGTAAATCCGATCGAGTTAAATGTTAGGATGGCACTTTTTGAACTGACGTTCAGTGAGAAGATACCGTCTTGATTGGTTGTAGTTGCTGCTGCTTTACCTTTTTCAGAAACGGTAACACCGCTTATTGGTTTCCCCGTTTCATCAACGACCTTTCCGGAGACGGCTTGCTGGAAGGGTGAACGACTGGTTATTGCAACCAAATTACGTGGATTTGCTACCCCGTAAATAGGTGCCGCTAATGACAAAATTGATAATGGTGTCAGAAGGATGAGATGACTCTTTTTGACCATAGGTGTGTAATTTAGATTCAGTAAGTGTTTAATGCGGCAATTATAAAGAAATAAAGCGTTGGCAATTCTATTGCTTCTTGGAACAAACGATTGCACGAACTACGAAAACGTTATAGAAATGGGGTTTTGTAATGAAAAATTGGAGCTAATGGAAGCTGATTTGTTCGGCTAGGAATTCCGATCGTTAATAGCAGGTGTACGTTAAGCGATTTTATTGTTGTTCAGTTGTGTCATCAAGATGCCATACGTCGAAAAAAGGGATGAAATCGGTTAAAAGGGTCGTTTTTCTGCTCTTTTTTTAGTATTTTGGGGTAATTTGGTCTTTGTAGCCCATCCCGTCAGATACCAGCGGATTCGTTTAAGATTGATTTTTTGGGTAAATTTGTGTTTTAGTAGCTAAGGGCTGATGCTGTTTTTTCTAAAAGTCTTTGTTTTTTGTTAGAAAGAACCTTTAGCTTGTTTTCGTAATTGTTGTAAGCAACGTTATGAAGCTTATATTATTAGTATTTATTTAAATAGAAGATTATGTCTATTGTAAGAGAGTCCGATCTGATTGGAATTGGAAAAAAATTTCAAATTGAAACCGATGCGGGAGACAATATGGTTGTTGTTATCCATGACGATGGCAGACGGGAACTTTATCGCTATGATGACGAGGAACATGAGTCACGTTGCGTCATGACACTCAATGACGATGAATCTCGGCAGATTGCGGGTATTATCGGTGGTTTGTCCTACAAGCCTAAAGCTTTGGAGACAATTGAAGTTGCTTTGGACGATTTACGCATTGAATGGTACAAAGTGGAAGGCAAAAATGAGGGGGCCGGAAAGACAATTGGAGAGCTGGAAGTTCGTCAACGTACAGGTGCATCAATTATTGCTGGCATACGGGATGATGATACGGTTATCAATCCAGGACCGTCTTATTTGATTAGCCCAGGTACCACACTTGTCATTGCTGGAAAGAAGAATAATATTAAACTTTTGAAGGAAATTTTACTGTAATTTATGCTATCACATACCTTAATACTGGAAATTGGAATCGCTGTAGGACTTGTTGCCATTGTTGGCCTAATAGCCAATAAGCTTAAGTTTTCTGTTATTCCATTTTTCATTATTATAGGAATGGTTTTGGGACAGCACGCTCCGCAGGTTGGTCTGGTGGATTTAACATTTACAGAAAGTAAACCCTTTATAGATTTCATGGGACGGTTGGGCGTATTATTCCTGCTGTTCTACCTGGGCCTTGAGTTTTCGGTCAATCGCCTTATTAAATCCGGTAAAGCAATTGTGACAGGCGGGACAATTTACGTCTTATTGAACTTTACCTCAGGCTTGTTGATCGGATGGCTAATGGATATGCCATTTAAGGAGATGATGGTCTTATGCGGCATCATGACAAGTTCTTCCACGGCTATTGTTGCAAAGGTTCTTACAGATCTCAAACGCACGGCCAACCCGGAGACTGAGGTCATCATGGGGATGATTATGTTCGATGATCTGTTTATAGCGATGCATATCTCTTTCCTTTCGGGCTTGATACTGACAGGAAGCAGTTCTTTTTGGACGGTAGCAGGAACGTCCTTACTGGCCTTGGGATTTATATTGACCTTTTTGATTTTGGGCAGAAAACTAGTGCCTGCGATTGATCGTTTATTGAAGGAGAAAACTTCTGAATTATTTATATTGATCATCTTTGCCTTACTGTTTATTGTGGCAGGTTTCTCTGAAACCATCCATGTTGCGGAGGCAATTGGGGCATTGATGGCTGGCTTGGTGTTAGCAGATTCGCAATACATTAAAAAGATTGAATCGATGGTACTGCCCTATAAAGATTTTTTTGGGGCAATGTTTTTCTTTAGTTTCGGATTGTCTATTGATATTATGTCACTTGGGGGGGCTGTATTTTGGGCTTCGATTGCAGCGCTGGTGACGGTGATGGGTAATCTTGCATCGGGGTATTTTGCAGCTAAATTTTCGGGCATGAAACCTAAAACTTCTTTTGATATTGGCTTTACGTTGTCTGCGCGGGGAGAGTTTTCCATTATCATGGCAAATATTGGTAAAGCAGGGGCTTTATTGCCCGTTATTCAATCCTTTGTGGTTGTATATGTTCTCATTCTTTCCATTGTATCCCCACTATTGACCAAAGAGTCCCGTAATCTGTGGAAATTACTTTTCGGTACGGACGCCAATAGCTCCAAGCCTTTGAAAAAGTTGAGTGATTTAGAAAATAATCAGACCACTTAGCGCTTCTGGATGATAGAGGTGCTCTTATATGAGTGGTCACAAACAAAGAGGATCCTACAATACTGTAGGATCCTCTTTGTTATTATGAGCTATTGAATTTTATAAAAACCCTAATTCTAGTTTTGCTTCTTCCGACATCATGTCTTTTGTCCAGGGTGGATCAAATGTCAATTCGACCAATGCTTCTTTGACACCTGCTACAGCAGCAACTTTTTCTTGAACTTCATTCATGATTTCGCCTGCCACGGGGCAGCCAGGAGCAGTCAGCGTCATTACAATCTTTGCAATACCCTCTTCCTTCGTAATGATTTCATATACAAGCCCCAAATCCACAATATTTGCTGGTTTCAGTTCAGGATCATAAATTGTTTCCAGTACAGCTTGGATTTGTGGCGCTAGACCCAGTTTATCTAATACAATGATACTCATTTATTCAGTTTTTTATCGTGAATAGCGTTTTGATAGATCGCTAATAATTTCGCTTCATTTATTTCAGGAGTAAAATTACT
Source organism: Sphingobacterium sp. UME9 (assembly GCF_014170215.1). Classification (NCBI taxonomy): domain Bacteria; kingdom Pseudomonadati; phylum Bacteroidota; class Sphingobacteriia; order Sphingobacteriales; family Sphingobacteriaceae; genus Sphingobacterium; species Sphingobacterium sp. UME9. The sequence continues at coordinate 116,837 of NZ_LZZP01000005.1, read as the reverse complement.
AAAATAGTAAGCAATACAGGTCTTTCTTATCTCATCTTTTTCATTTGTTGTTTTTGTACTCCACTCCCTTAAACATTGGATGATATCGTTTTTGTTGTGGGGATCGAAAGTTTGTCCTGTTTTGCCGGGGATAATCAGTTCGGGGAGTGGGCCTAGATTTGAGCAGAGCACAGCTGTTCCGACTGAATAAGCCTCAAGAATCGTGATCGGCATACCTTCAAAACAAATCGATGGTACGAGTAGTGCCTGTGCTTTGGCTATCAGGGGCAGTATTTCTGACCTTTTTTTGAAACCGAGGTAGGAAATATTCGGCTGGTTTTTAATGCTTCTCAAGACCTCATTTTCGAGCGGACCGCCACCAATTAGCTGTAGTTGAAAATCTGTGCCGATAAAAGTATCGATCAGATTCAATATCCCCTTTTCATCTGAAAGACGACCGACGTATACGAAGTAGGCCTGTGTACCCTCGGGCGCTATTGTGGCAGGAAAAACAAAGTTGGGTTTAATCTCGAATTTAGTAGACGGAAGGTGCAAGGTCGATTCAACGAATATGTTCTTTGCAAAGGAGCTTAAATTGATGTAGCGATTTACCTTTGCCCAAGTTCCAATTTTACGGTGAAACCAATAATTCAAAGCCAGAAGAAATGTTTTGACTGTGGAATTATTGAATGCCTTTTGCCGAATGGCCGTCCACGGAAACTCCTCTTGGAGTGAGTCTAGAAAGAGATGGTTGTGGTGGTACAGCGTCGCCGAAGGGCATAGTAAACGGAAGTTATGCAAGGTCATGACCTGGGGGATGCCGAGTTTTGCAATCGTACGCACGATAATCGGACCCGCTGCATAATGGGTGTTGTGAACATGAACGATGTCTGGTTTAAACGTCCGAATTATTTTTTTGACACGTTGAGCAGCACAAATATTCCAAAAAGATCCTATTGTCTGTAATGCACCCTGCCAACCCTTTTTATTTTGAAAGGTTAGCGTTTGGACCTCATGTCCTTGCGCGAGGAGGGAAGATTCCTGCTGAAATACAGTGTCTTCACCACCAGGATCTTGATAAAATGTATGGATAATCAGTATGCGCATAATAAAAGACTTATGCAAATGTACAATTTTGGTGTGACTTCCTTTAAGGGCACAAAATTGCCATTTCTATATGATTATTGCTATATTCGCAAGATTCGATCGTAAAGATATATGCAACATTTACAACAACTCGTGATAGAGGCGATAGAGACAAGTCAATTTCCTGAAACACCATCAAATTTATATGATCCGATACGGTATATATTGACTTTGGGCGGAAAGAGGGTTCGACCAGTGCTGACATTGATGGCTGCCGAATTATTCGGCATGCAAGAGATGGATGAAATTATCCCTGCTGCCAAGGCAGTGGAGTTTTTTCATAACTTTTCACTGATCCACGATGATCTGATGGATAAGGCTCCTTTAAGAAGGGGTAAAACGACAGTTCACGAAAAGTGGGATGCTAATATTGCTATATTGTCTGGAGACGGCTTGTTGGTCAAAGCTTATGAGGAAATTTCAAAGTGTAATCCTATTTACCTGCCCGCAACCTTGAAAATTTTGAGTAAGGTGGCTATGGAAGTATGTGAGGGCCAGCAATTGGATATGGATTATGAGAGTCGGGATTCGCTGACAATGCCTGAATATCTTGAGATGATCCGTCTTAAAACTTCGGTGTTATTGGGCGGAGCGTTACAGTTGGGTGCTATTTTGTCTGGAGCAGATGAACAGCAACAGCAGCTGATCTACGATTTTGGAGAGAATGTCGGCTTAGCATTTCAATTACAGGACGATATCTTGGATGCCTATGGAGATCCCGATACCTTTGGAAAGATCGTTGGTGGTGATATCATGATCAATAAAAAAACCTTTTTATTGGTGAAGTTGATGGCGGTAATTTCGGACGACGATAAGACAGTCTTACAAGGCTTATTGGACACATCTATCGAGACTACTCCATCAAAAGTAGCAGATATGCTTGCCTTATACGAGAAGTATGAGATTAAAATTGCGGCCGACGAATTGAAAGATATCTATACACAGCGGGCATTTGAAAAAATGGAAGCATTGAATGTACCAAATGATCGCAAAGAAGCGTTATTAGTGTTAGCAAATAACCTTTTGGTAAGACAGCAATAAGTATAAATTCTATTTAAATTCGTATCTTGCCTGTAAATGTTTTTTTTGTAAGAAAATAATTAAATAAATTTTTAGATTACGTTCATGGAGCCTTTAAAAATCACCGTATTTCAAGCATATTTATTCTGGGAAAATATCGAGAAGAATCTAAATAATCTTGCATTGAGACTTTCCTCATTGCGTGAGAAAACGGATGTTATTATTCTCCCCGAAATGTTTAATACGGGCTTCACGAATAATGTCGAGAAATGTGCAGAACCTGCAAATGGACCTACGACAAGATGGCTATTTGAAATGGCAAGCTCACTTAACTGTGTTGTTGCCGGTTCTTTGATTATCGAAGAAGGCGGAAAATACTATAATCGCTTTGTATGGATGTTTCCAGATGGTAAATATGTAAAATATGATAAACGTCATCTTTTCGGATTATCTAAAGAAAGCGAGTACTTCGAGCCAGGAAATGAACGTATCCTGGTGGATATCAAAGGATGGAAAATTTGCCCGATGATCTGTTATGACCTTAGATTCCCAGTCTGGTCTAAAAATCAAAACGGCGCCTATGATATTTTAGTGTATACAGCCAGTTGGCCAGACAAGCGCTCCGCACATTGGAGAGCCCTTATTCCAGCACGTGCAATAGAAAACCAAGCTTATGTTGTAGGGGTAAACCGGGTAGGGCATGATGGTAATGATATTTACTATTCGGGTGGCTCTATGTGTATATCGCCACTTGGTGATGTGGTGTATTATAAACCGGAAGATGAGGATTTATATACCTTTACCTTAAATCCGAACGACCTGTTGGAAGCACGTGAGAAATTTCCTTTCTTAAAAGATTCCGACTCTTTTACTATCGGATAACATCCTCTAAATTAGGTATAATTGCAAGCATTTATTTTGTTTGTATCCTTTTTATTTATTAAATTCAGTCTAGTATAAATCAAATTGTTATGATTTATCAACATCTACTTATGACATGTTGATAAAATTTTGTTTGAGACAGCTATATTAAAGCGTAATTTAGGCTAACTATTAGCCAAAATACGTTTAGCTTTTTCTCATATTGAATGAAAGACGACGTTTTATTATTAAAATAAGTTGCGTAAACAACCATAACCATTATTCATATGTTAGACCAAGATTTAGTATCACAAGAGTATTTTTATAATTTCCTAACGGGGAAATACTCAATTGCAGTTATGCGGAGATTACAACGTAATCTCAAGGAGGCCGGGTTAAACATTACTTCTGAACAATGGAGTATCATGTATAACCTGTGGGTAGAAGAGGGGCTTACCCAGCAGGAGCTTGCTGTTCGCACATTTCGAGATAAACCAAGTGTTACTCGATTAATTAATAATCTGGAACGGGTAAATTTGGTTATCCGCGTTAATGATAAAAACGACAGACGGTCCAATCTGATCTATTTAACAAAAATAGGACGAAAGATGAAGGATGAAGGAATGAAGCAGGCAAAAAATACTATTGAACAGGCCTTAGGAGGCTTGGCCGACGATCAAATTACCTTATCAAATACCATTTTGCATCGCGTATTGTTTAATTTGAAATAAAGATACTTAGTGGGGGTTATTTTATAAGGGAACTATCAGGGTATAAAAAAGGTCCCCTATGTATTCAACATAGGGGACCTTTTTTATATGAATTTCTAGCAGTTAATCTTCGAAAAGTTTGCTTTCGAAATCTGTGTGGCTATTGACCAATTTGCCTTCCGTTCCGAAATAGATTTCCTGAAAACTTAGTGTCCGGATAGCATCGACCTTACGATAGAATTTATCTGCCGATACATCCGAAAGTGTTTTGAAACCACAAGCCTCCATAATTTCGACTGTAGCACGTAATGTGTTGCGGTGGAACTGAGCGACCCGCACATATTTATCGTTTACGTCGAGTCCTTTGTATAAATGCGGCTGTTGCGTGGCAACCCCAACCGGACAGACGTCTTCATTACATTTAAGTGCCTGAATACAACCTAAAGCGAACATCATTCCGCGAGCACTATAACATGCATCTGCGCCTAAGGCAATGACTTTCAATATATCGAAACCTGTTACAATACGGCTTGATACAATAACTTTAACATGTTTTTTTAAACCAAAAGCAATCAAAGTTTTCGTTACAAATGCCAATGCATCGTATAGTGGCATCCCCAAGTTATCCGTAAACTCCAGTGGAGCAGCTCCCGTACCACCTTCTGATCCATCTACGGAGATAAAATCCGGGAAGATCTGCGTGTTTTGCATGGCATGACAGATATCGATAAACTCATGTTTATCGCCGATACAAATTTTGAAGCCGATGGGCTTCCCACCCGATAGCTCGCGCAGCTGTTGTATGAAGTGCATCATTTCAGTCGGCGAGGAGAAAGCGCTATGTGCTGGAGGCGACATCACATCTGTTCCTGGAATGACGTGACGAATAGCCGCAACCTCAGGGGTATTTTTTGCCGCTGGAAGAATACCTCCATGACCAGGTTTAGCGCCTTGCGAGAGTTTCAACTCGACCATCTTCACGTTTTCACGATTGGATTTTTCTCGGAAAAGCTCCGCGTCAAATTTTCCTTCCTGATTCCGACAGCCAAAATAACCTGTACCCACCTGCCAAATTAAATCACCACCGTTGTTGTGGTAGTCACTGATTCCCCCTTCACCGGTATTGTGTGCAAAGTTTTGAAGTGCGGCACCTTTATTTAATGCCGTTATCGCTGTTTTACTCAACGCACCATAACTCATTGCCGAGATGTTGAACACACTTAAGCTATACGGCTTTTTACAGGCTGCATTTCCAACCGTGGTACGCATATCGTGGTTTTCGATATGGCAAGGGAAAACAGAGTGCGCAGCCCATTCATTTCCGACAGCCTGTGGATCCGTCTGCATACCAAATGCGACAGTTTCACGTTGATTTTTTGCACGTTGGTATACGATCGAACGTTGTCTTCTGTTAAATGGACGTCCATCCATGTCTGATTCCCAAAAATATTGTCTCAACTCAGGACGAATAGATTCAAAAATATAACGGAAATATCCAACTAAGGGATAATTGCGTAGGATGGCATGTTTTGTCTGGAAACTATGATATAACGCAATCAATAGCAATGGAAATGGGATGATAAGCAGCCAAAACCAGCTTGATGTAAATATAAATCCAAATGATACAATGATTAAATTAATCACAATCATTATTGAAAGAATGAGTTTTCTAACTTCCATAGAAAATACGATTGTTTAGTTTTAATTCGCTATTTTAATGTTTAGCCCAACTGATAATTTTATTACTCAATTAGCATTCCAAAATGCGCTTTTGGACGAAGCAAATGTACTAAAGTTCCTGAAGTAAATGGATATATTTACCCTTTGGAGGTAAGTTTTGATAAGTTTATAACTGTTTCTAACAAACTATTTTCTTTTAGTAATCTCCTGCGACAAAAGTTGATAGATTTGCTGTAAATCTGGTTTATTGCTAATAAATTGCAAATGTTTTTGCATTGTTGTGCTGTCCTGTCGGATCGCTGGTCCTGTCTGAACTGTTATTGGAATATGATTTTGCACTTTTTCTGCCGTCTCCAGGATGATTGGTTTGATTAGATCAAAGGACAAGTCGTTTTCTGCTAAGAGCTCGTAGGCCATCTGATAAAGGATGTTAGTAAAATTGTTGACCATGACCGAGGCAAGGTGGATGGCTAAGCGCTGCTGGGAATTACAATAGATGCTCCGCGGTGCAAATGTCTGTGCTAACTGAAGTAGCGCGGCACTATTTTCATCCGTGTTACCTTCAACACAAAGCGGTACGGTCGAGAAATCGACTGCTTTATTTTTGGATAACGATTGTGGGGGATAGATGACTCCCGCATTTTTAAATCCAGCCAGGACAGAAAGATCGGTCGCTCCCGAACAATGAATAACAACACCTTTTATATCTTTTGGTAGCGCTTCTACCAGCGATACAATGGCCTGATCGGTAACGGCAATGAGGTAAAGATCGGCATGCAAGTCTAGTTCAGACAGTTGGTCAATTGCCACGCAATGAAGAGCAAAGGCCAATGCATCTGCATTGGCCTTTGTTTTACTGTAGATCTGAACGATATGGTGTCCTGTTTTTTGAAACTGTTGTCCAAAATGCGTAGCGGCATTACCGCTTCCTAAGATCACAATGTTCATTATTTAAGTGCTTTTCGTTTCTCCTCTTTATTTCTTCTCACAATGGACATGATAAAACCGATGGTCATGACAATCGTTCCACACCAGAAAAAGTTGATGTATGGGAATTTAATGGCTTTAAATACGACCCATTTCTTTTCTGGAAGTGGCTTTTGATAAACCATGATTTCTAGTTTATCCTTGTCAGGTTTAATTCCCGTAAATCTGAATTTAAGTCCTTGCTCGTTGACATCTTTATTGAAGTCATAAACACCACCCTCTTTAATTAAGTAGATTGGTTGTACTTCATACTGTTTGTTGTCGGCCGAAAATACTTTTATTTTCAATCCAACCATGACATCACTAGGACCTTTTGGAATTTTCTCCAGGTGAGCCTCTTTGTTTAAGCCTTCAATGACATAATATCCATTGCGGTAGCGTAGGGTGTCACCGATATTTACCTGATAAGTCGCCGGTTCCTCATAGTCCTCGAAACCAGTTTTGTCTTCTGTCGGAACTTTAGCATGTGTTGCTTGACTTTCAGCTGCAGCTGCAGTAATCAGTGTATACACGTCATGCGTGACATAATGTTTGGTCGCTGGAGTACCAATCAAACCGCCCATTTTCGCGTTGTTTTGTGCAAAAGGTTGTAGCACAAAATGCTCCTTCACTTTACCTGTTTCTTCGTCGATCCGCTCGTATTTTATTTTATAAAACGTATTTGGAGCCACAATGCTATCGCCGATATAGGTAATTTTGTATTCCCCCATTTGTACAGGTTCACCTTCGGTCAAGAATAAGTTGTCGCCAGGTTTCTCTACTTTGTCAAATCCCGATACAGCAATGTAACCAGTGTTGTTGACCGAGATGACCTCGTTGGTTGCTGCAGCCACCATGGCACCGATAAGTAGTAATCCAAAGCCGATATGGGCTACCGAAGAGCCGGCCAGCTTCCATTTACCTTTGACAGCATCACCCAATACACGGATATTCGCCAAAATACAGAAAATACTTGCAAAGGTGATCAAAATATAGATCAGGTTGGTATAAGTCTTCGTAAAATAGACGACAGCAGCCGTTAGAATGAGAGATACAACCAACGATGCTACCGTAGAAGCCAAAAACTTGCGGCTATCGGTACGTTTGTATTTTAAGAATTGTGTAAATCCGGTTAAGATCATAACGATCACTGCAAAACCCGATTGCCACTTGTTATAATGTTGGATCGGATCCAAAGGTGGAGCTACCTTGGTGCCAAAGATCTTGTTGAACACTGGAATTGATGTTGAAGCGATGATCTGTGCACATGCGACAGTCAATACCAAGGCGCCAATAAACATCCAGAATTCTCTTGAATAGATATCCTCATCCTTTTCTGTGATGGGCATCTCTTTCTTTTTGACGGTAAGAAATACCACCATGATAGCCAAAAAGACAACATTGAATAAGATCAATTGTCCGCTCATTCCCAGGTCGGTAAAGGAGTGCACAGAAGTCTCTCCAAGGACACCACTACGTGTCAGGTAAGATGCATAGATAACAAGTACAAAGCTGATCATCGCCAAAAATGTAGCGGTGAAGTAGGAGTGGCCTGAATTCTTGTACGCAATCATGACGTGAACAGCAGCAATCAAGGTAAACCAAGGAATAATTGATGCATTTTCTACCGGATCCCAGGCCCAGAAGCCACCGAAGTTAAGTGCTTCGTAAGCCCAGAATGAGCCCATGATAATACCTGCGCCTAAAATCATTACGGCAAATAAAGCCCAAGGAAGTGCTGCATTGATCCATTCTTTGTAACGTTTGGTCCAAAGGGCACCTGTTGCATAAGCAAAAGGAACAATCATCGACGCAAATCCAAGGAATAGTGTTGGTGGGTGAATCACCATCCAGTAATTTTGAAGCAAAGGGTTCAAACCATTACCGTCGGTGATGAGTGAAAGATAGTTAGCTTCTCTAAAAATTGGAATATCCATTGCTTCACGCAATAGGATAAACGGAGAGCTACCGATACGCAGACCGAAGATTTCCACACCAATAATCATGGAAGCTAAAAATGCTTGGCATAACATGACGAAAGTCATGACAGACGATTCCCAGCTTTTTGCTTTAAACAGCAAAACAGAGCCTAATACTGTTTGCCAGAACATCCAGAGCCAAAAACTACCCTCCTGACCTTCCCAAAAACTGGAAATGATATAGTATGTAGGTAGTGTCTTGGACGAGTGCGCCCAAGCATAATTATATTCAAAAAGATGATTGTATATAATATAAAATAAAGTTGCACCAATAGCCACTACGGAGACCGCATTAGCCCAAAAGGCAATACGTGCAATTTTTTTCCATGAATTCTCTTCAGGGTATTTTGTTGCAAAAAAGTAACTGATACAAGATAGAAGTGCAGCACCAAAAGAAAGTACAATAAAGAATTGTCCGATCTGCCCTGGTAGCAGGTGCTCACCAACGTAATTAACGTCCATTGAAAATTGATTTTACGAATTAATTATTGAAAGCAGTAGCATTGATCTCGGTGACGACCGATTTATCGTTATATTTTGACGGACATTTCATCAATATCTTACTTGCCCTAAACACATTTCCGTCCATTTTTCCTGTCAATACAATTTGCTCTGAACGTTCAATATCTTGAGGTTTGGCGCCTCTAAAAATCACTTCACATTCTGTACCATCGTTGTCACGCATGAAAAACGAAAATTTGTTGGCGTCAGTTTTGGGATCATAATGAAGCGCTTTGTCTTTATTCAATTGACCTACCACATATAGTTCGGTTTTCTTTTCTTTAGCTTCGGTAAATGTCGAATAGGTACTTGAATCGGTATAGATAACAAGTATCATGGCAATTGCGACAGCAATGATAGCGATTAGAATAATTGAACTTTTTTTCATTTGTATTTACTTATTTTATAAGTGATTGATCTCATCGTATAAATGAGCTCATTTCACCCGGTTTGTTTTTTCTTAACGATGAATAGCTGTTCCAATCTGCCAGATATCTTCCTGTTTTTTTAGAAAGATTATTACCCAAACCTGACAACGTTGTGCTCGCTAAAATCCCAAATTGATTACATTTGAGACCTAATCGAATGCAAAATTACAAATAGATTCGCTAAGAAAGGAATAATGCAACTTTTCCATATTATTTATATCTATTCTAAATAGTTTGAATTAATTGGAAAAATAAGCTAGATTCGAATGCTTTTGAATAATTTGAAGTGAAATTTGCTATTTTGGTTCTAATGATATCGCATGAATTTTACAATTGCCTGTTAATATGAGTGTTGCTTTGCGATTTTTAGGCCTCTTTTGGGCTGTTATATTCCCCTGCTTTTTTGTTTTTGGACAGGTTAAATTCCGTAATCAGGAAATTGCTATCCAAAATGACAATGACGTCTATCTACTGACCGGTCAGGACCGCTATTATACCAATGGTATCAATATCAACTATAGGATTGCGTTGCCAGGGAAACCGGATAGGCAGGCTTCAAATACGGTATTGGATTTTGAAATAGGCCAGCGGATTTACAATGGTATCAGTATCATTGACTATAGACGGCAGGAAAAAAAATACGATAGACCATTTGCAGGTTACCTCTATTTTAGTGCTGGGGTAACGCGGTTTTTACCGCACGATCAGGTTGTTGAGTTCAAGACTGAATTGGCGCAGATCGGCCCTAAATCCTACGGTGAAGAAGCACAGAAGTTTATCCATCATCTCTTTGGGATGTACGAGGCGACAGGTTGGGATACGCAGCTTGGAAATTCCTTTGGTATTGATTTAAGTGCAACCTATAAAAAAGGACTATATCGCAGTCAAAACCAGCAATTCGATGTGGGAATTATAGGTGAGGGGACCATTGGACTAAATAATACCAATATGGGGATTGCGGCCCCGCTTCGGTTGGGGAAGCTGAAATCCTATCAGGCGTCCACCTTTACACATGGGCATTTGACACAGGGAAGAGCAGACAATGATAAAGAATGGTATTTTGTCTATCAACCAAGCGTGTCTCGTATTTTTTACAGCGCAACGGTAGAAGGAGGAAGAGGTAAAAATGATCCCATAGGCAAGTTATACACTATTCGGCCTTGGATGCTTAGCCATCGCATTGGTTTCAATTGGTCTAACCACAAGATCAATTACGGTATCAATTATATATTCAATTCGAAAGAGCTCAAATCGGCGTTTCACCGGCATCAATATGGCGAGCTGTTTTTTGCCTACCGTTTTTGATCAGCCGGCCATAGGTAGGGCCTACATGGATCCGCTTGATAGGATCTTCGTTGGTCCACCGTTCAAATGTTTGTCGTTTGCAGCTTGTTTAACCTGGATTTTGGGGAATAGGGTCGGCCAGTTTTTGCCCGATCAATCTGGTTGTGAGCATAGCGGCTACGGTGTCTCCAGTGGCATTGAGCATCGTTGCCAATGGGTCGACCAGCGTGGCGATAATCATAATGGAAGGGATCACCTCCGTTGGCATCTGATAAACCGATATGATCAGCATTTCTCCGATGTAGCCACCATTAGGAATTCCGCCGGCTACGATGCTCACCAGTAAAGTAATGCCAACCGCCATAATCAGATTGGCTGGATCAAAAAATTCCTTGCCACTTAATAAAAGCGCAATATAGATTTTAAAGATACAGGCGATCGCCGATCCATGCTTGTGCAATGTCGTGCCTAGGGGAATGACGACACTAGCGACGCTGTCCGGGATTCCAATTTGCTTGGCTGAAAGTAAGTTGGCCGGCATGGTGGCGAGGCTGCTGCAACTGCTCAATGCGGTTAAGGAAGGCAATATGTTATTTTGCCAATATCGTTTGACACCCTTTAGCCCGAATGCTAAAAAAGCGAATAAACTGAATACCGTAAAAAAATAGAAGATTCCAAAAAAGTAATATAGACCGATAGGTTTAGCATAAAAACCAAAGAGCTGAGGGCCTAATGTTCCAACCTGATAGGCAAAATATGCACCCAAACCAATAGGAGCCAGGTTCATGACCATCACGAGCAGATTTCCCATCACAACATTGCCCGAGTTTATAAATTTACGGAAGGTCCCTGCAGATGCTCCTGATTTGCGCGTAGCAATGCCAACGAGGAACGAAAAGATGACAAAGGCCAGCATATTTTGTCGTGATAATAAACTTGAAAATTCGCTAACGGTTAAAAAGCGGACCATTTTTTCACCCCAAGAATCATGAACAACTGTTTCTATGATCTTGTTTGTTTGTTCAATAGGCAGTGGAGCATCCACTGGAAAGAGGTAAAGGAAGCAGATGCTTGACAGTCCGGCGACGACAATACCCAGTACAAATACGAACGACATCATGCCGATGATCCTTCCCAGTACACTGTCGCCATCGATATTGGCAACAGATGAGGATATGGCAAAAAACACCAGGGGTATAACGCTGACAAAGAGGAGGTTTAGGAAAATGTCGCCGATCGGTTTAAAATTGTTGACGATATGCGGAAAAAAGATGCCGATCAAACTTCCAATACTGATCCCAAGGAGTAGAAGTAAGATACTGCCGTAGTTCTGCACGAAAGTTTTTGTAGCGTATTTCATAGGTGTATGATTAGTTATTTCAAAAGGAGTTCATTCGCATGGAAGAACTGCTTATATTGTCTTTGTATTTGGTCACATTGAGAATATCCAATGCTGTTGTATTGCTTGCACTTGTTAGGTTTGGATATTTCATTAGGTTTTGTGAATATTTCGTATTTAGATTGCTAAAATAGTGTTTTTCTCGAATAGGTCTATTAAAACGAGCTGAATTTATGCGTGTTTGTTCATTTTTGTTTTACCTTGCAGAAAAAAGCCGCTTTTTTCTGCAAATGTCTAGGTGATTGCTTTGTATCTTTTCATTAAGGTATTAAAGAGCTTGCTACACTCGTTTTATGATCTACAAAAGAGTTTCTATCCGCTTTCCCAGCTGTTGATGCTGTTGAAATCAGGAAGGTTTTGATACTCGAATTGGCTTTTTTATCTTTGGACAGTAGCAGTGATAAGTGTCATGGGTAAGGAGCGCGCCATTTGTTTGGATTACTGTTTAGTTGTTTAGACTTAATGTGTGAAAATTGGAACTTAAAGTATTTGTATAAAAATGGAATTTGTAACGACAGGAGATGGTTCGAAAACGTTGTTTAATGCTGAAATAGGAGAATGTTATCATTCTAAACACGGTGCAGTACAGGAAAGTAGGCATGTTTTTATAAAAACAGGGCTTGACCACTATGTACAAACAACAGGGGCAACCGACGTCGGTATCCTAGAGGTTGGGTTCGGGACAGGTTTGAATTTTTTGCAAACAGCTGACTTTCTTAGCGATAAATCCGTTCAGGTGGAGTATGTCGGGATAGAAGGATTTCCCTTGCCTTTGTCCACTATTGCCGAAACGGGCTATGAGGCGACGGTAGATCCGACCGTGTGGGCAAGCTATTTGAATGTATACGAGCAGGCTTTGACGGAAAACGTACGGATTAACGAGTACTTAAAGCTTCATATTGACCATACCTTATTGATGAATTTCAAATCGGATCGCTTGTTTGAGGTTGTTTATTTTGATGCCTTCGCGGCAGTGCATCAGCCTGAGATGTGGAATGATGCTGCCTTGGGACATATCGCGCAGTTTGTTAAACCTGGTGGTGTTTTTGTGACTTATGCTATTACCGGAAATCTCAAGCGCAGTATGAAAGCATTGGGCTTTTCTATTGAAAAGGCGCCTGGTGCGCCTGGCAAGCGTGAAATGCTTCGTGCGACAAAGCTATAAGAAGGGCGATTGCCGACTTTAAATTATTGTTAACTGCTTGGTATTCTAAAAAGTGTTTTCTAATTTAGCCCAAAATAGAGACGCTAACCTATTCACCACTTGTGGTTTATATTTTACTACCTAATGACAGATTCGCAGTTGATAGACAGTTTGAAGACAGATGGCCAGGAAGGATTTGTTGCGATTTATCGTAAATTCTATAAACAACTGTTATTCTTTATACTTGGTTATCTGAAGGAAAACCGTTTGGCCGAGGAAATCGTGGCCGATGTTTTCGTTAAGGTATGGGAGCGTAGGTCTGATTTTTATACAATGGAAAATCTAAAGGCCTTTATCTATATTTCGGCAAAGAATGCGAGTCTGAATGTTATTCGGGCGGAGCGTTCTAAAGGCATCCATGAGTCCTTGACAAATTATGAAGATCTGTTGGCAGATGATCGCGACGTTTTCTCAAAAATGATTCATGCTGAGTTGATCCACTCTATATTTATTGAGGTCGGAAAGCTTCCTGAAAAACAACGGGAAGTTTTTAATATGACCTATCTTGAAGACAAGACTGTCGAAGAGATTGCAGAAGAGCTTCAAATGAGCCCAACTGCTGTATACACAAACCGTTCCCGTGCGATACATACCATACGAACCTTGTTGGGGGCCAAAAATGCATTGACGCTCCTCGCGTTTTTATCTTTAGTCGGCGAGAATTAGCCGGAGCGTACCCGATTTTATACCCCGCTATTTATTCTTTTTTGACCCTTATCCTTTTATTTTCTGATTGGTTTTCTAAACTTCTGCGCTGTTTTTTTTACCTGTTTAGTATTTTTTTACTTTTTTATGTAAGATTCTGTGAGTCGCCGTGTTTTTATTGACGAAAGAAACGATAACGAAAAGTATGCATGGTACAGACCACATTATAACACTTCTGAACTCCTATTTAAAGGGTGAAATTCATCCTGATATGCATGTGGAACTCCGGTTGTTATTTGAACAATACCCAGAATTGCAGAGCATGTTAATGGAATTAGAAAATCCAGAAAACCTTCAGCAAGAGCTTAAAATTTATGAAAGTCTTTTTGAGGCTGATGCGATAAAGGCAGAAGAAAGGGTATTGTCGACCATTTTAGATCGAATTGACGTAAAGTCGACTGAGCAGCAGGTGAGCTGGTTCAAAAAATATCGGTTGTATGCTGCTGCTGCGGCATGTATCATCGGTTTAATTGGGCTGGGGACTTGGAAAATGAAACAAGATGAACAAGCTCAAACTGTTGTTGATCCGATACTCCTGGCTAAAGATCTTGTACCCGGAGCCAATAAGGCAAGGCTTCAGCTTGCCGACGGAACACATGTAGACCTGGATGGTCGTTATAGCGGAATCTTAATGGGAAGTGAGATACGGTATAACGATGGTTCGGTCGCATTGAATACGCAAGAAGATAAAGGGCAGATGATGGTCTTATCAACGCCTAGAGGGGGGCAATATCAGATTGCTCTGTCCGACGGTACTAAGGTGTGGTTGAACGCCGATACGCGCTTGCGTTATCCCAACAAGTTTATAGGCCAAACACGTGTCGTAGAATTAGATGGAGAAGCCTACTTTGAGGTCGAGAAGATGCGGGATAAACCTTTTGTGGTCGTGACCAATAAAGAGAAAGTCGAAGTATTGGGAACTCATTTCAATGTCTATTCTTTCCCGGGAGAGCAGGAATCAAAAGTGTCTTTGTTGGAAGGTAAAGTAAAGGTATCTGTGCCTATAGGAAAGGAAAGACTGCTTGTTCCCGGAGAACAGGCTTTGGTGAATGGCGAGGAACTCTCTGTTCAGCAAGCCGCTGTAGAGGAAAGTATTGCCTGGAAAAATAATGAGTTTACATTTAATGATGAACCTTTGGGAACGGCATTGACACAAATAGCGAGATGGTATGATATTGATATCGAAATAGCTCCAAGTGTGTCGAAAATTAGGTTATGGGGATCAGTATCGCGTTTGGACAATTTTGATAAGGTACTTAAGATTATCAAAATGACAGACGATAAAATAAAAGTTCAGATCGAAGGAAGGAGGGTGAAATTGATGAAATAAGAATACATTAAATCATTATTTCGTCCTTTTAAGGAGCTGAGGAAGGTGGCACTTCCCCAGCAAATTGGTTCGAGATATAATAAAACTTACTCAACTGTTTATTAAACTAACAAAACCAACCAAATGTAATGAAAAAGTATAAATACCTCATTATTATGAAAATGATTATTATGCTTCTTTTGTTTAGTATCGTGCAGCTTCAAGCTGGAAGTTTCGCTCAGACGGTGCGTATAAAAAAGAAGAATAGTCCTATTGTTGATGTATTTCGGGAAATCAAAAAACAAACTGGATATACCGTATTATGTAAATCAGAAATTATCAGCAACAGTCCTAAGGTCAGTGTGGATTTTAATAATGTCTCCTTAGACCGAGCATTAAATGAACTGTTGTCTTCTAGAGGACTTAGCTACATCAAAGAAGGTAATTCTATTATTGTGAAGACTAGTGATAACAGTCGTATCGAGCAATATGCGCCTCTCACAAATGTAGGCTGGCTAGCAGAGCAAAGCCCTGTTCAGGGCAAGGTTACCGATCAGGATGGCAAAGTGCTTGCTGGAGTAAGTGTCGCCGTAAAGGGCGGAAAAATAGCAACTGCATCAGACGCCAATGGAAATTATACAATCGCTGTAAGCAGAGGATCAATTCTGGTATTTAGTTTTGTTGGCTATGAGCGTAAAGAAGTAGAAGTGAACGGAGATATCTTGAATGTTAACATGCATCCAAGTCTATCGAATCTGGAAGAAGTCGTTGTCACTGGATATGGTACATTTAAGAAATCGGACTATACTGGCTCTGCTTCAACAATACGTACGGAGCGTATGTCAGATGTACCAGCAGTAGATTTTTCGACGATGCTCCAAGGTAATGCACCTGGAGTCCAGGTTAATTCCCTATCGGGTCAGCCAGGAGGTTCAACGGATATTCGAATACGGGGTATGGGGTCTATCAATGCAGTTAATAGACCACTTTTTGTTATTGATGGAATACCAGTGATGTCGGGCGATATCTCTTCTAGCAGTTCAAACAATGCTGGCCTCGATGTAATGTCTACCTTGAGTAATGCAGATATTGAGCAGATTACGGTGATAAAAGATGCGGCAGCAGCTTCGCTTTATGGTTCCCGTGCCGCAGGCGGTGTTATCTTGATCACAACAAAATCGGGCAAGGCCGGGAAACCTGTATTTTCGTTCAAAGGTGACTACGGGCTTTCCAGTCAAGCGACAGATTTTCGTGAAGTAATGAATGGTCCGCAACGCCGCGAAATGCTGCTGGAAGGACTTCGCAACAAGGCGCGTTATATCGACAAGTTGACTGATGAAACGCTGATTGAAAATTTTGCACAAAACAATATTGATAAATATGCACCGCAACCCTGGAGCGGCTGGACAGATTGGAAAAAGGAACTATTTCGTCGCAATTCACCATTTAGAAACGCAGACTTATCAGCTTCCGGTGGGGATTCCAAAGTCTCATACTATACATCATTGGGCTATACCAATCAAACAGGCTTGTCTTATCAGTCTGGTTTTGAAAGGTTAACAGGTCGTTTGAATGTGAAATACAAAATGAGCGACAAGCTAGAACTTGGGGCTAATATTTTATATTCAAATGTGAACCAGGATGTTAATTCGGAAGGCGGGACTTACACATCACCGATCTATTCATCACGTCATAAACTGACTGCTTCCGAACCTGTATACAATGAAGACGGTACCTTCTTTTTGGATTTTTTCTCCAATGGTCCACGTAATCCGAAAGCATCATCATTGTATAATTACCGTCGGGAGAAAGCAGACCGATCGTTCAATACCGCCTTTGCAAACTATAAGTTTATGGATGGTCTCGTTTTCAATACAACCTTCAGTTTAGATCATACAACGACTCGGTACAACTCCTGGTCTGATCCGCGGACTTCAGATGGTGAGAAGACAAATGGTTCATTGTCTACAAGTTTTACGGACTATAATCAAATGGTGTGGCGTAATAGCTTGACCTATACCAAGACATTTGCGACGAAACACCATTTGGATGTTTTGGGCGGTTATGAAGTCAACCGTTACCGTCGGGACGGCATGGATGGGGCCAAAGATAACTTCCCTTCGGTAGAAAAGATTGTACTTTCCAATGGTTCGGTGCTCACTGATCTTTCCGGGTCGAATACGGAATGGCGATTGCTGTCCTATCTTTCGCGCGCCAATTACAATTATGATGATAAGTATTTCTTAGGAGGAAGTGTGCGCATGGATGGTAGTTCAAGGATTCACCGGAGCAGCCGTTGGGGCACATTTTGGTCCCTGTCAGGCGCATGGAAGTTTACGAAAGAGAATTTTATGGACTCTTTGAATGATGTGCTGACAGATGGTAAGATTCGGGTGTCTTACGGTACAAACGGTACTTTGCCTTCAAGTTATTTCACTTATATGGATTTAACAGGATTTGGCTATCCGTATGGGAATAATCCGGGTATCAGGGAAACACAGATCGGAAATCCAAACCTAAGATGGGAAAAACAGAATAACCTTAATATTGGTTTGGATGTTCGTTTATTTGATCGATTGGGACTTACATTCGAATGGTATAGAAGACAGTCATCGGATTTATTGAATGATATGCCGACCTCCTTAACAACGGGTTTCGGATCTTACCTGACAAACATTGGAGCAATTCGAAACTCGGGTATCGAAGTGGATCTGAATGCGGATATTCTACGTGATAAAGCGTTCAAGTGGAATGCAAGTTTGAATTTCGGTATGAACAAAAATAAGACAATAGCTTTGGCCGATGGTAGTGAGGAATTACGCGATGGTACGTCAATACATCGTATAGGCCAGCCTTGGTATAGTTATTATCTAATTGAGTTTGCTGGAATAAACCGGGAGACTGGGGTGCCTCAATATTATGTCAATGACCCTTCAAATTTAGGATCAAGGGATATTACAGAGGATTATACCAAAGCCAATCGTATTCTTTACAAAAGTGTCGATCCAAAACTGATCGGTGGGTTTACCAATACGTTCCGGTATAAGATGTTTGATCTGAATTTCACCTGGACTTATTCTCTTGGGGGCAACTCTTATGACAGTGGTGCAAGCAAGACTGAACTAGGGGGGAAAACTGGCTATGATAATATACCACAGTATTATGAGCGGAGATGGCAGGAGCCTGGTGACGTAACCGATATTGAGATGTTTATGGTCGGGAATACTTACGATATGAGTAGTGTGGCCAATACACGTCGTGTCCATTCTACAGATCATATTCGATTGAAGAATATGACTTTTGGTATTTCTTTGCCACAGCACATCTCGCGTCGCCTCAAAGTAAGTAATATTAGGGCATATTGTTCGGGCGTAAACCTATTGACGTTTGCAGCCTACAAAAACTATGATCCGGAAGTACCTGTAAATGGTACCGTGTATTTTGAGTCCCCTAAATTGAAGACAGTAACCTTTGGTTTGGATGTTAAATTCTAAAAAAAGACTATGAAAAATATATTATCAATGGTATTGTTATCCTGCACCTTTTTGGTGGGATGCGGTGACCAATGGTTGGAGAAAGCGCAGCCGAGTACATCAACAGAAAGTTCGCAGGCCATAAAGTCTGTTCGTGATGCGGGATATGCCTTAAACGGTATTTATGATATTATGCGCGGATATGAGTATTATGGCGCAAGAATGACCTATTATGGGGATGTGACAGGAGAAGATATGTTGGCTAATGGTGATACAAAAAGAGCTGCAAAGTATTATCTTTTTGACTTCAATAAAGATAATACACCTAGTTCATTGTGGTATCAACCCTATCGCGTATTAAGAAATGCCAACGGTATTTTGACCTATGTAAATGGTGTTCCAGAAGGCCAAATGACGGAAGAGCTGGGAGATATCAAAGGTCAGGCCCTCACACTTAGAGCAATGGCCCATTTTGATTTGGTGAAAGTTTTTGGAGCTCCCTATACAAAAGACAATGGCGCTTCTTTGGGCGTACCGATCGAAACTGAGAAACATGCTTCTACCAATAAACCGGTGCGAAATTCGGTTAGGGATGTTTACAAACAGGTGATTGAAGATCTGGAAAACGCAGTGAACTTGTTAAGTGCAGCGAAAAAGAATGGTAAGCTGAATAAATTTGGTGCTCAGCTACTACTCGCCAGAGCTTATCTCTACACGGGAGATCATGCAAAGGCTTTTGCGCTGACAAATCAATTCATTAAAGACGCCGAAGCGGCACAGAGTTCGACAAAAGGGCAATATATCCTATGGACGAATAGTGAGTATGCCACTGTTTGGTCAAAGGATTTTACCAGTGAAATTTTATTTGGACTATCCGTTCTAAAGACAGAAAGTGGACCAGGAAAAGAGGGTATTGGCAATTTATTGTGGCGTAATGGGTATAATGATATTATTCTGTCGGATGATTATATGAATCTGATCAAGAATGATGCAAACGATGTACGTCATAAAATCATTACCAAATATACAAGCAAGCAAGTTGACTATTACTACTTAAATAAGTATCCAGGAAATACAGCTGATGGCGAGAATCCAGAGTTTGCGGATATCCCGGTGCTTCGTCTTTCGGAAGCTTACCTGATTGCTGCTGAATCGGCGGTGAAGCTAGGTGACAATGCGAATGCTTTAAAGTATTTGAATGCGATTGTTACACGTGCAAATCCGGTAAAATCTATTAGTGGTGTAGTTACTTTAGAACGCGTTATGGAAGAACGCCGTCGTGAACTTGTAGGGGAGGGACATCGCTTGTTTGATGCTATGCGCAATAATATGCGTATCGAACGAAAGGGCGCTGCCCATGTCTCACCTTCATTGAGACCGGAAACAAAATCCTTTGATCGGACATTTTTTAAAACTTTAATGGCCATTCCAAGGGTTGAAATTGATGCAAATAATAATATTGTTCAGAATGAAGGATATTAATTTCATATGAAAATTCATTTAGAAGCAAAGCACGGCGGTTCCTATGGAATCGCCGTGATCTGGTATTTGTTTGTTCTATTGGGCGCTGTGCAGGGAGTTGTTGCTCAAAGCACTTTGGAATTGGGAAAGTTTGACGGTCCTTATTTTTTTTATGAAAATGGTGACAGTAGTTGTATCCGTGTGGAACATGGTCAGGTGTTGTCCGAAAAATCGAAGCATATTAAAGCTTTTAAGGTTTCAACGGAAGACGGTAAGCACCATTTTGAAGTTTGGCGTCATCCCATAGTGGCTCCTGCCTGGTCCTATCGTCCAAGCAAAAAGATTGTGGTCTTGTCGGATCCGCACGGTGATTTTGAATCTTTCTATTCGATTCTCAACGCGCAAAAGGTCATTGGGTTAAACTACGAATGGACGTTTGGGAGCAATCAGCTTGTCATCATAGGCGATGTGTTTGACCGTGGGAAAGATGTTTTGCCTATCTTTTGGTTGATCTATAAACTTGAATACGAGGCTGCAAAAGTTGGGGGGCAGGTCCACTTTTTATTTGGTAATCATGAAGAGATGGTTTTACGTGGAAATTATAAATATACGCAAGAAAAATACAAAGCTTTAGCAGAGAAGGTAGGCAGGGATTATCGTGACTTTTGGTCGGTAAATACCGAACTGGGGAAATGGTTACAGACAAAGAATACCATGGAAAAGATCGGGGATAATCTGTTTGTTCATGCCGGACTAAGTACAGCGATGTTGGATCCTCAATGGTCGATCTCGGCGGTCAATGACTCGGTACGTCAACATCTGTTTCAACAGAAGGAAGAACGGCAAAAATCGAAAGCTGCTACTTTCCTATTTGGCAGTGAGGGGCCACTATGGTACCGTGGAATGGTTCGTGAAGAAGAAAAGTATCTTCCATTGCCTCAAACAGAGTTAGAAAAGCTGATGCATGTATATGGAGCTGAAAGAATCTTTGTAGGGCATACCATTTTTCCGGAGGTAAGCAAATTTTATGCGGGGAAGGTCTACGCCGTGAACGTAGCCAATGAAGCCAATCGCCTGAAAGGCCGCAGCCGTGGAGTGCTCCTCCAGGGGTCTAAGGTTATCATTCTTTATGACGATGCCAGCAAAAATAAATACTTCGCCTCTAATTTATAAGCCGCTTAGCAAGTTGATATAATTATCGATAAAGTGCAGTTTGTCTTTGGATTTATATTGTTGAATATAGCGCGGATGGTCGAGGACGGTCATTTTTCCAAACAACTTTTCTTCCTTGTTGATCTTGGCGAGAAAGATTGCATTTTTCTTTCCGAGGACAAAGACCTCCTCTGTTGCTAAGCCCATGGAAATGTGCTGTTTTAAGGAATCCAACATAAAGGGGCGGACCATGTCAAAAAGTTGCTTGTCGTCGTAATAGTTTGCATTGATCCAGTTGTTGGGTTTTGTTTCTCGGACAATCGCGAGGGGAAATGGGGAATTGATGTAAAACTGTTTGTAGAAGATGTCTGGGCCGCCATAAGCTTCAATCATATCGTACATAAAAACCGAAGATATTTCATGGGTATGTGCGGATTGCATTTGTATGCCACATGCACTAGCTAATCTTTTGGTATCCGTAAAAGGAACTCCCGTTACACCCGCCCCGTGTCTGCTCGGATTAATGCCGATAATGAATTTTCTGGTTAGATTATCATTGTAATATTTGTGGTAGAACTGTTCCATCACAACTAATGTCTCGGGGTTATCAAGGTAAGGGTTAATTACGTTGAACTCTGGGGGAAGACTTCCTTGATAATGAAGATGTTTATTGAATAAAACTACTTTTTCCGCAAATGTTAGCATCGTTTGTGTGTTTAAAAACAAAATACGATTTTTTAAAGAGTTAAAAAACAAAGCCGGGTGTCATTTGACACCCGGCTTTGTTTTTTTGTATCTTGAGTTAAGATTAGTGACCTTGCGTACCGTCTACACCATGTGAGTGTCCATGAGACAACTCTTCTTCAGTAGCAGGACGTACAGTTAAGATTTCGATATCGAAATTTAATGTTTTGCCAGCCATTGGGTGGTTTAAGTCAGCAACAACTACTTCTGGAGTAACCTCAGCTACTACAGCGCGGAATTGGTTTCCTTGGTTGTCTTGTAAAGGCAATACTTCTCCTACTGGAGGTAAACCTGTTTCTTTGAACATATCTACTGGCAATTGCGCGAATGCTCTGTCGTCTTTTTGACCGTAAGCATCATCCGGTGCCAATTCAAATGAAATTTTATCACCAACGTTTAAGTCTGCGATGTTTTCTTCAAATTTAGGTAACATCATACCTACACCATATAAGAAATCTAAAGGTTGTTCTGCAGTTGTTTCTTCAACGAAAACTTTTTCACCGTTTTCTACTGTGTGAAGTCTGTACGTCAATGCTACGACGTCGTTTGCTTTTATAGCCATCTGATTTTGATTTTTGGAAGCCCGAGGCTACCGTTTATTAAATATAATTTATTAACGCTTGTATTGAATCCTGTGGTAGACTGCAGGTCCTGTTTTTACAAAGATATGCTTTTGTCTCCTTTCCGACTCTATGTTCTAGCAATGGAAGATTTTCTTCTGTACCGCCAAGAACAATTTTATTCGGAATATAATAGTTGCCGAGTTCATTTTTGAAAGCCATCGCTTTATCCCCCGTCAATGCAATTTCATTGATTCCATATATTTCTTCTAGCAATAATATTGCCCAATTTGAATAGGCAGAGCCATAAGTCTTGATTTGCGGGAATACATTCGCCAGCAATTGGTCTGTAATGGCGATGTAATTTTCATCATCAAAAAGCAAACCTAATCGTTTCAATTGACGAACCATTGTCGACGAAGAGGAAGGTATTACATTATCCATAATCTCGCTTTTCCGTGCGATGAGTTCCTCAGCTTCCGACGATGTATAGTAGAATGTTTTTTGTGTTCCATCGTAAAACAATGCAATGGCCTTATCGGCTAGCTGTCGTGCTTTGGTTAACCAATTGAGCTCAAATGTCGCCTCATATAATGCAATAAAGGCTTCAATAGTGAATGCATAGTCATCTAGGAAGCCTGCGATCGCTCTATTGCTATCTTTTGGTTGGTGCAATAACTGGAGATCGTCTTGAATAAGATGCGTACAGATAAACTGGGCATTGTTTAAAGCGAGTTCAAGGAAATGGCTGTTTCCAAGACTGTGATAAGCATCTATTAGTCCTTTTAGAAATAAAGCGTTCCAAGTGGTCAGCTGCTTATGGTCGAGCCCTGGACGTTCTCGTTTTTCACGATAGTCGTATAATTTTTTCTTTGAAATTTTTAAAAAATCTGCCCATTCGTCAGCTGACATATTGACCTTTGTTGCTAACTGGTCTGCATTTATGGCGCAAATAGGGATATTGGTTTTTTCTTCTTCCCAGTTGCCAGCTTCGGTGATGTTAAAATATTGCCCGAGCAGGGCGGCATCGTTCCCCAGTACCTCGTTAAATTCAGCTTTGGAGAAGGAATAGTATTTCCCTTCAACACCTTCACTATCTGCATCCAATGCGCTATAGAAACCATGGTTTGGTGCTAGCATTTCCCGTTCGGCCCAGTCTATCGTTTCTTCGATAATACGCTTATAGAACGGATCTTGACTTTGTTGATAGGCTTCGGCATAAAGGGACAGTAGCTGTCCGTTGTCGTAGAGCATTTTTTCGAAATGAGGAATATGCCAATAGTGATCGACAGAATAGCGCGCAAAGCCACCACCGATTTGGTCGTATATACCTCCTGATCCGATCTTTTTCAACGTAAAATGAACATGATCCAATAGTTCCTGATCGTTGGCCAGCACGCCATATTTTAGCAAAAATAACCAATTGTTTGGAAGCGGAAATTTCGGTGCTTTTTGATAACCACCTTCTTCTTTATCGAACATCTCGGTCCAAGGGGCAACAATTTCATTTAAGTTGTCGATTGTGTATTGCTCTGGAATAGGGTGAATGGGGAGTTTCTCGGCCCGTTGAATACCATTGTTTAGCTTTTCGGCATAGTCAAATGCAACTTCGGGTTTCTCCGCCCACATTTGTGCAATTTGTAATAAGATATTCTGCCAGTCGTGCGGTTTGAAATAAGTACCACCGTAAATAGGTCTCCCATCGGGCAGGCAGATACAATTCAAGGGCCAGCCCCCGGCATTGGTCATCAGTTGCACTGCAAGCATATAAACTTGATCAATATCAGGGCGTTCTTCACGGTCGATTTTGACTGATACGAAAAACCTATTCATGGTTTGGGCGATGGCTGAGTTTTCAAAACTTTCACGCTCCATCACATGGCACCAATGGCAAGCCGAGTAGCCAATGCTTACGATGATCAGTTTATTTTCGTCTTTTGCTTTTTTTAAAGCTTCCGGCCCCCAGGGCATCCAATCTACTGGATTGTGTGCGTGCTGTTTAAGGTAGGGTGAATTTTCAAATTGCAATTGATTCGCCATAAGACGAAGGTAGTGAAAAAGCCTCCATGATGGAGGCTTAAATGTGTTTTTTAATATTTGGGTTCTGCAATGATCTGATAAGTCTCAATGGCATCTTTCGGAGTTCCAACTAAAGCGATTGACGATGTACCTCTTTCCCAAATTGCTATCGGCAGGTGATTAAGCTTATTTTTGAAGAGCTTATTGTACTTATCGTTAAGTTCAGCCTGTTGATTGTTTGTCGTGGTAAGTGTGGGGCTACCAAAAGATTCGCGTGCTACTTCCATCAAATATTCTTTCTCTTTTTCAGGTGTTTGTTTTCGAAATTGATCGCCATAATAGAGATTGACATAGCTATAGGGGTATTGCCCTTTTATATAAGTTTGATCGATGCGATAACCTTTTTTGTAAGAAAAGGATTGTCCTACAATGCTTCTTGTGGGTGGAGTTTCCCAATTGACATTGAAAAAATCATTCCCCGGAACAGCTCTCATGGTGAGGCTAGCTTGTTTAACCACTTTATTGTCTTTATAAAATAACACATCTAGTCGGTATTCGCCCGGTTTGTGAAATGTAACACCCGTGCCCAAAAGAAAAGGATTAACCCCTGAACTGTAATGCATAATATCATCGATATGCCAAACAATTGAATCAACAACCTCTTTTTCCCACATAAATAAAGTGATATGATCTTTATGATTATCTTTTTCGTATAAATGGATTTCCCCTTGTTCAAATACGTTGATAACCCGATTGTCTGACCATAAATCAATGTTTTTGGTTAATCTTGTTGTAAGGGATTCCGCTTCTTTTTCTTCAGGTTTTATTACTTCCGGTATTTCAGGATAATTTTCTTTTGTACAAGAAAAGAAAATAAAAGAAATACAGCTTATTAAAAGATATTTTTTTAACATTATTTTTATGTTTTTGCAAAAATAGAAAAAATACGAGAAATTTTTTTGTGGTGTGGCGTTTCACTTTTTAGTTGCGTTAACTAATTGGTTGTCGGCAAGCGTTTATAGCTTGAAAATTAATTAGATGTTATAAAATGTCCGATGAATTTGATTATTTTTACATGCATTTATTATTAGCTTTACCGAAGTCCTATGTCAAATGACGTTGACCTGCTTAAGAAGATAGTCCAAAAAGATAGAAATGCTTTTGAAGCTATTTATAAGAGCTATTTCCGTAAATTGTATATCTTGTCTTTTCGGTATGTGCGAGAGGAGGCAATCGCTGAAGAGCTCACCAACGACGTATTTATGATGTTATGGGGAAATGCGGGCAAGTTGGCCATTAGTCAATCACTGGGAGCTTACCTATCACGCAGTGTTATCAACCTTTCGCTCACCTACCTTAAAAAGAATCAACGTTTATTGGAACGGAATAACGATTATAGCAAAGAACTGGATCTGACGGATGATGAAGATGAAATTGATCGCGCCGCACTTTACGAATCCAAGTTGTTGATGATCGAAAGTATACTGGAAGGGCTACCGCCGCAGTGTCGAAAAATCGTTCTTATGAGTAAGTACGATAAGATGAAACAACAAGAAATCGCGGATCAATTGGGAATTTCAATAAAAACGGTTAAAAATCATTTGACCATTGCCTACGATAAAATTCGGGTCGCTTTGGCCAAGCAAAAAACTTTTCTGTTGCTTCTAATCGGCTTTTTATTTTTTTCATTGGGACTTTTTGTCCAGTTTATTATCTTATAGTTATGGAAGAAAACAATACTTCAAGATTTATTCCTTATGACTTGATTCAGAAAGAGCTGGATGGGACTATTTCCGAAAGGGAAGGAGTGTTGCTTGGGCGTTGGATTTCGGAGGATGTGGCGAACCACGAGCTATACGATGAAGTTAGAAGTATAGCTGATGACCTTATAGCACTGGAATGCTATAAAAAGGTAGATGCCAGTAGCCAATGGGAAAAATTTAAAAATCAGTTGGATAAAACAGGGGATCAACAAGAAGTGGGGATCGAGACGCCTGTACGAGCAATCTGGAAACCCTGGATGAAATTTGTGGCTGCCGCCGTATTGTTCGTGGTCGGTTTTGCCGGTTACCTGAACTTTGACCGTTGGATGGGGTATGAAGTCCGATTATACGGATCGGTAACACAGCAGCCTACTGTACTTCCCGATGGTTCGATCATGACACTACAGGCCGGAGCCGAGGCGATGTTTAACAAAAGGACATTTCTACAGCAAAGAACTGTTGAACTCAAAAAGGGAAAAGCGCTATTCGATGTCAAACATCAAACAGGAAACTCCTTTGTGGTTGATCTTGAACATAATTATGTGCGTGATATCGGCACTACCTTTGAAGTCAATTTACTGGAAGATGATGTCGAAGTCCTTGTTAAAGAGGGAAGTGTAGCCTTGAGCAGTGGAAAAGGAGATCATGCAAAAGAACTTGTCTTACAGAAAAATCAAAAGGGACTGTATAAAAGACAAACTGCGTCTTTATCTAAAATTGATCTGTTGGTAGATAATGATACTGATGTCGCACAAAAGTTGAGCTACTCAAATGTTCGGTTGGATAGTATCTGTACAGATCTAGAAAAGCATTTTCGGGCGAATATAACTGTCGTTGGAGATAGTTTAAAAGCACGCAAGCTAAGCATGTACTTTGATGGGCAAACGCTCAACGAGATTGTTCAGATTCTTTCCAAAACTTTAAATGTGAAGTGGAAAGCCGGTAAAAAGGGATATAGTATCTACGAATAGGCTCTTCGCTTTGCTGATATGAAAGATAGGATTCTGTATCGTTTGCTCTTTTTCTGCTGGTTGGTTATAGCGATGTGTCCGAAAGCCATGGGACAGAACTCCCCTGCCGAATTACGGATCTCAATTGATACACATAACAAACAGATTCTTCAGATACTTGCTGAAATTCATAAAACATACGATATATCCATGTCTTATGACGAGCAGGTCTTTAATAAAAAGATTATTTATAGTCGATCGTTTGACAAATCCAGTCTAGAAGAGGTCCTAAATTATTTACTGAAAGATTCCAATGTTGGATTTACAATGATCAATAGGGCGCTGATCTTCTATGAAGAAGATAAAACTTTTACTGTTAAGGGGCGTGTTGTGGACATTTTAAGTGGTGAAAACCTGATTGGTGCCACCTTGTTGATCGCGGAGAAAGGTAAAAGTAGTTTAAGTAATAAATATGGGTTTTACTCACTGACATTACCACGGGGCGAATACAGTTGTTATGTAAGTTATCTGGGCTATAAGACAAGGTTGGTCTCATTAAATGCTGAGTTAGAAAATAATTACCTGGTCATTAAGCTCGCTCCAGTGGATTTTAATTTGAGTGAGGTGGTGGTTAATGTTGATTCTTCCTTCACAGCGCAGCACATGGGAAGTTTCACAGATAAGGTCAATTGGACCCAAGCACGAAGAAATGCCTTTTATAAAGGTGAGGCTGATATCATGAAGGTATTACAGATGCAAAATGGGATTAACGGATTAACAGAAGGCGGCAGTAATCTTTTCGTAAGGGGGAGCGGTAAAGACCAGAATCTTATCTTGCTTGATGAAGCTGTTGTTTATAATCCATCGCATCTATTCGGTTTAACCTCTGTGTTTAATTCGGACATCTTGAAGAATACGCAGCTTTATAAGGATGCTATCCCTGCAAATCTAGGGGGGCGTCTTTCTTCCATCATGGATATGAGTACCAGAGACGGTGATGCCAATGCTTTTCATGTTTTTGGTGGATCAAGTCTATTGATTGCTCGAGTTGGTGCTGAGGGGCCATTTATAAAAAAGGGAAAAGGTGCTTTCATTGCCACTGCACGGGGAAGTATATTAAATGCTTTTAATACGGATTATCGCTTATTTAATGTCAAAGGTAAGTACAGTGACTATAACGTGAAGTTCAACTATACATTTGACGAGAAAAATCGGGTTTACCTTTCGGGGTACTATGGGCAGGATAAAGTTATTTCTCCGAATAGGAATACCAATCGTTGGGGCAACTGGACTTCTACTTTGCGATGGAACCATGTGCATAGTGACCGGTTGTTTATGAACCTCTCGGCTATATTCAGTGATTATCATAATAAATTGGATGTCAGTAAACCCGAATCGAGTGACAATCAAATCTGGTTGACACGGATACGTGACTTTAGTTTGAAATCCGATTTTACGTATTTTATGGGATTAGACCGCACCTTGGATTTTGGTCTTCAGGGAACCCAACATCGTTTTAATCCCGGGGAGATATCGCCGATAAATTCAAACACGGAAGATAATATTTTTAGGGCGCAAGCTTATGATTATACGGGGTATGTTTCTTTTAATTGGAAGGTCGATTCAGCCTTCCGGATTGTTGCGGGAATACGTGCCAATGCCTTTTTTAATGCCTCCTTTGGACGCTATTATTTATTGGATGGCAGCTCGTATAAGCCGTTGTCGAACGATGCCGACAAGAAAAAGTCGTATTATGGTTTAGAGCCACGCCTGTCTTTGCAATATAAAATGGGCAATGACTATGCTTTCAGACTGGCTTATAATCGGAGTTATCAATATTTGCAGTTATTACAGAATGATGAACTTGCTTTTTCCTCATTGGAAGCTTGGGTGCCGGCGGGATTAAATATTAAACCACAATATGTTGATGCTATTTCTTTTCGTATCAACAGATTATTGTATCATGGAAATATTGGATTGGAAGGGTATTGGAAGAAGATGGGCAATCAGGTCGAATTGATCGATCATGCGCAACTGATACTCAACCCGTTTATCGAAACACAGCTGCGCCAAGGAAAGGGGCATGCTTATGGATTAGAATTATCTGTCAATCAGCGTTTCGGTGAGTTTACGGGCAGTATCTTCTATAGCTGGTCGAGATCTTTTCGTAAGATCAATGGCATCAATAAAGGAAAAGAGTATGCGGCTAATTTCGATATTCCACATGTGCTTAAGAGCAACTTGTCCTATGATTTGGGGAGGTCGGTGCATCTCAATGCTTTTTATACAATTCATACGGGAAGGCCTTTAACCTATCCAATAGGATTTATGGAATATGAGGGTATATATGTTCCGGTGTATTCAAGCCGTAATTCCCATCGTATGCCTACATTTAGTCGGTTTGATTTAAATTGCTCGGTAGATTTGGAAACTATAAAGCAACGAGAGCGAGGAAGAAGACATACCTTGAATTTTGGATTATATAATGTATTTGATCAGCGCAATCCACTTTATTATAGTTTCTCCGAAGATAGTAATGGGAATTTAGCTATTCAGAAAACGTCATTTTCTGGGCGAGTTCCCTCAATTAGTTACACAATGAGATTTTGATTGATATGAGATTCTTATTGATTATAGTTACTTGTTTTCTAGCGGTTTCTTGTCAGAAATCAGCTGTAGACGAAGGACAATCGTACGATATGATTGTTGAAGGCGGGATTAATACGATGTACAAAGAGCAGTATATCCAATTAAAGAAATTGGATGGGCTAAAGTCTAATTCAGGGACTATCGGGATTAGTGGAGCCACGGTACGTGTAACCAATGGTTCCAATATAATTGAATTCAATGATTTGGGTGAGGGGCTTTATTATGGTGAGCTGTTCAATCTGAGGGACACGGTAGGAAATGTATTTCAGCTTACGATTACTTTGAATGGGAAATTGTATGAAGCACAAGATCAATTGATACCTGTGGTACCTATTGAAAATGCCTTTCTACCGGTAGAAAAAAGTAATTTGAACAACAAGTGGACGGTAAAGGTTAATAAACATCTCTTCGGGATGCGAACCTCCAATAAATGGCTTATTATGCCGCAAAAGGATTTTTCTGAAGATGATATTTCTTCTTTTCGCTCTCCTTTTAGCTACAGTTATCGTTTGGGGGCACCCAATGTACTGAATAACTTACTTGGGAAGACATACAACTATGAAGTTTCGTTGAAGGACAGTTTAATCGTATCTAAGTTTTCTGAATCTCCACGTTACTCCCGTTTTATTTATAATCTATTTCAGGAGACAGAATGGAAAGGATTATTGTCTGCAGTACCTGCCAATGTTGAAGGTAATATTTCGAATAATGCCCTTGGCTTTTTTTATGTAATGGACGGTGTGCGCAAATCTATTCCAATAAAGGACATTAGAAACAGTAAATAGTGCCTTAGGGGAGGATTTAAAAGCGTATTTATTGATGAATCGCTCCAGGTGGTCAAAGACATTATTATTATTCAAAGCAAATATTTACACATAATATATACACATGAACACTGCACATTATAAAGCAGATAGATTATTGCTATTTCTATTTTTCTGGTTATGTTTGGCCCTAAGACCAATACAGGCGGAAGTACTGCCAAATTACGTTATTCCACTTAAAGATACCAATAACAAACAAAAGACAATGCTTGTATTTATTACGGGCGATGGTGGTTATAATGATTTTAGTAAAAGCCTGTTATCTTACTTCTCACTCGATGGATATCCTCGTTTGGTCATCGATGCAAAAAAATATTTCTGGAAAAAGAAAACTCCGCAAGAAGCGGGAAGGGAATTCGAACGATATATTGACCATTTCAGGAAAGAATGGGACTGCGATCAAATTTATTTGATAGGACATTCATTTTCTGCCGGAGTATTACCTTTTGTCCTGAATAATTTCTCGGATCCCTTGAAAAAGTCAATCCGGCATGTTACTTATTTGTCGCCCGATCAGTATGCGAGTTTCGAGGTGACCGTATCGACTATGCTTAACTGGAAACAGAAGCCCAATGGCTACGAAGTACTAGCTGAAGTCTTGAAGCTAAAGCAATTCCCTTCGACTTATGTCTTTTGTAAAGAGGGCGAAGAAGATCTCGTGAAAATGTTTCGTAATGCGGGATTAAAGGTCGATGTACTGGCAGGGCCACATAATTATAATCGTGATTTTAAGACTATTTATAATACTGTTCGATTAAGATAGCAATCATATTAGGACTTTTTTATAAAAACCTTGTCATCCTACTGAATTTAGATGCAAGGTTTTTTTTATGCAATATCGTTTTTTATTGGTTTTATTGTTCTTTACTTCTCGACTATTTGGACAAGGAGCTTCATTAACAGGGATTGTCCTCGATGCCTCAACGGCAAAACCTATACAAGGTGTTACTGTAAAGCTTTCCAATACGGCAAAATCTGTAGCAACAAATAAGGAGGGGCAGTTCCAGTTACCATCCGTGCCTGACAATTGGGAGTTACTATTTAGTGCCGTTGGCTATAAAAAACAGGTATTCCCGATGAGTGTCGCACAGGGCAAGAAAGTTCTTATTATCCGTTTGGAAGATGAACAACAAAGTCTCGATGAAGTTGTAGTGAATGCGCCTAAAAAAAGAAAATACACGAATAAACATAATCCAACAGTAGATTTAATCCGTAAAGTAATTGAAAAAAGAGATGAAAATAATGCGTTAAATGGAACAGCCGGTAGCTATCAAGAATATGAGAAGCTTTCGATGTCCTTGTCTATCCAAAATCAAAAGGTGGATAAATCCCGCCTGCTCAAACGTTTCGGATTTTTAAAACAGGGGATGGATACGCTAAAATATCCCGGTAGGTCGCTGGTCCCGATATTTATGGATGAGAAAATTGGTCAGCGAAAATTGGATGCTCTTAAAGGTAACAGCTTTGTTTTACTGGGTGAGAATCAGTCGCGCGTAGATCAGTACCTGGATGAAGACGGTATTGATGAGTATTTGGATAAAATCTATGGTGAAACAAATATCTATGATACGGATGTCTCTATTGGGAATAGACGTTTTTTGAGCCCTATAGCAACGTTGGGGCCTTCGTTTTATAAATATTACTTGGTTGATACCTTGAAAGATAGTAAACCTTGGCATGCCAAAATACGCGTAGAGCCAAGGAATAGAGAGGATGCACTTTTTTCAGGCTTCATCTATATCCGCTTAGACGGGAGTTATGCATTGGATCAAGCGGAGCTGACCATCAACGAAGCGACCAATATCAACTGGGTAAAGGGTTTAAATATTGTTTTGAATTATTCGGAAAATCAAGCGCATCGTTTTTTTCTGAGCAGGGGAGTACTGACAATAGACATGGGGATTTTTAAGGATGGTATGGGCTTGTTTGGGGAGAAAGTGACCAGCAGATCAGCTTCCAATGAAACACAGCTCGCTGTCAATGGTAAAGCATTGACACGGACAGGGCCACAGAATCCGAATGGGATTGACTGGAATCTTGCGAGACCTGAGAAACTGAGTAGGCTGGAGGAGCAGGCCTTTACGAACATCGATAGTTTAAAACAGTCAAAATCCTTTAAAAATTTGATGGCTTTGGGCTCCTTCATTATGTCGGGTTATTATGGGCGCGGTGTTATCGAAATAGGGCCAGTACCTTCATTTTATAGTTTTAACCCTGTAGAAGGAAGCCGATTTAAATTTGGTGGCAACACGACGGATATCTTTAGCAAGACATTGGTCCTGGATGGTTATGGTGCCTATGGTACGAAAGACAGGCAATGGAAATATAATATGGGTGCCACCTACTCCTTTAACGGAGAATCGGTCTACAAATTTCCTGTAAAGTTACTCTCTGCTAAGGTTAGTAAAGAGGTACAGGTGCCGGGACAGGATCTAAATTTTATTGATAATGACAATTTTTTGCTTTCATTCAGAAGAGGGGAAAATGACAAAATGTTTTATCTACAGCGGAGGCAGATCGAATACTGGCAGGAATTTGAAAACCATCTATCCTTTAAAGTAGGGTTCTTTAATCAAATCCTTAGCCCAGGTGGCATATTGGAGTTTGACCGTCGAGCTTTTAGAAGAAGTAACGGCAATGAGCTGTGGACCTCTGCTTTCACCGGAGAAATTCGCTGGGCTCCACATGAGAAATTATACCAGGGGAAACGTTATCGACGTATTATTAATACAGGTCAGCCTGTTTTTACCTTAGCCGCACAGGTTGGCGTGAAAGGTTTGTTGGGTGGAGA
Source organism: Sphingobacterium sp. UME9 (assembly GCF_014170215.1). NCBI lineage: Bacteria > Pseudomonadati > Bacteroidota > Sphingobacteriia > Sphingobacteriales > Sphingobacteriaceae > Sphingobacterium > Sphingobacterium sp. UME9. Next base: position 83,280 of record NZ_LZZP01000005.1, on the reverse strand, counting down.
TTATAACTACCAACGTTTTATATTAAATGCCAATAAGCGATTTTTTGCGTCCCAATTTGGTTTTGCCGATATCGTATTTGAATCGGGCATCCAATTTGGAAAGGTTCCCTATCCGCTGATGATTATTCACCGGGCAAATCAAACCTATTCGTATCAGCTCAACTCATACAATTTGATGAATTCAATGGAATTTATGAGCGATAAGTACACGTCACTATTGCTTCAACATTCATTTAATGGTTTTTTTCTGAATAAAGTTCCGCTTCTGAAAAGACTGGATCTCCGGGAGATCGCCTCTGTAAAAATGTTGTATGGAGCTGTCGATGCCTCCAATAGATACACGAAAAGTTTTGATGAATTACCCAAGGATCCTCGCGAACCGCAGCTGTTCTCCCTCAATAATGGAGCCTATATAGAAGGAAGTTTTGGCTTGAGTAATATCTTTAAAATTCTACGTGTCGATCTGGTTCGCCGTTTTACTTACCTGAATAATCCAGGTGTATCTCCATGGGGGGTCAGGGCAAAGATCGGTATTGATTTTTGATGCCTAAAAAAACAAATCGGATTGGGACTATTTTAAAGTAATGATGTCATTAGTAAAAGTGATTTAGAAAAACGAAATAATTGGGTTTGTCAATTTGAGAGGTAATTATGCTGATGAAAAACAAAATGTTGATCTGGAAATCCTTATTGGGCCTATTGGTCATTTTGGGTGCCGTATATTTTTTTGCAAATCAGAGACAGGAGCTGGCATCGTCGGTAGGGCTTATTCAGTCAAGTTCGTTGTTTTGGGTGGCAATCGGGATCGTGGTTTCTTTGGCATACATCGCAATGCAAGGTTTGGTCTATGTCTATAGTTTTAAGTCTTTGCAACAAAAGTTATCACTGGGTGGAGCTACCCGTTTATTTCTAAAGAGAAACTTTATCAGTGTCTTTCTTCCGGTAGGTGGATTTACCTCACTGGCTTTCTTTAAGAAAGAAGTTAATCAGGAGGGAATTGATGATGCAAATGCCAATCTTTCTTCTGTTATCTACGCAGTCATTAGCCTAGTGTCCTTATTTATACTCTGTCTTTTTGTTTTTCTGTTTGTAGGAATCGCAGGTCTTGATGTACAAATCATTGGAATTATGCTTGTTTTTAGTGTTCTATTGCTGGGGTTTGGCTGGTACTGCAGATCATTTTACCGTGGAGGAGGAGCTTATAATTTTACAGTACGTCATTTCCCTTCAGTTGCAGGTACCTGGGATGAACTCCATAAAAAGGGTGTGGATTTTTGGGCTGTATTGCAAAGTCTCATTTGGGCGACAGTCATTGAGCTGGTAGGGATTTTGCATATCTATATTGCAATGCTTGCTTTAGGCTTTGAAACATCGTTATTGGCCTGTACAGTAACCTATGCTGTCGGAACGTTGGTCTATTGTTTTTCACCATTGATGAAGGGGGTGGGACTGATCGAAGTATCTATGGTTGTCATTCTGTGTAAGTTTGGCTACAGCGAAGAACAGGCTATTTCTATATCCCTTCTATATCGTTTATTTGAGTTTTGGGGACCATTGGCATTGGGGGGAATTAGTTTCTTCGTGAATAAAAACAACATCTTTGTTCGGATACTTCCATCTGTTTTTATTTTTGTGATGGGGCTTATTAATATCATCTCCGTCTTGACGCCGGCGATTCATAGCCGTGTCACGGCATTAAAGCAATTTATATCTTATGATGCTTTAAACTTTTCAAATGCAGCGGTACTTTTCTTCGGTATATTATTGGTGATGTGTTCGGGTTTTCTGTTGAAGGGGCTACGTATGGCTTGGTATGTTGCGGTTGCGCTATGTTCGCTTTCCATTGTTGCTAATCTTTCCAAAGGGCTGGATTTTGAAGAAGCTTGGTTCGCTTTTTTGGTGCTGTTGATGCTCCTTTATTCATCAAAACACTATTTTGTACAAAGTAATAGGAGATTCAGCTCCTTAAACCTCAGCTTGGTTTTGTGGCTTATTGGGGTTGTGCTGCTGTATGGAATTACTGGGTTTTATTTTCTGAATGCGAAGCATTTTAACATGGATTTTACCATTTTAAATGCGGTAAGTAGTACGCTGCACGGTTTTGTGCTACTTAATGGTGATGTTGCGGAACCTCAGACAACGATAGGACAGTATTTTTTGTATTCCATTAATTTTTTTAGTGTGATCAGTCTGTCTGCATTGTTCTACTGGATGGTCAATCCGTGCCAGTTAGCGGAAGAAGAGGTTGATGGGCAGATTGAAATTGCACAGCGCCTTTTGGAGCGTTATGGTAAATCACCTGTTGATTATTTTAAGACGTATGGGGATAAAGATCTTTTCTTTAACACGGAGCGGACGGGCTTTATTGCGTATAAAAAATGTTATGGTTTTGCTATGGTGCTCGAAGGACCCGTTTGTGAGGATACTGAAGATGCGATGAAAGAACTGATTAATGCATTTGAACGTTATTGTCGCAAATCGAGTTTAAAAACAGCCTATTACCGCGTTGATGGTAGACATCTAGGGGTTTTCAAGCAGTTGGGCAAAAAATCTTTTCTGATCGGAGAAGAGGCCATTGTCAATGTCGATAATTTTTCGCTGGAAGGAAAGAAACGTAAATCACTTCGAAATGCGGTGAATAGCATTGAAAAAAAAGGTTTTGTTTCGAATTTATATCGCGCACCGTTATCCAATGGTTTGCTTCAGAAACTGCAGGTTGTGTCGGATCATTGGTTGAGAGACATGAAGCGTTCAGAACGTGTTTTTTCTCAAGGCATGTTCGACGTTGGTAAGATTAAAAATAGCCATGTAATTACTTTGGAGGATAACGAAGGGCGCATTTTGGCCTTTTTGAATATCATTCCCAATTATGCTCCGGACGAGGCGACGTATGATCTTATCCGGAAATTGCAAGATGCGCCAGGCGGAAATATGGATGTATTGATTATCCGCTTTTTAGCGTATTGCAAAGAGGAAGGTTATTCTTTTTTGAATATGGGACTGGCTCCTTTTTCGGGATTTGACAAGAAGAAAGGGCTTGTTGAACGTTTGATCAGTTTTCTATATGAAAATAATCCTTACTTCCGTCAACCAAAGGGCCTGAAAGAATTTAAGGAGAAATTTGATCCTTGTTGGGTCGAGAAGTTTGTGGTGTATTCACATGATTTGGATTTGATTTCAGTGCCTTTGGTGATTGATAAGGCAATGAAATCAAATGCGGGTAAGTGATGGGGGACTTTTGCTGAAAGTCTGTTTGTTCTTTGAATAAAATTTTAATCAATTATTTGCACAAGATCTGCGCAATTGCCGCTGAGCATCTGAAATGTGAAACCGGTATCGAGTTTTATTTCAGCGCATGATGATGTACGTAAGTAGGCTGATTTACGGGTTAAGTATTCAACAAAATCAGTTAGTGTAGGATTATGACCAAAGAGTAGAACGTGATTGATATGATCAGGAATTGCATTGATAATAGATAGCAAGTGCTTATAAGTACATTCATAAATTGTTTCTTCAATTTGGATGTCAAAAGAAGAAGAACCCATCACCTCCAGAAAAATACGTGTTGTTTGGAGTGCACGATTGGCTGGTGAACTGATCGCAATACTGTTCTCATCCAGGGTCAATTTTGCTGCCAGCTTAGCCGCAACCTGTTTTGCATGTTGTATTCCGTCGGAGGTAAGGGCGCGGTCAAAATCGTTTATGCCCGGAATAGTTTCGGCTTTGGCATGTCGGATGATATAAAGTTTTTTACTGTTGTCCATGATTAAAATTTTTGATTCTTATACAATATAAATAATAACGCTTGTTGTTCCGGTTCATTGTGTTTGGGCAATGAGCAGGCTTGCGTATGAATACAAATAATAATACAGGAAGTTTTGAAAAGTATATATTCTATGAATAGTTATTGCACCTTATTTAATTCTTTGTATCTCTCAAGAGGACTGGCAATGTATCGGTCACTTGAAAAGTGTGCAAGGGACTTTCACCTCTATATTTTTGCATTTGATGATGCGTGTTATCGCATTCTGTCTGAATTACAGCTGGCTAAAGCTACGATCATTCGATTGTCTGATTTTGAAGATGAGCAATTATTGGCTATAAAATCCACTCGCAGTACAGGAGAGTATTGTTGGACTTGTACGCCTTCAATTATTCTATATAGTATTCGAAAATTTGGTTTATCCAATTGCACCTATTTGGATGCAGATTTATTTTTCTATGCCGATCCTATGGAGTTAATTGAGGAGGCGAATGGGGGATCGGTGATTATAACTCCGCATCGGTACAGTCCCATGTATGAAGATAGTGAATCGGGAGGAACCTATTGTGTACAGTTTGTTTACTTTAAGAATTCAGAAGAAGGCATAGCGGTTTTGGAATGGTGGCGTGAAGCGTGTATAGAATGGTGTTATAATCGCAGGGAACCCGGAAGATTTGGCGATCAAAAATACTTGGATGTATGGACTACTAAGTTTACAGGGGTGCATGTTCTAGAACATTTAGGCGGTGGTGTAGCGCCCTGGAATGTTCAGCAATATGATTTTGAACATAAATTAGGGCAAGTCTGGGGCAAAGAGCTTACTAGCCAGCGTTTATTTCCGGTGGTGTTTTATCACTTTCATGCGCTAAAATATGCAGAGAAGAATTCTTTTACTCTCGCAGGAGGCAATTTAATAAGTGAAAATGACATCCATTTCTTGTATAAACCCTATGTAAAAGCATTAAAAAGTTCAGGGTGCGAAATACAGTCTATATCGCGTGTACAAAAATTTCATGAAATGAATGAAATTCCGCGTATTCGTAAATCACTACGCCGAATGTTCAATTTATATGTACTTGGCAAATTTAGAGAATACTATCATCAATCCTATTTCTTAAGATAATGGCTTACCAAATTGATTTAAAAACATTTACAGATGATCGTGGACATTTGACGGTGATCGAAAAAGTAACTCCTTTTGAGGTGAAAAGGATATTTTATATCTATGGTGTGGATGGATCGATACGGGGCGGTCATCGACATCATAAAACGGTACAGGCAGCAATTTGCTTAAAAGGCAGTTGTGCGATTTACAATCAGGATGGAGATAATGAACGGGTTTTTGAATTAGATTCACCTGATCAATGTTTAATATTGCAACCAACGGATTGGCATCAGATGTTTGACTTTTCGGAAGATGCTATTCTTATGGTACTTGCTTCTGAATATTTTGATTCAACAGATTATATTTACGAACCCTATTTTATACATGATAGCTTACGAGAGTTTACGTCAGGTCAATAAGGAATTTATGGAGGAATATACACAGGTTTTTCATGAAGTATTGCATGGTGGCTGGTATATTTTGGGGAAAGAAGTGAAACAATTTGAGCAGACATTTGCGGATTATTGTGGTGTGCAACATTGCATCGGAGTAGCCTCCGGATTAGATGCGTTAGTTTTGTCATTGCGCTATTTTGGCTTTAATTCCGGCGATGAAGTGATTGTTCCTGCTAATACCTATATCGCTTCAATCCTGGCCATTATGCAGGTTGGTCTAAAACCGGTACTTGTTGAACCCGATGTGACTACCTACAATATTGATCCTAAAAAAATTGAATCAGCTATTACAGAAAGGACTAAAGCTATTTTAATCGTTCATCTTTATGGCAAGATGTGTGATATGGACCCAATTATTTCTTTAGCGAACAGATATGATCTGCGGGTAATTGAGGATTGTGCCCAAGCGCATGGTGCGAGCTACAATGGCCAAAAGGCAGGCTCATTTTGCGATTTTGGGGCGTTCAGCTTCTATCCAACTAAAAATTTAGGCGCATTAGGGGATGCTGGAGCCATAACATGTAGGGATGAAAAAATGAATGATTCGATTCGGACGCTAAGGAATTATGGATCGTCTGCTAAATATGTGTTTGATGAAGTGGGCTATAATTCGAGGCTTGATGAGATGCAAGCAGCCTTTTTGTCTGTGAAATTAAAATTTCTTGACAAGATCACAGCTCACAAAAGGAGCTTGGCAGCAATCTACCTAAGTGAGTTAAAGTCTGATTTTATTCTTCCAGTTGTACAACCTGTACAGGAAGATGTTTATCATATTTTTGCAATTCGTCACCCTGAACGTGATCGGTTGAAGCAGTATTTATTGGCTAATGAAATAGGCACGGAAATTCACTATCCAATAGCTCCACATCAACAAAAAGCGATGAAGGGAATTTTATCAGGTGATAGATATCCTATTTCTGAGAAAATTCATCAAACTATATTGAGCCTTCCAATTTCTTACGGACATACGGAGGATGATATTTTTAGAGTGGTTGAGCTAATGAATAAGTTTTCCTAAAGTTTTTTATGATTAATTTATTCAGAGATTTTAGCATTGGAATTTTTTCAAACAAAAAAAATAAGGCAACGCGTCTTTTGTTGGCTTTAATTTCTTTAGGATTAACATCTTGCCAGATTTCGAACGTAACATAATGTAAACCCAAGACCTCTAAAAATTTAAGATCTTTTGTGTTTGGTAAAGTGCCGAAAATCATGCTACCGTTTCTAGTCGTATTTAATAGTTCTGAAGAAGAGGTTCGTAGCCGAAAACTGTCGGGGTTGGTTGAGTTAAGGAAATTACCATAGGTTTCATATTCTGAGAATCCCGAAAGTGATATATCTTTTGCGGCTATATTTTCAAGGATATGATATGGCCAAGCCAGATCACCTGCGTTTTTGCTGAGCTCAAGTAGCATTTTTTGCATCAGCTTTGTTTGGACCATAAAATGTTCTGATATATACGAGTAGTTGACTGTTTTTTTTAAACCAAGTATATGTTCCATTGTTTCAAAATATGGGGTGTGATTTTCCTCACTCTTATGGATCAATACCTTTTCTTCTTCGTCAAAGAAATTGATTGGTTTTAATGGAATGGTATCTGCATCCCATATTAGATAATAGTCACTTTGAATGATTTTGGCGATTTCCATTTTTAAGAATTGCTGAAAGTACCAGCCGGCTCGATCTTCATCATTTATTCTTTGTCTTAAGAAGTCGGCGACAGATTGAAAATTAAATCGGTCGAATAATTCATTTTCGTTAACAAAAATTAAGTTCGTTAAATTGAATGACTGAAATTTTTCAAAATGAGAAACGTTTGTTATGAGATAGACTTGTTTTGCTTGAAAAAATCGCTTAACTTGTTTGATCACAACCTTTGCAGTTTCAATGTGCTGCGGACCTAAGCAGATGACAATATCGTAGTTTGGGTTATTTGCAAATAATTGCATCATCATAGAATCTAGATTAGTTAAAATGTGACAAAAGTTGGTAGAATTAATCCCGTAGTCTCTATCGTATCATCATTAATCCATTTTTTTGGCGATACGACAACTTTACCCGGATTATCGTTTAACCAAGCGCCCCACCAGCTAAAACTGCTATTCGCAATAATATGGTGTTTACACAATGACATGAGCTGTAGATCACGAAAACTATTAGACCCAGAGTTATGTTCAACAAAAATCGCATTTAGACCTATAAACTTTGATCTACACCATTTGATATCATTAGAAAATACTACAAAAAGCGGTGAATCCTGTTTCTCAAGCATATACTGTATGCTTTTTTGATAGTATTCTTCTGTACATATATCTTTAAATAAAGGTTCTTGTAAATAATCACCACGTCTAACATGTAACGATATTGCGTTTTCTTTGTCGATAATATGTTTTAAACGAATATTCTCGCGATCATCCATCTTAGGGAATTGGAGCTTTTGTCGGAGTAGAGGCGCAACTTGACTAAGATAATCTATATGCTGCCAATAACCCCAGTAGTAGCGACTTCTATTGTCTTCAAAAATATCTTTTGTGTAAGAAAAAGGCGAAGTTTCCTCAAAATAGATATGCTTTGTATTATACAGTCGTCTCAATTTTCTCCATAGCCATTTATTGTTGTTCCTGGTATAGATATTTGTTTCAAAAGTGCTGAGTTGTGGAAGTTTAATGTTGAACACTGCTTCTAATTCGAAACCATTATGTACATGGTAGCCATTAAAATCTTCTAAATCGACTTTTACGTGCTTAAATTTTTGTTGTAATGACAAAAAAAATGCATACTGAAAGAGCTGATTTCCTAGGCCGCCTAAGAATTTTACAATCTTCATAAGTTATCTTTTGAGAAAGGACCTTAACGTTTGTTTAAGTCCTTTTCTTAGATGCCTGAATTTGCATATGTGCCATTCAAACAAAGGTTTTTTTAATAATAATTTAATTGTTTGGAACTTTCCTGCTCTTATAACAAGTTCGAACCACTTATTATAAAGCTCGTTTGAAAAAGCTTCCTGTTTATAGATATTATACTGCTTATTCTTTTCTTTAAGTAATGCAAGGATATAAAAATTTTCTTCTAGTGTGTAATTATCGTTTCTAAAATTAGCTAAAAGAATGGCGATATATTTGCATTCAACATTTAAAGCAAATTGATTAACCTGTCTAATTTTTAAGTTGTAGAGCGCTTGATCAAGCTGATCTCTTTTCCGTATGGAAATATTTGTTCCATGTATCCTATATTTCACTAGGTAATCTTCTAAATTTTCAATTGCATATTTTTGGGAAATTCTATAGAAGAGATCGTAGTCCTCTATCAAAATATCTCCTTGATATCCATTTACTTCTCTGAATATTTTAGTTTTGATCATTGTCGAAGAATGAACAATTGTGTTTTCAAAAAACAGGGTAATTTTTATTTTGTCTATATCCGTGAAAACATCAAGTCTTTCTCCAGTCTCGTTGCCGTTCTGATCAATAATGAGCGCTCGGCTGCCAACAACAGCAAGATCGGGATTATTTTGGAAGGCATTTAGCTGCTTTTCTAAACGATCTGGTATAGCTATGTCATCACTGTCCAAAATAGCGATAAATTTCCCCTGAGCTTCAAGTAAAGCGATATTTCTGCTTTCAATTAATCCACGATTTGTTTCATTTTTTATAACTCTTATTCTAGGATCATGAAAGCTTTGAATGATTGTTTCTGTATTATCAGTAGAACCGTCATTAATGATAAGCAATTCAAAGTTTTGAAATGTTTGATTTAAAGCACTCTTTATAGAATCGGCAATAAATTTTGAAGCATTAAAGGCGGCCATTAATATGGTAACTTCTATTTCATTCGACATAATTAAATGATTGATCTTATTTATTTGATATAGATATCCTCTTCACAGCTTTAGCTTCGCTAATTCTAGAAGGAAATTGAGCCTCATCTAAAAATACTTTTTAAATAAAGAATAGATTTTTTGAGAGCGGATATTGGCCAATTTATATTCTTTTGGGGTAGCTTAACATTTATAGATTTTATAAAGTTATCAAGATTGCTAGCTGGAAAAAAATCTAATTTTTCCCAACTACAGGCCGGTAAAGGATGAAAATCCAAATAATTTTCATAATTCTCAGCTGATAGTTTATCCCAACTTCTATAAAATTCTATAGTATCGAAGTCATTTACATGGCCCCAATTATTGATTTTTTGCTGTATTTCGGAATTTTCTCTAGCCCAGGATTGATGAATAACATAATAGTTTAATATATATTCTTTTGTATTCTGCGTAGCCCTTGCCTTGCTATAAAAGGGGCGGTTGGTCACCAAACTGCACAATTCATTATAAGGGGATATAATGAAAAAACCATCGGTTGTTTTCTTGAATAATACTATTAATTTAACTCGAAAGGTAACAGGCGTTTTATCCGGTTGTTTCAAAAGAAATCTATTTCTTCTGAGAAATGTTGTTAGCTTCTTAAAATCGTACGGGTACTCGTCGCTATCCAATTGTATATGCCATCCGCCCTTGCCCATAGATTGAGAGAGCATATTCCGTTGTCTAGTTTCGGATATCAAGGGAGCTTGTCCTGCAACATAGAAATCATCAGCATAAAAATGAATTTTATGATCGGTGTCAAGCTTTCTTATCTCTTCAAAGGTACTTTCCGGTATTTCGAAATAGTTGCCTGTCCAGGTTCTTTTATTGATGTCGTAGCTTATAGTTATGCGGTCAGCCTCTGTATATACCTGTTTAATTGAGGTTATAATATATTGATAGTCATAAGATAATAAATAACCTATTTTAATTAACATCATGATTTTTTTGATTGTAATTCTACTGCTTTGATTTTATTAAATAAGGTTTCTCTAGAAAATGGCCGAAGTCCTTTTTCGGAATGCGATTGAATTTTTTTCCATAAAACTTCATCAGTATATAGAAGCAATATTTTTTCTGCGAACTCTTCTGCTGTTTCTGCTAATAATACTGTTTCGCCATCGACTAGTTTCATTCCTTCGGCGCCTATTTGGCTCGTGACAACCGGAAGATAGTATTCAAAAGCTTGTCCGATTTTACCTTTAACACCAGCGCCATATCTTAATGGCGCAACCATTAATTTACTGTTAAGAAAGTAATGTGTTATATCTGGTACATGTCCAAGTAATTTAATTTTAGGATCGGAAATATTTAATAATGTGTTGACATCTCCCACAACATGAAGCTCAACTTCCGGATTTGTAGCCCAGATACGTGGCATAATATCTTCATAAAGAAATTGTACTGAATCGAGATTTGGGAGGTGCTTTGACCCGATGAAAAGCAAGTTATTACGTTGGTGAAAACTAGGTATCTGCTCAATTTTTACTTTTGGATAATGTACATTGGAAATTACGATCATTTTATTAGCAGAACAGAACTTCTCCATATAAACTCCTTCTTCATCTGATATTGGTATAACAATGTCCGCTTTCGACGCTGCTATTTTTTCATTTCTCAGTGCTTTGATATACCATTTCTTTAAATTTTTATTTAAGGGGTCATGCTCTAACATACGTAACAATCTAAGATGGTGAATATCAACCATATCAAATACTAATTTCGGCATTTGCAGCAATTGTTGAGCAGTTTTATAATAACAGACGAAAACATCGGCGGTGTAGAACCAACAAATAGGACTGATATGCTGAATGTTGCTAAAGAATTTTCTGAGCCCTTTTCTCTTTCTATATTCATAATAGGTGGATACACCCATTTTTTGAAAAAAGGATAAATAGGGATTATTGATCCTATTGGATTCAACAATCAATGTGATATGATAACCTAAGATTTTAAATGCTTTGATTATCTCAGTAAATCTTAAATCACCTGAATTATTATCGTATTCTGGTAGGCGGTAATAAAAGAAGACAATACTTTTGTTATTATATAATTCCAATATCCGCTGCTCGGTATTTAAGGCGGAAATACCTGCGATTTCTTTTGACCATTTACGCTTAAATTTCTCCAAGTTATTTTCGAAGAGCTCCTTTTTAGATTTGTTCTGATATCCGTTTTTAGCGTTATAAGATACTCCATTAAAATGAACCACCCGGGAAAAAGGAGTATAATAAATATCTTTACCCTGAAGATATTTAAACGAGAAACATAGATCCGTTTCCTCGAAATACGCTGGAGCAAATTGTTCGTCAAAAAGATTTAATTCATTATTATCACTATATTTTTTGAATAAGAGACTGCATCCAGAACAGTAATCCACTTTATAAATATAATTTACTTCAGGATAATAATGTTCTTTTCTAACTACTTGACTTATATTGCAGTCTTTCATGAAGACACAACCGGCTTCTTGAAGACTGCCATCCGAATTTAATAGTTTTGAACCAACAGCCCCAACATTTTGAAAGGTTGTGAAAACTTCGTAGAGTGCATCTAAAAATCCTTCTTTAACTATCGTGTCATTATTTAGCAAATAAATATATTCACCACGTGCTATTGAAATCCCTCGGTTTACACTCTTTAAAAATCCTAAATTTTCTGAATTATTTATAATTTGGATATTTTCAATAAGAGAAAAATCAGTTGAATCACTACTTCTATCATTGATAAGAAGGATTTCAAAGCTAACAGTCGGTAGATGCTGGTGTATCGAATTTAGGCATGACCAAGTATATATTTCCTGATTATAGAAAGGAATAATAATAGAAACCTTCGGATTTGAGAAATGCGGGAATACTAGTTTACTCCGCGTAAAGGTTAAAGGTATATCAGTAACTTCAATTTGTTCAGCATGCAAGTTATTGATATATTTTGTTTTGTTAATCCAGTTTTTAATTATCGTGCGAAGTCCCATGTATTATTTCAATGAGTTATGAAAAAGTATTGTTTGAGGTTTTAAAGATAGTAAGAGCAACCGAAAATTAAGATGTGCTAAATCACTTTCTCGTATTTTTTAATGATATCTTTCCACGATGTATTTGCATCGTGAATTTCGTTATCTAAGCTATAATTTTTTAAAATATAATCGGAAGCAAGTTGTCCTTGGGCTATGATAAGATCAGCATTGTTAGCGAATAGATTTATTATATAAATAATTTTGTCTACATATCCAACTATGTCTCCCTCTTCAACAGCATATGAAAACTCTGGTTTAAAATATTCTGCGCCTCCTCTGCCTTTATATCCCACAACAATACAGCCACAGGCCATTGCTTCGGCTGGTGGTAAACCAAATCCTTCCCGATGATTGAAACTTAAAAAAATTGCACTTTCACGCATGATCTGCGCGACTTCTTTTTCTGTTTTATCTTCGATAGCGACTAGATTCCAAGAGTTGTCTAGTCCCTTGAGTCGAAGTACATTGATAACTTGCGCTATGTCGTGAGAAAGTTTTCTGGGCATGAAGCATATTTGTTTTTTCTTCTCTTTGGAGTAAAAAAAAAGCTTATCATTTATACCCAATCTTAGTTTATGGATTGAAATTTCTGGAAAGACATATTTCAGGTAACTTTGAGAGTCTTCAGAGACTGTGAGTACTGCTAGAGTGTTATCGTCAGTATATGTGTTTTTCTGCAATTCAAAGTTAGTTGAATTGTCAAATGTGTAATAGCAGTTTTGATTAAATATTACCCGCGGTAAATTCGGTGTTATTTTATGCGCATTTAAGCCATAAAATTCTGGAAAGACCAAAATGGAATTACTTTCTAATTTTTTGCTGGCCAACTTTAGAAGAAATAACGTTATTCTTCTGAGGATATTGATGGTTTTTGACTTAGCAATGTATTTTATTTGCTTAAAGATATATGGATTATAGGAAATTGGAGGATCATTATCTAACCATTTCTCTTTATTCCCATGCCATTTATGTAGGATTCTAGCATTAATTCCAGCACTATTTAATATTTCTACTTGCCTATACATCTGTTTAACCCCACCTGTAGCATATTTATTTGTCGGACAGATAAAATAAATGATAAAATCTTTTTCCATTATGATGTAACGTTTTCCACCCAATTTTCTAAAGAGTACCTTTTTGTTATTTGTAAATCTGGATTAAGATACTCATCTTTTAGAAAATCCTCAGGGATCTCAATGTCATTAATATCTTGAAGATATAGGATATTTGTCGTATTGTAAAATTCCAGAGATTTTACATTCTCGGCTGTTGTAATTAGCTTCTTTTTTAGTCCTAGAGCTTCAAAGGGACGAAAAGAAAGTCCCTTTTGATGTGGATGTGATAGGTCTAATATGATCTTGCTGTCGAAATAATATTCGCAGGAGTTTTTAAAAGGAATAATTTGCTCGATTATTTCCATATTGTTCGGAAGTTTTTCTTTGATTTGATCTTTTTTATAAGCAAAAATTCGTGCTTTTGCTTTTATCCCATGGTTGTTGAAATATCGAAATAATTTAATAGCATCATTAATTCTATTGTCGTATGTTATCAATAGGGCTACGTCAAATTTTATCTCCCAATTTTGAGCTTCCTTAAAGTAAAAATTAGTGATGGGGGTAAATCCATAATTATAACAGTCAGCAGGGTCGAAGCTCAGAACGGTATCAAATTTTGAAAGAGATTCATTTGACTGTGGAATTTTCTCGATGCTGTCCCAAAGAATCGCCTTGCTTTTTTTTGATTTACTTACGGCAGTCTCCAATGCATGTTTTGTCAACAGATCAGGCCTATTTACGAGGAGCAAATCATACTGTTCGTATTTTTCAATGGATTTTTGAACGTAGAACTCGGATTTTACCTTTTTAAGATTAAGGCCTTTAAATTTCTTGAGAAAAAAATTGTATATCCTTTCACCAATATTTTTATACTTATAGGGCTTTGTTGAATCGATTTCAATTACTTCGTACTCACTAAAGGATCGTAATCCTTTATAGACAACTTCATTAAACCCGTAATAATTAGGAGCTATAAAGAGTAATTTTTTTTTCATTTAAGGTTTGTTCAAGACCAAATACTTTGTTGAGCCAATTATCTAGCGTGTATTTTCTAAATAATTCGGTGGGAATTCTTTTATAGGGCGTGTCAAAAAAAGATTCGTTTAGGAGCTCTAAGTCGTTAGCTATATATAAGATATTTTGAGGATCGTAAAAATCATAGTTCAGAATACTTGGGTTGTCAGTAATGAGTTTTTTCTCAAAAGCCATCGCTTCAAAAACACGAAAACTTAACCCTTCTTGGCCATCTCGCATAAGATCCAAAATTACTTTGTTTTTCTTATACTCGTCTAATACTTCATCTATATATATCGGGGTCTTTCTTAGTTGAATATACTTGCTAAATAGTTTGCTGGAAGATAATTGTTTTAGTTTCTCTTTCCATACCTGTTTTCCGACCACAACAATCTTACTCCGTACTTCCAATGCCGAGAGACGAACCGTGAGTTTACGAAGGAGCTTAATACGTCGTTTATCATAAGAAGTAATGTAAAATAAGTCATTTTCAATTTCTTCGGCCTGGATGGGGTTTTCTGAAAGATAGTTGTAGTTTGTTATCTTTTCAAAGCCATATTTTTTTACATCTTTGTCTTCAAAAGAATAGATCTTATTAAACAATTCCAATTTTTCTTCAATTGGAAAACGTTCTAAATTGTCATAGAGATAAGAAATTAAGTAAGGTGTATATGATTTGATCTCTTTGATGGTCTGATAATCTAATGTATGGGGATTTAGAACGAGTATCTGATCTTGGGGACCTAGTTTTTTCAGTGTATTTACTACGTACTCCTGACGTTTTACATGTTTGATGTTTTTATTCAGAAAAATTTTGCTGATTGCATTTGAAGCCCGCTCACCGAAGTTTTTGTATTTATAGGCACCCATATTGATATGTGATGCATCAATACCCTTCTCTTGCAATTTCTTTACAATGTGGTGGTCGTAATTCCAGTAATCAAAGCTTATAATGCAAATCTTCATTTTTTTTCTTCTCTTTTCAATGACTTAAAAGTTTCATGTACACTGAGACTCTGTAAGTAGCAAAGTTGGTATCCTCGTCGCCCATCTAATATTCCTAGTTTCAAAAAGTATGCCTTAAAAAATTTAAAGGACACTTTAGCTAGGTGACTTAAGAGCGAATACCGCTTATTTTTAGCGTATAGTTCTTTCCCTTTGAGCTGACCATAATGGACCATTTTTTCCTTGTAACTCGCGTAGTCTGCGAAGGAATAATGCCATATCTTGTTTTTTAAGCTACCAATCGTGCCATTAACTAGTAATGTTTCGTGCACCTTTTTTTTGGTGTCGTATGTTGCTTTACTTTTTTTGAACAGACGGAAATTCTTATCATTTTGTGTTCCCGAAAAATTAATGCGTTCGCCACAAAAGAAAAATAAACGATACATGTAATACGCGTCTTTTGCTTGCGGATCGTTTATTGTCGATAATATCTCCGTTTGGCAAGCAGCAGTCAAACGCTCGTCGGCATCCAAAAAAAGTACCCAATCGTTATTCGCATAAGTCAAGGCCAAATTGCGCTGTTTGGTGAAATCCTCAAATTTGTTCTGATAAATTTTCACTTTGGGGTGCAAACCGGCTAACTCAACCGTTCGATCAGTACTGAATGAATCCAAAACAATGATCTCATCTGCAAACTCCATGCTTTTGAGGACTTCTACTATATTATCCTCTTCATTGTATGTAATGATTAAAGCGCTTATTTTTTGACTCAAGGTATACGATATAATTGAAAAATTGGACCATACGCTATTGTAACGTGAAAGCTCACTTATTCGTTACAATTTAGTTGAAAAAATGACATTTAATGTTTTCACAATGTAGATCACCAAGGTGGGCTTTATTGCTTTGTGACAAATATATTACATATTTTTTGTAATAAAATATAAAAAAAATGAAATGTTTGTGAAGTGAATAGGTATTGTTCTAATTCACACTAGGCGATTAACTAAATATTAGAAAATACGTGTTTGTAAGGGATATATCGTTATTTTTGCATGTTTTATAGTTTTGAATTTATTTTTACATCACTATACACGCTGTTTATTACCATAATTTAATTTTATTCCAAGTGGCGATTCCAAAAGTTATCTATCAGACTTTTAAGACCAATAAGATACCCTTGTTGACAAAGTTTTATATTTGGCGATTTTTAAAGCGAAATAAAGGCTATACTAGACAGTTTTTTGATGATGGTCAAATTGATACACTCATTAGTGAAAATTTTGATCAACGTACTTATAAGGCTTTTGCCCGATTGCAGATCGGTGCCGCTAAAGCGGATTTTTTTAGATATGCGGTTTTGTATGTTCATGGAGGTATCTATTTGGATTTAGATAGTGATATTATTGGCGTTTTGGATGAAGTGATTAAACCAGAAGATACGGCGGTGATTACGCATGAGAAGAATAGAAGTCTTTATGCGCAATGGGCATTGATCTACGATAAAGGACACCCATTCCTGAAAAAGACGATTGAATTGATCGTACGAAATATCGAGGAAAATAGATATCCACATGATGTCCATCAGATGACAGGACCAACGGTCTATACGGAAGCAATAAATCTAGTTTTAGAAGAAGATCCTCAGGTTGCCTATCGTCGTATTACCGACGATTATCAGGGACTTTTGAAGTTCAAGTATAAACTAAGTAAAATTCTGATTTACGGCGATCGCTCACTACATTGGAAAAAAATGCAGCTTCGTGTACCTGTGGTCAAACCTAAGGACGATTAGATAACGACAGCTCTTATTTCTTATATATGCTATGAAGTTGAATTTCAAGAAGATCTTTTTAAAAAATAAGAATGTTAAATTCTTTTATTATTTGAGTGTATTTGGACGACAGCTGAGACTAAAGTTTCTGCTACGGAAAAAGGCCTCGGTGTTGCTGAACAGAGATTTGACTCAGCAGTCTGAATGGGTTCGGTTTCGGATAAACTATTATAATAAACTATCTCCGCAGCGGTCTTTGTCAATCGATGCAATTCCGATCAAAGATTATAAGATGCCCGAGAAGATTCGTGTTTATTATTTTGATAGTAAACAATTTCTTGATTATTTTAATCAGCAACTGAAATTTCAGATCCTTCCAGGTGATATTGTTGCTATTCCGGATAAACCTGCCTTAGTGAAAAGTAGGCCAATCGCAGGTGACAATGCCAACTCGGTATTGTTGAACCTGGATAAGAGCCGGCACTTTAACTTTATTACTGACCATGTTGCTTTTCGGAAGAAGAAAAATAGACTTGTTGGGAGGAGTGAGTTTGCACAGGCACATCGGGAACTATTTTTTCAACAATACCATAGTCATCCCTTATGTGATTTAAAAAGAGCGTTTAGGTCTTCTGATCACGATTACCTTTCTATCACTGGACATTTAGCTTATAAATTTATTCTTGCCCTGGAAGGAAATGACGTAGCTACCAACTTAAAATGGATCATGTCGTCAAATTCCATCGCTGTCATGCCGATGCCAACGTATGAAACCTGGTTTATGGAAGGAACCTTATTACCGGACTATCATTTTATCTGTATTAAAAACGATTATTCGGACCTGGAAGAAAAATTACAGTTTTATATAGATCATCCCGACGAGGCTGAAACAATTGTTAAACAGGCCAATGCTTATGTGAAATTATTTATGGATCAGGCACAAGAAGAGTTCGTTTCTCTTCATGTATTGAAGAAGTATTTTGTTTCAACGGGTCAGTCGGTCGATTTATAAGCTGGCATAAATAGAAGCCATCTGTTTGGCAACACGTTCATCATTAAATTTTTGAACAAATTCTAATCCTTTTTCGATCATTTCATCTCGCTTGGAGGAATCACTAAGTAAGGATATTATAGCATGCTTTATCTCTGAAATATTTGTAGGGTCAATATAACAAGATGTCGGCCCCCCCGCTTCTGGGAATACGCCCATTTTACTGGTGATCACAGGTGTACCAGAGTAGAGTGCCTCTATAATGGGAATGCCAAAGCCTTCATAAATTGAGGGATAAATGAAAATTGTTGCCGATGCATAAAGAACGGCCAATTCTTCCATTGCTAATCCTTGGAAAAAGAATATCCTGTTTTCCATGTTGTTTTGTTGCATATAGGCCATGATCTCCTGATAGTAACGTGTTGGTTTACCTACGATAACAAGGGGGATATCAAGGTCTTTTATGGCCTTCACTACTGGTAAAATATTTTTACGCGGTTCAATGGTTCCAACATTCAATAAGAAATCCTGCGGTAATTTTAACTTCTCTCGAAGATTTGTTTTCTGCTCTTCAGTTTTGATAGTTTTGAATGCTTCATGACATCCCTGATAAACGACATCGATCTTTTCTTTGGGTATATGAAAGAGGTCGACAATATCGTTTTTAGTACATTCGCTTATGGCAACGATAAGATCAGATGCCTCGCAGGCATGCTTGAATTTCTTTTTATAAATCCAACGGTCAATTGGATGATAAAGTTCAGGATGTCTCAAAAAAATTAAATCATGAATGGTAACGATAGATTTAATATGTGCCTGTGCTAAACCTAATGGAATTTCACCAGACAGTCCATGGTAAATATCAACTTTATCTTTTTTCAAATCCTGAACAATACGTTGATTTCGCCAGAGATTAGGCCAAGCAGTGTTGATAAAACCCTGTGGCAACCGGATATTTTTTTGAGACGCTGGTTGATTGATATATTGATCACCAGTTTTTGGTGTATATTTTAGATACTCATTTTCGGGAGCATACTTTTCGAGCATACGAATTAAGTCCCGACTATAATTCCCTAGACCGGTCTTGTTTAAAAAATAGCGTTTTGCATCGAACCCAATCCTCATCTTATTCCGTTTATTTTTTCGATCACCATTTCCGGTGTAATTAAATCAATTGCTTCTATTCCATCACAATCACAAGGCTTATTGCCGTACACCGAACTTGGTCTATTGGGGTGTTCAACTTGGATGCAGTCTGTTAGCTGCTGGCCATAACCTGTGAATCCAGCATAAGGATGTGTTGCTCCCCACAAAGAAAGACACCTTACGCCCATTAATGATGCCATATGAAGTCCCGAAGAATCCATACTGATCATAAGATCCAGATTGGATATCAAATCCAGTTCCTCCCGCAGCGAAAATTTGCCTATGGTATTATAGGTGTTGGGAAATCGCTCAGTCCAGTTTTGGGCAATTTGGAATTCTTGTTCGCCACCGCCGAACAACAAAACATCATAGCCATTGTGCGTGAGTTCGTCTATCACATTTTCCATTTTGGTTTGAGGGAAAATCTTATAACGATGTTGTGCAAATGGAGAAATGCCAATTTTCTTTCGATCGAAATTCGCGAACATACTAAAAGCAGCTTTGGGTACATCTTGCAAATTAGAAACCAATTTTTTGCTGAGCTCAAATTTGAAGCCTAATGCACGAAATACGTCTGCATAGCGCTCGACCGTTAGCTTTAAAGGAATCTTAATTTTGTTGTTTTCCCGGGTTAAGGCTTTTTTTTCTTCCCGCCCTTTGTCAAGCTGCTTTACTTTTACGCCCGATAGGGAAAATAATAGATCAATTACGCGGGAGCGTAAATTGAAATGTAAGTCTGCCACAGCATCTGCGCCGTATTGAGCCAGTTCCTTTTTTAGCTTGACTAATCCAAAGAAACCTTTATGAATTGTTTTGGGCTCAATAGCGTGAAACCGTATACTTTTGATTCCATCAAAGAATGGGGCAAAGAATTGCCTGCTGACCATAATAATTTCTACATCAGGGTACTGAAAGCAGAATTCTTTCAACACTGAGGCAACCATGGCAACATCGCCCATAGCTGAAAATCGGGTTACTATGATCCGTTGCGGTAAGGACATGTTTTATTTTCCTGAAGAATATAGGACAGGGTTCAATGAAGGGTCGTTATACATTTTCATCTGTTTATAAACCTTCATGTATTTATCGCCAGATGCGATTGCAGTCATTAATTCATCAATACTTTGGGACAAATCTTTCCTTTGTTCCAATAAAACGTTCAGTTTTTCTTGGCAGGAAATGATATGTGCTTCGGAAGCATCTGTGCGCAATGTTTCCTGTTCCATGTGGTAGATTTTTAAAGCCAGAATGGAAAGCCTATCAATAGCCCAGGCCGGACTTTCAGTATTGATTGTTGCTGTAGGACTCGCCTGTATATCTTGAAATTTTTGTAGAAAATAACTGTCAATATACTCTACGGTATCTGTGCGGTACTGATTGGATTCATCAATACGTCTTTTCCAGTATAAGCCTTCTTGGGGTTCAATCGAGGGATTACGTACCACATCTTCCATATGCCATTGCACGGTGTCAATCCAGCATTTTAAATAGAGGAGATGTTCCAGGGATTGTTTATCATACGGATTTTGGATTGGATGATCAATCTGATCGTATACGTGGTAATCCTGGATAGCACGCTGAAAAATTGGATTTGCTATTGCACTAATCATGGTACAAATATAAAATATATTATGGAGTTATTCTTACTATTCAACGCAGACATTAAGGGAATGAATTGGAAGATAGACTTATTTAAAATGAAAGAAGTTTCCTGTTTTCTAGAATACCGAAAGTAATAAATCGGGAAAGATACCTAAGATCAACACGGCTAAAGTACATAAGATTCCAATACACAAGAGTACCATATTAAACTTCACTGCTGGAGATCCCGTATTGTCTCTTAGAAACGCATTCAGTGGTATTTTAAAATAATAAAATAGGGAAATGACAGAGGTCAATGCACCAACTAGGAGCAATGCCAATAAACCAAAGGATTGGAAGTTTTGGTATTGTTCGAACACTTTGGAAAAGACCAAAAGTTTTCCAACAAAACCTGCAGTAGGGGGGAGACCTACCAAAGCGATTAAAACAATTGAAAAGGAAGTGAACAGCAGTGGGTACTGCTTTCCTAAGCCGCGATACGATTCAATTGAAGTATTTCCTAAACTAGCTTCTAGAGCATCAATAAAGATAAACACAGCAATATTCATCAGGGCGTATATGGAAAGGTAAAATAAGAGCACATTTGACTCATTATTTTGATAAACCAATACAGCCATAAGAAGTATCCCCGTATGCCCAATAGAAGAATAGGCCATCATCCTTTTGGCATCCTGTTGGCGTAAAGCTGCTAAATTACCAATCAGCATAGTTGCAATGGCGATCGCAATAATCACATAAGTCAAGAAATCACTAAAATAAAAGGATACGTTAAGCCAGGCTGAAAGGATCTTGGATAATAGCACAACAACAGCAATTTTGGGTACTGTAGCGAGATAGGTTGTAATAACTGTTGGGGCACCTTGGTAAACATCCGGACTCCAGACATGAAAAGGGAAAAAACTCAGTTTGAAACCAATACCTGTCAGCAAAAATAGTAAAGCAATGCTGATCATGATCTGGGGTGCTTCCATCAAGCCAGCAATGTGACTTGGAGCGTCAAAATTCAGGTTTCCCGTGAAACCGTATAATAAAGACAAACCATAGAGCATAACGGCAGCACAGATCGATCCAAAGAGTACATATTTTAAAGCAGCTTCCGATTGAATTTTAGTGGTGGAGAAATAACCCACCATGATATAGGAGCTAATCGAAACCGTTTCGACAGCAATAAATATCATCAGCCAATTGCTTGACATAGTCAATAGATTCAGACCCAATGTTGCTGTCAGTAGTACCGCATAGAGATCACCTAAGGGGCGACCATGCGCTTGATGGCGTTGTTGAATGAATATACAAATGAGAATTGTTGACAACAGGATAATCAGTCGTGCCGAAGTAGCGAAAGCATCAACCTGGATCATATCAAAAAAGCCAGCCATCTCTACCTTACTGAGGCCTTGTCCAACGAGGTAACAGCCGCTGAACAATAACCCAATGATGGTTACGACAAAAGACGTATTCTTCCAGTGTTTGTCAGCAAAAAGACTAGCTAGAATAGTTCCAATAAAAGTGATGATCAGTGTCAGTTCAGGTTTAAAGTACGGAATACTGACGATAATCTGATCGATGAAAGAACTGATATATGGACTGAATGCGAGCATGCTGGATTAGATAAATTGTTGGATAAAGCTCACAAGATTCAGAACACTTGCGTTCAAATTGTTAAATACTAAAGCTGGCATAATACCAAGTAATAAGGCCAGGGCCAAAGTTGGAAACAAGATCACTTGTTCGCGTGAATTTACATCTGTTAGTGCATTGCTCCAAGATTCGCCCCCTTTTAAACGGATCTGTCCAAAGAACATGCGTTGCAATGTCCAAAGTAGATAGGCAGCGCTTAATAGTATCCCTATCGAACCTGCTAAAGCCATCCAACGGGGCAGCCCTGTACCCACACTCTCGGCATTGAAGGAACCGATAATGACAAAGGCTTCACCAATAAAGGCTGAAAAGCCTGGTAGACCTAAGGAAGCAAAAAATGCGACAGCAACATAGCCTGTATATTTTGGCATAATTTGAGCTAGGCCACGGAAACTATAGATATTTCTGTCATGTACTCGGTCATAGACCACGCCAACAAGGAAAAAGAGTGCCGCTGATAAGAATCCATGGGAAATCATCTGAAACATGGCGCCAGAAATACCTTCGGCAGTCAGCGATGCAATACCAAGCAGCACAAAACCCATATGAGAGACCGATGAATAAGCAATCATTCGTTTCAGGTCTTTTTGAGATAAAGCGTTCAAGGCACCATAAATAATGGATACAACACCGATTAATCCAAGCCACCAATTGGATAAGGCTGCCATATCGGGAAAGATGCTATAACAGATACGGATGATGCCGTAACCACCAATTTTCAGGAGGATACCGGCAAGAATAATAGATACTGGTGTCGGCGCTTCAACGTGCGCATCCGGTAGCCAAGTATGCAGGGGAACAATGGGTACTTTAATGGCAAAGGCAAAGAAGAGTACAATGAAACCGATCAGTCGAGCCGAAATGCCCAAAATTTCCTGGTAACCCTCCCAGCCGAAAACAGAACCCTCAAGATAATTCTGTGGATTCATCATATAGATCATGTTGAAGGTATGTGCTCCAGTCAAAGGGTTGATTACTGAAAAATACAATCCTACGATAATCAACAACATAAATACAGACCCGAATAGGGTATATAGAAAGAATTTTATGGCTGCGTATTCGCGTCTTGCACCACCCCAGATACCGATCAAGAAGTAGAGTGGCAGTAACATGACTTCATAAAACAAATAGAATAGGAAGAAATCCAATGCACAGAAAATCCCCATAACGGCCATATTAAGTACCATGAGCAAGGCAAAGTATCCCTTCGGACTTTTCTGAATATTCCAAGAGGCGCCTATAGCCATCAGCATAACGAAAGCACTCAGCAATAACAAGGGCATGGAGATCCCATCAATACCAATAAGATAATCGATCTCTAATTTACCTATTGATCCTAAATCTAATCGGATCCAGGAAAGCTGTTCAACAAATTGATAGCCCGCCAGATCTTGGACTCCTGTTTTGCTTGCATCAAATTGTGCATAACATATTCCGGCCAGTACAAATTGTATTGCTGTGAATGCTAAAGCAATATATTTGTAACTCGATTTATATCGTGTTGGTAGGGCGAGAATGAGCGCCGTAGCCAATAGCGGTAAAAATATCAATAAGGATAAAATAGGCATTTCCTAAAAGAATATAAGATAAATTAAACCAAGTAAAACTAATAAAAAGACGGAATACAATGTTGTCTGTATCTTTCCGTTTTGGACCAGGCGAACCTGATTGCCTGTCCAATAGGCTACAGTAGCAACCGTATTAACAAAACCATCTACAATATATTTGTCTATCCAAACACTTAGTTGAGAAAGGGATAAGACGATAAACTGAATCAAAGAAACGAAAGCGTCAACGATATGACGGTCAAACCAATAACAGAACTGTGCTAATTTTAATGTGCCATTAACAAAGACTGCTTCGTAAAACTCATTGATATACCCCTGGTTGAAAGCGGCTTTTAATGCTTGGTTAGCAGGGTTTAAAGGGTATTTATTTTGTACATACCATTTCCAGCCGATGATCCAGCCAATAGCAGAACCAAGAAGCAGTATTGCAGGGATAATAAGGTGTGCACGATGACTTGGTGCAAATGTATATTCATCCAATAAAAGGCCGTCCATCAACCAGGAATCGTGATACGAAAACGGGTTGAAAGAAAATAGTGGGAATAAGCAGAACAGTCCCAAAAAAAACATGGGGATCAACATGGTCTTTGGTGCTTCATGTAGCGGTTGATCATGTAGTTTGCCCTGAAGTTGTTTCAACAGTCTGAACTCCCCAAAAAAGGCTTTGAATAGCAAACGACCGATGTAGAAAGCCGTTAAAATACTCACCAGAATCAAACTTATGGGGATGAGAAGGTATAAGTTACCTTTTGAAATAGCCCATTCAAAGGAGGAGATAACGATACTATCTTTGGATAGATAACCTGAAGTCAAAGGGAATCCTGCAAGTGCTAGTGAAGCTATGCTCATCAGCACGAAGGTCTTTGGCATATATTGACGTAGCCCGCCCATATTCCGTAAATCCTGTGGGTCAAAGTCCAGGTGGCTATGTTCTTTAAGATGGGCCATTTCATGAATGACAGCTCCGGCAGAAAGAAACAACAGACACTTAAAGAAAGCATGAGTTGTCAGATGAAATAAAGCAGCATCCCATGTTCCAATACCAATTCCAACCATCATAAAACCAAGCTGCGATATGGTCGAAAAGGCAAGAATACGTTTGATGTCGTATTGGCCAAGCGCAAAGTATGCGGCCAAAGCAGCGGTTATTGTACCAATGATGGCAATAAATAATAAGGCAGATTCATTAAATAATGGAAATACGGTAGCCAGCAGGAATACACCAGCAGCAACCATTGTCGCGGCGTGAATCAACGAGGATACTGATGTAGGACCTTCCATTGCATCAGGAAGCCATACATGTAACGGAAATTGTGCAGATTTAGCCATAGCTGCCAAGAAGAAGGCTAATCCTGCAATGGTAAGCCAAATCTGAGGTAAGCTATTGACTGGAGATATCCATAATCCTTGGGCGATTGTGGATTGATAGATTAAGCCATTGTCCCCAAATAGATCGATTAAATTGAGGGTTTTGAACTGTGTAAATAGGATCGCAAGCCCGATTAGAAAACCGAGGTCGCCGATGCGATTGACCAAAAATGCCTTTTTATTGGCTTGTACAGCTGTTTCACGTGTGAACCAGAAGCCGATGAGGAGATACGATGCAAAACCGACCAATTCCCAAAAAACATACATCAACAGGAGGCTATCCATAATGACCAATCCCAACATCGCAAAACAGAAAAGGCTGAGATACATCCAATAGCGGTGAATACCTGAATCGCCATGCATATAGGCTCTGGAGTATATATGTACGGGTAAGGCAACAGTCGGTACCAAAAAAAGCATCAAAGTGCTCAAATTGTTCAGCAGGATACCAACTTTAAATGATGTTTCACCAATGGTGAACCAATTTACCTGAATTGATACCGCCGGATTATTCCATATGGAGAACCAGGTGAAGCCGCCAGCGATAAAGCTAAGGATGATGGCCGTGAGAGAAACAAGGCCGGACTGGTCGCGTTTGCCTACTATTGCTTGATATATGAATGCCGCTAATGGTGCTGCCAAGGTAAGTAGCGCGGTCAAATGGGGCGATATGTGAACAAATTGATCCAATGCTTACTTGTCTTTTAATTGGTTTATCTCATCCGGATTAATGGTTTTGTAATGTCTATAGACATTTAATACGATAGCCAATCCAACAGCGACTGCGGCCGCAGCAAGAACGATGGCAAATAATGCAAAAATTTGCCCACCATAACTCAATTTATCATATTTTCCAAAAGCAACAAAGTTCAGGATAGCTGCATTGATCATCAACTCAATACCGACCAAAATCATAATTGCATTTTTCTTGGAAAGAACGGTATAGAGACCAATGCAAAAGATGCAGGCACTGACAACTAAAAAATGCGTCAGTGTAATCATATTGTACGCTCCTTTCTGGATAAATGTGAGGCTCCTATCAAGGCCATCATCAAAAACACGGATATGATTTCAAATGGCAATACATAAAAAGTCATAAAACGTAATCCGATCTGATGAATATTATTGTCTGTTGCGACAATCTCGGTGTTATTTTCCCTAGCTTGTAAAATCCACGTAGATGGTGCTTGTTGCCATTCAATAATGCCGTATAGCATTAGGAACAGGAAGCCAAGCACTACTGGAATAGTCTGCCATTTGGGTATGCTTAAGAATGAACCGCTGCTATCTTGGAGATCTTTTAAAAGCTCTTTATTGGAAAGCATAAAGGCAAATAACATCAATATGAGCACGCCGCCAACATAAACCATAATTTGTGTAATGGCCACAAAATCGGCTAAAGCAAATAGGTAAAGACCTGCCATTGCAAATAAGACAATAAAAAACAGGAACAATGCACGTGCAATATTTTTAAGATTGACGAGCAAAAGTGCTGAACCGATTGCTAGGGTAGCAAAGGCGTAGAATAAAATACTTTCCATCTTTTATTTTTGCTTTGCTGCCTCCTTTTCAGCTTGAAACTTGGTCCATTCTGCTTTACGTTGTGCGACCTCGCTATCGGTCATATCTGAAAAACCATAGATAAGATCAGTTAGTTTTTGTGAGCTGCGGTCATATTCGTTGGTCATGGTAATACATTCTGTCGGACATACGACAGTACATAGCCCACAATACATACATTTAGCCATATCAATGTTGAATTTGGCCGGGTATAGTCTTTTAACGCTACCATCGGAAGTTTTTCCAATCGCTTCCGGTGATTTGATGGCTTCGATTTCGATGCAGTCGACAGGACAAGCCTTTGCGCATAAATCACATACAATACAGTCCTCGATATCGACTTGCAGTTGATAGCGGGCAACCTCGGGGATAGGCATTTTTTCACGCGGGTATTGAACAGTTACAATACCTTCTTGCTGATCAAAGTAGTTATCCTTTTTAATATTTAATTCCGTTCGCGAACGTCGGGCACCAAACAAGTGTTTACCAGTCAAAGATAAACCCTTGATTGCCGTACGAAATGCATGCGAAGCCGTTTTAAATATCATATCCTATGCTATAACTAAAATTCGCCAAATTGCAGAAATGGCCATACAAATAAAAGCCAACGGTGTCAATACTTTCCAACATAAACTCATCAGTTGGTCTGCACGTAACCGAGGTAATGTCCATCGAATCCACATTTGGATACCGACAATAAATAATGATTTTGCTAAGGTCCAAAATATTCCCCACACTAAGCCTGTGGTCCAATCGGCCAAACGTATCACACCTATGTTTGGTAATGGTGTATTCCAAGCTCCTAAGAAGAGGACAACCCCCAACATCGATACCAAAAACATCATGGCATACTCCGCCAAAAAGATAAAGGCAAATTGTATCCCGCCATATTCAGTATGGAAGCCACCGACCAATTCAGATTCGGCTTCTGGGATATCAAAGGGAGCACGATTACATTCGGCAAGGGTTGCGATAAAGAATATGATGTAGGTGATAATCAAATGTGGGGCCTGAAAAATATTCCAGGCGAAGAGGCCCCCAATCTCATTGACTTCCCAAAGACCTAAGAATTTAATGCTTCCATTGGTTAGGATGCCTTGCCCAATAGCGATTTCATTCAAATTTAGGGTTTGGGTTAGCATAACGACCGTAATTAGGGAGAGGCCTACCGGAATTTCATAGGACACCATCTGTGCTATGGCACGCATGGAGCCTAATAAAGAATATTTGTTGTTAGATCCCCAGCCGGCCATTAAAATGCCCAAAGCATCAATGGAGATGATGGCCATTATGAAGAACAGACCCGTATGCGTATCCGCTGGAATAAAATCTTTAGCCCAGGGAATAACGGCAAAGCCTGTAAATACAGCCACGAAAATAACGATAGGGGCAACTCTAAAGAGAATTTTATCGGCCGATGAGGGGGTAATTAATTCTTTTTGTAATAATTTGAGAATGTCGGCGATCGTTTGGAGACTGCCATACTTCCCTGTTTCCATCGGTCCTAGACGATCTTGTACAAATCCCGCGATCTTTCGCTCGGCATATACTGCAAACAAGGTGAAGGCTGCTATAAAGGTGAAGATAGCAATGGGAACCAAGATATGTAGTATTGTTTCTAACAAGTCTTATTTATAATGATTTTTAATAAGAGACCAATGAATACGCAAACTTAACGAAAAACGGGGAATTTAGATAAGGAAAAATTAAAATATACTTAACAAGTAGATTATCGTGACAATAGCGTAACGACAAGTAATCATATCTTGTTCGAGTGGGTGGTTTCGGACAGTTGTAAAGCCATTCATGTTAGCTCGGGTGAAAATAAAAAAGCACCCCGAAGGATGCTTTTTAGGATATAAATCGAAATCGGATTAACGATTTGAAAATTCAACGTAGTCGCGTTCTGTGTGGCCAACGTATACTTGTCTAGGACGACCGATAGGCTCTTTGTTTTCGCGCATTTCTTTCCATTGTGCAATCCATCCCGGTAGACGGCCTAAAGCAAATAATACGGTAAACATATCTGCTTTGAAACCTAATGCACGGTAGATGATACCTGAATAGAAGTCAACATTCGGATAAAGTTTTCGGTCGATGAAATATTGGTCATTCAATGCTGCTTCTTCGAGCTTTTTAGCGATATCCAATACCGGATCTTGAACGCCTAATTTCTCCAAGATATCATCACATGCTTTTTTGATGATCTTAGCACGAGGGTCGAAGTTTTTGTAAACGCGGTGACCGAATCCCATTAAACGGAAAGGGTCGTTTTTATCTTTTGCTTTAGCAAGATATTTTTCAGCATCACCACCATCATTTTTAATAGCCTCCAACATCTCGATTACGGCTTGGTTTGCACCACCATGTAATGGTCCCCATAATGCATTGATACCCGATGCAACGGATGCATAAAGGTTTGCATTGGATGAACCAACGATGCGAACAGTAGATGTTGAACAGTTTTGCTCATGATCAGCATGTAAAATCAACAATTTGTGCATGGCGTCAATGACAACAGGATCAAATGTTTTTTCATCATTCACTTCTCCAAACAGCATGTTTAGGAAGTTGTCAATGTAACCAAGGTTATTTTTTGGATAAACAACAGGATGACCTAATGATTTCTTTTGAATCCAAGAAACGATTGTTGGCATTTTTGCCAAAAGATTGATGATCGTTTGATCTTCTTCTTCTTCTGTTAAGTTTGGATTTAAAGATTCTGGATAAAATGCCGACAATGCGCCTACTAAACACGAAAGTTGGCCCATTGGGTGAGATTTGGATGGGAATCCAGCGAAGAAGTTTTTCATATCTTCGTGAATCATCATTTGCTTTTTGATGTCAGCTCTGAATTTTTCCAATACCTCTTTTTTTGGAAGCTCTCCATAAATCAACAAATAAGCAACTTCCAAGAAAGTAGATTTCTCTGCCAATTGTTCAATTGGATATCCTCTATATCTCAATATGCCTTTTTCGCCATCAAGGAAAGTAATCGCACTTTTCGTTGCACCTGTGTTTTTGTATCCTGGGTCTAACGTAATAAATCCGCTTAGATCTCTTAATTTGGAAATATCAACTGCTTTTTCATTTTCAGTACCGACAATGACCGGAAGGTCATACGAAGTGCCGTCTAAATTTATAGATGCTTTATCTGACATGTTTATATATTATCTTATATCTGATTTGTTATGCTAATCTCACAAATTTAACTATTTGATATTTAAAATTGAAAGTTCTTTTGGAATTAAAATGACATGATTGCGTCATTTTGGATAATATTCACTAATTATTTACTTAAATAAGCAAATAATTTATTCAAAAATAACATTATCTTATTTTGCAAAAAATATCAATCTATTTTTCTTTGTGCAACCTTTCCTTTGTCTTCGTAGTTGCCCTGTTTACCCGATCCAAAAAAGGGTAGTATGACAAAACACACCAGAATAATGGACGTTAGTGTCAGAATTCCTGTAGTCCACAATATTTTGCTGAAGTTCTCTGCATCCAATAGCTTAATGCCCCAAAGTCCCAGTAGGAAATAGGTGGCAACGAAAAGTATCACCAAGGTGAATAATATACCGAATATGTATTTCATAGCTGAATTAATTTATGTGTTATGAATTGATTCACCTCGGTATAATTGAGCTGAATCGTCAGATGAATATCCCCGCATGCGTTATATTTTGTTGAGGATCTGTTTTTTTAGTGTATCGAATTCTTCTTGGGTAATGATGTTCTCACGGAGCAACAGCTGCAGCTTTTGAAGTTTCTCGACAAAGTCGCCCTCTTGCTGAATATGATCTTTAATCTCCTCTTTTTGAAGGTCAAACTGTTTTCCGAGTTCCATACCGACGCCTAGCTGTGCCCCTACACCGGCGATTCCCCCTTCATTTTTAGCGGCATCACGGAGCGCACGTAGTTTTTCTAATTCAACATAGCTCAGACCCGCCTGTTGTGCCGCCTGATTTTGTGTGCTTAAATCGGCGATTTCTCCGATTCTTCGTTGTGTATTGGCATCAAATTGAGTTCCCAAGATTTTGAAATCCGTAATGTCGAGACCAAGGTCATTAAAATCTTGTTCAACCGCAGTCTTGATGTCGTTGGATAACAGTCCCAGTTGACTGTCAATCTCATTGTAACCCAGTTTTTTTTGTGCAATCTGCGCAATAATTTGTTGTGGGATCCGATTATTGATGATGTCCTGAATGACAGCTGTGCTAACCGTATTTTGATTAGCTACAATGTTTTTATAGAAATGTACTGGTTCCTTGATGAGGTAAGAGAACGTACCATTCAAGCCAATTTCTATTGGTAAATTATAATGGGGGTCGATGTATTTAATAGGTGTCCCCGTTCCCCAGGATTGATTGACGATAGCGGCTGTGCGAAAAAAGTAGATGTAAAGCTTATGTTCGGATTCAAAGTTCTGCCGCAAACGCGCTAAAGTGGTAAAGAATGGATGGTTGTCCGTTTTGAGGTTGTACGTTCCCGGTTCAGTCAGCAGGTTTTCACCTTTTCCTTCATAGACAAGGATGCAACCCTGCCCTGGAGCGAGGATCAGCTTGCTGGAATTTTTGATCTCATTCCTTCCGGATGGGAATTTATACCACAATAATTGAGGGTCTTGGTTTTTCCACTCGATGACTTCAGAAAGCTGGTTGTTAAAAAGATTAAATAGTCCCATAGTGTTTAATTTAGTGTGTCGAATTTGGGGTTATACCCTTCAAACTTGTTGATTTGTTTGCCGCTATTATCAAAATAATAATAGTCGCTGGCTCCCTTTATAATAAAACCATCTTTGAGGAGGCTCCCATTTCCATACATGGATTTAAGGTCTGTGGTCACTGTTTTTTGTATTGCGCCTGTTGCCACATCCAATAGTTGGATCTGGAAAGGGTCGTCTTCAGCAGGCGTTGGTTTATACGCAATGAGTAGCGTTTTGTCATTCTGCGCAATGATTACAGGCTGAAAGTAAAGTCTTCCTGGCGTAAAGTCTTTGAAGCTGATCAGACGGGCGCCTTTAAATTGCCATGGATTAATCAATACCTTTTTATAAGGATCACGGTCGGTAAAAATACCTGACCCGCCATAGTCTTTATCCCAGGAAAAGCGCGGGCTATCTTTTGGGAATCCATATTGATATTGGTAACTGTATTGGATTAACTGGATTTTTTCTTCTGGATAATAACTGGATTTACTTGAAAAAGCGAATTCCGTTTTTGTCGTTGGGTTGGGAAGCTTTTTCCTTCTTTCGTCGTACAGCTGTTTATCGGGAATAGATTTGTTAATCAAGGGATAATAAGCTAGGTTTTGTCCTTCATTGTTGACAATTTGATAGGCCGAACCATAGTCTTCGTATTTAAATTCAACTTTAGCGATGCCTGTGCTTAAAGATGGTGCATCTTTTACATAGTTCTCAAGGACACTTTTATACGTGAGTGTATTTCTGTCCAGCTGATAAATATATTTGGATTTGACGATGATATATAGATTCTGGTCTTCAAATACCTGAAGTTTGACATCGCTGCTTGACAGTTCGACGGGAGTTTCCATCAAAGTCTTTACCCATTCTTTTTTACCTGTTTTGGGATCGAAGAGTCCGATATAAACTTTATTGTCCTTGCCTTCGTCCATTCGTTTTCTGAAGGTTCCGACATTACCGACGACAACAACGTGTGGCGTATTATCTTTATCCAAAAATAGCGTGTTGCTTGCATAGTTCCATTCCAGTGGTTCGGCCTCTTCTTTTTTCTCTGCTGTATTGGAAGTGCTGTAAGTTGAATAATTGGGCGCTGGCTTTTTGGAAAAAATAGCGCTTAGGGCTCCAATGACAAACATAAGCGCAATAAAGCCTACAACAGCAAATAATACAATCCGTATGGCTTTATATTGATCTTGGTTGTTGCGTGGGTAGTTATAGTTGTGGTTGATATTGATGTCATCACTATCCAGAAAAAATTCTGTTCCACAGCTATTACATTTGTAATAATCGGGGCGTAATGTGGTGATTTTTATACTGCCACAATGCGGACATTTGATCGCTTTGATATTTTTAGCCATTTATCTTTCTTGTATTTGTTTTAAACCATCTCCTTTTGGAATGAACAGTGCGACTGATTGCTATCAATTTTATGCAGTGGAAATTCTTTTTTTTCAATTGATGAAGCGATTTATGAATGAATTTAGAATTAAAATAAACGTATCGCAAATTTTCTGCCAGCTAACTTATATTCGTCGGATTTGAGTTTAAATACGCAAGAAATGAGCCACTTCTTTTTTGGGAGGGGTGAGGAAGGCCTTATTTTGGGAAAGATCCGAAAAGGAAAGAAAAAATATTTTTTGTATTTACGAATTATTCGTAGATTAGTGATAGATTAGAAAAAGGAAGATAAAGACATGGAAAAATTAACAGCACAGGAAGAGCAGGCAATGCAGTCCATTTGGAGCCTCAATGGGGGTTTTATAAAAGAGATCTTGGATAATGTAAAGGGCGAGAAGATGCCTTATACGACTTTGGCTTCGACAGTAAAGAATCTGGAGCGTAAGGATTTTGTGAAAGCAGTACGCTATGCCAATGCCAAACGCTACGAGCCGATGGTGAGTGAGGAAGATTATAAGGCCAAGTTTATGAACTCCTTTGTGGGCGATTATTTCAAAAATTCCTATAAGGAGATGGTTTCCTTTTTTGTACAGGAAGAAAAACTGACGGCCGATGAGTTAAAGGAGATCATGGATATGATTAAGCATAATAAATCTTAATGGGATGGAAAGTCTACTAACCTATATTATACAAGTCAACCTGTTGTTGGGTATTATCTATCTGGGATATATTGGACTGTTGAAAGGCTTGACGTTTTATTTTTTAAATAGAGCCTACTTCTTAGTAGGGGGGCTATTTGCTTTTCTGTATCCGTTTTTGGATTTAAAGTCTTTGTTTGTACAGCGTGGATTGAGTATGGGGGTCGTAGGCGAGCGGATTTCACTTTATATTACGGAGCCGGAGGTTCAACAGCAGCTGACGTTAGGAAGGTTGGTGGAAATCGTGTTTATGGCCGGTGCTGTTGTATTGTTATTAAAATTTGTATTTCAATTATTGAGCTTATTGCGAATTCATCTGAATTCGAGGTCCGATCAATGGCGGACTTATCTATTCCGGAATGTGCTTATTCCTATTGTTCCATTTTCGTTTTTGAATAAAATCTATGTCAATAAAGGACAGCATGTTGATGCTGAACTAAAAGATATTTTTAAGCATGAAGATATTCATGTGAAAGGCCTTCACAGTCTGGATATTTTACTGTTTGAAATGATATTGGTGTGTTGTTGGTACAATCCTTTCGTCTGGCTCATGCGCAGGGCCATTCGCCAAAATTTGGAGTTCCTGACTGATCAACAGGTTCTCGATAAAGGAATTGACAAGCAGACGTACCAATACAGCCTATTGAATGTGTCCAAAAAGGGCACTTCAGTAGGGTTGAGTAATCAATTTAATTTTAAACTTTTAAAACGTCGTATTATGATGATGAACAAGAAGCGATCATCGAAAATAGAGCTGAGTAAATACGCCTTTCTTTTACCTGTATTTTTATTGACGGGAGCAGCATTTACGGTAAGTAAAGCGGAGGGTAGTATTGGGGGGGTAGTTGAGAAGGCAAATGAGACGGTATTACCTATTCAGTTGCCAACAGCTGATTTAAAATCTCAGGAAGATCAATCAAATAGGAGCTCTATTGCGTTAGCGGATACTTTGGCTAAAGCAAATCAGGTGGAGGCGAGAGATTTTAAGGAAATCAAAAGATCTGCTATTGATTTCTCAAAAAATCAAAAGTATTTTGTGGATAATAAATTGGTCTCCAAGGCAGAATTTTTGGCTATTCCTGAAGGAAAACTGGCGAAGTACTGGTTTTCGAATGATAGTGATATGATCAAGTATCGGACGAAGTCTTCAATTGATATTGCTGGCGGAGCAATCTTGGCCAATACTGTTGAGATGCAACAACATTCGGATATAGCGCAAAAAAAATTACGCTGTGTCATGAATGGTATTGTGCAGGAAAGAACTTTTACTGTGGATGATATCGATCCAAATGCTATAGCGTCAGTCTCGGTATTACAGGGGAAGGCTGCTATTGAAAAGTATGGTGAAGATGTTGGGAAAGACGGTATCCTTGAAGTGAAATTGAAGGAAGGAGTTCATATTGGCAAAGATATGACCAAACTCAGAGGGCTTACGATAGGGGTGACGTATCGTGATGATCAGCTAACGAATGATAAGTCAACTGATGTGGTGTATGTTATTGATGGCAAGAGAGCAGATCAAAAAATGATGAAGGAGCTGGCGCTGACGCCGGAAGAAATAGCGACTTTATCGGTTTGGAATGGTGCTGAAGCGCTTAATAAATATGGTGAAGATGCGAAGAATGGTGTTTTAGTTATTACGACAAAAAAATGGGCTATTGAAAATCCGGATAAGGTGAATAATAAGTTTCGTTTCATAGGGCAGGCAGATAAAAAAGGGGATAATGTTGTTACCGTCGTTGGCTATAAGAAAGACAACAGAGCTGATGATAAGATTAGTTCAACAATTGGTTCTAAGAAAAACGAAGGACAGAATGACAAGGTTGTTACTGTTGTTGGTTATAAGAAAAGTGAGAAATCAGATGACGCGAAACAGATTACTTTTATGGATAAATCAGAAACGGCTAATCTTGAAGCAAAAACAATTGGTTTCTTAGCGAATACGCAGGCAAGTCAGTCGATCGGAACAGATTTTCCGTCGGTCAGAATGCGTGGCTATGATGGAAAAGTCAAGCCATTGGTTGTGGTTGATGGGACGGTTAAGAGGGAGACCAGTTTGGAAAAACTTGATTCGAAGGATATTGAATCAATAGAGATTTTGAAAAATGCAAGTGCGACTGCGTTGTATGGAAATGCAGGCAAAGATGGTGTCATTATCGTTACGACCCGAAAGAAAGCAAGTGAGCAGAAAAACGATGAGCAGGCTAATGGGAAATTAAAAGAGAAGATAAGCGGCACGATTAAGATGGAGATTGAAAAAGAAAAGGCCCGGGCAGAAAGCAGTAACTAATGTAAAGTTCTCTGATTTATAACAAAAAAGACCGATTTAAATCGGTCTTTTTTGTTATAAATCAATACCAATATAAGGCACTACATTAATGAGCTTTAGAAACGTTTACTATTTCGTATTCAAATTTGTCATCGTCAGCTCGATGCCGATATTGACAAAACTCTGGATCATTTTAACGGAATGGTCAATTAAAGCCGGTAGTTCAGCTTGTTCCTCTTTGTCAAAAGGGCCAAGTACATAATCTACTTGTCTACCTTTTGGGTAATTATCGCCAATACCGAAACGTAAGCGCGGATAAACCTGTCCGCCGCAAAGCTGCTCAATGGATTTGAGCCCGTTATGACCGGCGCTACTTCCTTTGGGTTTCATCCTTAGCGAACCAAATGGAATGGCCAGATCATCCACAATCACCAATACATTCTGAATAGGAACTTTGCATTGTTGCATGTAGTAATTGACGGCCTTGCCGCTTAAGTTCATATAAGTCGTAGGTTTAATCACAGTGACATTGTGCCCCCTTTGTTTAAATTCGCTATAATAGGCCAACTTGAGCAAGGAGAAACTGGCGCCAACCTGTTTAACAAGTTCATCGGCAACCATAAAACCTATATTATGCCGTGTATCGGCATATTCACTGCCAATGTTGCCTAATCCAACGATAAGATAATTCATGCTGCAAAAATAGAAATTTTAATAAACAAAAAAAGCACCGAATTTCGGTGCTTTCTGCAGTATTTTAAAAATCTTGTTCAGATTATTTTTTACCACCTTTAGTTGCTTTAGCTGCTTCTTGTTCAGCTTGACGCAATGCACGAGACATGATTACTGATACGATTGTATCATCAGCATTGTTTAATACTTTTGCGTTTTCCAATTGAATTTGACCTACACGAACTGATTTACCAACTTCTAAAGATTCCATTGGTACTTCAATGTCTTGCGGCAAGTTTGCAGGTAATGCTTTTACGCGTAAATTACGTAATTTTTGAACTAATTTACCCCCCATTTTTACACCTGGTGAAGTTCCTGTTAATTTGATAGGAATATTTAATGATATTTCTTTGTCATCAAATAATTCTAAAAAGTCAACGTGAGTAACTAAGTCAGTTAATGGGTGGAATTGTGCGTCTTGAACGATAGCTCTTTTAGTTTGACCTTCAATGTTTAATTCAACAATGATTACGTCTGCAGTGTAAAGAACTGGTTTCAAATCAGCTGCGGATACAG
The DNA here is from genome assembly GCF_014170215.1 of Sphingobacterium sp. UME9. Lineage (NCBI taxonomy): Bacteria > Pseudomonadati > Bacteroidota > Sphingobacteriia > Sphingobacteriales > Sphingobacteriaceae > Sphingobacterium > Sphingobacterium sp. UME9. The sequence continues at coordinate 46,103 of NZ_LZZP01000005.1, read as the reverse complement.
AAAGAGCTGTTTGCTCTGTACCACCGTAAAGTACTGCTGGTACTAAACCTTGGTAACGCAATTCTTTTGCATCTCTTTTCCCTACGTTCTGTCTTACAGAACCGCTAATAGCAATTGATTTCATCTTTTAATTTTTTATAAATTTGAGGTGCAAAGATAATCTAATTTCTGATATTATCAAAAAAATACGATCGATATTAGCTCGGAAACAGGCACTTATTCAATGTGTTCAATTTTTCTGTGTTCATGACTATACTTATTCAATGCTGCTTGTTTACCCTAATGTATGACCAAATTAATACCATTTCCTATATTAAAACTGGAATAGGACTCTCTTAGTAGGGGTATAACAGGGGGTTAGCAGGGCTTTACCCCTGTTATACCCCTGCTAACCCCCTGTAAATACCCTGTTATTGTAGAATTTGGTATCAATCAATTGCTAACTTATATACTCGATAAAAAGGGCTATTCGCCTATGGTTAAAAGATAAGAACCAAGCGGAAGTACACTTTTAAATGTTTGTTGTTTTTTGGGAGAAGGTGGGGGGGGGGCGCAATACAAAAAAAAGACCCTGGTCGTTGAGCTGAATGCTTTCTGTACCAGGGTCCAATATCTAGGATCTAAAACTCAAAGATTACTCTACTTCAAATAAATTAGAGATTGAAGAGTGTTGATTTACACTTGTGATTGCTTTTGCAAATAAATCAGCCGTTGATAATACTTTGATTTTGGTCGATTGTTTTGCTTTTTCTGGATCCAATTGAATGGTATCGGTTACGATCATTTCTGACAATACTGAGTTTTCAATTGTTTCATATGCCTTTCCGGACAACACAGCATGTGTACAAACGGCTCTTACAGATTTTGCACCATTTTCCATGATCAATGCCGCTGCTTTTGAAAGTGTACCAGCCGTATCACAGATATCATCGATCAAAACCACATCTTGACCAGTTACATCGCCGATAATTGACATTGATTCGATTTCGTTTGCACGTTTACGACGTTTGTCACAGATAATAACTTCTGCATTGAAAAATTTAGCAAAGGTACGTGCTCTGTATGAACCACCCATATCTGGTGAAGCAATCGTTAGATTTGGAAGTTTTAACGATTTGATATAAGGAACAAAAATGATAGAGCCATCCAAATGGTCAACAGGGATATCGAAAAAACCTTGGATTTGTGCTGCGTGCAGGTCCATTGTCATGATACGGTGGATACCAGCTGCAGTCAACAGATTGGCGATCATTTTTGCGCCAATAGCAACTCTTGGTTTGTCTTTTCGATCTTGTCTTGCGAAACCAAAGTAAGGGACTACCGCTGTGATATAATGCGCTGAAGCTCTCTTCGCTGCATCTGTCATCAATAATAATTCAAAAAGATTGTCGGTAGGTTGGTTGGTAGATTGGATAATGAATACATCGCTTCCGCGAACTGACTCATTGTAGAAAGGTTGAATCTCACCGTCGCTAAAACGTGACAATGTTTTGTCTCCTAGTGGTTTCCCGTAAGATTGTGCGATTTTTTCGGCTAGTTCTGTAGTGCCAGAACCTGCAAATAGTTTAACCGTGTTGAATTGCAAAGGCATGGTTTTGTATATTTATGTTGGGTTATTGTATTGTCGTTTATTCAATATTTTTATTCCCTTACTGTTTTTTAAAGTTAAACATTAAAAAAAATGGATTGTTTTCACAATCCATATACGCTTAACTTTAAAAGTTGTCCGACCTGGATTCGAACCAAGACAAACAGAACCAAAAACTGTTGTACTACCCTTATACTATCGGACAATGTCTCTAAAAAGTCAACGTTTCCGTTTTTCTCTTTTTGACGACGCAAAGATAGAGATTTGTTTTAAAAATCAAAATGTAAATTTAAAAAAATCTAAACCCTTTTATAAATAATAAGCCTTGCATATAACGCAGAAAAGGCTTGCAAATGCAAGCCTTTTCTATTGTTTGTTGTCCGACCTGGATTCGAACCAAGACAAACAGAACCAAAAACTGTTGTACTACCCTTATACTATCGGACAAACAATTCAAAGGTGATTGTTATCGTGATGATCTCGTTCACATTTGATGATGCAAATATACGGACTATTCTCATTTCTGCAAATAAAAATGAACTTAAAAGTGTATTAGGGCTGATTTTCAAAGAAATAATTTTTGTTTTGATTTGAAAAGATATGCGCGCTAAGCTTTTTTATCGAGATGTTGGCCCACAAAAGTACATGCGTGCTTTTGGGAATGCTTTCCTTTCAGCCAATATTGGATCGCGTAATGAAATTTTTTCAATTAATATGTGTTAAAAAATCAGAATAAAGTTCATTTCTTATTAACTTATCCTTATTTTCGAGCCGTATTAATAATACTTTTTACAGTTATCATTTTATGAACTATACTAAAATCAACAATCTTTTAGGATGGATATGTGCGCTAATAGCAACTGTAGCGTATGTCATGACTGCCGAACGATCGACGAGTTGGTGGGACTGTGGCGAGTTTATCGCTTCAGCCTTTAAACTTCAAATTGTGCACCAGCCAGGAGCACCTTTATTCTTAATGATTCAAAATATATTCTCAAACCTTGCTGGTGGAGATGTTACACGAATTGCTTTCTGGATGAACGTGGGATCTGCGGTATGTAGTGGTCTGACCATTTTGTTTTTATTTTGGACAATTACAGCTTTAGCAAAGAAAATCGTTGTAAAAGGTGTTGATGGATCATATACATCAACCGATTTAATCAAAATATTCGGCTCGGGCGCTGTTGGTGCACTGGCTTATGCTTTTACGGATACATTTTGGTTCTCAGCAGTAGAGTCCGAAGTATATGCCATGTCTTCTTTATGTACAGCCGTCGTATTTTGGGGTATTCTAAAATGGGAAAACCATGCCGATGAAGCTGGTTCGGACCGCTGGTTGATCTTTATCGCCTATGTGATGGGACTTTCTATCGGGGTGCACTTACTGAACCTTTTGGTGATTCCGGCAATTGCTTTGGTGATTTATTTTAAACGTTCAAAAACTGTAACATCATCGGGGGCGATCAAAGCTTTCTTGATCGGTGTCGTTGTTTTGGCGTTGATTTTATGGGGTATTATTCAATACACCGTGAAAGCGGCAGCATATTTGGATCTGTTCTTTGTGAATAGCTTGGGAATGGGCTTCGGAACTGGATTTAACCTATTCATGATTTTAGCGGTAGCTCTTTTTGTATATGGGATCTGGTATTCAATCAAAAAGGTCAAGCCGATGCTAAACCTGATCTTAATCAGTGCAGCATTTATCATTTTTGGTTATAGCTCCTTTGCCATGATCACGGTGCGTGCCAAGGCAAATCCTACGTTAAATAACAGTGATCCGGATAATGCGTTTTCTTTTGTGAGTTATCTTGGACGTGAGCAATATGCAAGTGAGCCTCTTTTAAATGGACCTACATTTGATGCGCAAGTGGTTGATGCCGAACCTACGTATACATATCGAAAAGATAAGGACAAGTATACCAAGGTGGAGAACGGTATGGACTATAAATACGATAAAACGATGTTTTTCCCACGTGTTTACAGTTCACGGGATCAAGGACATATCGAATATTATCGTGATTACTTAAAAATCCCGGAAGGCCAGTCTCCGACTTTTGGCGATAACTTGAAGTTCTTTTTCAGTTATCAGATCGGACATATGTACGGCCGTTATTTCTTATGGAATTTTGCCGGTCGTCAGAATGACCAACAAGGTCAGGGCTCATTTACTGAAGGTAACTGGATTTCAGGTGCTAAACCTGTTGATCAGTTGCATGTTGGTGGACAAAATGCCATTCCAGATTCTTTGAAGACTGACCCTTCGAATAACAAATACTACTTCTTGCCTTTGATCATTGGTTTAATCGGCGCATTCTGGCATTTTGGAAAGAGACAACGCGATGCGGGAATTGTGGGTCTGTTGTTTTTCTTTACAGGATTAGCAATTGTATTATATTTAAATCAAAGTCCACTTCAACCACGTGAACGTGACTATGCGTATGCAGGTTCTTTTTATGCCTTCGCCATCTGGATCGGACTTGGTGTTTTCGCTATTGCGGATTATCTGAGCAAAAAAGTGGATGGTAAAATTGCAGCTGGTGCCGCTACAGTAGCCTGTCTATTGGGAGCCCCAGTATTGCTAGGCTTCCAAAACTGGGATGATCACGATCGTTCGGAGAAAACAACTGCCCGTGATCTTGCTAAAAACTATTTGGCGTCATGTGCGCCCAATGCGATTTTATTTACTTACGGTGATAATGATACCTATCCTTTATGGTATGTTCAGGAAGTCGAAAATTATCGTCCGGATGTACGTGTCGTAAACTTAAGTTTGTTGAGTTCGGACTGGTATATGCGCCAGATGAAACAAAAAGTGAATCAGGCAGATGGTTTACCGATCAATATCGATGATGAAAAGTTCAAGAAAGGTGTTCGCGAAGTGCTTTATTATCAGGATATGAAAGTTCCAGGACATGTGGATCTGGATTTGATCATGCAGATTTTATTGTCTGACGACCAGAAGAACAAATTGGAATTGAGAGGTGGTAAGTTTGAAAACTTCCTGCCAACCAAAAACTTTAGCCTTCCAGTGAATAAAGAATCTGTTCTGAAAAATAATGTCGTTCCTAAAGCTTGGCAAGAATCTATTGTCGATACCATGAGCTGGACCTACAATAGAAATTATATTTCTAGAGCTGAATTATCTATCTTAAATGTGTTATTGAATAACGATTGGAAACGTCCAATTTATTTTGCGGCAACAGTTCCAAATGATAACTACCTTGGTTTAGATAAATATTTAGTACAAGAGGGCTTTGCGCTGCGCTTGATGCCAATTGCAACTCCTGCCGGAGCAGAAGGTACATTGGTTGATACACAGTCTGCTTACAAAGACATTACTACGAAATACCAATGGGGTAATATGGCACATGCTTCTTACCTGGATCCTGAATCTTACCGCATGATTACCATGATTACAAATACAGTAATGGGTGGTACAGCGACACAGTTGATGATGGAAGGTCATAAGGATGAGGCGCGTAAAATCGCTGTTGAAACCTTTGAGAAAATGCCAAAACGTGTTTATTTGATGCGTGATATTTTAGGCTATATTCCAATTGTCAATGTGTTGTATGAAACTGGTGAAACGAAGCGTGCAAATGAAATCGTAAACCGTAACCTGAAGTTTATGACCCAAAATATGCGTTGGTATCAGGATATTGCACAAACAAAACCTGAGCTGGAATATTCAAATATAGGTACAGCATTACGTGCTTTGGGTGCCTATAAGAGTATTTTAGCCTCTACCTCGGAAAAACAATTGCTACAGCAAGTGACCGATTTAGAGAAATCGTATAAACAACAGTATGGTGTTGAGTAGCAATTAAAGACATCATTTTAACCGAAGGAGCTGCCCTTTACTACAGGTATTCGAAAAGGAAAAACACTTTTTGATGCGATGTAGGAAAGGGCAGCATTTTTTTTGATTATTTTTTCTTAGCTTAACGCCATATAAAACCAACCTTAAGTTATGATGAAACGTCAATTAAAATTGTGGGATGCAGTTATGCTGGTCATGGGATCGATGATCGGAAGCGGTATTTTTATTGTATCGAGTGATATGATGCGGCAGCTGGGATCCGGATATTGGTTGGCGATAGTTTGGTTATTGACCGCATTAGCAACTGTTGCGGCGGCAATCTGCTATGGCGAGTTGTCGTCTATGTATCCAAAGGCTGGCGGGCAATATACCTATCTGACAGAAATATTTGGGAAGCCAATCGGCTTTTTATATGGCTGGAGCTTATTTACAGTCATTCAAACGGGAACGATAGCAGCTGTAGCTGTTGCCTTTGGTAAGTTTACAGCCTACCTTATTCCGCAGCTAAATGATGCAACACCGCTATTTCAGCGTGGAGAGTTTAAGATTACCTGGATACAGATTGTTGCTATGGGTGTTATTATTCTCCTTACTTTTATTAATACAAGAGGGATCAAGAGTGGGAAAGCTGTTCAATCTTTCTTTACTTCAGCAAAAATCATTGCGCTGATTTTACTGATTTTAGGTGGCCTTTTCTTGATTAAAGAAAATCATTTTTCAGAAAATATGGCTTATGGCTGGGACTCTTTTCAAAATTTGAAAGGTGGAGGCTGGTCGCAGATCTCGGGAGGTGTACTGATGGGGGCATTAGCTGCTGCCATGGTAGGTTCTGTATTTAGTAGTGTGGCCTGGGAAAATGTAACGTTTGTTTCCGGTGAGATCGTCAATCCGCAGCGTAATGTTGTTCGGGCATTGGTTATCGGAACTAGCTTGGTGATGTTGCTCTATATAAGTTGTAATTACATTTACCTGGCGGCATTAAATAGAGAGGAAATTGCTTTTGCGGCAAATGATCGTGTTGCCATAGCGGCGGCTGAAAAAATATTGGGACATAGTGGCACGGTAGCGATGGCGATTTTGGTTATGATCTCGACCTTTGGTTGTGTTAATGGACTTGCACTGTCCGGAGCGCGTGTTTTTCAGACCATGGCAAAAGATGGATTGTTTCTGAAGCAGGCGATTCCCAATAACAAATATGATGTACCCGCGCGATCGTTATGGCTTCAGGGAATCTGGGCTTCCTTACTTTGCCTGAGCGGACAATATGGCAATTTACTGGATATGATATCTTTTGTTATTGTCATATTTTATATGGTCACAGTGCTAGGTGTTATTATTCAGCGTGTCCGGAGACCCGATTTGGAACGTTCTTATAAAACCTTCCTCTTTCCGATTACACCAATCTTGTACCTGTTGATAGGTACCGTATTTTGTGTATTATTAATTATCTATAAGCCACAATATACCTGGCCAGGCTTTATACTTGTATTAATCGGTGTACCGGTGTATTTTTTTGCACGGAATAATAAACGTGCCAAGCTAGATGAATAGTCTCTACCTATAGCATTTCGATTTCAGGGAATTTGCTATAAATGATTGGCAATGCGTATTGTATATAACTTCAAAATCTGTTAATGTGCTGGAATAATTGGTTTGTAAATTTCCCTGAAAGGAAGATATTCTTTGTTTAAATCACTTTTTGTTATTGTGCCAGTTGGGTGCAAATATTGAAATTAATTGCCCTTCATGGCTTCGTTTTTGTTAAAAAAAGTGTAGCTTTGCTCAAACATTCCCATAATGAAACAGTCGATTTTATTAGACGGACCAAAATTTCAAATCACAATTCAAAGACTATGTCGTCAATTGATTGAGAATCACGGTGATTTTTCAAATGCTGTCGTCATAGGTATTCAACCCCGAGGAACTTTCTTAGCGAGACGTATCGTCAAAGAGCTTGAACAAATGATCGGAAAAGAGATTTTAGTTGGCGATTTGGATATTACCTTTTATCGCGATGACTTCCGTACGAAAGGGAATACTGGTCCAATCTTAGCAAATAGCACAAATATCAATTTTATTGTAGAAGGTAAAGAGGTCATCTTTATAGATGATGTCTTATGGACAGGACGTACTATTCGTGCGGCAATGGATGCTGTACAGGCATTTGGCCGTGCAAGAAGAATAGAATTGCTTGTTTTGGTCGATCGCCGCTTCTCTAGACAGATCCCTATTCAGCCTGATTATATCGGAATACAGGTAGATTCTATTGATTCACAAAAAGTAATTGTTAACTGGAAAGAATCAGAGGATCAGGATAGTATTATCTTGATTACAGAAAAGAAGACGTCAGCTAGCGATTAATAGCGGTGTCATGACGATACTAGAGGTTATTGGTGACCTTTGGAAACAGGCACTTTCAATAAAAAATGATTAGTAAATATTTGAATATACTATAAAATGTCATCTGTAGCAGAACAATTAAGTACCCGCCATTTATTGGGGATCAAAGATCTAAATGAGAATGATATCCAATTGATCCTGGATACAGCAAGTAATTTCAAAGAGGTATTAAATAGACCAATCAAAAAGGTTCCGTCGTTACGGGATATTACGATTGCCAATGTGTTTTTTGAAAATTCAACGCGGACACGTCTATCCTTTGAACTTGCTGAAAAGAGACTTTCTGCGGATATCGTGAATTTTGCGGCATCCTCCTCTTCAGTAAGTAAGGGGGAGACACTCATCGATACGGTGAACAATATTCTTGCAATGAAGGTTGATATGATTGTGATGAGACATCCATATGCCGGAGCTGGGGTATTTCTAAGTAAACATGTTGATGCACAGATTGTCAATGCAGGTGACGGAGCACATGAACACCCTACACAAGCTTTACTTGATTCATTTTCGATCCGTGAACGCTATGGTGATGTAGCTGGTCGTAAAATAGCTATCGTTGGGGATATTACACATTCACGCGTTGCCTTGTCGAATATCTTATGTCTTCAAAAGCAAGGTGCAGAAGTGATGGTTTGTGGTCCGACCACACTAATTCCTAAACATATTACATCATTGGGTGTAAAAGTAGAGCATGATTTGCGAAAAGCGTTGAACTGGTGTGATGTTGCAAATATGTTACGGATTCAATTGGAGCGTCAGGATATTGCCTATTTCCCTTCCTTAAGGGAATATTCCATGCTATATGGATTGAATAAAGAGATTTTGGATTCTTTAGAGAAGCCAATCACAATTATGCACCCCGGGCCAATCAATCGGGGGGTCGAAATCACATCGGATGTCGCGGATAGCGAACATTCAATTATTTTGGATCAGGTTGAAAATGGTGTTGCTGTGCGCATGGCTGTCTTGTATCTATTAGCAGGGCAACGCGGATAGTCGAAATTGGTTTTGACGTGCGTTAATGTACGTGTGAGACTAAATAGCACTGTTTTCTAATGCAACAATAGTATGCCTGACTTTATTTTTTGTCGGGCATATTTTTTGTGCAAAATTTCCGTTATAATACGGGGTTATTCACAGATGTTAATAACTTTTGTGTAAAATAGCTCAATTAAAGTATAATTTAGTAAAATGAATAAAACTATCTCCCTGAGAAGTGGAGATTTGAATTGATTTTCAATAAATTTGGGGCTATCTTAAAGCCTTTAATGGCAGAGAGGCTTTCGATAAATTTGCTTTGAAATACGAATTTATCGCGGTTTGGAGGGAGATTCATTTACATTTGCAGATAAATAACATATTAAGGTTTCACATATTATGTATAAGAAGATTTACCAGGTGGGAGTTGCATTAACCGTTATGGCGACGCCAGCATTAGCGCAACAGACAGAATGGCAACAAATCAACAAGGCGTACAAAACAGGTATGGAATTGTATGAACGCGGAAAATTTAGTTCTGCTTCAGCCCAATTTGACCGTGTTGAAGCTTTGCGGACAAAATCCAACTTGCAATTGGACGAAACAGAGGAACTGTCTTTGTTGAAAGAGAACGTACGGTATTATCAAGCGGTTTGCGCACTGGAATTGGGCGAATCCGATGCCGAAAACCGTTTTCTGAAATACATTAAAGATTTCCCTGTCAGTGCAAATGCTAAAGCAGCTTATTTTCAAATCGGTAAATCCTATTATGCTAAAAAAGATTATGTTAAGGCCTTAGAGTGGTTTAACAAGATCGACAGCAAAAATTTAGCAGGTAAAGAAAATGTAGAATATCGCTTTAAATATGGATATGCTTCCTTTATGACAAAGGATTATAAAACTGCGAAACCATTATTTGAAGGATTGAAAGATCAGAAAACTGAATTTCAGGAAGCTTCAATCTATTATTACGCGTATCTTTCTTACTTAGACGCCGAGTATAAAACGGCGTTGAATGAATTTGAGCGCCTAAATGGATCTAAACAATTCGAAAATAGTTACCCTTATTATATTACTGCTTTGTATTTCTTGGATAAACGCTACGACGATGTGTTGGATTATGCGTTGCCAATTTTGTCGCGAACAAAACAAGAAAATGAAACAGAGATGTTCCGTATTATAGCGGCAACATACTTTATCAAAGGTGATTTAAAAACATCAAAAGAGTATTACGATAAATTCCAGGCACAAGACCAAGGTAAGACGCAGAATAATCAGGATAGCTACCAAATCGGTTACATCGCTTACAAATTGAAGGATTACGATAAAGCGATCACTGAATTGGAAAAAATGACTGATCCTGACGCATATTATCAATCTGCGATGATTACCCTAGGGGATGCTTTCTTGAAGAAAGGCAATAAGCAATCTGCACGTAACGCATTTTTCCGTGCTTCGAAGTTGGATTTTGATCCAGCAATGCAAGAAGAAGGCTTATTCAACTATGCTAAGCTTTCGTATGAATTGGAATTCCACCAAGTGGCTTTGGCTTCGACACAAGAATACCTGAAAACGTACCCAAAATCGAAACGTTTAGAGGAAGCAAAAACTTTGCTTGCTGAAGTATTGTTGAGTACAAAAAACTACCGTGAGGCAGTTGATATTTTGGAATCTATCCCTAAACGTGGAAAAGAAGCAAATGCAGCTTATCAAAAGGTGACCTACTACAGAGGTTTGGAGTATTATAATGAGCGTGCTTTTGAAAATGCAATTTCCCTATTCATGCGCTCTGAAGAGTTTCGTTATGACGAGGAAATTTACGCTTTAGCCACCTATTGGAAAGCGGAAGCAATGTACGAAGTGCGTAAATATGGTGAAGCGGTTACAAATTTCAATAAATTCCTACGCTTGCCGGGAGCTAGTAAAACTGATGTATATGGATATGCCAATTATGCGTTAGCCTATGCGGCTTTCCGTAATGGTAACTACAGCACGGCGGCAAATTACTTCGAGCGTTTCTTAGCGTCTGGTGGTTCGAAAGGAATAGAAATGAATACACGTAATGATGCAATTGCACGCTTAGGTGATTCTTATTTCTCTTCAAAAAACTACGGCAGAGCATTAACAGAATACAATAAGTTGATCTCTTCTAAAGCGCCTAGTCAGGATTACGCGTTATTCCAGCGTGGTATTATTCAAGGTTTACAAGGGGATAACAATGGTAAAATTTCAACATTAAATGCTGTTATTGCACAATTCCCGAGTTCTAATTATGCAGATGATATTGCGTTTGAGATTCCTTACACACGTTTCTTGATGGGAGAAAGTGATCAGGCAATTGCTGGCCTTCAAACAATGGTTGAAAAATATCCGCGCAGCAGTTATGTGCCACGTGCTTTGGTGACGATTGGTCTGGTTCAGTATAATCAAGATAACAATGATGCTGCATTGGCAACTTTCCAACGTGTAGTCGACCAATATGGATCAACAGATGAAGCAAGACAGGCCATGCGGTCAATTGAGAACATCTATTTGGACAAAGGCGATGCAACAGGGTATATCAAATATGCAACTGGAACAAACTTAGGGGATGCGTCGAAATCTGAGCAAGACTCACGTTCATTCTCCACTGCAACGACTTTATTCTCTAGAGGTAATTACCAGGGAGCAGTGGAAGCTGTAAATGCGTATTTCGACAAATTTCCGAAACCAAATCAAGAGAAATATGCGCGTTTTGTTCGTGCTGAAAGTAACGCAGCTTTGGGCAATACAGAAGATGCACTACATGATTACAATATTATCTTGAATGACTGGACATCTCCTTATACAGAACGCACGTTGATTTCGGTGTCAAATTTGTATTTGAAACAAAAGAAATATAACGAAGCAACACAGTTGTTGAAAAAGCTGGAGCTTACTTCTGAATACAAGGCTAACTATGGTTTCGCAATAAATAACCTAATGGTCTCTTATTTCCAAATTGGGGATTATAAAGAAGCATTAAATTACACCAACGCTGTTAAGAATTACGAAAAATCATCGGAAGAGGAGATCGCAAATGCATTCTTGTATGCCGGTAAATGCTATGTGAAGCAGAATAAGAAAACTGAGGCAATGAAAGAATTCAGTTTAGCTGCATTGAAGAGCCGTACAGTATACGGTGCCGAAGCAAAATACAATGTTGCGGTACTACAATTGGAAAATAAACAATACGATGCTTGTATCAAAACAGCAATGGATCTATCCGATAATTTCTCTTCGTACGAATATTGGGTGGCGAAAAGCTTTATTACCATGGCTGATGCTTATGCAGGTAAAGGAGATTCTTTCCAGGCGAAAGCTACACTTGAATCGATTGTGGATAACTATGATGCGAAAGATGATATTTTGCCAGCAGCAAAAGAACGTCTAAATAAATTGAACAACAAAAAGAAATAGGATACAATGAAGAAGTTGCAAAATAGAAACGTGAAGAAATATACTTTAGCAGCGCTTTTGATGGGCGTGGGATTGAATTCTTTTGCACAGGAAACAGGCAAGAAGAATGATCCTGAGAAACCGGTCACTATCGATTCTTTTGATGTTGTTCGTGATTACAAGCCAATTCTTGCGGATGCTGTGAAAATCCGCCGTAGTCCAGATATGACCAATAAAAGGGAATACCAGCCCAAATTGTCCTACAACAATATTTTGGACAAGAAATTGGATATTAATACCGGTTTGAAACAATTGAATGTACAGGAGATTCCTTTTGCACAACCTTTTGAACATAGTAGCAACTATGTCAAATTTGGTATCGGTAACTATAACAGTATATTGGGGGAGGCTTATTTAGCTTCTGAACAGTTTGAAAACACACGGTTTGGTTTATTTGCGAAACATTTGAGCCAAAAGGGTAATATTGACGGACAAAAGTTCAGTACACAGGATATCGGTATCTTTGGTCGCCGTGTATTGGATGCGGTAACCGTTAAAGGTACCATCGGATACAATCGTTATGGCACAAACTTCTATGGCCAGACTTTTGATCAATCGGGAACAACCTTGTTGAATACGACTCCGGATAAACAGACCTTTACAGATATCTATTTGAATGGAGAGCTGTCAAGTAATGTGGATCCAAAAAATGAGCAAGCATTAAGCTATTCCGCAAAAGTTGATGGTTATTTGTTTAAAGACGCATATAAAGCCAAAGAAAATTCCATCGCATTATCCGGTTATTTGAACAAACGCCTAAGTGCATTCAATGTTGGTGCGAATTTGAGCGTGACAATGAATAATGTGAAAGATAGCGCTGAGGTAAAAAATCATTTGGCGGTCATCAATCCATATATTCGTTTTAAGGGCGACAACTATAACGTAACCTTGGGTGCGAATTTAACTTCTGAATTTGGCGATAGCTCAAGATTCAATATTTTCCCATCCGTAGAGGCTGATTTTGCTTTGGCACCTGAATATATCTCTTTGTTTGCCGGAATTAATGGGGGAGTGAAACAAGCTTCTTTCCGTAGTTTCGCTAAAGAAAATCCGTATTTGGCTCCTAACGCTAAAATGATAAATTCGATTGAGAAAATGAATGTTTATGCGGGTTTAAAAGGAAATGCTGGCGCAACATTTGGTTATAAAGTAAAGGTATTCTACAAGCAGATTGAGGGATTGCCTTTATTTAAAAATAGTGCATTTGGCGATAGTCAAAATGGTTATGTTCCTTGGGCTTTTGATGTCGTTTATGATGGCGTGATCAATAAAGCTAAACATATGGGATTGGAAGGAGAAATCAATGTACGTCTTTCACAACTGGTTAATCTGGGTGGAAAAGTGTATATAGACGATTATAAATTGAGTGATGAGGAAGAAGCATGGGGATTGCCAAAATTCCGTATGCAGGCTAATGCACGCTTCAATATTTCCGATAAATTTTTCGTAGATGCTGAACTTTCTACACAAGGCAATACCTATGCGTATATTTATGATTATAACGCAGATGGCAGTCGTGTTGACAACAGTGGACATAAGGCAACAATAGCGTCGTTTGCTGATCTTAATGCAGGCGCAGAGTACCGAATCAAAAAGCAATTTGGTATTTTTGTCAAAGCAAATAATATCTTCGGAAAAGAATACGAGCGTTATATGTATTACCCAAGATTGGGCTTTAATGTAATTGGTGGTCTTAATTATTCGTTTTAACGAATTAAGATTATAAATTTGCATCTTAAAATAGTGCGCGATGAATCTAGGCAAAAACATCAATAGTTTATTAAAACGTTATGCGGAAGTATACGTGCCCGGAATAGGTGTGTTCAAACGAATTCATTCTCCGGCTCAGTTCGATAAACAAAATAATGTGTTTTTGCCGCCAATTTCTTATGTTGAGCTGGACTATTCTGCTCAACATGGATTTAATATTGTTCATTATATCCAACAACAGGAAAACTTGGGCCTCAATCAGGCGCAACAGATCTTGTCGGAAACTGTTGATAACCTAAGAGCTGATTTAGGTCAGTTTGGACAGGCTAAACTCGATGATCTTGGCTTATTGATTAGTTATGGCGCAAGTTTGGTCTTCAAACCCTTGGACTTGTCGGGATTCGATTTCCAGCCGGTTACAAATCTTGTTGCACCAGAGATTGAAACAGTTGTTTCTTCTTTGGAAGAAGCCAAAGAAGAAGAACTTACGACCTTAGCTGTTGAAGAAGACCCTGTTGTAGAAGAAGATCCGATGGTGGAAGCCGATCATAACGTGGAGCCTGCCGAGGAGTCTATGCCGGATACGGCAGATCAAGACGAAACGATCGAGGTTGAAGAGGTCAAAGAAGAAGCTGAAACAGCACAGGAACCGGTCGTGGTAACGGGTCTAGTAGCAGAGGAACTTTCTCCGGAGACAGAACCGACAAGTGATCGTACCGATCTTGAAGCTGAAGAATCCTCGATAAAGAAAGAGGAAACTGAGCTGTCTGAACTTGTAGATGCACCTGTAATAACTGATAGCCATCTATCTGCACCTCAAGAAGAAAACACTTCAAAAAGAGAAATCGGTGCTATTGCGTCGGCTAACGCCAATTCAACATACGCCCCAAATATCTATGAGGAAGAGCCGCGTAATTCAAATGCGATCTGGTATTGGATGACTGGAATTATTGTGCTGGCAATGGTTGCTGTTGCGGTCGTTTACACCAATCCTGCGTTGAAGGATTCGTTATTTGGGTCGACCAAACCTGTTGTAAGAGCGGCAGATACCCTTATTCAACAAAAGCCGATCATACCTGCCGATACATTGTCCAATACGTTGCAAGCCGATAGTTTGAAGAAAGTTGATTCATTGGCTAAGCGCAGTGTGACAGATTCTGTTAAAAAGACAACAACTGTACCAGCGACCAATGCGGCTTCAAAACCTCCGGTTTTGGAAGCAAATCCTGTGATCAAGGAATCTATTCCTGTTGCTCAACCGCGGTACCAGGTGGTCATTGGATCCGCAAAAACTATGGCAAGTGCCGAGCAGGAGGCGCAACGTCTTCGTGCAATGGGCTATAAAACAGCACGCGCTGTTGAAGGGAAAAATAAAAAAGATAGAAAGAAAATTATCTTAAATACCTACATGACAAATGAGGAGGCACAGCTTGCGAAGAAGTCGGTAATCAATAAAATTAAGGATGCTTGGGTAGATCCCCTATAAAAGTTAAAACTATATAAAACTGTTAATAATTATGTCATTAGTACAAGATACAGCACGGGCTGCTGTGGATTCGTTTAATCAAGCTGCACAACAACCATTACCTGCTGCTGCGCCTACAGAAAACATGAGTTTGATCGATATGATGATCAAAGGGGGATGGATCATGGTTCCAATCCTACTGTTGTTCTTTATTGGATTGGTTATCTTTTTTGAGCGTTATTTGACCATTCGTCGTGCCGCAAAATATGATAACAGCTTAATGTCGCAAGTAAAAGCAAATGTTTTGTCCGGAAACCTGGATTCGGCATTAGCTGTAGTTCGTTCAAGTAACTCAGCTTTGGGACGTATGTTGCAAAAAGGCTTATTGCGTGTCGGCAGGCCGATCAAAGATATTGAAGGAGCGATCGAAAACGTAGGTAAATTGGAAGTTGCCAAGTTAGAAAAGAATATCAATATTTTGGGTATTATTGCTGGTATTGCCCCGATGCTTGGTTTCGTAGGTACGATCTTTGGAGTAATTAAGATTTTCCACGACGTGGAATTAGCTGGTGGTATTGATATTGCTTCTGTATCTGGGGGTCTATATGTAAAAATGGTGTCTTCTGCATCAGGTCTTGCGGTGGGTATCTTAGCTTATTTGGGCTACCATATCTTGAATATGATGGTGGAGCGATTGATTTTACGTATGGAAACGGATGCAGTAGAATTTATTGATTTATTGGATGAACCCGGAAGATAATGAACTTACGAAGTAGAAAAAATAAACCATCTGCGGAGGTACATACTTCAGCGCTGAATGACATCATGTTTTTCCTGATGTTGTTCTTCCTGTTGGCTTCTGCAGTTTCTAATCCGCAAGTGGTGAAGCTATTGTTACCAAAGTCAAGTGCGGGAGAACAATCTGTTGCTAAAAAGACCGTCACGGTATCGATTACAAAAGATTTGGGCTATTTTATTGACAAAACTCCAGTGCCCATTGAAGGATTGGAAGCTGCAATTCAATCGCAAATGGCTGCGGGCGAGGAAGTGACAATTATGCTCTATGTCGATAATACGGTTCCCATTCAAAATGTTATTTCTGTAATGGATGTAGCTAATCGATTGAAGATTAAAGTGGTATTGGCAACAGAACCAAAAAAAGATAAATAGGAACAATTAAACTTTTTTTAAGTTTATTGGTCAGCTATTAATATAGGAGATTAATGCGATGAGATATCACCTTCAACATGAAGAAAATAATTTCCCCAAAGCATTGGGGATATCGACTTTGGTCATGGCATCGTTGCTCTTGATTGGATTTTTTGTTGTTTTTAAATCTCAGGCACCTGATGAATATGGAATGGGGGGAATGATCGTCAATTACGGTACTTCACCTGAGGGAATGGGAGATGACTATATGAGTGTTGAGGAACCATCGGTGGATCCTAACGCCAATAATGAACGCCCTGACCGTATTGATCCTGTTGAAACACCTACCCCAACTCCAACGCAGCAAGTTGCGGAGAAAGCGGTTGTCACACAGGATTTAGAAGATGCCCCTGCGGTAACAAAAACTGAAAAGAAGGTCGTTTCAAAAGCACCGGAAACAACCAAAGCTGTAAAAGAAGTGGCACCACAGGCCAATGCCAAAGCGCTTTTTAAAGGCAATAAAAATAACGGTACTGGGGCTGGTGATGGTACAGGGACAACTCCTGGAAATCAGGGTTCCAAACTGGGTGATCCTTTAGCAAGTAACTACGGCGAAGGTGGATCTGGAAACGGTAACATGATGTTGTCTATTGAAAACCGAAGTTTTACGCAACGGCCAAGTATCGACGATAATGGACAGCAAGCAGGAAAGGTTGCTGTGGAGTTTAGAGTGAACAAGCAAGGGGTTATCACCTATGCGCGTGCTGGTGTAAAAGGAACGACGATTACCGATCCATCCTTGTTGGAGAAATGTGAGCGTGCTGTACGTGGCGCTCGGCTAAACCAATTGCCAAATGCTCCCGACTCCCAAACAGGACGGATTGTATTCAATTTTAGATTAAGATAAAAATCATTCACATGAATGCTTATAATGAGGCAATCGAGTATCTGTATACTCGATTGCCTATGTTTACAAGGGATGGCGCCTCTGCCTTCAAAAAAGACCTTGACAATACCATCAAACTTTGCGCTGCTTTGGGCAACCCACAGCGAAAATTCAAAACATTACATATTGCCGGTACAAACGGAAAAGGATCCACCTCCCATATGTTGGCCGCTATTTTGGCCGAAGCAGGATATAAAACCGGCCTCTATACTTCACCACATTTACTGGATTTCAGAGAACGTATTCGTGTCAATGGTCAGTTATGTGAGAAAGAATTTGTTGTTGATTTTGTCAATACCCATCGCGAGCTTATAGAAGAAGTCAGTCCATCGTTTTTCGAAATTACTGTAGCCATGGCTTTTGATTATTTCGAGAAGAATAAGGTTGATATCGCTGTCATTGAAGTCGGCCTTGGCGGGCGTTTGGACAGCACCAATATTATTCAGCCTTTGCTGTCGGTAATTACCAATATCGGTTTTGATCACATGAATCTTCTTGGTAATACATTGGCGGAAATTGCTGGCGAAAAAGCGGGAATTATCAAGAGAAATACACCTGTCGTTATTTCGGAATATGCTGAAGATACAGCAGCCGTGTTTTTGGATAAAGCAGCGATCGAGCATGCACCGATCCAATTCGCTTCCGACAAGTATGAGACGAAAATGCTGGGCGTGGACCATGATTATTTGAAGGTACAAGCGACGGATACTGCAGGTCATTCAGCAGACTATCAACTGGATTTAAAAGGCTCCTATCAGGTCAAGAATCTCGCTGGCGTCCTGTTAGCTGTGGATGAGTTACGTCAACTGGGCTTTGAGATCAGTGATCAACATGTGCATCAAGCGCTAAAAAATGTGCAGGCAACCACAGGAATTCAAGGCCGATGGCAACAATTGTCTAAGGATCCATTTATCATCTGTGATACAGGGCACAATGAGGACGGAATTCATGAAGTGCTCAAAAATCTGGCTACAACGGCTTATGATAAATTGCACTTTGTGATAGGGGCCATGCGCGATAAGGATTTATCACATATGTTGCCTTATCTACCCAAGGATGCAACCTACTATTTCTCTGCTCCGGATATGCCACGTGCAATGCCATCCGAGGAGTTGCGGAAAGAAGCTATGGAATTTGGTCTAACGGGGCTTGATTATCCATCGGTAGGAGCTGCGTTTGATGCAGCAAAAGAAGCGTATCAACAAGGGAACCTTATTTTTGTTGGCGGAAGCAATTTTGTTGTTGCGGAAGTGCTTGCTAGCTTGGCGCAGGAATAAGAATATCGTCTTTCCTCGCAAATAAATCTGCGGGAGAAATTCATAGAAACCGATCACAAAAAAGGGAGCTGCGTGAAGTGCAGCTCCCTTTTTTGTGATTTGTGCCTGGTCATTAGTCATTAATCGTCAATTCACCACGGATATCCTTTTCAATCCAATAGGCGACCTCTTTTTGATCTTCTAACTCACCTTGAAGATACATTAATTTGGTTACTGCCGCTTCGAATGTAAGGTCGTAGCCATTGAGCACGCCGATGGATTTAAGTCCTTGTGAAGTCTCATAGCGACCTAATTCAACAGACCCTACTTTACATTGCGAAATGTTGAGGATATTTTTACCCTGTTCAATTGCTTCCTTCAATAGATCCAGAAACCAAGTGTCGGTGGTTGTATTGCCCGATCCGAATGTTTCCATAACAATGGAGCGGACATCGGAATCTAGGACTGCTTTGATTGTTTGCGCAGAGATCCCCGGAAATAATTTCAATACGGCTACCCTATTGTCCAGTTTGGTATGTAGGATAAATTCTTTATCAATATTATTTAATAAAGCATCTGTATTATATTTGAGGTGAATACCTGCTTCAACCAATACGGGATAGTTTGGCGATCTAAAAGCCTCAAATTTGGCCGAATTATATTTAAATGAGCGATTGCCACGGAATAATTTATTGTCGAAAAGAATGCATACTTCTTGGATAATGGAGATACCATCCTGCTTCGCAGAGGCTATTTCCAACGCTGTCATCATATTTTCCCGGGCATCCGTTCGAATTTCCCCAATAGGCAATTGGGAGCCTGATAATATGACCGGTTTTTGGAGCCCTTCCAACATAAAGCTCAATACTGAGGCCGTAAAAGCCATTGTATCGGAACCATGTAGAATAACAAAACCGTCGTAATCTGCATAGTTATCCTTAATAATTTGTGCCATTTCAATCCAGATCTCAGGCTTCATGTTCGATGAATCGATAATGGGTTCGAAAGAGTGCACGGTCAGCTTATAGTCTAAGCGACTTAAATCAGGGAGATTACGTTTGATCAATTCAAAGTCGAAAGGAACGAATGTTCCTGTTTCATCTTTAACCATTCCAATGGTCCCACCTGTGTAGATAATAAAGATATTATGCATTGAGTTTTGAAATTATATACCAAATATACGTTTTGAATTTTCTGTTGTGATTTCGGCTACCTTTTCGATGGAGATCTGGTGAAGGTCAGCTACCTTTTGTGCGACGTAAACCAAATAGCTACTTTCATTTTCTTTACCGCGAAAGGGGACAGGAGCCAGATAAGGTGCATCTGTCTCCAGAACAATATGTTTTAAATCGATTTCTTTGACCACCTGATCTAAGCCCGCTTTTTTAAAGGTAACGACTCCGCCAATACCAAGAGCAAAACCTAAATCGATAGCCTGGTGGGCTTGCTCCAGGGAACCGGTAAAGCAGTGCAGAACGCCAAATAATTTGTCGTCGTGAAGTTCTTCCAATAATTCGAACAGTTCAGTGAAGGCTTCCCGGCAGTGGATATCGATCGGTAAATTTAATTCCTTAGCCCATTGAACCTGAGTTCGAAAAGCATCTTTTTGAATTTCAAGCGTGCTTTTATCCCAATAAAGATCCAGCCCGATCTCACCTATGGCATGGACTTTGTGTGTTTCCAAGCTCTTTCGGATGGTTTCTAACTCTTCCACATAGTTTTCCTTTACATCGCAGGGATGTAATCCAAGCATCGGAAAACAATGTTCTGGATAAGCTGCTACGGTATCAAATACAGGTTTTATGGAAGCGCTATTCACATTCGGCAAAAAAAGGCGTTGTATGCCATTATCGAAGCAACGTTGTAGATGTTCTTGCAGTTTTTCGGTTCCTGCATGGTAATAAATGTGTGTATGTGTATCTGTAAGCAACATAGTTTTCTGCGTGGAGGCAGCGGGTTAGGGTAAAAACTTGTTTTTATTATTATCGAATAAAGTGGTAGACTTAATTACCAAAATTTCAATTCGATCTCCAAAGATAACTTATTAATTAGCAAAAATGAAAATTAATACAGGATTCCTTCTACAGAAACGAATTCCTTTTTTTGTATCTTGGAAAAGCTAACAGGTGGAGGTCAGTTCTTCATGCCATGAATGCATAAGTGACGATTGTTATTGGCCGTTGAAAAGATACGTTTAATTAAAAAGAGTCACAAGTCAAACATACCGTACGATTTACTGTTAAACAGATAAAAGAGGCGGTTGTTGTCCTATTTTTATAAGAATAAATGAATCATATGATGAATAAGAGGTTATGCCTGGGTTTATTGACTTTGGCGTCGGTTATGTTTTTAAACAAACTACATGCGCAATCATTGATTGACCCTTCGGTAAAAGATATTATTCAAAAAGCCTTTCAGACAAATAAAGAATTGAAATTGAAGGCTTACGAAGTCGATAAAGCACGTCTGGAAGCCGATGGAGTAAAAGCAAACCGGCTGCCACATGTCTCGGCACTTGGGCTATACGGTTATGTACATAGCAATGGGAGTATTGATATTCCTACAGTTAATATCCCTTTATTGAACTTAGGCTTGTTTGAAGGAGCAACAGGATTTAGTATGCATGGGCAAGCGGCCTATGCGGGGGTGTCTGTAAAGCAGATTATCTTTTCGGGATTGCAGATTCCGAATGGAATAAAAGCATTGCAAGAAAAAGCTGTGGCTCAACAATATTTAGAATCGGCCGGTCGAGAGACACTTTCAAAGGATATTATTGCCTCTTTTGATCAGCTGATGTTGTTGGATGAGGTGGATAAATTGATTGTAGATTCTGAAAAGCGATTAAAGAAAGAACAGGAAAAGGTGAATAAAGCAATTCAAAATGGCCTTGCAATACCTTATGATAGAGATAAATTGAAATTGGCCTTGCTGGAGCTGGAAGAGAAAAAGGTAGAGGTTTCTGGCAATCGGGATTTGTTGTGTCAAAAGATCGAACAAGAAACAGGGGTATCTTTTCAGGAGGTTGGCGGAATTCATTATGGACTTAAACCTATATTTTTGTCGGATCTTCCACGTGATGTCGAACAAAGATCCGAATTGAAAGCACTAGATGCTTCCTCAAAAGCGTATGAGTACCTGTATAAAAAAGAAAAGGGGGGAGCTCTTCCTGCTGTCTTTGCCTTTGGATCCGCAAACTATCTGAATGTATTCAACTCCAAACTCACGGTGAAAGACCAACCGCTATTTGGTACGGTCAACTTACCGCTTAATTCTATCAAGGGGAGTCCCAATCTAATGGTTGGCGTAGGGGTTAAATGGGATCTCTATACTGGCGGGGAACATCACAATAAGATAAAGCAAGTTAAACTCGATCAAAATATCAATACGACCAAAAGGGAAGATACACAGGAAAAATTAAATCTATTATTGAGCAAGAATACAGTTACCTATACAACTGGGAACCAAAAATTGAAAGTGGGGGAACAGCAGTTGAAAGTTGCCGAAAATAACCTTTCTATGGCTGTTAAACAGTACCAAGCTGGCTTAATAGATGTTACCGAGTTATTGGCTGCTGAAAACGATTGGTACAAAGTTAATTTGGGTTATTTTAACAATGTTTTGCAGCAACGTACAGCCGCAGTTGAATTACTACATACATCAGGAAAATTATTACAAACTATACATGAGTAACATGAAGAATTTATATGGGATATTATCTCTGTCTATTTTTGTTTCTTGTACAAATCAAGTGAAAGAGAAGCCTATTGAAGGGAAGGTGGAGCGAGAGCAAGTGACGGTTGTGACAAAGGTTCCGGGGAAAATTGCAAAGCTATTGGTTGAAGAAGGGGATTTTGTGCATGCGGGGGATACCTTGGCTATTTTGAGTATTCCCGAGGTAGATGCGAAAGAAGAGCAGGCAAAGGGAGCGCTGCAGTCTGCTGATGCACAATATAACATGGCAGTCAAAGGTGCTACGAAAGGGCAACTCGTGCAGTTGCAGGCGAAGGTAGATGGACTTAAGGAACAATATGAATTTGCGAAAAAATCAATAGGTAGGCTGGATGCCCTTTTGCAGGACAGCCTGATTCCGCAGCAAAAGTACGACGAGACCTACGCCAAATATCAGGGGGCCAAAAATCAATATCTTGCAGCACAGGCTGAATTAGCTGAAGCAAAGGGTGGGGCTAGGCAAGAACAGCAGATTATGGCTTTGGGACAGAAAGAGCGTGCGCTCGGGGCGGTATCTGAAGTCAATGTTGCTGCACAGGAGAAATATGTCATTGCTCCACAGGACATGAGTGTGGAAACGATTAATCTGAAAGTCGGTGAATTGGCGATGGCAGGCTATCCAATTATAAATGGTTTTCTCGATCGATCGACCTATTTTAGATTCACATTGCCCGAAAATAAAATGGGAAAACTTCAAAAAGGAGAGGCCGTGGAGGTTGAAATTCCTTATTTGAATCACAAAAAGGTGAAAGCAAAGGTGATTAGTATCAAAGCCTTAAATTCGTACGCAAGCATTGCCTCAGCTTATCCTGATTTCGATCCGCAACAGGCTGTGTTTGAATTGAAAATTGTTCCTGAAGATGTTGCCGGTAGCAAAGATTTGTTAACAAAAACGCTTGTGGTTCTCCATGCGAATTAAAGAGCTTGACTGTGAAAAAATTTTTAGAATTGATCCAACGGGAGTTTAAGCTCTTCTTCAATAATAAAGTGCTATTGATGCTTTTTCTAGGTGCACCTGTATTGTATGGTGTATTGGTGGGGCATGTTTATCAACAAGGCAAGGTAACTCAGATGCCGGTCATTGTGGTTGATGAGGATAATAGCCCCTTAAGCAGTTCATTTATTGATATGCTTTCGGATAATGAGAGTATTGAAGTTGCCCGTGTATTACCGTCCTTATTTGATTCAAAAGATATTGCCATGCAATATGAGGCAACAACGATTGTACATATTCCCAAGGGTTTTGCATCCGGAGTACAACAAGGTCGCTTGCCCGAAATGACTGTTTTTGTAGACGGTGCCAATACATTGACCTCTAATACCGCCATGATGGCTGTCAATGTGTGTGCCTCGACGTTGAAAGCGGGCATACAGATTCAGGCGCAAATGAAACGTGGTGTTCCGGCAAAGATCGCTGCACAGCAGTACGAACCATTTAAGACAACTTTTGTTAAGCAGAATATTCGAAGTGGAAATTACCTGTATTTTATGCTACCGGGAGTTCTAATTACTGTGCTGCAACAGGTCTTGCTCTTAGGCTTGGCTTTGTCTTTTTCCTCAGAATTTGAAGGCAATACCTTTCCGGAACTTGTACGTAAAATCGGTAATCCTATCGGACTGATTCTTGTTAAGATATTACCATATGTTTTGATGTCTGTCGGTATCCTGGTTTTATATTGGGGTTTTGGTCAATATTACCGTATGCCTTTACAGGCCGAATTTGGTCGCTTTGTACTGTGCACTTTCGTCTTTTTGCTCGCCGTGTGTTTTATAGGTGTACTCGTCAGTATTCTACTGCCTTCGCAGTTGAAATCGACGGAAGTCCTTATGGTAATTGCGACGCCAGCATTTATCTTGAGTGGCTTTACCTGGCCTTCGAGTCTAATGCCAGGCTGGGTGCAGGCAATAGCAAATGTAATCCCATCGACCCATTATCTGCGAATTTTTAGGTTAATGTTTATTCAGCATGCTGAAAATTACCATACCGATAAGGCGCTGATCGCATTGACCATCATCATGATTATCAGTTTTATATTGGCGGTAATAATACTATGGCTGAAAATACGGAAGATCAAAAAAGAAGATAAGAAGATTAGCGTATAGTGAATAAAAATACGAACAACAAAAAAGCGGTTTCATCTCGATGAAACCGCTTTTTTGTTAACTGAAATTTACAGTCGAATTATTTTTTTGCTGCAGGAGCTTTAGTTGCAGGAGCTGTTGCCGCTGGAGCAGTAGTTCCAGTAGGCGCTACCATGCCTGGAGTTGTTGCTGTAGGAGCAGGAACTTTTCCAGGTTTGATATCCAATACTTCTACTTCAAATACTAAAGGAGCATATGGAGGGATAACACCTGAAGGGCGATCGCCATAAGCCAAAGATGAAGGAATGACTAAAGTTGCTTTTGTACCTTTGTTAAACAATTGGAAAGCCTCAGTCCATCCAGGGATCACACCATCAACACCTAATTGGAATTTTAATGCTTCATAAGGACGTTGAGGGTTGAAAATTTTCTCTTTTTTAGCTACATCTGGAAGGTTTGTATCAAATACTTTTCCTGTAGTTAATGATCCTACATAGTTCACGTGAATAGAATCACCTACTTTTGCATTTGCTCCTGTTCCAGGTTTAGTAACTACATATTGAAGACCTGAAGCTGTTTTTGTTGTTTTCAAGTTTTTATCCTTGATGTATTTTTCAAGTTTAGCTGGTTCAGCTGCCTTGTGTTTGTTCAATTCTTCTTCAAAATATTTCTGAACTTGTTCACCCAATTGTTGGTCTGTTAACTTTCCTTTTTTGAAGTGTTTTTTGACCTTGATCGAATAAACAATAAACTTATCTGCGAATTCTGGTTTTGGTTGATGCGTTTTAGCAGCCATAGAATCCAAATTGATTTTGAATACCAAGCTATCGCCTTCACCTACGTATTTGAATAAACCAGTAGGGTCACCTGGATTTTTTGCGATGATACTATCTGGATATAATTGAACGATTTGAGGGACTCCCATGTCATACGTACTTTGCATTGTAGAATCTCTGTCCGTTTTCACAACCATGTCAAGTGCTAATAAATCGCCTGATACTGCTTTTTCTTTTGCATTATCATCTACGATTTTATACTCAAGACCACCTTCAGCCTTTTTGAATTTTTGGCATGACGTCATCAAAAGACCGGCAGCCGCGAAAAATAGAATTGCTTTCTTCATTTTCTAATGTATGTTACGATATCTTATTTTGTTAATATTTCTTTATAATTTGGTAAAACCGATTTGAATTTTGCAATCACTGCTTCGAGGCTTTCTTTCGAATTACCTCCTGAAGCGTTAAGATGCCCCCCTCCATTGAAATACAATTTACAGATCTCATTGCAAGGAACTTCTCCAATCGAACGCAAAGATAGTTTAATTTGTTCATTTCTGTCAATAATTAAAGCAGCCAATCGAATTCCTTTGATAGAAAGGGCATAATTGACTAATCCTTCGGTATCACCGGTGATCACTTCAAACTGAGTGAGATCCGCTTTGGTTACATGGATAATGGCGGTGTTATATTCATGGATAACCTCTAGACGATTCAATAAACAGAACCCTAAGAATTTCAGGCGGCTTTCTGACGAGCTATTGTAAATCTCTTCGTGAATAGCCCAGTTTTGTGCACCGCAATCAATGAGTGATGCAATGATGCGGTGAATTTCAGCAGTGGTAGAACGGAAGCGGAAAGAGCCCGTATCGGTCATAATACCGGTATATAAGCATGTCGCCATGTCAGCACTGATATGGTCTGGATCTTGCATCTCATGGACTAAGAAGCGATAGATCAATTGTGCAGTCGCTGCAGCAGATGGATCCCAAAATGCGTAATCTTCAAACCCTTCCGGATCTAAATGGTGATCAATCATGCATTTGATTCCTTTCGCTTGACGAATAGGTTCACCCATTTCGTGAATCCGGGCAAGGCCATTAAAATCTAAGCAGAAAATTAATTCAGCTGCGTCAATCTGTTGATTGTGCAGGTCAATATCCTGCGTATAAATTTGTACATTTTCTAAGCCAGGTAACCAATCCAAAAAGGCAGGAAAGTCTGACGGTACAATGAGATTTACGTGGTGTCCTTTCGCGGTCAACCAAAAATATAATCCTAAAGATGAACCCAATGCGTCCCCATCTGGTTTGTAGTGCGTTGTAATTACAATACGTTTTGGTTCAGCTAATAATTCTTTTAATTCTTCCGATTTCAGCATAGTCATATTAAGTCTGCAAACCTACTATAAAAAAATTAAATTAGACAAATTTTTTATAAAGATCTTTTAGCATCTTATAGCGTTTGGTTTTGACTTTAAAAAATTGATTTTCAGGTTTTTAAAACTTATATACATAGATCTTGAAATCCCGCTTCATGCAGATTAAATAATTGGCATTGTCGCCATAGTTAATCGGTCCATAATAGAACTTTGAAAAACCTTCTACAGGGAATCCCTCCTGGACCAGGCCATCAGATCCGAAAACATAAATCATGCGGTTGTCGGTTCCTACGCCTATGATATCAGATTTACCTATTCGTTTGAAAAATAATGGTCTGTTACTGGCCTCTTCGATGAATTTATATTCAAAGTATGAAGACGAGTCTCTTGAACTGTAGGCATTCAGTTTGTTGTTGGCTAGAATAACAAAATCTCTGTCTGCTCCACCGCTAATGTCTTCAAAATTAAAGAAAGCATCTTTGCCCCAGTCACCCAGTTTTATTTTTTTTGTTTCGCCTTCGAAAGGAATTTTGAATACACTACCTTTATTGTTCGCCAAGTAAATGAAGGAGTTCTTTTCATCCGAGGCCGCAACTAAACCAATTGGATTTTTAACACTTTCTCCATCGGTATCCAATGTTTTTTTATGGATGACCTTACCATTTTGATCAAAGAAATAGACGGAAGCAGTGCTTGTCCCGGCAATAATATAATTTGTCTGTCCCAGGCTGGTTGTTTTTAGATCGAATAAAATTCGGCCATCAACGCTATTATTTTCAAAGCCATCCACTTTTTTGCCATCGAGGGTATACGCAAGAATTCGGTCTGTTGCCGGAATGTAAATACGTTGCTCCTTATTGAAGGTGGTGATTGTAGCCCCGTAAGTTGCCGAGTATGGAAGTTCAACGGAGAAGCCAATCCTGTTTTTACCATCGGGCATAAAGCGATATAAGCGGTTTTTCGTGACGGCGACAATACTGAGATCCTGTAACTGAATTGGCTCGCCCAAAATTTCCCCTTGGAAGAGGTTTTGCCAGAGTTCTTTCCCATCCGGCGAAAATGCATGTACCGTATGATCTTGTTCTTGAATCAGGATAAACTTGTTCTTCCCATCTTGATCGAAAATCCAAGGTTTATTGATAATTCGGTTATCCAGCTGGACTGTCCATTCTGGTTTGCCGCCTAGTCTCGTATCACTCTTAAAGAGGGCATATAAACTGGACGAAAATGTGCCCTGATTGCCACTCAACTGATAAGACCAGGAATAGAAATTTTGAAATCCATATTCATCCTCATCTTTAAAGTTCTTTGCAAAATCAGCTTTTAAGTTATCCATAATATTGCTTTTACCAGCTTTAGGTTCTAAATAGAAAGTCACGTTACTGCGGCTATTCTGCAATGCTGCATGATTTTTGAAAATAGCCGTTCCGGAAAGAAATTGCTTTTCCCGGAAAGATTCACGATAGTCTCTCAAGATGCCCGTCCGTGTAGCTACCACCATAATGTTGTCTACAATGGTGAAATATGGTCGGGTAAAGCTTTTGAATGGCTCACCAAATAGCGCATGTAAGAGATTAGAATATTTAAATTGATAGATTGAATCACCTACAGACGAACTGAATTTCTTAAGATTATCAGCAAACTGCGTTGAATCCGAAATGCTGATCAAACCTATTGCATCCTGATTATCCAATTCCGCGAGCGCAAATTCATCGTTGAAAATTGGCGCGATGATACTGTCAAATGATACTTTGCTGTCTTCTTCAAAGTTCTTTATACTTTTAGCCAATCGACCGTCTTCTTTTTGCTGTACCAACAAGGCTTTCAGTCCGCTTCGAAAACTATGGGGATCTGAAATACTAAAGTCTATATAAGATGCAGCATTTTTAGGAAGATAATTCCCCAGAGCTTGCACTTGAGCCGTCTGCGTTGCAAATAACTGTAGGTAGCTATTTTTGCTCGCCGTGAGATCTGTTTCACCCTTAAAAATAAAAGCATCCTTTTTGAAATTCATGTTCCAGGACGTTTGGCCCTTCAGCGAATCGATTAAGTTGAGATAAGTGCCAAATTTGGATTTCATCAATATTCGAGCAATTTGCGACAATTGTTCATTGAAAAAATAGAGACTAAGTGGCGTGTTTTTATTGTTATGGTTTACGAAGAACTCGATTTGTTTGGTACTTATTTTCTTAACCTGTTTATCAAAGATCTGGGAAAGTACCTGTTTGGAGTAGCTGGCGAAAATGATTTCGTGGGAATAAGCGCAATAAAGTGTACTATCCTTGCTGCCTTGATTAAGCCCATAAAATCGTTGCCCTAAGGTGTCAAAAGGTTGTATTTTGTAGTTTTTACCGACGTTTTCAAGCAATGTTGCCAGTGAGTTATTATCAATGCTTTGACCAACCTGAACGCTGTATAACGGAGTAATTTGGTCTTTTTCCTGGTGAAAAGAGAGTAATATTTGCTGCCCCGCTACAAGAGGCGCTAACTGTTCACTACGTAATAATTCGTCTTTAAGACGCTCCAAGTTGCCAAAATTGCGTTGACCTATAATGGCTTTAAAGAGCTCATAGTCATTGAAGATCGTATCAACAGTCTGATCATTGGCAAAGGAGGCAATTGCTAATGTACTTTCAGGAAGATATTGTAAAGCTTTAGAATCTTGTTTATTGTTTTTATTGAAGTCTCCAAAAAGATAGATCGTGGCCGCGATGACCGCGATGAATAATATAACAGTGATGATGATTGTTTTTTTCATCCTTTTTATTTTTTTCAATGCCTGATAAGAACTCGAATAAATCGTCACTACCACGCTGGTCGATGCGATTAAAAGTCCAGTTTCATCAGAACAACTATTTATGAGGTACTCATTTTCTTGTCAGCGGAATAAGTACACTAAACTTGTTTTTTTAATGGTGATAAAGCTATCATGCGGCAGATGTTTATCAAGGATATACAAATCTTGCACCTCGTTCAAGATTTCGGTGAGCTGCACGATGCTCATGATGATTCATACGTAAAACAAACCTAATAAAAATATATGGGAAGAGATAGAAAATCGTTCCTATAATACGCCTTTGTAATATAAATTTAACAAAAAATTCCTTATTTTGCTCTGTTTTTAATACATTTATCGCTAGAAACTCATTTTCAGCATTCACTTTAACATAATGAATAAGAAAATCATTTTAGCCGCTTCGTTGTTGGGAGCATTAGCTGTAATATTAGGCGCCTTTGGTGCTCATGGTCTAGAAGGAAAGGTAAGTACATATCATATTGAAACTTGGAAAACTGCAAATCAGTATCATTTCTATCATACCTTCGCACTGTTATTTTTATCTACTTTTTCGCGAGCAAAGACGTACTCCATTAAAGTATCATTTATTGCTTTCCTCATTGGTATACTTTTTTTCTCGGGATCGTTATATGTCTTAAGCGTGCGCGAAATAACCGGCTTTGGAAATCCGTCTATTTTAGGACCTATCACCCCTTTGGGAGGATTGTCGTTAATCGTTGGCTGGGTTGCTTTATTTATTGCTGCGCTAAAAAATAAATCGTAATCCTATTTAATTGCCTATGTTCATACGAAATCATATTCGTATCTAATTATAACGGAGCCTTCTTGAATAGATTTCAGGAAGGCTTTTTTAGGTTGCAATTGATTGACCTGTGATCTCTTGGTTTTTTCACTCCGATATCGCTTTGAGGCCGTATGGTTGTTGTCGGTTTTATGTATCTCCGGGGTCGCTTGAACTCTTTTCCTGAAGGTTTTTTTGTACTTTTATACCATAATTTGAATTTATGTCCAATCCACAATCTACGATTTTTAGTGAAAGAGATACGCTGTTTGTTGATGTGGTCCTACCACTAGCATTGGCAAGAACATATACCTATCGTATTCCGGTTGACTGGAATGATCGTGTGCAGGTCGGTGTACGTGTCATTGTGCAATTTGGGAAGAATAAGATCTATTCTGCGGTTGTGAAGTCAATTAGTCAGGAGGCGCCAAAGCACTATGAAGCAAAGTATATTTTGGACATCATTGATGACAAACCCATTGTTAATTTGGCTCAATTTAAACTTTGGGATTGGCTAGCGGATTATTACATGTGTAGTTTGGGCGAAGTCATGCAGGCTGCGCTGCCTTCGGCATTGAAGCTGGCCAGTGAGACCAAAGTCGTTTCATCGATTGCGGCAGATTTTGACCGTTCTACACTTTCAGATAAAGAGTATCTTATCATCGAGGCTTTGGAGGTGGCGGGAGAACTTAAAGTCAATGATATTGTGAAATTGCTGGGACAAAAAACAGTCTTCCCCATATTGAAGCAATTATTTGACAAAGGAATTGTTTTGATTTCTGAAGAGATTACAGAAAGATATAAACCCAAGACCAAAGCATTTTTACGTTTTGCGCCCGACTTTAGAAATGAAGATGCAAAAAGAGAATTGTTGGATAGCTTAAACCGTGCGCCAAAACAACAAGATGCGGTATTGGCATTTATGCAGCTGGTCAAAAAAACCGAGGAGATCACGCGGCCCATGTTGGCTGAGGCCTCGGGCTGTGGTAACGGTGCTATTACGGCTTTGATTGACAAAGGTGTTTTTGAAATAAAGGAAAAGGTTGTTTCCCGGTTCCAGGGGGAAGATATTGAACTGGATGCCAATTTTCAATTTAATGAAAACCAGCAAAGGGCCTATACTGAAATACAAGAGTCGTTTGAAGAGAAGGAAGTTACCCTGTTACATGGTGTTACTGCTTCGGGAAAAACACAGATTTATATACGACTTATCGAACAAGCAATCGCTGCGGGGAAATCAGCCCTCTATCTACTGCCTGAGATTGCGCTGACAGCACAGATTACGGCGCGTTTAAAGCTGCATTTCGGCGATAAATTGGGGGTGTACCACTCCAAGTTTAATGATAATGAACGTGCCGAGGTATGGCATAAAGTAATGAAAAATGAATTTCAGGTCGTGATTGGGGCCCGTTCTTCAGTTTTTCTGCCATTTCAGGATTTAGGGATTATCATCGTTGATGAAGAGCATGAAAGCTCCTACAAACAGTTTGATCCAGCCCCACGTTACCATGCCCGCGATACGGCTATTTACCTCGGGTTTCTACATCAGACCAAAGTATTATTGGGATCAGCGACGCCTTCTTTGGAAAGTTATTACAATGCCAAGGCTAAGAAGTATGGTTTTGTTGAACTGCTTGAGCGTTATGGCAACGCACAATTGCCAAGTATTGAGTTGGTGAATATTCCCGAAGAAGGAAGAAAAGAAAATATGTTTTCCTATTTTTCTGGCACCTTGTTAAAGGCAATTGAAGAAGCCGTAAAAAATAAAGAGCAGGTTATATTATTTCAAAATAGACGTGGGCACACGACAATGATCCAGTGTAATACCTGTGGATTCGTTGCAAAATGTGTCAATTGTGATGTCAGCTTAACCTATCACAAGAGCTCTAATATGATGCATTGCCATTATTGTGGTCATGTAGAGCCTCCACTTCGTGTTTGTCCCGCCTGTGGAATGCCGCATATCGAAAGTAAAGGGTTCGGTACAGAACGGGTAGAGGAAGAACTTGAAATCCTGATGCCCGAAATTCGCATCGGTCGGTTGGATCTGGATTCCACAAAAGGTAAATACGGTTTCGACAAAATTATCACGGCTTTTGATGAGCATGAATTTGATGTTCTTATTGGAACGCAAATGGTCGCTAAGGGGCTCGATTTCGGAAGAGTAAGCCTCATCGGTGTTGTCAATGCAGATACAATCATTAACTTTCCGGATTTCCGTTCCTATGAACGATCTTTTTCGTTGTTTTCCCAGGTAGCAGGACGCGCAGGTCGGCGTGAAGCAGGCGGAAAAGTGATCATTCAGAGCTACACCACGAATCATCGGGTGTTAGAACAGGTGGTCAATAACGATTATGAAGGCATGTTTATGACGGAAATTACAGAACGAAAAAACTATCTTTATCCTCCTTTCTACCGGCTTATTCGGATTGATATTAAACATACGGATTTTCAGAAATGTTATGATTCGGCCAATCGTTTTGCCTCGGCGCTGCGTCAACAATTGGGTGCAAGGGTATTGGGTCCGGAACCGCCTTTAGTTTCACGCGTTCGGAATAATTTTATCCAGACCATTACCTTGAAGATTGAACGCACAAATATTAGTATTGCAAAGGTCAAGGAATTGATCCGTTCGGTTCTCCTGGATTTTGAAATAGATAAAACCAATGCTGGTGTACGCGTTCAGGTCGATGTAGATCCATATTAGCGACAATTATTACCCATATAGCTTTTAAAGACTTGCGTTTTAGGTAAAGTTAAACCACATGCGCTTATCGTTTTGTTCGGTCCCCAATTCAAGAGGTCAGCGTAGATTGGGCATAAGGACAGATGATTTGGAAAATAAAGCAAATTGACTTGAAAATGTGTACTGTATTGGTATTGAATTATTTGTGATTAATTCTGCTTAATGTGCCTTTTAAAAGGTAAATTTGAAACATCATGGCGTACAAGTTTATTGATAATTATCGAGAGAAAGGTGCTCGTAAGAAATTGGTTGAACATCTTAAAAGCCGGGGGATTGCGGATCAGAAAGTATTAGATGCCATTGGCAAGGTACCACGACACTATTTTTTTGATGAAACATTCTGGAATCAGGCCTATCGGGACATTGCTTTTCCAATAGGTGACGGGCAAACAATTTCACAGCCGTATACCGTCGCCTATCAATCTGAACTGCTCCACGTCAAAAAAGGAGATAAAGTACTGGAAATTGGCACCGGATCCGGATACCAAACCTGTATCTTATTGGAACTTGGCGCAGAGGTGTATACCATCGAACGTCAGGAAAACCTATATCAACGAACCATTCAAGTGTTGCCTTACATGGGCTATAAACCGAATTTCTTTTTGGGCGATGGCTCCAAGGGAATTGAGGAGCATGCTCCTTATGACAAGATTATTGTAACTGCGGGGGCGCCATTCGTGCCAGAGCTTATGTTAAAGCAGCTGAAAATGGGCGGAATTTTTGTGATCCCTGTAGGAGACGAAAAATCGCAAAAGATGATGACGATCATTCGTGTCGGTGAAAATGATTTTGACCGTATCGAATTGGATACTTTTCGTTTTGTGCCTTTGGTGGGTGATCAGGCCTGGTAGGATATCCATTCAACCAGCTTAAACGACTTCCCCCAAGGTCTATAAGCGACACCAAAACATCCATGATTAAATTGAAATGAACGTGAAAGAATAAATATTCACCTTATGACCCCAACTGCAATATTATATGACCAGAAGCATCGCGAAATCGCTTCAACTGTCCTCAAATTAAATAAACAAGTCAACACGCTCAGCTTGTCGCGGCTATTTGTGATACTCGGTGGCGGAGCGTTATTATTTTATACCTTTCAACTGGAAAGCCTTCCGTTGGTCTTTTTCTGTTTTTTTGCATTATTGTTCCTATTCGCCTATCTCGTGCGGAAGCAGAGCCAGCTAGAGCTTCAGAAGAACTATTTTGAAGCCTATCTGAAAGTTTTGGCAAATGAACAGGCCTTGGCAGACGGAAAATTAAATATGTATGATCATGGCCAGCATTTTGAAAATGGAGCTCATCCTTATAGCTCCGATATGGATGTCTTTGGGACATACTCCTTATTTGCGCAGATAAATCGGGCAACTACCAAACAGGGAATTGATCTTTTGGCTTCTTGGCTTGATGCACCTCTCCAAAGCCATCAAATTCAACGCAATCAAGAAGCTTCCCAGGAACTTGAAAATGAATCGGAATGGATATGGGATTTTCAGGCAAAGCTTTTGGCCAATCTGAACCATAAATTGGATATCAAAGCATTTTTGATAAATTACTTTCAAGACCGAAATTTTCAGTTCGGAAATGCCTTCATGCGAGTCTATATCAAAGTAGGGCCTGTTTTATTTTTGGTCGCTTTAGCGGGCAGCTTTTTTGTGCCAAAATTGGCTGGGGTGGCAACATTGATTGGGCTATTTCATATTCTTTGGGCCTTGGCCAAAGCGGGAAGTGTTAGCATGTTCTCCTCTCGAATAGACAAGATAGGTGGCGTGCTGGGATCATATGCAGACGCAATTCAATCTATTGAAGACCACGCATGGAATTCTATTGCTATGCAGGAGATCGCGGGAGAGCTTAAACAAAACCAGGGTACAGAATCCATTTCCCTTGCCTTTAAAAAACTCGCTGGTCTTATTAACAATTTGGACGCCCGGAATAATGTCTTTGTCGGGATATTTCTAAACCTGTTTCTGCTTTGGGATTTTAGACAAGTATTGGCTATTGTTGACTGGAAGAATAAATACGAACACGAGATTCTAAATTCATTCGATACCTTAGCTAAGGTTGAGGCTGTAACTAGCCTTGCTATTTGGAAGAGAAACCATTCGTCGTACATTTATCCAGTAATTTTGGATAACCCATTGGAAAATAAGATTGAAGCGCAAGGGTTATATCACCCATTGATTCCAAGCAATCAGGTGGTGGCCAATGATTACAGTAGTATAGATCATCGTGTTGCTTTGGTGACAGGTTCAAATATGGCTGGAAAGAGTACGTTTCTGCGGACAGTAGGTATTAATGCAATTTTGGCATATGCCGGAGCTGCAGTTGCAGCGGCTTCTTTTCAGCTCCCGATTTATAAACTGATATCCTATATGCGAATCAAGGATAATCTGAATGAAAGTACGTCGACCTTTAAAGCTGAATTGAATCGGATGAAATTTATATTGGATACAGTTTCAGCACATAGCGATAGTTTTTTCCTAATCGATGAGATGCTTCGTGGGACAAATTCGGTCGACAAATATCTCGGCTCCCGTGCAATCATAAAGAAACTGGTTCGATTGGATGGTAAAGGTATGGTGGCTACACATGACTTACAGCTGTCCAGTTTACAAGAGGAATTTCCGGGAGATATCAAAAATTACCATTTTGACATTCGTGTCGACGAGGGTCAGATGCTGTTTGATTATAAGCTGAAGATAGGAGAATGTAAAATATTCAATGCTTCGCTTTTATTGAAAGGTATAGGAGTGGATATCGACGAAAATATGGAATAAAAATGACGGAACTGGAGCTAGATTGGTTTACATTTGTCTCCTCTTAAATCCACTTAATAAAAAAATAAATGACTTTACAAGAACGTATTGATTTATCAGAAACACACGTCTGCACGACCGTGTTTCCGTTTTTGACGAATCATCACGATACGCTATTCGGCGGCAAGGCGATGTCCATTATGGACGAAGTATCGTTTATGGCTGCAACACGATTTTGCCGCAAAACTTTGGTGACTGTATCGACGGACCGTATAGACTTCAATAAGGCAATTCCTTCCGGAAGTATTATTGAAGCTATTGCAAGGGTTCAGAATGTAGGCCGGACCAGCTTGAAGGTGAAGGTCGATATATTTCTGGAACATATGTACAAGGAAGGAAGAGAACTGGCCATTGAGGGTGTTTTTACATTTGTTGCCCTAGATGAAAACAAACAGCCAATTCCAGTCCTTGAAGGCTTGGATATTGAATAAAATTTTAGCTTCCGAATGCGGAAACTCAGGGGAGAATTTTATTGGTCATCTCTACAGTGTTGTGATTCTATGGTGTTTTATGCTTTTTAGTCATTCGTTTCGCTTGATTGGGCTGAGGTCATTAAGCTCTTCGGCTGTAAATAGGCGATAATGAACTTTGAAAGTTTTACCCAGTGGCGTTTCCAATGAGAATCCTCCGGGACCAAACCCATCCAGTACATCGAGGGTGAAATGTGCATGTTTCCAATATTCAAAGAGATCACGATCTACCCAAAATTCATATCCCTCAGCTAAGCCTATCATGGCGTCATTCGTCCTTGGAAAATATCCCCCTTCCTCAAAACACTGTGGTTGCGTACCCTCGCAGCAGCCTCCGGCCTGGTAAAACATTAATTTACCATGCTTCGCTTCAAGTTCATGAATGAGCTCCCTTGCTTTTTCAGTGATGTCTAATCTATTAATCATGGTGAAATCAGTTTATGTGTTTTAGCGTTGGTTCATATGAAATTCAGCGGAAGGGGCAGCATTTGCTCCCCCTAGACTCGGGTATCAAGCTGTTCGAAAAGTATACCCGGTAAGCTTCAGTTAAAAGAAACCAAGTTTTTCTTTACTGTAGGAAATCAAC
The DNA here is from genome assembly GCF_014170215.1 of Sphingobacterium sp. UME9. NCBI lineage: Bacteria > Pseudomonadati > Bacteroidota > Sphingobacteriia > Sphingobacteriales > Sphingobacteriaceae > Sphingobacterium > Sphingobacterium sp. UME9. Next base: position 9,147 of record NZ_LZZP01000005.1, on the reverse strand, counting down.
ATATTCTTAGCCTGTCTGTAATGTGCAAGCATCATTTTATGGTTTTCCCGTCCAATTCCTGATTGTTTGTATCCGCCAAATGGAGCGCCAGCTGGGTAGGAGTGGTATTGATTTACCCATACACGCCCAGCTTGTATGGCACGTGGAACCTGATAAAGCTGATGTGCATCTCGGGTCCATACACCTGCTCCGAGACCATACATGGTATCGTTGGCGATGGCAATTGCTTCTTGTTCATCTTTGAACGTGGTCACTGCCAGCACAGGGCCGAAGATTTCTTCCTGGAAAATGCGCATGCTATTATCTCCTTTGAATAGCGTAGGTTTGATGTAGTAGCCTTCTTCAAAACCAGCGCCGACATTGTTTTCATCACCGCCAGTCAATACTTCGGCTCCTTCTTCTTTGCCAAGTTTAATATAGGACATGATCTTATCTTTTTGAATCTTCGATGCCTGTGCACCCATCATTGTTGTTGGGTCTAATGGATCCCCAACTTTGATCTGATTAACCCGATCGACCACTTTAGCGATGAATTTTTCATAAATATCCTCCTGGATCAGTAGACGAGATGGGCAGGTGCAAATTTCGCCCTGGTTGAGCGCGAATAATACGGCCCCTTCAACTGCTTTGTCCAAAAATGCATCATCTGCATCCATAACCGAACTGAAGAAAATATTGGGCGATTTTCCGCCCAATTCTAGGGTTACTGGGATGATATTTTCAGTAGCATATTGCATGACCAAACGTCCTGTTGCTGTGGAGCCTGTGAATGCTGCTTTGGAAACCTTTGGATTTGTGACCAAGGAACGACCAAGCTCTGCGCCGAAACCGTTGACGATATTGACCACTCCGGCAGGAATCAAATCACCGATGATTTCCATAAGAACAAGAATAGATGCTGGTGTACTTTCAGCGGGTTTTAACACGACAGTGTTCCCTGCAGCAAGGGCCGGAGCTAGTTTCCATACGGCCATCAGAATCGGGAAATTCCATGGAATAATCTGTGCAACAACCCCGATTGGTTCGTGTACAATCAGCGACACCGTATTGCTGTCCAGTTCGCTTATGGATCCCTCTTCAGCACGGATTACACCAGCAAAATACCGGAAATGGTCGATGGCTAATGGGATATCCGCATTGAGTGTTTCACGTACAGCTTTTCCGTTATCTATCGTTTCAACGGCTGCGATATATTCTAAATTAGCTTCAATACGGTCAGCAATTTTATTGAGGATAATACTTCGTTCTGTAGCGGAGGTTTTTCCCCAAGTTTCAAAAGCTTTGGCTGCAGTGTTGACAGCGAGATCCAGATCTTCTTTTGTTGAATGGGCAACTTGAGTAAACACTTTTCCGTCTACTGGCGAGATATTATCAAAGTATTTTCCTTGAATTGGTGCGACAAATTTACCTCCAATGTAGTTGTCATATCGTTCTTTGAACGATGGTCTTTTGATTGCGCTCATATGGTTTATTATTAATTATTTTTAATCCCTTCTTATCAAAGTTAGCCAGCAATTATTCAATAGCGTAGCAGAATTGATCCAAAACATAGCACAATTGTGGCAGATGACTTTCGGTCATAATTTATTTTTTTATTATATTTGATTGACTGCCAATTATATTTAATTGTTGCACTATGGGAGATAGGACGCTGATTCATACATTGCCATTTTCGCGCGCGGGGGAGCTTAGCACATTAGTGGAGAACCGACGCGCATTTACGTTAGATAGCTTGGAGCTTAATATCTACGAAACATATCGGGTGTCGCAGCATGTGCCTTTATGTTTTGATGACTTGGTTATGATTAACATGATCCAGGGTAAAAAGATCATGCATTTGGAGAATGTAAAGGCTTTTGACTATCTGCCGGGTCAGATGATGGTGTTGCCTGCATCGGTAGCTATGCATATTGATTTTCCAGAAGCGACCCTCGATCAACCCACGCAGTGTACCGCTTTAACGATTCATAAAGAAAAGATAGCAGCAGTCTTGGACTATCTAAATGAGTTTTATCCGAAAGAACACGTCAATCAGTGGGGGCTTGATCCGGATTTTTTTCATCTGTACAATTCGACTGAGCTTGCCGACCTGGTGAACAAGTTGTTTCAAATTATTATTAGTGAAAACCCGTTGAAAGATGTACTTGCAGATTTGACTTTTAAAGAGCTTACGATTCGGCTACTTCAGTCACAGTCGCTGATTGCATTAAAAATTGGGAAGTCACCTAATAAAGTGCTGTTACACGTGCAGGAATTTATTCAGAAACATATTACCGAGAAAATTTCAATTGGTCAATTGGAGCGGACTGCTCATATGAGCAAAGCAAGCCTTACGCGGATGTTTAACCGTGAACTTGGACTTAGTCCGATGGAGTATGTGATCCAACAGCGTATCGAGAAGGCAAAAAAAATGCTTTTACTCACTCGTAATGTAAAGGAGTCCTGCTATGGGGCTGGATTTAATGATGTCAACTATTTTGTTCGGCTTTTTAAAAGCAGGGTAGGAATGACGCCAGGCGCATTTGTCCTGGCGCGTTAATCTAGAATTTCATCACGCGATCAAGCTCACGTTTAATATCTTTTTCTTTGATGTTTTCTCGTTTGTCAAAATCTTTTTTACCCTGTGCCAAGGCAATTTCAACTTTGGCAAAACCCCGTGAACTGATAAAGATGCGTAGGGGTATAATGGTAAAACCACGTTCTTCCCCTTTCTCTTTCAGTTTTTTTAATTCTCTTTTTGTCAATAGCAGTTGACGGTCGCGTTTTGCTTCATGGTTATAGAAAGATCCCATGGAGTATTCGGCAATGTGCATGTTACGGATGTATAATCCGTCCTCAAAAAAACTACAGAAACTATCGTTAATATTTGCCTTTCCTTCGCGTATTGATTTTATTTCGGTACCCAATAATCGAATTCCTGCAATGTACTTGTCCAGTAAGTGGTATTCAAAAGAAGCTTTTTTATTTTTTATATTGATATCTGAAGATAAAGCCATATATTGTTGTATATTAGTAAGTCTATACCATTGCTATTGCAATGAACCTAAATGTAACTAATTATAGGATAATTTAAAGTTCGCAAATATAATTATTAAAATTGTCTTATTTTAAAGTAGAATTGTGTGGACAGATGTTAGCGGAGTATTAAAATAAAATTAACAGTTTTGGGCGATGTGTTAAAAATATGACTAAATTTAAGTGAAAGTCAGATTATGTTTTCGTATGTTTGCAACGTTTTTGGAATTATTGTGAATCTATACAACGTAGAATTTCAACTTACATTGTGGATATAGCAGATTTTTAGTCGGAGACCGAGTTTTTTATATAAAAGTCCAATTCGATAATTTTGTTTGTTACAATAACATCTAAAAGTTAGAAATAGTTTTAGAAATACCTTTTTATCGCATGAGTAAAGGAAAGTTAGGCGAAAAAATATCGCAATTTAAGATTGTTGAGGAGTTGAAAGCTAAGGGCTTATATGCCTATTTTAGACCTATTCAATCAAAACAAGATACCGAAGTAAAAATCGATGGTAGACGTGTATTGATGTTTGGTTCTAACTCTTATTTAGGGTTAACGACTGATACACGTATTATAAAAGCAGCGCAAGATGCTTTGGAAAAGTATGGTACTGGATGTGCTGGATCTCGTTTCTTAAACGGTACGTTGGATATTCACGTGGAACTGGAAGAAAAATTATCTGCTTATGTAGGTAAAGAATCCGCTATTCTTTTTAGTACAGGATTCCAATCAAATCTAGGGCCTTTGTCATGTCTAATGGGACGTAATGATTATATTTTGTTGGATGAACGTGACCACGCGTCAATTATTGATGGTAGCCGTTTGTCTTTTTCCAAAGTAATCAAATACGGTCATAACAATATGGAGGACTTACGTGCTAAGTTATCACGGCTACCTGAGGATAGTGCGAAGTTAATTTGTACGGATGGTATCTTTAGTATGGAGGGTGATATTGTTAATTTGCCTGAACTTACATCGATTGCCAATGAGTTTGATGCTGCCGTAATGGTCGATGACGCACACAGTTTAGGTGTTATTGGGCACAAAGGAGCTGGTACAGCTTCTCATTTTGGGCTTAATGATGATGTAGACTTGATTATGGGTACATTTAGTAAATCGTTAGCTTCTTTAGGTGGATTTGTGGCCGGTGATGCAGATGTGATTGATTTCTTAAAACATAATGCGCGCTCTGTGATGTTCAGTGCTTCAATGACTCCAGCTTCGGTGGCTTCAACATTGAAAGCTTTGGAAATTATTCAAAATGAGCCAGAGCATATTGAAAAATTATGGAAAAATACAGATTATGCCAAAGCACAATTACTGGATCATGGGTTTGATTTAGGTGCTACGGAAAGTCCTATTCTACCAATCTTTATTCGTAGCAATGAAAAAACGTTCTGGGTAACTAAAATGCTCCAAGATGATGGTGTATTCGTTAATCCAGTTGTTTCTCCGGCAGTTCCTGCGGAAGAGTCTTTGATTCGTTTTTCATTGATGGCGACACATACTTATGACCAAATCGACGAGGCTATTGAGAAGATGGTTAAAGTATTCAAACAAGCTGAAGTTGAAACATTAATATAAAATCTAATCGTATGATTCAGATTATACCCGTTGAAACAAAGAAACAAAGACGGCTGTTTATAGATTTCCCTCATAGTCTCTATGAGGGAAATCCTAATTATGTACCTGCCTTATTTCTTGAACAAAACGATTTGCTTTCCCCTGACAAGCATCCCTTTTATAAACATTCCCAAGCACAACCTTTTCTAGCTTATCGTAACGATAAGATTGTTGGTCGTATATGTGCCATCTGGAACAACAACCATAATGCCTTTAATCATGTGAATGAAGGACAGTGGGGTTTTTTCGATTGTATAGATGATCAAGAAGTCGCAAACGCGTTATTTGAAACCGTAGAAAAATGGGTTAAAGCTAAAGGTGGGGATACGATCGTTGGGCCGATCAATTTATCGACCAATGATACCGTTGGTTTATTGGTTGACGGTTTTGATAAGCCTCCAGTAGCCATGATGCCCTACAATTCACCTTATTATATCGACTTGATTACCAATTCAGGCTATGGACATAAAGTGGATTTGAGAGCTTATTTGGTCATGGAAAAGTCTGCGGATAAACGTTCTGTATTGCTTTTGGATAGACTGGAAGAGCGTTTGAAAAGATCTGGTATTACATTGCGTCAATTCAATGTGAAGGATTTTGAAAACGAGGCAGCAAAAGTTCGTGACATTTATAATAGAGCATGGGATAAAAATTCAGGTTTTGTTCCGATGACAGAGGACGAATTTAATTATACGGCCAAAGATTTAAAAATGATTCTCGATCCACGTTTTGCTATCGTTGCAGAGAAAGATGGTGAGCTTATTGGCTTTGGTCTAGGGATACCTGATATAAATCAGATCCTTATCAAAGTGAAGCGAGGACGTCTACTTCCTACGGGTATTTTTAAATTGTTATTTGGAAAGAAAAAAATCAACTTGCTTCGTGTACTCATGTTAGGGGTATTGGAAGACTACCGTAAACTTGGTATTGAAGCATGTTTGTATGGCCGAATTATAAAAGAATCAAAAGATTCTAATATTAAGGGGGCCGAATGTTCATGGATGTTGGAGCATAATTACATGATGAACCACGCTATTGAACAAATGAATGGAGAATTGTACAAACGTTATCGTTTGTATCAAAAATCATTATGATAGAAAAAGTATTAATCACCGGAGCGAGTGGTTTTGTAGGCTATCATTTGACAAGAGCAGCGAAAGAGGCGGGGATGGAAGTTCATGCCGCGGTGAGGAAGTCAAGTGATGTTTCAGAAATTCGCTCCGTTGTAGATAAATTTGTTTATCCGGATTTCTCTGATGAAGAGTCTATCAGAGAATTACTGGAAGCGGAAAACTATACCTATGTTGTTCATGCTGCGGCAATGACTCGTGCCAAACATGAAGAAGATCTTGAAAAGGTCAATGTTGGTTATACAAAAAACTTGGCATCAGCTTGTTTTTCTTTAAAAACTCCCATCAAAAGATTTGTTTTCGTTAGTAGTCTTGCGGCGATCGGTCCTGTTAACTACGATGCTAACCCTATCGATGAAAGCAACCTTTATCGTCCTGTTACGGCGTATGGTCGTAGTAAGCAGAAAGCGGAGTTCGCGTTGAATGATTTTAAAGATCAGCCACTAACGATTTTGCGCCCTACTGCAGTATACGGCCCTCGGGAAAAGGATATTTTTATTGTTTTTAAAACAATGAACGGAGGCCTGGATGCCTATGTTGGTCGCTCTCCTCAAAAGCTTAGCTTTATTTATGTTGCCGACTTGGTACAGGCGATCATTCATGCCTGTCGTTTTGACCAAGGTGGAAAGCAGGTGTATAACCTCAGTGATGGGCAGGTATATGGGCGTTATGAGTTGGCTAGGTTTTTCAAAGAGTTTAGCCAAAAGAAAATGATTCGTATGCATATTCCTTTGGGTGTCGTGAAGACTATCGCGGTTATTTTTGAACGTTTGTATAAAAATTCTAAAGCAATACCTGTACTATATCCTGAACGGCTGAATGAACTTACAGCTGAAAACTGGGGCTGTGATATCTCGGCGGCTCAACGTCAGCTACAATACCAACCTAAATATGATTTGAAGAAAGGCTTAATGGAAGCATTGGCTTGGTATAAAGAAAATAAATGGCTATAATCGCAGATAATGAGTGAGTTAAAAATAAATAAAAAACTTTTTCAGGATAGAAAGAGAACAAATATCTTAAGTGAACCCGAACAAAAACTTATTTCGTACCTCGTTCCTAGAATCCCCAATTGGATTACTTCGGATGGACTTACGGCAATTGGATTTTTAGGTTCCTTAATGATATTGGGGAGTTTTATACTGGCTGAATATGTTGATATTCGCTATTTACTTTTAGGAATTCCTGGTTTCTTTGTGCAATGGTTTGGTGATTCATTAGATGGGCGTATCGCATTCTACCGCAATAAATCCCGTCGCTGGTACGGTTTCGCACTGGATATTGTAATGGATTGGATCAGTACGGTTTTTATAGGATTGGGATATGTGTTGTATACCGTGGGCGATTTTAAGTATCTGGGATTTACATTGGTCGCATTATATGGCTGGGCAATGATTATTTCTCAGCTCAGGTATAGAATTACAGATAAGTATACGATAGACGCCGGAATTTTGGGGCCTACTGAAATTCGAGTGATTATTTCATTGGTTATGCTCTTTGAAGTTTTAATGCCAGGATCTATTAATTGGTGTGTACTGGTAATCTGTATTGCACTTTTTATAATTAATGCAAATGATACACGCCTACTTCTTAAATTAGGCGATGAAAAAGACAAAGAGGATAAACTAAAAAAACAGCAGGAGGAGGCTATTTAACGATGTCTTCAAAAGTTATTACTTTTTTAAAAGCTCAACTTTCCGCCTTTTTAGGCGGATTGTTTGATTTTGGAGTATACTCTGCTTGTTATAAGCTACTTCATATCAGTGCTCCTTTTTCTAATGCTATTAGTGGTAGCCTTGGTGCTGTTGTTAATTTTTTGATCAATCGATATTGGTCCTTTGGTAGTACGCAAAAGTCTGTTGGGAGTCAGCTATGGAAATTTGTGATTGTCGTCTGTGGTAGTATTGCATTGAAGTCTACAGGAATTCATTTTCTGGTGGATGTATATCATTTAAACTTTTTGTTCTCAAAACTAGTCGTTGAGCTGCTCGTTTCTTTGGGCTTCAACTATACACTTCAGCGTTTTTGGGTTTTTAAAGCGGAGGAGAAATAGTAATTTCCTTCTTTTTGCGAATCAGCTTTAGCTGGTTTCAGTTTCTTTTCTGTTTTCTGATTCTTTGATCTCTCTTGCTCTTTTCTTACCTAGTTTTGGTTTTGTAGGATGTTAGTTTAGCTCTTGTTCTAGACTAAAAGGGCTTCTTAGCGTCTTATCTCTGTTATATTCCTTCAAATCGCTGTTGTTTTCTGTTTCTCTGGGGCAAATCCGAGGTGAAGCGTGCTACTATCTTATTTGTTGGCTCTGTTTATTCGCTTTTATTTAGTTCTTCTTTAAACTAGATTTTAATTGGTATTTAGTTAGCTTTTGGTTAGGGTTAGTTTAGCTATAACCTAAGCTATACCTAAACAAACCCTAACTAAACCCTAAGTAAACTCTATACCAAAATGAGAATTGATCAAGGTTTACTTTAGACTGGTTCCGCCATCTTCTATTCCGCTGCGGTTGCGCTTCGCGGTCACATCCTATCACTATTATATATATATCGATGATATTAAACTATGCGGTTCTCTGTTATGTTTGCGTTTTCCGATCTCCCTTTGCTATGCTGCGTCGGTGGGGCAGTAGACCCTGCATGTGCAATTCGGGATGTTTCGTTGCCAGATCCCGCTATGTGGCCCAATCTGGCGGCCGGATCAGCCATTCCGCCCTTCCGATCACCTGTTTTACAAAAAGAATCTCGCACCTTTACAGGCAGTTAAGGATAAAATGAAAATAATAAGAACAAAAGGCTTGGAAGTGATTGTTAAAACTCCCTATCTTTGCACCACTCCGCAAAGGAGGAACGGTTGCTTCGAAAGAAGGAATCATGAAAAAAGAAGGGTTTAAGAGAAGCCTGACAGGATTTAAAATCCCGTTCAGTTTATTTTAAACGCGGAAATCGAAAAAAGAGAAAAGAAAAAAAAACTTAAAAAAGTTTTTGGAAGTTCAAAAAAGATTTCTACCTTTGCAGTCCCAACGGAAACGAAGGGAAAAACAAAACGATAAAGAGGGGCGCAATGCCTATCGGAATATAGCGGATACGGAAGTTGAAGCGACAAAGTTCTTTAAGAAAACACAATCATGTAAGCGTGACGAGTAACAAAGTTCTTTAAGAAAACACAATCATGTAAGCGTGACGAGTAGACAAACGAAAGTCATGAACAAATTCAAGAATTAGTTCAATTCGATCCAAGATCAGAGATATAAAAAAAGAATTCTGATTATGTAAATAGTTGGAATCAAAAACTTCATTTTACAATGGAGAGTTTGATCCTGGCTCAGGATGAACGCTAGCGGCAGGCCTAATACATGCAAGTCGGACGGGATCCGTCGGAG